>NZ_QQRR01000001.1:0-1200000 GCF_003439925.1 Haloprofundus halophilus
CTATCCGCTACGAGTCTGAACTCGTACAACTAGCATGGCTAAATCGGACCCCGATAGCAATGACCTCCGGCAGGATCAACCGGAATGTTCCTGACCCGAATGGGTCAGGGGGTGGCGGGATTTGCTCTCTGACGAGAGCGAATCACCGTTATAGGTATTGCATGGTCCGAGTTCGGCGACGGGACCGTCGGTCGGTCGGGTGTCACCGAACTACGTTGGCTCACATCAGATTCCGTCTGTACGGCGGACCGCAGGGGCGGAATCCTCATTTCCTTCGGACCTGAACCAATGCGATTGTCGGGTATAAACCCGTCGAATCTCGTTGGCGGTCCGTGATTGGTGACCGGCTTGAACGGCCACCGAACCACACTGCGTCTTGCTGCATTTCTATTGAGTGGAACGTAGAACTTAACGCTGTTGATTCACTCCTATCTACGAAAAATATCCACGAATTCGAGTTACCGTTCAACGTGGTACTCACCGGCACGGTACAGATCAGTTCTCAGTCGATGCGACACCGTAGCACTCGGCGGGTGGAGAGCGGATGGACGCGATAGTAATATTATCATTCGCACGCATGTGTGAGACAAGATTCGTGTCGGTTTATAAGGCCGGGGCGAGGAAACCAGACCGAACAATGACGACGCCGGCAGATTCAATCGAGATACAGAACGTAGTCGCATCGACTGGTATTGGACAAGAGCTCGACCTGGAGGCGCTCGCAGAGGACCTTCCCGGGGCGGATTTCAACCCGGATAACTTCCCCGGTCTCGTCTACCGGACGCAGAATCCGAAGGCGGCCGCACTCATCTTCCGCTCCGGGAAGATCGTCTGTACTGGTGCCAAGAGCATCGACGACGTCCACGAGGCGCTCGGGATAATCTTCGAGAAACTCCGTGACCTGCGTATTCCCGTCGAGGAGAGCCCCGAGATCACCGTCCAGAACATCGTCTCCAGCGCGGACCTCGGCCACAATCTCAACCTCAACGCGCTCGCGATCGGTCTCGGTCTCGAGGACGTCGAGTACGAACCCGAGCAGTTCCCGGGACTCGTCTACCGTATGGACCACCCGGAGGTCGTCATTCTGCTGTTCGGGAGCGGGAAAATCGTCATCACGGGCGGCAAACGAACCGACGACGCCGAGACAGCGGTCGAAGAGATCGTCGAACGAATTCAGAACCTCGGTCTACTCGGCTGACCGACGACGAACGCGTCGACGACGCTATCACGCGAGACGTGACCGGACCCTGCGAGGCGGCCGGAGGAGGTCGGCCGCAGCATCGTCTCGGACAAAACCGTCAAATACGGGGGGCAAAAAGAGTCGAGTGGATGACCGCACGCGAGGATATCGCGTTCCTCGTCGGTTCGGCGAGTCGAGTCGCTGTACTCGAACAACTCCAGCGCACGCCACAGCGACCGATAGAACTCGCGGAGACGTGTCCCTGCACGCGCGAGACCGTTCAGCGCGCCCTCGCGGGGTTCACCGAACGAGGGTGGGTCGAGAAGCGTTCGCCGCAGTACCATCTCACACTCGGCGGTGAACTCGTGTTGGATCGGTACCACGCGCTCGTCGAAGCGAACGAGGACGCGAGACGCATCGCTCCGTTCGCCGCGAACGTCTGCGACTCGCTCACCGACCTCTCACACGAGGTGTGCCAGCGCGCGACGATAACCGTCGGAACGTCGGAGGACCCACACGCGCCCATCCACCGATTTCTCTCCGTGCTCGGCACGGATTCCGTCGGCCGGTTCCGCGGGATGACACCCATCGTAAGCCGAGTGTTCAACGAGGCGGCAGCGCGAGTCATCGCACCGAACACCGAGATGGAACTGGTCGTCGACACGTCAGTGCTCGAAGCCTCGCCCGCGGTCGACCCGGAGGCGACCGAGCGAGCGGCCGAACTCGACCAGTTCTCGCTGTATCTATCGCCCTCGCCGATCGACGTCGGCCTCGCGTTGTTCGACGGTTACGCGTGGTTGGGCGCGTACGACACCGGAAACCTGGTCGCGTGCCTCGACGGCGACGACCCGGAACTGGTCGAGTGGGTAGAAAGCGAGTACCAGAGTGTCCGCGAAACGGCCAGCGAGGTCGATCCGGTCTCGACGACACTCTCGGAGTAGCGGGAGAACGGTTGGCGGAGACGGTGACGTCGGCACCCGAGTCGAGGCCGGTGTGATGGCCCCCGTCACGCGTGATGGTTTCGGCTACATAGTCAGTGAGAAAATATATAACAGCCTCCGACGACGAGCAAAACGCAGTCACCGTTCGCTGACCAGTTTCGGCCCTCCCACCGATTCAGAGCGCGGAGACGACTACGAATCGCCGTTTTCGGTCAGAACTTCTTTCACTACTTCGGGATTTTCGAGTAGTTGGTGTTTCGTGTAGCTGCCCTCGGCGCTGCCGCCGCTGTGTTTCGACTGTTCGATGATGTCGAGAAACGCGTGTTCTTTCAGTAAGTCGCGAACGCGACGAAGCGAGAGGCTGTCCGACCCCTCCTGTCGACAGATACTCTCGTAAATCTCGTACACGCGACTGGTCCTGAACCCGTCCTTCCGCTGATTCGACAGCGAGAGAACCGCGAGCGCCTGCAGAACGTAGCGCGAGTGCGGTGTCGACCCGCGGATGAGTTCACGGAAGCGGTCCGTCTCCGCGCGTTCGCGCGCTTGCGTGACGTAGATCTCCTTGACCGTCGGTGCGCCGTTCGACTGCGCAATCTCACCGGCGTATCGAAGGATGTCGATAGCCTTCCGCGCGTCACCGTGTTCGCGCGCCGCGAGTGCCGCCGCCCGTGGAATCGTCGACGGGTCGAGGACGCCGTCGCGGAACGCGTCGCTGCGAGCGTCCATGATATCGCGGAGCTGGTTGGCGTCGTACGGCGGAAAGACGAACTCGCGCTCGCAGAGGCTGCTCTTGACGCGTTCGTCCATCCGGTCTTTGTACTGTATCTTGTTGCTGATGCCGATGACGCCGAGTTTACAGTTCTCGATCTTGCCGGCCTCGCCCGCACGCGAGAGTTGCATGAGGATGTCGTCGTTCTCCAGTTTGTCTATCTCGTCTAAGATGATGAGGACGACGTCGTACGTCACGTCCAAGATTCGCCACAGGCGCTTGTAGTACGTCGCCGTGCTGAGGCCCTTGTCGGGGACTTTGATGTCGGTGAGTTCCGACTGGTTGACGCTGTCGGCGATAGTCTGGACCGCCTGCGTCTCGGTCGTGTCCTGCGCGCAGTCGACGTAGGCGAACGTCGCGTTGACCGCCTCCTCGCTCGCAGTTTCGACGAGTCGTTGGGAGACGTACTTCGCGCAGAGCGACTTTCCGGTTCCCGTCTTCCCGTAGATGAGGACGTTGCTGGGACTCTGTCCGAAGATGGCGGGGTTTACCGCCGTCGCGAGGTCCGAGATCTCGTCGTCGCGGCCGACGATTCGACCCTCACCCGGCAGGTGGCTGATCTCGAGTAGCTCTTTGTTGGCGAATATCGGGTCCTCGCGCGTGAAGAGGTCGTCCCCTGCGTCCGGCATACCCGAGCACACCACGTTTCCGGTGAAATGGTTTCGGATTTCCGACCGTCGACACACACACCACGTTTCCGGTGAACGGGGTCAAAGGTGAGGAGAGGGTCCACACGAAACGGGGGTTTCGGTTCACCGGAAACGAGGTGACCCCTCCCTTCCCGGAAGATTCCAACCGGCGGGGGTCGCGAACTACAGGTGCAACGACGGAGGTGAACGTTCGGAGGATCGGAGTAAACAGTGAGTACAGGGAACGAGAAACGAGGAGTACAGAATGTGATGGGTTCAGACCGGGCAACGACTGCGGAGATTAGAACCAACGACTACGGAGTTAGAACTAACGACTACGGAGATTAGAATTCAACATCTCGGGAGGACGGCCGGAGGCGAATCGAACCGTCGAGCCAGCCAGTCCGATGCTCCCTGCACCGGTCGCACACGAAGTGCGTCGTCGGTCTCTGCGGTACGTCGTCGGTCTCTGAGAGTTCTTCGTAAACTACCCGCAGAACGCTTCACCGACCGTCGATTCATCTGGAACCCGTTCGCAACCTCACTCGATAGAACTACTGCAACCGATTTACTGGACTGTTGTAGGTTACGTGTGATAAATCAGTAGGTTATCGAAGCGGTTCTCATCGACAGACCACCGGCGAATATCTCCTATAACGACAACCGTCCCTCCCCCTCTCGTTCGGTGCACCGTTTCTGAGCGACGTTTCTTTCCCGTTCACCGGAAACGTGGTGTGTCCGCGCCCGCCTGGACACTCGTGCACCTATTCCCGTTTAATCGTAAAACACCACAGTTCGTCCTCCGAACTGTAGAACGTCACCTCTCGTCGGACGCTACGGATTCTTCCTCGATACGCTTTCACCGGAAACGTGGTGTGCGACACTCTGGCTTACTCGTACCTACTCGCACCTACTCTTACCTACTCGGACACTCGTGCTTGCTCGTACTTGCCCGCACTTGCCCGCACTTGCCCGCGGACACCCCGTTTCTCACTCTCGCGTGTTCCGTAACGAGTCTCTGGTACCGACAACCTCTGGTACTGACAGCCTCTGGTACCGACAACCCCTGGTACCCACAACCTCTGAGTCTACAACGAGTCTGTGACGGACCACTCCAAGTGGATACACTCCACTGTGCGACGCCGTGCGCAGCGTCTCAGAGCGAACATCAGTTCTCGCCGAGGCGATCTCAGATTTCACCGGAAACAAGGTGTCTGTCAAACGTAGATACAGAGACTTCCTCGACTTTCACCGGAAACTCGGTGTCTCTCACACTCTCCCCGGCATCTACTCGAAATTCACCGGAAATTCGGTGACGATTGACCTTGTACGTGAGAGGTCGATTGTGCGTGAGAGGTCGACTGCGGTGTGGAATCGCGTGTCCGGGCTTCTACTGCGGTCCGTCACAATCTCACATTCACCGGAAACGCGGTGTGGGACACGCTCGTCGGGCCGCGCCCGTCGCCGCGGTTCTCTACCCACAGACACGGAGCCGTACACCGTACTCGTGAACCCTCTCGACGGTGTTTCACTGACTGCCGGTGGGCGTAACAGTCAATATCGGGCGGAGGTATACGTGTCAACAGTGGCCACTCGACACGGCGGTCAACGCGTCGAATCGCCGAGCATCCGCTCGAAACGAACGCCACACGACCCGCCGCTCAGAGACCCGACTCTCTACGCGCTCACCGACCATTTCCGCGAGCGACTGCGACAGCCGGGTCGATACGTCTCACTCTCTACGGTGAGCGACGCCATCGAGTACGGACAGCTTCGGTGGAACCGGACCGAGGGGTGGCGATTCGCCCTCGTCCGCAACGGCGTCCGGTTCCTCGTCGTCGTCGGCGACACGGAGACGACCTCGCCGGTCGTGGTCACCGCGTGGACCGAAATCGACGATTGGGACGAGGCGATGGCCGCAGACCGCTGGACGGCCGACGACGTTCACACGATTCGTCTCAGAGCCGCACTCAGCGAGGAGTCCGACTGCCGGATTCCGTCACGCATCCGTCCGCGAATCGTCGAACGCCCGTTCGAGATGGGCGAACACCGACTCACGACCGCCGCAGGCGACGGCCACGTCGAGTGTTGCGACTGCCGAGGTCGGTTCCGGTCGAAACGACAGTTGCTCACGACCGCCTGTCGTCGGGGCTAAGCGCATCCCACAGTTCGCGACCCTGTCGTCGGGCGTTTACCACGCCGCTGCTTGGACATCGCCGTTTCGACATCTCGACGGTACCGCCGTTTCCACATCCCGACGGTACCGCCATTTCGTGCGTTCGATTGCGCGATCATCCCGACGTTCGAGGATTCAGTATTGTTGACAATCAAGACCCCGAGAGTGTCCGGTGGAGGCTCTACAAGCGGAAATATAACTACTCAGAGTACGAACGTACGGTATCGTCCGCCGAGGGGAGGATGAGCCTCGGAGGCGGGAGAGCTCACTATGCGAAAACCAGCATTCGGGAGAGCAGCAACACGAACACGACGGGCAGTGTTGCGAGTCGTCTGGCCGGCCGTCGAGTCGGTTCGCTCGGGAATCGACTGGACCGAGACTCGACTCGCCTCGGAGCGGTCGAGTCGGTCCTGGCAGCGCGTCTGGCTCACGCGAAACGAGGTACGGTGGCGCAAGGCCGGCACCGTCGTCGAGTGTTTCGGCGTCGCCGACGGCTACCTCGCGACCGTCGAGTACACCGACAGGGACGTGACGTGGCAACTCACGAAAGGACCCGTTCCGCTCGCCAGTGCACTGGCCGTCAGCGCCCTCTATCTCCAGTACGGAGTGACGCCGCACGTCGACACCGACGGTCGGATGTTCGTCGCCGTCGTCGACGGCCGCCCCGTCGAAGCGTTCCGGAACTTCGCGGAGAAACCGTTCGAGTACAGCTATCTCGACGGCTACAGTTCGCTCGACGAACTCCCGAACTGGGTCGACCGGACCGATATCGAATCCGTCTACAGCCGACTCGAAAAACGGCACCGACGCGAACTCCCGCCGGAGTGAGACCCCCGGTCTGATCGACTGTCGGATATCGTCTATGACTCTCGTCGTGCATCCGATTCCCGAAAAGTCACTTCTCTCCGAGCGTTGGCGCCAGAAAAATCGCTTCCCCCGAACGTCGACCCCAGAAGAACGTCGACCCCAGAAGAACGTCGACTCCAGAAGGGTCACTCCTTTTCGAGTGTCGACCCCCGAGTCCCCCGTGTCGGTCACGCCGTCGACCGGCCCGACGACGACACCTTCGGACTCGCGGACGTGAAGTTCCGCCCACGGTGCGCGGTCATATCGACTCGGTTTCGAGAGAGTCGGAAGCGGTTTTCCGTCGGCGTTCCTACCAGGGACGATGACCGACGACCACGGCGATGAGAGCCGCCGAGACGCGGTATCGACGCCGCCGAGCGCCGACGGCGCCGACGGTGACAACGAAGACGACTCCGTCACCCTCGACTCCTTCTACGATGCGCTGCAGGCCGAAGGGCGACCAGTCGTCACCGCACAGCAGGTCGCTCGCCGACTCGACGTCTCGCAGGCTGACGCCGTCGACGCGCTCGACGCGCTCGCCGGCGCCGGAACCGTCCAGCGCGTCGACGTCGAGTCCGACCCAGTCGTTTGGTATCCGACGCAGTGGAGCGACGTCGCCGCGCGCGAACGGGTCATCCTCTTCCCCGAACGCCGCGAAATCGTCGTCGACCGACCCGAGCAGTACACCCGCGCGCAACTGTCGCAGTTCGCGCACCTCGTCGATACGACCGGCGGCGACACCGACGAACGCGGCTACCTCTACACGATTCGGACCGAGGACGTCTGGCAGGCCCCCTTCGACGAGTTGGACGGCTTGCTGCGGAGCATGCGGTCGGTGCTGCCGCGGCGCTCGCCGCACCTCGAGGAGTGGGTCGAACGGCAGTGGAAACGCGCCCACCAGTTCACCCTCAAAACCCACGAGGACGGCTACGTCGTCCTCGAAGCGGCCAACGAGGACCTGATGGGTAACGTCGCCCGCGAGAAGCTCACCGAACAGCACCTCCACGCCCCGATCTCCGACACCGAGAGCTGGGTCCGCGAGGGGGAGGAGGCGGCTATCAAACGCGTCCTCTACGAGGCCGGCTACCCCGTCACGGACGAGCGCGACCTCGACACCGGCGACCCGCTCGAAATCGAACTCGACGTCGAGTTACGCGACTACCAGCAGAACTGGGTCGACCGCTTCGTCGACCAGCGGTCGGGCGTCCTCGTCGGCCCACCTGGCAGCGGCAAGACCATCGCCGGCATGGGGGTGCTCGCGGCCGTCGGCGGCGAAACCCTGATTCTCGTTCCGAGCCGGGAACTCGCCGGCCAGTGGCGACAGGAACTGCTCGAACACACGACGCTCACAGACGCGCAGATCGGCGAGTATCACGGCGGGACAAAGGAGATTCGACCGGTCACTATCGCCACCTACCAGACCGCGGGGATGGACCGCCACCGCCAACTGTTCGACTCGCGCGCGTGGGGACTCATCGTCTACGACGAGGTCCACCACATCCCGAGTCGCGTGTTCAGACGCAGCGCCGACCTCCAGACGAAGCACCGACTCGGGCTGTCGGCGACGCCGATCCGCGAGGACGACAAGGAAGAGGACATCTTCACGCTCGTCGGCCCGCCCATCGGCACCGACTGGGGGAAACTGTTCGACGCCGGCTTCGTTCAGGAGCCGGAAGTCGAGATTCGGTACGTCCCGTGGACCGACGAGATGGCCGAAAACGAGTACCGAAGCGCCGACGGCCGCGAGCGCTACAAACTCGCGGCGCTCAACCCCGCGAAAGTCGACGAGGTTCGCCACCTGCGCGGACAGCATCTGGACGCGAAAGCCCTGATTTTCGTCGATTGGCTCGAACAGGGCGAGGCGCTCGCAGACGCGCTCGACGCGCCGTTCATCAGCGGCGAGATGCCGCACTACCGCCGCCAACAGCTCCTCCGGCAGTTCCGCGACTCCGACGGGGACCTGCGGACGCTCGTCGTCTCCCGCGTCGGCGACGAGGGTATCGACCTCCCGAACGCCGAGGTCGCTATCGTCGCCTCCGGTCTCGGCGGGTCGCGGCGACAGGGCGCACAGCGCGCCGGCCGGACGATGCGGCCCGCGGGCAACGCCCTGGTGTACGTGCTCGCCACCCGCGGGTCGCCGGAGGAGGACTTCGCCGAACGCCAACTGCGGCATCTCGCGGAGAAAGGAATCCGCGTCCGCGAGTCGGGTGCGTGGCCGACCGGCGGCGAGGAGTAGGACCCCGGCGAACCGACCCGCCGCGGGTTGTCGTCGCACCACTGATTTCTACCGAGACGCCTCCCGTACCGACCGGGGTCCGACGCTGTCACTTCGCACGACGCAGTTCGAGAATCGAACGGAGCTATCCGAGCGACTCGCGGCATCCGAGTTAGCGTTCCGACGACTCGTCTTCCTCGGCCGAGTCGCAGTCGGTCAGTCCCGATTCGACGTCCTCGTCGTCCCGCCGTCCCTCGACGTGTTCACTTTCTTCCGCACCGTTCTCGTCTGTCTCGTCTCGGCGTGTGTCCGCTCCGTCTCGTTCGGCGTCACTGAGGGAGATATCGATTCGACCTTCGGCCCACACGGTCACTGTCCGTCCATCGAAGTCGAACGTGAGGTGCCCGTTTCGTTCGGCGGTCGTTCTGGAATCCCGCTGGAAAATCGTATCTATCGCATCGGGGTCGACCGTCCCGTACAGCGGTTCGATGTCGTTGGTGTCTCTGCCTTCGATTTCCGCTAGCGCGCCGACGAGCACGATGCTCGGAACGTCCCGCGCTCGGTCGAACTCGACGCTGTACTGGTTCCTCTCGGGGTCGTAGCTGATGTCTCTCTGTCTATCTCCGCCTGACTGCCCGGACATTTTTATTTCTCAAACCCTCACCTTTACAGAAAGGCTCCAGATATATAACCGGAGCGCCTAATCACGCAAATAACGCTCGACCGCTCGACCGCTCGACCGACCCTCCTTTTTGGGGACGAATCTATCTTTTCTGCCGACGCCCGCGCCGTTCGCTTTCGTGAGACGGTCAGACGATGAGACAGTCAGATGATCTTATAGTCGGGTTTTCTGACAGTGGTATAATCTGATGATTAGATGGTCCGATAGTCAGACAGTCAACACCCTACGCGAGGGCTGTCCGGTCGACACCCTACACGCGGGGACTTTCCGGTTGACACCCTACGCGGGGCTGTGACGGTCGATATCTACGAGAGTGCCGCTTCGAGCGCGTCCATCGCTCGGTCGACCTTCTCGATATCCGCTCCGTGGCCCATGTGGCCAACGCGGATGACGTCGTCGGCGAGGTCACCCAGCCCGGTCGAGAGAATCACGTCGTGTTCCTCGGCCAGCGTGCGTTGCAACTCGCTCGCTCGACCCGGGACGTGAAACGCCGTCACCGTCGGCGAGGGCCGTGCGCTGTCGGCGAACAGCTCCAGACTCATCTCCTCTCCGCGCTCGCGACACACCTCCGCGGCGGCGACGTGGCGGTCGTACACCGCGTCTAACCCCTCTTCGAGGAGCAGGTCGACGGCGGCGTCGAGCGCCGCGACGTTCGCGGTCAGATGCGTGTAGGGGAACTCCTCGCTCACGTCGCGCCACGGCAGGAAGTTCGTGTACAGCGACGAGGGGTCGCGAGCCTCCATCGCCGCCCACGCCTCGTCGCTGATGGCGGCCGTCGTCAGCCCCGGCGGCGCGCTGAAGCACTTCTGCGACCCGCCGAGGCACACGTCGATACGCTCCGTCGGGACGGGTGTCCCGCCGAGCGACGAGACGGCGTCGACGACGGAGAGCACGCCGTGGTCGTCCAGCGCGTCCAACACGGGTTCGAGGTTCGTGAGCGTCCCCGTGGGCGTCTCGCAGTGAACCATCGTCGCGAACTCGAACGGTTCGTCCAGTTCCTCGCTCCGTTCGAGCGCCGCCTCCACGGCGTCGACGTCGAGCGCCTCCGTGTGTTCGACGCCGACGAGCGTCGGTTCTCCGCCGTAGTTCTCCACGAAGTCGGCGAACCCGTCACCGTAGAGTCCGTTCGAGATGCAGAGCACGCGGTCGCCGGGTTCGACGAGCGAGGCGACGGCGGCTTCCAACCCCAGAATCCCCTCGCCGCCGGGGACGACGACGTCGTGGTCGGCGTCGTACACCTCGGCGAGTTTCTCGCACAGGCCCTCGTAACGGACGCGGAAGCGCTCCTCCACGTCGGGGTTCGGCTGCTCGCGCGCCATCGCGCGTCGAACGGGTTCCGGAACGGCGGTCGGACCGGGCGTGAGTAGCATACTCGTGTCTCCGCGCTTCGGAACTTTAGCCCGTCGGTGGCGGCGGCGATTTCGCCCTCTACTCCGTTCGTTCGTTCTCCCCTCCACTCCGTTCGTTCGTTCTCCCCTCCACTCCGTTCGTTCGTTCTCCCCTCCACTCCGTTCGTCCGTTCTTTCCTCTACCCTCGTCCGTTCTTCTCCCTGCCCTCGTTCTTTCCTCTACCCTCGTTCTTTCCTCTACCCTCGTTCTTTCCTCTACCCTCGTCCGTTCTTCCCTCTACCCCCGTTCGTCCTCCCTCTTTATCCGCCATCCTCGCGTCGGCCGCGACGGGAAGACACATGTCCCGCCCGTTCGCAGAGTGGGCCATGACCGGCAAGTTCACGCCCGACGACCTCGCCGCCTACGTCTTCTCGCGGACGGGCGCACCGAACGACGACCTACTCGTCGGCCCGGCGTTCGGCGAGGACGCCGCCGCCGTGCGAGTCGGCGGCGAGACGCTCGTCGTCAGCACCGACCCGATCTCGCTGGCCGCCGAACGAATCGGGACGCTCGGCGTCGCCATCGTCTCCAACGACGTGGCCGCCTGCGGCGGCGTTCCGGAGTGGCTGACCTGCACGATTCTCCTGCCCGACGACGACCCGGCGCTGCTCGACACCATCACCGCTCAACTCGACGCCGAAGCGAACCGGCTCGGTATCACTATCGTCGGCGGTCACAGCGAGTCCGTCTCGGCGCTCTCTCGGCCGCTTCTCTCGCTGACCTGCGCCGGCGCCGCCGACCGGTACGTCTCGACCGGCGGCGCGCGACCGGGCGACCGAGTCCTCCTGACCAAGGCCGCCGGTATCGAGGGAACCGCCGTGCTCGCGTCGGACTTCGCCGACGAGTTCGACCTCCCCGCGGACCTCGTCGCCGACGCGACGTCGTTCTTCGACGACCTGAGCGTCATCCCGGACGCGGCGGCGCTCGAACCGTTCGCGGCGGCGATGCACGACCCGACCGAGGGCGGCGTCGCCGCCGGTCTCACCGAGATGGCCGTCGCCAGCGACGCCGTGCTCTCGGTCGACCCCGGCGACGTTCCCATCCGTCCCGAAACCCGCCGACTCTGCGACGCAGCGGACGTCGACCCGCTCCGAATTCTCGGGTCGGGCGCACTCGTCGCCACCGTCTCCGAGACAGCCGTCGACGAAGCGCTGGCGGCGCTGAGTGACGCAGGTGTCGACGCCGCGGAAATCGGCACCGTCGAGCGACCAGAAGACACGGACTACGAAGCGGCTGGACTCCGCCTCGGCGACGAGTTCCTCGCGTCGCCGCCGGCGGACGACATGTACGCGCTCTGGGACTGAGTTCCCGCGGCGCCCGTCCGAATCGACTCAGAACTCCTCGGGTTCCTCCCACCGCGCCTCGGGGTCGACCGGTTCGACGGCCCGGCGAATCTGTTCCTCCGTGTAGTCGATGTCGTCTAACACCATGGCGAGGCGCTGCCAGCGCGCGCTCAACTCGCTTTCTCCCTCGGGGCCGACGCGCGCGCCGCGGGTTTTGAAGAACTCCGTTCCCCGCCCGCGTTTCGATCCCTCGCCGGTGTGACCGTCGAAGACGGCGTCGAACGTCCCGCCGGCTTCGAGGTCGCCGACCGGGAAGTCGTGGGCGGGGTCCTCGCCGCGTTCGCGTGCCGCCGCCCGCTCCTCGGCGACCTTTCGGAAGTACTCGTCGGCGTTCGACGCCTCGCGGGTCGACGGGGCGCGCGCGGCCGCCAGCGCGGCGTGGATGGCGCAGAGGCGGCCCTCCCACGAGTCCATCGACCACCGGTCGGTCGCGAGCTCCTCGTAGCGCTCGATGGTCAGCGCCACCTCGTCGCCCGCGCGGAGGTCCTCGACGACGTAGAGGTTGAGGCGGTCCCAGAGGTTCCAGCCGAACCCCGAGCGCGCGAGTTCCCACGCCGCCCACGCGGCGACCTCCTCGTCGGACCGCCTGACGGCCTTCTGGAGCAGGCTCGACACGACGTACCGGCTGTAGCCGCCGTCGGTCTCGTTCTCCGCTTTCTCCTCGCCGAAGTCGTTTTCCCCGGTCGCTTCCGGCGGCGTGTCCGCCCGGAGGCTCCCGTCGGACCCGAACGTCGCCTGTCGCTCGTCGGTCATGCTGAACCGACGGCGCGGCGACGTAATCAACGCTCTGCACTCGGGTCGCCCGCGGGAGATTTCGACCGGTGTAACTACCGTTAAGTCGCTTCCGCAAGACCGTCCACGAGAACCGTGATTCCCGCCTCGCTCGCCGGGCCCGCGCCGCTTTCGGACCGTCTCTCGCCGGCGCGTCGGCGATGACCGACCCGATATCGAACGAGACGCTCTTGGAATCCGCCGAGCGACTCTGCGAGACGTACCGAGAGGCGGCGACCGAGCGCCTCCGCGACGGCGACGTCGCCGTAGTCGACGCGGCCGAGAGATGGACGGCGTTCGTCCGGCACCACCACGGCGCGGTGTTCGACGCCGCCGACCGAGCGGCCGACGCCGCGGTACTCGAGGACCGAGCGGCCGACGCCCCGACGGAACGCACAGTCTTTCTCGACGTTCTCGCCGCAAATTTCGCCGTTTCACGACTCAGACGTGCGGTCGAATCCGCGTTCGACGCCGACTGTCGGTCGTCGCCCCCGCCCGATTGCGTCGACGTGAACGCCGACTTCACCACGGCGTTCGACGCCGTCCACCGACTCGTTCGCGACGATTTCGACGACGAGAGCGCGGCGCGACTCGCACGACTCGAATCTGCAGAGCCGGTCATCCTCGACTCGCTGGAACCGACCGCCGTCGGCCACCTCTACGAGCGAATCGTCTCCCGGCGCGCGCGACTCTCACTCGGCGAGTACTACACGCCCCGGGGCCTCGCCGAACTGGCGCTCCCGGCCGACTGCGCCGGCGAGACGGTACTGGACCCCGCGTGCGGTGCCGGCGTCTTCCTCGCCGCGGCCGTCGACCGAAAACGGATGGCGCTTTCGGACCTCACGCCCCGAGAGACGCTCGACCGAATCACCTCGACCGTCGTCGGCGTCGACCTCAACCCGGTCGCCGTCCGCTGCGCTCGCCTCGCGTATCTCCTGACGCTGACGCCGCTTCTCGCCGCCGTCGACTCGCCGACGGTCGAACTCCCCGTCTACTTGGGGGATTCGTTGGGCCTCGGCGGGGAGTCGGCCGTTCCCGCCCGGACCGCCTCGCCGACGACCGACCTCCGCGCCGACGTGCTCGTCGGGAATCCGCCGTGGCTCACGTGGGAGCGACTCAGCGAACGCGCGCGCTCGCGGTGGCGCGAACACCACATCGACCGTTTGGACCTCCTGCCGCGACGAGGTGCCGAACGGCTGCTCGGCCACGCCAACGACGACCTGTCGGTGCCGTTCGTCTGGGTCTGCATCGAGCGCTATCTCGAAGAGGGCGGCCGCGCGGCGTTCGTGCTCAAACGCGACCTCCGAAGCGGGCCGGCGGGGCGACTGCTCAGGCAACTCCGCGTCGGCGACCGCCCGCTCTCGCTGCGCCGCGTCGAGGATTTCGGTGCTCTCGCGCCGTTCGGCGACCAAGTGCGCGCGGCGGCGGCGTTGTACGAGTTCACCGCCGACGCCGACACCGAGTTTCCGGTGAGTTTTCGCACGTGGCGAGCACGGAGCGACCCCGACGCCCCCGCCCCGCCCGCGTTCGACAGTCTCGACGCGATGCACCGGACGCTCGACACCGAGACGACGGGACTCGTCCCCGTCGACGTCGACGACCCCGCGGGCTCCTGGGTCCGCGTCGACGCCGAACGCGCGGCGCTCGGCCCGTGCGCCCACGAGATTCGACACGGGCTCAAGGACGACGCGAAGGCGGTGTTCACCGTCGACGACCGACTGGTGTCGGCGCTGGAACTCGACCACCTCTACCCGTACCTCCGCTCGAAACACGTCGTGAAGTTCGGCCTGTTCGGTCACGACCGTCACCTCGTTCCACAGCGGCGCACGAACGAGGAGAACGAGTCGGAACTCGCCCGCGACGCGCCCCGGACGTACGACTACCTCGCGAACCACCGCGAAACGCTCGACGGGCGGGCGTCGACGTGGTTCGACGGCGGACCGTTCTACAACCTGTTCGGACTCGGACCGTACACGTGGGCCGACTACAAGGTCGTCTGGTGCCGCCTCGGATTCAAACCCCACTTCGTCGTCGTCTCGACCGTCGACGACCCCGAACTGGGCGAGAAGACGGTCGTCCCCGGCGACCACTGCATGTTCGTCGCTACCGACGACCGCCGGGAGGCGCACTTTCTCTGCGGGTTGCTCAACTCCGCGCCGTACCAGCGCTGCCTGCGCGAACTCGGCGGCGAGGGGAAGGCCAGCCTCTCGAAAGCGGCCGTCTCGAAGCTCTACCTCCCCGAGTGGCGCGATACTCCCCTCTTTCGCCGCATCGCCGACTGCTCCGAGCGCGCGCACGAAATCGTCCCGGGCCACGTCGACGTGAGCAAGCGCGAGTACAACCGAACGACGATACCCGAACTGGAGGTCGTGACGGGGGAACTCGACCGCGCCGTCGAGCGGTTGCTCGCCGAACGGGATGATAATTCTTAAGTTCGACAGTCGACCTATCTTCGGGTACCGCTCTTAGCTCAGCCTGGCAGAGCAGCCGACTGTAGATCGGCTTGTCCCCCGTTCAAATCGGGGAGAGCGGACTGAACTTCACCACTCGCGAGCGGAGCGAGCAGTGGTGAATGTGAAGGACTGTTCTCCCCGATTTGGGCCGAGAAGTCGCAGCCCGGGAGCGAACGTACTGAGTGACCCGGAATGCCTTCCGGAGTTCAGATCACCGCGGCTTCGCTTTCGCTCGCCACGAGCCCTCGTTCACTACGTTCACGAGGACGGGGAGAGCGGACTTCTCGACTCCTCTCGGGCGATTTTGCCTCTCGAACCGTCGCCGACCACCGTCGAATCGCCGTCGTTTACTCGATGGACCGACGAGTGCCCTCGATGACCGACTTCGCCTACGAACACGACATCGAGGTTCGGTTCCGGGACCTCGACCCGCTCGGCCACGTCAACCACGCCGTCTACGCCAGTTACTGCGAGCAGGCGCGCATCCGCTACCTCCGGGAAGTGCTCGGCCTCACCGCCGACGACCTGCCGATGGTCGTCGCCAACCTCGAACTGAACTACCGGAAACCCGTCACCTTCGACGACGACCTCACGGCGGCCGTCGCCGTGACCTCCCTCGGCGAGTCGAGTTTCACGATGACGTACGAACTCCGCGCCGCCGACGTCGTCGCCACCGCCGAGACGACGCAGGTGGTCGTCGACCGCGAGACCAAGCGCCCGACGGCGGTTCCGACCGAGTGGCGCGAGCGACTACGCGAGTACGAACCGTCGCTGGAGTGAGCGCGTTACGCGCCCTCCGAGATTCTCACAATCCGCACAAATCACACAATCTTTGTGAATTGTACAATTTGTACAAATTGTGCAAACTCTACAAACTTCACAATTTTTAGAATTTGTTGACTCTGACTTAGCGGCGTCCTCCGTCGAACGACCCGTCGGACGAGCTGACGCCACGTATTTATAGCCGACACGATATTCTCGAGGTATGACTCGGAGTGCACTCGAAGACGACTCGGAGACGTTCGCCTCCCGCGCCGGCGAGCGAGTCCTCCACATCGGCCGCGACCGCCCCATCCGAATCAGCGCGGGTCACCGGCTCATGCATCACGACGGGAAATGTAGCCGCCCGCACGGTCACAACTACGAGATTTCGGTCCGCCTCGTCGGCGACCTCACCGAGGAGGGGTGGGTCGTCGACAAAGGCGAGGTTACGGCGGTCATCGACGAGTGGGACCACATGTTCCTGCTCGAAGACGGCGACCCGCTGGTCGAGGCGTTCGCCGACGCCGGCGACGCCGACGCCACCGTCGTCCTCGACGCGCCGCCGACCGCCGAGGTGATGAGCGTCCTCTTGGAGGAGAAACTCGCTGCAGCGCTGCCCGACACCGTGCGCGACGTCGCCGTCGAAGTGAGCGAGACGAGCGAACTCTGCGGCGGCGGATACTGATGCCGGTTTCTTCGCGAGTCGACGGAAACGGGGACGCCCCCGAAGGCGACGCGCTCCCCATCAACGAACTGTTCGTCTCGCTGCAGGGCGAGGGGAAACTCGCGGGCGTTCCCAGCATCTTCGTCCGGACCAGCGGTTGTAATCTGCGGTGCTGGTTCTGCGACTCCTACCACACCTCGTGGGAACCGACACACGCCTGGATGAGTCTCGACGAGGTGCTGGCCGAGATCGAGTCGTTCGACGCCGATCACGTCGTCCTGACGGGCGGCGAACCCCTGATTCACGACGCGTCGGCGACGCTCCTGCGCGAACTCGCCGACCGTGGCTACCACACGACCGTCGAGACCAACGGCACCATCGTCCCGGACGCGCCGGTCGACCTGGCGAGTATCAGCCCCAAACTCGAAAGTAGCACGCCGACGTCCGACCGAGACCCGAAAGGCGACGGCGAGTGGGCCGAGCGCCACGAAGAGCGCCGCATCGACCTCGACGCACTGGCGTCGCTCGTCGACCGCCACAGTTTCCAGTTGAAGTTCGTCGTCACCGGGCCCGACGACATGCCCGAAGTCGAGTCGCTCGTCGCCGACGTCCGCGAGACGGCGAACACGCCCGTCTACGACGACGACGTGCTGTTGATGCCGGAAGGACAGACCCGCGAACAGTTGGACGGCACGCGCGGCGTCGTCGCCGACCTCGCACTCGAACACGGCTACCGCTACACGCCGCGCGTCCACGTCGACCTGTGGAACGACGCACCCGAGAAGTAACTCCACCGACTCCCCCGACGCTCACTCATGACACCCGACAACTCCGAAAACGCGGATGCGACCCCGACAGACGACGAAGCGAACGAAAAACGCGCCGTCGTGCTCCTCTCCGGCGGGATGGACAGCGCGACGACCGCCTACGAGGCGAAGGAACGCGGCTACGAACTCCACTTCCTGCACACTTCTTACGGGCAGAAGACCGAGACCAGAGAGTACGACTGCGCGACGAAACTCGCCGAGGAGCTGGGCGCGCGCGACTTTCTCCACATCGAGACCGACCATCTGAAACGCATCGGGGCGTCGAGCCTCACCGACGACGCGATGGCCGTCGCCGACGCCGACACCGAAAGCGAGGAGATTCCCGACACCTACGTCCCGTTCCGCAACGCGAACCTGTTGTCGATGGCCGTCTCGTACGCCGAGGCCAACGACTGCGAGGCCGTCTTCGTCGGCGCGCACTCCGAGGACTACGCGGGCTACCCCGACTGCCGACCCGAGTTCTTCGAGGCGTTCGAGGCGATGGTCGACGTGGGGACGAAACCCGAGACGGAGCTCTCGGTCGAGGTCCCCTTCGTGAACGACTCGAAGACCGACATCGCCGAACGCGGCGTCGAACTCGGCGTCCCGTTCGAGCACACGTGGAGTTGCTACCGCGCGGAGGAACCCGCCTGCGGCACCTGCGACTCCTGCGCCTATCGGCTCGAAGCGTTCCAGAACGTCGGCGTCCGCGACCCCATCGAGTACGCCGAGCGACCGCGGTACGCCGACTGATTTCCCTCGTTTCACCCCGCTCAGTTTCCACCCCGCTCCGTTTCCACCTTGCTCTGTTTTCACCTCGCTCCGTTTCCACCCCGCCGCGTCCACGCGTGCACGCGGTGACTCGAATCGATTCTCTCCGTCGACTCCGGCCCCTCTACCACCCGCCCGTTCCCGAGACCTATCGGTTCTCCGGACTCGGAGAGCCCTTATCGTCCTTTGTGACTTCTGTACGCACATGACACACGTGGCAGTCGTCGGGGGAGGCCCTGCCGGGCTCAGTGCCGCGCTGTTCGCGGCCAAGAACGGGCTCGAAGTGACCCTGTTCGACGCCGACGAGACGCCGATGCATCGCGCACGGCTGTTCAACTACCTCGGCGTCGACGAGGGCGACGGCGTCGACGGCACGACGCTCGTCGAGCGCGCCCGTCGACAGACCGACCGCTACGGCGTCGACCGTCGGAACGAGCGCGTGACGGAACTGCTGAAAGACGGTTCGGAGTTCGTCGTCACGACCGACGAGGGCGAGTGTGCGGCCGACTACCTCGTCCTCGCGTCGGGTCGGGTGCGGGAACTCGCCGCCGACGTGGACTGTGAGCGCGCCGCCGACGGTACCGTGGTCGTCGACACCGATATGCGGACGACCACCCCCCGCGTCTACGCCGCCGGATGGGCCGCCCGCGCGGAGAAGATACAAGCGATTATCTCGGCCGGCGACGGCGCGGTCGCCGCGCTCGACATCCTGAGCGAGGAGACGGGCGAACCGTTCCGCGACTTCGACGTATCCAGCGAGCACGACGCGAACGCGTCCGACTGAGTCTCCACCGACCGCCCGCCGGACGTCGCATCCGCAACCGGTAAACCCTCGGTGTTCGTCGGGCGTCACGTGCGTTCCGCTCCCGAGGCCCGCGTCTCGCCGCTGGCCGGACTCGTCGTCGCGATTCTGGCGGTCAGCACCAGCGCTATCCTCGTCACGTGGAGCGAAGCGCCGAGCCTCGTCAAGGCGTTCTACCGCGTGCTGTTTACGCTCGCGCTCGTCGCCCCCGTCGCGTTCACCCGAAACCGCGGCGACTTCGCCCGATTGAGCTCCCGGGACCTGTTCTTCGCTGCGGTGGCGGGCGCGGCGCTGGCGCTGCACTTCGCCTCGTGGTTCGAGAGCCTCAACTGGACCTCCGTCGCGGCGAGCGTGACGCTCGTGCAGGCGCAACCGCTGTTCGTCGCCCTCGGCGCGTGGGCGCTGTTGGACGAGCGCGTCACCGGCCGGACCGTCGTCGGCATCGCTATCGCGCTCGTCGGGATGGTCGTCATGTCGCTCGGCGACTTCCTCACCGGTGCCGCGGTCGTCGGCGACGACCCCCTCTACGGCAACGCGCTCGCCGTCGTCGGGGCGGTGACCGCCGCTGGCTACGTGCTCGCCGGCCGCTCGATACGACAGCGCGTCGCGCTGTTTCCGTACGTGACGGTCGTCTACGGCGTCTGTGCGCTCGTTCTCCTCGCGTTGGTCGTCGCCCGCGGCCTCCCGCTTCTCGACTACCCCCGCCGCGAGTGGCTCCTGTTCGCCGCGATGGCGCTCGGACCGGGGCTGTTCGGCCACACCGTCATCAACTGGGCGCTCGCGCATCTGGAGTCCAGCGTCGTCAGCGTCTCGCTGCTCGGCGAACCCGTCGGCAGCACGCTCCTGGCGCTCGTGCTGCTCTCGCAGGTGCCGACGCCCGCGACGCTCGCCGGCGGCGTCGTCGTTCTCGCGGGAATCTACGTCACGACCGGTGCGCGCCGCGCCGACCCGCCCGGCGACGGAGCGAGCGTCGTCGACGACTGAGCGCGCGCAGAGCGCTCGGTGTAGTGTAACCGAGTTAGTGCAGTTCCGACCGAGTTGGTGCAGTTTCGACCGAGTTAGTGCAGTTTCAGTTCGACGCGCCGCCCGTCCGGGTCGCGGACGTACGCCGCCCAGTCGCGGCCGTACGCGCCGTATCGCTCGTACGGTTCACCCTCCTCGACTTCGACGCCTTCCTCTCGGAGTTCCGAAAGCAGCGTCTCGATTTCCGCTTCGGTCTCCATCTCGTTCGAGCGCAGCAGGAGGCAGATGTGCTCGCCGCCGACGTCGATGTCGTCGTCGGTCGGCACGAGGTGGACGTGCCGTCCGCCGGCGACGACGGCGACGTACGGCACCTCCCCGGACTCGAACCGCTCGCGGTCGCGAACTTCCATCCCCAACAGGTCGCGGTAAAACGAGAGCGCGCGGTCGATATCCGAGACGCGGATGGCGACGTGGTCGACGTCGACGACGGAGATATCCATACGAAATCATCGACGCGACCCGACAAAACCGTGCGGGGACGGTCGGCGTCGCGTGGCGACGGCGGTGGCGTTCCACACTACTCCAGTAGTTGTTTCGTCTTCCGGTGTCGGTACCGGAACATCGGCTCGAAGCCGACGCGGCCGAGCGGACTCGCTCTCCGTCCGAGTTCACCGCCCGGAAGTTCGTACTCGACGGTGTCGGAGACGACGGTCTCGTCCCCGTCCCCGTAGAACTCGTGGGTGTGGACCCACCTCGGGAACGGTCCGCCGATCATCTCGTCGCGGAACCACGGCGAACTGTCCCCCTCTTCGCGGCCGACGACGACGGAGGTCCACCGCTGCTTCGGCGCGACGCCGAGCGGTTGCATCGCCATCCGAATCTCCGTCCCGGTGTCGAGGACATCGGGGTCCGCCTCCCCGTCGGGGCCGCGGACGGATTCGACGCTGAGACCCATCCACCCGGGGGTGAGCGCTTTCAGCCCCTCGATTCGGGAGTAGAACTCCCACACTTCGTCCAGCGGTGCGGCGACACGGACTCGTCGCTTGTAGACGGCCATCGGTGTCTGAACTACGGGCGTGAGACGCAAAAGGTCGTCCGTGCCGAAGTGGCCGCCACTCGGGTCTCGCGCTCACGCGCGGGTCGCGCGGTCGAACGCCGTCTCACGGCGACGAGCCGTCTCCGACAGTCGGCGGCGGACGAACGAAACGGCCAGCGTCGTCAGGACGCCGACGACGAACACGGCGGTGAACGCCGCGTACGACAGCGCGACGAATATCGCTAAAGGGGCGACGGCGAGCGCGACGGTGACGCCGAACGTGGGGTCGGCCGCGGTGGTCGTCTGAGCGGTACTGCGGTGTTGTGACGTGGTGTACATCGGTTGCTTGTAGTCGTGGTTGGTCGTCGGAGACTGGACGGGGACGCGCCAGCGAGAGCGAAGCGGAAGTGGGGCCAAAGCAATGCGAGGACCCATTCGAAGACCGGACGTACCGGTCGCTGGTCGCTCTCGAACGGTAGCGCGTCGACGGAGTCGAGCGGGGTTAGTTCCCGCGCGGCTCCGTCGGTAGGAGTGAGATGCGGAGGACCCCGACTCGCTCGCCGAACGCGCAGCGCGTGCGCTTTCGGTCGGCGTCGGTCGGGATTTCGTAGTTTGGCATGGGTCGTATCCTCCGTGTGTAGACGCCAGCGGGGGCGTCGCAGGTTTCTCTATACTGGGTTGTCACTTAACCGTACTCGGAGTGTGTGACGCATGCCCGCGGTACTGTTAAGTATCCGATCGAATCCGAACGATATTTGTCGTCTGTGGTGAACGTGTCGGTGATGATCCCTCCAACCCCGCTGTTCGGCGCGTTGCCCGGTGGTCCCGAACTGCTCATCCTCTTCCTCCTGTTCCTGCTCATCCCGGTCGGTATCGGCGGATTCGTCTACAGCGACGCGAAACGCAACGGCCTCGACTACGCCCCGGCGTGGGCGCTCGGCGTCGTCGCGCTGTTCTTCGCCGGGTTCTTCCCCGGTCTGCTCGCGCTGGCGGCGTACTTCTACGTGCGCGAGAAGGGCGGTCTGTAGACAAGAGTTATTCTCCCGCGCTGTTATTTCGGGAGCATGACCCCTCCAACCCCGCTGTTCGGCGCACTGCCGGGCGGTCCCGAACTGACGATTATCCTCCTGATACTCGTCATCCCGATAGGCGCCGGCCTGTTCGTCTACTACGACGCGAAGAACCACGGGATGGCGTACGCCCCGGCGTGGGCGCTCGGGGTGACGGCGCTGTTTTTCGCCGGGTTCCTCCCCGGTATTCCCGCCTTCCTGGCGTACGTCTACGTCCGCGAGAAGCAGACGCGCGACGCGTCACCGCGGCCCGGCGCAGAGAGCGAGTGAGCGTGAATCCCGGCGGTCCCGACGCGCCGACTCGGTGGCTGGTCTTCGTCGCGCTCGCGTTCGTCTGTGACCGAGTCGGGAAACTCGTCCCGCAGCGTCGACGCGACGACCGTCGGTGAGAATCGGCGCGCCGCGGCTCAGAGCGTGAACCGCTTCACCGTCGTCCCCGCCGTTTCGAGGTCGGTGTCGGTCGCCGCGGCGACGATTATCTGGTTCTCGCCGTGGGAGATGTCGATCGCCGCCTCGTACGTCCCGTCCTCGGGTTCGACGAGCGCCGTCCCCTCGCTGGTCCGGACTGCGACGATCGCGGCGTCGGTCTCGCCGCTGACGTGAATCGTGTCGCCGCGGAAGTCGGTGTCGACGCGGACCGCCGGCCCCTCGGGTCGCTCGGTTTCGAGGTAGCGCTCGGCGACGACGGTCGGCATCTCGACGGGTCTCCCGGCGTCGATGCCGTGGGCGAGACGGACGAACTGCGCCATGCTCCACGCCAGCGGCGTCGCGGAGCCGGTTCCCTCGCCGAACTGCCAGTTGTATTCGGTCTCCTGGTCGCGGTCCCACACCTGCTCGGCGAGCATCCGCCCGCTGTTGGCGAACGCCGCCATCGTCCGCAGCAGGTTCTCGGGCGCGAGGGGGCCGTCCTCGGTTCCGGCGAGCAGTTCGTACTCGCCGCGCTCGCCGGTGAAGATGGGCCACAGCCGACCCTGTCCTTTGGTCTCGATGGACCACGGCGCGCCCTCCTCGTCGCCGCCCTGCTCGCCGTAGCCGTCGCCGTTGTACCGGTAGAAGGCCGGCCCGTACGGCGTGTCGACGCGGATGGTCTCGTCGACTTCGACCAGCGTGTTCCGAATCACCTCGTCGTCCCACGGCTTGATTCCGAGTCGCGCGAGTTCGAGGAACCCGCCGTCGATTATCTCGCGCTCGTCGAGCGTCGGACCGTTGTTCGCCAACGTCCGCAGGTGGCCCGCCTCGGGGTCGCCGTCGCGCGTCACCCGCACGTAGTACGGCGTGTGGGTGTGTAGCTCGGTCCCCGTCTCGGTGGCGGTCCACGTCTCGACGTTCTCGGTCCAGTCGTCAGCCAGCGCCAACCAGACGAGCGCGTCGTCGGTCCGCCCCTCGTCGAGCGCGATGGCGGCCGCGCAGACGAGCCCGCCGATTTCGGCGGCGATAGAGGAGGGCGAGTAACCCGCCTCCTCCTCCCAGCGCTCCTGGGCCGTCGCGGGGCCGTTTCTGGCGACGTAGTCCGCCGAGCGCTTGACGTTGAGGTAGTCGTAGTCGGTGTCCTCGAAGTCGACGCCGTCCTCGAAGAGCTGGTACGCCATCACCTGCGGGAAGGAGATGTTGTCTATCTGCTCGCCGCCCCAGCGGGTGCGGCCGTCGAGATAGGAGTTCTGCGGGATGAAGCCGTGGTCGTCCTGCTGGTAGTTGTAGACGTACGACAGCGCGTCCTCGGCCGTCTCGAGGTCGCCGACCGCCTCGAAGACCGTGAACACCTGATAGAGGTCGCGCGCCCAGACGAAGTTGTAGCCGTACCCCTTCGCCTCCTCGGCGCTGACCGCCTCGCCCCACGGCACGGACGGCGAGGCGATGCCCGCACCCAGGAACGTCTTGTCCTCGACGGCGCGGAGACCCATCAGACAGCTCTTGTACTGCGCCCTCAGGTCGTCGTCGTCGACGACGCAGCTCGGCAGCTCCTTCGGTTCGAGGAACCCCTCCCACGAGCCGACGTACGCCGACCGGACCGTCTCGTAGCCGCGAGTCAGCGCCCCAGCGGCCTCGCCGAGCGCCGCCGCGGTGTCGGCGTTCTCGCCGAAGCCGAGCGCGAGCGTCTCAGCGAGGTCGGTACCGACGCCGACCCGACCGACGAGGACGATGTTCTCGTCGTCGACGCGGGAGTGCGAGTCGGGCTGTTCGCCGCCCGAAAAGAGGCCGTGGAGGTACTCCGAGCCGGCGACGCCGACGGTCGCCCACTCGAAGCGGTGCGCCGCCGCGAGCGCGAGGGCGACGCTGTACGGTTCGCCCTCCTCGTCGGTCAGAAGCGGGTCGCCGACGTCGTACGCGCCGGCGTCGCGGGCGACGAGGTGGTAGCTGCCGGGCTTGCCGAGTCGCATGCCGCGGTCCTTCGTGCCGGTGTTCGTCAGCGACGTGTCCGCGACGCTGTACAACTGGTACTCGTTGTCGTCGAGCGCCTCGAAGTCGACGTCGACGAGCAGCGCGTCGTGCTCGGGGTCGGCGGCGTACTCGACGACGAGTTCCCACTTGTGGCCGCGGCCGTCGCCCCGCTCGGCGATGGTGTGGCGGAACACCAGCGCGTCCTCCTCGACGATCTCGGCGCGCCGCTCTATCGTCTCGGCGGCGTCGTCGCGGCGCGTCTCGTTGTACGTTCTGGCCGTGTAGCTCGACTCCTCCTCGGCGTCGACGACGAGGAAGTCCAACGTCCGCAGGTTCATCAGGTCGACGCGGGGAAACCGAACCTCGGTCAGCGCGCCCTCGGTGAGCGTGAACCAGACGCGGGAGGGGTCCTCGCTGCCGTGGTCGGCGACGGTGCCGACGCCGTACTTCTCGCCGGTCGTCCACCGCGGCCACTCCTCCGGCCCAGACGGTGCGGGCGTGCTCACCGGGAGCGCGTCGACTTCGCGCAACAGCGCCGTCGTCGCGAGTCGGAGCGAGTGCGACCACCCCAGCGGGGTGGCGCTGTCGAACGTGCCGTCGTCGAATATCTGTTCGGCCAGATAGCCCGCCTCGGTGGCGAACGGCCCCTCCGGCAACAGCAGTTCGTACAGCGTTTCCGCGCGGGCGAGGAACGCCTCGCCGTCGTAGCCGAGTCGAGCGAGCAGCGACGCGAGCGTGACCGCGGCGTTGGCCCCCCACGCCGTCGACACCGACCACACTTTCGAGGGCTCCTGGTCGCCGCGTCGCCAGGTGTCGCCCTCGAAACGGACGAGGCCGGCGACGGGCGTGTCGTCGGGGTCGCGGTAGAGTCCGTCGAGCGTCGCACCGACGTGGTCGCGCAGTCGGTCGAGTTCGGTCTCGGTCGGCTCTTCGAGGTGACTGTACTCGTCGAATGCGTCGACGAGCGCCAGCGTGCTGGAGTCGAGTCGGTCGTCGAGGCGGCCGCCGTCGAGGCGGAGCGCGTAGTGGCCGTCGTCCTCCGACCAGAGGGCGTCGAGGCCCTCGGCGACCGCCCCGGCCCGTCTCTCGGCGCGGTCGCGGAGGTCGTCGTCGAGGGGCGCACGCGCGACGGCGGCGTACGCTTCGAGGAACGTCGCGGCCGTGTGCGTGAACCGTCCGCTCATGTTCTCCCACGCGTTCTGACAGCGAATCGGGAGGCCGTCGTCGTCGAGCGTCTCGTCCATCGCGGTCACCGCCCGGCCGACCGCCTCGCGTACGTTCCGCCGCTCGGACGAACTCAGCCGCTCACCGCGCTTTCGCAGGTACGTGGCGAGGTACGTCGTGACGCTCGCGGTCTGGTCGGCCTGGTACTCGTCGCTGTCGCCGCCCTCGACGCGGCCGTGCGCCCACCCCGGCGCGAGCGACCCGTCGACGGCCCAGACGCGGTGCGGCCACGACCCGTCGTCCTCCTGGGTCTCGCAGAGGAAGCCGACGCTCCGCTGGAGCTGGTCGTCCATATCGAGGTCCAGCAGCTCGTCGCTCTCCAGCAGGTTCGCGGCGACTTCGGCGTCGTCGCGGAACCACGTGTAGCCGTAGCCGCCGGAGTGCGCGTAGAAGGGGTCGAACTCCGGGCCGGCGATGTGCGCACCGGTCGGCGCGGTGAGAAGCGACAGCGCCCGCAGGTCCGAGCGGACGACGCGGGCGTTCGGCGCGCCGTCGGGGACGTACACCTCGGCGCGCATCCGTCCCGCTTTCCGCAAATCGTCGGCCGTCGCGTGCGAGAGCGCGCAGTCGCGGAGGTCCGCCAGCGCTTGGTCGCGGGTCAACTCGCCGTGGTCGGAGAGCTGCGTGACGAGCGTCGTTCGGGCGGCGCGGCCCTCGCGTTCGAACGGCGCGGAGACGACGATGTCGCCGCTGAGGTGGGTGTCCTCGTACCGGTTCAACACCGCTTCGCGGGGGAACTCGAAGGAGTCGTCGGAGAGCATCTCCTCGAACCGCTCGGGAATCTGCCCGCGGACGTCGGCCAATCCAGTCGAGGCGGTGACGTAGTCGTGCTCGGTCCGGTGGAACACCTCGACGGCTTTCGTGCCGTTCGGCCCCGCCGTCTCGTGGATGAGGCGGCCGACGCGCGTCTCTCTCCCTTCGGGTGCGAACGTGAGAAACGCCGTCAGGTGCGCGTCCGCGGGAATCGCGCCGCGGAGTTCGACGTGCGTGACGTGCGCCCGGCCCAGCGTGAGGTCGTACTGGTGGACCGTGTACGCCCCGGCGTCGTACTCGGTCTCGACGACGTTCGTCTCGCGGTAGTAGTGCTGTCGGACGGCTTCCAGTTCGTCGAACCAGCGCGTCCCGTCGTCGGTCTCGATGCCGAAACGCGACCGGTCGATGCCGTAAAGCCCGGAGAGCGAAGACGAATAGTCCCGGAGGCGTCCGCGGGGGTCGACGTAGACGAGACGGTCGCCATGCGCCGAAAAGGCCCCGGTCGCGGTCGGACACTCCTCCGGAAAACGCGCGCCACGATTTCTCTTGTAATCGTTCAACGCGGTTCGGAGTCTCATGCAGGAGAAGCGAGACGAAATAGCATAAGCGTTGGTGGCGGTCGCTCGCGGCGTCACCGACTCCGTTTCGCGAACGGCAACTGTCCGACGGGGCGTAAAGTCAATGTGGTGGGATACGATACGACGCCCATGCACCATCCTGGCCCGCCGAGATTCACCGCGACCGGGCGGACGCTCGAACTGGCACCGACCGACCCGGCCCCCGGGGCGACGTACCGCTGGCGGGTCGAGACCGCGCCGCTCACCAGCCGAGCGTCGGTCGGCGACGACCCCGTCGAGTTCATCGTCCCGGACGTGCCCGGCACGTACGTCGTCGAACTCGACGCGCCCGACGGAACCCACCGGCAGACGATTCGCGCGTTCCCCGGCGAACTCGCCCCCGAGAGCGCGGCGGGCGGCGTCAGCGGGATGAGCGGCTTCGCCAGCGGTTCGACCCGACCGACCGGCGAGAGCGGCGGTGTCGGCGGGTCGGGGTCCGGCGCAGGGTCCGGCGGGAGCGGCGGCGGTCGGCCCCGAATCCAGCTCCACGGAGCCGTCGAAGGCGACGAGGTCGTCGTCCGCGCCGACCCGCAACCGAACCCGAACAGCGACCGACCTCGCGGTTCGCTCGACGTGGAGTTCCTCGTTGACGACCGCGACGACCTCGGCGGCCGCGACGTGACGATAGACGGCTGGGAGCTCCGCGTCCCCGTCTCGAAACTGCCGAAACTCGCCCGCATCCACGCCGTCGCCGTCGGCGAATCGTACAGCGTCCCCGACTCCGTCGCCGTCGAGCGCGGCGAAATCACGTCTTCGGGCCGGGTCGACGCCGAGGGCCACTCGTCGGCCGACGCGGACGCGAACGTCTCCGTCGTTCGGCTGAACGAACCGCCGGAGTGGTCGACCGAGGCGACGCTGTACGAGATCTACGTCCGCGGCTTCGCGTCCGACGACGAGGGCAGCGACAACACGTTCGAGGCGCTGACGAAGCGACTCGACTACCTCGACGAACTGGGCGTCGACTGCCTCTGGCTCACGCCCGTGCTGCAGAACGACGACGCCCCGCACGGCTACAACATCACCGACTTCTTCTCTATCGCCGAGGACCTCGGCACCCGCGACGACTACGAGGCGTTCGTCGACGCCGCCCACGACCGCGGGATGAAGGTGCTGTTCGACCTCGTGCTCAACCACTCCGCGCGCCAGCACCCGTTCTTCGAGGACGCCTACCGGAACCCCGAGTCGGAGTACTACGACTGGTACGAGTGGCAGGAGAGCGGCGAACCCGGCACCTACTTCGACTGGGAGAAGATAGCCAACTTCGACTTCCGGAACCTGAACGTCCGCAGACACCTGCTCGACGCGGCGGACACGTGGGCCGAAATCGCCGACGGCTTCCGCTGCGACATGGCGTGGGCCGTCTCGCGGCCGTTCTGGACCGAACTCCGCGAGCGCCTGAAGGCGCGCGACCCCGAGTTTCTCCTGCTGGACGAGACGATTCCGTACGTCGCGGACTTCCACGACCTCGCGTTCGACATGCATTTCGACACGACGCTGTATTTCACGCTCAGACAGGTCGGCCGCGGCGTCGAACCCGCCGAGGCCATCCTCGACGCCGTCGAACAGCGCACGGAGGTCGGCTTCCCCGACCACGCGTCGTTCATGCTCTACCTCGAAAACCACGACGAGACGAGATACGTCGTCGAGTGCGGCGACGCCGAGGCGTACGCCGCGGGTGCGGCGCTGTTCACGCTTCCCGGCGTGCCGATGCTGTACGGCGGACAGGAACTCGGGCAGCGAGGTCGACGCGACGCGCTCGCGTGGGGCCACGCGAACGAGGAACTCCGCGACCACTACCAGTCGCTCATCGAGGCGCGCAACGAGACGGACGCGCTCCGCTACGACGGCGAATTCAGCCGCGTCGACTACGAGTCCGAGTCGGACCGCGTCGTCGCCTTCGCTCGCGAGGACGGGCAGAGGTACGTCGTCGCGCTGAACTTCGGCGCGGAGCCGGCGCCCGTCGAGTTCGGCCCGTCGGTCGAGAACCGCGACGTCGTCTCCGGCGAGGCGTTGGAAGCCGACGAACGCGGCCTGTACGTCGACCACGTCGCGGTGCTCCCGGTGGGCGAGTGACGAGCGATGAGCGAGGTGACGCCCGCGCGACTGCCCGCCGAGGCGGTGGTCTGAACACGGACAGCCCGAATCTTGTCAGAGTACGCTCCCGAGGTTCGGGAGCATCGATCCCCTCAGTCGCCTGAAAGTATATCAGTCGTCCACCCGCCCCTCTCACCATGCCCGGCATCGCGATGGTCGTCTTCTCACTTCCGACGGTCGACGACGAAGTCCGCCTGCTCCGCAAGCACGTCTTTCCGGCGATGGACCGTCTCGCCGACTCCGACGAACTGGACGCCGAACACCGAATCCGCGCGCTCCGCTACGGGGCGGACCCCGAGTTACCCGGCGGCGAGGTACGGATGGCTATCGAAGGCGAGTTTGAGGCGGTCGTCGACCACGAACGCGACCGATGGAACGACCTTCGGGACTCCTCGTTCGTCGACTCGTGGTGCGTCGAAGCCAGCGAGACGGACGCCGAGACCATCGCCGCCGACCGGTTCGCCGGCGACAGCACCGACATCGCGGCGCACGCCCCGTTTCTCGCCACCAGCGCCGCCAAGGAGTGGTACGAGACGTTCGACGGTCCGGTTCCGGCCGTCGCCGCCGACGACGCTGCCGTCCCCTCGGGATGGTGGATGTTCGTCCACCTCTTTGCGAACCTCCAGGGCGCGGACTGGGACGACGAGATAGACGCACTGCTTGTCGCAATCGAGAACCGACTTCGATCGCTCGAATCGTATCGGGGAACTGCCAAATCGCGCGAACGACTCAGCGAGATACGGGCCCGTGTCGACGAGTTCGAGACGATGCTCGACGATTCGAATCCCGGAGTTTAGGAGTTCAAACACACCGTACATCCTGTCTAACTACCGAACTCTCCGTCCGTCCGTGCGGACGTATTCGACGGTTATCGCTACTTGTCGAGGTAGATTACGTCAGACGCCGTCAGTTTCCATAAAGACTTATGACTGTTCAGAAGACATGACATTCTGGAGGTCGACAACACCGTTTGTCGTGCCATGCACTCGACAGTCGACGCGTCGGCCTCACCTTTTGACTGCGCGAATCGCCCGAACAGTCACAGATTCGAACGACTGCGTCTCGACGGCGTATCTCGCAGCGGCGGCCCGCGACGGCGACGACCCAGCGGTACCGACGGACCCGTCAGCGACGAGAGCGACCTGTGAGCGAGTCGAGTAACAGAACCGCCGGCTCTTTCGAGAGCGGTTCGTTCGCGTTGCCGCAGTGCGGCGACTGGACGCACGCCGGGCAGCCGTCGGCGCAGTCGCAGTCGTCGACGAGTCGCGCGGTGCGCGCCATCAACGTCTCCACTCGGTCGTAGCCGCCGCGTGTGAGCCCCACGCCGCCCGGATAGCCGTCGTAGACGAAGATGGTACTTTTCCCGGTGTGGGGGTGGTGCGGCGTCGAGAGGCCGCCGATGTCCGCGCGGTCACAGAGCAGCGCGAGCGGAAACAGCGAAATCATCCCGTGTTCGGCGGCGTGGATGCCGCCGTTGAATCCCCGGTCGCCCGCCGATTCGCGCATCTCGCGTTCGACGTCGTCGGGGACCGTGAAGTACAGCGCCTTGGTCCGTAGATTCGTCTCGGGGAGGTCGAGCGCCTCCCGTCCGATTGCTTCCCCGCGCTTGGGGTCGCGGCGCTCGAAGCCGGTTATCTGCTCTGTCATCGTCACGTCGGCGAAGCGAACTGAGGTGTCGGGTCGTGCCGACAGCGGTTTCTCGACGATATCCTCGTTGACGACGATCTCCTTGTCCGTCAGCACGCGCGTGTAGTAGTCCGCCCACGTCGCCTGCAACTCGGCGATATCGCGGTCCAAATCGAGGTCGATTACCTCGTAGGACTGGCCCTGATGGTGGTAGACTGCGCCCGGATGCGCGTCGCGGAGCGCGTCCGAGAACGACAGCGACGCCACGACTTCGTTTCGGTCGCGAACCACGAGGTCGATTTCCCGGCGCTCGATGGTCCGGAGGCTCATCGAGTGCTGCGGACTCCCCTCGCCGCTGTGAATCCACCGCGGGCCCTGCGCCGTGTCGCGGCGGTCCAGTCGTCCCGCCGCTTCGAGCCTCGAAACGACGTCCGGATACGGCGGCCCGAAAACCCGCTCGTCGTCGACCGAGAGCCAGTTTTCGGCGGCCGCGGAGGCGACGTGGTCGGGCAGCAGCTCGGTGTTCTCGGGGTCCGACGCCGCTTTTTCGGGGGCACCCTCGAACAGCTCGTCGGGATTCCGCATCAGGTACTGGTCGAGCTGGTCCTCGCCGGCGACGAGGACGACCAGCGCCGCGTCCGCCCCGCGGCCCGCTCGCCCCGCCTGCTGGAACGTCGACATCCGAGTGCCGGGGTAGCCGTCGAGAACCACGGCGTCCAAGCCGCCCACGTCGACGCCGAGCTCCAGCGCGTTCGTGCTCCACACGCCCCGCAAATCGCCGTCGTGCAACCGCGACTCGATGTCTCTTCGGGTGTCGTGCTTCAGCGACGCCTGGTACGCCCGAACCTTCCGCGCGAGGTCGCGCTCGCCGCGCCGTCGAAGTTCTTTGCCGCTGTCGGTCGCGTAGCGTTCGGCGGCCTGTCGAGCGCGGGTGAACGCCAGCGTCTGGTAGTCGTTCGCCACCAGGTCGACGAACAGGTTCTTCGTCTCTGTGTGGCTGGATTTTCGCCGCCCACTCCCGCCTCCCCGACTGTCGTCTTCGTACTCCGGCGGGTTCCAGAGCACCCAGTGCTTCTCGCCCGTCGCCGCCGCGTCCTCGTCGACGAGCGCGAACGACGATTCTCTCTGTCCGGTGATGCGCGCGGCGTGTTCGACGGGATTGCCGATGGTCGCCGAACAACAGACGAACTGCGGGTTCGCGTCGAACCGCTCGCAAATGCGGTTCAGCCGCCGGAGCGTCAGCGCGACGTGACTCCCGAAGACGCCGCGGTAGCCGTGGACCTCGTCGACGACGACCGTTTCGAGCGACGAGAAGAACCACTCCCAGAGCCGATGAGCGTGCGGCAGTAGCGCGTAGTGCAGCATATCGGGATTCGACAGCAACACCGTCGGGGCGCGGTCCCGGACCGCCCGTTTCTCGGACTGCGAGAGGCGACCGGTGTACTGCGCGACGGAGACACGACTGCCGAAGCCGAGGTCCCGGGCCAACTCGCCGAGCGTCTCGGCTTGGTCCGCGACGAGCGCGTTCTGCGGGCCGAGGTACAGCGTCCGACCGCCGTGGTCCATCGCGCGCTCGAACGCCGGAACCGTGTACGCGAGGCTCTTACCGCTGGCCGTCTGGGTCGCCAGTACGACGTTTCCCCCGTCTCTGACGGCTTCGACCGCCTGGGCCTGGTGGCGGTAGAGGCGGTCGATGCCCCGCGATTCGAGCGCCGACCCGAGCCTGGGTTCGAGGTCCACGTCGGCGAACTCCGGGTCGCGCGCCGGGACCGTCCGGTGGTCGGCTATCTGCCCCCGATAGTACGGTCGGTCCCGAAGCCACGCGATGAACTCGTCCACGTCCGCGTTCGGCAGTGGACGCGCCTAACGGTTGCGGTGGGCCCCCTCCGAGACCGCTGCCCGTACCGCCCGCCGCCGCTCTACGCGGCGCATCCTCGTTCGAGACGGGGACACGAGGAGAGAGGACCCGTCCGATACGGCGTTCAACGCGGTTTTGTTCGGCTACCGCTAACGGACGCGTATGGCCGACTACGACGCGGTGCTCGTCTACGACGGCGAGTGTCCGTACTGCTCCGTCGCCGCCCGCGCGCTCCGACGACTCGACGATATCGGCGCGATTTCGTGGTACGACGACGCCGCGCAGGCGGCGCTGGAGGCGCAGTTCGGCGAGACGCCGTTCGCGATGGTACTCGTCGACGCGCGGCGGGGGCGCGCGTACGCCGGTCGTTCCGCCGCCGAAGAACTCGCAGACAGAGCGGGGACGCCCGGCATCGTCAGTTCACTCGTCCGCGACAGCTACGACCGCATCGCCGCCGCCGTCGGCGCGGCCAGCGGCCGCGAGCGGGACCCCGACGACGTTCACGACAGCTATCCGTTGACCGACGCGGCCCGCGAGCAGTTCGACGCGCTCGTCGCGGCGGCGGCGGCCGAACGGCCCGAAGCGTTGGAGCGGACGTGACCGCCGACGACAGCGGTGCGGGCGACGAGGGAACGTACACGCTCGTGGTGGAGGTAGCCACCGACACGCGGCTGACCGTCGGTGCGCTCGGGGCCGTCGAGCTGCTCGCGGGTGGCTACACGTACACCGGCAGCGCGCATGGTCCGGGCGGGTTCGCGCGCGTCGACAGACACCGCGAAGTCGCCGCCGGCGAGCGAGACGTTCGTCACTGGCACGTCGACTACCTGCTCGGCCATCCGGCGACGACGATACGCGACGTCGTCACGACACCGCGGCTGGACGTCGAGTGTGCCGTCGCGGCCGCGCTCGACGACGGCCCGGTACCGGGGTTCGGGTCGTCGGACTGCGGGTGTCGGTCGCATCTCGCGCGCTGGCCGACCGTCGACGACGCTCGGCGGGCGGCGACGCGAGCACACGACGAAGCGCGCGGCTCGAAGGCGTGAATCGATGAGACATCGGGAGAGCCGGTGGCCGGCGGACGGTCCGGGCAGAGCCGTCCGCCGACCGAACCGACGATTCTCCCTCCGTCGGCCACCAGTCCGGGCAGAGCCGGTGGTCGACGACTGCCGGTTGTCAGAGGCACCCCGGCACTGATGAGTACGGGTGGGGGTATCTTTACATCACCTGTCGTCGTCGCTCGCCAACCCCTGACGAAGAGTATATAAATCCATCGCACATTTATTTACGATGTGTCGCATCCGAACGCTTTTGTCCGTCGTCCAGGCTACACTACCTGATGAGTCAGCTGGGTCCCTCTGAGATAATGGCTGCCGTCGCCCGACGCGGTAGCACTCTCCGCGCACTCGACGAAGGGACCCGGAAGTCGGACCTCGTCAAACGACTCTCGGTGTCGCGTTCGACGGTCGACAGGGCGATTCGGGAACTCGAAGGGCAGGGGTTGGTCGAGCGCACCGACGACGGCTACCGGCGGACGCTCGCCGGCGAACTCGTTCTCTCGGAGTACGACTGCTTCACCTCCCGTCTCGGAGGCATCGTCGAAGCACTCGACGCGCTCGGGACGCTCCATCCGAAAACCGAGTTCGACACGGCGCTTCTCGACGGCGCGGACGTCGTCTACGCCGAGAAGCACTCGCCGCACGAACCGGTCACGCGACACGGCGAAGTGGTCTCTCGCGCCGAAACCGTCCGTGCGCTCGCCCCGGCAGTTCTCCCGCAGCAGGTCCAGATATATCACGACCGTCTCATGGACGGCGAGTTGGAAGCGCAACTCGCCCTCTCGGAGGCGGTCGTCGAACGCCTGGTCACCGTCTACGACGACCTGCTACGGGAGGCGCTCTCGACCGGTCGGGCCCACATCCGACAGACGACGTCGGACCCGCCGTACAGCCTCGTCTGCGCGGAGACGCCGACGGGTCCCGAGGTGAGTCTGCTGCTGTACGGTGACACCGGCGCCTACGTGTTCATCGGCAACGACAGCCCCGAGGCGGTCGAGTGGGCGGAGTCGATGTTCGCCGAGTGGTGGACCGACGCGACTCCGCTCCCGATGCGCTCCGACCAGTAGCTCTCTCGGGTGCTCTGCGCGCATCCACGCAGGTGTGCGCCGGAGTCGACGCCCTCGGCGCGATGCTTACGAGCGGAAACCGGTTAGCTCAGCGCCTCGGCCAGTTTCTCGACGGGATGGGGCGGTTCCTCGTCGGTCGCCAAGTCACCGAGTTGCGTCCGGCAGGACGCTCCCGGCGCGACGACGGTACCGCCGGCGCGTTCGACCTGTTCGACCAGCACCTCGCCGATGGCTTCGCTCATCGAGTAGTGTTCGGCCTCGTAACCGAACGAGCCGGCCATCCCGCAGCAGCCGGAGTCGAGCGGGTCGACGTCGTAGCCCGCTCGCCGGAGTACGCCGACGGCGTGGTGGTCCTTCTTCGTCGCCTTCTGGTGACAGTGGCCGTGGTAGGTGAGGAACTCGCGGTGCCCGCCGTCGGCGAACGACATCGACTCGTCGAGGCGGAACGTGTCGACGTACTCCAGTATCCCGTAGGTCGCGGCGGCGACGACGCCGACGTCGGTGTCGGGCGTCTCGTCGGGGGCGCGCTCCTCGGCTTTCGTCGGGTCGGTCACCGTCGCTGGCTCACCCCCGAGCAGGTCGAGGTAGTCCGACTGGAACATCACCGCGTCGGAGGGCTCGACGACGACGACGTCCCAGCCGTCGCGGACTCGCGGGGCCAGTTCGGCGACGTTCGACTCGGCGGTTTCGTACGCCTCGTCGAGAAACCCCTTCGAGAACGCCGGTCGACCGCTGTCGGCGACGTCGCTCGGCACGCGGACGTGGACGCCGGCGGCCTCCAGCACTCTGACGGCCGCCTTACCCGCCTCGGGGTGGTTGAAGTTCGTGTACGTGTCGGGGACCAACAGCGCCTTGCGCGTCGCCTGCGACTCGGAAACGCGCGACCCGCCGCGACTCTCGAACCACGCCCCGAACGGTTGGGCGTGGAACGTCGGGAGCGTCCGGTCGGAGGCGATGCCCACGGTCTTTTCTAGCACAGTCCGCGCGCCCGGGACCTTCGTCGCCCAGTTCGAGAGCGGGGCGAACCGCGACCCGAGCGCCGAGAGCGAGGCGACGTTCGCGAACAGTCGGTCGCGTAGACTCGCACCGTGACGCTCGTGGTGCTCGTGGGTCACCTCGGCTTTGAGTTTCGCCATGTCGACCTCGCTCGGACAGTCGCGCGCGCAGCCCTTGCAGCCGATGCAGAGCTCCATCACCTCGTGCATGAACTCGACGTCGAACTGCGCTTCCTCGCCGAGGTCGCCGCTCATCGCCTGTCGGAGCATGTTCGCGCGTCCTCGCGTCGACAGCGACTCCTCGTCGGCGGCGCGGTACGTCGGGCACATCACGCCGCCCACCGTGGACTGCCCGCCGCGACAGCCCCCGCAGCCGTGACAGAGTTCGACCATCCCCTGAAAGCCGTTCTCGTTCTCCCAGTTCAGCGCCGGGTCGAACCCTGCGTCGAACTCGTAGTCGGGGGACAGCCGGAGGTTCTCGGTCATGTCGGCGTCTCCGCAGACGTTCCCCGGGTTCAGAATCCAGTCGGGGTCGTACGCCGACTTCAGGTCGCGGAACGCGTTCCAGAGACGTTCGCCGTACAGCTTTCGGTTCCACTGCGTCCGCGCGCGGCCGTCGCCGTGCTCGCCCGACACCGACCCGCCGTACTCGACGACGAGATCCGTCGCGGCGTCGGCGATGGCTTCCATCTCCGCGACCCCTTCTACGGTCTTGGTGTTCGTCAGCGGGCGGATGTGGAGCACGCCTGGCCCGGCGTGGGCGTAGTAGCTGGCGAACGTGTCGTGTTCGTCGAGAATCTCCTGGAAGTCGGCGACGTAGTCCGGGAGGTTCTCGGCGGGAATCGCGGTGTCCTCGATGTAGGCGATGTGTTTGGCGTCGGACGTGCGCGACAGCAGGATGGGCAGCCCCGATTTGCGCATCTTCCAGAACTTCGCCATCGTCTCGTCGTCGTGGGCCTCCATCGCGGTGACGGCGTAGCGTTCTTTCTCGGTCTTGTCGGCCGCGCCCGGCGACGGGTCGGCCGTCGATAGCTCTCTGTTCACTCTGTCGGCGACCAGGTCGGCGACCCGTTGGCGGCCGTGGTCGCCGTCCTCGGCGTAGAACTCGACGAGCAAGACGGAGTCCGTCCCCTCGGGGAGCAAGCCGACCACGTCGGCGAACTCGGCGGTGTCGCGGGCCAGCGAGAGCAGCACGTCGTCCATCACTTCGACGGCGGCGGGACCGTGTTCGAGGATGGGCGCGACGTCCTCCATCGCGTCGGCGACGCTCTCGTACGTCAGGAGCGCGACCGACTTCGTCTCGGGAATCGGTTCGAGCGAGACGGTCGCCTCGGTGACGACCGCGAGCGTCCCCTCGCTGCCCGCGAGCAGGCGCGCGAGATTCACGGTCCCCGCCTCGCTCTCGGGGTCGACTCCCGAGTCGTCGGGCGTCCGGCGCTCGCCGCGGGCCTCGTCGACGAGCATGTCGAGATTGTACCCCGAGACGTTGCGCTTCAGGTCCGGATAACGGGCGTCTATCTCGTCGGCCGCTTCGTCGAGGACGCGAACGACTTCGGCGTAAATTCGGGGGAGAAGGTCGCTGTCGGGACCGTCGTCGCCCCACGCCGCCGACGCGGGGTCGGCCTTCTCGCGGAGTTCCGACACCTCGATTTCGCCGAATCTCGTCACGGTGCCGTCGGCGAGGACGGCCTCGACTTCCTCGACGTAGTAGTCGGTCTTCCCGTACTTCAGCGAGTGCGACCCCGTGGAGTTGTTGCCGATGGCGCCGCCGATGGCGCTGCGGTCGCCCCACGCCGGGTCGGGCGCGAACTTGAGGCCGTGCGGTGCGAGCTCCTCGTTGAGTTCGCCGAGTATCGTCCCCGCCTGCGCCGTCGCTTCTCTTCGCTTGGGGTCGATGTCGACGACGCCGTCCATGTACCGGGAGAAATCGAGAACGACCGCCTCGTTGACGGCTTGCCCGGCGAGACTCGTGCCCCCGCCGCGTGGGAGGACCGGAATCTCGCGCCGGGCGCAGTAGTCGACGACCGCCGTCACGTCGGCCGTCGACGTGGGGAAGACGACGCCGACGGGCGTCACCTCGTAGGCGGAGGCGTCGGTCGCGTACAACTGCCGGGTGTACTCGTCGAAGCGCACGTCGCCGTCGACGCGCGACTGGAGGTCGCGGACGAGCCCGGGACGGGCCACGTCGCCGCCGACGTAGTCGTAGTTCGCCGCGGCGTCCGTCGCGGGCTCGGCGTCCCCCGACGACTTCGCGGACCCGGCGGAAGAAGAGTGAGATACCATCGTCTATGTGTTGTGTGGTATCGTACTATAAACGTCCGGACGAGGCAGCGCGAGACGACGCGGTAGTCCGTCGGCTCTCCCGGCTTTCGGCCGTTCGTTTCACGAGCTCTGCAACCGAAAGCACAATGGCAGACGCCACGCTAAGTGGTGACATGACTACTGCCACACTGTCGACGTTCGAACGGTCTCTCGGGCGGCTCGACGTGGAGTCGACTCGAACGAGCGCCGACGAGTTGGGCGAGACGCTCGCGTCGGTCACCCTCGACCCGGTCGTCGGCGCACCGCTGCCGTTCGAGAACTACTCGCTGCCCGACTGGATACGGACCGACCCGACACCGGCCGAACTGGAGCAAGCGAAGACGGGCGTCACGGCCGCCGAGATGGCCGTCGCCGACTACGGCAGCGTCGTGATTCGCGCGACGCCCGACGCCACAGAGCAGGTGAGCCTCTTCCCGGACGTCCACGTCGCCGTCGTCCGCGCCGCGGACGTGGTCCCCGGGATGCCCGAGGCGTTCGAGCGACTCGCCGAGTGGACCGCCGAGGGCGACAGCGCCATCGTCGCCACGGGACCGAGCGCGACGGCCGACATGGGCGCGCTCGTGAAGGGCGCCCACGGTCCCAAAGAAGTGCACGTGGTGGTCGTCGAATGAGTTCGACGCGCGACGAGAAGGCGGCGCGAATCCGGCACTTCCTCGCCACCGAGGGCGACGCCGTCGCCGAGGGGACCCGCGGCTTCAACGCCGGGCGCTACGAGTCGGTCGCGAGACTCGACGACTACGAGGAACTGAAAGACCGCGCCCGCGCCATCAAGGAGGACGCCATCGAGCGTCTCCCCGAACTCGTCGACCAGTTGCGGGAGTCGGTCGAAGCCAACGGCGGCACCCTCTACGTCGCCGACGACGCCGACGACGCCAACCGCTACATCCGCGAGGTTGCCGAGCGCAAAGACGCCGAAACCCTCGTCAAGAGCAAGTCGATGACGACCGAGGAGCTGGAGGTCAACGACGCGCTCCAGTCGGACGGCGTCGACGTGGTCGAGACGGACCTCGGCGAGTGGGTGATCCAACTCGCCGACGAGGCGCCGTCGCACATCGTCGCACCCGCCATCCACAAGTCGCGGGAGGGCATCGCCGACCTGTTCGAGGCGACGTTCGACACCGAGGAACCGCTCGAAACCGCCGAGGAACTGACCGCGTTCGCCCGCGAGAAACTGGGCGAGCGCATCGCCGAGGCCGACGTGGGGATGACCGGCGCGAACTTCATCGCCGCCGACTCGGGGACGCTGCTGCTCGTCACGAGCGAGGGCAACGCGAGAAAGTCGGCGGTCGTTCCAGACACGCACGTCGCCGTCGCGGGTGTCGAGAAGATCGTCCCCTCGGTCACCGACTTCCAGCCGTTCGTCGAACTCATCGGCCGCTCCGGCACCGGTCAGGATATCACCTCGTACATCTCGCTTCTGACGCCGCCGGTCGACTCGCCGACCGTCGAGTTCGACGACCCCGACGTGCCGATGACCGCCGGGGGGACGGAGCGCGACGGTAGCTCTGTACCGTCGCGCACTTCTGACCGAGAGTTCCACCTCGTCCTCGTCGACAACGGGCGGATGGCGATGCGAGAGGACGAGCAGTTGAAGGAGACGCTCTACTGCATCCGGTGTTCGGCGTGCGCCAACTCCTGCGGGAACTTCCAGAGCGTCGGCGGGCACGCTTTCGGCGGCGAGACGTACTCGGGCGGTATCGCCACGGGCTGGGAGACCGGCATCGAGGGTCTCGACGTGGCCGCCGAGTTCAACGACCTCTGCACCGGCTGTTCGCGCTGCGTGAACGCCTGTCCGGTCAAAATCGACATCCCGTGGATAAACACGGTCGTCAGAGACCGCATCAACCGGGGGGAAGGAGGGAGGCTCGACTTCCTCGTCGAAGGACTGACTCCGGACGCCGAACCCGGCGGGCTGGACCTCGGCAAACGCTTCTTCGGCAACTTCTCGACGGTAGCAAAACTCGGGAGCGCCACCGCGCCGGTCTCGAACTGGCTGGCGGGGACGCGCCCCGCGCGGCGGCTGCTGGCCGAGACGGTCGGCGTCGACCCCCGACGCGAACTCCCCGCGTTTCGGCGCGAGACGTTCCGCGCCTGGTTCGAGCGCCGCGGCGGGTCGGAAGTGCCGCAGGCGAGGGCGAGACGGGAGGCCGTCGTCTACCCGGACCTCTACACGAACCACGTGCAGGTCGAACGCGGGAAGGCGGCGGTCAAGACGCTCGAAGCGCTCGGCGTCCACGTCGTCGTTCCCGACGTGCCGTCGAGCGGCCGCGCCCCGCTCTCGCAGGGGATGGTGTCGACCGCCGAGGGTCACGCTCACGAGGTGTACGCGGCGCTGGCCGAGCACATCGACGCCGACCGCGACGTCGTCGTCGTCGAGCCCTCGGACCTGGCGATGTTCCGCCGCGAGTACGAGAAGTTCCTCGCGCCCAAGTCGTTCGAGCGACTCGATATGCACAGCTACGAGGTGATGGAGTACGTCTACGGGCTGCTCCACGCCGGCGCCGAGTCGACGCTCCTGTCGGCCCCCGACGAGAGAGACGCCGACGAGAGAGACGCCGACGACGCGGGCGTCGCGTACCACAGTCACTGCCAGCAGCGGACGCTCGGACTCGAATCGTACACCGTCGCCGTGCTCGAGGACCTCGGCTACGACGTGGTCACCTCCGAGACGGAGTGTTGCGGGATGGCCGGGTCGTTCGGCTACAAACGCGAGTACTACGAACTGAGCATGGACGTCGGCGAACCCATCCGCGAACAGTTCGAGGCCGCGGACGCGGCCGACCGGGCCGTCGTCGCCTCGGGGACGTCCTGTCTCGAACAACTGGACGCGTTGCTCTCGCGGCCGACGCAGCACCCCGTCGAACTCGTCGCCCCGCGCTGAGCCGCCCCCGTCTTCGAGACTCGGAGCGCGTCGTCGCTCACTCTTCGACGACGACGCCGCCGCGCATCCCCATCGCCCTGTGCGGGGTACAGAAGTACTTCGTCGTTCCCGTCTCGTCGAACGTCCGCTCGAAGGTGTGGCCTTCGTCGGCGACGAGTTCGCTCTCGAAACTGCCGTCCTCGGCTATCACGTCGTGAGTACCGCCCGCGCCGGTCCACTCCCAGACGACGGTCGTCCCCGGCGAGACGCGAATCGCGGTCGGTTCGTAGGCGTGCGGACCCTCGATGCCGTCCGCGCCGACCATCACCGTCACCTCGGCCTCGCCGGTTCGGTCGGCGAACCCGTCGTAGTTGTCGGTCGGCCCGAACCACGACTCCCACTCCTCGTCGGGCGTCTCGGTCTCCGCCGACTCCGTCTGCGCCCCCTCCGTCGTCTCCGTCTGCGCCCCCTCCGCCGACTCCGTCGGCGCCCCCGTCCGAGTCCCGTTCGACTCGCCGGTGCCACCGGTTTCGCCGTCGGTCGGCGTCGCGTCCGACCCCGCCTCGCCCGTCGAGCAACCGGCGAGCGCTGTCGCCGTCCCGACGGCGGCCGCACCGGCCGCTCGGAGGGTCTGTCGTCTGGAGAACGTCGGGAGGGAATCTCGTCCGTCACCGGCTCGATTTCGGGTCACGCCGACGAGGACGACGGCCGCACGAAAACCGTTCACTGCGAGACTCACGTGCTGAGAACTGTCCGGCGGAGAGTGACGGACGGTGAAACGACGTCGCGGTCGGTTCGCCCGTCCGCGGTGCGACCGGCGTCCGACGCCGCGCTCGGACTCTACGAACATTAAAGACCCGGGCCTCCATGAGGGCGAGTATGGACGGGACGCCACAAGAAATCACGACGCTCGTCGGCCGAGAGGTGTACTCCAACAACGGGGTGTACGTCGGCGAAGTCGAAGACGTTCGCCTCGACCTCGACCAGGAAGTCGTCACGGGACTCGCCCTCGCCGAACTGAACCGAGAGCTGTTCGAAGGCCGCATCGAGCGCGGCAAGGGAGTACTCATCCCGTACCGCTGGGTTCGCGCCGTCGGCGACGTCGTCCTCATCAACGACGTCATCGAGCGTTTGAAACAACCGGAAGAAGAGTCAGAAATCGCGGTCTAACGCGGCTTAACTACCGTTTCCGCTCTCGCTACCGTCGACGCCCATCGCCTGGAACAGTTTTCGACGCACCGCCTCCTCGGTCAGCGCCAGCAGCGTGTCGCGGTTGTCCTCGCTCGTCTCGATGCCGGTGAAGATGCCGAGCGGGATCTCGACGCTCGCCTGCGTGGAGTGGCCGGCCGCCTCGCCGATATCTTTGAACGCGTCCTGGAGGATGTTGCCGATGTTCATCCGAATATCCTTCGAGCGTGCGGCGAGGTAGATAGTATCCTCGGCGATGCCGAAGACGGCGGTGGTCGTGATACCTTCCAGATTCAAGAGATGCTGGGCCGCCTGCGCGAGCGCCTCGCGGTCGCGGATGAACCCCGCGTTCGAGACGAGGTGGCTGCCCTGCACTTCTCGATTTTGGATGGCTTCGGCGAGCACGTCCAGCGTCTCCGGCGACATCGACGGCGACTCGACCTGTTCGAGCGTGTCGTGGTTGGCGAAGGGGTAGAGGTACGCCGCCGCCGTGAGGTCGGCGGGGGTTGTGTCGCGCTTGAAGTCGAGCGTCTCCGCACGGATGCCGTACAGCAGCGCGGTGGCGACTTCCTCGCTCGGGCTGAGGTCGAACTCCTGGATGTACTTCGTGAGGATAGTCGACGTCGAGGAGACGTTGGGTCGGACGTCGGTGAACGTCGCGTCGAACTCCCGGTCGGGTTCGTAGTGGTCGATGAAGATGTCGATGGGGACCTCGACGTCGAAGTCGCCGGACTTCATGTGGTCGACGAGCGCGACTGCGCCGTACTGCGACAGTGGCTTCGTTTCGTCGCGCGAGAGCAGGTCGATGCCGAGCAGGTTGACGAACGCCCGGTTCTCCTGGTGGCCGATGTCGCCGTTGTAGAGGATGTCGGCGTCGACGCCGTACTCCTCGGCGATCTGTCTGAGCGCGACGGCGCTGGCGATGGAGTCGGGGTCGGGGTTGTCGTGCGTCAGGATGGCCAACTCGCCGTCGGTGGCGACGAGCACGTCGGCCAACTGCCGGGCCTTGTACTCTAACTCGCCGGATTCGAGCGTCCGGAGCGCGGAGTCGGCGATGACCGTCGAGGGGTTGATGACCACGTCCGCGCCGAGTTCGGTCAGTTCGTCCTCGGAGACGGGGTCCGAGGCGCGCACGACGACGAACTGGTCGCCGCCGCGCTCTCGAATCGTCGAGACGGCCGCCTTGTTCGCCTCGACGTCCGACGAGAGGATGAGAATGACGTCGCGGTCCTCGACCGCCGACGCGACCTCCGGTTCTCGGATGTCCTGTCTCTGCGCGTTCAGATCTTGGTCGCGGAGTGCCTCCACCCGACTCTCGTCCTTGTCGAGTATGAGGACGTCTTTACCCCCGGCCGCGAGTTCGTCCGCGACGGCATGCCCGACGCTCCCGCACCCCAAGATAGCGTACGTAGACATCGAGGAGATGCTGACCTCAGAACTCATCAGTACCTCATGTACCCGCGGACGACACTTAACAGCATTCGTTTCTCTCCCGAGAGGGCGCTACCGATGCGACGCTCCGGAGACGAGTTCGGCCGCGAGAACTCCGCGGCCCTGACACACCATCGCTCTGTCGCGGCGGTCGTGGCGAGATGACGCGGTTACACCGGCGTCACGGCCGTTGCAGAGCGAGCGAACGGACACCCGCTCGCTATCTACATCGTCGGGAGGAGTTCCATTAAACGCTCCAGCTAAACCGTTTGGTGTGATTCGTGGCAACATGAAACAGGAGTTCGATACCGTACCGCGGGTGAACCGGCTCGGAGAGCCGACACGGTCGGGTTTGCCGCGTTGCTGCCGTTCCGAAAGGAAACGCCTTTTAGCGTACCCTCGAAAGGTGGTAGTGAGGGCCGGTAGCTCAGTTAGGGAGAGCGACGGACTCTTAATCCGTCGGTCGGGGGTTCAAATCCCTCCCGGCCCGTTTTCTGCGAACGACGCGAGACCGAAGGTCCCGCAGGCCGTGCAGGCGACTTTTAGGTCGCCCGCAGACAGAGTGAGCAGTGAAAACGCCACAGAGGAGTAGGAGTAGAGAAGTCGCAGCCTGCGAGCGGAGCGAGCAGGTCCGTCTTCGCGTAGTTCAAATCCCTCCTCGAAACTTTTTGTCGCTACTCGCGGACCCCTCCACAGGTGACCGCCCGTGTCTGATAGTTCACGCCGCCTCCTGACGCTTCGCCGCCTCGTTGCACTCGCCGGACTCGCTTTCGCGGCGACCCTCTACCGACACCTGGTTCGGCCGTGGCACACGTCGTGGGGGGCCACGACGGCCGAACGCCGGTCGTCGCTGCCCGGCGACGAACTGCTCGACGACGCGCTCGCCCAGTCGACGCGGGCGGTGACCATCGCCGCGCCGCCGGGCGAGGTTTGGTCGTGGCTCGCCCGACCGGGACAGAGCGATTTCTACGGCTGTGACTGGTTGGGGAACTTCGTCGGAACCGACGCCCACAGCGCCGACCGGACTCTGCCCGACGAACAGACGCTAACACCGGCCGACACGGTCCGTCTCGCCCCGACCGAGTACTTCGTCAGTCCGCCGGTGACGACGCTCACCGTTCGAGAACTCGACGCCGAACGCGTGCTCGTCCTGCAGGGGTTCGACGGCGGGACGTGGGCGTTCGTGCTCGAACCCATCGCAGCGGAGACGACGCGACTGCTCGTTCGTTCGCGGGCGGCCCCGATTTCGAGCCGGGTCGGTCGGCTCCTGTACTTTCTGGTCGACGAACCCGCCCACTTCCTGATGGAGCGGGAGATGCTTCTGGGTCTCGAGGCGCGTGCGCGACGGACGCCTCCCGACTCGTAATCGCGTTTATCGACTCGTAATTACGCTTCTCGACCCGCAATCACGTCTATCGACTCGTAACCCGGCCGTCGAACACGCAGCGGTTATAGGGACGACCCGCCTATCCGCTTCACCGTGACCGAGTTCCCCGACGCCGAATCCACCGACGACCTCGTCGCCGACCGCGACGACGTCGTCGCCGAGGTTCGCTCCCACGCCGGCCAGATCGCCCGCCAACTCGCGCTCCTGCAGGGCGGCGACTACGGCCAGCGGACGTTCAGCACCGACGAGGGCGAGTGGACGCTGAAGTACGAAGCCGGCGACCTCCAGTACCTCCGCTTCAGCGGGCGCTCCGGAGACGACGTCTACGTCGTCTCGACGAAGCAACCGCCCGAACCGACCGACCTCCACCGCGCGATGACCGACTACGACGCGTTCGTCGAATCGTACAACCGCTACGTTCGGTCGCTCGACGGCGTCCTCGACGACGTGCGGAGCGACTTTCCGACCGTGGAGACGACCGACTCCGTCGTCTCCGAGCGGAACCGCCTGGTCGAGCGCATCCGGGACGTCGCCGACGCCATCGCTGGCGAACTCCACCGCTACGACGGAACCGACTACGGGACGTTCTCCGCCCGGGTCAACGGCGCTCGCTGGGAGTTGAAGCGGGAACAGGCGCGGGTCTCGTACCTCCGCGTCGGCGGACAGAGCGGAACGTACCTCGTCTCGCAGTACGAACCGCCGTCGGCGCCGGACGTCCGCGAACACGCCGACGACTTCGTCGCGTTCGTCGACGCCTACAACGACCACGTCGCCGACCTGGAGGCGGACCTCTCGGAAATCTCGCTCTGAACGTTCTCCGCGTCGGCTGCGCGAACTGTGTTCGTATCCGTCACAGGCAGCAGGTTGATACGTGTGGCGCGGTGAGGTGGCGACGGAACGCACGATTACACAGTACGCGTCCGTCCGAGCCGATTCGGACAGCGGCCAAAGTCGTCCCACGACACGGCCCGGTCACGCTTCCACACGTGGTTCGCTTACAGAGTAACTATGTACTTCTTGGTGAATCACAACGATGTCCAGCGTACGCACTCCGCTCGACGCGGAGAACGAGCCGACTCTGACGGAACTGTTCGACGCACTCGCCGACGAGCGACGCCGTCGAATTCTCGACGCGGTCGAGCGAGCCGACCCCCGGCTCCCGGTCGCGTTACTGGCGAACGCGCTCGCCCCCGACGACGCCGACGAGGACGACGTCCGGACGCTACGCGTCTCGCTCGTCCACTCTCACCTTCCGAGACTCGACGACGTCGGTCTCCTGTCGTACGACCGCGACGACCGCGTCGTCTCGTCGACTCCGACGACGACGAGAGCGCTCTCCGTCGTCGACGCCGGCCGGGAGGTCCCGCGATGAACCGGACGCTGTGCCGGTGTCGAGACTGCGAGAGCGTCTACGCCGCCAGAAAACCGACCGACCAGCCGGTCCGGATAATCGGCACCGACGCCGGCTGTCCGTGCGGCAGCGACGCTCTCTACGAGATGACGAGAGGCAGTTTCAGCAAACTCGACGAGAGCGCGACGTAGCGCCGACAGTCACGCGACTCGCCGACCGTCCCGAAGCTACTTCTGCAACTCCGCCGCCGCCGCGTCCAGCGCCTCGTCACCGGAGACGCCGACGTCCTGTGCGTCGAGCGCGTCCGCGAGCGACGCGAGCAGGTACGTGACGTTCTTCGGGTTCGCCGAGTGGCCCATGCAGCCGATGCGGAATATCTCGCCGTCGAGGTCGCCGAGTCCGCTGGCGATTTCGAGGTCGTACCGGTCGAGCAGGTACGAGATGACCGCGCCGTCGTCGACTCCGTCGGGGACGCGAACGGCGTTGAGACTCGGCAGCCAGTAGTCGTCGGCGGCGTTCATCTCCAGTCCCATCGCCTCGACGCCCGCTTTGAGCGCGCCGGCGACGTGCAGGTGGCGGTCCCAGCGCTCTTCGATGCCTTCCTCGGCGACGAGACGGAGCGCCTCACGCAGCGCGTAGACGTTCGTGATGGGCGCGGTGTGGTGATACGAGCGGTCGTCGCCCCAGTACCCCTCCAGGAGCGAGAGGTCGAGATACCACGAGCGCGGCTCCTCCTCCCGCGAGAGCACCTTGTCCATGGCGCGGTCGTTGAGCGTCAGCGGACTCGCGCCCGGCGGACAGGAGAGACACTTCTGCGGGCCCGAGTACGCCACGTCGACACCCCACTCGTCGGCGCGGAACTCGACGCCGCCCAGAGACGTGACCGTGTCGGCGACGACGTACGCGTCGTGGCTGTGCGCGATGTCGGTTAGTTCCGAGACGTTCGGTTGGAGCGCGCCCGTGCTCGTCTCGGCGTGGACGAAGCCGAACACGTCGGGCTGGTGTTCGTCGAAGGCGGCCTGTACGTCCGCGGGGTCGAGCGGCTCGCCCCACGGTGCCTCGACTTCGACCACGTCGCCGCCCGCGCGCCGGGCCATGCTCGCCATCCGCCCGCCGAAGTAGCCGTTCGTCGGCACGAGCATCGTGTCGCCGGGTTCGACGAGGTTGCCGATGGCCGCCTCCATCGACGCCGACCCCGTCCCCGAGACGGGAATCGTCCACTGGTTGTCGGTGCGGAACGTGTAGCGGAGCAGTTCCTGCACCTCGTTCATGATGTCGATGAACGAGGGGTCGAGGTGGCCCACCAACGGCGTGCTCATCGCCCGCAACACGCGGGGGTGGACGTCGCTCGGTCCGGGACCCATCAGCGTTCGCTGCGGCGGTGTCAGTTCGTCGACGTCGGGCGCGTCGGACATGTCCCTCCGTTTCGCGGACTGCGAGAAAAAGCCATGGGTGTTCGTCGCACGATGCCGGTTTCTCGCGTGCCGACCGCCGCCCGGCTACCTCGCCGAGTAGTCGAGCGCGGCCGCGACGAGTTCGACCGGATGCGCCGGCTCTCTCGCGTCCTCTCGGTCGCCGAGTTGCGTCCGACACGACGCGCCGGGGGCGACGACGGTGTCGCCGCCGCTCGCGTCCACCTGTTCGACGAGGATGTCCGCGATGGACTGCGAGAGGTCGTAGTGTTCGGCCTCGTAGCCGAACGACCCGGCCATCCCGCAGCAGCCCGAGTCGAGGTGGTCGACCTCGTAGCCGACGGCGCGGAGCACGTTCGCCGCGTGGTGGTCCTTGTTCAGCGCCTTCTGGTTGCAGTGGCCGTGGTAGGCGAGGCGCTCGCGGACCGCCCGCGACGGGAGGCGCTCGTCCAACCGATGGGTGTCGAGGTACTCGAGGACGCCGTAGGCGTTCGCGCCCACCGCCAGCACCTCGTCGCCGTCGAGCAGGTCCGCGTACTCGTCTTGGAGCATCACGGCGTCGGAGGGCTCGACGAAGACGACAGACCACCCACGTTCGACGAACGGATGCAGGGCGTCGACGTTCCGGCTCGCGCGCTCGCGGGCGAGGTCCAGAAAGCCGCCCGAGTACGCCGCTCGACCGCTCGGCGCGACGCCGGAGGCGAGCTCGACGTGCACCCCCGCGGCTTCCAGCACCCGGACCGCCGCCCTCCCCGCCTCCGGGTAGACGTAGTTCGTGTACGTGTCGGGGAACAGCAGCACCTTCTCGTCGGCGTCCGCCGCCGCGACCGTCGCCTCCCGCTCGTCGAACCACCGTTCGAGCGACTGACGGGCGAACGTCGGCAGTTCGCGGTCGGGAGCGAGACCGAGCGCCCGGTTCAGAAGCGGACGCACGCCGGGAAGCTTCGGCGCGAGATTCGACACCGGTGCCGTGGCGCTGCCGACCGCGGCGAGGCAGTCGATGTTTGCGAACGCCCGCTCGCGGAGGCCGCTGCCCTCGCGCTCGTGGTACTGGTGTTTGACCTCGGCTTTGAGTTTCGCCAGGTCGACGCCGGTCGGACAGTCGTTCGCACAGCCCTTGCAGCCGATACAGAGGTCCAACACCTCCGACTGGAACCGATCCGAATAGAGCTCCTCCTCGTCCAACTCGCCGGTGATCGCGGCGCGAAGGAGGTTCGCTCGCCCGCGGGTCGTCGCCGCCTCGTCGCGCGTCGCCCGGTACGTCGGGCACATCGTGTCGCCGCCGGTCTGTCGGCAGGTACCGCAGCCGTTGCAGAGTTCGACCAGTTCGGAGAAACTGCCGTGCTCCTCGAAGTCGAGGTTCGTCTCCCACTCCGTCGAGAAGTACTCGGAGCCGTAGCGCAGCGACTGCCGCATGTCGGTCGGGCTCTCTTCTCGAAAGACGACCTTCCCCGGGTTCATCCGCCAGTCGGGGTCGAACGCCGTCTTCAGTTCCTGAAACGCCGCCCACAACTGCGGGCCGTACATCTTCGGGTTGAACTCGGTCCGCGCGAGTCCGTCGCCGTGCTCGCCCGAGAACGAGCCGTGGTGTTCCAACACGAGGTCGGTGACGGCATCGGAGATAGAGCGCATCGTCTCGATGTCCTCGCCGTCTTTGAGGTTCAAAATCGGCCGGATGTGGAGCGTGCCGACCCCCGCGTGAGCGAAGTACGCCGCCGACGTACCGTGGTCTTCCAGCACCCGTTCGAACTGCTCGACGTACTCGGCCAACTCCTCGGGCGGAACCGTCGCGTCCTCGATGAACGGATAGGGCTTCGCGTCGCCCGGCAGCGACATGAGCAACGGAATCGCCGCCTTTCGGAGCTTCCAGAGCCGACCCTGCGCCTCGTCGGTGTACGCCTCGACGACGTCGAACGCCTCGCCCTCGGCGAGGAAACGGTCGTTCGTCCGCTCGATAGCCGCCGAGAAGTCGTCGTGCAGTTCGGAGTCGAACTCCAGCATGAGCGCCGCCGCCGTCCCCTCGGGCATCTGCGCGGCGTACTCGGCGAACTCGCCGGACTCGCGGGCCAGTCGAAACACCTCGTCGTCCATCAGTTCGACGGCGCTCGTGTCGAACTCCAGCGCCGCCGGCACCGCCGCCATCGCGTCCACCAGATCCGAAAAGCAGTACACCGCCAGCGCCGTCTCCGCCGGCTTGGTGACGAGCGACAGTTCGGCTTCGACGACCACGCCGAGGGTCCCCTCCGCGCCGACGACGAGTTTCGAGAGGTTCAACACCCGCTCGCCCTCGTCGGTCTCTCTCACGACTTTGTCCAGGTTGTAGCCCGAGACGTTGCGCTTCAGGTCGGGATACCGGCTCTCTATCTCGTCGGCGTTCTCGTCGACGAGGCGGCGAACCGTGCGGTAGATGTCGGCTTCGAGGTCGTCTTTCGCCACTATCTCGTCCCACTCGTCGCCGTCGACGACCACGTCCCGCGTGCGAATCAGCGACCCGTCGGCGAGCACCACGTCCAGTTCCTCGGTGTAGGCGTCGGTGATACCGTAGCGGACCGAGTGCGCGCCCGTCGAGTTGTTGCCGATGCCGCCGCCGACGGTCGCGCGGTTCGACGAGGCCGGGTCGGGTGCGAACTTCAATCCGGAGGGAGCGAGCGCGTCGTCCAAGTCGTCCTGGACGACGCCGGGCTGCACTCGCGCGCGTTTGGCGTCGGCGTCGACGTCGAGAATCTCGTCCATGTACTTCGAGAAGTCGAGGACGACGCAGCCGGGTCCGACCGCCTGCCCCGCCAGCGAAGAACCGGCGCCGCGCGGCAGAATCGGCACGTCGTAGTCGGCGGCGATTCGCACCGCCGCCTGCACGTCCTCGACGGTGCGCGGGAGGACGACGCCCGCCGGCCGCGCCCGGTAGATGCTCCCGTCCGTCGCGTACAACAGTTGACTGTACTCGTCGAATCGGACCTCTCCGGCGACGGCGTCGCGTAACGCCGCCGCGAACGCGGCGTACTCGCTCACGTCCGTCGCCGCATCCAACTCGGATGCGCGGTACGCCTCGAACGCCTCGACCGTCGGATGTTCGTCGACCGCCATTACGCAGCCTACGACCGAGTGGGGATAAATAGCATGGGTGTAGTTCGCAAGACGCGCGAACGGCGGCGGGGAGGACCGGCGACGAGCGGGCGACGGGGAGCCTACGAACCGAAACCCATTTTCGGGGGACCGTCGCATCCCACTCCGTGGAATCCAAGCGACTCCAGTTCTACGGGCTCTATCTCACGCGGTTCGCCGAGGGGTTCGGGTTCATCACGCTCATCACGCTCCTGCCCGAGTACATCGACCTGCTCGACCCGCAGAACTTCGTCCTCCCGCTCGTCGGTATCACGCTCAGCGCCGGGTTCATCATCGGGATGTACACGACGGGGTTCACGCTCGCTCAGACCGTCGCCGTCGTCCCGTTGGCGTGGGCCGGCGACCGCTACGACAAACGGCTCGTTCTCCTCGGGTCGCTGCTCGTCGGTATCGTCGCCTACGCGCTGTTTCCGTTGCTCGACACCGGTGCCTCCGGCGCGAGCCTCCTGTTCATTCTCGGTCGCGCGCTACAGGGCGTCGCCGTCACCGGCGCGTCGCTGATGTCGCTGTCGCTCGTCGGCGAACTCGCCTCCGGCGGGACGCGCGCGAACCACATCGGCAAGGCCAACGCGTCGAACTTCGCGGCCTCAGTCGTGGGGAGTATCAGCGCCGGCGCGCTGTACGAGTTCCTCGGGTTCACGCCCATCTTCACGCTCATCGTCGCGTTGCTCTCGGTGGCGACGGGCATCGTCTGGCTGTTCGTCTCGCCCGACGACACCCGAGTGGAGGGTTTTCCATTCTCGGACCTCGCGCTCAACCGCCGCATCGTCACGGTCTCCAGTTTCCGCGCGCAGTACGCCGTCGCAGTGACGCTCGTTCGGACGTGGGTGCCCATCTACGCGGGCGTCTCGGCGGCCAGCGGTGGTCTCGCCTACGGTGCGCTCGCGGTGAGCGTCACCGTCGTCACCGAGAAGTTCTGCAACATGCTGCTACAGCCGTACACGGGCGGCCTCTCGGACCGCTACGGTCGCGCGCTGTTCGTCTTCTTCGGCGGCGGCCTCTACGGTCTCATCGCGCTCGCGGTGCCGTTCTCGCCCGCAATTGGGGCGGCGCTCGGCGCTCCGACCGACCTCCCGTTTCTCGGCTCGCTCACCCCGGCGTTCCTTCCGTTGGCGGCGCTTTCGGGGCTGCTCGGCGTCGCCGACAGCTTCCGAGAACCCGCGAGCATGGCGCTGTTCGCCGACGAGGGCAGCGGCGGCAAGGGCGTGGCGTCGAGCTTCGGCATCCGCGAACTGGTCTGGCGGCCCGGCAGCGTCGTGGGGCCGCTGCTCGGCGGCTGGTTGATGGCGGAGGTCGGCATGGAGTGGGTGTTCTACGTCGGCGGCGCGTCGGCGATCACGGGCGTGGTCACGATGCTCGGCGTGCTCGTCTACCACAACGGAACCGGCGTTCGCGCGCTGACGGAGTGGTGAGCGACGCCGCGTCGGTCGTTCAGTCGTCGCCGAAGACTCGTTTCTGTCCCGACGACGACTCGACTCGGCGATTCGTCTCCGTCTCCGTCCCCGTTCCCGCTTCTGTCTCCGTTTCCGTCTCCGCCTCCCGGACTCGTTCGACCTCGTCGGGCCGAACGGCCCAGCCGAGCGCGTAGCCGACGACACCGACGATAAGTCCGGGACCGAGGCCGCTCCCGATACTCACCGCGAGAACGTCGACGAGCGACAACTCCGCCGACCGAACCGCCCAGACGACCCCGAGGAGTGAGGACACGCCGACGGCGAGGGAGAGGCACGCGAAGACGCGCTCGCCGTGTGCGGAACCGTACGCGACCGCCCCGAGCGTGAGTGTCACGACGAGACCGTTCAGAAGCGCCGGGTGGGTGAACTGCGAGAGGTACGCCGCCAACAGGACGGCGACGAGCGAGAGCACGCCCAGCCGGGCGTTCCGTCCCCAACCCCGTATCCGAGCGTACACCGCGACGCCGAGGAGCGTACCGATACCGACGGTGTAGATGGCGGTGCTCCACGGAAGCAGCCATCCGGCGACGACGAGCGCGGCGGTACCGACGACGACGAGCGTTCCGACGACCACGTCGTGGTCGCTCGTCCCGCGGCTACGTCTGACGTCGAGGAGAAACGACAGCGGCGTCACGTCGCCGCGCGAGACCGAACTCCGGTAGCGTCGGACGGCGACGCCGGCGACGAAGACGAGGCTTCCGACGACTGCCGCGAGACTCCCGGCGTAGCCGAGCGCTCTGGCGACGGCGGTGGCCGTCGAGACGTCGCCGACGCCGAGCGAGGTACTGAACAGTTGCTGGCCGTGGAGCGACAGCGCGAAGAGAACCGAAAACACCGCGGTCCACGCGCCGCCGGCACCGCCGCCGCGGACGGCGTAGAACGTCAGTCCCGCGATGCCGGCTGTCACGCCGAGCAGCGTCGGCACCGAAAAGAGCGTCAGTCGGCGCAGCGCCACCGGGTCGACGAACCCGTAGCTCGCGAGTCCGACCGCGAAGACGACCGACGCGACAGTCACTCGACGAGTCAAAGCTTCGTCACTTCCGACGACTGCCGACCGAATACGCTGCGACACGGACCGATAGTAGGGCGACCACTACATATAACTTAGTCAGACAGTACTCGTATAGGACGAGTCAGAAAAGGAATCGGTTCGGCGACCGTCAGTCGAGGAAGTCGGGCGCGACTCGCTTCTCGTCGCGTTCCTCGCGGAGGTGCGCGCGGAACGCGTCGCGGCTCACGTCGTTCTCCTCGCGTTCCTTGCGGTCGCGGACGGAGACGGTGCCGGCGTCCTCCTCGTTGTCGCCGATGATGACCATGTACGGGACGCGGTCGGTGTGCGTGTCCTGAATCTTCCGACCGATGGTCCACGAGCGGTTCTCGACGCCGACGCGGAGTCCCTCCTCGCGGAGTTCCTCGGCCACCTGCTCGGCGTAGTCGAGGTTGTCGTCGCTGATGGGGAGTACGCGGACCTGCTCGGGCGCGAGCCACAGCGGGAACTTCCCGTCGAAGTGCTCGATGAGCACCATGAGGAAGCGCTCGTAGCTGCCGTAGAGCGCGCGGTGGATCATCACCGGGCGGTGGTCCTCGTTGTCCTCGCCCGTGTAGGTGAGGTCGAACCGCTCGGGCATGTTGAAGTCGAGCTGGACCGTCGGGCCGTCCCAACTGCGGCCGAGCGCGTCTTCGAAGCCGAAGTCGATCTTCGGGCCGTAGAACGCGCCGTCACCCGCCTCCAGGTGGTAGTCGATGTCGCCGTCGTCGAGCACCGCTTTCAGCTGTTTCTCGGCTCTCTCCCAGATTTCGTCGCTCCCGACGGACTTCTCGGGGCGCGTCGCCAGCGCCACGTCGGCGTCGAGGTCGAACGTCTCGAACACCGTGAGGATGTTGTCGATGATGAGGTTGATCTCCGCCTCTATCTGGTCGGGGCGGACGAACAGGTGGCCGTCGTCGATGGTGAACGACCAGACGCGCGAGAGCCCGGAGAGTTCGCCCCGCTGTTCCTTCCGGTACACTTTGCCGTCCTCGAAGTAGCGGACGGGCAAGTCCCGATAACTCCACGACTTCTGGTCGAAGATGGTCGCGTGACCCGGGCAGTTCATCGGTTTCAACCCGTACTCCTCGTCGTTGACGTCGAGGAGGAACATGTCGTCGACGTAGTTCTCGTAGTGGCCCGACTTCTTCCACAGTTCCGTGCGGAACAGGTGTGGCGTCTCGACGGGGTCGTAGCCCGCTTCGAGGTTGAGACTCTTCGCGTAGTCGGCGAGTTCGTCGAGGACGCGCTTGCCGTTGGGGTGGTACAGCGGCAGGCCCGGTCCCGTCACCTCGTCGATGGAGAACAGGTCGAGCTCGCGGCCGAGTTTGCGGTGGTCGCGTTCGGCGGCCTCCTCGCGCCGCTCGACGAACTCCTCTAGCTCTTTTTCGTCGGCGAACGCCGTGCCGTAGACGCGCGTCAGCGTCTCGTTCGACTCGTCGCCGCGCCAGTAAGCGGACGAGATGTTGAGAAGTTTGAACGCGCCGATCTCGCCCGTCGACTCGACGTGCGGTCCCTTACAGAGGTCCTCGAACTCGCCCTGTCGGTAGAAGCTTATCTCCTCCTCGTCTGCGGCCTCGTTGTCGAGGATGTCCTGCTTGAACCGGTTGTCTTCGTAGTGGTCGAACGCCTCCTCGCGGCTCATCGTGAACCGCTCGATGTCGTAGTCCTCGGCGACGATGTCGGCCATCTCCTCCTCTATCTCGCGGAGGTCGTCCTCGTCGAGGTCGACGTTCGTCACGTCGTAGTAGAAGCCCTCGTCCGTCCACGGGCCGATGGTCAGCTTCGCCTCGGGGCGGAGTCGGAGCAGCGCCTGCGCGAAGACGTGCGCCGCCGAGTGGCGGAGCACGTCGAGGTACTCGTCGGAGCCGTCGGTGACGATGACGAGCTCTGCGCCGTCCGCTAGTTCCGTCGCCTTGTCGACGAGATCACCGTCGACGACGCCGGCCACGGTGTCCTTGCCGAGGCCCGGTCCGATCTCGTAGGCGGCGTCCTCTACCGTGGACCCAGCCGAGAGCGACAGCTCGGAGCCGTCCGGCAGGGTCACTACGATATCACTCATGAGAGGACGAAACCGGAGGACGGGGATAAGTGTTTTTGACCCGCGCTACCGGGGTAGCGAAAGGAATTTATCGGCGGCCCGATTCCGCCGGTCCCTACAGTTAAATCGCAGAAGCCGGAACTGTCTGCCATGCGATTCGACCGACAAAGCGGCGTCTTTCTCCACGTCTCCTCGCTGCCCGGCCCCCACGGCATCGGCGACCTCGGCGACGGCGCGCGAGCCTTCGTCGACTTCCTCGCGGACGCGGACCAGTCGCTGTGGCAGTTCTGTCCGCTCGGCCCGACCTCGTCGGCCCACGGCAACTCGCCGTACCAGTCGTTCTCGGCGTTCGCAGGCAACCCGCTGTTCGTCGACCTCAGGGACCTGCTCGACCGGGGCCTGCTCACCGACGGGGACCTCAAGCCCGTCCCCGAGTTCGACCCGCACGAGACCGACTACCAGCGCGTCTCGGAGTACAAACGTCCGCTGCTCGAAACGGCGTTCGAGCGGTTCGAGTCCGAAGGGTCGGACGACGAACACGAGGCGTTCGAGGCGTTCCGCGAGCGGGAGTCGTCGTGGCTCGACGACTACTCCTTCTTCATCTCGCTGAAGGAGGCACACGACCACGTCGCGTGGACCGACTGGCCCGAGGGACTGAAGACGAGAGAGCCGGACGCGCTCGAACAGGCCCGAGACGACCTCGAAGCCGAGCGTCGATACCACGCGTTCTGCCAGTACCTGTTCGACGAGCAGTGGCGCGACCTCAAGTCCTACGCGAGCGACCGGGGCATCTCGCTCGTCGGCGACCTGCCCATCTACGTCGCACTCGACAGCGCCGACGTGTGGGCCTCTCCCGAAGCGTTCGACCTCGACGAGAACAACGAACCGGCGGCCGTCGCGGGCGTCCCGCCGCAGTTCGGCGACAGCGGCCAGCGCTGGGGCAACCCGCTCTACGACTGGGACTACCTCCGCGAGACGGGCTACGAGTGGTGGCGTCGCCGCTTCTCTCGACTGTTCGACCTCGTCGATGTCGCCCGCCTCGACCACTTCAAGGCGTTCGACGAGTACTGGGCGATTCCCGCCGACGCCGACGACCCCGCGGCGGGGTCGTGGCGCGACGCGCCCGGCTACGACTTCTTCGAGACGATAGAGCGCGAGTTCGGCGACCTGCCGTTCGTCGTCGAGGACCTCGGCTTCATCGACGAACAACTCGTCGCGTTCCGCGACCACTTCGAGTTCCCCGGCATGCGCGTGCCGCACTACGCCGACTGGTGCCGCGAGGGCGACATGAACCAGCCGATGCACTACCCCCACGGCAGCATCGGTTACACCGCCACCCACGACACCGACACGACGGTCGGCTACTACCGCAGCCTCCCCGACGACCAGACGGACTGCCTGCACTACAACCTCGGCGTCGACGGCAGCGACATCAACTGGTCGCTCATCGAAGCCGTCTGGAACTCAGAGGCGGTGCTGGCGATGACGACGGTGCCCGACCTTCTCGGACTCGGTTCGGAAGCCCGGTTCAACACGCCTGGAACCGCCGAAGGCAACTGGTCGTGGCGGTGCACGTACGAGGGGCTCGACGAGAGTGTGGCGGAGCGACTTCGGGACGTGACCGACTTCACGATTCGGTAGCCACCGAGTCGACTCAGCGTCGGGAACTCCTTCTCTCTCGGTCTCACCGAAGCTCCCGAAACCCAACCGAGAGGAACAGCGAGCTCAAGCCGCCGACCACCAACAGGAACCAGTACGAACACACTCGATAGACCAGCACGGCGGCAGCAGCCGTCTCCAGTCCGACCTCGGCGAGGACGACGACGGCGGCGGTCAACCCCACCTCGGTCCCGCCGAGACCGCCCGGCGTCGGCAACAGCGTCGCCAACCCGGCCGCGGGGACGACGAACAGCACGAGCGCCAGCGGCAGCGACTGGCCGACGGCGAGCGACCCGAGATAGAGGGGGAGTGCGAACAACACCCAGCCGACGACGGCGAACGTCGCCGCCCGAATTACCGTACTGCGGTCGCTCGTCGCGCGGTCGAACGTCTCGAAGAACTCGTCGAGGCCGCGGTCGACCGCCTTCGGGGCGAGACGACCCTGCACTCGCGGCCCGGCCCGGCGAAACACCGCCCGCCCGACCAGCGCGACGCCGTGGACGACGCGCCGGAACGCCGTCCGGCGTTTGACGAACCCGGCAATCGCGACGGCGACGAGCGCTAAAACGCCGACCAGTCCGAGCGCGACCAGTTCGGTTCCGGAGGCGACGCCGTCGGCGACGACGAACCACCCGAAACCGAGCCCGGCGACCGCGAGCGAGGCGACGAAGATGAGCAGTTCGCTCGCGGTGACGGAGGCGAAGGTCCCGCGGTAGTCGAGGTCCATCTCCTCGGCGAGCACGTACGCCATCAGCGGGACGCCCCCGGCGTGGCCGAACGGGAGAATCTGCTTGGCGAACGTCCCGGTGAGATACCCGAGTCGGACCCGACCGGTCGACACCGTGGGGTCGACGGTTCGCAGAAACAGCAGCGTCGAACTGCTCCACGCCAGTTGTGCGAGGAGACTCGCGGCGAGTGCCACCACCAGAAGCAGGGGGTCTATCGTCCGCAACTCCGCGACCACTCCGCTCCAACTCACGCCCGACAGACCGACGAGCGCCGCGAGCGCGACGATGACGGCGACACCCGCGCCGATACGTCTCCGTATCGCCCCGCCGCGAGTGACCTCCGTCGTACCCATGCAGAGCGGTAGTCGCACCGAACAGTATGAATCTTCTGTCTGTTCGAGAATCGAACGAGTCGGCCGCGCACGGATAGCCGCGGGGGCAAGCCACATACCGTTCTATCGCAACCACTTGTCCATGCAAGTCGACACGGACCGCCTCCGAGCGGACATCGAAGCGAACGCCGAGTTCGGCGACGTAGCGGCCGAGGAGGGTCGCGGTCGGACCGTCCTCTGCGGAACCGAGGCGAACAGGCAGGCCCGCGAGTACTTCGTCGAACGACTCGAAGACGCCGGACTGTCGGTCGAAATCGACGCCATCGGTAACATCTCCGGGACGTGGACGCCCGACTCCGCGGACGGAGACGCCGCGCCCGTCGCCTTCGGCAGCCACCTCGATTCGGTCCCCGAAGGTGGTATCTTCGACGGCCCGCTCGGCGTCTACGCCGCGCTCGAAAGCGCCCGCGCGATGCAGGACGCGGCCGTCGAACCCGAGCGCCCCGTCGTCGTCGTCTCCTTCACCGAGGAGGAGGGTCAGCGGTTCGCCGACGGGCTGCTCGGCTCTTCGGTCTCGGTCGGCGAGCGCACAGTCGAGGAGGCGCTCGCGCTCGAAGACAGCGACGGCGTAACCCTCGGAGACGCCCTCGACGACATCGGCTTCCGCGGTGACGGACTGCTCGACGCGAGCGAGTGGGACGCGTGGTACGAACTCCACATCGAACAGGACACGCAACTCGAACGCGCCGACGTCCCGGTGGGCGTCGTGACGACCATCACCGGCATCACCCACTGCGAGGCGACGGTGTTCGGCGAGGCCAACCACGCGGGAGCGACGCCGATGGACGAGCGGACCGACGCGCTCGCGGCGGCCGCGGAGTTCGTCCTCGACGTGGAGCGCGCGGCCAACGGCGTCGTCGCCGAATCGAGCGACTCCGCCGTGGGGACGGTCGGCTCGCTCGACGTCTCGCCGAACGCGACGAACGTCGTCCCCGGCCGCGTCGAGATGGGCGTCGACGTCCGCGACGTCGAGTACCAGTCGATGCAGACCATCGTCGGCGCGGCCAGAGAGAGCCTCACCCGCCTCGAAACCGAGCGCGGCGTCGACACCGAGTTCGAGCGACCGTTCGACCTCGAACCGACGCCGATGGCCGACCGGCTGCGGGAGGCGGCCCACGCGGCCGGCGAGACCGCCGGTATCGAGACGATGGACATGCACTCCGGGGCGGCCCACGACACGATGCACGTCGCCGACGTGACCGACGCGGCGCTGCTGTTCGCGCCGTCGCGCGACGGCATCTCGCACAACCCCCGCGAGTGGACCGACTGGGACGACTGTGCGGCGGCGACGCGCGTGCTCGCCGGTGCCGTCGCCGACGCGGCGGGCGGACGTCTCTGACGGACCGGCGTCACGGACGAACATCGAAACCCGCAAGCCCGCGGGAACGAACGAAGAGACGATGGAGCGAGGGGCGATTCCGCTCGACGAGTTGGCCGGCGAGTTCGACCTACAGGCGACCGTCGAGAGCGGTCAGTCGTATCTCTGGAACCGCGCCGACGGCGGCATGTACGACGAACTGGTCGCCTACGGCGGCGACCACTGGTACGAGACGGTCGTGCCGCGGATAGACGGCGTGAGCGACGAGCAAGCGGTCTTGCGCGTGCGACAGGTCGGCGACCCGGCGACTGGGCGCTTGGAGTGGGAGTCGAACGTCGACGCCGTGCCGCTTCTGACCCACCTGCTCCGCCTCGACGACGACCTGGACGCGATTCTCGATGCGACGCCGGACGACCCGCTCCTCCGCCGAGCGTACGACGCCTACCGCGGGATGCGACTCGTCCGCGACCCGCCGTTCGCCTGTCTCGTCTCCTTCATCTGCTCGGCGCAGATGCGCGTCTCGCGCATCCACGGCATGCAGATGGCGATGGCCCGCGAGTACGGCGACCGAATCGAGTTCGACGGCGAGACGTACTACGCCTTCCCGACGCCCGCGCAGTTGGCCGAGCGGACCGAGGACGAACTCCGCGAACTGAGCCTCGGCTACCGCGCGCCCTACGTCCAGCGGAGCGCGGAGATGGTCGCCTCGGGCGAGGCGCACCCCGACGAGGCGCTCGGCCTCGACTACGAGGACGCCCGCGAGTCGCTGACGCGGTTCGTCGGCGTCGGCGACAAGGTAGCCGACTGCGTCCTCCTCTTCTCGCTGGGCTTCCTGGAGGCGGTGCCGCTGGATACGTGGATTCAAACCGCTATCTCGGACCACTACCCCGACTGCGAGCGGGGGAACTACCGCGAGACGTCGCGGGCGATACGCGAGCGGTTCGGCGGCGAGTACGCGGGTTACGCCCAGACGTACGTCTTCTACTACCTGCGCGCCGGCGGCGACGGCGGCGACTGAGCCGCCGACTCCGCCTGACAGTCCGTTCGCCGTGACGGACACGTCCTGCCGGGCGAAACTCTATGCGTTTCGATGGGTTATCACTACCCACTATGGACTGCAGAGTCGTCGTAGAGGCGGCCGTGCCCGTCTACGACGTGGGGACGACGGACGAAGCGGTCCGCATCGCTATCTCCAAAACCGGCGAGATGCTCAACCCGGACCTCAACTACGTCGAGATAAATATGGGGAGCCGACAGTCGCCGTCCGGCGAGGAACTCCCGCCGGCGTTCATCGCGGCCGACGAGGCGCTCGTCGCCCTCGAACTGGAGATGACCGTCTTCAACGTCGAGCGCGAGGAACACGCGTCGAGAATCGCGAGGAAGGAGATCGGTCAGCGCCTGGAAAACATTCCGCTCAAAGTCCTGGAGGTGGCCGTCATCGCCGACGAGGACGACGAAGAAGACGCGAGCGAGTCGTCGGAAGAAGACGACGGAGACGACGGGGACGACGAGTTGCTCCCGGAGTTCGAAGAGATAGTCGACGAAGAGAGCGACGGCTGAGCGGTCGTAACCTGCGAGAGAACTGCAGTCGACGGTTCAGTCGGCTTTCGGCGCGACTGTCTCCGGTTCGGTCTCTTCCATCGAGGCCGTGATTCCCTTTGCGAGTTTGAAAACGGCGGCCTTGTGGTCGGTCTTCGACTTGTGAATAGATGTCGGACGAACGCCAAGTTCGTTGTATTCGGTCAGGTCGAGTTCGGTGTCTTTCCAGTGTTCCTGCTGGCTTCGTACCTCTGCAAGCAGGCCGTGAAGGTGAATGAGCTCCTGCTTCTTCATGAGCAAATTCTCGTTGATACTCGATGCTTATAGTACTATCTTGAGTCTCGTTAACATAGTGCTGTGTGTGAGACACTCTACCCCTCGATACCTGTACTTCCATGAGGCGATGCAATACCCTGTCGTGAACGTTTTACCGTCCGCGCGTCGACCCGTGAGATATGGACTACGACGACCAACTCGAGAAGGCACTTTCGGAGTCTCCCGACATCGAAAGCACCGGTAGTCGGTTCGAGGTCCCCGACCCGAACGTCCGTCCGGAGGGGAACATGACGGTTTTCGAAAACTTTCAGTCGGTGGTCGCCAAACTCGGCCGCGACGAGTCGGACGTCCTGAAGTTCCTCCAGACCGAACTGGGGACGAGCGGGCAGATCGACGAGAGCGGACGCGCCCGCCTGACGGGCGACTTCCGCCAGGACCGAATCGCCCGCGCCGTCGAGGAGTACACGGAGGCGTTCGTCCTCTGTCCGGAGTGCGGGCTTCCGGACACGCGCCTCGTCGACGAACGCGGGACGAGGATGCTGAAGTGCGACGCCTGCGGTGCGCTGTCGCCGACGGGTCGGTGACGAAGCGTCGCTCGGCGGACTGCGTTCCGAAAAATCGGCGCGAAAAGAGGGGCCGCTACTCGAACTGTTTGACGGTGTTCAGGTCCGATTCCGTCCGCATGAACTCGGCCAGCCGGCGCGTCGCGTGACAGTTGGGACAACTGAAGTTCGTGCGATGGCCGGGCAACTCGCTGGGACCGGACTCCCAGTTTTTTCCACACTCGGGGCACAACAGGCGGACGAACGCTTCGACCATACGACTGACCGACGGGAGCGACTTCAATAAATGTTTGTGCCGCTCTCGCACACTTTAGGCGAAGAGGCCGGCGTCTTCCGCTTCCAGCAGCTCCTTGTACCGGTTTCGGATGGTGACTTCGCTGATGTTGGCGACGTCGCTCACCTCGCTCTGGGTCACCTTCTCGTTGGTCAGCAGCGCCGCGGCGTAGACGGCGGCGGCGGCGAGGCCGACCGGCGACTTGCCCGAGTGGATTCCCTTCTCCTTGGCCGTCTTCAGTAGCTGCCGGGCGCGGCGTTCGGCCTCGTCGGAGAGGTCGAGCGCCGAGGCGAAGCGCGGGACGTACTGCTCGGGGTCGGCGGGCTGGATTTCGAGCTTCAGTTCGCGGACGATGTAGCGGTACGTCCGGGTGAGCTCCATCTTCTCGACGCGGGAGACGGTCGCGATCTCGTCGAGACTGCGGGGCATCCCCGCCTGACGAGCGGCGGCGTACAGACTGGCCGTGGCGACGCCCTCGATGGAGCGGCCGGGGAGCAGGTCCTCGCCGAGCGCACGGCGGTAGATGACCGAAGCGGTCTCGCGGACGTTCTCGGGGAGGCCGAGCGCCGACGCCATGCGGTCGATCTCGCCGAGCGCCTGTTTGAGGTTGCGCTCTTTCGAGTCGCGGGTGCGGAAGCGCTCGTTCCACGTTCGCAGTCGCTGCATCTGCTGGCGCTGACGCGACGACAGCGAGTTGCCGTAGGCGTCCTTGTTCTGCCAGCCGATGTTCGTCGACAGCCCCTTGTCGTGCATCATCTTCGTCGTCGGCGCGCCGACGCGGGACTTCGAGTCGCGCTCCGCGCTGTCGAAGGCGCGCCATTCGGGGCCGCGGTCGACGGAGTCTTCCTCGACGACGAGGCCGCAGTCGGTACAGACGGTCTCGCCGTGTTCGGTGTCGCTGACGAGTCGGCCGCCACACTCGGGACAGGTGCGCACCGACTCGCTCTCTCGTTCTCGTTCTGGTTCCGTTTCGCCGGTGTACGTACGGATGGTTGTGTCGGTCATGATGGTCCTCGTGATAGTGGCGGACCGCTATCCGGGAGAGGGAGAATATGGAGAAGACTCCGGAGTCGGTCCTTACCCTCAGTAAGGCCGCAAGCCTTATAAATATATCGCCCGCAAAACGCGGGAGGCGCTCTCAAACCGACGAATACGTGAGTATTCATCTTTCGAGAACTTCTGGTGGCTCTATTTGAGTGTATTAAACCTGACGGTAAGTTCCTCCGCGAGTGCAGCGGTTCGAGTGTGCGGGCTACTATCTCGCGACGACGCCTCAGAAGGCTTTTCGTGCACGCCGAACGGACTTCGGTTTATCGTACTCTATCCGCACTAATTGCCTATCGGCTGCTCGTCGACCGCTCGGCGGCCGTCTCGAACGTTCACCTCCGACTCGCCTTCCGTCTCCGACCCGTTAGGCGGGGTGCTGGACCGACTCGAACAGCGAGACGATGTTCGACTCCTCGTCGCTCATCTGCTGGGGGTAGACGCCGAGTGCGATGACGAAGTCGTCCTCGTGGCGCACCTTCGTCACGTGGATGAACACGTCTATCTGCTCGCCTTCGACGTTCGTGGTCGCGTCGTACTTCGTCACCTCCGTGTCGGTTCCAAGTAGCGTTAGCGTCTGTGAACTCGCCTCGCTCACGTTGCTCAGCCCGTCGTACTGGCTCGTCAGCATCTGGACGAGGTCCTCGTTGCCGTAGTCTTTGAGCGGGTTGAACGTTCGACTCGCGATCTCGACGGCCGGCGAGGAGATGACGGCGAAGACGCCGAGTTTCTGCTCGCCGAGCAGGCTCAGGTTCAGACTCTTCTCGTACGTCGATATCTGGTTCGTCACTTCGACGCTTCGGGTCTGTCCGGCGGCGCTGAACTCTCGGGTGATGGTCTGCGCCTCGGTACCGTCGAGTTCGTACCCGGTGTCGCTCGCCACCGACTCCTCGGCCAGCGCAGGGTCGGCCTCGAACGAGAGCGCTTCCTGGCCCGTGACGAAGCTCAGACAACCGCTCGACGCGACCAACGCGCCGAGTGCCGCAGTCGCTACCTCGCGTCTCGTGTGTCTCATCGCCCCCGTCTCTCTCACTCAGCGTTATAAGTTTCTCGGCCGAACAGTCGGTAGAAACGACTACTTCGAGTGGAGTAGAGCGGAGCGGAGTGGAGTAGAGTAGAGTGGAGTGAAGTAAAGTGGAGCGGAGCCGACGCGTCCGCCCTACTCACCGCGCCACTCGGGGTCTCTACCCTCTAAGAACGCGTCGATCCCCTCGTTTTTGTCGTGGCTGTCGAAGAGACCGACGAACAGCTCCGACTCGTACGCCAGCCCCGAATCGAGGTCCATCCGCGTCGCGGCCCGGAGCGCCTCCTTCGCCCGGGCCAGCGCCAGCGGGCTCTTCGACGCCATCTTTCCGACGAGGTCGGCGACTCGCTCGTCGAGTTCGTCGGCCGGGCGCGCCTCCTCGACCAACCCTATCTCGGCCGCCTCCGCCCCATCGACGAGTTCGCCGGAGAGCACGAGCTTTCGCGCCTGCCCCGGCCCGACGAGTCGCGTCAGTCGCTGGGTTCCGCCGCCGCCGGGGATGATGCCGAGGTTGATCTCCGGCTGCCCGAGTTTGGCGTCCTCACGGGCCAGCCGCACATCACAGGCCTGCGCGAGTTCGCAGCCGCCACCGAGGGCGTGACCGTTGACACGGGCGACGACGGGCTTCGAGCAGCCGGCGACGGTCTCGTAGATGCGGGGTCGCTCGCTCGCCTCGTGCTGTTCGACGGCGCTCCGCTCGCGGAGCTCTCTCACGTCGGCCCCCGCGACGAACGCCTTCGCCTCGTCGGAGCCGGTGAGCACGACGACCCGCACCTCGTCGTCTCTCTCGACGGCGTCGAACACCCGAGCGAGTTCCGTCCGAACCTGTGCGTTCAGCGCGTTGCGGGCGTCGGGGCGGTCGATGGTGACCGTGAGCGCGTACTCGCCGTACTCGCCGCGCCGGGCGCGGACGAACTCGGCGTCGGTCGCCGCGGTCTCCGCGTTCGAGAGGGCGTCTTCACGCATCGTTCTCCCCCGAGACGCCGACGATTTCGCCGTTCTCCCAGACGTAGAACCCCTCGCCGGTCTTCTTGCCGAGCTTTCCGGCGCGGACTTTCTTCCGAAGCAGCGACGGCGGTCGGAACCGCTCGCCCAACTCTTCGCGCAGGTGTTCGAGGATGTCGAGTCGGACGTCGAGTCCGACGACGTCGCCGAGTTCCAGCGGCCCCATCGGGTGGTTGTAGCCGAGCTCCATCGCGGCGTCGATGTCGCGCGGGCTGGCGACCCCTGACTCGACCATCCGGACCGCTTCGACGCCGAGGGCGACGCCCAGACGCGACGTAGCGAATCCGGGTGCGTCCTCGACGACGACGGCCGTTCTACCGACGCCGTCGACGAACGACTCGGCGAACTCGCGCGTCTCGACGCTCGTCTGCTCGGCCAGCACGACTTCGACCAACTGCATGATGTGCGGCGGGTTGAAGAAGTGGAGGCCCACGCAGCGCGAGGGCTCGTCGAGCGCGCTGGCGATGCTCGTCACCGGCAGCGACGAGGTGTTCGTCGCCAACACGGCGTCGGCCGGCGCGTGGTCGGACACGTCCGACAGCACCTGCTTTTTGAGCTCCTCGTCTTCGGGCACCGCCTCGACGACGAGACCCGCGTCGGCGACGGCCTCGGCGAGGTCGGTCGTCCCGTCGAGTCGCGCGAGCGTCGCTTCTCGCTCGTCTTCGCTCACCTTCCCGCGCTCGACGCCGCCGTCGAGGTTCGCCTCGATGGCCGCGAGGCCGTCGGCGACGAGCCCGTCTTCGATGTCACGGAGCGTCACGTCGTGACCGCCCATCGCGCTCACCTGTGCGATGCCGTGGCCCATCGTCCCCGCGCCAATTACACAGACGTTCATGAACGATGTGGCTCGGGTCGGCGATTAAATCATTCCCATTGCGTCGCGTCTCGACGAGAGGTATCAGAATGTCCGAATCTACTGACTACTTTGCGATTCCATCCTACTGCCCTGTTGAAATCCTCAATTGGTGATATTTTCTTGGAGGCGTGCTGAATACAGAGCGCAAGTGCAGCAACACAAGCATTCGACTGCTTGATTCAGATACTGTTGAGAACGCCACTTCGAGAGGAGGTCGAAATGGAACTCGATAGTTAGATGTATTTCCTCACCAGGTCCTCGTGTACATTCTCCAGCACCAGTATCCAGCCGTCGTTCCCACCACTGTAATGGACCGTCTGTGAGGTTTCTCGGTCGAGAGCTGCCTGAACGGGGTCCAGTGCATCGAACCGGAGCCAATCGCTCACCTGCTCGAATTCCTGCTGGTACGAGCGGTCCTCCAAATCCAGGGAGATGCGAACTATCGACTGCTTCCCGTTATCGTCACAGTCAACCGTTAGTTCGTACCTGCCCAACCCATCCGTACAGTCGATGACAGCCCGGAGAAACTCCCGGTAATCCGTCTCGATATCGTAGATCATCTCCGCATCGAGGTAGAACCCTCGACCGGTACAGAACAGATAGTCGAACAGAGAACTCCGAATCTGCGAGAGGCTCGTCGGTTCTTTTTCCGGTGGATCAAGCCACCCGACGCCCTCGGTCGCATCCTCCCCGATCCTGATGCCCCGGTAACGAGTTCGATCACTCGTCTCAACCCGTTCGAAGCCGTCAGGATCAAGCGAGGGGTCGATCAAATCGCGCCGTAGCTCGTTAATTACACCCATAGTCTCGAAGTCTCGAAGAATCGACGCGTACACTGCGTGCCCTACCTCGCTGGTAACTGCTTCATCGATATTGTCCCGGTACGCCTCCAGCTCTCCGTACTCCATAAGAGACGGTATATATCCGAGAACGAACTTGACGTCACCGGAGTCCAGGTCAACGCCGGCCTCCAACTTTGCGGTAATGTCCACAACGCATCGCTTGGTATTGTTCCCCTCGTTCATATCATGTCTCCCAGTTACTCCCGGCGTCTGAATAGCCGTCACGGTTTCTTGACGCGTCTGACGGTCACTTTGGTCACCACCGATCAGGTGGCACATCACTCCGGATTTCTGCTGACTACATCCTCTGTATCTCACACACCGATCCTATCAACCCTTGAGGATTTCAACAGAGTCCATCCCACGGGACGGTATGGCTGGCGTCACGCTCGACGCAGAGGAGACGAACCGCGAGACGGTATCGATAAAGATGGACTGGCGGCCGAAGTAGGCGAGAAGACCCGACCGCTCGGGGTAACCGTTTTGTACCACCTCTCCGAGCGATGTATCATGGTTTACAATGAGATAGAGCGCGCCGACCGCGACGAACTGCGGTCGATGCAGGACGAGCGACTGCGAACGACCGTCGAACACGCCTACGAGAACGTTCCCTTCTACCGCGACGCTCTCGACGAGGCGGGCGTCTCGCCCGGCGACGTCCGCGGCGTCGACGACCTCTCGCTGTTACCGTTCACCGCCAAGGAGGACTTCCGGGACCACTACCCGACCGGCCTCGTCGCCGTCGACAGGGGCGACCTCCGACGCATCCACGCCTCGTCGGGAACCACGGGAAAACCGAAGGTCGTCGGCTACACGGAGGGCGACCTCCAGCTGTGGGGCGAAGTGGTGGCGCGGTCGCTCGATGCCGCCGGCGTCGACTCCGGCCACACCGTCCAGAACGCCTACGGCTACGGGCTGTTCACCGGCGGCCTCGGCATCCACAGGGGCTGTGAGACGCTCGGTGCGAACGTCATCCCCATCGGTGGCGGGCAGACCGGGAGACAGTTGGAACTGCTGTCGGACCTCGACTCGGACGTGCTGACCTGCACGCCGTCGTACGCGCTCTACCTCGCTGAGACGGCCGAAAACGAGGGTCTCGACCCCCGCGAGTGGAACCTCTCGACGGTCGTCATCGGCGCGGAACCCTGCACCGCACCGATGCGCGCCGAGATAGAGGAGGCGCTGGACGTGACGGCGCTCGACATCTACGGTCTCTCCGAGATAATCGGGCCGGGCGTCTCGATGGAGTGCGAGGCCAAATCGGGGCTCCACGTCTGGGAGGACCACTTCTATCCGGAGGTCGTCGACCCCGAGACGGGCGACCCGCTCCCGGAGGGCGAGGAGGGCGAACTCGTGTTCACGACGCTCACGAAGGAAGCGGTTCCCGTACTGCGCTACCGGACCGGCGATCTGGCGACGCTGACGCGCGAGCGGTGCGACTGCGGGCGGACGATGGTCCGCATGTCGCACGTCACCGGCCGAAGCGACGACCTGCTCATCGTCCGCGGCGTCAACGTCTATCCGAGCGAAATCGAATCGGTCGTACTGGAGTTCGACGCCGTCGCGCCGTACTACCGCATCGACCTGACGCGCGACGGGCAACTCGACACCATCGACATCACCGTCGAGCGGACCGAGTCGTTCGACGGCGACGACGACGAGTTAGCCGACAGGCTCCGCGACCGACTCCAGACCGTGCTCTCGCTGTCGCCCGACTCGCTCACTATCGCGCCGCCCGGGGGTATCGAGCGGACCGAGACGGGGAAAGTAAAACGCGTCTACGACCACCGCTGACCGCCGCACGAACCTCGTGGAGGCCGTCAGGCGTCCGAGGACGTCACCGCCGGGTCGACGGCGTCGTCTGTGCCCGGCGACCCCTCGCGGGCGTCTCCGTCCCCGGAAGCGTACTTCTCCCGTCGTCGCTCGTTCTCGGCTCGGATGCGCCGTCCGCTGTAGAAGTAGTACGCCGGACCGACGAACGGGAGCGCGAACGCCGCGCCGAACCAGAGGTGACGCGTCCAGCCCCACTCGTACCCCTGTCGGCGCATCGCCTTGATGTCCGAGCGAACGAACCCGGCGATGAACAGGTGCGTGACGAGCATCACCACCAGCCCCGACCCGTCACCGAGGGGAATCGAGAGCACGAGAAGCGGAATCCCGAGGAGCCAGATGAGAAGCACGAGTTTGCGGTACGGCGCGACCAGGCGGCGTTCGCTCCACCCGTCGCCGCCGCGGTCGGCGTCGCGTCCGCGTCTGTGGCCGTCCATGCGTCGGGATGGACGCCGACAGAGCAAAAACGATTCGCCCGCGGGCCGGTTTCGCCGAGTTCGCGGGCCGACGGCCCGGTCGCTTTTCTCCGTCCCGTCCCAAAAGCCCCCATGGCAGAGATCGACGCCGCGAACGTGCTCCCGACCGACCGACTTCGGTCGATGGTCGCCGAGGGACGAGTGACGCAACTCCACCGCGGTCACGCCTACGCCGAGACGGGCGACACGTTCGAGGTCGACGGCCGGCGGTTCGAGGTCGTCGCCGTCGACGCCCGGACGCTCGGCGATCTGACCGAGGAGGACGCCCGCGCCGAAGGCTCCGAGAACCTCGACACGTACCGCGAACGCCTCGAACGCGCCCACGACGACTTCGAGTGGGACGACGACGCCGAAGTCGTCCGACACCGCTTCGAACCGGTCGAGTAGCCGCGTTCTCGGCTATCCCAGCCGCTTCACCGCAATCTCGTGTCCGCCGTTCTCGGTCCCGACAGTCACCGCCTCGACGATGGCGTCCATCACCGCCTCGCGCCACCGTCGGACCGCTTCCGCGTGCTCGTCGCGGTGGGCGTCGACCGAGTAGCCCCCCGCCTCTCGGAGGCGGTCTTCGGTCTCGTCGGGGTCCGGAAACGGCGGCACGCCGGCGACGAGGCGCTCGGGGTCGAGATGAATCGGTTCGGTCGGTCCCTCGTAGCTTCCCTCGCCGCCGGCGAGGTGGAGCCGAGCGCGCATCCGCCCGGCAAACGGCGGCGTCACCCGCAGGACGGCGGGCACTCCTCTCCGGCGTCGCGCCTCCAAGGCGGCGACGACGTCGTCGGCCGTGACTGCGATAGAGCGGATGCGGGTGAGGTCGTTATCGGTCGTCCCGCTGTCGTCGCGCGTCATCGCTCTCGGTTCGGGGGAGAGAACCAAGGCGCTTTCGCGCTTCCGCCCGCGACTCGAACGACAGAATCGTTCACGAAGGCGCCGACCGCAGGCCACCGCCGCACTTCGGACAGAGCGCGTAGTACGAGCGCGGTGTCACTCGCTGTTCACACCGCTCACAGACGAACACTGGACGTTCCGTCATCGTCCGTACTGCTCGCCGCCGTGCGTTAAACGTTATCATGGGTGAGGCGACGGGTAGTACACAAATTTTTATCATCGATACGTGAATCGGGGGACGTGCCATACAGTTACGAACCACAGTACTTCGAGGAGTTCGAGGTCGGCCAAACGTTCGAGAGCGCCGGCCGCACCGTGACCGAGACGGATTTCGTCATGCACTCGGCGTTCTCGGGCGACTGGACGGAACTACACAGCAACCGTCACTACGCCGACGACGAGTACTTCGGCGAGCGCGTCGCTCACGGGCCGATGACGTTCGTCCTCGCGACGGGACTCGTCTTCCGCTGCGGCTTCCTCGAACGCACCGTCGTCGCCTTCCTCGGCATGAACTACATGGACATCCCCGCACCGGTCAAGATGGGCGACACGATCTCACTGGAGATGGAAGTCGTCGAGACGAAACCGTTCTCCAGCCGTGACGACGCCGGTCTCGTCGTCATCGACTCCGAGATGACGAACCAAGAAGGCGAAACGGTGTTCGCCGGCGACATGAAGTTCATGATCAAGACCGAATCGTAGCCGAACGCTTCTCTTTCGGTTCCGCTTCGAGCATGTGGTTTGGACGACTCTCTCGCCGAGCGGATAGTGGCCGCGTCGGGCTAGTTTCGCCTCGTCACCGGGGTGGCTTGCTATGGCAAGCCGAATCACCTTCAGCGGAGCCGTTGACTCCTCACAAAGCAATGGATCCGGAACGGTCATCCCATCGAGTTGGACGGGTAGCGGTAGACGGTGTCGAACGCAGAGTACTGCCGGACGGAGGGCAGTCGGCCGAGGCGGAAGACGCAGAGGAGGACGACGAGTCGGACACGTCCGACTCCGCCGAGGAGAGCGAACAGTCGGAGGAGTCCGACGAGTCCGCAGACGAAGACGAATCGGCAGACGAAGACGAATCGGCAGACGAAGACGAATCGGCAGACGAAGACGAATCGGCAGACGAAGACGAATCGGCAGACGAAGACGAGTCCGAAGAGTCGGCGGACGCGGAGGAACAGGAATCCGAAGAGTCGGCGGACGAGGAGTCCGAGGCCGACGAGGGAGACGAAGAGGAGTTCCCGTCGGAGACGGCCGAGGAGAAGAAAGACGCCTCCGACGAGCGACAGGAGGCGATGCGAGGCGAGGACGAGACGGGCGTCCTGTTCTTGGACCTCGAAGGGCTTCACCTCGACCTCCTCGGGCTTCAGGTCGACCTCGACGACGTGGTCCTCGACCTCTCCGCCCGAGAGGGCGACGGGAACCTCGTCGGCAACCTCCTGGCGGCCGTCGCCGGACTGCTCGACGACGGACTCGGCAACATCGCCGACAAACTCCCGGGCGTCCCGGAGCTGCCGGAACTCGGCGACCTTCTGCCGTCGCTCGGCGGCGAGGGCGAAGAGGGCGAAGAGGGCGAAGGCGGCCGCCTCTCGTCCGCGGCGGACGCCACGAAGAGCACGCTCAAATCCGCCGCGAAGGAACTCCCGTTGCAGGAGATCGCGGTCCAGCTCATCGTCGGCGTGGTGAACCAGCTGTTCGGCGACACCGACGAGGAGGAGAGCGAGGCTGACGAGGACGAAAGCGACGAGAGCAACGGCGAGGAGAGCGACGGTGAGGGCGAGAACGGAGACGAAGAGAGCGACTCGTCCGACGACGAGGAGGACGGCGAATCGTGAGCGAGTCGTCGCTTCTCGGCCGACTCGACGTGACCGAGTTGTTGACGAACCTCGACTACGACGACCTGCTGGCCGACACGAAGTGGGACGGAATCCAGGACGAGGACGGTCTCGGCGAGCGACTCGGCGGCCGAGGCGGCGAGGTCCTCGGTGCGCTCGTGGGCTCTGCGCTCGGCGCACTCCTCGGCGAGCAGGTCGTCGAGGGCGCGCTCGGTCGGTTCGTCGGAGGGAACGACGATGAGTGACAGCGATTCGTCCTCCTCGTCGTCGCTGCAGAGCGTCGTCGCCGACGAAGTCGAAGACCAGATAGACGGCCGCGAAGTCGGCGAGAGCATCGGCCGAAAGCTCGGCGGTCGATTGGGTCGCGAACTCGGCAAGCGGTTCGGCCACACGGTCGACGAGACGGTCCGGGAGGGCGTCGAAGCGGGAAAGAGACCGTTCGAGATTCTCGCGGACGTAAAGGAGCGGCTCGAAGAGGCCATCCTGAACTCGCTCGGAAGCCGCGAGGCGGTCGAGGAGAGCGCCAGCGCACTGCGCGACGCGGTCTCCGAACCGAGTGAGATAGAACAGGCGGCCGAGGATGCCTCGGAGTCGGCTAAAGAGACAGCCGAGAGCGCGGAAGAGGAGGCGACTGACGCCGCCGAGAGCGCCGAGGAGACGGCCGAAGATGCCGCCGAGAGCGCCGAGGAGACGGCCGAAGATGCCGCCGAGAGTGCCGAAGAGACGGCCGAAGACGCCGCCGAGAGTACCGAAGAGACGGCCGAAGACGCCGCTGACGAGGCGGAATCACGCGCGTCGGACGCCGTTCCGGACAACCTCAGCGACGTTCGCCGGGAGACGTACCGGGAACTGCTCGAAACAGTCTCCTACCGCGAACTGCAGTCGATGGCGAAGGACGCGGAGATAAAGGCGAACCAGAGCCGCGAGGAACTCGTCGACGACCTCGTCGAGCAGTTCGATAAGGAGACCGAGTCGGCCGAGGAGCCCGAGGAATCCGACGAATCCACCGAATCCGACGACGGGGGTGACGAAGACGAATGACCGACGCCGCCGAGACCGTCGACCGTCTCCTCGACGGGGTGAGACAGGAACTCTCGGCGTCCGACGAGGAGAGCGACGACAGACTCCGCGAACTCGCCGAAGAGACGTCGGCGTTCGTCGACGAGACGACGACCGAAGACCTCATCAAAGCCGTCGGTCTCACGGACGACGACGGCGACCACGTGGAGACGATTCCGAACGCCCTCGCCGTCGGCGGCGAGGAATCGGTGCTCGACCTCAAGACGATTCTCGCACTGTCGAAGACCGAGGGCCTGGAGGACGAGGAGACGATGGGCGAACTCCGCGAACGACTCTCCGAACTCACCGCGGAAGCGGACGAGGCCGAACGGACCGCCGAGAGCGAGGCGGCCGACGAGGACGAGGTCGATGCCGAGGCCGAAGCGACCGACGGAGCGGAGTCCGAAGCGGTCGAAGCCGGGGAGGCCGAAACCGAAGCGAGCGAAGAACCCGAGTCGGAGAGCGACGACTCGCTACTTACGGCGTTGTTACAGTCGCAACTCGACGGGGCGGCCGACTCGCTCCGAGCCAGCGTCGAACAGATGCAGGCGGACGACGAGGAGCAGACGGACGAGGAAGCGGAAGCCGAAGCCGACGTCGAGGACGAAGAAGACGACGACGGTCTCCTCGACGTCGGCGACGACGGCGAGGACCGCGGTTCGCGGGGGCGCGCGACGATGCATTCGACCGTGCCGAAGTCGCGCCGCGACATGAACGGCGTCGCCCGTCACTCGACCGTGCCGAAGCGGTGAACGGCCCCGATCGGACGCCCGCGACCGCCCGCGACCGCCCGCGACCGCCCGCGACCGCCCGCGACCTCTCACTCGAGACGACGTTTCGTCCCTCGACTGTCCGGACGACGTCGACGACCGACGTCGGCGAAACGCTTTCCGCCGCGGCGTTGACCGGACGATGTGAGTACTCGACGCTCCCCCATCACGGTCGGCAGAGCCGTTCTCGAAGAGTTCAGCTCGAAGAACGTCGCGTTCATGGCCGGCAGCCTCGCGTACAACGCGTTCGTCTCGTTGATTCCCCTGTTGCTCCTCGTCGTGCTTCTCGTGTCGCTTCTGGGGTCCGAGCAACTCGAAGGGCGGGTTTCGGGCCTGGTCGCGTCGTCGCTGACTCCCGCGACGGGTAACTTGGTCTCGAACGCCCTCGACAGCGCGAGCGAGGGGACCGGACTCTCCATCGTCGGTATCGTCGTGCTGCTGTGGGGGACGCTGAAGATATTCCGCGGTCTCGACACCGCCTTCTCGGAGATTTACGAGACCGAAGACAGCAACGAGTTCGTCGACCAACTCCGCGACGGACTCGTCGTCTTCGTCGCGCTCCTCGTCGGCATCACGGCGATGGTCGCCGCCAGCACCGCCTTCGCCGCCTTCGAGTCGCTACCCTGGCTCGGCCTCCTCAACCCGCTCGTGTTGGTTCTCGGACTGAGCATCGCGTTCCTCCCGCTGTACTACGTGTTCCCCGACACCGACCTCTCGGTCCGCGGTATCCTCCCCGGCGTGTTGACGGCGGCGGTCGGGTGGGCGCTCCTCCAGGGCGCGTTCCAGTTCTACATCGCCTTCTCGGACAAATCCGAGGCGTACGGCGTGCTCGGCGGCGTCATCCTCCTCGTGACCTGGCTCTACTTCGGCGGCCTCGTCCTCCTGCTCGGCGCGGTCGTCAACGCCGTCGTCGGTGGCTACGCGACCGGCGCGTCGGGCGGCGTCGGTCGCGGTGCCGCCGAGCGAGCGGCGAATCGCGGCCCGCTGCGCGAAGACCGCCTGAACCGCGACCAAGCGGCGAGCTATCTGCGGCGACTCCGCGAGGATGTCGCGCGGCGGTACGAGGGGATGGAACCGACGACGACCGACGGGACGCGCGGCCGCCCGCGGATGCCGGAGACCGGGACGCTCGAAGTCGAAGAGCGAGCGGTCGAGGAGGACGACGGACAAAGTTACGAGGTGCGACTTCGGTGGGAGGTCGACGAGACCGACGCCCGTGTCGACTCTGAGGCGACGGAGACCGCCGACACGGAGTCGCCGGACCGGTCGTCGACGCCCGGAGACGACTGACCCCGACCGGGCTCGACTAATCGACTCCGACCGACCGGGTTCGACCGACTATCGCTGACCGAGAATCTGTCCCAACAACCCCGTCTGTCCGCGCCGAAGGCGTTCGAGAAACGCCGACTTGCTGATTCCCAACTCCTCCGCGACTTCGGTCGCCGTCGCCGCCTTCGGTACCGAGAAGTAGCCCATCTCCAGCGCCGCCCGGAGCGCCGCCTCCTGCGCGGGCGTCACGTCCCACCGCGCGGCGGCCGAATCGGCCTGCGGACCGAGCGGGTAGACGCGTTCGAGCGTCACGCCGACGGCCTCTCCGGCGGCAGCCAAGACCCCTTGGAGCACGTCGTAACCGACGACTGCGCCGGTGAACCGCTCCTCGCCGTCGCGATAGGTCAGCGCCTCCGCGACGAACCCCGCGTCGGTCAGTTCGTGGACGATGCAGGGATGCTTCGAGAGACACCGGTACGTGTCTCGCTCCTCGGCGGTCGCGCGGTGGAGGTAGCGCAGCCGTTCGTCGCCGTCGAGCGTCGCCGCGAGTTCGTCGCTCGTCGGCGAACCGAACCGGAGGAGGACGTTGCCGTCGCCGCGCAACTGCGGCGGTTCGCACTCGATGGTCGCGTTCGCCGCCCGCGACGCCGCCGCCAACGGGCAGTCGTCGCCGGTCACGCGGAACTCCACGACCAGACACTCCTCGCGCATCGACCGCTTATCGTGCGGCGGGGACATATAAATGCCGCCTATAGCCGGGTGAACGCGTAAGCCGGACAATCTGTAACGAACGACCATGGACCTCGACACCGTCAAAGAGCGGGCCGGACCCAGGCAGTTCAGCCCGAAGGACGACATGCCGGAGGAGTATCGGAAGGCGGCGACGCGGATGATTCAGTTCCACGCCAACTCCGAGGTGATGGGCGGCTACCTCGACAAGGCGTTCACGCGCATGGCCCCGAGTCTGGACCGGAAGCTCGCGTGCACGGCGAAGACGCAGGACGAGATCGGGCACGCGCAGTTGCTCTACCGCGCCGCCGAGACGCTCGGCGTGAAGACGCGCGAGGAGATGCTCGACGAACTCGAACGCGGCGACGGGAAGTTCCTCAACTGCTTTCACTACCCGGTGAACTCGTGGTACGAGGCGCCGATGATCGACTTCTTCGTCGACGGCGGCGCGATGCGTCGGCAGGCGACGCTCAAGAGCACCTCGTGGGAACCGTACGCGCACGCCATGGACAAGGTGTGCTTCGAGGAAGGGTTCCACGTCAAGCACGGCGAGGACATCCTCCGCGAACTCATGCGATCCTCGAAGGCGAACCAGGAGCGTACTCAGGAGGTATTCGACACGTGGTGGCCGCGCATCCTGCAGTTCTTCGGGCCGATGAACAGCGAGAGCACGCACAACGACTTCGCCCAGCAGGTCGGACTGAAGACCGTCTCGAACTCCGAACTCCGCCAGGCGTTTCTGAACGCCTACATCCCGAAGGCCGAGAAGTACGGTCTCAAGATACCCGACGAACCCAGAATCGAGTACGACGAGGAGACTGGCAAGTACACCGTCGTCGAGGAGGACCTCGACTGGGACGAGTTCTGGACCATCGCCAAGAACGACTACGAGGGCAGTTACGAACAGATCGGGTCGCGTCGCCAGCGCCACGAGGCGGTGTCGTGGGTGCGCGAGGCGATGGACAGCTGGGAGAACGAATCGGCGGGCACGACCCCGCAGGCAGCTGATTAAAATGATCTGGGAAGTGTTCAGACAGGAGAAACCCGGGAAGTACCACCAGCACTGCGGCAACGTCCACGCGCCGGACCGCGACATGGCGCTGATGTTCGCGCAGATTCAACACGGCCGCCGCATGCAGACCAACAGCCTCTGGGTCGTCCCGCGCGACGAAATCGGCGAGGTCGACATCGACGAGGCGAAGTTCGGCGGCACGACCGACAAGGCGTACCGCTGGGCGATGACGTACAACGACGTCGACGCCAGTTTCGCCGCCGAGGTCGAAGAGAGTGAGGACGAACAGCGCGAAGCTGCCGAAAAGCGCAAGGAGGCGCAGTCGTGAGCACCCCCCGATTCGCCGGCCCCGACGACCTCGGCGACAGCGAACGAACGGCGCTCGAAGCGCTCCTCTTCCGGATGGCCGACGACGAGTACGTCGCCGCCGAGCGCTACATCGAGTGGCAGATATTCGCGCCGACGCTCGAATCCGACCTCGCGCTCGCCAACGTCGCCCAGGACGAGTACGGTCACGCCCGGCTCTGGTACGACCTGCTTCAGGATTTGGGGTACGAAGAGCAGGAACTCATTTGGGAGCGCCCGCCCGAGGAGTGGACCCACGCGACGCTCGTCGAACTCGAAACTGAACCCGGCAACTGGGCGGACACGATGCTTCGAACCTATCTCTACGACACCGCCGAGCAGCTGCGCATGGAGGCCGTCGTCGACTCGTCGTACGCGCCGCTCTGCGACCGTGTCGAGAAAGTGCTCGCCGAGGAGTCGTACCACCGCGAGCACGCCCAGAACTGGTTGGACCGCCTCGCCGACGAGGGGAGCGAGGAGAGTTGCACCCGCGTCCAGACCGCACTTGACCGCCTCTTCCCTCACGCGCTGACACTGTTCGCCGCTGGTCCTCACGAGGACGACATCGTCGACCTCGGCCTGCGAACCGAGACGCTCGCAGACCTCCGCACAGAGTGGCTCGACATCGTCGTACCGTACCTCGAATCGCTGGGACTCGACGTGCCCGAACCGGACGAGGTGGCGCGGCCGGAGACGACCGGCCGCGACGGCGACCACACCGACGACTGGTTCGACCTCTACGAGGAGTTCACCGCGACGTACCGCCAACTCGACTTCGAGAAGCCGACCACGCTCAGAGGTGAGGGCGCGTGAGCACCGACGAGTTCGACGGCGGAGAGTTCGAAGAGTCGGAGTTCGAGTCGGAGGCGTGCGCCTACACCGACTACTCGTCCGGCGAGGCACACGACGAGTACCCCAAAACCGGCGAGGGAGCGACCGGCACCGAACGGAAGGTGTGGGACGCGCTGTACGAGGTCGAGGACCCCGAGATGCCCGTCAGCATCGTCGATTTGGGGCTCATCTACGGCGTCGAGGTCGTCGACGACGTCGCGCGCGTCGAGATGACGCTGACCTACACCGGCTGTCCGGCGCGCGACATGATTCTCAACGACGTGCGCTGCGCCGCGCTCGCCGCGGGCGTCGCCGACGCCGAGGTGACGCTTCGATACTCGCCGCCGTGGAACGTCGAGATGGTGACCGAAGACGGAAAGAGGGACCTGCGGGAGTTCGGGTTGAGCGTCTGATGCGCTTCGACCCGAGCACCCGCGGCGACGGCCCCGAAACCGGCGTCGAGTGCCCCTACTGCGAGTCGACGAACACGGTACGCGACCACCCGAAGGGGCCGGGCCTCTGCCGGTCGATGCACTACTGCGAGGAGTGCGAGCAGCCGTTCGAGCAGTTCGGCTGACGCCGGAGTCGTCCCCTTTTAACCCCCGGCGCGTCCACCTCCGACCATGACCGAAGACGCGTGGTTCGTCGACGTCGACCCCGACGACACCGAGACGGCGGTGTCGCGCATCCGCGAGGGGAGCGCCGACGCGCCCGCCGACTGGCCCGCCGCCGCCGTCGAGTCGGGGTTCGCCGCCGACGAGGACGAGTACTACGAGAGGCTCCGCGCAGCGAGCATCGAGGCCGCCCGAACCGCCGCCGCGGAAGCCGAGCGGGCCGACGACAAGCAACTGATGCACGCGGTCCGCGCGATGGACGACGCCGAGCGGACCGCGAACGAACTCGCCGAGCGCCTCGGCGAGTGGGCCGGGAGCCTCTTCGAGGAGAGCGGTACCGGCGTCGACTACGCTCGCGAACTGGCCGAGCGAGAGCCGCAGGACCTCACGGAGGAGCGCGTCGTTTCGCTGGCCGGGCGCGTCGCCGAACTGGCCGACGAACGCGACGCGCTCCGGGAGTACGTCGAGCGCCGCGCCCCGGAAGTCGCGCCGAACATGGCCGAGATGGCCGGACCGGTTCTCACCGCCCGACTCGTTTCGCTGGCGGGCGGACTCGACTCGCTGGCGAAGAAACCTAGCGGGACGGTGCAGGTTCTCGGCGCGGAGGACGCGCTGTTCGCCCACCTCGCCGGACGCGCGCCGTCGCCGAAACACGGCGTCATCTACGTCCACGAAGCAATCAGGGGAACCCGACCGCAGGACCGCGGGTCGGCCGCCCGCGCGCTCGCGGGTAAACTCGTCATCGCGGCGCGCATCGACCACTACAGCGGCGATATGCGGCCGGAGATTCACGACGAACTCCGCGAGCGAATCGAGGCGATTCGCGCCCGCGCCGAGGAGGGCAACGAATGAGCGACCCGAAACTCCCCGAGGGCGTCGAGCGCCGGACGTTCGACGGTCGCGAGCGCCTCGCCACGCGGGGCGAGACGGTGTACGGCGAACCGACCGCCGACGGCTGGCGGCTCTGGGACGCCGGGCGTTCGAAGCTCGGCGCGATGCTCGAACTCGGCGTGGAGACGAACCTCACGGGCGGCGAAACCGTTCTCTATCTCGGCGCGGCGTCGGGCACGACAGTGAGCCACGTCGCCGACTTCGCCGGTCCGACGTACGCCGTCGAGTTCGCCCCCCGGACGGTCCGCGACCTCGTCGGCGTCGCCGAAGACCGAGACAATCTGTTTCCGCTGCTGAAAGACGCTCGAAAGCCCGAGGCGTACGCGCACGTCGTCGAATCGGACCTCGACGTGCTCGTGCAGGACGTGGCGACGCGCGGGCAGGCCGACGTCGCGGTCCGCAATCGCCGGTTCCTCGCCGACGACGGGAGACTGCTCATGGCGGTCAAAGCTCGGAGCGAGGACGTGACGAGCGACCCGGACGACGTGTTCGAGGGCGTCGTCTCCCGACTCGACGACGCCTACGAGCTACTGGAGACGAAGCGTCTCGACCGCTTCCACAGCGACCACCTCGGCATCGTCGCCCGGCCACGGTAACGCGGATACACCGAGCGCGCCCCCGGCGGCTGGACGAATCGCCCGCACACCCGGTGTGTGCGGCCGACTTCACGAACTATTTACTTCGAGGTTCCGAAAGGCGGGCAATGGAGGAGTTGGGCACGCGCGAGGCGTTCGACCGGATGGGAACCCTCGGCATCGAAGAGGAGTTTTTCATCGTCGACGACGCCGGGCGTCCCACGTCGGGTATCGACGAGTTGGTGTACGGCGACGACCCGCCCGAACTGCTCGAAGACCGAATCGACCACGAACTGTTCCAGTTCACCATCGAGACGCAGACGCCGCTCATCGAACGACCCTCTGCGGCGAGCGATGCGCTCCACTCGGTTCGGAAGGCGCTCGCCGACCACGCCGAGACGCACGGTTTCGGCGTCGCCGCCGCGGGTCTCCACCCGGCGGCGAAGTGGCGCGAACTCGACCACGCGCAGAAACCGCGCTACCGCGCGCAACTCGACCGCATCCAGTACCCGCAGCACCGAAACACGACCGCGGGACTGCACGTCCACGTGGGCGTCGACGACGCCGACAAGGCCGTCTGGGTCGCGAACGAGCTCCGCTGGTATCTCCCGCTCTTGCTGGCGCTGTCGGCGAACTCGCCGTTCTGGGACGGCTTCGACACCGGTCTCGCCTCGGCGCGGGCGAAGATATTCGAGGGGCTGCCGAACACGGGGATGCCCACCCGATTCTCGGATTTCGAGTCGTACGCGCGCTTCGAGCGCCGGATGGTCGAGACGGGGTCGATAAACGACAGAGGGGAACTCTGGCACGACGTCCGCCCTCACACCGGCCACGGAACCGTCGAAGTCCGGACGCCAGACGCCCAGCGCGACCCAGACGTGGTGCTGGCGTTCGCCGAGTTCGTCCACGCGCTCGTCGTCGACCTCGCGGAACGGTTCGAGGACGGCGAGTCGGGGACCGACATCCGCCGCGAACTCCTCGACGAGAACAAGTGGCGAGCGATGCGACACGGCCACGACGCCTCGTTCGTCGACACGGACACCGAATCGGTCGTCGACCTCGGGACGGCCGTCGACCGCGCCTGCGACAGACTCGGCGTCTCCGGACTGCGTTCGGTGCTCGACGACGAGAGCGGTGCGACCCGGCAGCGGCGCATCCTCGACGAGGGAGGCATGGACGCGCTCTGTGCGTCGTTGCTCATCTGAGTCGGCCGTTCCCGCTCCGACCGGAGCGGCCAAACGCCTTTTCTGACTGTAGTTCCGACCTTCGACCCGAAACATATGTCTGCCGAGGAGACCCCCGAAGACGCACGCACCGACGAGCGAACGGCTGAGGAGGACGAACAGCCGACGACTCGGGCGCGACTCGGCGACGGCTCGGGCCGTGCCGCTACCGAGTTCGACCAGAGCGTCGTCGACTTGTTGGCCTGGGTGCTCGACACCGAGACGCGAGCGCGCATCTACGTCTACCTCCGTCAACACCCAGAGAGCACGAGCGACGAGGTCGCCGGGGGGACGGGACTGTACCCGAGCACCGTTCGGGAGGCGCTTGCGGAACTCCACGACGAACAACGAGTGACGAGACAGAAACGCGAGAGCTCCGGCGCGGGCAACAACCCCTACGAGTACGAGGCCATCCCGCCGAGCGATCTGGTTCGGAGCGTCGCCGGACAGGTGCAGTCGGAGTTGAACACCGTGTTCAACCTCGATTCGAGACTCCGCGCCGACGGCGAAGAGCCTCCCGAGTCGACCCCGGTCACCATCACCGTCGACGACGACGCAGACGAGAACGCAGACGACGCCGTCGACGACTAACAGTCCGACGAAGCCGACCTTTTTAAGTGAGCAGGCGCCGACACGCAGATTATGCACGTCGCGCTCGGTGGCACGTTCGACCCGGTTCACGACGGCCACCGCGCCCTGTTCGAGCGCGCGTTCGAGATCGGCGACCTCACCGTCGGACTCACCTCCGACGAACTCGCCCCGAAAACCCGACACGTCGAGCGGTACGTCCGCTCGTTCGAGGACCGAAAGCGGGACCTGGTCGCCGAACTCGAACCGATGGCCGCCGAGTACGACCGCGAGTTCGAGGTCCGGGAGCTGTCGGAGCCGACCGGTATCGCCACCGAACCCGGTTTCGACGTTCTCATCGTCTCCCCCGAGACCGAACGCGGCGGCGAGAAGGTCAACGAAATCCGCGAAGAACGGGGTCTCGACCCGCTCGAAATCGAAGTCGTCGGCCACGTGGCCGCCGAGGACGGCGAGCGCATCTCCTCGACGCGCATCGTCTCGGGCGAAATCGACCGCCACGGAAACCTCACGCCCGAGCGCGAGGGCCGCGGTAAGACGCCGCCGGAGTAGTTAACTCACCACGACGGCGGGCGGAATCCGGCGTCCTCCAAGATGTTCTTCCAGCGTTTCTGTATCGAGAGTCGAGTCACGTCCATCGCGTCGGCGACGGCGGTCTGCGAGCGTTCCTCGCCAGCGATGAGCGCGCCGGCGTAGAGGCTGGCGGCGGCCGTCGCGGGCTTCGAACGGTCCTCGTCGGGGACGTGAGTGAGAAACAGGTCAGTCGCGTTCGACCGCGACTCCGAGCCGAGTTCGAGGCTGTCGGCCGCCCGTTCGAGTTGGGTGAGCCACTCCTCGTTGTCGACGCGGTCCCGTGCGCGGTACATGCCCTCCCGTTCTCTCTCGGCGGCTATAAACTGACCGCGTGAGGATGCTCGGGAACGACAGCTACTTACTGCACTTTCCAGTAGTGGAGGGTGCGCGTGGGTAGCCAAGCCAGGAAACGGCGCAGCGCTTAGGACGCTGTCTCGTAGGAGTCCGCCGGTTCAAATCCGGTCCCACGCATTTTCCGACTCAACCGCAGGGAGAGTCGTGAAAATCGTTCAGAGCGGATTTGAGCCCAGAGGACGAGCGAAGCGAAGTCCTCGCGGTTCAAATCCGGTCCCACGGATTACGACCTTTTGCGCTGCGGGCCGCCTCCGGCGCTCGGTGAACGGCTTCGCTCGGGTTCTCCGAACCGCTCGCTCGCCGACGACAACGAGATGTCGCCCACCTCTCAGCTTCCGTTACGCACCCTCTGTGACGGTGACAGAGGTAAGCTAGTTCACCCTACTTCAGTTCGTCCACGCCCGCCTCGGTTCTCCTCAACCCCCACCAAATACTGTCTCTCGTGTGCCATTACTGCGCTTTCGACAATCGGCCCAGTGTTCGATTCGCTCACCACAAAAAATCAAACACTCTTATTTCGTGATGTATGATGTCACGAATCGCCAAACGGCGTTAGGCACGCGCCACAACTTCTATAGGCACTCCTTGAGAGGTATCGGTCAATGTCAATGCTGGCTGACTTCTTGAACGACCTCGTCGCCGACGTGGACGGACTGTTTCTGTTCTCCCCGAGCAGTTCGTTCTACGAACGGTTCGAGAGCGTCGAGACGGGTCTCGTGGTCGTCGCACCGCAGAACAACGTCGGTGCCGACCAGTTCGTCGAACTCCCCCTGGAGTTCGAGAACGTCCGCGACCGCGTTCGATTCGGCATCGAGGGCGCGATGGACGAGGACCTCGTCGACGCCGGCGACGCCATCGCCTGTGCCATCGGGACGTTCGGCGACGACACCGACACCCTGCTTCGGGTCCGCGCCGACGAGAAGATGCACTCGGGGATGTACGACCTGTTCACCAACTCCCGTGCGGACCCGAGCGTCATCCGCGACGTGTTCGAGGTCGCCATCGAACTCGGGAAGAAGGGACAGAAAGGCAGTCCCGTCGGCGCGCTGTTCGTCGTCGGCGACGCCGGGAAAGTGATGAACAAGTCGCGTCCGCTGAGCTACAACCCCTTCGAGAAGAGCCACGTCCACGTCGGCGACCCCATCGTCAACGTGATGCTCAAGGAGTTCTCGCGGCTCGACGGCGCGTTCGTCATCTCCGACTCGGGGAAGATCGTCTCGGCGTACCGCTATCTCGAACCCGGCGCGGAGGGCGTCGACATCCCGAAGGGACTCGGTGCGCGCCACATGGCCGGTGGCGCGATAACCCGCGACACGAACGCGACGGCCATCGTGCTCTCGGAGTCGGACGGTCTCGTCCGAGCGTTCAAGGGCGGACGGTTGATACTCGAACTCGACCCGGAGGATTACTGAGATGCAGGCGCAGCTGGGACAGCTCTACGACGCGGTGCCGCCGCGCATCTGGCTCTCCCTCGGCGTCCTCGCCCTCGGTGTCATGCTGAGCATCATCGTCGGCGCGGTCAACCGCCGACTGCTCGAACGAGCGGGGTTGGCCGGCGTCATCGAGGGCACCGGCTTCGAGCGCCTCGCGCAGGGTCTCGGCACCTCTACCATCGCTATCGTTGCCCAACTCAGCACGTACTTTCTCATCGGTCTCACCATCGTCGTCGCGCTCACCGTCGCCGACGTCGGCTACACCGACACCTTCTGGACGCGCCTCGTCGCGTTCCTCCCGCGGCTGTTCGTCGCGTTGCTCATCCTCATCGGCGGCATCCTCATCGGCGACAAAGTCGAGCTGCTCGTCGCCGAGCGCCTCCGCGGCGTCAAACTCCCGGAGATCGGTCTCATCCCGACGCTGGCGAAGTACAGCGTGTTCTATCTCGCCATCCTCGTCGCGCTCAGCCAGGTGAACATCAACACGCTCGCACTCGTCGTCCTTCTCGGCGCGTACGCGTTCGCGCTCGTTGTCTTCACGTCGCTCGCCTTCAAGGACATGCTCTCGTCGGCCGCAGCGGGCATCTACCTGCTGTTGAACCAGCCGTACACTATCGGCGACGAGGTCCGACTCGGCGAGCAGTCCGGCATCGTCCAAGAAGTCGATATGCTCGTCACGCGCGTCGAAACCGACAACCGCGAGTACATCATCCCCAACCGCACCGTCTTCGACGAAGGTATCGTCCGCGTCTACGACTGAGCCGCGTCGTCGACGCTGTCCCCGTCGTTCTCTTCGCTGTTCTTCCTGCCGCTGTCGCCCGCTCCGTCGCGCTCCGAACCGCCGTCGGCGGCGCTGCGTGAGACGACTTCGGCAGGGACGCCGGCGACCGTCGCATCGGGAGGGACGTCCTCGACGACGAGCGAGTTCGCCGCGACCTGTGCGCCCGCGCCGACGTGGACTCCGGGGAGGACGACCGCACCCGCACCGACCATGGCCCGTTCGCCGACGACGATTTCGCCGGTCCGGTACTCGTCTTGGAGAAATTCGTGACACAGGAGCGTCGCGTCGTACCCGATTATCGCGTGGTCCTCGACGGTTACGAGCTCCGGCCAGAACACGTCCGGCGTCGACTCTAACCCCCACGAGACGCCCTCGCCGACGGTGACGCCGATGCGGCGGAGCAGCCAGTTCTTCAGCCGGAGGCTCGGTGAGATGCGGGCGGCGACGATAGCGGCGTAGTTCCGGGCGACGACGAGCGGCGACCGGGCGCTCGGCCACGACTGCAACGAGTTTCGGGGACCCGGAGTCGGATGTCTCGTGAGCCGGTCGTACCGTGTTCCTTCGTCTGTCACGCCGCGTGCTTTCGGTCGACGGCTAATAAAGCGGTGGGACGGGAGAGCGCTCGGCCCTCCGCCGCGCTCAGACGCTCGTGTCCTGTTCGGCGAACGAGAGGCGCCAGTCCTCGCGGTCGGCGAGATGCTTACCACCGACGGTCCACTGGGCGTCGTCCTCGGGGACGAGCGGTCGCGCGACGACCGGCGTCGGAGACCCCCGAATCGACATCGGGAAACTGTCGTTGCTCAGGAAGTTGAGCCGCGAGAGGACGTTCGACGGGATAGTGTCCTCGGCGACGGCGATGGCGTCGGCGTCCTCGTGGTCGGCGATGGCGACGCGGAGCAGACGGTCGAACGCCTCGCTCTCGGCCTCGGCGTCGACCATCGGCAGCGCGTCGAGAATCTTCGTCGTCGTGATGCCGCGGGTCTCCTGGGTACAGGCGACGATGCTGGCGACGATCTCGCCGTCGCGCTTGGCCGAGTACGCGGCGACGTCCCACTGCGGGTTGCCGAAGCGCCAGTCGTAGAACGCCTCGGTCCGCGGGGCGTGGAGGCGCGACGGGACCGCCGACTCGTAGAGGGCGGCGAGACGCTCGGCCGGAATCTCGGCGTGTCTCGTCACCGTCACCTCGTCGTCGCTCTGGCGACGCGACGCGGCGAGCGTCGCGGCGTCGCGGGCGCGGTATCCGGCTGCAGAGAGCACGTCGGCGACGGGGCCGAATCGCTGCGCGCGGTCCGATTTGAGGAACGTGGAGGGTCTCTGGATGCGATACGCCGTCGCCACCTCGCCGACCTGCACCCAGCCGAGTTTGAGAAACGCGCCGATCGCGGCTTGGTTCGGGAAGTTGAAGATGAACGATGGGCCGTTGTCGGTGTAGTAGTCGATGGCCGCCTCGGTGATTCGAGTCAGGAGACCGTTGCGTCGGTGGTCGGGATGAACCATCGCGTCGGCGGGTTGGAGCGCGTACACCGTCTCGTCGCCGCCGCGGATCTCGAAGGAGATGAACGGCTCCGCGCCGACGATTTCGCCGTCCTTCTCGGCGAGAAACATTCGGACGTCGTCGGTGTGTGGGCCGCCGTATCGCCAGTCGAACCACTCGGACGTGCGAGTTTTCTCGAACACTTCTTCGTAGAGTGCGAGGAACTTCTCCCGGTCGGCCGGTTCGTACCGACGCACGATGTAGCCGTCTTCCGCCGGAGTCACTTTACTTTGAGGCGATGCGTGTCCCATGTGCCCTCGGATTTCACAGCTACCGGCTTTGTTATGCCGTACGTACCGTTCGTAACCGAGTTCATGAGGCGTCGGTTGTTTACTCTTACCACCGGGCGCTGTCCGCGAAACAGTTCGTCTTCGTGGGATTATACACCACGTAAATCGGCCACGTGGTCGATTCGCCGCTGGACCAACTCCGCAGTACCGATGTCCTGGCGAACCCTGAGTCCGTCGCCCGCCGCCGAGAGCGCGTCGGCCGCGACGGCCTCCGCCGCCGCGATGGTGTCGCCGAGTCCGACGACGGCGAACGACCGCGACGTGCTCGTGTACAGGCCGTCCTCGCGCTCTTCGACGCTCGCGTAGAACAGCAGGCCCTCGCCCACGTCGTCCCGCGACTCGTCGTCGCTCGACTGGTCGGCGACGCGCTCCGCTGCTCGCGTCACGCGCTCCTCGTCGACGTCGATGCGAGCGCCCGCCTCGGGGTTCGTCGGGTACCCCTCCGGGACGGCGTACTTACACACCGTCGCCGTCGGTGCGAACTCGAGGTCCGGTAGCGTCTCGCCGTCGCGGGCGGCGACGAGTACGTCGAGGAAAGGAGTTTCGAGTACGGGAAGGGTGTTCATCGCCTCGGGGTCGCCGAACCGGGCGTTGAACTCGACGACGCGGACGCCGTCGGCGGTGAGCATGAACTGTCCGTAGAGGACGCCCCGGTAGTCCGGCAGCGCCGAGACCACGGATTCGAGCACGTCGACGGCTTCCTCGTAGTCCCTCTCCTCCATGAACGGCAGCGTCCGCTTGGCGTCGCTGTAACTTCCCATACCGCCGGTGTTCGGCCCCTCGTCGCCCTCGTAGGCGCGCTTGTGGTCCTGGACGGCGGGCGTCGGCCGAACGTCGCCGTTGGCGACGAACGCCTGCACGGTGAACTCTTCGCCGACGAAGCGCTCCTCGACGACGACCCGCTCGTACTTCTCGGTGCGGAGGTACTCTTTCGCCTCTTCCTTCGTCACCTGGTCGCCGGTGACCTTCACGCCCTTCCCGCCGGTGAGGCCGGCCGGTTTGACCGCCACGTCGCCGTCGTACTGGTCGACGTACGCGCAGGCGGCCTCGATGTCGTGGAACGTCTCGAAGTCGGGGCAGCCGGGAACGTCGTTTTCGACCATGAACCGGCGTTGGAACGCCTTGTCGGTCTCGAGGCGGGCGTCCATCTTCTTCGGGCCGAAGGCGTAGACGCCGCGGTCTTCGAGCGCGTCGACGACGCCCGCGGCGAGCGCGGACTCGGGGCCGACGACGGCGAGCGTCGCCTCCACCGTCTCGGCGTAGTCGGCGATGGCGTCGGCGTCCGTCTCGTCGACGCGCTCGAACCCCTCGGCGAGCGCGACGATTCCGGGGTTTCGGTTGCTCGCGCAGGCGTACAGGTCGCAGTCGGACGCGAGCGACCGGGCGATTGCGTGTTCGCGGCCGCCGCCGCCGATGAGAAGCACCGTCTCCGTCATACGACGACGTGCTACGCACGACAGTGTAAACCTTGCTGCTTCGACCGTCCATTTCTATGCGAATTGGTGTATAACTGGTTCGGATTGGCTCGGTCGTTCGTCGACCGATGGGGAGCCGCCCGCCGGAGCACACGGCTTTTCCCTGCTGTGGTTCGTACCGTCTGGTATGACCGACCCGACGGGCCGAAACCGCCTCGACGAGGAACAGTCGCCGTACCTCCGGCAGCACGCGGACAACCCCGTCAACTGGCAGCCGTGGGACGAGGCTGCGCTCGACGCCGCCCGCGAGCGCGACGTCCCCATCTTCCTCTCCATCGGCTACTCCGCCTGCCACTGGTGTCACGTGATGGCCGACGAGAGCTTCGAGGACGACGCCGTCGCCGAGCTGCTCAACGAGGAGTTCGTCCCCATCAAAGTCGACCGCGAGGAGCGTCCGGACCTCGACGGCGTCTACCAGAGCATCTGCCAACTCGTCTCCGGGCGCGGCGGGTGGCCGCTGTCGGTGTGGCTCACCCCCGAGGGTAAACCGTTCTTCGTCGGGACGTACTTCCCGCCCGAGTCGCGCCAGGGGATGCCCGGCTTTCTCGACCTGCTCCGGGACCTCTCGCGGTCGTGGGAGGAGGACCGCGACGAGATAGAGAACCGCGCCGACCAGTGGACCGCCGCCGTCCGCGACGAACTGGAGGACACCCCCGAGCAACCGGGCGAACTCGACGACGAGTTACTCGGTTCGGCGGCGCAGGCGGCGCTCAGAAGCGCCGACCGCGAGTACGGCGGCTTCGGCAGCGGCGGGCCGAAGTTCCCCCAACCGACCCGGCTCGACCTCCTGATGCGGACGTACGCTCGAACCGGCCGCGACCAGACGCTCGCGGTCGTCACGGAGACGCTCGACGCGATGGCTACTGGTGGCTTGTACGACCACGTCGGCGGCGGCTTCCACCGCTACGCCACGGACAGAGAGTGGACCGTCCCGCACTTCGAGAAGATGCTGTACGACAACGCCGAACTCCCCCGCGTCTACCTCGACGCCTACCGACTCACCGGCCGCCCTCGGTACGCGACGGTCGCGCAGGAGACGCTCGCGTTCGTCGAGCGCGAACTCACCCACGAGGATGGCGGGTTCTACAGCACGCTCGACGCCCAGAGCGAGGGCGAGGAAGGGAAGTTCTACGTCTGGACGCCCGACTCGGTGCGCGAGGCGGTCGACGACGAGACGACCGCCGACCTCGTCTGCGAGCGCTACGGCGTCACGAAGAGCGGGAACTTCGAGCACGGTACGACTGTACTGACGCTCGCCGAGAGCATCGAGAGCCTCGCCGAGGAGTACGACCTCGACCCTGCCGACGTCGAAGAGCGGCTGATGGACGCCCGGACGGCGCTGTACGAGGCCCGCGAGGAGCGCGAGCGCCCCGCCCGCGACGAGAAGATTCTCGCCGGGTGGAACGGGTTGATGATATCGGGGTTCGCGGCGGGCGCGCGGACGCTCGACCCGGCGCTCGCGGCGACGGGCGAGGCTGCGCTGACGTTCGTCCGCGAGCACCTCTGGGACGACGACGCAAGACGACTCTCTCGGCGGTTCAAGTCGGGCGACGTGAAGGGCTCGGGCTACCTCGAAGATTACGCGTTCCTCGCCCGCGGCGCGTTCGACCTCTATCAGGCGACCGGCGACGTCGACCATCTCGCGTTCGCGCTGGACCTCGCGCGGGTCATCGAAGCCGAGTTCTGGGACGGAGACGAGAAGACGCTGTACTTCACGCCCGAGAGCGGCGAGACGCTCGTCGCCCGCCCGCAGGAGCGCCGCGACCAGTCGACCCCGTCGAGTCTCGGCGTCGCCGTCTCGGTCCTCCTCGACCTGGACCACTTCGCGCCCGACGCCGAGTTCGGCCACGTCGCCGAGGCGGTGCTGTCGACGCACGCGAACCGGCTTCGGGGGAGCCCGCTCGAACACGGGTCGCTCGTCCTCGCCGCCGAAAAACAGCGCCGAGGCGCGCTCGAACTCACCGTCGCCGCCGACGAACTCCCCGAGGACTGGTGGGAGGCGCTAGCGAGTCGCTATCTCCCGGCGACGATTCTGACCCAGCGACCGAAGACAGACGCCGAACTGGACTCGTGGCTCGAAGCGCTCGGCGTCGACGAGACACCGGCCATCTGGGCCGGACGCGAGGCCGTCGACGGCGAGCCGACGGTGTACGCCTGCGAGAACTTCACCTGCTCGCCGCCGCAGGCGGATATCAGGTCGGCGTTGGACTGGGCGCTGGAGAACGGAGACGGGAACTAACGCGGATTAGGCCGTCTGCTCGGCCTCTTCGAGTCGCTCGCCGAGATACGCGGCGGCCGGGATCGATTCGTCCTCGACGTACCGAGCGACCTCACTCCCGTCTTTTTCGACGACGATAGTCGGGATGAACTCGATGTCGTACTCCTCGACCTGCGGACCCGTCTTGCTTCCGTCCTCCTCCTTCTCGACCGGGAACTGCTCGATGTGCTCCCGGGGGACGCCCGCCTCTCGCAGCGCCGCCGCGAAGTCGGGGAGTTGCTGACGGCAGTCTTTACACCAGTCGCCGCCCCACACTTTGAACGTCAGCCCCGCTCGGCCGAGCGCCTCGACGGCGTCCTCGTAGCCCGCGGGACCCCACGTCGGGTTCGGCTCCATCGTGTTCAGTTTCATCGGCCGGTCGTTGGGAGCGGAGCTTTTTAACCGACTCGCTGGCGGTGATTCTGCGCGCACGACCGTTCGGAGTCCACTCGCGGATTCGCGCGCCACAAACGCCGTCGAACGTTGCCGGTGTCCGCCAGCGGTTTACGTCACAACCGCTTACCCGACGCCGATGGACGCGAGCATCCTCGATACTATCGGGTCGCCGCTGGTGCGGCTCGACTCGCCGGAGGGCGCGACGGTGGCGGCGAAGATAGAGTCGAAGAACCCCGGTGGCTCGGCGAAGGACCGCCCGGCGCTGGCGATGGTCGAAGCGGCCGAGCGCGACGGTACGCTCTCGCCCGGCGACGAACTCGTCGAACCGACGAGCGGGAACACCGGCATCGGTTTAGCCGTCGTCGCCGCCGCGAAAGGCTACGACATCACTATCGTGATGCCCGGTTCGAAATCGCCCGAGCGCCGCCGCATCATGAAGGCCTACGGCGCGGATCTCGAACTCGTCGACGGCGACATCTCCGACGCCAAAGAGCGCGCGGACGAACTCGAAGCGGAGCGGGGAATGGTGCAACTCCGCCAGTTCGAGAACGAAGCGAACCCCGAGGCGCACTACCGAACCACGGCCGAGGAGATTCTCGAACAGGTCGACGGGAGAGAGGTCGACGCGCTCGTCGCCGGTGTCGGCACCGGCGGCACGCTGTCGGGCATCGGTCGACGCCTCCGAGAGGAGTTCCCCGAGATGGATATCGTCGCCGTCGAACCCGAGGACAGCGCCGTCCTCTCCGGGAGAGAACCCGAAGGCGATAGCTTCCAGGGGATGGGTCCCGGCTTCGTGAGCCCGAATCTCGACACGGACCTCCTCGACGACGTGATTACGGTCTCGCTCGACGACGCCGAGGCCGAGTGTCGCCGTCTCGCCCGCGAGGAGGGAATCTTGGTCGGCCAGTCGAGCGGCGCGTCGAACCTCGCCGCCCAGCAGGTCGCCGAACGACTCGCACAGCCCGAACTGAACTGCCCGGAGGCGCCCGACGCCGCGTCACGACGTATCGAGACCGACGGCGGAGCCGCCGAGTACGACGACTGCCCGCTCGTCGTCACCGTGTTCTGGGACAGCGGCGAGCGCTACATGTCGACCGGGATGTTCGACGGCGGTCCCGACCTCGACGACGGCGGGTCGCCGTAAACGCCCCGTCCCGACTCTACCGGAGACTACTCCGCCGCCAGTCGCCACAGCGTCGAGGAGTACTCCTTGCCCGGTTCGGGACCGCCGGAGACGGCGTACAACTGCCCGTCGATGGCCGCGACGCCGAGGCCGTGTCTCCCCTCCGGCATGTCGGGGTACTGCTCCCACGAGTCGCTCTCGGGGTCGTACGCCTCGATGGTCGCTTGCGTGCCCTCGGGCTTCTCGCCGCCGAGAACGAACACCCTCCCGCCCATCGCGCCGCCGTTGACGCCGCCGCGTTCGGAGGGCATCGGCGTCAACTCGGTCCACTCGTTCGCCTCCGGGTCGTACATCTCGTTGGCGCTCAGTTCCTCGCCGAACTCCTCGCGGCCGCCGACGACGTACAGCTTTCCGCCGACGGTCCCCGAGGTCAGGTGGTTTCGAGCCGTCGGCATGTCGGGGCCTTTCGACCACTTGTCCGCCCGCGGGTCGTAGATTTCGAGCGTCGCCCGGAGCCCCCCGCCGAGACCGCCTTTCGTGTACCCGCCGGCGACGTACGCCTTCCCGTTCACGAGTTCGGCCGTCGGCGCGCCGCGCCCCGTCGGCATCCGCGCGCGCTCCTCCCACGAGTCGCTCTGCGGGTCATAGGCGTACGTGGTCGCCACCGACTTCTCCACCTCGGTGTAGCCGCCGAAGACGAGAATCCGCCCTCGGTGGGCGACCGCCTTAACGTGGTGAAGCGCCTGCGGCAGCGCCGCGGCGCTGCGCCAGGCGTCGTCGTCGGGGTTGTAGACGGCGACGTCGCCGGTGACGCCGTCGGGGACGTAGCCGCCGATGACGTACAGTTCGCCGTCCAGCGCGACCGACTCCACCTCCGTCCGCTCGGGGCCGGGCATCGGCGTCAGTTCGGTCCAACTCGTCTCCTCGGCGCTCGCCGTCGCCCGCGTCGGGGTGTCGGTCTGCACCGGTTGCTCGGTCTCGTTCGGTCGCTCGGTGGAGGCCGGCGTCCCGCCCGCGCCGCCTATCCGGTCCGTACACCCGGCGAGCGCGAGGGCCGCCGCCACTGTACCGCGTCGGAGGAACCGTCGTCTGTTCGTGCTCACGGTTTGCTCTCGGCGAGAGTACACAGACCGCGTCCAAGGTTATGTCGCGCTTACCCGGATACGAGGCCGAGAGACGGGCGTCTCCTCGTCGGTGGGTCAGGGGATTCGAGTCGGCCGAGTTGGTCGAGTCGGTCGAGTCGGTCGAGTCGGTCGAGTCGGTCGAGTCGGTCGAGTCGGTCGAGTCGGTCGAGTCGGGTCACTCGCCGAACTCGGCTTCGGTCACGCGCACCGTCAGCGTCTCGTCGACGTCGTAGAGGTCGTACTCGGGGACCTGTCCGTCGACGCGCGCGAGGAACATGGGGTCGAGCAGTTCGTCGTCGTCGACGCCGTACACCTTCAGGAAGCGGTCGGTCTCCTCGGGTCGGAGCTCGCCTTCCCTGACCGCGGTCGCCAACTTCCGCGAGAGCCACTCCGTCTCGCTGATGCTCGGCGACTGGACGAGCGCCTCGTTGACGAACCGGACGAGATACCAGTTGAGGTCGTTCAGAAGCGAGACGGCCGCGCCGACGCTCACCGTCTCCAGTTCGAGGCTGTTGCGGTACGGTTCGCCGAGGGCGTACGTCGACAGCGCCGCGCGGGCGGTGTCGCGCGACAGCAACTCGTATCGGAGGTTCACCTCGGGCGCGCCGAGTAGACAGACCCGCGTCACGGCTGTACGTCCCCGGTTACGGCTAAAGGGATTGCGGTCCGGCGGCAGTTTCCAGAGACGGCTAGTCGAACTCCACCGTGCGAACGTCCGCGGCCGCCTCCTCGGCCCGCCGCAACAGCCCCTCAGGCTCCGCGGCCTCCACGTCCGCGAGCGCCGCGTTCGTCTCTGGGCGCGACGGCGCGACGCGCTCGCAGCCGACGGGAAGCGTCGAGTCGTCGTACGTCCCGATTCGTCGCGCCTGGGCGACGATGTCGGACTTGTCGCGCGTCAGGAGCGGTCGATACACCGGAAGCGAGGTGACCGCGTCGGTGACGGCGAAGTTCGGGCCGGTCTGACTCGACTTCTGTCCCAGCGACTCGCCGGTGACGACGGCGTGTGCGCCCACGTCTCTCGCCACCGTCTCGCCGATTCGGAGCATCGTCCGCCGGAGCGACAGCATCCGCGTCGCCCCCACCTCGGCGGCGAGTTCGGCCACGAGGTCGCCCGCCGAGACCACCCGGGGCCGAACGTCGAACCCCGGCGCGAACGCCGCGAGGCGACGCATCGTCGACACCGCCCGCGCCTCGTGGTCCGGCCCGCCGAACTCGCCGAGGTCGACGTAGAGGGGGACGACCACGCACCCCCGCTTCATCACCTCCCACGCCGCGACGGGCGAGTCGATGCCGCCGCTGACCAGCGCGACCGCCGCTCCCTGCGTACCGAGCGGCAGGCCGCCGGGCCCGTCGCGCACCTCCGTCGAGACGAACGCCTCGTCCTCGCGGGCTTCGACCCGGTAGGTCACGTCGGGGCTATCGAGGTCGACCGGCGCGCCGGTTCGTTCCCCGATGGCCGCGCCGCCGACGCGTTCGAGCTCTCGACTCCCAAAGTCGTGGGCGTCTTTGGGCCCGGCGCGGGAGACGCGGACGGCGAACGATTCGTCGCTCCGCTGCCCGTCGGCCATCGACGCCAGCACGTCGACGAGCGTCTCTCGCTCGGGGACGCACGTGACGGCCGGCCGGGCGGCGACGACGCCGAACGTGTCCGCCGCGGCGTCGACGGCAGCGTCGATGCTCTCGGGGCCCTGGACCCGAATCAGCGGCCGCGACCACTGTCGCTCCACCTCGGCGTCGACGCCGCGAGAACCGAGCATCGCTTCGAGATTCGAGACGAGCGTTCGCTCCATCCGGCCGCGGACTTTCGAGCTCTTCGTGCCCACCTCGCCGTAGGAGACGACGACGGTGTCGCGTTCGGGGACCACGGATTCCACTACGCGAGGCTATCCGGGCGGAGGATAAGAGGGTTCGCACCTCGCCGCGGGTCGAGAGGGAGAAAACCTCGACTGCGGTTTAGAACGTCGAGATGTCGCCTTCGATGACCGAGCGCGTCACGTCGGTTACGTCCGCGAGTTCGCGGTCGACAATGGCCTCGACGTCGGCGCGGATGTCGGCGACTGCGACGCCCTCGTCGGTGACGACCTGCGCGTCGGCGACGTGGGGGTGGTCGATGGGGCGGCCGATCTGCGAGAGGAGGCGGACCTGCAGGTCCCGAATCCCGTCGACCTCGGCGACGACGCTCTCCGCGATTTCGGTCGACAGCAGGTTGTATATCTTCCCGATGTGGTTGACAGGGTTCTTCCCGCTGGTCGCCTCCATGCTCATCGGGCGGTTCGGCGTGATGAGGCCGTTGGCGCGGTTACCGCGGCCGACGGAGCCGTCGTCGCCCTGTTCGGCGCTCGTGCCCGTGGTGGTGAGGTAGACCGAGCCCTCCTCGTAGTCGTCGGCGGTGTTGACCTCGACGTTGACCTCGCGGTCGGTGTGTTCGCGGGCCAGACCGGCGACGAACTCTTCGACGCGGGTGACGGCGGCGTCGTAGGCGTCGAGGTCGGCGACGTACGAGTCGACCATCGCGGCGGCGACGGTGATGTCTATCCGGTCGCCCTCGCGCTTGCCCATAATCTTCACGTCGGGGCCGAGTTCGGGGTGGTCGGCGGCGTACGCGCCGTTGAGTTCGCGCTCGGCGGCGAGGACGATCTTCTCGGTCTCCGTCAGCGGCGCGTGGCCGACGCCGAAACTCGTGTCGTTGGCCATGGGCACCTGGACTTCCTCTTCGCCGAACACGTCCTGGAGGTCGCCGGAGCCCTCGCCGAGTTTCACGTCGACGACGACGTCGCGACCGTACTCCAGTTCCGGGATGTTCTCGTCGAGATACTCGCGGGCGGCCGAAAGCGCCGTCGACCCGACGGGGAGTTTCTCGCCCTCGTACTCCTTGGTCGCGCGGCCGACGATGAGGATGTAGATGGGTTCGATGACCTCGCCGCCGCCGTAGGCGGGCGCGGCGGTTCCGGCGACCAACTGCGTCTCGTCCGTGTTGTAGTGCAGCACCTTCCCGACCCGGTCGAGATACAGCTTCGAGAGCGCCCGCGAGACGCTCTCGGCGATGCCGTCGCAGATGGAATCGGGATGCCCGATACCCTTCCGCTCGACGATTTCGACTTCCTGGTCCTCGACTGCGAGTCGGTCGATACCCTCGACCCGAATGTTCCGCTCGCTCATTGTTCGGCGTTCTGCGCCGCAGATGCTATAACTTGCGGTAGTAATCGGGCGTGGGCGTTATTATCGCGGCGTCGGTGAGTTGCCGCCTCCGTCCGCACTCGGGTCTACCTGCGGTCGTCGCCCGTCGCCAACGGCTCACTTCTCGATTCGCGGGTCGACGAGAGGGTACACCATGTCCTGAACGAGGTTGCTCACGACGCCGACGAACACGACGATGAACGTGGTGCCTAAGAGCACTGGAAGGTCGCGGTTGAAGATAGCGTCGTAACTCAGCATGGCGAGGCCGGGGATACCGAAGACGTACTCGACGACGTAGACGCTGACGACGACGATACCCAGCAGGTCCGAGAAGAACAGCGTCAGAAGCGGGACGGCGGCGTTTCGTAGAACGTGTTTCACCGTCCCGCGTGGACCGACGCCCATCGCTCGGAGGAGACGGACGAACGTCGCATTCAGGTGGATGACCGTCTGCGAGCGAGCGTGTTGTAACTGCCCGGCGGTCAGTCCGGTTGCAAACACGGCCGTCGGCAACAGATACCGTCGAAGGTTCTCGCCGCTCAACGCGCCCTCCGCGGTGGAGAATTCCGTGTTCCATCCCAGCGCGGGGCCGACGACGACGATGAACACCAGCGCCAACCAGAACGACGGCACCCCGAACCCGAGATACGCCAGCGAGGTCACCACCCGGTCGACGAGGCTGTTGTGTCGGAACGCCGCGAACACGCCGCCGGAGACGCCGACAGCGACACTAACGAGTACACCGGGAACGAGATACGACAGCGTGTACGGCGCTCGCTCGGCGATGAGCGCGGTCACCGGTGCGCCCAGGTTGTACGACCGCCCCCAGTCCAGCGTTAGAACGCCCGTCATCCACCGAAGATACCGGTCGAGAACGGGTCCGTCGAGGTTTCGCGCTTCCCGATACGCGTCGACGGCGGCTTGTTGGGCAGCGGCGTCTCCTCCGCCCGCGGCGACGCCCCACCGCACTGCGGCGGTGTTCGGGTCGTTGGTGAGTACGACGACGGCGAACGTCACCGAGACGACGAGGTAGACGGTGAAGAACGCAAATCCGAGACGGGCGGCGACTCGCGGCCAGTCAGTCATCGTCGGTCTGGCGTCGCGGGCGTTCGTCGCGTCCGTTCGTCGCGGGCGAGTCGCATCACTTCATCAGCATCGTTCAGCATGGTTTATGCCTCTTGCGGCGACAGTCGTCTGACATGCCTCCGAGCGACGACTCGTCGGATCTCTCCAACACCCCGCGTTTTCCCCGTCTCCGCGGCCTTCGACCGGGGTTCGGCGCCGACGACCCGTCGCGGAACACCGCCGCGTTCGTCGCCACAACCGTCGTCCTCGTCACCGTCTACGCGTACGATTCGCTGGTGCTCTCGGCGGACGCACCGCTCGTCGCCGGGTGGCGGCCGACCGTCGTCGACCTCCTCTTCGCCACCTCGCTCGCCGGATTCGCCCTGTTCGTCGTCGCGCCGCTCTGGACCGACCGCGAGCGAACCGCCCGCTACTGGAGTCGACTCCGACAGAACCGCCTCGCCGTCGTGAGCTTCGGCTATCTCCTCGTCGTCTTCGTCCTCGGCCTCGTCGGTCCGCTCGTGTTCGACTCCGCAGCAGACCCGGCGCGTGTGCTCCAACCGCCGGTCGGGTTCGGCGCTTCCGAGTACATCGTCTCGAACTGTGTGGGACCGACCACGGAGGGCCTGTGTCGGGGGTCGCTCCGGCACCCGCTCGGAACGGGACCGTACGGTCGAGACATGTTCTCGCTCGTCGTCGAGGGGATGCGCGTCGCCGTCGTCATCGGCTTCGTCACGTCGATGTTCGTCGTCCCCATCGCCACCGTCGTCGGCGTGTCGGCGGGCTATCTCGGCGGGTGGGTCGACACGCTGACGATGCGCTACGTCGATATCCAACAGACGCTCCCGGCGTTCGTCGTCTACCTCATCGCCATCTACGTCTTCGGCCGGAGTCTGTTTCTCTTCCTGCTGGTGTTCGGTCTGCTGGGGTGGGGCGGCGTCGCCCGCGTCGTCCGCAGCGAGGTGTTGTCGCTGCGCGAGGAGCCGTTCGTCGTCGCCGCCCGGAGCGCCGGAGTGAAGCGATGGAACATCGTCCGACACCACATCCTCCCGCACGTCCGCGAGACGGTGGTCGTCGCGGCGACGCGTCAGATACCGTTGCTCGTCCTCGTCGAGGCGGCGATCTCCTTCATGAACCTCAACGACATGACGCTGCTGTCATGGGGTGAGACCATCGCGCGCGGGACGCAGGGCACTCCGACGGTGACGTGGTGGATCTCGACGATACCGGTGGTGTTTCTGACGCTCACCGTCGTCTCGCTCAGCGTCTTCGGCGACGCGCTACAGGACGTGCTCGACGCCTGACCCGGCTATCGTTCACTCCTACGTTTCGAGCAACAACCCGAGGTACGAGGTCCGAATCTGGTCGTCGGAGTCCAAATCGAGTCTCCGAAGCACTGCCGCCGCGCCGTCGCGAACCGTTTCGAGTGCCGACTCCTCGGCCTCGCGTTCGACCTCGACGAACTCGCCGAGTCCCTCCACGTCGTCGAGGACGACAGTGTACTCGTCGACGCCGAAGTACGTGCGCTCCTTTTCGACGACGGCCGCAGGCTCGAAGCCCAGGCCGTCGAGGACGTTCGCCATCGTCTCGCCGTCGTCGACGCCCGTCTCGAACTCTTCGCGTGTCTTCGACTCGCTCTCGACGAGCGGCCCCTTGTAGGTCACTTTCGCCGTCTCCGCGGCGTCTTCGTCGGCCATCGCGTCGGTGCGACGCTCCCGCCGGATGCGGAGCGCCTCGTCGGTCTCGGCGAAGTCGCGGTGCGGCGCGTCGTAGTAGGTGTCAGCCTGCGCGACGCCGCCGAGTTCCTCCGCGTCGAGCGCCGCGAGTCGCTCTCGGACATCGTCGTGGTCGGCGCGGACTTTCAGTTCGACCTCGTACATGGCCGATTCTCGACGGTGCGACCCAAAAGCGTGGCTGTCCACTTCGCACGCCACGTCGGGTGTCTCGGCGGTCGTCGACGTTTCTCGGCGGTCGTCGACGTCCTCGAGTGCAACGGTATCACGACCCTCTCGTCCCGGAGGCAGTCGCTTCCGCAGGTACGAAACGTGATTCTTATAGGGCGCACGGGAGACGTAGCCTACATGAGCGATGAACAACAGGCGGAATCGGCCGACGAGTCAGTAGACGCCGACACGCCCGAGGACGTCGAAGACGAGACGGAGACAGGGGAGAGCTCCGGAGTACAGGACGACGATTTCGTCCGTCTGGCCTACACGGTCCGGACGAAAGACGACGACACCGTCGTCGACACGACGAGCCAGGAAGTGGCCGAAGAGGCCGAAATCGACACCGAGAACTACGACTTCGAACCGCGCGTCGTCATCGTCGGCGCGGGTCACGTGTTCGAGGCCGTCGACGACGACCTCGTCGGTAAGGAGGTCGGCTACGAGGGTACCGTCGACGTCCCCGCCGCCGAAGCGTTCGGCGAGTACGACTCCGACAACGTCCGCACGGTGAGCGCGGACAAGATCTCCGAGGACGACCGCTACCCCGGCGCGCACGTCAACGTCGACGGCGAGCAGGGCCACATCGAGACCATCATCGGCGGCCGCGCCCGCATCGACTTCAACCACCCGCTGGCGGGTGACGACCTCGAGTACGAGTACGAGATCCTCGACGTCGTCGACGACCGCGAGGAGCAGGCGAAGGGTCTGCTCGGCATGTACCTCCAGCAGAGCCCCGAGCTCTGGATCCAGACCGACGAGGTCGAAGAGGAGATGCCGCTCGAAGGCGGCGAAGACGTCGACCCCGACGAGGTCGAAACCGAGACCGTCACCGAGGAGAAGGAGACGCTGTACATCGAGGCCACGCCGCAGATGACGATGAACCAGCAGTGGATGTTCTCGAAGCAGCAGATCGCCCAGGACCTCATGACCCGACTCGACGTCGACCGCGTCATCGTCCAGGAGACCATCGACGGGATGGGTATGGGCGGAATGGGCGGCATGATGGGCGGCATGGGTGGCATGGGTGCCGGCGACATCGAAGACGCCCTCGACGACGTCGACGTCGACGCCGACGAGATCGTCGACGAACTCGAAGCCGAAGGCGACGACGGTCACGACCACGATCACGACCACTAACCGCGCCGTCCGCTGCGAATCCGCGATTTCTTTACTCCCGACGCGTCACTGACCAGCATGGACGTCCCCGACGACCTGAAAGTCGCCGCCGTCGCCTCGGCTTGCACCGTCGGTCTCTCGCTGTCGCTCCGCTACGGACTGCGTGTCGACGCGAACCTCTTCGTGCGTCTCCTGCCGCTTTTCGTCTACTTCGTCTACCTGTTCGCGAAAGACGCGCTCTCGGAGACGGCGCTCGGCGAGACGACGACGTGGTACGTCGTGACCGTCGCCGCGACGCTGGCGGCGGCCGTTTTCTACGCGATTTGAACCCGCTCAGGCGATGTTGGCGCTCAGGCGATGTCGCGGCTGGTGTCGATGGTGACCTCCTCGGTCAGCCGCAGTTTGATAGTCTCCTCTAACGCCCGCCCGCCGCGGAACTTCGGAATCGCCAGTCGATTCTCGATTTCGGAGCCTTTCACCTGCGTCTGCAACTGGAAGACGGCGTCCGACATGTGCTCGGTCATATCTCGGTTTTCCGGTACCGACCGACCGTCGAGCGCGTGTAAGACGGCGACGCCGCCGGTGTTCGTCACGTGCGTCTGTAGCTCGTTGAGGAAGTTCCGGTAGCGCGTCGGATCGGTGCGCTCCAGTACGTCGACGACGTCGATGATGAGGTTCGCGCCCTCCGGAAGCGCCTGGACGAGTCGATTCGCGTGGTCCAGCGCCGCGTCGCCGCCGATGTCGCGCACCGTCGGGCGACCGACTCTGGTCGTCACCCGGTCGAGGGCGTCCTGCACCGCCTGGTCGGAGCGAACCGTCGTCAGGTACAGCGTGCCGCGCGTCGACGTCAGTTCGTACAGCAGTAACTCCGACTGGCTCGCCGGCGTCGCCGCGAGCGTGACGATGCTTCCGGCCGGGATGCCGCCGCCTAACTGGCGGTCGAGCACCGTGATTCCGGTCGGAAGCCTACTTGCCATACAGTTCCACGAACGTGAATCATAATATGTCTTGCTCACGAGAGAGCGCGTTCGCCACGCGGGTGTACGCCGCCCGTCCGCCGCTCGTCCGACGCACCGACTCCGACGGCGTCTCGTACTCCGGAACCGCCGCGAGGAGGGGGCAGTCGAACAACTCCGAGACGGACCCGGGAGCGAGTCGCGTTCGGTTGAGCACGACGCCGACCACCCGCGTCCCGAGCGCGCGCGCCATCGCCGCCGTCTTCGCCGTGTCGCGCAGCGCGGGCGCGCAGAGCGTCGTCACCAACAGCGCCGCGTCGGCGACGCGCAGCGGTCCGGCGGCGTCCGGTCCCGCTCCGGCCGGGCAGTCGACGAGCGTCGCCGCATCCGCCGACTTGACTCGGGCGAGTTGCGTCGCGGTGTCGCCGTCGGGACCGCCCGGTGCGGCCGGGAGCACCGACAGTCCACCCGACGACTCGTGCGCAATCGCCAGCGCGTCGTCGCTCACGTCCGCGACGGTCGGTTCGCGCGGTACGTCCGCGAGCGCGTGGAGGTTCGGCATATCCCGGTCGGCGTCGACGACGAGCACTTCGCCGTCGAGCGCCGTCGCCACCCCGAGCGTCGTCGTCGTCTTTCCGCAGCCACCTTTCCCGCCAGCGATTGCGAGCATACGGACTCTGGCCGCGCTCTCGGATTTGAACGTTCGGACGGTGGTGGAGTGGTGCTGTGGTGGGCGACGACGGAGGCGGTGCTGTGATGGGTGATGACGGAGGCGGTGCTGTGGCGGATAGCGGTGAAGGCGGTTGCGGCGCGGACAGTCGAACCCGTCGTTGTACCGCGAGCGAGGCCGAGAGGCCGAGCGAGCGGGCTGAGGAAGGAGCGGAATCGCCGCGAACGAAGTGAGCGGCGAAGAAGCGACTGACGAATGCTTTTGGTCCAGCTTTTACCGAGTGAGGGCGCTTTGCGCCCTCACGCAGCGTAAAAGGTGGGTGCTTAGTCGTGACAGCAGCCGCCGGCCTCGCCGCCGAAGTCGACGGCGAGCGGCTCCGAAATCGCCCTGTTGATCTCTTCGAGGCGGCTCTGGAGCTCCTCCTGCGCTTCGAGATACTCGGCCATCGTCGGCAGCGAGTGCAGTTCCTGCTGGGCGCGCTGGACTTTCTGTAGCTGCTGTTGGTTCGCCTCGCCCATCTGACGCGCGACCATGAACTCCTCGCGGAGCTGCTCGAACTCCGAAATCTGGGCTTGGACCTCGTCGTCGTCCTCGACCGCGGCTTTCGCGTCTTCGAACGCTTCGTACTCGGGGAGGGCCGCGATGGCGTCGCCGAGTTCGCGGCCGAGTTCGTCCGTCCGCGCCGTCTCGATGCTCATGGGCGCGCTTGGAACCGGAGCGGTTTAGGCCTGCCGAATAGCCGACCGGACGGCGCTCACCGGAATCGACGATCGTACCACCGGGTTATATCCGGTCGACCGAGAACGCTCGGACGATGCAGTCTGCGCTCTCTCTGCTCGGGCTCGCCGCCGTCTCCACGGCCGTCGTCTGGTACGGCAGCGACCTGCTCGAATCCTCCAGCGAGCAACTCTCGGAGCACTACGGCCTCCCGCCCGCCGTCCACGGGGCCGTCGTCGTCGCCGTCGGGTCGAGCTTCCCGGAACTGGCGAGCGTGGTTCTCTCGACGGTTCTGCACGACTCGTTCGGCCTCGGCGTCGGCGCTATCGTGGGGTCGGCCATCTTCAACGTCCTCGTCATCCCGGCGGTGGCGACGCTGTTCTCGGACCGCCTCGAAGCCGACCGCAACGTGGTGTACAAGGAGGCGCAGTTCTACATGCTCTCGGTCGCCGTGTTGCTGTTGGTGTTCTCCTTCGGTGTCATCTACTCGCCGAGGCCGGTCACCGACGCCGGCGGACTCGTCACCACCGTCACGCGACCGATGGCGCTCCTGCCCATCCTGCTCTACGGGCTGTACATCTTCATCCAGTACCAGGACACCGCCGACTACGACCCGCCGTCGCCCGGTGGAACCGTCGACGTCGGCAAGCAGTGGGCGCTGCTGGCGGCGAGTCTCGTCATCGTCGTCGTCTCCGTCGAGGGGTTGGTCCACGCCGCTCGCGGCTTCGCCGACGTGTTCGGCACGCCGGAGTACCTCTGGGGTCTCACCGTCGTCGCCGCCGGGACCAGCCTCCCCGACACGCTCGTCAGCGTCCGCGCCGCCCGCGACGACCGCGGCGTGACGAGCCTCGCAAACGTCCTCGGAAGCAACATCTTCGACCTACTCGTCGCCGTTCCGGTCGGCGTTCTCATCGTGGGTACGGTCGAGTTCAACTACGGCGCGGCCGTGCCGATGATGGGCTTTCTGACGGTGGCCACCGTCGTGCTGTTCACCGCGATGCGGACCGACCTCGAACTGACCGACGGCGAAGCGACGGTGTTGCTCACGACCTACCTCTCGTTCGTCGGATGGATGGTCGCCGAGACGGCCGGGGTGACCTCGTTCGTCCCCGGGGTCTAGCTGTCGACGTTCGGAATTTCGAACACGCGACGCTTCGACTCGCTATCTCTCGTCGCCGAGCACCGCGTGGAGTTCGTCGTACACGCCGTGCTGGTTCGTTCCGTCCCACTGGTTCGAGGCGGGCCAGAGGTCGTAGCCGTCGCCGTCTCGACGCGGCGCGAGGTGGATGTGGAAATGGGGCACCGACTGCTGGGCGGCCTCGCCGCTGGCGTGTAGTAGGTTGACGCCGTCGTAACCGGCCGTCTGCAGGCGATGCGAGACGTCCCGAGCGTGCTCCGTGACGTCCGAGAGCACTTCCTCTGGCACGTCGAAGAGACTCCGATAGTGGTCTCGGGTGACGACGAGCACGTGTCCCGGCGTCTCCGGCGTTCGAGGGACGACGACGAGCGACTCGGAGCGTTCGTCGAGGACGACTCCGGGAGCGTCGCCGTCGACGACCGCACAGAACGGGCAGGGCATCGCCGCAACGATTCGGAGCAGAGTAATTGAGCGTTACGACAGTCGGTTCTCGACGAACTCGGCGAGGTCGCGGAGTTCGTCCTGACCGACGCCGTGACCCACTCGGTACACCGAGAACGAGACGTCCGCGCCGAGTTCTTTCAGGCGCTCTGCGGCCGCCTCGGCGCGCGCCGCGGGGATTATCTGGTCGGCGCTTCCCGCCCCGACGAACACCGGCTTTCCGGTGAGTCCGGACGGTTCGAGCTCCGCGTGCGACTCCGCGAGGTAGCCGTGCAGCGCGACGACCCACGCGAATCGCTCGGGGTTCTCCAAGAGGAGCGCGAGACTCGTGATGGACCCCTGGCTGAAGCCGAGCAGTCCGAGGTTCCCCGCGTCGAGGTCGTACGCCTCGACCGCGGCGTCGACGCTCTCCGATACGAGGTCGAGGCTCCGGCGGAACTCCTCTGCGTGCGGTTGGCTCTGGTGGAGGCCGCCCCCGGACATGTCGAGTTCGTACCACGTGTACCCGCCCATCAACCGGTCGGGTGCCCGGAGGCTGACGACGTGTAGCGTGTCGGGCAACTGCTGGGCGACGGGAAGCAGGTCCTCTTCGTCGGCACCCCGTCCGTGGAGAACGAAGACGGCGGGCGCGGGGCCGTCGCTCGATACGGCGGGTTCGACGTGTACGTGTTCCAGTGGCAGGTCGGCCATCGGCCCCACGTATGGCCTCGTCGGTCTTTAAACGGGGAGTGACGCCGACGTAACCGGTACCGTTCGCCGTGCGTCTCGGGACGTTAGTTGACGCCGAGGACTCGCCCGCAGTTCTTGCAGCGCCAGAGGTCTCTGGTCCCCGCGCCGAGAATCACGCGCGGCGGGTCGACCGCGTCGTCGAGTTCGAGTTCGGCGACTTCGTGGTCGTGTTCGAGGTCGTCGGTCGTTTCGATATCGGCTTCGCAGTCGGGGCATCGAACCGGTTCCGCGGACATACACCGACTACGACACGCAGACGCATGATTACCACGGTGCGGCGTCCCCCCGACGACACGCCGACGGTGACTGTGTCGAGGTCTCGGGGCGGCGGCACATCCGAAACCGACCGAGGTCGTTCTCCGATACGTGCCCGAGGTACCCGCGACGGGGCGACCCGCACACGCTCGCTCCGGCGACTCGACGAACGGCCGCGGAACTCCCGCGGTGTCGACTTCTCGTCCGCCGAGCGACGTCGAAGCCGCTACGCGGCGAATCCCAGAAACGCCGAGGTTAAACGTCCCGACGCGCAAGAGAGGCCAATGAGCCAGGACGCCTACTCCGAGGGGGACCTCAGGAACACGGGCATGGCCCTCCGCCACGACCGCGAGTGGGACTACGAACTCGAACGCATCATCGACGAGATCGAGGAGCGCGACGCGACGAAAGTCGGCCTGCAGTTCCCCGAAGGTCTCAAGCGCCGCGGCCCGGCCGTCGCCGACGACCTCCGAGAGCTCTGCGACGACGACGTGACGTTTCTGCTCTCGGGGCAGCCGTGTTACGGCGCGTGCGACCTCGACACCTACCTGATGCGCCGGACCGACGTGTTCGTCCACTTCGGCCACTCGCCGATGAAGGAGTCGGACAAGATAATCTACGTTCCCCTCTTCTCGAACGTCGACCCCTTCCCCATCATGGAGGAGTCGCTGGAGGAACTCGACGACCCCGAGGAGAACCCCGACGTCGGCCTCGTGACGACGGCCCAGCACATGAACCTCTTCGAGGACATGTGCGAGTGGCTCGAGGAGCGCGGCTTCGAGGTCCACACCCGCCGCGGCGACGACCGACTCACCCACGAGGGGCAGGTGCTCGGCTGCAACTACGCCTCCGCGGACATCGACGCCGACCAGGTGTTGTACGTCGGCGGCGGGAAGTTCCACCCGCTCGGCCTGGCGATGGAACACCCCGACAAGAACGTCGTCATCGCTGACCCCGTCAACAACGTCGTCACTATCGCGGACACGGAGAAGTTCCTCAAGCAGCGCTACGGCGCGGTCCACCGCGCGATGGACGCCGACAAGTGGGGCGTCATCTTCTGCACCAAAATCGGGCAGGGTCGCTGGGAGAAAGCCCAGGAGATAGTCGAGAACAACGAGAACGCCTACCTCATCACGATGGACGAAGTCACGCCGGACCGCCTGCGCAACTTCAACATGGACGCGTTCGTCAACACCGGCTGTCCGCGCATCACCACCGACGACGGCCCGCGCTTCCACAAGCCGATGCTGACCCCCGGCGAGTACGAAATCGCCGTCGGCAACGAACCGCTCGAAAATCTGGAGTTCGACACGTTCCACGGCACGTGGTGAGGTCGGCGTAGTCGTCGCCGGCGGTCGTCTCTCCACAATCTTTTCACGTATCTGCTCTGTCCCTCCGCTATGGTCTCCAAACGCGTTCTCCGAGTCGCGGGGTCGGCCACCGTCACGCTCGTCGCGCTGGCGGGCGTCGTCGCCGCACAGCAAGTGCCCTCGCCCCCGAGTACGCCCCGGTTTTCGCCGCTCGTCGCCGTCGGCGGGTCGTTCGTTTTCAACCTTCTCGTCGGCGGCCTCCTCGTCGTCTTCGTACCGGACTACCTCCGGCGGACCTCCGCCCGCTTCCGCGACGACCCCGCCTCGACGTTCCTCTGGGGCCTTCTCGCGTTCGTCGTTCTGGTAGTCGGTTCCGTCCTCATCATCACGATGGTCGTCACGATTCCCGCGATGCTGGTGTTCGGTATCGTCGGGAACATCATCGCTTGCGTGGGTATCGGGATGGCCATCGTAGGCGGTGGCGTCGACGACAGTCTACTCAAGCCGCTCGTCGTCGGCCTCCTCGTCGTCACGCTCGTCAGCCAGATTCCGATTCTCGGTCTCGTGGTGAACTTCGTCATCGGAATGATGGGTGCTGGTGCGATGGTCAACGAGTTCCGCGACGGTCGCTGAAGGCGAGTACCGAGCGACGCCGGCACTCAACCCCAAAACATTTCATGGCGTTGTTCATTCTCACTGGTATGGTCTCCAAACGCACTCTCCGCGTCGCGGGGTCGGCCACCGTCGCGCTCGCCGCGTTGGCGGGCGTCGCCGCCGCCCAGCAACCGCCCTCGACTCCCAGCCCGCCGCAAATCTCGCCGATTCTGACTTTCGTCGCCTCGTTAGCACTCAACCTCGTCATCGGCGGCATCGTCGTCGCCGTCGCGCCGGACTACCTCCGACGGACCTCCGCCCGAGTCCGCGACGACCCCGTCTCGTCGTTCATCTGGGGACTTATCGCGTTCATCGGACTGCTGGTCGCCTCCATCCTCATCATCACGATGATCGTCACGATTCCCGCACTGCTGGTCCTCGGTATCGTCGGGAACGTCATCGTGGCTGTGACCCTCGGGATGCTCGTCGCGGGCGGCGCAGTCGACGACAGCCTGTTCAAGGCACTGGTTGTCGGCGTCATCATCGTCTCGCTCATCGGCCTCGTCCCGATTCTGGGCGGCCTCGTGAACTTCGTCCTCGGGATGATCGGCGGCGGCGCGGTGGTCAACGAGTTCCGCGACGGTCGGTGAAATACCGAAGAAACAGCTTTACCCCCGGCCGCTCGTAGCGGAGGGCATGCCGACGAACCGGTTGACGATCTCGCTCGACGACGAGGCGGAGGCGGCGCTCGGCGACCTGGTCGGTCGGACCGACACGTCGCGAAGCGAGGTCGTCCGCCGAGCGCTGACGTTCTACGCCGCGAACTTCGAGGCGGCGACCGCCGACGCCGGGCCCAATCTCGAAGCGTACCACCAGATGCTCTCGTCGGGCGAACACGTCCTGCTGGACGTGGACTTCCTGCACTGCTTTCTCGACCACGTCGAAGCCGAGGACGGCACGCCCGACCCGGAGTTCCTCGCGGCCGCCAACCGCGTCGCCGACTACCACGCCCACGAGTACGAACGGCGCTTCGACTCGCTCGGCGAGCTGCTCGACTGGCTCTCGTTCTGCGGCTTCCTCACGGTTCGGCGGACCGAAGGCGGCACGGAGCGTCGCACCTACCACGTCGTCTTTCCCTCCGAATCGGTCAAGTGGTTCATGCTCGGGTTCATCGACCGCTCCACCACCAACCTCTCGTTCGACCTCACCATCAACGAGGGCGTGTCGAAGGTGTTGTTGACCGAGACGCGGGGTTCCGGCGGCTGAGCGACGCGACGGCTGTCGAGACTGCACGGTCGTTCATACCTGTTCACACGGGCCGCGTATTCGGTGTTCACCGGTCTCAACAACCCTTTTGCCGTGAGCGAGAAGTGTGTGAATACAGCACATATGTCACTCGTAGACAGACTGAAAACCATCGGTCCCGGTGCGATGGTCGCCGCGGCGTTCATCGGCCCCGGGACGGTAACGACCGCGAGCGTCACCGGCGCGGAGTTCGGCTACGCGCTCGTCTGGACTATCCTCTTTTCCATCGTCGCGACGATCGTCCTCCAGGAGATGAGCGCCCGACTGGGGCTCGTCTCTCGCGAGGGACTCGGCGAGGCGTTGCGTAACCAGTTCGACAACGAGGTCGCGAAGTGGGCCACCATCGTCCTCGTCGTCTCGGCCATCGGCATCGGTACCGCCGCCTACGAAGCTGGGAATATTCTCGGCGGCGCGGCGGGGCTGGAGACGATAACCGGCGTGAGCGCGACGTGGTGGGGCATCCTGATAGGCCTCGTCGCCGGCGCGCTGCTCTACACGGGGAAGTACGAACTCATCGAGCGGGTGCTCGTCGGGCTCGTCGCGTTGATGGCGTTCTCGTTTCTCGCCTCGGCGGTGCTCATCGGCCCCGACCTCGGCGCGCTCGCGCTCGGGTTCGTCCCGGCGGTCCCCGAGGGGTCGCTGTTTCTCATCACCGGGCTCATCGGGACGACGGTCGTCGGCTACAACCTCTTTCTGCACGCGAGCAACGTCCAAGAGCGGTGGGCCGGCCCCGCTGAACTCGCCGAGTGCCGGACCGACACGGTGCTCTCCATCGTCGTCGGCGGCGTCATCACCATCGCCATCCTCGTGACGGCCGCCGCCGCGTTCCCCGTCGGCACCGAAATCACCGACGTCGGCCGGATGGCCGAACAGCTCCGACCCATCGCCGGCCCGTACGCGACGCTCTTTTTCAGCATCGGCCTGTTCGCCGCTGGGTTCACGAGCGCGACGACCGCCCCGCTCGCGGGCGCCTACGCCACCGCGGGAGCGCTCGGCTGGGAGTCGGACCTCTCGGACACCAAGTTCCGCGCGGTCTGGGCGGTTATCCTCGCTGTCGGCGTCTCGGCGGTGCTGCTCGGCGGGAGTCCGGTCGAGATCATCGTCTTCGCGCAGGTCGTTAACGGAATCTTACTCCCTATCGTCGCCATCTTCCTCATCGTCGCGATGAACTCGGACACACTCCTCGGCGAGTACACGAACGGCACGGAACAGAACGTCCTCGGTGGTATCGTCACCGCCATCGTCGTCTGGCTCGGTATCCGAACGCTGCTCGAAGTCGCGGGGGTGCTCTGAGTGCCCTCGCACGTCGGCGTCGACGTGGGCGGCACGTTCACCGACGTCGTCCTCCTGACCGACGACGGGTCGCTCGTCACCGCGAAAGTTCCCAGCACCGACGACCAGAGCGTCGGCGTGATGGCGGGCATCGAGAAAGCCTGTGCGGAGGCCGACCTCGACCCCGCGGCGCTCGACGTGTTCTCGCACGCGATGACCGTCTCGGTCAACGCGCTGCTCGAATCGAACGGTGCAAAGACGGCGCTCGTCACCACCGAGGGCTTCCGCGACGTGCTCGAAATCAGACGCCAAAACCGTCCGAGCCTCTACGACCTCGACGCCGAACTCCCCGACCCGCTCGTCCCCCGTCGTCGCCGTTTCGAGGTCGACGAGCGCGCGACCGCCGACGGGGTCGAACGCGCCGTCGACGCCGACGAAATCCGCGACCTCGCCGGTGACATCGAGGCCGCGGGAGCCGAGAGCGTCGCCGTCTCGCTCCTTCACGCGTACGCGCACCCGGAGAACGAGCAGGCCGTCGCCGACGTACTCCGCGAGGAACTCGACGTCCCGATTTCGGTCTCCCACGAGGTGCTCGCGGAGTTCCGCGAGTACGAGCGAACCTCGACGACCGTCGTCGACGCCTACGTCACACCGGCCATCGACGCCTACGTCGGCCGTCTCGAAGAGCGCGCGAGCGACGCCGGCGTCCCGACGCCGCGAATCATGCAGTCGAACGGCGGCATCGCGTCGGCCGAGACGGTGCGAAAGCACGCGGTGACGACGGCGCTCTCCGGACCCGCCGCGGGCGTCGTCGGCGCGGGGGCGACCGTCGAAGCGGCCGAGTCGCTGCGCGGCCTCGTCACCTTCGACATGGGCGGCACCTCCAGCGACGTGAGCCTCGTCCGCGACGGCGAGGTCGAACGGACCACCGACGCCGAGATAAACGGCCACCCCATCCGCGTGCCGATGGTCGACGTGCACACCGTCGGCGCGGGCGGCGGGAGCGTCGCGTGGGTCGACGCCGGCGGCGCGCTCCGTGTCGGCCCCGAGTCGGCGGGCGCGAACCCCGGACCGGCCTCGTACGGTCGCGGCGGCGAGAAGCCGACCGTCACCGACGCGAACGTCGTGCTCGGCTACATCGGCGGGGACACCGCCCTCGGCGGCGAACTCTCGCTCGACGTCGACGCCGCCCGCGACGCGCTCTCCGCCCTCGCCGACGACGCCGACCTGCCCGACGCGCTCGCCGCCGCGCGGGGCGTCTACCGCGTCGCCAACGCGAACATGACTCGCGCCATCCGAACTATCACCGTCGAACGCGGCCACGACCCCCGGCAGTTCGCGCTCGCCGCCTTCGGCGGTGCGGGGCCGATGCACGCGGCCGCGCTCGCCGACGAGTTGGGCGTCGAAACGGTCGTCGTCCCGCGCGCCTGCGGCGTGCTCTCGGCGTACGGGCTCCTCGCGGCCGACGAGAAACACGACTCGGTCCGGACCGTCCGGACCTCGCTTGCCGACGTGGACCCCGACCACGTCGAATCGGCGTACGACGACCTCCGCGCCGACGTGTTGGCCGACGTCTCCGCGCCCGACGCCGCGAGTATCGACCGCGTCGCCGACCTCCGCTACGTCGGCCAGAGCTTCGAGCTCTCCGTCCCCGTCGGCGACGAGTTCGACGCCGAGGCGGTCGCCGAACGCTTCACCGCGGCGCACGAGGAGGCGTACGGCTACACGCTCTCGGACCCCGTCGAACTCGTCAACCTCCGGCTGACGGCGACGGTCGAACGCGACCCGCTGTCGGTCGATTACGAGGGTGCGGGCGACCCGGTTCGCGGGACGCGAGAGGCGTTCTTCGGACTCGACGGCGGTGGCGAGTTCTCCGAGACGACCGTCTACGACCGCGAGGCGCTCGGCGTCGGTGCGACGTTCGACGGCCCCGCGATTCTCGAACAGGACGAGAGCACCGCCGTCGTCCCGCCCGGGTGGTCCGGCGAGGTCGAGGCCGACGGCACCGTCGTCCTGACGAAGGGAGGTGAGGGTCTGTGAGCTCTCCCGACGCCGAAATCGACGCGGTGACGCTCGAAATCCTTCGCAACCAGTTGGAGGGCGTCGCCGAGGAGATGGGACAGGTGCTCATCACCTCGGCGTACTCGCCGAACATCAAGGAGCGCCGCGACTGCTCGACGGCGCTGTTCGACGCCGAGGGACGACTCGTCGCGCAGGCCGAGCACATCCCGGTCCACCTCGGCGCGATGCCCGCCTCGGTCGCGACCATCCTCGACCGAAATCCGAAACCGGGCGACGTGTTCGTCCTCAACGACCCGTTCGAGGGCGGCACGCACCTGCCGGACGTGACGATGGTCTCGCCGGTCGCCGTCGACGGCGAGATTCTCGGCTACGCCGTCTCGCGCGCCCACCACGCCGACGTGGGCGGGATGACGCCCGGGAGCATGCCCGCCGGCGCGCGCGAAATCTTCCAGGAGGGCCTCCGCCTGCCGCCCGTCCGACTCGTCTCCGAGGGCGAGGTCGTCGACGACGTGATGAGCCTCCTCTTGGCGAACGTCCGCAGTCCGAGCGAGCGCCGCGCGGACTTCCGCGCGCAGATCGCCGCCAACGACCGCGCGCAGTCCCGCATCTCCGACCTCGCCTCCGAGCACGGCCGCGAACGCCTCCTCGCCGCCTTCGGCGCGGTCATCGATTACTCCCGCCAGCGCATCACGAGCGAACTCGCCGACCTCCCCAACGGTACGTACCGCGCCGTCGACGCGATGGAGGGCGACGGAATCACCGACGACGACGTGCCAATCGAAGTCGAAGTCGAGATAGAGGGAAGCGAGGTTCGCGTCGACTTCTCGGGCACCGCCGACCAGGTCGCGGGCAACGTCAACGCGCCGCTCGCGGTCGCAAAGAGCGCGGTCTACTTCGTCGTCCGCGCGGTGACCGACCCGGACATCCCACCGAACCAGGGCTGTTACGACCCCATCTCGGTCACCGCGCCCGAGGGCTCGCTGCTGAACCCCGTGCCGCCCGCGGCCGTCGTCGGCGGCAACGTCGAAACCAGTCAGCGCGTCACCGACGTAGTCCTCACTGCGCTCGCCGACGCCGCCCCCGACCGCGTCCCCGCGCAGGGACAGGGCACGATGAACAACCTCATCCTCGGCAACCGCGAGGCCGGCGGGTTCACCTACTACGAGACTATCGCGGGCGGGTTCGGCGCGCGTCCGACGAAGGACGGGATGGACGGCGTCCAGGTCGGGATGACGAACACGCTGAACACGCCGGTCGAGGCGATGGAGGCCGAGTACCCGCTCCGGGTCGAACGCTACGCGCTCCGGCCCGACAGCGGCGGCGACGGCCAGTTCCGCGGCGGCCTCGGCGTCGAACGCGCCGTCACCGTCGGCGTCGACGCCACCGTCTCGCTTCTGACCGAGCGCCGACGCACCGCTCCGGCGGGCGTCGCCGGCGGGAGACCGGGCGCGGTCGGCGAGAACCTCGTCGATGGCGAGGCCGTCCCGGCGAAGACGACCCGGGAGATTTCCGCGGGGACGACGGTCACCGTCCGCACGCCGGGCGGCGGCGGCTACGGCGACCCCGACGACCGCGACCCAGAGGCCCGAGAGCGCGACCGAACGGACGAGAAAACGAGCGAGTAGCCCGCGGACGGGCGACCCCCGAACCCTCGCTCACTGGACGTGTTCGTCTTCGAACTCCGACTGGTGTTCGACGCTGCAGAAGTAGTACGTCTCGCCCTGGTAGTGGCCCTGCGTGGGCGGGTTGTGCTCGTCGATCAGCGACTCGCAGATTGGACACATCGCCATGGTTCGTTCGAACCGACTGCCGCCACGTCCCTCGTTCGTCCGCTTGTATTCTCCACGTCGGAAGCCAACCGTTCGCGGTCCCGACGTTCGAACGTGTCCCGCGCGCCACCCGACAACGACCAACCGAGCGACGAGGAGAATCAGATTTCCCGACAGCGAAACTTCACCCCGGACGCGGAGATGGGACTCGTCGGCGGCATCATCGGCGTGCTCATCGCCGTGCTGACGTTCCCGTTACTGCCGTTCTACCTACTGTTCAGAGTCGTCGACTCGCTCGTCGGCGACGACGAGACGAACCAACCTGACTGACCGGCCCCGACTCAGACGTCCGGCGTCTCCATCACGTCGGGGACGCCGCGGGCGGTGACGGTCTCGCCGACGACGTACGAGGAGGCGGGCGCGGCCAAAAATTGTGCAATGTCAGCAATTTCCTCGCTGAGGCCGATACGTCGCTTCACCTCGTCGCGCTCGATGTCGTCGCCGGAGACGCCCATCTGGCTCTCGACGCCGGGCGTGGCGACGAACCCGGGGGCGATGCAGTTGACGCGCACGTCGTGGTCGGCCCACTCGTACGCCAGCGAGGTGGTGAGGTTGATGACGCCCGCCTTCGCCGCGCCGTAGTGGCTCATGTACGGCGACCCCTGCTGTCCGGCGACGCTGGCGAGGTTGACGACGCTGCCGCCGCCGTTCTCGCGCATGTGCTCGCCGGCGACCTGCGTGCAGTGGAACGTCCCGGTGAGGTTGATGTCGACGATGGTGTTCCAGCCGTTCGGCGAGATGTCCTCGAACGAGGACATGAACGACGCGCCCGCGTTGTTGACGAGCGTGTCGACGCCGCCGAACTCCTCGACGGTCGCCTCCACGAGCGCTTCGACGGCGTCGCGGTCGGTGACGTCGCACTCGACGGCCAGCGCGTTACCGCCCGATTCGCGGATTCCCTCTGCGACCGGTTCGACGTTGCCCTGCTCGCGCGAGCAGACGACGACGCTCGCGCCGTCGTCGGCGAACTCCTCGGCGATTGCCTTCCCGATGCCGCTCGACGCCCCGGTGACGATGGCGGTCTGTCCGGCGACGCTGAACCTGTCCGTAGACATGACAGAACCCACGGCTGCCGGATTGATAAAGGTGACAGCGTGGCCGTCACTCCACCCGGGAGTCTCCGACCGGAGCCACGCGCTCCCGGGCCGACCAACTTTCTTGCGATAACTCGTGGTACGTCCCTCACCCATGACAGAACCGGACGTGAGCGACGGCGGATTGTCCCAACTCGGCGACCGTTCAGCGCTCCAGAGAGCGCACGACTGGGTTCTCCTCCGCGGGAACAGAGTCACGCTCTCGGCGCTCGTGTTGGCCATTCTGTTCTCGGTGGTGTATCTCTTCGTCGCGGTCGGACTGGTGCAGTTCGACCAGTTCCAACCGGTCTACTACGTCTTCGGCGGGTTGATCAGCGGGAACCTCACGCTCGTCACCGTCGTCGTCTCTATCAACCAACTGCTGCTCTCGCGGACGCTCCGGACGCCGGGCGAACTGGAGTCCCAGATAGAGAACACGGAGGGGTTCAAACACCGCGTGGAGAACGCGGCCGGCCGTGTCGCTCCCGTCCGTCCGACGGCGTTTCTCGACCTACTGATGGAGAACACGCGGCGGGAAGCCCAGCGCCTCGGCGGCCTCACGATCGGCCCGGGAAACGATGACGCGTGGGAGGAGATCGACGACCTCGTTGCGTCCGTGACGAGACACGTCGACTCGGTCGTCGAACTCATCGAAAACACCGACGACAGTCCGTTCCGCGCGCTCTCGGCGACCCTGACCACGAACTACGCCGAACAGATCTACCGGGCGCGGGCGATTCGAGAGCAGCGCGACCTCACCGACGAGACCGACGCGGCGCTGGACCGCCTCGTCGACAGGCTCGAAGACGTCGACGTCGCGCGCCAGTACTTCAAGACCGTCTACCTGCAGGACGAACTCTCGTCGCTGTCGCGGATGCTCCTCTACGTCGGCGTCCCGGCGGAGGCGCTCTGTATCCTCGTTCTGTTGTCGTTGACGACGACGCCGAGCGCCATCCCACCGCTCGCCAGAGACGTCGTACTCCCGGGCATCGCCGTCGTCGGTCTCGCCCCGCTCGCGGTTCTGTTCTCGTACATCACCCGGACGGCGACGGTCACCCAACGGACCTCCGCGATGATCCCGTTCACGACGCCCGGACAGGAGGAATGACTCCACTGAGGACTGGCGGGTCTGGTCCACGGCTCGAACGCGGCCGCTCGACACCCCACTTCACTTGTTCACGGTCCGACCCGCTCGACACCCCACTTCACTCGTTCACGGTCCGACCCGCTCGACGGCGCGGACGAGCGCGGTGAGTCGGTCGGTCGGTCACGGTGGTCACTTCGAGGCGACACGAACAGAAGGTAGCCGGACGCCGGACGCGGCGAGAGGGCTTGTATTTGCCGCCCCGTCGTTTACACGCGCGGCGGCCGTCTCTTCCACGATGGCAGACGAACTCGCCGACACGACCGTCGCGCTCTTCGTCGCACAGCGAGGTACCGAACAGGTCGAGTTCACCGAGCCTAAGGGGGCCGTCGAAGACGCCGGGGCCACCGTCGACGTCGTCAGCAGCGGGACCGAGGAGGCCGAAACCGTCAACGACGACCTCGACGCGGGAGAGAGCTTCGAGGTGGACGCGACGTTCTCCGACGTCTCCGCCGAGGAGTAAGACGCGCTCGTCGTCCCCGGCGGCTGCGTCGGGGCGGACCGACTCCGCGCCGACGACGACGCGGTGACGTTCGTCCGCGAGATGTTCGACGCGGACAAGCCGATAGGCGTCATCTGTCACGGCCCGTGGACGCTCGTCGAAGCAGGTGTGGCGGACGGACTGACGCTCACCTCCTATCACAGCCTCCGAACCGACATCCGAAACGCCGGCGGCGAGTGGGTCGACGAGGAAGTCGTCGTCGACGCGGGCGTCGTCACCAGCCGGAACCCCGGCGATTTGGACGCGTTCTGCGAGAAAATCGTCGAGGAGTTCGAAGAAGGACGACACGAACGCGAGTGACACAGACGTAACGTCGTCGCCGCCGAAACCCGCGCAGCTCTCCGTCTCTCGAGCGAGGTGATGGACGACCGGGGCAATCGCCGTCTCAGCTCTCGGCCGGGGGCGAGGGGACGGGTTCGTCGTCGTACTTCTCGTTGAACTCGCCGATGAGCTGTCCCATCTTCGCGTACCAGTCGTTGAGCATCCGCTGCATCTCCTGTGCGATTTCGTCGGCGTTGCGCGGCCGGTAGACGTGGTAGTAGCCGCCCTGTTCGTAGTTCACTTGCTCCTTCTGGAGAAAGCCCGCCTGCAGCAACCGCTGGACCGAACGGTACGCCGTCGACCGCTCGCGGTCGATTTCGTCGGCGATTTCGTCGACCGTGAGGGGGTCTTCGGTCCCGTTCAGCAGTCGGAAGACGTCCTTGTCGATCTCCTTGAGGTCGTGGAAACACTCCAGCAGTCCCTCGCACTGCATGTCCTGCCGGAGCATCTCGCCCATCGAATTCGCCATCGCTTGGCGGCGCTAGGCGACGCTCGCTCAAAACCGTTTGCATCACCGGTGCAATACTGACTCGAAGCGGAGATTCGCCGGAACCGTCCCGACGGCGTCCCGGGGTGAAGGGACTCGGAGGCAGCGATGCGGGGATACGCGCCGGTGTGCCCGGCTGTCGCCGATTTCCGACGCTGCGTGAACTCGGCTCGTCTCACCGCCGACCACGAACTTCGTACAGCGAAATACAGTTTACAAGGTACCAGACAGACGCAGCGGTTTCGGGAACCCGGCGACGAGAGCGGTCGAACGCCTCGAAACTGCGTCCTCACGTCGGCCGCGACACACAGTTATTCATGCTTCGGGTGCGCGTGTACTCCCATGACACGCGAGGGCGACTACTTCACCCGTCTCGTCGACCCCGAACGCCTCCGCGAGTACCTCGCCGCGGAACTCGGTCCCGTCGCCGACGACGAGTACGCCGTCGACCACCACCAGGAAGGCCACTCCAACGAGACGCTGTTCGTCACGTGGGGGAACCGAGAACTCGTGATTCGTCGCCCGCCGCCGGGGGAGACGGCGTCCAGCGCCCACGACGTCCTCCGGGAGTATCGAGTGATGGACGCACTGCAGGGCACCGACGTCCCGCTGGCGCCGACGGTTCTCGCCTGCGACGACCACGACGTGCTCGGCAGCGACTTCTACGTGATGGAGCGGATCGACGGCGACGTGCTCCGCGAGGCCGAACCCGAGCGGTTCGCCGCTGCCGCCCACCGCGAACGAATCGGGACGGAACTCGTCGACACCCTCTCGACGATTCACGCTGTCGACCCCGACTCCGTCGGCCTCGGCGAGTTCGGGTACCCCGACGGTTTCACCGAACGCCAGGTCGAGCGGTGGTCCGAACAGTTGACGTGGGCCTTTTCGAGAACGACAGAGGAGCGCGAAGTACCGGTACTGTACGACGTGATGTCGTGGCTCACCGACAACGTCCCCGAAGCGTACCCACACACGCTCGTCCACGGCGACTACAAACTCGACAACGTGATGTACGCGCCCGGAACGCCGCCCGAAATCGACGCCGTCTTCGACTGGGAGCTGTCGACGCTCGGCGACCCGCGAACCGACGTGGGGTGGATGCTCTCGTACTGGCGCGACGCCGACGACCCCGAACCCGCGGTTCCGGACCTGACGACGACGTTCATGGAACATCCGGAGTATCCGACTCGCCGCGAACTCGTCTCGCGGTGGGAAGAGCAGACCGGTTTCGAGTACGAACACGACCGCTTCTACCGGACGCTCGCGGTGTACAAACTCGCGGCGCTCGGCGAGATGTTCTTCCGGCGGTACCTGGAGGGCAACTCCGACGACGACCTCTACCCGCAGATGGAGACGCAGGTACCCGCGCTCGGCGACCGAGCGATGCGCATCATCGAGGGCGACGAACCGCTCTGAAGAGTCCACAACACTTAGCCCGTCGGCCGTGGATGGAGAGGTATGACCGGTAGTGACTGGGGTGATTGGCTGCCGCGCGCCGTCGCGACGGCCGAACCCGAGACTGTCGCCGTCTGGTATCTCGGCTGTAACGGCTTCGTCATCAAGGGGAACCGCGGGACGACGCTGCTCGTCGACCCGTATCTCGGCGTCGGCGACCCGCCGCGGACGGTCCGGATGATTCCGGTCCCGTTCAACCCCGAAGACGTCGAAGAAGCGGACGCGATTCTCGCGACCCACGAGCACACCGACCACGTCCACGGTCCGAGCCAAGCGCCGATTCTCGAACACACGGGAGCACAGTTTTACGCGCCCGACGACAGTCTCGCCGTCGCCCGCGAAGAAGAGAACTGGACGGACGTCTGGGACGTCAGCGACGACCAGTTCACCGAAGTCTCGGAGGGCGACTCCTTCGAGGTGGGCGAGTTCACGGTCCACGTCGAACTCGCCGCCGACGCCGACGCGACGCACCCGGTGAGCTACGTCGTCGAACACGACGCGGGCACCATCTTCCACGGCGGCGACACGAAACCGAGCGACGCGTTCGAGGATATCGGCGAGAAGTACGACATCGACCTCGGTATCCTCGCGTTCGGCTCGATCGGCAACATCCCCAACAAGGAGACCGGTGAGATGGTCCGCACGAAGTGGTACAGCACCGAAAACGAGATCGTCGAAGCCGCCAGCAGTCTCCAGTTCGACCGCCTGCTGCCGAGCCACTGGGACATGTGGCGCGGGATGACCGCCGACCCGACGGCGCTGCACGAACACGCCGCCAGCTACGCGTACCCGCGGGCGCTGACCATCGTCTCCATCGGCGACCGCGTCGACCTCTGAGACGCCGCTGTCGCCGCTTTTCTCCCTCTTTCTCTACTCCCGCTTTTCTCCGCTTTTCTCCGCTTTTCTCTGCTTTGCCTCGTTCCGTGCTCGTCCGTCTGCACTCGCGTCGCGGCCGACTCGTTCGATTCGGGAACTATCGTTGGTAACAGTATATCCGTCGGTTGTTTTATGTACTGTCTCCGGGATACCCCGGTAGATGAACCACGAGTCAGACCACGAAGGGACGGTGACAGTCTCGGCGGGCGGGGTGAGCGTCGAAAAGACGTTCGCGGCCGAGGAGTTCCCGGTTCCTGCGATCAAGTTCGTCATCCGATCTGAGCGAGACGACGTCGTCGACGTTCGACTCTCCGACGACATCCCGGAGTCGTTTTCGATGGAGCGTGTCGGCTTTCACCCCGACTACGAGAGCGCGAACTGGACCGCGTACGAGGACCAGTTCGTCGAGTACGAGCGCACGTTGGACCCCAAAGAGGAGGTTCTAACCGTCTACGGCGTTCGAGTCGGCGACGACGAGGACGTTTCGGCGTTTCTCACCGACCCGATGCTGGAGACGGTCGTCCCCGGCGACGGCGGCGACACCGTCAGTTCCGTCGTCGGAGACGACAGCTCCGAAGTGGTCCGCAACGCGCTCGCGGACGAGGCGACGGCACTGCCCGGCCTGGAAGCGGACGGCCTCGACGCCCCGGAGTCGCCGGAATCCGCGTCGGACGACGCCGACGCACCGGAGCCACTCGAACTCGAAGACCCCCTCGCGGAGGACCCGCTGTCCGGGGTTACGGAGACGACCGACGCTCCGGTAGAGACAGCCGAGGACTCGGCAGAGTCGACGGAGCCAGCCACCGGCGCCGACGCCGACGAGGACCCCGAACCGCTGACGCTCGAAGACCCGCTTTCGACGCCCGACGAGACGGGCGGGTCGCCCGAATCACCCGCTGAATCCGTCGACGAGAGTCCCGACGAGCGGACGTCGGGCCCCCGTTCGCTCTCGTCGGGCCTCTCCGCAGCGGTCGTCGCTCGCCCGCCGGACGCAGCACCGCTCGGCGCGCAGTTCGACGAAGTACCGGAGGGTACGCCGACCCCCGACGCCGACGTCGAAGAGACTCCGGCCGCCCCTGTCGACGCTTCCGATGCCGTCGATGCTTCCGATACCGTCGACGCTTCCGACACCGTCGACGCGTCCGACGCCGCACCATCTCCGCAGACGGGCGTCGCCGCGGCGCTCGCCGAGGAGATTCGGTCGGGGGCGGTCGACGACGACGACCTCGAACTGCTCCGCGACGAGCTCGACCTCGGCCTTCCACGGAGTGTCGACGTGCGGATTCGCCGCCTCCAATCGCAGATGAACGACCTCGATGCGTACTCCGACGCACTCGAGACGTTCATCGACGAGAACGGCACGGCCGACGAACTCGTCACCGACCTCCGAGCGGAACAGGAGTCGCTGTCGGCGACAGCCGACGAACTGGAGACCGACGTCGCCGCGTTGCGAGAGGACCGTTCCGAGTTGGAATCGACGGTCGACGACGTCTCGGGTCGCCTCGACGACGTCGACGAGCGCGTCGATACCGTCGAGACGAGCGTCGAATCGCTCGACGACGAGATGGGCGAAGTCAGAAGCGACCTCGCGGACCTCGATTCGCACATCGTCTCCGTCGAGGAACTGAGCGCGGACGAACGCGCCGAACTGGAAGCCGAACTCGAACAGATTCGTCAGGAACTGGAGGCGCTCGATTCGTTCCGCGACCGCCTCAGTAGCGTTTTCGGCGGCGAACAGTAGTCCCGTCGACCCGGACACGAGTTCTCTGGAGAATCTCCCGAAACGTAATCGGTTTACGACGCCGCCCCCTCTCAGCGGACAATGACGCAGACCGTGTCCGTCGCCGTCCCACGGAAGGGACGCCCGCTCGAAGCGGTACTCGAACGTTTCGCGACCGTGGCGGGCACGCATTCGCATTCGGTCGCCGACGAGATTTCCTCGACACTCCGCTACGAGAAGTCGGTCACGAAAGGGAACACCGACGACGACCGGACAGTGTACGAACGGCTCGGCGAGTACAGCGAGCTCTCGGACCCGAACGAACCCGAGTACACCCTGTTACGAGACGGACGCGCCGGACTGCCGCGACGCATCGTCTTCGACAGCGTCACGCTCTCACTCGACGGCGTCGACGTCCAACTCGTCGGCCGCGAGGAACCGTTCCGCGCGCTTCGGACCCACGAGTTCGCCCTCGGATTCGACAGCGCGGATCTCGTTCTCGAAGAGGTCGTCAGCCTCGAACCCGACGGTATCGGCAGTATCGACGACATCAACGCCCGAATCGACCCGATGGAGTCCGACGTTCGTGTCGTCACCGGCCTCGGCGACACCGTCTACCACACGCTGATGGCGACGCCGGAGGTGCTGCCCGCGGGAGCGACGCTCGACCGCTCGTTCGTCGCCGACTACGAGGGACCACTGTGCATCTCGCCGCGGTACGAACGGCTCGTCGAGGCGGTGCTCGGAACGGACACCATCGAAAACGTCGCGTTCCGATACCCCGACGCAGACGACGGGAGGGAAGAGGAAGCCGCCATCGCCGACACTGGCCTCGGCGTCTATCTCACGATGACGGGGTCGACCGCTCGCGACCACGGTCTCGTCCTCGGCGACCACCTGTTCCCGAGTGAAACCGTGTTGATGGAGAACGATGCCGAACGGGGCAGCGCGATCGACCGGGTCAAGGCGATTCTCTCCGACGTCTCCGAGGAGACGGCTATTCGAGCGTAACACGGACCGCTCCAACTTTGCTGACGACGCTCCGGTGTTCTCGAATCGTCCGACTGAGATTCCTCTCCGACTCCTCTGCAGATTGCATTCTAGAGCCACACCCGGATTCTATAGACATACAGTCCAATCTTTGTAGCCTTTGGCGGCCGCCTCGGTGGTCCCAATAGCACATCTTAGTGCGCTAAGATTCGTGCGTAGGGATAACTTGATGTGGGGTCGCTCCGACGCCAAACCGTGAGCGAACCGGACACCAGTCGGTCGTCGGTGAAGACGTACGTGCCGACGTACCAGAAAGAACAGTGGGCCGACCACGCCGCCGAACTCGGGATGACCCAAAGCGAGTTCGTTCGGACGATGGTCCAGGCGGGTCGGCGCGACTTCGATCTCGACGCGTCGGACGAGAATCTGGAGGCCCCTGTCGAGGGCTCGAACCCCGGGGGTGACGTGCTCGAAGACCGGGTGCAAGAAGTACTCCACCGACGGGGCGTCATGTCGTGGAACCAACTCGTCGAGGCGCTCTCGGGAGATTTCGAGAGTCGGTTGGAAGACGCCCTCGACTCGTTGCAGTCGGCGAACCGCGTCCGGTACAACGGACGGGAAGGAGGATACGTGGTGACTGATGGCGAGTGAGTCGACCGGAACGGGCGAAGAAACCGACGACCCCATCGGTTACTTCCTCCAGGACATGGTGTACCACGGCAAGTCCGAACGAACGAGAACCGAGTACGAACGGGTGCTGCGTCGGTTCGAATCGTTCCTCGCCGACCCGGACCGGAATCCGGCGGGCCGGTCGGTCGTCCCCGCCGACGCCACCCACCGCGACTGCATGGCGTGGGTCCACTCGCTTCGCGGCACCGTCGCGTCGAGTACGGTCGCCATCTACGCCGCGTACCTCCACAGATTCTACGGTTACATGACGCAGGTCGGCGTCTTCGACTCCAACCCGATGACGCTCGTCACCGAGGAGATGGACGAGTCCATCGAGAAAGACCCGACCCGCCGCGACATCGACGTCCCGACGATGCGGGCGTTCGTCGCCGACGTTCGACATCCGCTCCACCACGCGCTCGTCGGGACGTTTCTCAAAACCGGCATCCGAGTGGGCGAGCTCTGTAACCTCGACCTCCGGGACGTGTCGCTCGAGGACTCGGAGCTGACGAACGCTTACGACCTCGGCGGACGACCCCAACTGGACGCCCGCCCGAACTCGATTTTCGTCTCTTCGAGTCCGACGGTCGGCGAACGACACAACGGCGAGGTCCGGTCGGCGTCGAACAAGCGGAAACGCGACACCGTGATACCGGTCGACGACGAACTCTCTCGGCTCCTGAAATCGTGGCTGGCGATCCGTCCCGACTCCGTCTCACCCGCCGACCCGCTGTTCGTGGGGACGAGCGAGGGATGGGGTGAACGACTCACGCCGAACGCCGTCCACAATATCGTCACCACGTACGCGAGCGAGGCGGGGTGGTACCGCTCCGGGGGCGGTGCGACCGAGAACGTCACGCCGCACTACTTCCGGCACTTCTTCACCACCCATCTCCGGGACCGGACCGGCGACCGGGGTATCGTCAAGTATCTTCGCGGCGACGTCGCAACCGACATCATCGATACGTACACCCACAACTGGGGGGGACAGGTTCGGGAGACGTACGAGTCGAACATCTACTCGATACTCTGAGTCGTCGGCCTCTGTACCGCGTTCGGGAAGACCGGATCAGTACACCGCCTCGGATGGCTTTTCGGAGGACACTCCCGACAGCCGCCCGTAAAGATATCTGTCTATCTTTCCAGAGAGATTTCCATATTCGTTCTCACGCGGTACCCGACCCGATGTCCGGGTGACGGAGAACTCCGGTAGCAGTCCGCTGAGGGTGTCACGCGGCAACTCGTCTGAGAGCGCCAGTTCCGACGAGCGGCGGGACGTTACCGAACTCTCCGAACTCGCGGTCCGTCGTTACGACGCCATGTATATCCCATATCGCTATACCCAAACTACGCCGACACCGTCACGCCGGATTCACTTCTTCGACCAACGTCGGAGAGTCGTTCGCGGGGCTGTTCACCCGCGTCGAGACCGGATACGCACGCATCTCGGCTTCGGGATAGGGGTCCAAGAGCGTCGACGCGGTGTCGGCGTCGGCGGAGAGCCACTTCTCTTCTTCCTCGAGCGAGAGGACGACGGCCATTCGGTCGTGAAGCGGCGATACGACGCCGTTGGGCTCTGTCGTGATGATTGCGAACGTCTCTATCGGCTCAGGGTCACCCGCCCCGTCGTCGGTGAACTCGTCGAGTCCGGTCTGGGCCTCCGGCGGCGTCCACCGCTCCCAGATACCGGCCATGGCGAACGGGCGGTCGTCCTCGAACGCCACTCGGTACGGCTGTTTGCCGTCGCCGTTCTCGCGCGGGGTCCACTCGTAGAAGCCGTCGGCGGGCACGAGACAGCGACGCCGCTCGAACGCGTCGCGGAAACTCCGCTTCTCGGCGACGCTCTCGGCGCGGGCGTTGATGAACGACTTCGAACGCGACTCCGCCCACTCGGGGATGAACCCCCACTGGACGAACCGCAGGGTGTCGGGCGCGTCGTTCGTGACGACCGGCAGTCGCTGGCCCGGAGCGCAGTTGTACCGCGCTTTCAGCGGGCGCTCGGCGGTCACCTCGAATCGCTCTTCGAGTTCGGGTTGCGGGGTGAAGAGGGTGTAGCGGCCACACATACTCGAGAGGAGGACGCCGAGCGAGTTAGGTCGTCGGTCCGTCCGCTCTCCGTGACGGTGCGACGGGTTTAGGTTTCCCCGTCACCGTCGTACTGGCGTGCGAATCGAGAACAGTTTCATCCCCGTTCGCGGCGTCGGCGAGAAAACCGAGCGTCGACTGTGGGAGTCGGGTGTCACTCACTGGGACGAGTTCGAGCCGTCGGCCGTCGGCGAGACGACCGCGGACCGAATCGAGACGTTCATCGACGAAGCGACCGACCGCCTCGACGCCGGCGACTCGCGCTACTTCGACGCTGCCCTCCCGAGCAGCGCGCGCTGGCGGCTGTACGAGAACTTCCGCGACGACGCCTGTTTCTTCGACATCGAGACGACCGGTCTCGACGCCTCCTACGCCGACGTGACGACGGTGAGTCTCTGCCGCGGCGGCGAGACGACGACGCTCGTCCGCGGGCAGGACCTCTCCGCGGAGACGCTACGCGAACACCTCGCGGAGGTGCCGCTTCTCGTCTCGTTCAACGGCATCCGCTTCGACGCGCCCTTCTTAGAGGAGTCGTTCGGCATCGACGTCGATGCACCGCACCTCGACCTGATGTACCCGTGTAAGACGCTCGGTCTCTCGGGCGGCCTCAAGCAGATCGAGAGAGACGTCGGTATCGACCGCGACCGACCGGACCTCTCGGGTCGCGACGCGGTTCGTCTCTGGCGGCAGTACGAACGCGGCGACGACGACGCCCTCGACACGCTGGTCTCGTACAACCGCGACGACACGGAGAACCTCCGGGCGTTGGCCGACGACGTTTCCACCCGTCTCCACGAGAACGTCTTCGCGGACGTCCTGTCGTAGTAGTCGAAACGGAGCGCTCGTTTAGCTCGCGGGGGAACGCTCCTGTTCGGGCCGGCCGTCGCTCGCTCGCTTGCGCTCGTCGACAGGAGAGAGCGCGTTCTCGACCAGCGTCTTCACCGCTCGGCGGAACCGCTCGGACGCCGCGTTCCCGGAGATTCCCAGTTCGTCGGCGAGTTCCGACAGCGACTGTTCGCGCGGGATTTCGAGATAGCCGCTCGACACCGCCGCGAGGAGCGTCTCGCGCTGTTCGTCCGTCAGTCCGTACTCGTCGACCGACGCGGTCTCGCGCTCCTCGAAGAGTCGGTGAAACTCGAAGTCGACGTCGCGCTCGCGGCAGAACGCGTGACAGCGGGCGAACGACTCCCGGTCGGGGAACTCCGCGCGGAACTGCCATCCGTCGTGCGTCGCCGTGAGTTCGTGGATGACGCCCCCCTCCTCGACGACCAGCGGATAGATGCTCGTCGCGAGTCCTTCGCCGCGTAGTTCCGTCTGATAGAGCCGTCTGGAGCCGGCGGTGGCGACCACCGACAGCGACTCGACGGTCGGGTCCTCCTCGGCCGCCCGCTCGAACGTCTCGAACTCGTCGCTCTCGGCCCAGACGAGGAGCCGGACGCGGTCGCCGTCGACGGCGTCGGACCGTTCCCAGACGATCTTCGTTCCCGGTTCCCGCTGCAACGCCCGGCGCAGTATCGGATGGTCGAGGGTAAACTCGACGACGATCACCGCACTGCCCTCCAATCGCTCGACATCGATACCAGAGAACAGTCATCCGTATATAAGATGCGGGAAAATGCACGCTGTTACCTCATTGTGTGCGAGGGAGTAGCTACGCGCAGTGTTTGGCGAAGACTTCGACTCGACCTCGACCGACGTTCTCTTCGACCTGCTCTCCGACGTCCGCCGCCGACAGCTCTGGGAGTGTCTCGATTCGACGACGGCCGACGTTCTCTCGGTCGACGAACTCGCACGTCTCATCGAAGAGCGAGAGCCACAGACGAACGACGCGGAATCACCGCAGGCCGACCGTCTCGCCCACAACCTGTACCACGTCCATCTCCCGAAGTTCGACGAGGCGGGGCTCGTCGCGTTCGACGCCGACGAACTGACGGTTCGGCCCGGGTCTATTCCGTCGTTAGAAACGCTGTTCGACGCGGAGAACATGGTTCCAGTCGCCGAGAGCGACTGACCGGGTCGCTCCCGATCACACAGATTCGAGGAGAGAGCACACGACCGAAATCGTGGGAGCAGTCACGCGAGAATGTCGCCGATGCGTCGCGCCTCGCCGCTTAGCTCGGGCTGTTTCTCGACGATTTTGAGCACTTCGTGGTCGGTTACGTCGGGGTAGGACTTCTGCGTCGCGTCCTCGATGAGTTTCTTTTCGAGGCGGAACTCGGTGCCGTCGTAGACGACGTCGACGCCTTCTTCGTCGAAAGAGAGAACGGTCATACCCGCCGTTGGCCACCGCAACGTAAAAACGTGGCTCGTTGTCCGCCGGGCGTCTTGCGGACGGTTTATTATCCCTGACGTTTTGGTGCGCACTGTGCCACCCGGTCAGGACCCGCTCGACGCCCTCCGCATCCCCGACGGGACGACCGTCGAGGAACACGACCTGGTCACCGACGGCGACGTCATCGTCGGGAGCCAAGCCACCGTCGACTTCGGCGTCCGCGGCCGGAACCTCGCAGCGGGCGAGCGCGTCACCTTCGGCGGCGACATCGAAGCCGACGGCGACTGCCGCCTCGACATGTGGTGCGACGTCGCCGGCAACGTCCTCGTCGGCGACGACGCCTACCTCGGCGAGCGCGTCCACATCGGCGGCCGCCTGATGGTCTCCGGCGACCTCGACATCGGCGACGACGTCGAGATAGAGGAAGGGTTCGAGGCCAGCGGCTGGATCGTCATCCGCAACCCGGTGCCGACGCTCGTCTTCTACTTCATCGTCCTCTCGCAGCTCCTGAAACTCGGCGAGCGCGACGCGGCCAACGAACTCGCGGCGGCGATGGCCGACGGCGACGAACAGCGCGACCCGCTCGTCGTCCCGCGCGGCGGCCACGTCTCCGACGACGCGTGGCGCGTCTCGACGCCCGCCCGCATCGGCGGCGACTGCCGACTCCACGGCAACGTCCGCGCGGAGTCCATCCAGGTGGGCGAACGGAACAACATCTTCGGCAGTCTGCGCGCCCGCGAGGACATCTTCGTCGGCTCGGGGACTCGGGTCCACGGCGACGTGACGACCCGGTCGGGAACCGTACACGTCGCCGACGACGCGCGCATCCTCGGCGACGTCGTGTGTTCCGACCTCGTCGTCCACGAGGGTGCGACCGTCGACGGGTCGATGCGCGCCCGCGGTGAGGTGCGGTTGGTTCGCACCGACATGACGCGCGAGATCGAGTAGCCTCCTCTAACCGAAAGGAAATTCCCCGCGACTGCGGAAGGGAGGGTATGCTCACCATCGCGCTCGCGGGGAAGCCGAACGCGGGCAAGTCGACGTTCTACACCGCGGCCACGATGGCTGACGTGGACGTGGCGAACTACCCCTTCACGACCATCGACGCCAACCGCGGCGTCACGTACGCGCGCACGGAGTGCCCCTGTCTGGAACGCGACGAGCGCTGCGGCAACTGCGAGGGCGGAAAGCGCTACGTCCCCGTCGAACTGCTCGACGTGGCCGGACTCGTTCCCGGCGCGCACGAGGGGAAAGGACTCGGCAACCAGTTTCTCGACGAACTGACGAACGCCGACGTCATCGTCAACGTCGTCGACGCCTCCGGCGGCACCGACGAGGAGGGCGAACCCGTCGAAGTCGGGACGTACGACCCCCTCGACGAGGTCGACTTCATCGAGGAGGAGATGGACCAGTGGCTCGCGGGCATCGTCGAGCGCAACTGGGAGTCCATCGAGCGCAAATCCCGCTCTCCCGACTTCGACATCGACGACGCGCTCGCCGACCTGCTCACCGGGTTCGGCGCGTCGGAGTACGAAGTCGCCGCCAGCCTGCGCGAACTCGACTACCCGGCGGACCCGATGCAGTGGAGCGACGAGCACCGCGAGGCGCTGGCCCGGGACGTGCGCGCGCGGACGAAGCCTATCGTGCTCGTCGCCAACAAAGTCGACATCGCGCCCGAGGAGAACATCCGCCGACTGCGCGAGACGGAGAAACTCGTCATTCCGGCCACCGCCGACGGCGAGCTCGCGCTCCGTCGAGCGGCGGAGGCGGGAATCGTCGACTACGACCCCGGCGACGAGGACTTCGAACTCGTCGGCGACGTGAACGACGCCCAGCGGAGAGGGCTCGAACAGATTCGCGACGTGATGGCCGAGTACGGCGGCACCGGCGTCCAGCAGGCGATAAACGCGGCGGTGTACGACTTACTCGACCACCTCACGGCGTACCCGGTCCAGAACGAGTCGAAGTGGACCGACGGACAGGGGAACGTGTTGCCCGATGCGTTTCTCTTACCTCGGGGGTCGACGCCCGCGGACCTGGCCTACGCCGTCCACTCCGACATCGGTGACGGCTATCTCCACGCGGTCGACGCCAAATCGAAGCGACGCATCTCGGACTCCTACGAACTGGAGGAGGGCGACGTCATCAAAATCGTGAGCACGGCGACATAGCGGCGAATCGGCGACCGTCCCGAGGGACAGACCGCACGCACCGACGCTCCGCTCTCGACTACGACGCTCGAAAAATCCGCTGGAGCCGCGTGTTCAGTCGGCGCTGCTGCCGACGGTGTTGTCGCTTCGTGCGTCCGACGCGCGACTGTGCTGGCGTCGCTCCCACGCCCAGCGCTGGCGGATAGCGCGACGGCCCTCTTCGGTCAGCTCGTAGTAGTTCGTCCGCTGGTCGAGCGTGCCCTTCTCGACGAGTCCCGCTTCGACGAGGATGTCGAGGTTCGGGTACAGACGACCGTTGTTGACCTCGCCGCCGAGGTACTCTTCGATGTGGGCTTTGATGTCCTGCCCCGAGGGGTGGTCGTGTCCCGCACAGACGAACAGCAAGTCTCGTTGGAAGCCAGTTAGGTCGTTCACATCAAAGCGGAGGACACTCAGGATGTTAGTTATCGAGCTGCTAAGCAATAGAACATGAATTTCACCGCGAGGTTAGTAGTTGCTTGTCGTCGCTCCCGGCGGTCAGTCGCGGACCGTTTCGGACCGTTTCGGACCGTTGCAACACGACGCAGTCGTGCGGTTTCGTCCGTTCATACGCTCCTCCTAAACCGGTGTCGTATCGCCTACACGAACCGCGGGTCCCCCGTCGCTGCGATGCGGAGCAACACGGCCGAGAAGATGACGACCCAGCAGGCGAAGAAGACGACGGCGATGGTTCCGAGATACTCGACGTCGGTGCCGCCGACCTGCAGCTCTTTGAGCTGCCAGAGATACACCGTCGTCTCGACGCCCATCACGACGAGAAGCACCGCGACGACTCTAATCGCCCTCGTCGACACCGTCTTCCCTCCGTCCGTCGCGGAACGAGCCCGAATATCTGAAACTCAGTTTCGAAGACACTTTCGTGACGCTACCTCGCCGGGGGCGTAGATATAGATACTGCTCGTACGCCGGCAGGTTTCGACGGGATATGAACTTCTCTGCGACGCGACGGGAACGGACTCCTCGACGGGGACGGATTCCTCGACGAGACGACGGACGAAGATGAGACGACGGGCGAAGACGGGAAGGAGTGGACCGACGTTTCAAGTATCTCCTCGCTGGTTGGTAACCTATGTACAGGGCGATCCTCCCCGACGGCGATATGGAGTGTGCAGAGTACGAACACGGCGACTACGGTGTCGACATCTTCACCGACGACGAGGAGTTCATCGCCTTCATCCCGTACGCGAACCTCGTCGCGCTCATCAACGAAGAGGTCCAGCTCGGCGACGAACCGTCCATCGCGGACTGAACGGTCGACGGCCGACGGGCGGACCCTTCCTCACGAGAACGGTCGATACCAGACCGCGACGACGAGAAGCGCCAGGAAGACGTACGCCCCGCGAACTAGGAGCATCGTCGCCAGCGCCGGGTCCGTCGTCCGCGCGGAGACGGCGACGACGATGCCCAACGCCGCGGCCGCGAGAACCGCCCCGGTCGGGAACACGCCGACCAGCGCGAAGACGGCGACGAGACTCAGTCCCGCGACGAGGAACCCGTAAGCGAGCCGACGCGCGTCGCGTCGGCCGAACAGCACCGCGACGGTCTGTTTGTCGATGGAGCGGTCGTACGCGTAATCCTTCGAGTCGTCGATGATCTTCACCCCCGTGAGAATCACGAGAAACACGAGCGCGAACGCGAGCGGCGTCGCCGCGAACGACTCCGTCTGAACGTAGTAACCGCCGAGAATCGCCAGCGAGATGCCCGTCGGATAGCCGAGCGTCGTCGTCGCCGCGCGCATGTCTAACTGCGGCGCGTGGAGGTAGCCGATGACCCAGCAGGGAAGCGTCACCGCGGCGGCGGCGGGGCCGACGAGCGCCCAGAGCGCGGCGAGGCAGGCGACGAATCCGAGCGTCGCGCCGACGAGCGCGAGTCGGCAGCCGCCGACCGACAGCGGGTGGTCGTCGTCCTCGCCGCGGAGGTGGAAGTCGACGTAGCCGTCCTTGACGTGGGCCGTGTAGACGGCGAAGAACACCGCGAGCGCGTGGACCGCTCCGACCGCAGGCGAGAACGACCCGGCGAGAACGCTGCCGAACCACGACGCGGCGACGGGCGGCAGCATGAACACCGGGTGCACCTGCGACCCGAACGCCCGAAGCGCCGCCATCGGTCCGGTTCCGTGTCGTGCGACTCCCATGGGCTAGTTGCCAGCGAACGAGGGGATAAATCCTGTCCGCGACGAACCGCATCCGCGCCGAGAGCGTCCCGCTCAGCGGACGGCGCGGGCGGCCTCGGTCATGATCTCGATGGCCTCTTTCAGTTCCTCCGTCCCCGTCGCGTACGAGAGGCGCGCGTAGCCCGCGCCGTGCTCGCCGAAGGCGTCGCCGGGGACGACGATGACGCCCCGCGAGAGCACTTCGTCGACCCACCCGTCGGGAACCTTGGGCATCGCGTAGAACGCGCCGCCGGGCGTCGGCACCTCCAGACCAGCGTCGGTGAGACCGTCGACGACGAGGTCGCGTCGCTCGCGGAACGAGGCGGTCATCTCGTCGACGACGTGGCGCGGCCCCGACAGCGCCGCCTCGGCAGCGTACTGCGCCGGTGCGCTCGCACACGCCTGGACGTACTGGTGGACGCGCAGCATCCGCTCGACGCGGCGCTCGGAGCCGTACACCCAGCCGAGCCGCCACCCCGTCATCGAGAACAGTTTCGAGGCGGAGTTGACGACGACGACGTTGTCGGTCTCGGCGTACTCGATCGGCGAGTGAAACTCGCCGTCGAAGACGGTGTACTCGTACACCTCGTCGGAGATACAGAGCACGTCGTGTTCGTCGGCGATGCGGGCGAACTCCCGAATATCCTCCTCGGGAGACACCGCTCCGGTGGGGTTGCCGGGGCTGTTGACGACGAACGCCGCCGTGTCCTCGGTGATGGCGTCTTCGACCGCCGCGGGCGAGAGCGTCAGGTCCTCGCGGAGCGGTACGGGGACGGGTTCGCCGCCCGCGAGTTTCGTCAGCGCGTCGTAGGAGACGAAGCCGGGGTCGGGAATGAGGACCTCTTGGCCGTCGTCGACGTGCGCCTCCATGGCGATGTGCAGCGCCTCGCTGCCGCCCGCGGTGGCGATTATCTGTTCGGGCGAGAGGCTCACCCCTTGGTCGGCCTCGTGTTTGGCGGCGATAGCCTCCCGGAGCGGGAGAATCCCCTTGTTTCCGGTGTAGCCGTCGGCCTTCCCGGATTCGATGGCGTCGACGGCGGCCGCCCGCGCGTGTTCGGGCGTCGGGAAGTCGGGTTGGCCGATGCCGAGGTTGATAGCGTCCTCGCCGGCCGCCTCGAACACCTTCCGGATGCCGCTGATAGAGATTCGCTCGACTCGCTCGGAGAACTCCGTCATGCACCTATCCGTGTGTGCCGCCAGCATAGTTCTTGCTTCCGCGGAAGGACGGGCGTCGCTGGGGCGGCCAGCGGTGACTCTGGGGCGTCGAACCATCGAGTTATAACCGGGAAAACGGGTCGAACTCAGTTGTTGCGAACGACGTTGCCGTTCGAACCGTTGCGGACGAGTATCTCGCGGCCGCCGTTGTCGCGCACGTCGTTGTTCTCGACGAGGTTGTCGTCGGAGTTGCTGAGTTCGATGCCCTCGTCGTCGTTGCTCGCGACCTCATTGTCGACGAGTTCGTTCTCGTCTGCGCGGAGGAGGTAGACGCCGTCGTCACCGTTGTCGCGGACGACGTTCCCGAAGAGGTCGTTCCCACCGGACCCGCGCAGGAAGAACCCGTCGTCGTCGTTGCCGGTGACGACGTTGTCGACGAACTGGTTCCCGTCGCTCTCGCCCGCTCCGATACCGTCGTCGCGGTTGTTCGTGACCTGGTTGCGTTCGACGGTCGCGCCGTCGGTGTTCGTGAGTCCGATACCGTCGTTGCGGTTCGCGTCGACGACGTTCTCGACGACGGTCGTGCCGGGGGCAGCGACGACGTTGATGCCGTTGACGCCGTTGCCGACGAGTTCGTTGCCGTCGAGAGTCGTTCCCTCGGCACCGCGGACGAAGACGCCGTCACCGCCGTTGCTGCGGACGGTGTTCTCCGAGACTTCGATGTCGAGGGCGCCTTCGCCGAGGCTGATACCGTCGTCACCGTTGTTCTCGACGAGGTTCGAGCGGAGGACGTTACGCTCGGCGGAGCCGAAATCTTCGAACTCGGCCTGAACACTGATTCCGTCGTTGCCGTTTCCGCTGACGACGTTGCGCTCGACGACGTTGTCGGCGGTGTGTGACGAGATGAAAATCCCGTTGACGCCGTTACCGACGACGTGGTTGTCGCGAACGACGTTCTCGGTCGAGTCACCGAAGTCGACGTCACCGACGAGGTACACGCCGTGTCGGTCGTTGTTCTCGATGGTGTTGTTCTCGACGATCAGGTCTCCGTAAATCGACCAGATGAGAACGCCGAACTCGTTGTCCTCGATTACGTTGCCCGAAACCTCGATTTCGGAGCCGACGTTCACCGAGAGGCCGAACCGGTCGTTCCCGGCGATTCTGCTCCCGACGACGACCGAATCGACGGTCTCGAAGAGTTCGACGCCGAACTCGTTGGACACGACTTCGGTCGATTCCACGACGAACGTCCCGGACGACCCGGAAATTCCGATAAAGTCGTTATCGCGAACGACGCTCTCCCGGACGGTTACGTCGCTTCCCAGCGCGTAGATTCCTACTCGATTACTCTCGGTGACGACGTTCTCGAGAGTCACTCGACTATCGAAGAGAACCTCGATACCGGTGTCCCAGTCGGAGACGACGACGTCGCGGATGGTGACATCGTCGGCGGGGTCGAAACTCCCCCCGACGCTGATACCGGTGTTCCCCTCACGCATATCGCTTCGCCCATCGACGACGTAACCGTCGCCGTCGAAGACGACATCACCGGATTCGATGACGATACACGCCTCTCCATCCGCGGTCGCGTCCCTGATATCACCCGTTAGTACATACCGTCCCGGTTCCGAAATCACGGTACACTCGTCGAGCGGCGTCGCCGTCTGCCCCGCGACGACGCCGACGAATCCGCCGAGTGTCGAGAGGACGAGTAGCATCACGACGGCAGACACACTTACTTCACGAATATTCATGTTACTAATGACGGCGGTTCAGGAGATAACAGTATTTCACGAATTCAGGACGATTGAAACGGCGAGAGACGGTGTTTGACCCGTCTCTCCCGGTCGTTAGCCTTCGTACTCGTCCCTGAAGTCTTCGACGTGCGACCGGAGCAGTCCTAACGCGGCGTCGGCGTCCATGTAGCCCTGTTCGTACTCGCCGAGGACGGTGTCGGCGTCGTCGAGGAACGTTTCGACTGCGGTTTCGAGTTCGTCTGCCATACTCGCCCCGTCGACTCGGAGCCTCTTGTCTCATCGGGTCCGCGTCCCCGAGGGACCGATAGCTCTCCGGAGCGCCTTTAATCTCCACCCGCAAATCTCGGAGTAGTGACGGTCACACTGCGCTACGAGGACGGCACCATCCGTATCGACGCCGAGGGCGGCGACTCGGTGCCGTCGCTTCCGTTCGTCGAGGACGACCCGCGAAGCGGCGTCGCCCGTACGCCCGCCTATCGATACGCACAACTGCGGCGCGTTCTCGACGAGTGCGGCGCCGACTACGACGACCGGGTGCTACCCGACACCACCGTGGACCTCTCGACGACGTACGACCTCCGGGAGTACCAGCGCGACGCGCTGGAGGCGTGGTTGTCGAACAGTCGGCGCGGCATCCTGGAACTACCCACCGGGAGCGGGAAAACCGTCGTCGCCATCGCCGCGATGGTCGAACTCGGCGTGCCGACGCTCGTCGTCGTTCCGACCATCGACCTGCTCGAACAGTGGCGGCGCGAACTCGAAACGGAGTTTCAGATTCCTATCGGTCAGTTCGGCGGCGGCGAGCAGAAGCGAGAAAAAATCACCGTCTCGACGTACGACTCCGCCTACTTGCGCGCCGACGATATCGGCGGCGAGTTCGGCTTCGTCGTCTTCGACGAGGTCCACCACCTCGGCGGCGAGGGGTACCGCGACATCGGTCGCCTCCTCGCCGCGCCCGCCCGGATGGGTCTCACGGCGACGTTCGAGCGACCCGACGGCGCGCACGAGATCGTCGAGGAGTTGGTCGGCAGCAGGGTGTACGACGTCTCCGTCGACGAGTTGGCTGGCGACCACCTCGCCGACTACGCGATTCGCCGCGTCGAAGTCGAACTCACCGAGGAGGAGCGCGAACGCTACGAAGCGGCCCAGGGGACGTTCGTCGACTACCTCCGGACGGCGAACATCACGTTCCGAAGCGGCAGCGACTACCAGCGACTCGTGAAGCGCTCGGGGAACGACCCGCGCGCCCGCGAGGCGCTGCTCGCGAAGCAGCGCGCCCGCGACATCATGATGAACGCCGACGAGAAGGTGCGAGAACTCGGTCGCATCCTGGACCGCCACCGCGAGGACCGCGTCATCGTCTTCACCGCCCACACCGACCTCGTCTACCGGCTCTCCGAGCGGTTTCTGCTCCCCGCAATCACGAACGAGACGGGCGCGCCCGAACGCCGAGAGATTCTGAAGCGGTTCCGCGACGGCACCTACTCCCGAGTCGTCACGGCGAACGTGTTGGACGAGGGCGTCGACGTCCCCGACGCGAACGTCGCCGTCGTGCTCTCGGGCAGCGGGAGCGAACGCGAGTTCACGCAGCGACTCGGACGGATTCTACGCCCGAAGGAAGACGGACAGACGGCGACGCTGTACGAACTCGTGAGCGCCGAAACCGCCGAAGAACGGGTGGCGGCGCGGCGGCGGTAGTCGAGGAGTCAGTCGGACCCGGCCGCTTCGACGGTCACCTGTAACTGTCCGTTTCGCCGGAACGTCTCGAACGACACCGGAACGACCGTCTCGAACTCGGCGGTCGAATCGCCCGGAACCGTCACTTCCGCCGTCCCGACGGTCTCCTCGTCGTCGACGGTGACGCGAACGCGCACGACGCCGGTTCGTTCCTCCGGGCTTCGGTTGTCGACGGTGCCGAACGCCCGCAGTTGGTCGTCGTCGGTTCCCTCGTAGTCGAACGTCTCGATGGAGAGGTGGTCCGGTTCGGGCGTCTCGCCGGGTTCGCTCGCCGGTGCTTCGGGGGGCCCGCGCGGACCCGTCGCCCGCGGGAGCGAGGAGAGACAGCCCGCTGACAGCGCCGGGAGGAGCGCAGTGACGAACGTCCGTCGCTTCATAGCCGAGCGTCTGCACGGGCCCGTATGAGCCTTGTCCTCCGTCGGCGTCGCCCTCGCCGTCGACGCCGTCCGCCCGAACCCGGCAGTTCGAACCCCGCGGCGCTTTTATCACTCGACACGAAACGACGCCCGTGTTGACGAAAGACCTCCTCCGGGTGTCGCGCCGCGGCGGTGGCTACCGCCCCCAGTTCGTCGACTCGTCGCGTCGTCCCCTGGCGGCGACGGTGCTCGGCACGTACGAGGAGCACGTCGGCGAGCGTCGGGGGACGCTCACGGCGGCGCTGGACGACCTCGAAGCCGAGTCGGACGACTTCAAACTCGTCCGCGGATTCGCGGCGCTGGCCGAGCGGGAGGCGACGTTCGAAACCGACGCGGCGTTGCCGCCCGAGCGAACCCGCCGCGTCGTCTTCGAGAGCGCCGAAGCCGTCGGCGGCGTCGCCACCGACGAGGAACGAGCGGCGGCGCTCGACGCCGCGGCGGACAGGCTGGGCGTCGCCACCGGCGCGCTCGAAACGTCGCTGTACGCCGACCGGGACGTGAACCAGCGACTCGCGGCGTTCGATTCGCGGTGGTCGCCCGACGAACTGCTCGCTCAGTACAACCTCTCGCTCGCGCAAACGGCGCTCTTCGACGCCACCGAAGTCAGGGTTCGGAGTTCGGACCCGAAGGCGCTCGTCTCGGCGGTGAAGCGACTCCGGCTGATGTACGAGATTCATAGGACCGAGCGGGGCAGAGAGGTCGTCGTCACCGGTCCCGACGCGCTGTTTCGGCGCACTCGCCGCTACGGGACGGGCTTCGCTCGCTTGCTTCGGACGGTCGCTAGGTCGACCGACTGGTCGCTCACGGCGACCATCGACGACCGGGGGACCGACCGCGAGCTGACGCTCACGGACGCGGACGTGTCGGTTCCGGGCGTCGAACCGGTCGCCGAGCCGACGTACGACAGCGGCGTCGAATCCGACTTCGCCGCTCGCTTCGCTTCCTTGGACCTCGACTGGGCGCTCGTCCGCGAACCCGAACCGCTCGAAACGGGCTATCGCGTGATGATTCCCGACTTCGCGTTCGACTACAAGTTCGCCGACTTCCGGATTTACTTCGAGATTATGGGCTTCTGGACGCCCGAATACGTCGAGAAGAAGCTCTCGCAGCTGGAGGGAGTCGAGGGAGTCGAGATGCTCGTCGCCGTCGACGAGAGTCTCGGCGTCAGCGAGGAGATCGAGGCGCGCGACCACCGGGCGATTCCGTACTCTGGTTCGGTGCGGTTGAAGGACGTTCGCGACGCGCTCAGGAGCTACGAAGAGCAGTTGGTGACGGAATCGGCCTCGGACCTTCCCGCCGAGTTGCGGCCCGACGCCGACGTCACCTCCTTCGAGGCGCTGGCGGAAGCGCACGGCGTGAGCGAGGCTGCCCTCGAAGACGTCGAGTTCCCCGACCACCGGCGCGTCGGCCGAACGCTGATTCGCTCGGAACTGTTGGAGGAACTCGCGGCGGCGCTCGAACCGGGGATGTCGCTCGAAGACGCCGAGGCGCTGTTGTCGAGCAGGGGCGTCACCGACTCCAGTTCGGTGCTTTCGGAGGCCGGGTACGAAGTGGCCTGGGAGGGGCTCAGCGGCGGGACGCTTCGGCGAAAGGAGTGAAAACGACCGGACGCGGTGGGTGAAGAGGACGTCGGGCACCTGCTTCAAACGTCCCCGTAGCGGTTTCGGATGGCCCCGGAACAGGCGCGGAGAGACCCCGCGAGCGCGCCACCGTTACTATCGAGTTCGAGGCGTACGTCGTGAGTCAGACTCGGCGCACCGACTCGGCGAAGTCGTCGTCGAGCCACCGAGCAGAATGCGCTACGTCGTCCGAGAGTCGGAGCGACGAGGGCAGAACTCGACCGATTTCACGTCCGGGTCGTAGTCGATGACGCCGAGATTGGCCATCATCGGGAGGTGAGCGTGGTGGAGCCGGAGCGCTATCCGGTCGATGGCCTCGTCGTCAGCCGTCCCCATCCCCTCCGCTCTCGCTGCGATCGCCGCCGCCAACTCCTCGAGGTCGACAGGGGGATTTCTGCTCTCGAGGACGTCGAGCGCGGTTCGACGCTGCTTCGAGGCGTGCAGTCGGTGATACTCGGTCGCAGTCAACTCGGTTGCCCTCGACCGCTTCAGTGCAAATTTGTGCGAATATTGAGTCATATGAGAGTTAGTCTCCGTTCTCTCGGCTATCTCGACGGTCGTGCTTTCGCCAAGGGGTCGCGCACGCGTAAGACTGCACTAAAACTGAGTAGGTCCGGTCGAGTCAGACTTCCTCAAAATAGCCCCGTGCGTCCTCACATCCGCCTCGCGGACGCGGGGACGGGAGTAGTTTTCGGGCTCGCTCACCGTCGTCTACACTCGTTTGACTCCATCGGCGGAGGGTTGATGAGTGCGAACCGCCTGGTACAGCGTAATGCCCGATTCGCTGACCGAGAGCCTTCGGGAGACGCTCGACCTCTTCGACGGCTCCGGGGAACCGCGGACGACGCCCGAGGTGGCGGACCTCCTCGACCTCGGTCGTCGGAGTACGTACGAACGCCTGGAACGGCTCGTCGAGCACGGCGAACTCGAAACCAAGAAGGTCGGAGCGAACGCGCGCGTGTGGTGGCTGCCGCCATCGGCGTCGGTCGATCACTCTCTCGACACTCGGCGGGACCACGAGCGGTTCGCGTCTCTCGTCGAGGCGGTCGAAGCGTACGCCATCTTCGTACTCGACCCGGAGGGACGCGTCCGAACCTGGAACCGAGGCGCCGCGCGAATCGAGGGGTACGACGCCCACGAGGTCGTCGGCGAACACGTTTCGACGTTTTACACCGAGACGGAACGGGACGCGCGAGTCCCCGAAGAACACCTGTCCATCGCCGCCGAAACGGGTCTCCTCGAAGACGACGGATGGCGCGTCCGGTCCGACGGCTCGCGCTTCTGGGCGAGCGTTACGATTGCGGCCGTCAGGGACGACGGCGGCGAACTCGAGGGCTACGTGACGGTCGTTCGGGAGACGACCGGCCGCGAGGAGCGCGAGGTCGAAAAGTCCGAGCAGCGTTACCGCACCCTCGCGGAAAACTTTCCGAACGGAGCGGTCGCGCTCCTCGACGAGGAGTTGCGGCACACGCTCGTCGAGGGACGGGGTTTCGAGAAGCTCGACTTTAGCGCCGCTGATCTCCGGCGTAAACGGGTACAGGACGTGTACTCCGAAGAGCTCTTAGAGGTCGTCGAACCGAACTACCGCGCCGCACTCGAAGGCGAGTCAAACTCGTTCGAGTTGGAGGTCCAGGGGCGGACGTTCGCGTTCCAAACGCTCCCGTTGACCACCGACGACGGCGACGTGTTCGCGGCCATGGCGACGAGCCAGGACGTCACCGAACGGAAAGAGTACGAACAGACCATCCGCGACGCCAAATCCCGACTACAGGCTGCAACCGAGGCCGGCGCGGTCGGTACCTTCGAGTGGTACATCCCCGAAGACAGGGTAGTCGTGGGGCCCTCGTTCGCCGACCAGTTCGGCGTCGACCCCGACCTGGCCCAAGAGGGTGTGTCGTCCGACCTATTCGTCGCGGCCATCCACGAGGACGACCGTGAGCGAATCGTGCGAAAAGTAGAGGAGGCGGTTGCATCCTGCGGGGAGCACAAAGAGGAGTACCGCGTCCGGAACGCCGACGGCGAACTCCGATGGGTGGCTGCTCGCGGTCACGTCGAGTGCGACGACGACGGCGACCCCGTCGTCTTCCTCGGCGCACTCGTCGACATCACGGAACGGAAACAGGCCGAGATAGCCCTCGAAAAGCAGAGACACCAACTCGCCGCGCTGAACGACCTCAACGCCATCATCCGTGATATCACGGACACGGTCATCGACCAGCCCACTCGCGAGAAAATCGAGGCGACCGTCTGTGAGCGCCTCGCCGACGTGGACTCGTACGAATTCGCCTGGATCGGCGACGTCGACGCCGCTTCCCAGGCGGTGAAAGTGCGAGCCGAAGCCGGCGTGGAGGGGTATCTCGACGAGGTTCCGATCTCCGTGGACCCGGACGACTCGACGGGGCGAGGGCCGGCCGGGAAAGCCGTCAGAACGGGGGAGATACGGGTTCTCCAAGACGCCCTGTCGGACCCCGACTTCGAGCCCTGGCGCCACTTCGCCGAGCAGTACGGCTACCGCTCGTGCGCCGCGATTCCGCTCGTCCACGACGGAAACCTGTACGGACTGCTCGCGATATACGCGGACCGCCCGAAAGCGTTCGACGGTCAGGAGCGCGAGGTGATCGCTCAACTCGGCGAAGTCGTCGGTCACGCTATCGCGGCTATCGAGCGCAAACAGGCGCTGATGAGCGACGAGATCACCGAGATACAGTTTATCATCCCGTCTATCCTCGAGACCTTCGGAGTCGATTTCGACGTCGATGGGACGATCACGTTCGAACAGACCACAACAATCGGCGACGACGATTTCCTCCAGTACGGAACCGTCGACGCGACGGCCATCGACGTCGTGAAGGGGCTCACCGAACAGATTCCTCACTTCACGGATATGACGGTCGTCGACCGAGAAACCGACACGAACTGGTTCGAACTACAGGTCTCCGAGCCACCTGTCGTGTCGGCCGTCGCGTCTCACGGCGGTCACGTGAAGCAGATGAAGGTCGAAGACGGCGACTGCCACATGACGATCCACCTCCCCACCAGCGTCGCCGCTCGAAGCATCATCGACACGGTTCGAGGGACCTATCCGACGGCGAAGATGGCCTCACGCCGACAGATTACGCGGGACGACGACAGTCTCGAAAGGGTCCATCGGTTGGTGACCGAAGACTTGACCGAACGTCAACGAACCGCACTCGAGGCGGCCGTCTACGCGGGATATTTCGCGTGGCCGCGCGAGAGAACCGGCGAACGTATCGCCGAGTCGATCGGCATCGCGTCTCCGACGTTCCACCAGCACCTCCGGAAGGCTCAGCAGAAAGTGTTCGGGTCGCTGTTTGCGACACCGGCATCGGGTCAGTAGTCGTCTGGAAGTGCGGAGGCTAATCCGCCTCTCGGACCGCGGGGGCGTCGCCGGGCCGCTCGCGGTTGACAACCAACCGATAAAAAGCACTTACCGCTCGCCTGCGTTCCGACGATATGACCGACTCAGCGGGACCAGCGCCGACCGAGAACGCTCGACGCGGCGAACTGATTCCGTGCACCTTCGGGGGTGACGACGCCGAGTACGAGGGGGAGATACAACCGTGGGCCGGTCGGACCGGCGGCCTCTACGTCGCGTGGCGGGTCGGACCGGTGGCGGGTCGACTGGGAACGTACCGCGCTGCGCACGACGAACTCCGGTTCGGCTACGGGGCGTTCCCGGAACAGCCTGAAACGCGACGATACGCTGCGGCGCTCTCCGACGCCGTCTCGGGGCGACTTCGGTCAGAGCTCGACGCGCTCACCGAGCCTATGCTGTCGCCGCACCTCGGCGCGATACCCACCGTCTTCGACAGCGAGGTGTTTCTGGCCCCGCCGGACGCCGCCGATACCGGCGAGATTCACCACCACGAACTGGTCGGCCGGAAGGGGCAGTTCCGAGGCTGGTTCCAGCCGTGGCGACCGCCGAACGGCGGTGCGGTGTACGTCGCGTGGCGTCTCGACAGCCAGGACCACGACACGTACCCGTTCGAGGCGACGGGTCACCGTTTCGGCGTCTTCTACGACGACGCCGTCTGGCTGGGTTCGGTGTTCGACGCGGTGTCGCTGTTCCGCGTCGCCTCCGGCAGAACTGGTGCGCTCGCCAGCCTCGGCGACGACGTGGAGGCACTGTACGGCGACGTTCCGGAGCGGCGTTTCACGGCGACCGAGCGCGAGTAACCGAGCGAGAGTCGTTCAGTCTGAGCGAAATCGTTCAGTCCAGCACCGGCAGCGACTCCTGTCGACCCTTCGGCACCGTCGACCGAAGTTCGCCGTAGAGATACAGGCCGACCCCCATCGGTTCGCGCTCGCCGACGAGTTCGTGAGCGACGACGAGATAACCCCAGTCGCCGTCCCACTCCACTTCCTGGTCCTCACCGGCGGCGAACCGCTTTGCTGTCTCGCCCGAGAGTTCGACGACGTTTCTGTTCGCCTTCTTTCCGAAGCGCTGGACGGCGTTCGTCGTCGGCTTCCAGTGCTCTTGACGTGTCCGGAGGAACGACATCCCGAGACCCTCGATGCGTATCGGGTCGACGGTGTCGCCGTGGAACGCCCAGATTTTGCCTTTGCCTTTCTCCCAGAACGTGAAGCCGTCGAACGTCTCCGGGGGGATGCCGAAGCGCTCCTCCCACCAGCCGACGACCTCCTCGCGGGTCGCCCGGCCCGGGACTTCGCGCTCGTCGTCGGTGGCGGGGAGGCGGTCGAACCGCTGGCCGGAGTTCGTCGGCGCGTCCGAACCCTCATCGTCGACCCCGTCCGCACCGTCGCTCACGCTTCCACCTCCAGTTTCGCGCAGAAGAACCCGCCCGTGTCGTTGTGGTGTGGGTAGACGCGGTGCGCCTTCGTCACGTCGGGGTGGTACTCCTCGCCCTCCCACTCGGTGACGCCGGGCACCGCTTCGAGCGGCGAATCGAACTCGACCATCCGGCACGCTTCTTCCTCCAACGCGTGGCTGAGGATGGCCTCGTTCTCCTCGGGTGCGAAGGTGCACGTCGAGTAGACGACGGTGCCGCCGGGTTTCGTCGCCTGAATCGCCCGCCGGAGGATTCCCTTCTGGATACCTGCGACGCTGTGGACGTGGTCCATCGTCCACTGGTCGAGCACGTCGGGGTTCTTTCGGACCGTTCCCTCACACGAACAGGGCGCGTCGACGAGTGCCCGGTCGAACGCCTCGCGGGCGGCGTCGTCGGGCGCATCGTCGCTATCGTCGTCGCTGTCGCCGTCGTCACCGTCGTATCCGTAGCCGCCGAACTGGCCGGAGCCGAACGGTTTGAGCGAGAAGTTTCGGGCGTCCTGGTTCGTCACCGCGAGGTTGGTCACGCCGAGTCGCTCGGCGTTGTGTCGGAGCGCCGAGAGGCGTCCGAGGTTGTTGTCGTTGCCGACGAGGAGTCCGGTGTCGTCCATCAGCGCGGCGAGTTGGGTCGTCTTACTGCCCGGCGCGGCGCAGGCGTCCCAGACGAACTCGCCCGGTTCGGGGTCGACGGCCAGCGCCGGCAGCGCCGACACCTCCTCTTGGCCGTGGAGCCAGCCGTGGAAGTACGGCCACGTCGTCCCCGGACTGCGGCCGTCGAGTTTCAGGATTTCGTCGTGCCAGCCGGCCGGTTCGTAGCCGACGCCCTCCTCGTCGAGCGCCTCGCGGGCGCGGGCGGGCGTGGTCTTGATGGTGTTCACGCGGACGACGGACGGAAGCGGTCGCTCGCAGGCGGCGAAGAACGCCTCCTCGTCGTCGACGAGCGGCGCGTACCGCTCCAAGGGATTCATGGGTCGACTTTCCCGGCGGCGCGCTTGTCGGTTTCGGAGTTGACCGGTCGTGGCGACGTTCGACGGGACGCCCTGCCGCCCTCGCAGGGCGGTTTTACAACGATGGCGCGCTTACCTCGCCCATGGCTCGAATCAACGTGCTCGCCGACGACCTGGAGTTCGACGAACCGCTGCTCGTAGAGGGGCTTCCCGGTGTCGGACTGGTCGGGAAGATCGCCGCCGACCACCTCGTCGAGACGTTCGAGATGACTCACTACGCGAACGTCCACTGCGAGAGCATCCCGAAGGTCGCCGTCTACCGCGACGCCGACCGGAGCGTCCACCCGCCAGTCCGAATCTACGGCGACGCAGAGCGGGACCAGCTCGTCCTCCAGAGCGACGTGCCCATCTCGCCCGGCGCGGCCACCGAGTTCGCCGACTGCCTCGGCGACTGGTTCGACGAGATCAGCCTCACGCCCGTCTACATCAGCGGACTCCCCCGTGAGAAGGACGACGAACCCCCGGCGCTCTACGGCATCGGCACCGGCGACGCCGCGTCGATGCTCGACGACGCCGGTATCGACGCCCCCTCGGAGATGGGACTCGTCTCCGGTCCGACCGGCGCGCTGCTGAGCTACGCCGTCGAGAACGACCAGAACGCCGTCGGCCTCGTCGTCGAGTCCGACCCGCAGTTCCCGGACCCGGAGGCGGCCCGCGTCGTCGTCACCGAGGGACTCAACGCGCTCTCGGATGTGGCGGTGCCGACCGACGACCTCGTCGACCGCGCCGAGGAGATTCGAGAGGCCAAGCAGCGTCTCGCCCAGCGCCTTCAGAACGCCGAGAACGACGAGAGTTCGCAGGCGCAGCCGCTTCGGATGTATCAGTAGCGACCTTTTGCGCTGCGGGCGCGCTTCGCGTGCCCTCGGCAAAAGCTCGACCAAAAGCACAGCGTCACCCCCTCAGGCGCTCCGCGCCTTCGAGGGTTCCTCGGCCCGCTCGCTCGTTTCACTCGCTCGCGGTACGACGTCTCGTTGTGGCCGCGGCCGCGACTACACCGCTCCGCACAGTTCGGTCGACCAGGCTCTGTGAGAAAACCTTGACCACCGACCGTTTGGCGAAACTGTGCTGAATACAGAGGGTGGATTCATCACGGGGAGTTCGCTTATCCCGCCCTACCAGGGCTGAACCAACTGCTAAGTAGGGCTGCGTCGCGACCGGCAGGACGGTGAGACCCCACACAAATTTTTAATACAGAAGCCCAGATTCTCACATCAACACGATGAATCTGAATCTTCCAATACTCTTCTTCTCTATCATCGGTGCCCTATTCTCTTTCTTAATTTGGCGAAGTAGCGAATCCAGAGATCTCTATTCACAGCAAGAAATTATCCGAAACGAACACCTGAACAATGAAGATAACGACCCAATAGCGATTCCGTTCTTCGCCAGCAGCACCCATCTGTCTTTGATAATTTCAATAGACTACATCAAATGTTACGAACCCAAGCCAACCCGACGCTACCGCCTCAAACGACTCATTTACGGGAGCAATGGTAATACTGCAATCAAACTATCACTCAAATGGGGCGAAATCCCCGACGAGATGTCCGAACTCAAGGGTCTAAATCTGGAACGTGCCATCAGTCGGTTGGATGACGCCGGAGAGTTTGGCGGAAAGATATTCCGTTCTGGGTTCGGTAAACAGAATATAGAGATTTTCTCAACACGACCGAGGAAGATTGTCAGAGAACTCAATACGTTCTTCAATTTAGTCGAGGAGGCGGTCGAACAGGAGATTGAGGAACAGCAAGCTACGGTGAAGACCGAAGCGAGAGATGCGTGACTCCGGCTCAACGCCCTTCCCAACCTATAAAATAAATTGATTCTCTTGAAATATTTCTTTGTTCGATACCGCCTATGATGAAACGGCCGATAAATAGGCTTGCTATACTCACCGACCACCGCTACCGCTACCCCTACCCCGCCGTTTGTTTCTGCAATCCTTAAGCCGAACCAGCGGCACAGTCCGACTATGACCGACGACGCACCCGACGAGTCAGCGGCGGAGCGAGAAGCCGAGGAGCACACCGAGCAGTCGGTTACGGACGCGTCGGCGGCGGACGCCGAGGCGACCGAGAACGGCGCGAACGACCCGAGCGGTGAGCGCGTCGAGAGCGACGAAAACGCGGCGGGTTCGGTCGAAGCCGAACCGACGGCCGACGATGCCGACCCCGCCGCGCGCGCGGCGGAGTACGACGACGAACTCGCCGCCGACGTGGCCGCGTTGCAGTCGCGGGTCGAGGAACTCGAAACCGAACTCGCGGAGAAGGACGAGCGCGTCGAGGAACTGGAGTCGGGCCTGCGCCGCACGCAGGCGGACTTCAAGAACTACAAGAAGCGCGCGAAGAAGAAACAGGACGACATCCGCGACCGGGCGACCGAGGACCTCGTCGCCCGTCTCGTCGGCGTCCGCGACAACCTCCTGCGCGCGCTCGACCAGGAAGAGGGTGCCGACATCCGTCCCGGCGTCGAGTCGACGCTCAAGGAGTTCGACCGCGTCCTCGACGACGAGAACGTCGAACCCATCGAACCCGACGCCGGCGAACCCGTCGACCCGCAGCGCCACGAGGTGATGATGCGCGTCGACAGCGACCACCCCGAGGGCACCGTCGCCGACGTCTACCAACCGGGTTACGAGATGGCCGAGAAGGTCATCCGTGCGGCGCAGGTGACGGTGAGCAAAGGCGACGAGTGATCTCTCACGGGCGGCCGTGCGGGTCGTTCGCTCGGAAAGCGCGTCGATAAAAATCCGCCGACCTCGTCCGACGCGGCGAGACGAAATCGCACGAGGGGAGCGAGGTGTTTTCCTCGCGGTCGCCGTTTAGTCTAGTAACCTTTAACCGGCGCAAACCGGTAGTTGTCGGCAAATGGCGAGTAACAAGATTCTCGGTATCGACCTCGGTACCACGAACAGCGCGTTCGCGGTGATGGAAGGTGGCGACCCCGAAATCATCGTCAACGCCGAGGGCGACCGCACGACTCCCTCCGTCGTCGCGTTCACCGACGACGAGCGACTCGTCGGCAAACCGGCGAAGAACCAGGCGATTCAGAACCCCGACCGGACGTTCCGCTCCATCAAGCGCCACATGGGCGAGGAGGAGTTCACGGTCGACGTCGACGGCGAGGAGTACACGCCCGAGCAGATCTCGGCGATGATCCTCCAGAAGATCAAGCGCGACGCCGAGGAGTATCTCGGCGACGACGTGGAGAAGGCGGTCATCACGGTCCCCGCGTACTTCAACGACCGACAGCGCCAGGCGACGAAAGACGCCGGCGAGATCGCCGGCTTCGAAGTCGAGCGCATCATCAACGAACCGACGGCGGCGTCGATGGCGTACGGTCTCGACGACGACTCCGACCAGACGGTTCTCGTTTACGACCTCGGCGGCGGCACCTTCGACGTCTCTATCCTCGACCTCGGCGGGGGCGTCTACGAGGTCGTCGCCACCAACGGTGACAACGACCTCGGCGGCGACGACTGGGACGAGGCCATCATCGACTACCTCGCCCAGGAGTTCGAGAACGACCACGGCATCGACCTCCGCGAGGACCGACAGGCGCTGCAGCGCCTGAAGGACGCCGCGGAGGAGGCGAAGATCGAGCTCTCCTCGCGCAAGGAGACCGACATCAACCTCCCGTTCGTCACGGCGACGGATTCGGGTCCCGTCCACCTCGAACAGTCGCTCACCCGCGCGAAGTTCGAGAGCCTCACCTCCGACCTCATCGACCGGACGGTCGAACCCACCGAGCAGGCGCTCTCGGACGCCGGCTACTCGAAATCCGACATCGACGAGGTCATCCTCGTCGGCGGGTCGACCCGGATGCCGCAGGTTCAGGAGAAAGTGAGCGACCTCGTCGGCCAGGAACCGAAGAAGAACGTCAACCCCGACGAGGCCGTCGCGCTCGGCGCGGCCATTCAGGGCGGCGTCCTCGGCGGCGAAGTCGACGACATCGTCCTGCTCGACGTGACGCCGCTCAGCCTCGGTATCGAGGTCAAAGGAGGTCTCTTCGAGCGCCTCATCGAGAAGAACACCACGATTCCGACCGAGGAGTCGAAAATCTTCACCACGGCGGCGGACAACCAGACCTCCGTCCAGGTCCGCGTCTTCCAAGGTGAGCGCGAGATGGCGCAGAACAACGAGTTGCTCGGCGAGTTCCAGCTCACGGGCATCCCGCCCGCACCCGCCGGAACGCCGCAGATCGAGGTGACGTTCAACATCGACGAGAACGGCATCGTCAACGTCGAAGCCGAGGACAAAGGCTCCGGCAACAAGGAGGACATCACCATCGAGGGCGGCGCGGGGCTCTCCGACGAAGAGGTCGAGCGGATGCAGGAGGAAGCCGAACAGCACGCCGAGGAGGACAAGCAGCGCCGCGAGCGCATCGAGGCTCGCAACGAGGCCGAGGGCGCGGTCCAGCGCGCCGAGAAACTGCTCGACGAGAACGAGGAGAACATCGACGACGACCTCTACGCGGATATCGAGTCGGCAATCGAGGACGTCGAGGCGACGCTCGAAGACGAGGACGCCTCCACCGAGGAACTCGAAGACGCGACCGAGGACCTCTCGCAGGAACTGCAGGAGATCGGCAAGCAGATGTACCAGCAGCAGGCCCAGGCCGGACCGGGTGGCGCAGGCGGGGCCGCGGGCGGCCCCGGCGGCGCGGGTCCCGGCGGTATGGGCGACATGGGCGGCGACGAGTCGGACGACGGCGACGAGTACGTCGACGCCGACTTCGAGGACGTAGACGAGGACAACTCGTAGAGTCGTCTCATCCGCCAACCAGAAATCATAGATTTCTGGTGACGTAGACGAAGAGGGCGAGAAGTAACGACAGCAACACAGCACTCGCGCGCTGAACGACGCCGTCTCGTTCCGCGCCGAGCCATTCCGTTCAAGTAGTTCCCCCGAATAACCAGAGACAACTGATGAGCGAGGACTTCTACGACGTACTCGGGGTGTCGCGCGACGCCGACGAGGACGAGATAAAACAGGCGTACCGGAAGAAGGCCGCGGAGTACCATCCGGACGTGAGCGACGACCCAGACGCCGACGAGAAGTTCAAGAAGGTCAAGAAGGCCAAGGAGGTGCTCACCAACGACGAGAAGCGCCGGATGTACGACCAGGTGGGCCACGACCGCTTCGAGGAGGCCCAGAAACGCGGCGGCGTCGGCGGCGGGGGCGGTGGCTTCGGCGGCGGCAACCCCTTCGGCGGCGGGGGCGGCGGCGGCTTCGAAGACATCTTCAACCAGTTCTTCGGCGGCGGCGCGGGCGGCAACGGCCGCGGCCAGCAGAACCGCCCGCGGCAGGGCCGCAACCTCCGCACGAACGTGACGCTCGACCTCGAAGACGTGTACGAGGGGGTCACGAAGCAGGTGACCATCACCCGACCCGAGCGCTGTTCGGACTGCGACGGCGAGGGCCACCCTGCCGACGCCGAGGCGCAAACCTGCCCCGAGTGCAACGGCCAAGGGCAGGTCACGCAGGTGTCGCAGACGCCGTTCGGTCGCGTCCAGCAGACGACCACGTGTCGGCGCTGCGGCGGCGAGGGCGAGCTGTACGACGAGACCTGCGCCACGTGCGGCGGTGACGGCACCGTTCGCGAGGAGGCGACGCTCACCGTCGACGTGCCCGCCGGAATCCAGAACGGCCAAACGCTCCGGATGGAGCGCGAGGGTGCGCCCGGCGAGAATCGCGGCCCGAACGGCGACCTGCTCATCGATGTGCAGATTCGCCCGCACGACGACTTCGAGCGCGACGGCGACGACCTGCACTATCAGCACCCCATCTCGTTCCCGCAGGCGGTGTTCGGGTCGACCGTCGAGGTTCCGACGCTCGGCGGCAGCGTCGAGATGGATATCCCGGAGGGAACCCAGAGCGGCGAGACGTTCAGACTGAAGGGAAAGGGGATGCCCCGACTCCGCCGTCGCGGTGAGGGCGACCTCTACGTGCAGGTGCAGATCGTGACGCCCGAGCAGATGAACAAAGAGCAGCGCGAGGCGCTGGAAGCGTTCGCCGAGGCCGGCGGCGAGGAGGTCGACGTGAAGGAAGGCTTCTTCGAGAAGATCAAGAACTCCTTCTAGACCGACCTTTTGCGCTGCGGGGTGGCTTCGCCACCCCTCGGCAAAAGTTCTCTTCGCGGTTCCACCGCGAAGGCTTAGCAGACGCGAAGCGTCTGCTCTCGGACCAAAAGCACCGTCAGAGCGGAGCTCTGACGAGCCCTCGTTCACTTCGTTCACGAGGACACCCGTCGCTCACTTCGAGACGGCAACGCCGTCTCTCCGTTCGCTCCTCGGCCCGCTCGCTCCCTCCGGAAGAGCCTCGCTCTTCCGTGCACCCGTTCGCTCCCTCCAGTCGCTCACGGGAATTCCGGTCGCTCGCGGTACAGAACAGTCGTCTCGACCCCCCCGCGACCAACTTACTTGGAATTCGCCACCGAACCCTCCGTGTGCCCTACTCGAAGGTCAACTACCGCGACGTCGAACCGAAAGCCGACGGCATGCACTTCCTGCGCGACGCGCTCGACGCCGACAACCTCGGCGTGACGGTGCTCGACTGCGAGGCGGGCTGGTCAGGAATGGAACACGACCACGGCGAGGAAGACCACGAGGAGATCTATCTTCTCGTCCACGGCGCGGCGACGGTCACCGTCGACGGCGTCGACGTATCGCTCGAACCCGGCGACGCCGTTCGGATTCCGCCGGATGCGACGCGGCAGATCAACGTCGGCGACGAGGACAGCACGCTCGTACTCGCGGGCGCACCGTAGCTACGTTCCCGACGCGGTGAGTGTCACCGTCGAGTGACGGTGCCAGAGGATACGTTACTCGGTACCGTCTCACGCGATATGAGTGACACCGACGCCGACCGAATCCCGGTCACCGTGGTCAGCGGCTACCTCGGCGCGGGGAAGACGACGCTCGTCAACCACGTCCTGCAGAACCGACGCGGCATGGAAGTCGCCGTCGTCGTCAACGACATGGGCGAGGTGAACGTCGACGCCGAACTGCTCGCCGACGCCGCGGACAGTGGTGACGGCGACAGCGACGAGGGCGTTCTCGACCTCTCGAACGGCTGTATCTGCTGCGAGTTACAGGGCGACCTGCTCGAACAAACGGCTGAACTGGCCGAGACGCGGTCGTTCGACTACCTGTTGGTCGAGTCCTCCGGAATCAGCGAACCGCTGCCCGTCGCGCGGTCGTTCGTCGAAGGCTCGCCCGAGAGCGACGTCGACCCGACCGACCACTACCGACTCGACACCACCGTCTCGGTCGTCGACGCCTACGGGTTCTGGAAGGAGTTCGACCCGACGACGCGCAAGGAGTCGGCGTCGGTGGACCGCCCGCTCGCCGACGTGTTCGTCGACCAGATCGAGTTCTGTGACGTGCTGCTGTTGAACAAGTGCGACATGGTGCCCGACGACGAACTCGACCGCATCGAGTCGGTGGTTCGTGAACTGCAACCTCGGGCGGACCTCACCCGAACGACCTACTCGGAGGTCGACCCCGAGCGCATCCTCGGTACCGGTCGGTTCGACGTGGGAGAAGCCCGGAAGAACGTCGGCTGGAAACGGCGACTCGCCGAACACGAGCGAGGTGAGGAGACGGAGAGCCACCACGACGAAGGCAGTCACGAGCACGACGAAGGCAATCACGAGCACGACCATGGCGGTCACGAGCACGACCACGGCGGACTGACCGCCGCCGAAGCCCACGGCGTCTCGTCGTTCGTCTACGCGGACGAGACGGCGTTTCATCCGCAGCGGTTCGCGGCGTGGCTCCGAGACTGGGACGGGAGTATCGTCCGCGCGAAGGGGTTTTTCCTCCTCGCGGGCCGCGAGGAGTCGGTGATGGGGCTGAGTCAGGCGGGGCCGTCGGTGCAGGCGGGTCCCATCGGCGACTGGGACGACGCGGACACCCCGCGGACGCGACTCGTCTTCATCGGGAGCGAGATGGACGAGACGAGACTCCGAACGGAGCTCGACGACTGTCTCGTCGACGAGCGCGAACGCGCCGAACCCGCAGCGCGCGACGACCCGTTCCCGCTAGCGACGACCGTCGACGAGTGAGGTGGCAGACCCGCCGCTCACGCGAACTCCTCGCGGAGTTCGTCCCACGACTCGTCGAAACCGTAGTTCGCGTTTGCCGCCTTCCGCTTCCCGATAGCGTCCTGGTAGACGGTGTCGTACTGAAGGAGCTCCGTCCATCCCTCCATCGCGTAGTTACAGTACTGGCACATTGTCACGATAGATACGATGCGTTCACGTTTATATCTACCATCTGTGACGCTTCCGAGACGACGCAATAAGAAAATTGATAAGTGGGTGTGAGCGAGGGGCGTGTGACCAACTGTGATAACCGGACGTTGCGACCACTGTGACTGGTCGATGATAACGACATCGTACTCGGAGATGGTGCGAGCGTATCAGACGCACCTCCGAGAGAACCACCACCAGACGTGGCTTCGCACCTGAAAAAAACCGAGGTAGTGTCCGTCGACTACGGCTCCAGTAGCACCTTGGTGACGCCCTCCTCGCGGCTGTCGAAGCGCTCGTACATCTCGGGCGCTTCGTCGAGGCCGACGCGATGCGAGACGACGAACGTCGGGTCGGCGCGACCCTCGATGATCATGTCCCGGAGCTGTCGGTTGTAGCGCTTGACGTTGCACTGTCCAGTGCCGAGCGCGATACCCTTCTCGAACAGTTTTCCGAAGTCGATACCGAGTCGACCCTGCGCGGCCATCTCGTCGGGCGCACCCGGGTCGGAGGGGACGTAGAGTCCCGGAATACCGAGCTTCCCGGTCGCGCGGACGGTCTGGATGAGCTGGTTGAGGACGACTGCCGGGTTCTCCCGCGCCGGGTCGTACGCGTCGTCGCTGACGTCCGTCTCGGGGTCGATAGCCTGGTAGCCGACCGCGTCGACGCCTTTGTCGACACCTTCGCCGTGGGCGTCTTTGATCTGCTCGACCGGGTCGGACTCCTCGAAGTTGATGGGCATCGCGTCGCAGTGCTGCTCGGCGAGTTCGAGGCGACTGTCGACGCGGTCGACGACGTAGATCTCGGAGGCACCCTGAATCTTCGCGCTGTACGCCGCCATCAGCCCGACCGGACCCGCCCCGTAGACGGCGATGGACTCGCCCGGCTGGAGGTCCGCGAGTCGGGTTCCGTGCCATCCCGTCGGGAAGATGTCCGCGAGGAGCGCGAACGCGTCCTCGTGTTCGTCACCCTCCGGCAGTTTCAGCGCGTTGAAGTCGGCGTACGGTACCCGAAGCTTCTCGGCCTGTCCGCCCTTGTACGGACCCATCGCGACGTAGCCGTACGCGCCACCGGCGAATCCGGGGTTGACGTTCGTACAGAACCCCGTGTAGCCGTTCTCACAGTTCTGACAGAAACCGCAGGCGACGTTGAACGGCATGACGACGCGGTCTCCCTCCTCCAACGTGTCGACACCCTCGCCGACTTGCTCGACGATGCCCATGTTCTCGTGCCCGAAAACGATGCCCGGGTCCGCCGACGTTCGCCCCTCGTACATGTGGAGGTCCGACCCACAGATGGCCGACGTCGTGATGTCGACGATGACATCGTTCGGGTGTTCGAGTTCCGGTTCGTCCACTTCCTCGACGGCGACCTCGTTCGGTCCTTTGTAAACCACTGCGTTCATTGACATTCGTTAGAACCTCACGTGGTAACCCATCAGACACCATCATATATCTAATTCAAGACAATTTGAGTTACGGCCGAGATGGTAGCATCTTCCGCAGGTGAGTTGTTATCGTTTCGGTACACAATCAGTAATTCGGAACGATATCCTCGGTGCCGACGGCTCGGTGTGTTTTTCTACGGACTCGCCGTATCGCGGTCGTGAACGTTCTGGGAGAGATTGTCGCGCGCGACCGGCGGTCCGACCGCTCGGCGGTCCACGTTCCGGCGGCCGACCGAACGATGAGTTACCACGACTTCTGTACGACGGCGTGGAAAGCCGGGAACGTCTTTCGACATCTCGGCCTCGCGAGCGGCCGAGGCGTCGAAGTCGAACCCGCGGAGTCGCCGGAGTCACTGCTCGCATTTTTCGGCGCGGCGTTGCTCGGGTCGCCCGTCCGATTCGAGGTCCGCGGCGACGCCGGGACGCGCCTCGTCGTCACCACCGCCGACCGGGAGACGGGGTTCGACCCCGCACCAGGCACGAAACTCGTCGTCTACGGCGGCCGCCCGACCCGTCCGGAGACGACTCACTGGGAGACGGAGGTCTGGAGCGAGAACCCGGCGATACCGCCGTACGACGTGACTCCCTCCACACCGGCGCTCGCCGCCGACGAGACGTACGCGCACGAGGAACTGCTGGAGTTCGCCGAGGGCGTCGTCGACGAGTACGCTCTGACCGACGCCTCCCGCGTCGTCGTCCGGAGTTCGCTGTCGCACCCCGGCGCCGTCGTCGCGGGCGTCGTTGCGCCGCTTCTCACCGGTGCGACGGTCGTTCTCGCCGACGCCGACGCGGGGAAGTCCGGAGAGGTTGCCGTGAGTCCGACGGACGACGCGCCGGAACCCATCGTCGTCGACCCGACGGCCGTCCTCGCTCGGTAGCGCTCTCCTCGCTCTCGGGTCGCAACCGACTGCGTGAACTGCCGGACACCCAAACGCTACGTTCTTCGGGCGAAACCACCCGTCATGACCGACGTAGCCGACCGAAAACGCCGGGCCGTCGAAGCCATCGACGCGCACGCCGACGACATCGTCACCTTCGCCGAAGACGTCGAAGCGGAACCGGAACTCGGGTTCAAAGAGACCGAGACGACCAGAAAGGTCGTCGCCGAACTGGAGGGGATGGGGCTCGATGTCGAGGAGAACATCGCCGTCACCGGAGCGAAGGCGCGGCTGGGAACCGACGCAACCGGCGGACCGGACGATGCGGACGAGTTCGTCGTCGCCGTCCTCGGCGAACTCGACGCGCTCGTCAACCCCGCACACCCGAAAGCCAACCCCGAGACGGGGGCGTGTCACGCCTGCGGCCACCACGCCCAACTGGCGAACCTCGTCGGCGCGGCGTACGGCCTCACCGCCGCGGGCGTCGTCGACGACCTGGAGGGTGCTATCGACTTCGTCGCCGTCCCCGCCGAAGAGTATCTCGACCTGGGTTACCGCCGGACGCTGGTCGAGAACGGTGAGGTGGAGTTCCTCGGCGGCAAGCAGGAACTCATCCGCCGCGGTCACCTCGACGATGTCGACTGCGCGATGATGATACACGCCGGGAGCGACACCCCCGAGCGCGTCGTCACGAGCGACTTCTCCTCGAACGGCTTCGTCGGCAAGTTCGTCACCTACGAAGGGAAGGAGTCGCACGCGGGCGCCGCCCCCGAGGAGGGCGTCAACGCGCTCAACGCGGCGATGCTCGGGATGAACGCCGTCCACGCCAACCGCGAGACGTTCGCCGACGACGACCACGTCCGCGTCCACCCCATCGTCACGAACGGCGGCGACGGCGTCAACGTCGTCCCCAGCGACGTGCGGATGGAGTCGTACGTCCGCGCGAGCACCGTCGATGCCGTCGAGGACGCCAACGGGAAGACTAATCGTGCACTGAAATCCGGCGCGATGGCCGTCGGCGCGGATGTCGAAATCGAGGACTACCCGGGTTACATGCCGCTGCGGACCGACGAGACGATGGTCTCGACGTACGACGCGAACGTCTCCGAACTCCTGGGCGAGGACGCGCTGACGCCGGGCAAACCCCACCTCACCGGGTCGACGGACATGGGCGACGTGACGCAGATTATCCCCGGCATCCACCCCTACGTCGGCGGGTTCTCGGGGGCGGTCCACGCCCGCGACTTCGAGGTCGTCGACGCGGAGATGGCGTACGTGATTCCGGCGAAGCTGACGGCGATGCTGGCCATCGACCTCCTGGCCGACCCCGAGAAGCAGGCCGCGATTCGGGCGGCGAAAGCCGAAAAGCGGTCCGTCGAGGAGTATCTGGATATCGTACGCGGAATGCGCGAGACGGTCGTCGGCGAGTACAGCGGGTGAACTCAGTCGGCGAAGTCGTCGGCGTCCAGCGGCCGGGCCTCGTTCCGGTACCAGCCGTGAACGTCGCGCGCCCACGTCAGCACGGCCTCGTCGTCGGTGTCGACCGAGGCCTGTAAGAGGCCGTCGTCGTCGCGCAGAAAGAGGTGGACCACGTCGTCGGCGACGGTGAGCGCGACGGGTACGTCGTCGTCGACGACGCGGAGTTCCGCGCCGGGCAGGTCGACCAACTCCCGAAGGCGTTCGCGGAGCGCGGAGTCGTCGGCGATGGCGTCGATGGCGCTCGCCGAGAAGACCCCCTCGAACGTCTGCCCCTCGTCGGCGACGCGTCGTCGAACCACGTCCATACTCTGTTCGTTGAACGCGTACGAGACTATCTCGACGCGTTCGGCGTCGCGCAGCAGCTCCAGCACGCGCTGGACCGGGGCGTTCGGACGCGTCTGCGTCGGTGTCGTGATTGTCGCGTCTCGGAGCCGTCTGAGGTCGAACGTCATCGCCTCGGTGGGGAGCCAGTTGGCGACCTGACGGAGTTTCTGTTCGGTCTCGACGATTTCGCGGAGGTTCGAGAATCCGTCCGCGACTAACCGTCCGGTCGGCGTCGCCGCGTACTCTCGGCCCGTCGCCTCGACCCAGTTTCGCTCCTCGAAGTCCCGGAGAATGCGGCCGAGCGTCGGCTGTGACGCGCCAGTTCGCTCCTGGAGATCACGGCGCGTGTGGGGTGTTTCGGCCACCGCGTTCAACACCTCGACCCGGTTCACCGAGAGCGCGAGAAACTCGATATCTTCGAGCGCCGATTCCATGGGACTACGTTCGACCGACTCCCACAAGTGGCTTTCGCACTGTGAATATATTTCACTATATGAAAGGCCGGCGAACGCCACCCGAATTTCTTGCTGTGAAAAATTTACTGAATATATGTATAACCCTCGCGCCCCTCTGTACAGTCGATGACGATTCGCTTCACTTCGCCGGTCGGTCGGGCCGCCGAACTCGCGGCGTCGATGGAGGTGTCCCCGTAGTGGTCACCAAACGCTCGCTCGTCTTCTTCGCGCTCGCCAGCGTCTTCTTCGGGGGCGTGTTCGTCGCCGCCAAAGCCGGACTCTCGTACTTCCCGCCGCTTCTGTTCGTCGCGCTCCGCTTCGACGTCGCGGCGGCGGTACTCCTCGGCTACGTGGCGCTCACGACGGCCCGCGAGGACCTCCTCCCTTCGACGCGCGGCGATGTCGCGGGCATTCTCGCCACCGGCGTGCTCGCCATCGGCCTCGCCAACGGTCTCCTGTTCGTCGGCCAGCAGCACGTCTCCAGCGCCGTCGGCTCTATCATCTTCAGCCTCTCGCCCATCTTCACGCCGCTTCTCGCGGCGTTTCTGCTCTCCGACGAGCGACTCTCGCGCCGCGGCGGCGTCGGCGTGCTCGTCGGACTCGTCGGCGTGGCGCTCGTCGTCGGCGTCGACCCGCAAAACCTGCTCGGCGGCGGCGTCGTCGGCAAGGCCGTCGTCCTCGGCGGTGCGGCGAGCGCGGCGCTCGGCGGGGTGCTCATCCGCCGCGCCGACGGCACGCTGTCGAGCACCGTCCGAACCGCGTGGGCGCTCCCCGTGAGCGCGCTGATGGTCCACGGCATGAGCCTCGGCGCGGGCGAATCGCTCTCGGCCGTCTCGTGGACGCCCGCCGCCTTCGTCGCGCTCGTCTACGTCAGCGTGTTCGCGGGCGCTGTCGCCTACATCGCCTACTTCGACCTGCTCGACGACGTGGGCGCGATTCGCGCGAGCCTCGTCTTCTACGTCAGCCCCGTCGTCGCGACGCTCGGCGGGTGGGCGTTGTTGGGTGAGGCCATCTCGCTGTCGACCGTCGCGGGCTTCGGCGTCATCTTCGCCGGGTTCGTGATTCTCGGCTCCGAGGAGCTCGAAGGTCGGCTGCCGGAACTCGCGGCCCGATTATCGACCGGCGAACCGTCGACGGTGCTGACCGACGGCGGCCGCGACGCGGAGAGTCGGACGGGTTGCGACGCGGACTGAGCGACGATTTCGAGCGTCCGTCGAGGACTCCGGGGTAGTTATCTTCTGATGACAAATTTCTTTTACTGACGGCTGAAACGCGCGAGCGAATGGTCTCCAGAAGCACGAAGACGACGCTCCTCCTCATCTTCGGAATCGGGTTGCTGTTGAACCCCGTATACCTGTATCCGAACAACCTCGACGGCACCGGAACCGTCGTCACCTACGAGGTCGAACCGGTAGAGAACGAGACGGTCGCGGAATCGCTCGTCTACATCTCCGAGCAGACGCTCACGTGCGGAACCGAACGAGCCTGCGCGCTCGAACGTGAGGTGGCCGAACGGGGTTCGCTCGAATACAACCACACCGTCCAAGAGAGATTCCCGGGGTGGAACCCGTTCAGTCTGAGCTACCCTAGATACACCCTCGTCGCAATCGACGGCCAGTTCTACGCGCCGGAGGTCAGAGAGGACGGCGAGCGGACGATTCTGACCCACCGCGAACTCTCGACGATGGAGGCGCTCGACCACATCGCGGTTCCGAGTGACAGGACCTCGCCGGAAGTCCGTCGGGCCGTGGAAACCGGCTCGGTCACGGTCGTCGACCACCGAATTCCCGAGTTCGAGCGCCGCGACCCCATCGCCCACGACGGCGAGGTGTACGCCGTGACGGGGCGGAGCTACAGTTCGGGCCCGCCCGAGAAAGTCCTCGTCTGGCGGGCGTTGTTCGTTCTGGTCGGCGTCGGGTGCGTCGCGGTCGCGTGGGATCTTCGCGGACGGGAGTAGAATCTCTCACTCCGAGCGTCGAGACCACATAGAACGGCGACTCCTACTGGAGACACGCCACTCCACGGCTCTTCTTCAGCACTCCGTCCGAGGAGACACCGAACGAGAGTCGCCACTCCCGACACTGGTCCGTCCTCGTGAGCGACTCCCGTTTGGCGACCGTCTCTCCGTCGAGTGCCACCGTGACACTGTAACTACCCGGCTCTCGGAGCGGAACCTGCTCACTGCTCCCGGCCTCCAAGACGTGGTTTTCTTCGTGAATCACTTCGCCGTACCGTTTGACGACGACGGAGAGTTCGTGCGTCGACGAATCCGAGTTTTCGAGAACGACGCTCCCCACGTCTCTGCTCCGTTCGGTGGTGGGTTCCGACGACAGCGTCGACGACGCGTTCGTCGGCTCGTCTGTACTTTCGTCTCCGGCCGCGTCCGTCCAACTGGTGCAGCCACTCAAACCGAGTGTGAGTGTGGTAGCAGTAATCTGAACCACACGACGACGTGTCAGCGGAGGGCTCATAGACGATTTCGACGACCGAGGGCGAGAGAATAAGCATTCCGTGGTCGCTCGGCGTTTCGAGCGTCCGTCGACTTCCTCACACCCTCACTTCGCGGCCTTCACCTTCTCCAGCGCCTGTGGATTCTCGATACTGCTCATGTCGCCGAGGTCCTCGCCCTCGTACACCGACGCGATAGCTCTTCGAATGATTTTGCCGCTCTGGGTCTTCGGGAACTCATCGACGAACAGCACCTCGCGCGGGCGGAACGGCTTGCCCAACTCTTCGCCGACGACTTCTCTGAGTTCCGCGCGCAGGTCGTCGCTGGCGTCGACGCCGTCTTCGAGGACGACGTAGGCGACGACGGCCGTGCCTTTGGTGTCGTCGGAGACGCCGACGGCGGCGGCCTGGTTCACCGCGTCGTGGTCGATGAGCGCGCCCTCGACCTCGGCGGGGCCGACTTTCCGACCGGCGACGTTGAGCACGTCGTCGGCGCGGCCGTGGAGGAACCAGAAGCCGTCCTCGTCCTTCTGCGCCCAGTCGCCGTGGTTCCACATGTCGTCGAAGCGCGACCAGTACTCGTTCAGATAGCGCTCGTCACCGTCCCAGAGGCTCTTGGTCGTCGACGGGCAGGAGTCGCGCGCGACGAGGTAGCCCCGCTCGTTGGTGTCAGCGATGCTCTCGCCCGTCGCGTCGACGATGTCGACGTTCATGCCGAGGCCGGGGCCGCCCAGCGTGCAGGGTTTCAGCGACTGGATGGGCATCGGCATGAGGAAACAGCCGCAAATCTCGGTCCCGCCGGAGATGTTCACGATAGGCGCTTCGCCGCCGCCGACGTTCTCGTAGAACCACATCCACGACTCGGGGTCCCACGGTTCGCCGGTCGACCCCAACAGTCGAAGCGAGGAGAGGTCGTAGCCGTCGAGCCAGTCGTCACCGTGCTTTCGAAGCGCGCGAATCGCGGTCGGCGAGATGCCGAACACCGAGAGCTTGTGCCGGTCGATCATCGACCAGAAGCGGTCGGGTTCGGGGTGGTCCGGCGCGCCCTCGTACATGAAGACGGTGCCGCCGAAGGCGTGGTTGCCGATGAGCGTCCACGGCCCCATCATCCAGCCGATGTCCGACACCCAGAAGAAGCGGTCCGACGGCTTGTGGTCGAAGCCGAAGTAGATCTCCTTGGCCGTCTGCATCAGCACGCCCGCGTGGGTGTGGACGATGCCTTTCGGCTTTCCCGTCGTCCCCGACGAGTACAGCAGCATCGACTCCTGCTCGCTCGGCAGTTCCTTCGTCTCGTACTCGTCGTCGGCCTCTTCTACTGTCTCGTGCCACCACTCGTCGCGCTCCTCGTGCCACTCTATCTCCGAACCGAGTCGCTCGTAGACGACGGTGTGTTCGACGTGGCCGGCCTGCTCGATGGCCTCGTCCGCGGCGTCTTTCAGCGTCACTTCGCTCCCGCGGCGGTAGAAGCCGTCGCCCGTGAAGAGCACCGAGCACTCGCTGTCTTCGATTCGCGTCGCCGTCGCGTCGACGCCGAACCCCGAGAAGATGGGCACGGCGACGGCTCCGACCTTGAAACAGCCGTAGAGAATCGAGATGACTTCGGGCACCATCGGCATGTACAGCCCCACGGTGTCGCCCGTCTCGATGCCGCGCGCTTCGAGAACGTTGGCGACGCGGTTGGCCTGCCGGTGGAGTTCGTGGTAGGTTATCTCGCGGACGTCGCCGGGTTCGCCCTCCCAGATGCAGGCGACCTTGTTTCGAGTCTCGGAGTCGACGGCGGCGTGTCTGTCGAGCGTGTTGTGCGCGACGTTGATGGTGCCGCCGGGGTACCAGCGGGAGAACTGCGGGCCGTCGCTGTCGTCGCGGACGGAGTCGTAGTCGTGGTAGAAGTCGATGCCCAGATAGTCGGGCAGGAGGTCCCAGAACCAGTCGACGCCCGAATCCGGTTCGCCCTCGACGTCGCCGCAGGTACGGGCGACGAGCTCCTCGTAGTCGTCGATTCCGTGCTCCTGCATGAACGCGTAGACGTTGGTCGACTCGACGAACTCCCGGGTCGGTTCGTGGACCACCTCGTCGGTGTCTGGGTGCGTGTTCATCGCACCCATCTTCTGCTGCCGCCGTCAAGTAGCTTGCTCACTATCGTCTGTGAACGATCGAGACCGACGACTGGCCCGCGAGAGCGCTCGACGGGATGCGTTCCGTCGACGACCGCACGGTCGGTCCCGACGCCTCGTCGCTCCCCGCGATTCGCCAAATGTAAAAACCACGACACTCATCTGATAGTCGGCGGAAGCTGTCAGAATGGCCACTCCCGTAGTCTCTTCGGACTGTAACGAACCCCGAAGATACGGATTCACCGATACATCTCACCAATCTGTTAAGTGCTGTCCCGTGGGATACACCCTCGGTGGAGACAGATGTCCGACGAACCAACAACACGTGAACGAAACGTCACGACGGACCGAGACCGAATCCGAGAGTGGGCCGACGAGCGCGAGTACGCACCCGTCTACGAGGAGCAAGACACGGGTGGGATGAACTACCGGTTCGTCCGCGAGAGCGAGATAGACGACACCCACGACCGCCGCGACTGGGACGAGTTCTTCGAGACGTTCGATTCGGAGAACGTCGCGTTCGCCTACACCGAAGGCGAGACGGAAGGCGACGCCGAACCGTGGGAGTTCGTCACCCACTCCGACGTCGCAGAGCGCGCGGCGCTCGACAACGAGGAGGTCGAGAGCGCGCTGATGGAGGGCGAGACGGTGACCACCGAGGTCACGGAGACGAAAGTCGTCGAACGGACCATCGTCGAGCGCGACACTATCGAGAGCGACGTCGTCGACACCGAGACCATCGGCGAGACCACGGTCGACCGCGAACTCGTCAGTCGAGAGCTCGTCGAAGCGTCGTTCGTCGACGAAGAGAGCATCGAGGCGACTATCGAGGAACTGTGGTCGAACACCAACGAGATTCTCGAACGGATGATCGTCCACAGTCGCGTCGTCGACACCGAACTCGAGGAGACCGACACCGTCGAGAGCGACACGATGGAGGCGGATATCGACATCCGAGGCGTCCAAGAGACCATCGTCGAGAGCGACATCGTCGAGAGCGACGCCGTCGGGAGCGAGGTCGTCGAGGCGGGCATCGTCGAGAGCCAGGTCATCGAAGGTGACATCGTCGAGAGCGAACTGTTCCAGCGGACCATCGTCGAAGAGGAGGTCGAGGAGCGCAAACGCGGTATCTACACCCTCTCGGAGACGGAGCTACTCGATACGAACGTCGTCGCGAGCCACGTGGTCGAGCGCGAAATCGTCGACCGCGAGTACGAGGGGATGGAGGCGGTCGAGACCCACGAGACGGCGACGACCGCCGACGCCGAGATGGCTGCGACCGCCGAAGGAACGGAAACCGACCAACCCGAGCGAGGCGAGGGAACCGCCGCACCGACGGGAACCGAGGGGACGGCGGCCGCCGAGGAGAACCGCTCTGAAGCGGTCGAACAGACCGACACTACCGGTACCGAGGAGGCAGAGCCGTTCGGCAGCGACGCGACCGAGACGGAGGACAGCAACGAACCGTTCACGAGCGACGCGACCGAGTCGTCCGACGCGACCGAGGAACAGCGACACGAGGGCGCACAGGCCGAAAGCGACCCGAGAACCGAAGCGGACACCGAGACGCACCTCGACGAGAACGACCAGGGGAAAGACATCGTCGACGAGAGCGGCCGGGAAGTCGGCATCGTCGCCAAAGTCGAAGGCGACGTCATCCACGTCGACCCCTCGCCCAGTCTCACCGACCGGTTGAAAGCCGAACTCGACTGGGGCGACGTCGACGACGACACGTACACCCTCTCGGGCTCCGACGTTCGGGAGGTCACCAACTCCCGTGTCGTCGTCCGGGATATGTGAAACTCGGCGCCACCGCCGCGGGCGCTGACGGCTGCGTAAATTCTTTTGCCCGCTCGGAGACTACTGGGTGACATGTACGTTCGAGACGCCAAGAACCGAGACGAGGTCTGGTTGCTCGATCACATCGAGGCGATGGACCTCGACGACGTCGCGTTTCGCTCGCGCGACTACGTCATCGCCGTCGACGAGGCGTCGAACACCCGGGCGGGATTCGGTCGGACCCGGATCCACAAACACGACGAGGGCGAGTTCTGCGAGCTCACCGGTATCGGCGTCTTGACGGAGTGGCGCGGCCAGGGCGTCGGCGCACACGTCGTCGAACGACTCGTGAAAACCGCCGGCGACGAGGGGTTCGAGCGAGTGTACTGCTTCACGAACGAGCCGAACTACCTCGTCCAGTTCGGTTTCGCCCCGGTCGAGTCGGAGTCGCTTCCCGCGACGGTCCGGGAGCGGCTCGAAGCCAAGCGCGGAGACGTGATGCCCGACGCCGTGGCGCTTCTGCTTCCCGTCGACGCGTTCGAGATGCCCGACGAGGCGCGCGAGGCGTTCAAGCGCGCCGCACCGAAGGCGGAGCAGGCGTCGGAACCCGAAGAGCGCGCCGAGGACTTCGGCATCGACCCGGAGTCGGCGACGTACAAGTACGACACCGGCCGATAGGCGGGCGGAGAACCGGCCTACGTCCGGTCGTCGAGGAAGTCGGTGCTGAAGACGATCCACGCGAGCACCGAACAGAAGAGAATGGGCGGGAGGATGGCGAACGCCCACAGCGGTTCGATGCCCCAGAACAGCAGCAGCACCACGTCGAAGAGTCCCAGAGCGAGAAACGGTGCGACGGCGAGGGCGGCCCGTCTCCGGTTTCGCCCGCTCTCCTCCGCTAGCGGTGTGTTCTCCTTCGGTGTCGGCGTCGACTCCGGTGAGTCGGAGTCGCTCGTCGAGGCGGCCATACCGAAACTCCGTGGCCGATCCTGAAAAGAGCCGCGCTCCGTTCGACGCTTCGACTACACTCGGTCGCGTTCTTCCACCCGAGAGACGAACTCCACGGCGCCGAACAGCGCACCGAGCGCTACCGTCGCCAGAACCGCGCCGTAGAGCGCCATCGGTATCGGACTCACTGGCAGCGTCGCGACGCCGAGAAGGTCGATAGACGCGCCCGCACTGTTCTCGCCGACGAACAGGCCGATGAGCGCCGCGACGAGCACGACGACGCCACCGACGCCGAGGAGGATGCGTCGACCGCGGCCGGATTCCTTCACGTCGAGTTCGTTCACGGTCGAACTCTGTGGCGTCGGCTATAGACTCTTTCTCACTGCGGCCGAGACGACACCGAGTCCGGTGCCGGAATCCACCGATCCGTGGCGGAGCGATTATACCCGCCGCGTGCGATGACGAAACCCCATGGTCGACGAACTCGTCGAGAAGGCGCGCGCGGTGCTCTCGAACGCTCACGTTCCGTACTCCGAGTACCGCGTCGGTGCCGCGCTCCGAACCGCCGACGGTACGGTGTTCGTCGGGTGCAACATCGAGAACGCCAACTACAGCAACAGCCTCCACGCCGAGGAGGTCGCCATCGCCGAGGCGGTGAAGAACGGCTACCGCGAGTTCGACCGCATCGCCGTCTCCTCGGGCGTCCGCGACGGCGTCACACCCTGTGGCATGTGCCGACAGACGCTCTCCGAGTTCTGTGACGACGGGCTCGTCGTCGTCTGCGACGAGGGCGGCGAGCGGGCCACCGAGTACACCCTCGGTCAACTGCTGCCGAACACCATCTCCGAGGGGACGCTCTCGGACGCCGAACGCTCGGACGAGAGCTAACGCGTCGTCGTTCATTTTTCCCCGCGGAGTCCCGTATAAATCGAATGATTTATACTGTTAACGGGTAACAAGCGACACGCCCGCGTAGCGATATCATACTATCGTCTGTCATCCCACCAGCGCGCGTCGCCGACGCCGTCCACGGTCGTCGGTGAGCCGTCGCGGGCGTTTCCGTCCACCGAGCGACCGCGTCGTCGGACGCGCTCGTCGGGTCCCGCGCACCACCGGTTTATTTGTCGCATCGTCCCCGAGAGCGGATATGACCGACACCGACGCCAGCGAGGACCCCAACGACGAGGTCCAGTACCACATCGAAGTCGCCGAGGGCGACGTCGCCGACGCCGTGTTGCTCCCCGGGAATCCCGAGCGCGTGGACAAGATAACCGCGCTGTGGGACGACTACGAGGAGGTCGCGTACCACCGCGAGTACCGCACGGCGACGGGCACGTACGACGACGCGCCCATCTCGGTCACGTCGACCGGTATCGGCAGTCCCTCGGCCGCCATCGCCGTCGAGGAGCTCGCGCGCGTCGGCGTCGAGACGTACATCCGCGTCGGCTCCTGCGGCGCGATTCAACCGGAGATGGAGGTCGGCGACCTCGTCATCACCTCCGGGGCGGTGCGACAGGAGGGAACCAGCGCCGAGTACGTCCGCGAGGACTACCCGGCAGTCGCCGACCACGAGGTCGTCTCCGCGCTCGTCGCCGCCGCGGAGCGACTCGGCTACGACTACCACGTCGGCCTGACGATGAGCGCCGACAGCTTCTACGCCGGACAGGGTCGGCCGGGTCTCGACGGCTTTCGCGCGGCGGGCAGCGAGTCGCTCGTCGAGGAACTGCGGGAGGCGAACGTGAAGAACATCGAGATGGAGGCCAGCGCGCTGTTGACCATCGCCAACGTCTACGGCCTCCGCGCGGGTGCGGTCTGCTCGGTGTACGCCAACCGCATCACCGGCGAGTTCCGAACCGAGGGCGAGTCGCGGGCGGCGGAGACGGCGAGTCTCGCCGTTTCGCTTCTCGCGCGGATGGACGAAGTCAAACGCGAGGCGGGCGTCGACCAGTGGCACGCCGGCCTCTCGCTGTAAACCGGCGCACCCGCCTCGTTTCCCCCGAACGGTCCCGTCACGGAATCGGGACGCACCCCAAAATTCGTTCGCTCTCGCGCGCGACGAGGCCGTTCTCGTTCCAAAGCCCCTTTATCGTATGACTCCGCAAATAGACGCATGACTCAGAAGGTCGTCGTTCTCGGTGCCGGGTACGCCGGTGCCGGCGCGGTGAAAGCGTTCGAAGACGAGATCGAAGACGGCGAAGCCGAACTCACGTGGGTCTCGGAGCGAGACTACCACCTCGTGCTCCACGAGGTCCACCGGGTCATCCGCGACCCGAGCGTCGAGTCGAAAGTCGCCGTCCCCATCGACGACGTGAAATCGCCGGAGACGGACTTCGTGAAAGGTCACGTCGAGAACGTCGACGTCGACGAACGCGTCGTCGAACTGAGCGACGACCGGACCGTCGAGTACGACTACCTGCTCGTCGCCCTCGGCAGCGACACCGCCTTCTACGGCATCGAGGGTCTCGAAGAGTTCTCGCTGACGCTCAAGAGCCTCGACGACGCCCGCGAGATTCACGAGGAGATCAAGGCGGCCTCCGAAGACGCCTCGCGCAGCGAACCCGCGCAGGTCGTCGTCGGCGGTGCGGGCCTCTCGGGCATCCAGGCGGCGGGCGAAATCGCGGAGTTCCGCGACAAGCACCGCGCGCCCATCGAAATCGAGATCGTCGAGGGGCTCGACGAGGTGTTCCCCGGTAACGACCCCGAACTGCAGGGCGCGCTCCGCAAGCGTCTCGACATCCAGGACATCGACGTCATGACCGGCGAGTTCATCTCGAAAGTCGACGAGGAAGCCATCTACGTCGGCGACGACACCGAACTCGACTACGACGTGTTCATCTGGACCGGCGGCATCACCGGCCAGAAGGAGGTTGCGGAGGCGAAACTCGACAAGGACGAGCGTTCGAACCGCATCTTCGCGGGCTCTGACTTCTCGACGAGCGACGAGCGCGTCTTCGCCATCGGCGACTCGGCACTCGTCGACCAGGGCAACGACAACGTCGCCCCGCCGACCGCGCAGGCGGCGTGGCAGGCGGCGGAGGTCGTCGGCGAGAACCTCGCCCGCACGATTCGCGGTCAGCCGCTGAAGACGTGGACCCACAGGGACAAGGGGACGCTCGTCTCCGTCGGCGACATGGCCGTCGCCCACGGCGTCCAGGGCGTGCCCGTCCAGACTTTCGGCGGTCCGGGCGCGAAGTTCCTCAAGAAGGCGGTCGCGACGCGCTGGATCGCCGACATCTCGTCGCCCAAGCGCGCGTTCACCGCCTGGGACGACATGTAAGAGACGGCCGCCTCGCGCGGCCCGTCCGGTCTCTCTCACTTTCTCTCTCTCTCTCTCTCTCGCTTTTCACCTCCCGACGACGCTCGCGTGCGACCGAGCGGCTACGCGAGTCGACGCTGAACGCTCGCCTCGAACGCTGTGGCCGCGGAACGCTCACCTCGAACGCTGTGGCTCCGTCGAGCGGGTCAGAGAACGAAATCCGCAAAAACGTAGAGTGTCCCCGAACCAGTTAGTGTTCCGGCTCCTCCGCGGGAGCGACCATGTCGTCGATGCGGAGAATGAGGATGTTGCTCGTGTCGTCCTTCCCGTCGACGGTTCCCTCGACGACGAGTTTCGATAGCGGCGTCGGGCCGACGGTGACGTTGTCGCCCTCGTGGAAGTCACGGACCGAGCCCTGGAGGTGGATCTCCGCGCGGCAGAGCTCCGGGTGGTGGACGCTCGAGAGGTCGATCTCCTCGACGTTGGCGTTCTCGACGCGCTCGCCCTCGTGGAACAGCGGGACCGTCGCGGGTTCGTCCATCTCTTGGACGTCGAGCGCCTCGTAGGCGTTCGCCGTCGGCTTGTAACCGCCCTTCGGACCCGGGACGCCCTCGACCAACTGCAGCGCCTTCAGGCTCTGCATCTGGTTGCGAATCGTCCCCGGATTGCGGTTCACCTCCGCGGCGATATCTTCGCCTTTCACTGCGTCCTCGGCCTGACGGTAGAGGTTTATCAGGGCCGTGAGTATCTGTTTCTGGCTCGGGGTGAGCTCGATAGACGACATAAACGAACGTTCGTAATTGATGTTCTTAAATTCGACGGATAACCGGTTTTTTGGTGATTATTATGGCGATGCTGTTGACTCGGTGACTGTCTCTTCAGAGAATGTCTGTTCGGTGACGTTCGACGCCTCAGTCCAACCTGAAACGTTCTGTTTCGCCTTAACGTATCGGTAGGCCTTTACCGCCACCTCTGGCCGTACACGTATGCAGAATCAGCGAGTTCTCGTCACCGGCGGGGCCGGATTCATCGGGTCGAACCTCGCGAACCACCTCGCCGTCGACAACGACGTGGTGGCCGTCGACGACCTCTATCTCGGAACCCCCGAGAACCTCACCGACGCGGTCGAGTTCGTCGAGGGGAGCGTCCTCGACGACGACCTGCCCACCGACGTCGACGTGGTGTTTCACCTCGCGGCGCTCTCGTCGTACGCGATGCACGAGGAGAACCCGCGTCGCGGCGCGCGCGTCAACGTCGAAGGGTTCGTCAACACCGTCGACCAGGCTCGACAGGACGGCTGTGACACCGTCGTCTACGCCTCTACGTCCTCCATCTACGGCAGTCGAACCGAACCGTCGCCCGAGTCGATGGCCGTCGAGGCGCGAACCGGCTACGAGGCGTCGAAACTCGCCCGCGAACGCTACGCGGAGTACTTCCACAACCACTACGAGCTGTCGCTCGCGGGGATGCGCTTCTTCTCTGTGTATCAGGGCTTCGGCGGCGCGGAGGAACACAAGGGCCGGTACGCCAACACCGTCGCGCAGTTCGCACACAAAATCGCTAACGGCGAGCGGCCCGAACTGTTCGGCGACGGCTCGCAGACACGCGACTTCACCCACGTCGACGACATCGTCCGGGGACTCGAACTCGCCGCCGACCACCGGCTGCAGGGCACCTACAACCTCGGAACCGGCGAGAGCTACGACTTCAACGAGATGGTGGCGATGATAAACGAGGTGCTCGGCACCGACGTCGAACCGGAGTACGTCGAGAACCCCCTCGACGTCTACGTCCACGACACGATGGCCGACGCCTCGAAGATGCGCGAGGAGACGGGGTGGGAGCCGACAATCGGCTTCGAGGAGGGCGTTCGCCGCGTCTGCGAACCGTACCTCGGCGACTAAGCGGGTACGGGTCTCGGTCCGCGAACCGACTGACTCGACTGCCCGGCCTGTTGCCCCTCGCGGAACTCGACGGAGACGGCGACGTCACGCCCGGTCTCCTGTCGAATCCGCTCGCGGAGCGTCTCCGCGAGATTCGGATACGACTCGTCTGCCGGCCGCAGCACGACGACGGTCACCTCCGGCGTCTGTCCGAAGTGGCGTGCCATCCCGACCTCCGTCTGCATCGACGTGAGTTCGAGTTCGTCGTACTGGTCGTCTTCCAGCACCTGCTCGACGGCGGTGTTCACGTCGTTGTCGAACCCGATCTGACCGACGAGCAGGCCGCCGGCGCCGACGAAGATACCCCCGAGCAGTAGCAGTGCGACCACCGCCCCGAGATACTGCGGGCGGTCGTCCGTCTCGGCGGAGTCACCGTTGTTGACCTCGCGGGTGTTCTCGGTCCACGAGTCGGGTCGGTAGCCGAGATACCAGAGCACGAGAAACGCCGAGACGTTGACCGCCACGGCGTTCGCGACGAGCAGCACGCCCGCGCCGAGGTAGACGCTCGGCAGGCCCCACGCCAACCCAATGCCGACGGCCGCCGCCGCCGGAATGAGCGCCGCGGCTATCATGACGCCGACGAGCGAGACGGGCAGTGCCGTCGCGAGGCCGAACGCCCCGGCGGCCCCCGCACAGAGACCGACGAGCAGCGAGAGCAGTCCGGGAGAGATTCGCTTGCTTATCTGGCTGACCGTCGAGACGTCGAGGACGGACGTGACTATCTGACCGGACTGCAGGAGCAGTCCGAGCGCGAACGCACCGAGAATCGCCGCGCCGAAGCCGAAGAACTGCTGTGCGAACCCGATACGAATCATCCGGCGGTCGTTCAGCGAGATGCCGACGCCGGCGATGAGCGCGGAGCCGACCTGCGGCGCGATGACCATGGCGCCGACGACGACGGCGGGCGAATCCAGAAGCAGACCCGACGCCGCGACGATGGCGCTGAACATCGTCATCGAGTAGTACGTCAGCTTGCTCCGGTGCATGTCGAGCGCCTTCGCGCGAATCTCCTCGCGCGCCACCGCGTCGTCCTCCTCGACGCCGGCGACGAACCGTTCTTCGAGTTCGTGGTAGTTGCGGGTTTTCGCCGTCTCGGCGCTGGCGATGACGGTGTACTCCCGGTCGTCGACGCCCGCGTCGCGGAGCTCGTCGATGACGTAGCCGACGGCCTGCGTCGGGAGCGGGAACTCGACGAGCACCGTGTCCTCGCGCTCCGTCGCGTTCTTCGTGACGACGAAGTCGATGTTCTCTGTCTCCAAAACGTCGACGACGTTCTGTTTGTTGGCCTCGTCGACGAGGAGTTTGATGAGCCGCATCTACTCCAAGAACACGCCTTCTCGCCTTGAGCGTGGCGGACAGTCGCATACGACGAAACGTTGTGTTCACGTCACTGTCGGGTCCGCAGGGGGAATCGGAACCACTACCCGCTCGGTCACGAACGTTCGGATATGACCCGAACGGTCCGAATCATCGGAGCACCGACCGACTACGGGGCGAACCGACGCGGCGTCGACATGGGGCCGTCGGCGATTCGCTACGCCGGTCTCGCCGAGCAACTGGAGAACGCGGGCGTCGTCCCCGAGGACGCGGGCGACCTGCCGGTTCCGCGCGCCGAGGAGCGCGACCCGGAAGTCGACCAACCGTCGCAGGGACACGCGAAGTTCCTCCGCGAGACCGAGGAGGTCTCGACTCGCCTCGCAGACGATGTCGCCGACGCCCTCGCCGACGGCGTGACGCCGCTGGTGCTCGGCGGCGACCACTCCGTCGCCATCGGGTCGCTCGTCGGCTCCGCGCGCGACGCCGACATCGGGGCCATCTGGTTCGACGCCCACGGCGACCTGAACACGCCGACGACGACGCCCAGCGGTAACGTCCACGGGATGCCGCTGGCGGCCGGTCTCGGCATCGCCGACTTCGGCGGCGTCGAGTGGGCGAACGCGCCGGGGCTCGACCCCGAGAACGTCGCCCTCGTCGGCCTCCGCAGCCTCGACGACGCCGAACGCGAACTCATCCGCACCACCGACCTCACGGCGTTCACCATGTCCGACATCGACGAGCGCGGCATCACCGACGTCGTCGACGACGCGCTCGACGTGGTCACCGACGGCACCGACGGCGTCCACGTCAGCCTCGACTTGGACTGGCTCGACCCCAAGGAGGCCCCCGGCGTCGGCACGCCCGTCCGCGGCGGCGTCAGCTACCGCGAAGCGCACTCGGCGCTGGAGACGGTCGCTCGGTCGGAGGCGATGCGCTCGCTCGAAGTCGTCGAGGTGAACCCCATCCTCGACGAACACAACGAGACGGCCGAGTTGGCGACGGAACTGGCCGCGAGCGCGCTCGGAAAGACGATTCTCTGACGACACAGCGTCACTCACCCTGAATACACAGACACCCCGTTTTTGCGGCTCTCCGTCGCTACTTTTCACGTGCGCCACGTCCACATCTTCGTCCCCGCCGAGGAGCGCCCGGCGGTCGAAGAGACGCTCTCGGAACTCGACGTCGACTACGCCGTCACGAGCGACGGCAGCGGTACCGAGGCGAAGGTTCTCTTCCAGTTTCCCGTCCCCGTCGACGGGGTTCGAGAGGTGCTCGAAGACCTTCACGACGCCGGGGTAGAGGAGGGGACCTACACCGTCGTCGGCAGCGCCGAGGCGGTGTTGACGCCGAACGTCGACCGGCTTCAGAAGCGGTACGCGCAGGACTTCACCCCGTTGGCGGAGTTCGAACTCCAGTCGAAAGCCGAGTCGTTGAGCCGCGACGACTACTCCTACGTCTGGATGCTGTTTCTCAGCGCCATCATCGCCACGGCGGGGTTGCTCATCGACTCGCCGGCCATCGTCGTCGGGTCGATGGTCATCGCGCCCATCATGGGGCCGATACTCACCGCGACGGTCGGCGCGACGACGAGAAACTGGGAGATGTGCGTCGCCGGCGTCCGCCAGCAGGTTCTCGGCCTCGGCGTCGCCGTCGTCGGCGCGACGGTCACCGCGTTCGCGCTGAAGGAACTCTCGCTCGTCTCGTCGACGCTCGCCCCCGCGAGCATCGAACTCGTCAGCCTCCGCCTCGCCCCCAGTTCGGTCGCCATCCTCGTCGGCGTCGCCGCCGGGGCCGCGGCGACGTTCGGCGTCACGACGAAGGGGCCGCTGTCGCTCATCGGCGTGATGGTCGCGGCGGCGCTCATCCCCGCGGCGGGCGTCACCGGCATCGGCGTCGCGTGGGGTGCGCCGCTGCTCGTGCTCGGGACGCTGTTGCTTCTGGCCGCGACGGTGCTCGCTATCGACGTCGCGATGATCGCCACGCTGTCGTTCTTGGGGTACCGCTCCAGCGTCGATAGCCTCCGCGGCTACCTGCAAAACGACGCCGTCAACGTGCCCGCCGTCGCGCTCGCGGCGCTGGTTCTCCTCGCGGGAGTGGGCGTCGTCACGGTCGGGACGGTCCAGCAGGTGAACTACCAGCGGACGGTGAACCAGCAGGTCGAAGAGGTGCTCGGGCAGCAGCGGTACAGCGACCTGCAGGCGACGAGCGTCAGCGTCCAGTACGCCTACCCGGTCGGCTTCGCGGAGCGAGAGACGGTGACCGTCACGGTCACGCGGACGACCGACCGGTCGTACTCGTCGCTTCCGAGCGAGATACAGCGGGAGATACGCGCCGAGACGGGACAGAACCCCGTCGTCCGCGTCCGGTTCGTCGACTACTCGCAGACGAACTACTCGTCGTCGGCGTCGGCGGTCGGCGTCTCTTCGGATTCGATATCTGACTCCGCCTCTTCGCCGACGCTCGCGGCCGGAATCACGTCGACGGCGGCGACGTAGTCGCCGTCGTCTAAGTCCATCACGATGACCCCCATCGTGTTGCGACCGTACTTCGAGATGTCGTCGACGCGGGTGCGCATTATCTGGCCGTCCTCGCTCATCACGAGCAGGTGGTCGCCGGAGGCGACGGCGTCGATGGCACAGACCGTCCCGTTGCGGTCGTTGGTTTTGATGTCGATGAGACCCTTGCCGTTTCGGGACTGTTTTCGATAGTCTTCGAGGTCGCTGCGTTTCCCGTAGCCGTTCTGCGTCACCGTGAGCAACCAGTCGTGCTGGCCGGGGTCGACCGCAGCGACGCCAGCCACCACGTCGCCGTCGGTGAGGCGGATGCCGCGGACGCCGCGGGCGCTGCGACCCATCGCGCGGACTTCGTCCTCGTCGAATCGGATGCTCATGCCGCCCTCGGTGGCGACGACGAGGTCGCGGTCGCCGTCTGTCACCTCGACGTCGACGAGTTCGTCGCCGTCTTCGAGGCGGATGGCGCGGATACCCGTCGAGAGGATGTTGGCGAAGTCGTCGACGGCGGTCCGCTTGGCGTAGCCGTCGCGGGTGACCATCGTGAGGAACTCGTCGTCGTCCATCTCGTCGGTGTTGACGACGGCCGTTATCTCCTCGTCGGCGTCGAGGTCGAGCAGATTGACCGCGGATTTCCCGCGGGCGGTCCGACCCATCTCCGGTATCTGGTACGTTTTCAGTTGGTAGACCTGCCCGTGGGTGGTGAAGACCAACAGGTAGTCGTGGGTGTTGGCGAAGAAAACGGAGGAGACGCGGTCGCCCTCCTTCAGGTCGGTCCCGATGATACCCTTCCCGCCGCGGCCCTGCGCGCGGAAGTCGGCGGCGGGCATCCGCTTGATGTAGTCGTCCTCGGTGACGACGACGACCATGTCCTCCTGGGGGATGAGGTCCTCGCGGGTGACCGTCCCGGTGTCTTCGATGAAACTCGTCCGGCGCTCGTCGCCGTACTCCTCCTTCACGTCGCGGAGTTCGTCTTTGATGACGCCGAGCAGTTCGGACTCGTTTTCGAGAATCTCGTTGAGACGCTCGATGGTCGCCTGCACCTCCTCGTACTCGTCTTCGATGGCCTCGGCCTCCATCGAGGTCAGCGAACCGAGCTGCATCGCGACGATGTGGTCGACCTGCGCCTCCGAGAAGTCGTACTCCGCTATCAGCGCCTCCTTCGCGTCGTCGCGGTTCTCGGAGTCGCGGATGAGGTCGACCACGTCGTCGACGTTCTCGAGCGCGGTCAACCGACCCTCGAGGATGTGCGCGCGGTCTTCGGCCTCCTCGAGGTCGTACTCGCTGCGGCGGCGCACGACCTCGCGGCGGTGGTCGACGTACTCCTCCAGCGTCTCCTTGAGGGTGAGCACGCGGGGTTCGCCGTCGACGAGCGCGAGGTTGATGACGCCGAACGTCGATTCGAGGTGGTGTTCGAGCAACTGGTTCTTCACAACCTCGGGCATGGCGTCGCGCTTCAGTTCGACGACGATGCGGATACCGTCGCGGTCGGACTCGTCGCGCAGGTCGCGGACGCCCTCTATCTTGCCCTCGTTGACGTTGTCGGCGATGCGCTCGACGAGTCGCGCCTTGTTCTCCTGGAACGGGAGTTCGGTGATGACGATGCGCTCGTCGTCTTCGACCTCGTACTCCGCGCGGACGCGGATGCGACCGCGGCCGGTTTTGTACGCCTGGTGGACGGCGTTGCGGCCGACGATGTTGGCGCCCGTCGGGAAGTCCGGCCCCTTGACGAACTCCATCAGGTCCTCGATGGTGCAGTCGGGGTTGTCGATGAGGTGAATCGTCGCGTCGATGACCTCCGCGAGGTTGTGCGGCGGGATGTTCGTCGACATCCCGACAGCAATCCCGGAAGAGCCGTTCACGAGGAGGTTCGGGAACGATGCGGGGAGCACGTCCGGCTCCTGCAGGCGGTCGTCGTAGTTCGCGCGGTAGTCGACGGTGTCCTTCTCGATGTCCGAGAGCAGTTCCTCGGCGATGGCGGACATGCGCGCCTCCGTGTACCGCATCGCCGCCGGCGGGTCGCCGTCGACGGAACCGAAGTTGCCCTGGCCGTCGACGAGCGGGTAGCGCATGGAGAAATCCTGCGCCATCCGGGCGAGCGCGTCGTAGATGGCGGAGTCGCCGTGCGGGTGGTAATCACCCATCGTCTCGCCGACGATAGAGGAGCTCTTTCGGTGCGAGGAGCGCGCGGTGACGCCCGCCTCGTGCATCGCGTAGAGGATGCGGCGGTGGACGGGTTTGAGGCCGTCGCGGACGTCCGGGAGGGCGCGGCCCGCGATGACCGACATCGCGTAGTCGATGTACGACTGCTCCATCTCGTCTTCGATTCGTGCGGTCTTGACGCGCGCGGCCTCCGCGTTCGCGTCCGGGTCGGGGAGTTCTGAACTCATGTATCAGATTAGATGTCCACCCACTCTGCGTCGGTGGCGTGGTCTTTGATGAACTGTTTTCGCGGTTCGACGGCGTCGCCCATCAGCACGTTGAACATGCGGTCGGCCTGGGCGGCGTCCTCGATGGTTATCTGTTTGAGGATGCGGTTCTCGGGCTCCATCGTCGTCTCCCACAGCTGCTCGGGGTTCATCTCGCCGAGCCCCTTGAACCGCTGGATGCGCGTCGGGTTGCCGTTGCACTTCTCTTCGACGATGCGCTCGCGCTCTTCCTCCGTCATCGCGTCGTACGTCTCGCCGCGGTAGCGGATGCGGTACAGCGGCGGTTGCGCCGCGTACACGTAGCCGGCCTCCAGAAGCGGCTTCATGTGACGGTACAGAAGCGTGAGGAGCAAAGTACGGATGTGCGCGCCGTCGACGTCGGCGTCGGTCATCAGGATGATCTTGTGGTAGCGGGCGTTCTCGATGTCGAACTCCTCGCCGATGCCCGCGCCGATGGCGGTGATGAGCGCACGCACCTCGTTGTTCTCCAGAATCCGGTCGAGACGGTGCTTCTCGACGTTGAGAATCTTCCCGCGGAGCGGGAGGATAGCCTGATTGTGCCGGTCGCGGCCCTGTTTGGCGCTCCCGCCGGCGGAGTCACCCTCGACGATGAACAGTTCGGACTCCGCGGGGTCGCGGGTCTGACAGTCGGCGAGTTTGCCGGGCAGCGCCGTCGATTCGAGCGCGCTCTTGCGGCGCGTCAGCTCTTCGGCCTTCTTCGCGGCTTTCCGGGCTTTGGCGGCCTCGGCGGCCTTGCGGATTATCGCCTGCGCCGTTCCCGGGTTCTCCTCGAAGTACGTCGAGAGGCGTTTGTGCGTCGCGCTCTCGACGATTCCTCGGACCTCGGAGTTGCCGAGCTTCGTCTTCGTCTGCCCCTCGAACTGCGGGTCGGGGTGTTTGACGGAGATGACCGCGGTGAGTCCCTCGCGGACGTCCTCGCCGCGGAGGTTGTCGTCCAGGTCGTCGATGAGTCCCTGCTTGCTCGCGTAGTCGTTGACGACGCGGGTGAGCGCCGTCTTGAACCCGGTGAGGTGGGTACCGCCCTCGCGGGTGTTGATGTTGTTGGCGAAGGCGTGGATGGAGCCCTGCAGCTCGTCGGTCGCCTGCATGGCGACTTCGACCTGGATGTTCTGGTCCTCGTCTTCGAAGTAGACGACGTCGTCGTGAAGTGCGGTCTTCGTCTCGTTGAGGTACTCGACGAACTCGCGGATGCCGCCGTCGTAGTAGAACGTCTCCGAGTCGTCGGAGCGCTCGTCGGTGAGCGTGATTTCGACGCCGGAGTTGAGGAAGGCGAGTTCGCGGAGACGGGTGGCGAGCGTCGAGAAGTCGAACTCCGTCGTCTCGAAGATGTCGGAGTCGGGCCAGAACTGGATGGTGGTTCCGGTGCTCTCGTCGGGGTCGAGGTCGCGGACGCGCTCGAACTCGCCTTGTTCGGGTTCGCCCCGGTCGAAGCGGTGCTTCCAGACGCCGCCGTCGCGCTTGATCTCGACCTCGAGCCAGTGAGAGAGCGCGTTGACGACGGAGACGCCGACGCCGTGGAGGCCGCCGGAGACCTGGTAGGATTTGTTGTCGAACTTCCCGCCGGCGTGGAGGACGGTCATGATGACCTCGACCGCCGGACGCTCGTACTGTTCGTGGGTGTCGACCGGGATACCCCGGCCGTTGTCGGAGACCGACACCGAGCCATCGTCGTGAATCGTCACCTCGATAGCGTCACAGTGGCCCGCGAGGGCTTCGTCGATGGAGTTGTCGACGACTTCGTAGACGAGATGGTGGAGTCCACGAACGTCTGTAGAACCGATGTACATCGCCGGACGTTTCCGGACGGCTTGCAGGCCCTCGAGGACCTGAATCTGCCCGGCGCCGTACTCGCTGTCTTGGGACATAGAATCTACCTCAGCTAAGATACCGGCCTCCTTAAAGCCCTCGCACGCGCGGGCGCGCGGACACCAAATAAACCACAGAGACGACGTTCGACGACCCGGCGTTCGGAGCGGACGGACGACGTTCGTCGCGTCCGAGCGCCGCTCGCTGTGACGATACCGAGATGACCTACGAATAGTTTTCGACTGTACGACCGACGAAACGACCCGACGCTCCGAGTCGCCTTTCGGCGGTCGCCCGTAACCGTCCGGAAGGTGGTTTCGGGCGTCGAACCCCCGGGGGAAGACCACCGACGACGCCACTCTTCGAATATCGTACTACTCGGTTGTGCGAGACACTTCGGAAGGCGAACCGTTCGGTGTGCGAACGGCTCTCACTCCGATTTTCACTTTCACCCTGGTCCCGAACAGGTTTTAACCGTCCCGTCGATAACTGGATTCACAGAATGACCTCGTTTCAGTCGACACTCGGCGACGAGGCGGGAATCGCCGACGAGCTGGCGCAGAACCAGCGGTCGATTTCCATCGCCGAGTTCTTCGAGAAGAACAAACACATGCTCGGCTTCGACAGCGGGGCCAGAGGGCTGGTCACCGCCGTCAAGGAGGCCGTCGACAACGCCCTCGACGCCACCGAAGAAGCCGGAATCGCCCCCGACATCTACGTCGAGATCGCCGAGGCGGGCGACTACTACCGCCTCGTCGTCGAGGACAACGGACCGGGCATCACCAAAGAGCAGGTGCCGAAAGTGTTCGGGAAACTACTGTACGGCTCTCGCTTTCACGCCCGCGAGCAGTCGCGCGGGCAGCAGGGTATCGGTATCTCCGCGGCCGTCCTCTACTCACAGTTGACGAGCGGGAAACCCGCCAAAATCACCTCCCGAACCCAGGGAAGCGCCGAGGCGCAGTACTTCGAACTCGTCGTCGACACCGACAAGAACGACCCCGAGATTCGCGAGTCGCGCGAGACCTCGTGGGACCGCCCGCACGGCACGCGCATCGAACTGGAGATGGAGGCGAACATGCGCGCGCGCCAGCAACTCCACGACTACATCAAGCACACGGCGGTCGTCAACCCCCACGCGCGCTTCGAGCTCCGCGAACCCGGCCTCGACGCGCCTCTCAAGTTCGAGCGCGCGACCGACCAGCTCCCCGCCAAAACCGAGGAGATTCGCCCGCACCCCCACGGCGTCGAACTCGGCACGTTGCTGAAGATGCTCGACTCGACGGACTCGTACTCGGTTTCGGGCTTCCTCCAGGAGGAGTTCACCCGCGTCGGACAGAAGACGGCGTCGAAGGTGCTCGACAACTTCCGCGACAACCACTTCGGCCGCGAGATGTCGTGGCCCGCCGTCGCCGACGCCGACGAACTCGAAGCCGAAATCGCCGACGCCGTCTCCGGGAAAGGTCCGGACGCGACGGCGAAGTTCGCCGGCGGCGTCGCCGACGTGCTGACCTCCCGCGAGCGGACGAGCCACTTCCAACTCGTCGACATCGTCGACAACGTCGCCGAGACGGTGCAGGAGGAGACCGGAAAGACGTTCGGCGAGACGGTTCGAGAGAACGCCGTCGGCGCCGCGTGGGCCGAACTGACCCGCCACGAGGAGACCGACGAGGGTACCGAGTCGGCGCTGGTTCCCTCGATACACGCCGCCGTCGACGAGGCGACGAGTACGCAGAAAGACGACGCGACGGTTCACGGCCTCGCAGAGCGCATCGCCCGGAAGTTCGCCGCGCTCGACGACGACAGACACCGCCTCTCGCGGAAGACGCTTCGAGCGCTCGTCGACGACGCCGCCGACGCCACCGTCGAGTACGACGACGCGACGTTCGGCGAGACGGCCCGCGAGAACGTCGTCGACGTGCTCTGGAACTCGATGCGGACGGTCCCCGACGACGCGCCGCCGGTGCGCGAGGTCGCAGACGACCGCGACGCCGCGAGCGACCTGCTCGAAGCGATGCGCGTCACCGACATCCTCGCGCCGCCGACGGAGTGTCTCTCGCCCATCACCGCCGAACTCGTCGAGGCCGGACTCCGGAAGGAGTACGACGCCGACTTCTACGCGGCGGCCACCCGCGACGCGGAGGTCCACGGCGGCGACCCGTTCATCGTCGAAGCCGGTATCGCCTACGGCGGCGAACTCGCCGCAGAGGGACGCGTCGACCTGCTCCGGTTCGCCAACCGCGTCCCGCTGGTCTACCAGCGCGGCGCGTGCGCCACGACGGACGTGGTCAAAGGCATCGGCTGGCGAAACTACGGGTTGGACCAACCCGGCGGCAGCGGGATGCCGAACGGCCCCGCGGTCATCATGGTCCACGTCGCCTCGACGAACGTCCCGTTCACGAGCGAGTCGAAGGACGCGCTGGCGAACATCCCGGCCATCGAAGACGAGATAGAGCTCGCCATCCGCGAGGCCGCCCGCGAACTGAAATCGTACCTGAAGAAACGGCGCTCGATGCAGCAGCGCCGCCAGAAGCAGAACGTCCTCGGGAAGATTCTCCCGGAGATGGCCGACAAGGTGTCGGAGGTGACGGGACGAGAGCGCCCGAACATCGACGGCGCGATGGCCCGCATCATGAACAACGTGAGCGTCGAACGCCGCGTCGACGGCGACGAAGTGACGCTCAGCGTCCGCAACTACTCGGATCGAAGCGAGGAGTTGGACATCACGGACATCGTCTCGGTCGAACCGCAGGGGCTCAACGGCGAGGCGAGCGTCGTCGACCTGGACGGCGAGTGGTTCGTCCAGTGGAAACCCGCGGTTCCGTCGGGCGAGACGGCGACGCTGACCTACACGGTCGGCGCGGATGCAACGTTCGACATCGACGTCGACGGTGTCGAGACGGAACGACTTACGGTGAACGCATAATATGAGTTCAGACACGGAGTTACAGGAGGAGAAAGCCCGCGAGCGTCTCATCGACCTCGCGGTGGAGTTCTACGACCAGTTCGCCGGCGGGCAGATTCCGGAGATGAAACTGCCCACCCGGACGAAGAGCAACATCGAGTACGACGAGGACAGCCACGTCTGGGTGTACGGCGACCGGACGAGCACCCGCAGCGCCAACAGCGTCCGCGGCGCGCGGAAACTGCTCAAAGCCGTCTACACCATCGACTTCCTCGCCCAGCAGTTGGAGGAGGACCGCTCGTCGACGCTGCGTGAGTTGTACTACCTCTCGGAGTCGTGGGACTCCGAGGAGGCCGGCTTCAACGACCAGGACGAGTCGAACCAGCTGGTCGAGGACCTCGAAATCGTCTCGAAAGTCACCCGCGAGGACTTCCACATGCGCCCCGAGGAGTCGGGCGCGACGCTGATGGGGCCGCTCCGCATCCGCGAGCAGACGCGGCGCGGAGAGCGCGAAATCCACTGTCAGGAGGACGTCGGCGAGGGCGGCTATCAGATCCCGAACAACCCCGACACCATCGAATTCCTCGACCACGACATCGAGTTCGTCCTCTGCGTGGAGACCGGCGGGATGCGCGACCGACTCGTCGAGAACGGCTTCGACGAGGACCACGGCGCGATGGTCGTCCACCTGAAGGGCCAACCCGCCCGCGCGACCCGCCGCATCACGAAGCGACTGCACGACGAACTCGACCTACCCGTCGTGGTGTTCACTGACGGCGACCCGTGGTCGTACCGCATCTACGGCTCCGTCGCCTACGGGTCTATCAAATCCGCGCACCTCTCTGAGTACCTCGCCACGCCCGAGGCGAAGTTCGTCGGCATCCAACCGCAGGACATCGTCGACTACGACCTGCCGACGGACCCGCTCAGCGACTCGGACATCAACGCGCTCGAAAGCGAGTTGGACGACCCGCGGTTCCAGACGGAGTACTGGACCGAACAGATAGAGCTCCAACTCGACATCGGCAAGAAGGCCGAACAGCAGGCGCTCGCGTCCCGGGGGCTGGACTTCGTCACCGACACCTACCTCCCCGAGCGACTCGGCGAGATGGGTATCCTGTAGGGACACGCGGCGGCCGGTCGCTTCACGGCGTCGCGTTCGACAGCGACACCGAACTCGTTTCCGGTGTCGGGAAACCGGCGACGCCGTACCGGTAGACGCTTCTACGGTTCCCGAAAAGAGTAGCTCGATGAGCGGAGACGCCGAACCGGACTCTCGCTCCGAGACCGTCGGAGTTACGTTGGTCGTCGTCTCCGCGTTCGGCTTCGGCACGCTGGCGGTTCTCGGGGAGTTCGCCTTCGACGCGGGGTTGAACATCTCGTCGGTGCTCGCGCTGCGCTTCGCGCTGGCGGCGGCTCTCGTCTGGACGCTCCTCGCCGCGCGTCGACGCCGGTCCGACGCGTCCGGGCGGCTACGACTCCGCGGACGACTCCTCGCCGTCGCGGTCGGACTCGGCCTCGTCGGATACACGGGACAGAGCGCGCTGTTCTTCTGGGGGCTCGAGTATCTCACCGCCGGCGTGACGACGCTCGTGCTCTACACGTACCCGGCGTTCGTGCTCGTGCTCTCGGCGCTGTTTCTCGGCGAACCGCTGACGCGACGGCGACTCGTCGCCCTCCCGCTCGTCCTCGGCGGGGTAGCGCTCGTCGCGGGCGTCGACCCCGCCGGCGTCGCCCCCTTCGGGGTCGCCATCGTCCTCGGGTCGGCGCTCGTCTACTCGGGCTACATCGTCGTCAGCCGGGTCGCGCTCGCGGACACCGACGGTCTCCTGCTCGCGGGGTACGTCCTCCCGGCGGCCGCGGTTTCGTTCTTCGTCTACGGGACCGCCACCGGCTCGCTGGCGTTGCCGGCGACGACCACCGCCTGGTCGACGGTCCTCGGTATCGCCGTGCTGTCGACGGTGGTCCCCGTCGTGACGTTCTTCGGCGGTATCCGGCGAATCGGTGCGTCGCGGGCCGGTCTCGTCAGTACGGTCGAGCCGATAGTCGCCGTCGTCCTCGGCGTACTGCTGCTCGACGAACCGTTCCCGCCGGCGGCGTTCGTCGGCGGCGCGCTCGTCCTCGTCGGCGTCTGGCTCATCCACGCGGAGTCTTGACGGCTCTCAGGCTGTCTCGCGGAGTTCGCTCGGTTCTCGCTCGACGGCCGACGCGCCCACGTCCTCCTCGGCCGCACAGCGACGACAGTAGCTGTTCGACCCCTCCTCGTGCGTCTTCACCGGAACCCCGGCGAGGTACGTCTTCTCGGCGAACGTTCGCTTCACGCCGCCGCGGGCGCGCTCGCCGCAGACGACGCAGCGCTCGCGCTCGCCGGCGGCTTCGGTGTCGACGCTCCGGTTTCGGCCGAACGTCGTCAACGACTGCTCCCTGTCGAGTCGCTTTCGGACCGGCGGCAGCAGCCCCAGTCCCGCAGTCAGGAGCAGCAGTCCGACGAGCAGATCTCCGACGCCGAGGACGCCTATCGAAAACACGGCGAGCGACACGAACACGAGCAGAATACCGGCGACGAAGCCGCCCGCCGTCGCGAGGTCGACGCCGAACTTCGAGCGACTCTCCGACCGACCGTCGACCCACCGCTCGGTGCCGTCGGCTCTCAGTTCCGCCCGCGACGCGCCGGGCGAGTAGCGGTACCACGCGTAGACGGCGTTGCCCACACCGCCGGTAACGAGGAACAACAGGACGTGGACCGGAATCGACCCGAACCCGCGCTTCCTGACGACGACCCTGTCGCCGTAGTCCTGTTCTATCTCCCAGCCGTGGACGGTGTACTCGCGGACTCGCCGGCGGAACGGGGAGAGCGTCGCGCTCGCGGCCGACTCGGTGGAGGACGAGACGGCCGTTCCGCACCGCGAACAGAACGACGCCCCCGCCGCGAGGCGGGCACCGCAGTCCGCACAGAAGTTCGGTGTCTCCGATTCGGGGACCATGTTCGAAAATCGACACGCACGCGACAAGTAATTTACGTGACCCGGAACTCGGGCGGTTACGCAGTCCGGAACTCGCGCGGTTACGCGACTCGGAACTCGGGCGACTCGACTCGTCGCTCAGTCGAGTTGCGCCACCGCTTCGCTTCGGTCGCGCAGGAATCGCCGTATCGTCGCGTCGGCGGTCGCCCGCCGCTCTTCGAGCGCGCCGTGTCCGACGCCGCCGAGCAGTGCGAGTCGACCGTCGGGAATCCCCGCGGCCGTCTCGCGCAGAATCTCCTCGGTGAAGAAGTGGTCGTGCGCGCCGCCGATGACGAGCGTCGGCGCGTCGACGTCGACGAGTCGCCGCCGCGTATCGTGTTCGAGACACGCACGACAGGAGACGGAGACGTCCGAGCCGACGAGAGGGTCCGGAACCGACGCGTCGCCGACCAGCCGGAGCAGTGGCGGGTAGACCAACGAGCGATAGCCGCCGTACGTCACGGCGACGCTGTCGAGGAGAATCTCGCGCCAGTCGCCCCGCTCGGCCCAGGAGGACCACCGCCCGAGCGTGTCGGCACCGCGTTGGCCGACGTAACAGCCGCTGACGCCGAGGACGAGACGCCGAGTCAACTCGGGGTAGTCGGCGGCGAAGTGCTGGGCGACCAGCCCTCCCATCGAGAGACCGAGAATCGACGCCGATCCGATATCGGCCACCACCTCCGCGTAGTCGGCGGCCATGTCGCGGGTCGTGTGCCCGGCGGGCATCCCCCGCGGACGGCTGACGACCCAGACGGTGTACTCGTCGGTGTAGCGACGGTAGGCGTAGTTCGCGAGCAGTTCGGCGACTAAGCGGGATGGCTCTCTCCCCGAGAGAGGGTCGCTCAGACCCGGAAAGACGACGAGTCGGCGCGGGCCGTTACCGACCCGGTGGTAGGGGTGTCGCCCGTCGAGATGGCCGTAGTCGATGCGATTGCGCACGGGCGTTCACCGCTCGTCCAGCACGACGGGGACGCCCCGCGACGCGACGTCGGCGGCGAACGCGCGCGAGTCGGTCTCCAAGTCCTCGAACGTGTCGTAGTGGATGGGAAGGACGAGGTCGGGGTCGAGCGTCTCCGCGAGGTCGGCGGCCTCCCCGCGGTCCATCGTGAACGCGCCGCCGATGGGCGGCAGGAACAGCGACACCTCCAGTTGCTCGTGACCCTCCAGCGCGTCGGAGTCGCCCGGCCAGAAGACGGTCCGGCCGCCCACCGCGAGGAGGTAGCCGACGCCGAACCCTTCCGGGTGGTAGGGTTCGCCGTCCTCGCGGGTGTGGGGGCCGCCCGGTTCGTTGTACGCCGGGAGCGTCCACACGTCCGCGCCGTCGACCGAGAAGCGGTCCTCCTGACCGAGCGTCACCACCTCGTAGTCGAGTCGGTCGAGCGGCGTCACGTCGCGGTCCGTATCGCCGGCGTCGATACCGCCGTAAGCGACGACCGTCGCGTCCTCCTTCGCTACGCGTTCGATGGCGTCGGGGTCGTAGTGGTGAACGTGCGTGACGCAGACCAGATCACCGTCTCCGGCGTCGTAGCCGTCGAGGACGCCGTAGCGACCGGGGTCGAGGTAGGCGACGAACCCCTCGGGCGTCTCGATTCTGACCGTCGCGTACCCGAACCAATCGACGGAGAGACCGTCGTGTCGAATCGTCATACAGAGTGAGTCGAACCGCGCCGGGATAAATCTCGCACGTCTTCGCAGACGCTGTGAGTCGCTCGCCGACTCTCGTCGCGGCGCTGCGGTCACTGCGTCTCGGCGAGTCGTTCGACCCGCGCGAGCGCGTCGGCGTCTTCGGGCGATTTATCCTCCCGCACCGAGAGGAATCGCGGGAACCGCAGCGCGTACCCCGACGAGTACGTCGGCGACCGCTGTATCTCCTCGTAGCCGACCTCGAACACCGTCGAGGGTCGAAGCTCCACCTCGCGGCCGTCCTGGGAGACGATTTCGGGTTCGAGGCGTTCGGTCAACTCGGCGAGTTGCTCGTCGGTGATGCCGGTGGCGACCTTCCCGAGCGTGCGGTACCGGCCGTTTTCGTCGCGCGCCGACAGCAGAAACGTCCCCAAAAACTGCGCGCGCCGACCCTCGCCCCACTCCGCGCCCGTGACGACGAGGTCGAGCGTCTCCACGTCCGGTTTGCGTTTCAGCCAGTGTCTCCCGCGGTTGCCCGGCGAGTACGTCGACTCGGGGTCTTTCAACATGATGCCTTCGTGACCCGCGTCGAGCGCGTCGGCCTCGAAGGCGGCTATCTCGTCGGCGTCGGCCGAGCGAAGCAGTGTCGAGACAGCCGCGTCGTCGTCGACGACGTCGGCGAGACGGTCGTGACGCGTCACGAGCGGTTCTTCGAGCAAGTCGTCGCCGTCGGCGTGCAGACAGTCGAAGGCGTGCAACCTGAGCGTCACCTCCTCGCGCATCCGCGCGACGTCGTGTTTGCGACGGAACCGCCGCAGGACCTCCTGGAAGGGCAGCGGGTCGCCCTCGTCGTCGACGGCGACGACTTCACCGTCGAGAATCGCGGGCGCGTCGACGGCGCGTTCGACGAACTCGACAATCTCGGGGAGGGCATCCGTCACGTCCTCCATGTTGCGGGAGAACAGCGACACCGCAGCCGACTCGGCGTCGTTCTCGTTACCGGCGTCGTTCTCGTCGCCGGTGTCGTTGTCGCCATCACTGTCGCCGTCGTCGCCAGCGTCGTCGGCCCGGCGGTGAATCTGGACCCGCGCGCCGTCGTACTTCGTCTCGACGACGGCGTCTTCCCACTCGTCGAGAGCGTCGGTGACGGTACCGGCCTGCGCGAGCATCGCTTGCACCGGTCGGCCGACTTCCAGACCCACCTCGTTCAGGCCGTCGACGCCGTCGTCGCGGGCGATTTCGGCGACGTGACCGTAGTCGTTCGACACCTGGAGCGCACGTTCGACGCTCTCGGTGGGCACCTCGAACGCTTCCGAGATCGCGTCTCGAACCGCCCCTTCGCCGACGCCGATGCGCATCTCCGAGAGGACGATTCGCGCGAGATAGCGCGCCTCCTCCGGGCTCGTGCGGTTGAACAGGCCGAACAGGGTGTCGACCTTCCGGTCTTGGCTCCCCGACCCCGTCGCCGCCGCGAGCGCTCGGAGCGTCTCGTCTACTTCGGCGACGGTCAGGTCGGCCGCTCCCCCGGTCCCGAACGCGGCGAGACCCCGTTGGCCGCCGAACTCGTAACTGGCGGCGACGGCACCGATTTCGCCGGTCTCGGCGAGTTTCGACTCCACGTCCGAAGCGTCTACGTTCCGGCCGGCGGCGCGCGCGATAGCCTCGTAACAGAGACTCGGACCGATGTCGAGCGTCGCCGACCGCCACGCGGGAAAGACGCGCCCCTGGACGAACCGCGCGACGACCGGAAGCTCCGGCCCGGCCTCCAGAAACGTCTCCGCCAACAGCGAGACGATTTCGAGGTCCGCCGACTCCGCCTCGATAGCCGCCGCCCGGTCTGCGAACGCCGCGAACTCCATCGCAGGGCGGTACTCGCGTCCTCGGTTTAACTGCCTCGCCTCGGCGGCGACGCGGTCGATTGAGGGGTTCGTATAAACTAGATAAACTTTACTCCGGGAGAGAGAGTGGGAGCGTTCTTATGTGGAACGCTCTTTATCACCCGTATGCATCGGAGGCGGTTCCTGGCGCTCGCGAGCGGTGCACTCGTTGGCCTCGGGGGCTGTACGTCGAGCGATACGCGACCCGTCGACACGACGTCCGAACCGACGGAGACCGAAAACGGCGTCATCGACCGGCTCGCGGGTAACGACAGCGGCGGCAGTACCGACGAGGATTCCCCCGACATCGTAGTCACCTCCCACGAACTCGTCACCACCGACGACACCTACCGTCAGTCGGCGGCCGTCCTCGCGCTGATGGAGAACGTCGGACCGACGCCTTCCGGGGGCATCCGCGTGACCGCGCGCTTCTTCGACGAGGACGACAACCCGCTCGACGTCGCCACCGAGTACCTCATCGGTCTCAACCCCGGCGAGACGTGGAAGGCGTACATCCCGTACTACGACGACGGGGTGAACGTCGCATCGCACGACCTCGAAGCGGCGTTCCAGGTCGAACCGCTCCCGCGCGTTCCGGAGGGAATCGAACTCCTCGACAGCCAACTCGACACCGAGGACTCCGAGGCCGTCAAGGCCGAACTCACCGGGAGACTCCGCAACGTCGGCGAGGAACCGTTCGAGTACCTCAAAGCCGAGGCGAAGTTCTACGCCGACGAGACGACGGTCCTCACCTCGAACTACGCGAGCACGACCAACCTCGAAACCGAAGACGAGTGGTCCTTCACGGTCACTTACCTCCCGTACGACGAAGAGTGGGCCAGCCCGATCACCGACTACGAGTTACACGTCGTCGATAGCCCCTACTGACCGACCGAGCGCGGGCCGACTCGGCCGAGGCCGTCGCACTTTTAGACGCCCCTCGCGCATGAGACGGTATGGACAAGACGTTCGCGGAGCGGGTGTCGGCGGTGCTCGGCGTCGACACCGAGACGTTCCGCGCACAGGCCGCCGCCGACGGGGAAGTCGTCAAGGAAGAGTTGGCAGCGGGCACGTTCGACAACCACCAGTCTATCGTCGGCTTCGAGTACGAGTTCTACGCCGTCGCCGACGGCCGCTGGACGGAGTCGACCGACGACGAGAACGCACTGATGCGCGTCCCGCGGCGACTGCTCGAACTCATGGGGTTCGAGAAGGAACTGGGCCTGCACAACGCCGAGATGTCGACGAGTCCACAACCGTTCGGGCCGTACGGCATCCGCGCCCAGGAGTCGGAGGTTCAGGCGCGACTCGCGGCCGCGCTCGACTGCACTGCCGCCGAGGGGATGCGCCTCGTCAGCGACGCGATGTGGACGATTCCGCCCGCGGGCGAGACGGCCCGGAGCTATCTCTCCGACAGCGTCGTCGACGACGGCGTCCGCATCGCCACCAACATGAGCGACTCCGTCCGCTACCACGCGATGGCAAACACGGACGAGGCGGCCGACACGTTCGCCGTCGACGCGCCGAACGTCGACCTGCGGGCGGACACGGTGATGCCCGAGAGCCTCATCACCTCCATCCAGCCGCACTACCAGGTCGCCCACGCCGCCGACCTCCCCGTCTACCACAACTACGCGCTCCGCATCGCGGGGCCGCTTCTCGCGCTCGGGGTCAACTCGCCGTTTTTCCCGCCGGACCTCTACGAGGAGGGCGTCGACGCCGAGACGATTCTCGCCGACGCCTGGGACGAGCACCGCATCGCGGTCTTCGAGTCCGTGCTGAACGACGACGACGACGACAAAGTCGCGTTCCCCGAGGACCTCGACTCCGTCGAGGAGGCCGTCGACAGGGTCGTCGTCGACTCGACGCTCGTCCCGATGCCCGTCGAGCGAGGCGACCGCTTCGACGACTCGTTTGCGACGCTCAGAACGAAACACGGCACCTACTGGCGCTGGGTTCGTCCGGTGTTCGACGGGCCGACCCGGTCGGCGGCGAACGCCCGCATCGAGTTCCGGCCGATTCCCGCCCAGCCCACCGTCAGAGACTCCATCGCCTTCCAGGCGGCGTTCGCGGGGCTGATGGAAGCGCTGCCGCGCCGGGAACACCCCGTGCTCTCGCTGGACTGGGGACAGGCGCGCGAGAACTTCACCGCCGCGACGCGGATGGGACTCGACAGCGGCCAGCGCTGGATCACGAACGACGGCCAGGAGACGACGAACCCGGTCGAACTGTACGAGGACCTGCTGGCGCACGCCCGCCACGGCCTCGAAGTTTCCGGCTTCTCGGAGACGGAGGCCGAGCGCTACATCGCACCGCTTCGCTGGCGCGTGGAGGCGAAGGAGACGCCAGCGACGTGGAAGCGCAGAGAGGTGAGAACGCGACTCGACGACGGCGCGTCGCTCGCCGAGGCCATCGCGGGGATGCAGCGAGCGTACATCGAGGCCCAGGAGGAGACGCTCCTCGAAGGGACGTTCGCCGACTGGGCGTAGCACGGTCGCCGACTGGGCGTAGCACGTTCGGCCCGAGTACGTTTTTGCCGACGGGGGCAACGGTGAATATCGGGCGCCCCAACTGCTGGCTATGGTCGACATCGGAGACGAAGCACCCGACTTCACAGTACCGAAAGCCGGCGGGGAGGCGTACAACGACCTCGAAGCGTTCACCCTCTCGGACGCCGTCGCGGACGGGCCGACAGTGCTCGTGTTCTACCCCGCGGCGTTCACCAGCGGCTGTACCGCGGAGATGTGCGCCTTTCGGGACTCGATGGGGCTGTTCGACGACCTCGACGCGCAGGTGTACGGCGTCAGCGTCGACTTACCGTTCTCGCAGAACGTCTGGATACAGCAGGAGGCGATCAACTTCCCGATGCTCTCGGACTGGAACCACGAGGTCATCCACGCCTACGACGTGGTGCTCGACGACATGTACGGGACGATAGAGGTGGCCCAGCGGAGCGTGTTCGTCGTCGACACCGACGGCGTCGTGACGTACAAGTGGGTACGGGACGGAGAGAACCCCGACTTCGATACGCTCGTCTCCGAGACGGGGGAGGCGGTCGAGGAGGCCACGCTCGCGTCGGACTGAGAAAAGTCGGCGTCCGAGCGGTCGGTGGTCGCCGTGACCGGTCGCCGCGGTTCTCGTCGCCGTCTACAGCAGCGACTCGATATCTTTGTGTCGCTCGATGTCGACGCCGTCTTCGGTGACGACGGCGATGTTGATGCCGTTGCCGGAGGCCAGGTCACGTTCGACGGCGCTCTTGATGGCGCGAGTCGCGACGTCTTTGGCCTCGTCGAGCGAGAGGCTCTCGTCGTAGTCCTGTTCGAGCACACCGAGAGCGTACTGCGAACCGGAACCGCTGACGGTGTACTCCTCCTCGGTGGTGCCGCCGGCGGGGTCGATGCTGTAGACGTGCGAACCCTCGGAGTCGACGCCGCCGAGGATGGGGCTGACGATGAGGAAGCCGCCCGAGCGCAGGAAGTTACCGACGAGCGTCGACAGCGCGGTCATGCTCATCTCCTCGCCGCGGCGGGCCTCGTAGAGGCGCGTCTCCGCGCGGAGCGAGCGGATGAGCGACTGCGCGGCCGACACCGACCCGGCGATGGTGAGCGCACCCGTCGGGTGAATCTCTTCGACCTTCTGGACGTCTTTGCTCGCCACCATGTAGCCGGCGCTGGCGCGCATGTCGGTCGCGAGAACGACGCCGTCCTCGGTTTTGATGCCGACGGTGGTCGTCCCGGTTTTCATCTCGCCTTCGCGCGGTTCCGACGACTGCTCGGCGTTCGGGAACTCGCCGAGTTCCGGCCCGAACACTCGTGAACGGTTACCGTCGAGGGGACTGTCGCTCCCGGAGAAATCCGATGTCGGTGGACGCATTACCTACACTTGCGCGGCCGCGCAGATAAATGCACCTCTTCACTCGCTCGTTGCCGCCGTCGCAGCGGTCGGTTCTCCGTCGCGCGAGGGCGCCGCCGCTGGACGAGCGAGAGCCACAAAGACGGGCGGTGTCGACGGGTCCGGGTGGGGTCGACGGGTCCGGGTGGGGTCGACGGGTTCGGGGTTACTGTGCGGCGGCGTTCTCGTAGGCGGTTCCGACGGTTTCGACGAGACGGCCGACCGGGAGTCGAACGCCGAGCTGGCGAACCAGGAGCGTCAGTGGGAGGAGCGCGATACCCAGTGCGAGCGTCAGGTGGTACAGGGCGAACAGGCTGATACGGGACAGCGACTCGAACATTGCCTACTCCGGGCTCCATCCCGGTGGTATATAAACTTTCTCGCTTCTCCAAGCCGACGAAGTCGACGCCCGCTTGCGATTAAACTCAAGTTGTGTTCTCCGCAACTGGGGTGGGTTTTCTGGCAACCACGACGGATACGGTGGGTGGGCAATCACTGTATCACGCATAACTTACGGAGATAATCCGCCGAGGTACACGGCCGGTTCCGACCGCTCTCCGCGCCGGACGTTCGGTCACGACCGAATCACAAGACACGAAACCCCCTATCCCTACCTACGGGTATGAGCAACTACCTCGTAGCGATGGAGGCGGCCTGGCTCGTACGTGACGTGAAAGACATCGACGACGCCATCGGCGTCGCCGTCAGCGAAGCGGGCAAGCGCCTCAACCAGCAGAACAAGGAGTACGTGGAAGTCGAAGTCGGCGCGACGCCGTGCCCGGCCTGCGGCGAACCGTTCGACTCGGCGTTCATCGCGGCCAACACGGCGCTCGTCGGCCTGCTCCTCGAAATCGACGTGTTCAACGCCGACGGCGAGAAGCACGCCGCCCGCATCGCCAAGAGCGAAGTCGGCGGCGCGCTCCGCGACGTGCCGCTGTCGGTCATCGACATCGTCGAGACCGAAGAGGAAGACGAGTAACGCGGCGACGAAGTCGACTCTCCGCTCGTTCGACGCACCGCGCACCGCGAGCCGCGGCGCGGATAGCCGAAACCTTTTCAATAACCGCTGGTAATCGGCGGACATGGAACTCCCGACGCCGCAGGACCTGCGCGAACGCAGGAACACGCTGGGGCTGACCCAGAGCGCGCTGGCGGACGCCGCCGGCGTCTCCCAACCGCTCATCGCCCGCATCGAGGGCGGTGACGTCGACCCCCGACTGTCGACGCTCCGCCGCATCGTCGAGGCGCTCGACGAGGCCGAAGGCGACGTGCTCCGCGCCGGCGACATCATGAACGAGACGGTCATCCACGTCGAACCGGACTCCTCGGTCCGGGAGGCCGTCGACGCGATGGAGGAGGAGGCGTACTCGCAACTGCCCGTGCTCCAGTCGGGGATTCCGGTCGGCTCCATCAGCCAGTCGGACGTCATCCGCGGCGGCGACAACGTCGGCGACAAGCCGGTGAGCGAACTGATGAGCGAGTCGTTCCCCACCGTCGCCCGCGACGCCACCGTCGACGAAGTTCGCAACCTCCTGGACCACTACAAGGCCGTGATGGTGACCGAGGGCGGCGAGACGGTCGGCATCATCACCGAAGCCGACGTGGCCGCGCAGCTCTCGTAGTCGCGTCTCTCTCTCCCTCTCTCCGTTCGCCGCTCCGGACGTTTTTGTACGAAGACGGGTCCATCCTGCCGCGTGACTTGACGAGTCGGCGCAGCGCGGTCGAGGCGGGAGCACGGCGAGCCCGTTGCGCTCCGAAGTCCCGATTCGCCGTCTGTTCGCCATCCGCTTTCCCCTTCGAGCGTCGGCTCTCCGACCGGACGCCTACAGCTCTAACCCGCGTATCGAAACGCCGGAGCCGTCCTCGACGCGACCGATTACGCGCCCGTCGGTCGCCTCCGCCAGCGCTTCTGCGTCCCCGGGGTCGAGCGCCGCGACGAACCCGGTGCCCATGTTGAACGTCCGGTGCATCTCCTCGTCGGAGACGTTGCCTTCCGACTGCACGAACTCGAACACGGGCTGCGGGTCGAACGCGTCGTCGACGACGTAGCGGTTCTCGCCGAGGCGTTCGAGGTTCGTCCACCCGCCGCCGGTGACGTGGGCCGCGCCGCGGACGCCGTGCTCGCGCATCGGGTCCAGCAGGTCGGTGTAGAGTCGCGTCGGTTCCAACAGCGCCTCGCCGACCGTCTCGTAGCCGTCACCGGGGAACGGGTCGTCGTAGTCGTGGTTCTTCGTCGCCGCCTTCCGCGCGAGCGTCAGGCCGTTCGAGTGGATGCCGGAGGACCGAAAACCGACGAGCGCGTCGCCGGGTTCGGCGTGGCCCTCGAAGATGTCGTCTTTGGCTGCGAGGCCCGCACACGTGCCCGCGAGGTCGAGTCCGTTGATGACCTCGGGCATCACCGCCGTCTCGCCGCCGACGAGTTCGACGTCCGCCTCGTCGGCACCGGCGGCGAGTCCTTCGCCCACCTGTTCGGCGAACGTCTCGTCGGGTTCGTCGACCGCGAGGTAGTCGACGAACGCGACCGGTCGCACGCCGGCGGCGACGAGGTCGTTCGCGTTCATGGCGATGCAGTCGATGCCGACCGTCGAGTAGTCCGAGAGCGCCTCGGCGACCAGCAGCTTCGTCCCGACGCCGTCGGTCGCCAGCGCGAGGTACCGGTCGCCGATGTCGAGCAGTCCGGCGTAGTCGCCCTCGCTGTCGCCGACGGCCGATACGAGCGCAGCCGTCGCCGCCTCGCTGGCCCCGATGTCGACGCCGGCGTCCGAGTACGTGAGTTCCTCGTCGTCTCCCATGCGCGAACCCCCGCGGTGGCTCCTCAAAAGCCCACCGCTCGCGGGTCGCCGCCTCGCCGGGGTGGTGGTACGCGGGACGTAACAGGGCTGTGCCCCGTCCCACTTTCGGGATAGGCAGCCTCAACTCCGGCGGTTGCGGTCGCCTAACGCGGTCGACGCCGCGGTTGAGACCGCCTAAACGTCGCTTCGACGACCGTACGCCTACTCGAGTGGAATGCGTCGGGGTCGCCCGAATCCCGCCGTGATAGCCGTTCGCACGAACCGGTAGGCAGTGACAACTCTCGAGAACGGTTCAGAACGAACTACCGCTTATATGCGGACTGAAGCAGTCGAATAGAACGCCGTCCATGGCAAGTGCGCCTTCAACTGCCGACCGCCGTATCACTCGCCCCGCGGACGTTCGGTTCGGCCCCACGGTTCGTGCGATCACCGTCTCGGCGATTCGTTTCGTCGCCTTCTGGCTGGCGGTCGCACTGCCGTTCTGCCAGCTCGCGCTGGTCGTCGGCGGGCTGTCCGGCGACCGGTCGCTGGTGCTCGTCGCCCTCCTCGGCGTGAACGTGCTCGCGCTGGTCGTCGGGCACAACTACCGGAGACGGTGACGCCGCCGAACGCGTCACCCTCCCAGCGGTACTTCGACGAGAGCCATCTCGTCTCCGTCGACCACCGAGTCCAGGACCGTTTCGAGCTCCGCCCACGACTCGGGGCGGTAGCCGTCAACGCCGAAGCTCTCGGCGAACGCGACGAAGTCAGGGTTGGTGAGTCCCGTTCCGAACGCCTCGCCGGTGTGTTCGCGCTGCTTCTCGGAGATGAGCCCGTAGTCGTCGTCGTTGAACACCAAGACGGTGAAGCCGAGACCGAGACGCGTCGCCGTCTCCAGTTCCGCGGCGTTCATCAGAAAGCCGCCGTCGCCGGTGCCGACGACGACGTTCGAGTCGAGCGCCAAGTCGGCGGCGACGCCCCCGGGGACGCCGATGCCCATGCTGGCGAGACCGTTCGAGACGATGCACGTGTTCGGCTCGAACGTCGGAAACTGCGTCGCGATGGCCATCTTGTGGCTCCCGACGTCGGAGACGAGCACGTCGTCGTCGGCCATCGCGTCTCGGAGGTACGGGAGCACGCCAGCGACCGAGAACGGCTCGTCGTCCTCGGGCGTCTCCAGGGCGTCCGCGAGCACCGCTTCGTGTGTGTCGGCACACCACGTCCCCCACGTTCCCTCGACGGTCGCTTCGAGGCGCTCCAGCGCCCGCGAGATGTCGGCGACGATCTCGACGTCCGGGTTGTAGTGCTGGTACACCTCGGCGGGTTCGTGGTCGACGTGGACGACGCGAGTGTCGGCGTTCGGGTTCCACCGCTTCGGGTCGTGTTCGGCGATGTCGTAGCCGACGGCGACGACGCAGTCCGCGCCTTCCATCGCCGCCTCCGCCTCGCCGTCCGGTCCCGAATCCAGCGTCATCAGCGAGTGGGCGCTGCGGTCCGACACCGCGCCCTTCCCCATGTACGTCGAGACGACGGGGACGTCGGTCGCCTCGACGAACGACCGCAGGCGGTCGGCGGCGTTGGCTCGGACCGCACCGTTTCCGGCGAGTACGATGGGTCGCTCGGCGGTCAACAGCAGGTCGGCGGCGCGTTCGACCGACGCCGCGTCCGGGTCGGGTCGACGGACCTTCTCTCGGACCGGGAGCGGTTCGTAGTCGACGGCTTCGGCGGCGACGTCCTCCGGAAATTCGAGGTGGGTCGCGCCGGGCTTCTCGTACTCGGCGAGTTTGAACGCTTTTCGGACGGACTCGTTGATTATCTCGGTGTCGTTCAGCTGCGTGTTCCACTTGACGACGGCCTCGAACGTGTGGACGACGTCGAGCGCCTGGTGGCTCTCCTTGTGGAGTCGCTCGCGGCCGCCCTGTCCGGTGATAGCGACCAGCGGCGACTTATCGAGGTGCGCGTCGGCGACGCCCGTGAGGAGGTTCGTCGCGCCCGGACCGAGCGTGGCGAGGCAGACGCCGGCGTCGCCGGTCAGACGACCGTGCACGTCGGCCATGAACGCCGCGCCCTGCTCGTGTCGGACCGGGATGTACCGTATCGAGGAGTCCCGAAGCGAGAACAGCACGTCCTCCAGTTCCTCGCCGGGGACCCCGAACACGTACTCGACGCCCTCGGCCTCCAGACACCGGACGAGAAGGTCCGAAGCCTTCATTCCGAGAGCGACTCCAGGCCGGTGCTCGAGTCGCCGTGCTGGACCCAGACGGTCTTGCGGTTGACGAACTCCCGGATACCGTGTTCGGAGAGTTCGCGGCCGTAGCCCGAGTCCTTCACGCCGCCGAACGGCACCCGCGGGTCGGATTTGACGATCTCGTTGACGAAGCAACAGCCGGCGTCGAACGCTCGCGCGAATCGCTCGCCGCGGTCGGGGTCGCCGGTCCAGACGCTCGCGCCGAGTCCGAACGGCGTGTCGTTGGCCCGCTCGATGGCCTCCTCCTCGCCGTCGACGCGCCACAGCGACGCGACGGGGCCGAATATCTCGTCGTGGGCCGCCGGCGTCCCGTCGGGGATGTCCGTCAAGACGGTCGCCGGGTAGTACGCTCCTTCCCTGTCCATCGGCTCGCCGCCGGTCAGCACCGTCGCCCCGGCGTCGACGGTCTCTTCGACCTGCTGGTGAAGGTCCTCGACGAGGCCCTCTCGCGCCTGCGGGCCGAGTTCCGTCCCCTCGTCCGCCGGGTCGCCGACAGTGAGCGACTCCATCTCCTCGACGAATCGCTCCTCGAACTCGTCGTACACCTCGTCCATCACGATGAATCGCTTGGCCGCGATACAGGACTGGCCGTTGTTCTGCGTCCGCCCGTAGACGGCGCTCCTCACCGCGCGTTCGACGTCGGCGTCGTCGAGAACGACGAACGGGTCGCTGCCGCCGAGCTCCAGCACCGACTTCTTCAGGCTCTCGCCCGCCGTCGACGCGACGGCCCGACCGGCGGGGCCGCTGCCGGTGAGCGTCACACCCTGCAGCCGCTCGTCTTCGATGATGCCGTCTACGAGGTCGGAGCCGACGAGAAGCGACTGGAACGCGCCGTCGGGGAAGCCGGCTTCCGAGAACACCTCCTCGATGGCCTTCGCACAGCCCGGCACGTTCGAGGCGTGTTTCAGCAGGCCGACGTTGCCCGCCGCGAGGTTCGGCGCGGCGAATCGGAACACCTGCCAGAAGGGGAAGTTCCACGGCATGATGGCCAGAACCGGGCCGAGTGGTTCGTAGCTCACGAACGCGTGGGCGTCGGCTTCGGTGCCGATAACCTCGTCCTGAAGGTGTTCCTCGGCCGTCTCGGCGTAGTACTCGCAGACCCACGCGCACTTTTCGACCTCCGAGCGGGCTTGGACGATGGGTTTGCCCATCTCGCGCGTCATCAGTTCGGCGTACTCGTCGGTGTTCTCGCGGAGCACCTCGCCCGCTCGCTTCAGGAGCGAACAGCGGTGCGCGAAACTCGTCTCGCGCCACTCCGCGAACGTCTCCGTCGCTCGGTCGAGGGCGGCGTCGACGGTCTCCTCGTCGTCGTCGGGATACGTGTCCAGTCGCTCGCCGGTCGCCGGGTTGACGCTCTCCATAGCTTCGAAAACGGAAGCGAGTCGCTTAGTCGTTCGCCGGCGAGCGAAGGCCCGTCGGCCGTCTCCTGTCCCCTCAGAAGAAGAGCAGAAGCACGGTTACGCCCATCGTCGGCACCGTGAAGACGACGTAGACGATTTTGCTCCACCCGAGCACCTTTCGGCCGTCGAGCGGGCCGAACGGAATCATGTTGAACGCGGCCAAGAAGAGGTTGATGATGACGCCGAGGTTCGCCATTTCGGCGAGGAAGCCGCCGGTGGGAACGACGAGCGCCAGCGGCAGAAACACCAGCGCCAGCACGACGTTCACCGCCGGTCCCGCGAGCGCGATGAGGCCGTGTTCTCGCTCCGTGAGCATCCCGCGGTGGTGAACCGCGCCCGGGGCGGCGAAGATGAAGCCGAGAAACGCGCTCAGAAGCGCCAGAACCAGCATGCTGTAGTCGGCGCGGAACTCCGCGACCTGCCCGTAGTGGACGGCGACGACTTTGTGTCCGAGCTCGTGCAGCAGGAAGCCGACGCCCGCCGTCAGGAGGCTGACGACGAGCCCGGAGACGAGTCCCCGTTCGAGCAGTCTGAAGGGGTCGCCGCCGGCGAAAAACAGCGCGAAGGCGACGCCGAGTACGAGCCACGCGACGGCGAGGTCGCGGACCTCGCGGCCGCTGAAGGTGAGATTCACGCGACCGCCCCCCAGACGAGCTCGGCGCTTCTGCGTGCGCCCTCCAGCATCAGTCGGCTGACGGCTTCGGCACCGCCGAGCTCCGCGCCGAACAGCGGCAGGATGTACGTCACGAACAACAGGCTGGCGATGATACTGCCGATGTTCGTCATGGCGACGACCATGATGAGTCGGAACAGCGGTACGTCGAACATCTGCTCCAGCAGTTCGCCCAGCGGCGTCTCCTCGTCGGTGAGCAGTTCGTTCAAGCGACCGATGTCGGCGACGTTCACCGCCGTGTGGCGCAGCTCCATGTAGCCGGTGAACCACCCCGGCGCGAGCAGCGGGTTGACAGAGGTCATCCAGGCGACGAGGCCGCCCACGGTCGCCGACGACCATCGCGCACCGGCGAGTTTGGCGAGTCCGGCCGCGAAGATGCCGTTGACGAGGAACCACGCGCCGAACAGGCGGAGCAGGAAGCCGTCTCTGACGCCCGCCATCGCCAACAGGACGAAGAAGGCGACGAAGCCGACGGAGACGAGCGTGCCGATTATCTTCATCCACGGGATTCCGCGTTTCTCGGCGACGCCCGTCAGCGACTCCATCGGCGGCAGCGTCTCTGGGTTCCGGAGGTAGTTCTCGATACCCCGTTTGTGCCCCGCGCCGACGACGGCGACGACGTCTTTCCCCTGGTCGCGGAGGGCGACGATGTTGTGCGCGAGGTAGGCGTCGCGCTCGTCGATGAGCGCCTCCGCGCCGCCGGGGCTGAACGCCCGAAACTCCTCCATCATCACGCTCACGACGTCGGTGTCGGTGAGTTCGGCCATGTCGAGTTCCTCGACCTCCTCGCCGCGGTCCATCCCCGTCGCCGCGAGGACGAAGCCGGCGAGCAGGCCGACGACGACGCCCCCGGAGATGCCGAGCGCGAGGCTCCCGCCCACCTGAATCACGAACCCGGAGAACGTCGACTGGACGAACGGATCCGTCAGGCCGAGCGTCGCCCCGCCGAGCAGCGCGACGGCGAGACCGCCGGCGATACCCGCGAAGATACTGTCGCCGTCGTCGACGACGAGGGAGGCGACCCACGAGACGACGAGGCCGGAGACGACGCCCGCCAAGGCGGACCCGAGCGCCCGGACGAACACCGCGTCAGTGATGCCGAGAAAGCCGCCGAACAGCGCGATGACCGGGCCCGCGACGAAGCCGACGAGTAGGCCGAACATGAGACCGACGACGCGGGCGTCGGTGACGCCGAAGGCGAGGCCGCCGGCCATCCGGAGTTTCTCGACGAAGCTCATCCGCGCCCAGAACCGCTGGATGGTCGTCTGGATGTCGCGGTCGACGAGCGCCACGTCGATGCCGTGGCCCTGGGCCGTCTCGACGGCCGCGAGCATGTCCGCACCGGGTTTCACGTCGAACTTCTCGCCCATCTGCGCCTGCACGTACGAGAGCATCCAGTAGGCGATGAACTGAAAGACCGTGTTCCCCTGCAGCAGTTCGCCGGGGTCGAGGTCGTCGGGCGTCTCGCCCTGCATCTGCCGATAGCGCCCCTCGTCGAGTTCGACGGCGACCACGTCGGGTCGCTCGGCGTCGATGGTCTCTTCGACCTCGCGGACGCTGTCGGCGGAGACGTGCGCGGTGCCGACGACGCGCACGCGTCCCGTTTCGGGGGCGGACTCCGCTCTGTTACTCATCGACCTCCGCTACAAGTTCACCCCTGTTATCAGTGTCGGAGTCGTGAACGAATCTCTCGGCGAATACGACGGTTGTGAGCGTCTCCCGCCATCTACGCTTTTGTCGCCCCCGTGCGACGCTCCGGTATGACCTTCGTCCGCAACGCCGCCGCGCTCGGCGGCAGCGAGGCCCGCGAGACGGCGCTGGCCTGTCTCGACGCCGGAATCGACGCCGCGAACCCCGAACGCGTCGTCGCCGACGCGGTGACGCTCGACGGGCGACTGCTGACCGTCGGCGACGACAGCTACGACCTCCGCGAGTTCGACGACGTGCTCGTCCTCGGCGGCGGGAAAGCGGGCGTCGGCGTCGCTCGCGCGCTCGAAGGCGTACTGGGCGACCGAGTCACCGACGGCGTCGTGGTCGTCCCCGACGCCGCCGAACTCGCTCGCGTCTCCGTCGTTGTCGGCGACCACCCCGTTCCGAGCGACCGCGGCGTCGAGGGAACGCGCCGCCTGCTCGACCTCGCCGAGGCGGCCGACGAACGGACGCTCGTCCTCGCCGTCGTCACCGGCGGCGGGAGCGCGCTTCTGGCCGCGCCCGCGGAGGGCGTGAGCCTCGACGACCTCCGGCGAACCACGGACGCGCTGCTCGACAGCGGGGCGGAGATACGGGAGATGAACGCCGTCCGCAAGCACCTCTCGGCCATCAAAGGCGGCCGCCTCGCCCGCGCCGCCGCCCCGGCGACGGTGGTCGGTCTCGTCCTCAGCGACGTCGTCGGCGACGACCTGAGCGTCATCGCCAGCGGGCCGACCGCACCGGACGAGACGAGTTACGCCGACGCCCTCGACGTGCTGGACCGGTACGATATCGACGCCCCGGCTGCCGTCCGCGAACGACTCGAACGCGGCGCGGCGGGTGGAATTTCGGAGACGCCCCGCGAGGGCGACTCCGCCTTCGACCGCGTTCGAAACGTCCTGCTCGGGAGCAATTTCAGTTCTCTCGACGCCGCCAGAAACGAAGCCGAGACGAGGGGTTACGACACCTGTATCCTCTCCTCGCGGGTCCGCGGCGAGTCGCGCGAAGCGGCGAAGACGCACGCCGCAGTCGCCGAAGAAGCAATTTTCACCGGAAATCCGGTGTCCCCACCGGCAGTGGTGCTCTCGGGCGGCGAGACGACGGTGACGGTTCGCGGCGACGGCACTGGCGGTCCGAACCAGGAGTTCGCGCTCTCGGCCGCCGTCGAGTTCGCGACCGCGTGGCGGGGCGAAGCCGACGTCGTCCTCGCCTGCGTCGACACCGACGGCAGAGACGGCGGAACCGACGTCGCCGGAGCCGTCGTCGACGACGAGACGGTCGACGACGCGGCCGCGGCCCGAGCGGCCCTCGCCGACAACAACGCGTTCAGCTACCTCGACGCCCGCGACGCCGTCGTCGAGACGGGACCGACGGGAACGAACGTCAACGACCTGCGAGTGCTCGTCGTCGAGGACGAGTGAGGTCGACGCTGACGCCGAGTAAGGTCGTCGCTGACGCCGAGTGAGGACGACTCGTCGACGAAAACGGTTTAGTCCACCCGTGGGATACTCTCTCGGTATGGCGAGACTGTTGCCCTCCACGCCCGACACCTCCGCCGCCGACGAGGCGGAGCCGCGGGTCATCGGCGTCGACAGCGAGGACGCCGACGACCTGCTGTCGGCGCTCTCCTCCGACACCGCCCGCACCCTCCTCTCGAAGCTCCACGACGAACCCGACACGCCGTCGGGGCTCGCGTCGCGCGTCGACTCCTCGCTGCAGAACGTCCAGTACCACCTCAAGAAACTGGAGGGCGCCGGCCTCGTCGACGTCGTCGACACCGTCTACTCCGAGAAGGGTCGCGAGATGAACGTCTACGCGCCCGCAGACCGCCCGCTCGTCGTCTTCGCCGGCCGCGAGTCCGAGAGCGCGGGTCTGAAGACGGCGCTCAAGCGTCTGCTGGCGAGCGTCGGCATCCTCGCGGCCGCGAGTTTCGTCGTCCAAATCGTCGCCACCGGCGAGGTACCGTTTCTCGCGCAGTCGGCGTCCGGCGGCGATGGGGGAACTGAGCTCACGACCTCCGCCGTCGAGACGACTGCGTCGACGGCACCCGCCTTCCCGCCGGGGCTGGCCTTCTTCCTCGGAGGCCTCGTCGTTCTGGCGTTCGCCTTCGCGGTCTGGTACGCCCGGCGGTGAGCGTTCCGACGCTCCGCCGTCGAGCTATCAGCAGAATCGATTGTGCCGTTCGCGTTTCTCTCCGCCCGTAGTGTCTGTTCGCGCTATTTGCGGGTCGCAGGTAGCTATTTACCTTCGACGACGAACGTGTGAGCATGGAGCACACTGCCGAAGTGGAGGGCATCGGCGTCGGCGTCGGGGCCGACGGGACGAACGTCCCCGCCGTCGTCCTCCGCGCCCGCGAAGAGGTCCTTCCGATATTCGTCACGGCCGACCAAGCACAGACGATCCGCCTCGGACTCGCCGGCGAACCGTTCGAGCGTCCGCTGACTCACGACCTGTTGGTCGAGATGGTGACCGAGTTCGGCGGGGCCATCGACGGCGTCCGCATCGACGACCTCACGGACGGGACGTTCTACGCGAAACTCGACGCCGAACGCTACGAGGACGGCGAACCGGTGAGTTACGTCTTCGACGCCCGCCCGAGCGACGCCATCGCCCTCGCCGTCCGCGTCGACTGCCCCATCTACGTCTCCGACGAGATTCTCGACGCCGCCGGACGACCACCCTCCGCCATCGACCTCTCGCCGGACGACGACGACACGTTCTGAATCCGTCGAGATTCGCTCGTTCTCGCTTTTCTCGGTCGCATCGACTCGACTCGAATCCCGCCTCGACGACATTGGAGCGCGACTGATGCGCTCAGACACCCCTGTTCTCGGCGAACAGGGCGTCGAATACCTTGTTTTCCGCCTTCCGAAGGTGTTGGGAGAACGTCGGTGCCGAGACGCCCAGCGACTCGGCGACCTCCGCACCGGTGCTCTCGCGGGGCCACTCGAAGAACCCGGCGTAGTACGCCGACTCCAGGACGGCACGCTGTCGCTCGGTTAGGTCCTCGTAGAACGCGCTCACGGCTTGGTTCGAGGCGTCGTCGGTGCGCGTGACCTGACGCTGCGAGCGCATCACCGCGGCCGGGTACGCCTCCTGGACGGTCTCGACGAACTCGCGGACGTCCGCGGTAACCGGAAGTTGGATGCGCATGTGGTAGTCGTCGTCCTCGATTTTGGCGTGCTTGACGTAGCCGCTCAGCGACGCGATAGCCGAGAGCACCGGCGGCTCGGAGAGTCGGATCTCGAACTTGGCCCGGCCGAACCCCTCGCTGAGCACGCGAAGGGCGATCCAGTGCGGTACTCGCTCGACGATCTCCCGCACGACTTCGAGGTCGTCCGCGCTCGCCGTGCCGTAGACGAGGTACTCGCCACCGCCGATGGGAACCGACTGGCCGAGCGTAATCTCGTCGGTCGCGGTGGCCTGCAGGTCGAGTTCGTCGAAGACGTTCTCTATCTGGAGGTCGATCTCGGTGAGCTGGTCGCTCGTGAGCGCGTGCTTGCGCTCTATGGCGGTGATGGCGTGTCCGACGACCTCGCCGAGCTGTTCCAGCACTTCGCTTTCCTCCTCGGTGAACGCGAGCGCTCGCTCCGCGTACACGTTCAGAACGCCGTAGAGGTTTCCTTCGTACACGATAGGAATCGCAGCCGAGGAACGGTAGCCGTACATCGTCGCCCGCTCGCGCCAGTGCGCGTAGTGGGGATCCGAGAAGATATCCTGTGTGACCTGTATCTCCTGCGTCTGCACTGCCCGGCTCGTCGGTCCTCGACTTCGTGGGTCGTCGGGGTCGACGGAGAGAGTTACATCGTCGAGGTAGCCATCGACGCCCGCTTCCTCGCGAAGGGAGACCGTCTCCGTCTCGGCGTCCACCTCACCGACCCACGCGAAGAGGTACGAATCCGTGGAGGTGAGCGCCTCACAGACTGTGCGTTCGATCTCCTCGCGCGTGGATTGACTGATGACCGCTTCGGTGACCTCACGGGCGACTCGGTTGAGGTGGTTCAGCGCGACGAGCCGTTCGCGCTGCTGTTCGAGTTCGCGCTCGCGCTCGCGCAGTTCCGTTATCTCCTGTGTCACGAGCATGCCGGCGTACGGCTCGTCACGTTCACCGACGATGGGCACGGCCCACATCTGAAACACCCGGCCGTTCCACTCGAACTCCGAGCGAGTCGTCTCTCCGTCGAGCGCGCCCCGACAGTATCGACGAAGGTCGTCACCCAGTTCGACGTCCGAGGAGAGTTCGGCGACGTCGGCCCCCAACAGCCGCTCACTCGAGATGTCGTACTCCTCGAAGACGGCTCCCTCGAGCAGCGTGTACCGCAGTTCCTCGTCGAAGAGTGCGACGCCCCCGTTGGGGAACTGTTCCGCGAGCGTCCGGTAGCGCCGCTCGCTCTCCTCCATCGCCCGCTCGTGCTCGGCGCGTTCGATGGCCGTCGCGAGGACGTTCGCGACGCTCTGTAGAAAGTTCACGTCGTTCTGTGAGAACTCCCGTCGCTCGGTGGCGTGCGCGCCGAGGATACCCCACGGGTCGTCGGGCGGGCCGACGACGACGCTCATACCGCTCGTCACGTCGTGGTCGAGCAGCAGGCCCCGCCCCGAAAACCGCGTCTCGGCGGCGAGGTCCTCGACGACGACCGGTTCGTTCGAGCACAGCGTGTACCCCGCCTGAGAGTTTTCCTTCGCGTCGACGGTTGCGGTGCCGACGATTCCCTCGTGCCACCCGACACCCTCGCAGAGGATCAGCTCATCGCCTTCGGGGTGAAGCTCTAGAAGCTCGCAGTACTCCATCTCGAGCGTGTCGGCGACGGCGGCGACGACCGTCTCCACGAGCGTGTCGAGGTCCCGTTCGGCGAGCGCCCGCTGGCCGAGGTCGGTGACGACCTGTTGTTGGCGGACCCGCGATTCGAGTTCGCGCTCGCGTTCGATTCGCTCGGTGATGTCCCGGACGACCCCGCACCGGCCGTCGCTCTCCGCCATCGAGAGCGGGGCGACCCGACTCTCCACGGGCACTTTCTCGCCGTCTCTCGTCGAGAGGTCGAGTTCGATGATTACCTCCTCGCGGCTCCCCTCGCTCACCTCCTCGGCCATCCGCCCGACCTGCGGTGTGACCGCGTCGTCGTGGACCATCGTGGCGTGTGCACCGAGCAGTTTCTCGCGGTCGTAACCGGTCGTCTCGCAGAAGGCGTCGTTCACGAGAACGAAACGTGCGTCCGAGTCGACGGCGTAGATGCCGTCGTCGACCGTCTCGACGATGGTCTCGTACCGTTCGAGTTCGAACTCGCGCGCTTTGCGTTCGGTGACGTTCTGGAAGTACACGGACAGCCCCGTCTCGGAGGGGTACGCTCGCACCTCGAACCACGTATCGAGCGGCGGGTAGTACTCGTCGAACGAGACGGATTGCTGCGTCTCCATCGCTCGGCGGTACTCGGTCTCGAACGCCGTCCCCACCGTTTCGGGGAGCTCCTCCCAGACGTTCGCGCCGACGAGTTCGTCGGCCGAGCGCTCCAAAACCGCCTCCGCCGTCTCGTTGACGTACGTGAACTGCCAGTCGGTGTCCAGACCGATGAACGCGTCCGTGACCCGCGTGAACAGTCCGTCGAGCTCCGACCGGAGTTCGTCGCGCTCGCGCCGCAGCCACTCGGTCTGTCGCTTCAGTTGCGTGATGTCGTCGCCGACGACCACGACCTGCTCGACCTCTCCGTCGTCGAGGAGCGGCATCGCGTTGATGGAGTACCAGCGCCGCTCGCCGCCGGGGAGCTCCATCTGCGCCTGCCAATCGTACACCGGTTCGCCTCGTTCCAGCGCCCACGCGTACGGGCGCTCCTCGCGGGGAACCGGTTCGCCCTCCTCGTCGTACACCGGGATGCTGCCCGCCGTGTACTCTAACACCTCCGAGCCGTTCGTGTGGGCGTCGAGCACCTGCGCTGCGGCGTCGTTCGCGCGGACGAGGTCGCGGCTCTCCGCGTCGAAGACGCCGACGATGACGGGACACGTCTCGAGGACGTTCTCCAGCAGGTCGCGCTCTCGCTCGAGCTGTCCTTCGCGTTCGCGGCGCTCGGTGATGTCGCGGGCGATTCCCACCGTCCCCGTCACTTCGCCCTCGTCGGTGAGCAGCCCGAACCTGATTTCGACCGGAATCTCGCGGCCGTCGCGCATCCGAATCGGTATCTCGCGGGTTCGAACGCTCTCGGTCGGTTCGCGGAGGAGTTCGAGAATATCCGAGGCGAACCGAGCGGCGTCGTCGTCGTCTAACAGTACGGAGACGTGCTCACCGACGAGTTCCGCGCGAGAGTACCCCGTGACGTCGAGGAGGACGTCGTTCACGTCGACGAAGCGTCCCGAGAGGTCCAGCTGATAGATTCCGTCGCCGACCGTCTCGATGACCGACTCGTATCGCCGGAGCTTTCGGCACCTCTCTACGCGTGTTTGTGACTCGTCTCTCCCGCTCCCACCCTCTCCAGACATATTAGTCGCTCACAGTCGACTACGAGGCATAAATTATCTGGACAGAACCCCGGTCTGTAGCGAGGACTGACAACTCGGCGACCGCTCGACGGTCGGCTCTATCGCCCGTTCGCCAACTCCGCCTCCGCTTCCAACGCCTGCTCGCGGAGTCGTTCACCCTCCTCGCTCTCGACGGTCAGTTCCGGTACCGGCGACGGCTTGTGATTCTCGTCGATGGCGACGTAGACGAAAAGCGACTCGGTGGTCAGTTCCGTCTCGCCGGTCTGTGGGTTCTCGCGGAACGCCTTGATGCGAACGCGGATGCTCGTCTCGCCGGCTTTGTAGACGTACGCCTGTATCAGCGCCGTGTCGCCGCGCGGGATGGGTTGGACGAAGTTCACCTGCTCCATCCGGGCGGTCACGCAGGTCTGTCCGGCGAAGCGCATCGCCGCCAGCGCGCCGTCGGTGTCCATCCACTTCAGGACGTTGCCCCCGTGGGCCATGTCGTAGTTGTTCGTGTCGTTCGGCTGGATGAGGTGCCGGTTCTCGATGTACGTCTCCATCAAGTCGGTCATGGGTCACGTTTCGACGGGAGACTGCAAGAACGTGGCGTCGAATCGTTCGTGACAGTCGTTACTGGTCGTCCAGTTCCTTCAGCACCCGCGCCGGATTCCCCCCGACGACGACGTCCGAGGGGACGTCTCCCGTCACCACCGCCCCGGAGGCGACGACGGCGCGGTCGCCCACCGAGACGCCGGGGTTGAGCACCGCTTGCCCGCCGACCCACACGTCGTCACCGACGGTGACGGGGTCGCCGAACTCGACGCCCTCGCGCCGCGTCTCGGCGTCGAGCGGGTGCGTCGCCGTGTACACGTGAACGCCCGGTCCGAGCAGGCAGTGCGACCCGAACCGTATCTCGCAGACGTCCAGCATCACGCAGCCGAAGTTGGCGAAGAACTCGTCGCCGACGTGAATCTGCGAGCCGTAGTCGCAGCGGAACGGCGGTTCGACGAAGGCGTTCTCGCCGACGGTGCCGAACAGTTCGGCCAGTAGCGCCGCGCGGGTCTCCGTCTCGGTCTCCTCGGTGTCGTTGTACCAGCGGGTGAGCGACCGGGCTCGGCTCCGTTCTTCGACGAGTCGCGGGTCGAACGGGTCGTAGGGGTCGCCGCGGAGCATCTTCTCCCTCTCGGTGGTCACGTCTGCGTGCCGACTCGGTGTGCGAGCGAAAGTAGGTTCGGGTTGCGCTCACGGAACTGCACGAGGCGGAGAGCGGATGCTCGACGTGCTGCTGTCGACGGAGCGCCGGTCGACGAGCGACCGGCGTCGCGGTACTTTTCTCTCTCGCCCGCGACGCTCGAACCATGGCACTCGACGTTTCCACCCCCGACCCGCCGGAACTGTCCGCAGTCGACCCGAGCGAGTACGACGACGCCGAGGTCATCGCGGACGACGACTACCGCCGCGACGAACTCGGCGAGTTCCTCGACTCGGGCGCGTGGGCGGAGTCGTTCGAGCGGTGGACCGAAACGGCCGAAGTCAGCGAGTCGGAGTGGCGCATCGTCGAGGAGCTCGGACTCGTCGAGCGGTTCGACTTCTTCTGGGACGACTTCGCCGACCGGGTCGGCTACCATGCGCCGGGCATCCCCGAGGACTGGAAGGAGCGAGCGGTGCACCCGGACCTCGACAGCTGGTCGCAGGTGTCCTCTATCAACGCCGGACTCACGGAACTGGGGCAGGTCGTCTGCGACGTGCTCAAAGACGACTACGTCGACTGGGAAGCCGAGTTCGAAGCGCCCGACGACTTACCCGACTTCGACTGACGACGCGACTCGGCGAGCGCCCCGACGCGCCCGCCGGATTCATCACCTCGCCGCGTGACTCACACGACAGGTGACTCGTCATCTACTCTAAACACCATCTCGTCGTCTCGCTGGCGCTCGGCGCGCTGTTCGTCCTCGCCGTCGACTCCTCGCTTCCGCTCTGGTTCGTCCTCGCGTACTCCGCGGTCGTCGGCGTCGGCATCGACTTCGACCACTTTCTCGTCGCCCGCGTCAACACCGGGAGTTGGCGCGCCGCCCGCGAGTGCCTCCTGAATCCGACGCGGGTGTTCGCCGGACAGGACGAGATATTCGAAGACGGGGAGGTCGGGACGCTCCGGCGACTGCTCAGCCACGTCGTCGTCGTCGGCGTCGCGGTTCCCGCGCTCGTCCTCGTGAGTCCGGCGCTCGCGCTGTTGACGGCCGTCGTCCTCTACGGTCACCTCTTGGCCGACCTGGTCTGGGACGTGTACCTGGAGATAGAGAACGGGAGTCCGGAAGTGCCGAACGTCGTTCGGCGGTGAGCGACTGCGCGACGGCCGCGCGGCGACTGCGGATGATTGGATGACTGCGCGACGGCCGTGCGACGACTGCGGACGACTGTGTGACGCCCGCGCGCTGACCCGTCTCACAACCGTACGCGCGGGACCACCGTTTTGATATACGCCGGGCGACAGCACCCTGTATGGAAGACGTCGCAGACCAGTACGCCCCGGAGGACGTGGAGTCCTCGGCGCGGGCGCACTGGGACGACACGGACGCCTACGAGGCGACGAAGGAGGCGCACGCCGACGACCCCGCTTTCTTCTTCGTCGACGGCCCGCCGTACACCTCGGGTCAGATGCACCTCGGAACGGCGTGGAACAAGACCCTGAAAGACGCCATCATCCGACGCAAGCGGATGGAGGGCCACCGCGTCACCGACCGACCGGGCTACGACATGCACGGCCTGCCCATCGAGGTGAAAGTCGAGCAGGAGCTCGGCTTCGAGTCCAAGCGCGACATCGAGGAGTACGGGATGGAGGCGTTCATCGAGGAGTGCAAGCAGTTCGCCGAGCGCAACAGGGAGAACATGGACGAGGACTTCCAGTCCATCGGCGTCTGGATGGACTGGGAGAACCCCTACAAGACGCTCTCGCCGGAGTACATGGAGGCCGGTTGGTGGGCGTTCAAGCAGGTCCACGAGAACGGCCTGCTCAGTCAGGGTAAGCGCTCGGTCAACCAGTGCCCGCGCTGCGAGACGGCCATCGCCGACAACGAGGTCGAGTACCACGAGATCGAGTCGCCCAGCATCTACGTCAAGTTCCCGCTGAAAGGGAGAGAGGGGAACCTCGTCATCTGGACGACGACGCCGTGGACCATCCCCGCGAACACGTTCGTCGCCGTCGACGGCGAGATGACCTACCTGGGCGTTCGCGCCGAGAGAGCGGGAGAAAGCGAGGTGCTCTACCTCGCCGAACCCGTCGTCGAGGAGGCCCTGAAGGAGGGTCGCTACGAGGACTACGAGGTCGTCGACGAAGTCACCGGAGAGGAGATGGTCGGCTGGGAGTACGACCACCCGCTCGCCGACGAGGTGCCCGGCCACGCCGACTTCGAGGGCGCGGGGGAGGTCTACACCGCCGACTACGTCGAAGCCGACCGGACGGGTCTCGTCCACTCCGCGCCCGGCCACGGGCAGGAGGACTTCGAGCGCGGTCAGGAACTCGGCCTCGACGTGTTCTCGCCGGTCCGCGGTAACGGCGACTTCACCGAGGAAGCGGGCAAGTACGAGGGGACGTTCGTCCGCGACGCCAACGACGAGATCATCGAGGACCTCGACTCGAAGGGCCTCCTGTTCGCCTCGGGCACCCACCGCCACCGCTACGGCCAGTGTTGGCGCTGCGACACGGACATCATCTTCCTCGCCACCGACCAGTGGTTCATCACTATCACCGACGTCAAAGACGAACTCCTCGACAACATCGAGGATTCGGAGTGGCATCCGCAGTGGGCGCGCGACAGTCGCTTCCGCAACTTCGTCGAGGACGCCCCCGACTGGAACATCTCGCGGCAGCGCTACTGGGGGATTCCCCTCCCAATCTGGGTGCCGCAGGGCAACGCGACGCCGGACCCCGAGGACCTCATCGTCGTCGGCACGCGCGAGGAACTCGCCGAACGCGTCGACCAGGACGTAAACCCCGACGAGGTCGACCTGCACCGACCCTCGGTGGACCCGCTGACCATCACCGAGGACGGGACGACGTACGAGCGCGTCCCCGACGTGTTCGACGTCTGGATAGACTCCTCGGTGGCTTCGTGGGGGACGCTCGACTTCCCCGGCAACGAGGCCGACTACGAGGAACTGTGGCCCGCCGACTTCATCGTCGAGGCGCACGACCAGACCCGCGGCTGGTTCTGGTCGCAGCTCGGCATGGGGACGGCCGCCGTCGGCGAAGTGCCGTACAAGGAGGTGCTGATGCACGGGTTCGCCAACGACAAGGATGGACGAAAGATGTCGAAGTCCGTCGGCAACATCGTCACGCCCGAGGAGGCCATCGAGCGCGCGGGCCGCGACCCGCTTCGCGCGTACCTGCTGAGCCACGACCAGCAGGGCGTCGACCTCTCGTTCGAGTGGGAGGGTCTCGGCGACGTGCAGTCGACGCTCAACATCCTCTGGAACGTGTTCCGCTTCCCGCTGCCGTACATGCGACTCGACGGTTACGACCCCGCCGAAGCGAGTCTCGAAGACGGTGAACTCACCGTCGTCGACGAGTGGGTGCTCTCGCGCCTGCAGTCGGTGAAATCGAACGTCGACGAGGCGTGGGACGAGTTCCGCATCGACGACGCGCTCAACGAGGTGCTCGACTTCGTCGTCGGCGACGTCTCGCGGTTCTACGTCAAGGCCATCCGCGAGCGGATGTGGGAGGAGGAGGACTCCGATTCGAAACGCGGCGCGTACGCCACGCTCTCGACGGTGTTGCTCGAAACTGTGCGCCTCATCGCGCCGTTCACACCGTACCTCGCCGAGGAGATGTACCAGCATCTCGACGGCACCGAAACCACGGTGCACATGCTCTCGGTCCCCGAGGTCGACGACGACCTCCACCGGCCGAAACTGGAGGCCGACATGGACGTGCTCCGACGCGTCGAGGAGGCGGCGGCGAACGCCCGCCAACAGGGCGGCCGCAAACTCCGTTGGCCCGTCCAGCGCGTCGTCATCGAGACGAGCGCCGACGAGGTGGCCGACTCGGTTCGCTCGCTCGAATCGCTGCTGCTCGAACGCGTCAACGGTCGGTCGCTCGAAGTCGTCGACGGCTTCGACGAACTGGTCGAGCGCGCCGACCCGCAGATGAGCGTCATCGGCCCCGCCTTCGGCGGCGAGGCCCAGAAAATCATGGGCGCGGTACAGGGCGCGTCTCGGGACGAACTCACGCGGGAGGGGACGCTCGTCGCGGAGGTCGACGGCGAGACGTACGAACTCGACGAGGAGATGGTCGAGTTCCACGCCGAACCGCCCGAGTACCTCTCGGCCGCCGAGTTCGAGAGCGGGACGGTGTACGTCGACACGCGCCTGACCGACGATATCGAGTCCGAGGGCTACGCCCGCGACGTGGTCCGCCGGATACAGGAGATGCGCAAACAACTCGACCTCGACGTCGAAGAGAACATCCGGGCGTACGTCGACGTCGCCGACGACCGGGTCGCCGGGTTCGTCGACGAGAACCGAGAGTTCATCGCCGAGGAGACCCGCACGAGCGAGTTCGTCGGCGAGGACGACGAGTTCGACCTCCGCGAGGAGTGGGACGTCGAGGGCGTCGACGTGACCATCGGCATCGCCCGCGTCGCCGAGCAGTCCGCGTCCGCGCAGGACGACTGAGCGGCGCGCACCCTCCGTACAGTCAGTCGAGAGACCGCTCCAGAACTGTTTTACAGCTTACCTGTTATCACGCTGTATGGTTGGCGACCCGCCCGAACAGTCGACCCTCCGTCAGTCGCACCGCCTCGTCGAACACTACACGCCCGACGGGATGCTCGGCCGGCTCCTCCACGCATCGGTGACGGGCGCGCTCTCCGGCGGCGCGTTCCTGCTCGCGATCTTCGGACTGGCTTCCTTCGGCTTCGTCTGGTTCATCACGGGAGTGCTCGCGGCGGTCGTCGGCGTCGTCGCCGCGTTGCTGACGGTTCTGACGCTCTGGCCGGTGTACCTCTCGCTCATCGGCAACGTCGACTCGCCGGAGAAGTACGGTCGGACGGGCTCACCGTCGACGCCGGCCGCTAAGCGCGCCGCCGACACTGACCCGTCGGAGATTCTAAAACGCAAGTACGCGGCCGGAGAACTCTCCGACGAGGAGTTCGAGCGCCGGTTGGACACGTTGCTTGACGCCGACGAAGTCGCTCGCCGCGGAAGCGACGGCGAGAACGCGGCCTCGAAGCGCACGCTTCGAGAGCGGAACTGAACCGAATCGGTCGCGGCTCAGTCCGCCGTCAGCACGTCCTCGTCCGACGGCGAGCGCGCGTCGTACTCGGCGACGAACTCGTCTAACCGCCGTTCGTCGTCGATTCCGGGTAACTCTTCCTCGGCGGTGCGACACGGTTCGTCGACGCCGAGCGCCTCGCAGACGTGGTCGGCTGTCGCCTCCGCCATCATCCGGTACGTCGTCAGTTTGCCGCCGACGATGCTGGCGAAGTTCTCGACGCCCTCTCGCTCGTGGTCGAGCAGGAAGAAGCCGCGCGAGATGCCGCGGGCGTCGCCCTCGCCGCCGTCCATCGTCTCGCGCTCGGCCTCGTCGGGCGCGTACAGCGGGCGGACGCCCCACCACGTGCGGAGAATCTCGCTCTTCGCCGCTTCGGGGAGCATCTTCGAGCACTCCTCGACCATCTTCCGTATCTCCCAGTGTTCCTCGTCGAACTCGTCGGGGTCGTCGACTTCGATGCTCGTCGTCCCCAACACCGCCTGCGTCTCGTGGGGGACGACGATGTCGCCGTCGGCGGGCGGGCGGCAGCGGTTGAGCACCGGGCCGAGACCCGGATAGTCGACAGAGACCATCACGCCCTTGGTCGGTCGCATCGCCACCTCGACGCCCGCGAGTTCCGCGCACTCACCGGCCCACGTGCCGGCGGCGTTGATGACGTAGTCGGCGTCGACCGTCTCGTCTACGTCACCGCCGAGCGTCGCACCGGTCGCCCGTCCGTCTTCGACGCGGACGTCCGTGACCGGCGCGTGCGTCAGCACCTCCGCGCCGTTCTCGGCCGCGCTCGCCGCGTTGGCGGCGACGAGACGCGAGGGGTAGACGACGCCGTCGGGGACTTTCATCACTCGCTCCGCGTCGGGTGTGAGCCCCGGCACCTCCGCTCGGGTTTCCTCGTCGCCGAGCACCTCCGCCTCGATGCCGATATCCTCGCAGGCGGCCAGTTTCTCCTCGAAGAACTCGGGGTCGTCTTCGGGTAGTTGGACGAAGAACCCACCCGTGTCGCGGATGCAGTGCCCTGCGATATCCCGAAGGATTCGGTTCTCGCGGATACACTCCTCCGCGCCGAGTTCGTCGTCCGGTGCGTACCGCGCGCCGCTGTGCAGCAGGCCGTGCGACCGTCCGGAGGTCCCGCTGGCGAGGCCGCCGCGTTCGGCGACGACGACGTCGACGCCGCGCATCGCCAGGTCGCGCGCGATTCCGACACCCGTTGCTCCACCGCCGATGACGAGGACTTCAGTCTGGATAGTCATAGTCGTCGGGCGAGTTTGCTCGCCCACAGTCTCCGCTCGCGGGTTAGGACCCGACGCGCAAAAGCCCTGCGCGAGTCGCCGTCGAGGGCGAAAAATCGTGTACTTCGGCTACGCCATCGCCTCTTCGAGGACCTGGAGGGGGTGTCGAATCTCGTAGCCGGTGCCGTGTTCCATCTGCATCGAACACGTCGGACACTCGGTCATGCCCACCTCGCCGGCGGCGTGGTGCATGTGCTCGAACATCTCTTCGCCGATCTTCATCGACTTCTCGTACTTCTCTTCTTTCCAGCCGTACGTGCCGGAGATGCCCGAGCACGACGGCCCGACGTCCTCGATTTCGACGCCGTCCAACTCGCGGAACAACTCGACGGCTTGGCGGTCGAGGCCCTGATTGCGGGCGTGACACGGCGCGTGATACGCGTACGATTGCTCCGGGACCGACGAGTCGGCGAGCGCACCCTCTAAATCCTCGTGGATGCGGAGGTACTCCATCGCCTCGTAGGTGTGCGCCGACACGTCCTCGATGCCGTCCAAGTCGAACAGTTCGGGGTACTCCTGTTTCAGAGACATCGAACAGGACGTACACGAGGCGACGATATCGTAACCGTCGGCGATCAATCCAGAGAAGTTCTCGACGTTGATGCCGGCGGCGCGTTTCGCGTCGTTGAGCATCCCGTTGGCGAACATCGGCGTCCCCGAACAGCGCTGGACGGGGACGACGACCTCGTATCCGAACTCCTCGAAGACGCGGACCAGCGCCTTGCCGACCTCGGGCGTGTTGTAGTTCGAGTAACAGCCGTGGAAGTACGCCACGCGCTTGTCTTCCGACCGAACTTGCGGGCCTCCTCGCTCGTCCCACCACTCTCTGAACGTTTGGGTGGCGAACTCGGGGAACTCCCGCTCCGACGTGACGCCCAACACCTTCTCGTTGAACAGTTTGGTGACGCCGAGGCCCATCACGAAGTTGGTCAGTCGCGGAACCTTGCTGCCGAGTTCGGCCATCGTCCGGTAGTTGGCGAGAATGCGGTTACGAACGTACTCTCGGGAGAGTTTCTCCATCCGTTCGTCGACGAACTCGCCTCGCGCGGTGTTGTGCATCTGGCTCAGCGGGACGGACGACGGACAGACGTCGTCGCAGCGCATGCAGTTCGAGCAGTCCATCACCGACGCGTCGATGTCCTCGTCGCTCTTGCGTTTGAGGCGCCACTGCTCGGGTCCCTGGAACTTCGGACCGGGGAACTCGTCGTCGACTTCGGCGACCGGACACGCCGAGTCGCAGGTCGTACACTTGTAACAGTTGTCCGCGCCCGGTCTGAGGTCCATTTCGTCGGCTTCAGGAAACACCTGTACGGGTTCGAAGTCGTCCTGTGCTACGTTCGGGTTGCTCTCGTCTGCTGGGTGTTCTGCGTCGCTCATTGGGTTAGATACTCGCTCCTGCTTCTCGGCCGGCGACGACGCCGGTCGCGAGGGAGATGCCGCTACTCGATTTCTCGGCCGCGCCGTCGGCACCGCCGACGACCGCGCCCGCCGCCCGCAGATTCGCGAACTGCGGCGCGTCGTTTCGGTCCAAAACGCGCATTTCGTCGTCGACGACGACGCCGAAGCGCGCGAACGGATGGTCGCCGAAGGCGTCGGTGTCGAACCAGTCGTAGCGGTCGGACGGGTGCGGCACGTACGACTCGAAGATCGGCTCTCGGACGCGCGAGCGGTTCGAGTCGATGCCTTTTCCGACCAATCCACCGGCCGCCAACACGAACTCGTCGGCGTGGTACGGAACCTTCCTGCGTTTCTGGTCGACGTGGACGGCTTGTAACTCGTCGCCGTCGGCTTCGTAGTCGACGACGGGGTTGCCCGTACTCATCCTCACGCCCGCGTCGTCGAGCGCCGCAAACAGCGCGTCTTCGAGTCTGAGTCCGGGGAAACTCGGCGGTCCCATCGGAATCTCGAACACGTCCACACCGAGATGTGATTCGAGGTCAGCGCGCACCTCGTCGGCGTGCTCGTCACCTAACAGCGAGGGGAAGCCGACGCGTTCGACGCCTTTGAGCCGCGGTTTGACGGTCTCGGCGAGCGCCTCGCGTGCCCCGACCGACCGGCCCGCGAAGCGAATCTCCTCGTCTCTGTCGAGCGCGTTGGCGAACCGAGTCACTTTGGCGTCAGCGCGGAACTCCTCCGGGAACGAGAGCTCCGCGCCGCGGACCTCGAAGGGGACGCCGGCGGCTTCGAGATGTTCGGAGACGAGTCGGGCGTCGAAGTCGGTGAGCGACCGAAAGCCGACGACGAGCATCGACCGCGCATCGCTGGCGAGGCCCGCCGCCGACGCTTCGGGATACCGGGCGGTCGGTTTGACTGTGCCGCCGTAGGTGGGTACGAGCGCGTTCGCGTCCGTGTGCGAACCGCGGTAGCTGTCGGCGGTCACCTCGTCGAACAGGTCGAGTCCGTCGCGGATGGCTTGTTCGCCGGCGAGCGAGTACGGGTGGTCGTCGGGAAGCGACGAGAGCGCGTCGTACGGATTCGAGACGGGGCCGTCGCCGTTCGGATAACCCAACACGTCGATTAGTCCGCTCGCGAAGCGGAGCGTGCTCTTCTTGTAGGAGACGAGGCGAACGCTCGCGCCCGCCTCGGCGGCCGAGAGTGCGGCTATCGAGCCCGCGAGGCCGCCGCCGACGACGAGCACGTCGTCTCGGATGGGCATCAGCGCTCACCCCGTCGCGTTCCACCATCCGCGGCTGTCGCGTCCGAGCGCCCGGTTTCACCGTCACTCGCGTCGACGCCGACCCCGCCGTCGAAAGCGGCGAAGTCGACGGCTCCGTCCATCGCTGCGGGGTCGCCGTCGCGGTTCATCGTCGTCGCGTGCAGCGCGTAGTTCAACATCGCCTGCGAGAGCTGTTCGCCCCAGAGCGCGTGGACTTCGCCTTTCCAGCGCTCCTGAAACAGTTCGTCGAGCGCCTCTCTCGCTGTGGGTTCGTCGTACTGTGGGTAGAGTTCGTTCGCCATACGATGACAGCAGAAGCCGCCCTGACAGTTGCCCATCGAGGCTCTCGTGCGGATTCGGACGGCGTTGAGGTCCGAGCCGGACTGCTCGATAGCGTCCCGAATCTCGGCGCGGGTGACGGCCTCGCACTCGCAGACGACGGGGTTCGGCTCGCCGGTTTTGAGCACTTCGTCGGCGCGCGAACCGAGTCGCTGGACGCTGCGGCGGCCGATAGGCGAGCGGAGGCCGAACTCGTCCATGTAATCGCGTAGTACGGAGAAGTCCTCGCTGCCCGGGAGCGGTTCGTCCGCGGTGCGACACGCCGTGTCGATGCCGAACTGCTCGCAGACGTGGTCGGAGATCTTCTCGGCCATCATCCGGTAGGTCGTGAACTTGCCGCCGACGATGCTGGTCATGCCCGGGAGGTCGTCGCGTTCCTCGTGGTCGAGCAGGAAGAAGTCGCGCGTGATGTCGGTGGGGTCGGTCGTGCCGGTCCCTGGTGGTTCGTACAGGGGACGCACGCCCCAGAACGAACGAATCGTCCGGGCTTCTTTGAGGATGGGGACGAGTTCGGAGAGCGTGTCGATCATGAGGTCGACTTCCCACTGTTCTTCGGGGTAGTCGTCGGGGTCCTCGACTTCCTCGTCGGTCGTACCGAGGATACAGGTGGTCTCGTGAGGGACGACGATGTCGGCGTCGCCCTTGGGTCGACAGCGGTTGACGACAGTGTCGACCTGCCGGGTGTTCATAATGGTCATGACGCCTTTCGAGGGACGCACCGCGACTTCGACGCCGGCCATCTCGCCGATTTGGCCGGCCCACGCGCCCGTGGCGTTGACGACGTAGTCGGCGCGAATTTTCTCGGTCGAGCCGGGAGTTCGGTGGACGCGCTTGCCGGGGCCGGAGGCGTGTTCGACTTCGATGCCGACGACCTCGCCGTCTTCGAGGAGCACGTCGACGACTTCGGCGTGGGGTTCGATGCGCGCGCCGTACTCCTGGGCGCTGGCGGCGTTGGCGACGCAGAGTCGGAAGGGGTCGATAGCGCCGTCGGGGACTTTTATCGCTCTCTTGATATCTTTGGCGAGGTACGGTTCGATCTCTCGGGCTTCCTCGGCGGTGAGCACTTCGGCGGGGATACCGCACTCGCGGCAGCCTTCGAGCTTCTCGTCGAAGTAGTCGTCCGGGTCGTCGGGTTTCTGGACGAACAGCCCGCCCGTCATCTCGACGCAGTGGGCGGCGATGTCGCGGAGGACGCGGTTCTCCTCGATGCACTCTCTCGCGCTCGCTTGGTCGGAGACGGCGTAGCGACCGCCGCTGTGCAACAGTCCGTGCATGCGGCCGGTAGTGCCGTGGGTGAGGTTGCCTCGTTCGACGAGGGTGACGTCGAGGCCGCGCATCGCGAGGTCGCGCGCGATGCCGCAGCCGGTCGACCCGCCCCCGACGACGACCACGTGGGGTGTATCTGTCATCGGTTTACCGTGACGAGGGTTTTCTGGCGACTTCACTCTACCTTCGACGAAGCGGACGGTTTCGTCCGCAGACCAGTTCGAGTTCCGGATTGTATTTCTCGGAGAGAATCGTTTCGAACCAAACGAGTGTGTGTCGAACGATCAGATTAACCACCGTTCGACCCCGTATCGCGGTCGAAAAGTGAGCAACGTTTATCATCTTCATGCACGGTTTTTCATTGTGGTGTGGGGCGCTAGCACGTCAGCGTAGTACGCGGGACTAGCTCCGACACACGAAGGAGAAACACCAATGGCAACTGAAACATACGTTGGCGCTATCGACCAGGGGACGACGGGAACCCGGTTTATGGTCTTCGACCATAGCGGACGCGTCGTCACGAGTGCGTACGAGAAACACGAACAGATCTATCCCGAACCGGGTTGGGTCGAACACGACCCGGCCGAGATTTGGGAGAAAACGCAGTCGGTGATCACGTCTGCGCTCCAGAAGGCCGACCTGACGGCCGACCAGCTGGAGGCGATCGGCATCACGAACCAGCGCGAGACGACGCTGCTGTGGGACGCCGACTCCGGAACGCCGGTCCACAACGCCATCGTCTGGCAGGACCGACGAACGACCGACCGCGTCGAGGAACTGGAGGCCGAGGACAAAGTCGAGTGGATTCGCGGGAAGACGGGGTTGGAAGCCGACGCGTACTTCTCGGCGACGAAAGCCGAGTGGCTGCTCGACAACGCCGACCCGATGAAGATGCAGCGGGCGCGACCCGCCGACGTCCGCGAGCGCGCCGAAGACGGCGAAATCCTGTTCGGCACCATCGACACGTGGCTCATCTATAAACTGACGGGCAACCACATCACGGACGTCACGAACGCCTCGCGGACGATGCTGTTCGACATCCACGAGATGGAGTGGGACGAGGAACTCTGCGAGGAGTTCGACGTGCCGATGGCGATGCTCCCCGAGGTCCGACCGTCCTCCGACGACAACTACTACGGGACGACGGACTCGGAGGGCTTCCTCGGCAGCGAGGTGCCCGTCGCAGCCGCGTTCGGCGACCAGCAGGCGGCGCTGTTCGGCCAGACCTGCTTCGACGAGGGTGACGCGAAGAACACCTACGGGACGGGGTCGTTCATGCTGATGAACACCGGCGAAGAGGCCGTCGAGAGCGAACACGGCCTGCTGACGACCGTCGGCTTCCAGCGCTCTGGCGAACCGGTGCAGTACGCCCTCGAAGGGGCTATCTTCGTCACCGGTGCAGCCATCGAGTGGCTCGAAGACATGGAGATCATCTCGAACGCCTCCGAGAGCGAGACGCTCGCTCGGAGCGTCGACTCGACGGACGGGGTGTACTTCGTGCCGGCGTTCACGGGACTGGGCGCGCCGCACTGGGACGGCCGCGCTCGCGGGACCATCGTCGGGATGACCCGCGGGACGCGTCGCGAGCACGTCGTTCGCGCGACGCTCGAATCCATCGCGTTCCAGACGAAGGACGTCGCCGACGCGATGGAGGCGGACTCGGGCATCGAGATGACGACGCTTCGCGTCGACGGCGGCGCGGTGAAGAACAACTTCCTGTGTCAACTGCAGGCGAACATCGTCGACTCGACGATCGTCCGCCCGCAGGTCGACGAGACGACCGCGCTCGGCTCCGCCTACGCCGCCGGCCTCGCGGTCGGCTACTGGGAGACGCTCGACGAACTCCGAGACAACTGGCAGGTCGACCGCGAGTTCGAAGCCGAGGACGGCAAGAACGTCGCGAGACGCCACGAACGCTGGCAAGAGGCGGTCAAACGCTCGCTCGACTGGGCGCGCGACGGGAGTGACTGACCGATGTTGAAACTCGGACCCCTCACCGCGGTCGGTCTCTCCGGTTTCGTCCCGGTGATGCAGACCGGCTTCGGCGTCTTCGTCGACCCGGTGATGATTCTGGCGGCGCTCGCGGGTGGCGCGTTCGGCGCGGCGCTCGGCGCGCTCCCGGCGTTCATCTTCACCGGCTTCATGGTCATCGCCGGGCAGGTCGCGGAGTACGTCAACCCCGAGGCCGCCGGCATCACCGGCGCTATCGCCTTCGGTCCGCCGTTCTCGCCGGCCATCAGCTTCGCCGGTGGCGCGGCCGCGGCGGCGTACGCCGCCAAACAGGGCTACATGGACACCGGTTTCGACTACCACGAGGCGAAGAACATCGCCTTCGCACAGGGGACGAAACCCGACGTGCTCCTCGTTGGCGCGGTGTTCGGCGTCGTCGGCTACTGGATCACCCAGGTGTCGAACGTCTTCCTCCTGCCGTGGGACTCCATCGCGATGGGCGTCGTCATCTCGGCGCTCATCCACCGACTCGCCTTCGGTTACCCGCTCATCGGCGACGTACGCGGGGGCAGCCTGCTCGACATGTCGCCGTTCGAGCGAGAGGAGATGCGCGCGAGCGGCGGCGGAGAAGCCGCAGTCGACGGCGGAACCGACCGACCGCAGACGGACGGAGGCACCGTGACCAAGTCCCGCTTCGCGGTCGAACCGTGGCTGCCCCACCAGTACAAGTGGGTCAACGTGGCCACGCTCAGCATCTTCGGCGGTCTGCTCGGCGGGTTCATCGCGCTCGAAACCGGCCTCGTCTTCCTCGGGTTCGGCATCAGCGCGGCGACGCTCGTCTTCCTGAACTGCGGCGTCGAACAGATTCCGGTCACCCACCACATCACGCTCATCGGGAGCGCGGGTGCGGTCGCCGCGGTCGGCGGTGACCCCGCGGGGGCGACGGTAGTCGGACTGCTCGCGGGCGCGTTCTTCGGCCTCATCTCGGGGCTGTTCGGCGAAGCGTTCCAGCGCGTCTTCTACGCGCACGGCGACACTCACTGGGACCCGCCGGCGGCGGCCATCGTCTTCGGCTCGCTCGTCATCGCGGTGCTCGCCATCCTCGGCATCCTGCCGGACTCGTCGTACGTGCCGACGCTCGGAATCGAAATCTAACTGTACTTTTCTTCTCCTTTCGAACCGGTCGCTCGGGACGCGTTGCCGAACCGGAGAGACGGTGACGGCCGAGTCACCCGAGCGGTTCGACTTCGTCTTCGGTGAGTTCCGTGAGGTGGAGCGTACTCTCGGCTAAGGAGTTGTGCGCCCGGCGGAGCCGTTCCGAGAGCGCCTGTTGGGTGATGCCGATCTCGTCGGCGAGTTCGGTGAGCGTCACGTCTCGCGGGACCTTGAAGTAGCCGCGCCGGTGAGCGATGACGAACGCCTCCTTCTGCTCGTCGGTGAGTGCGAACTCGCTGTCGCCGAACGTCTCGTCGAGTTCAGTGATCCGTTCGACGGTGATCTGCAAATCGTTCGATTCCCAGCGGTCGTGTGCCGTGGCGAGTTGCTCGTGCCGGGGGAACAGTACGCGGAACTGCCAGCGTCCGTTCTCCGCCGAGGCACCGAGCAGTGTCGCACATCCGAGCAACGTCTCGAGGGTGTCTCGGACCGACGGCGTCCACGTGATCTGATAGAGCCACTTTCCGTTCGACTCCGCCAGAAGCGTCGCGGTCTCGACCGACGAGTCGCGGTCGAGAGCCGACTCGAGGTCCACCGACCCGTCGTGGTTGAACCACAGGAGCGACGCTGGCGTCTTCTGTCCGTCTGCTGCAGTCCGGAGAACGTCGGTGCTGACCTCCGAGTGTCGCTCGAAGAGCGTTCCCAGAGCGAACTGTTCGGCCGGCGTACGTAGTTCTGCAATCGTTGTCATATCCGTGAATTGTCTAAGTCGTGTCGGGTGTCTCACAGTGCCCGGAGTCCTCGATTCCCTTCGATTAGTTGTCCACGAGTAGCGAGATAAGCAGTTTTGTGACTATCGAAGACATACACCGACACTGACTGGGTTCGTCGGGACCAACGTCGAAGCGACGCCGTCGCTTCGGCCGGTTCTCCGTTATTCGACCCGTCGTCGGAGCCGCCTCTTCGCGCGTTGTCTCGTCCCCGCGAGATCAGACGGCATCAGACGAGATTACACGACATCAGTTTAGCTTCCGATAATCTCGGGCTTCCTCGGCGGCTTCGACGACCGAATCGAGAGTCGCCTTCGACCCGCTCGCCTCGACGGCGGCGTTGAGCGTTCCTTCCAGTATCGGTGCATCGGCGATACGGACGTTCGAGTCGCTCATCTCCATGGCGACCTCGGCGTTCATCACGGCGCTTCCGAGGTCGACGAGGACCACCACGCCGTCGCCGTCTGCGGCGTCGGCGATGGCGGCCTCGATTCGGTCGACACTCGTTCCGATGTCGCCGTCGGGACCGCCACCGGCGGGTTCGATACGCGCGTCGCCGCCGCCCATCTGCGCGGCGATCTCACAGATTCCTTCGGCGGCTTTCCCGCTGTGAGAGACGACGACCAGGCCGACCATCTACTCGTCCCCCTCGTCGAGCGGTTCGTTCGCGGCCTCCTCGGGCGACTCGTTCGGTACGTCCGGCGACCGGGCGTCTCGAACCACCTCGCCGTCGAGGTACTCCGCTGCGGTTTCGAGTAGTTCCTCCAGTACGAACAGCGTACTCGTCGCGCCGGGGTCCTGATGTCCGACCGACCGCCAGTCGAGGTACGACGCGCGACCTTTTCGCGCTCGAAGCGGGACGGTGTAGCGGACGCCGCGCTCGCAGGCGTCGACTGCCTTCGAGAGCGCCGTCAGCGGTGGCAGGTCGTCCTGTTCGATGGACTTCTTGTACGTGTGGACCGCCGGAACGAGCGCGTCGACCATCGTCTTCGCACCGATTTCGGCTTTGCCCCGGTCCTGCACCTTCTGGAGATACGTCTCGGCGAACGCCACGCTCGTCTCGGCGGTGATGCCGCCTTCGAGCTCCTTGCTGGCGAGCATCGTCGACCCGCCGTACAGCGGCCCCGCCGCGCCGCCGACGTTCGAGATGATGGTCTTGCCCACCAACTTGACGAGTTCGTCGGGGCCCATCTCGTCGACCTCGTCGTCGTCGACGGCCTCGACGACGGCCTGAAACCCCCTGTTCATGTTCGCCCCGTGGTCGGCGTCGCCGATGGCCGAGTCGAGGTCGGTCAGATACGACTTCTCCTCTGCGATACGCGCGGCGACGTTCTCGACGGCCGCCAGAATCGCCTCCCGCTGAATCTCCGCGTCTGTCATATCCGATAGAGGGGCCCCGCGGCGCAAAGTGTTTGCGTCGGTGGCACCGCTCGGCGGACGCGACTGAGCAGTGGATAGCGTACAGACGACACGACCGATAGCCTCTTCCGCTCCGTGCGACGCGGTGTCGTACTCCCGCGGGGCGTCGCACGGCGGTTCGTCAGGTCACGGACGCTCTGGCCGCCTTATCGTTCAAAAACAGTCGGGATGGTCGGAGCGCTCCGCGCCGTCGTGCAGACGACTGCTCAGTCCGTGCGTTTGAGCGCCGGCGTGTCGACGGGCGCGCCGAGCAGTTCCTTCAGTTCGTCGTCGAGACGGAGCACGGTGACCGAACAGCCCATCATGTCGAGCGAGGTCATGTAGTCGCCGACCCACGCGTCCCAGGTCTCGACGCCGCGGTCGTCGAGAATCTGCTGGACGCGGCGGTTGACGATGTACAGTTCGGACAGCGGCGTGCCGCCCATCCCGTTGACGATGGTGGCGACCTCGTCGCCGTCGTCGATTTCGAGGTCGTCGAGCACCTGTTCGGTGAGGCGGTCGGCCACCTCGTCGGCGCTCATCACGTCGGTGCGCTCGACGCCTGGTTCGCCGTGGATGCCGATGCCGAGCTCGATCTCGTCCTCGCCGAGATCGAACGTCGGTTCGCCCTTCTCGGGCGTGATACAGGAGGTGAGCGCCATCCCCATCGTGCCGACGTTGTCGACGACTCTCTCGGCGACCGTCCGAACTTCCTCCAGGTCGCCGCCGGCGGCGGCTTTCGCGCCGGCAATCTTGTGCACGAAGATGGTGCCGCAGACGCCGCGGCGACCGCTCGTGTACAGCGAGTCCTCGACGGCGACGTCGTCGTCGACGACGACTTCCGCGACGTCGACGTCCTCCATCTCGGCCATCTCGCCGGCCGTCTCGAAGTTCATCACGTCGCCCTCGTAGTTCTTGACGACGCAGAGTACGCCCTCGCCGGCGTCGCAGGCGCGGACCATATCCTCCAGTTGGTCGGCCGTCGGCGACGTAAACACCTCGCCCGCCGCCGCGCCGTCGAGCATCCCGTCGCCGATGTAGCCGGCGTGCGTCGGTTCGTGGCCGCTTCCGCCGCCGGAGACGACGCCGACCTTCCCGTCGACCGGTGCGTCCGCGCGGACGAGCACTTTCGTCCCGTCGAGGCGTCGGAGGCGGTCGGGGTGAGCGGCGACCATTCCGTCGAGCATCTCGTCTACGTAATCTGCCGGGTCGTTGATGAGTTTCTTCATGGTTCGTGGTAACGTTGGGCGAAACCGGGCAAAAGCTTTCCTCGCCCGCGGAGTCGTTCCCGTCTCGGTGCGACCGCCGGGCGTGCCGATGGAACGGGATTTACGCCTTCGGAGACGAACTCCCCGCATGTCTCGCCCCCTCGCGCTCGACATCGACGGGACGCTCACGCGCGGCGACGGCTCCGTCGACCCGCGAATCTTCGACGTACTCCGAAACTGGGACGCACCGGTCGTCCTCGCCACCGGCAAATCGTTCCCCTATCCGGTCGCGCTCTGTCACTTCGTCGGCATTCCTGAGACGGTGGTCGCCGAGAACGGCGGCGTCGTCTACGCCGCCGACGAGGTGACGTTCACCGGCGACCGCGAGAGCGCGAGCGCCGTCGCCGACGAGTTCGTCGCCCGCGGCGGCGACCTCGGGTGGGGGAGAGCCGACACGGCGAACCGCTGGCGCGAGACCGAGATCGCGGTCAACGTCGACGCCGACGAGGAACTGCTGAGGATCGTCGCTGACGAGTACGGAATGGAGGTCGTCGACACCGGCTACGCCTATCACGTGAAGTCACCGGGCGTCTCGAAAGGCAGGGGACTGAAGGCGGTCTGCGAGACGCTCTCTCTGGACCCGACGACGTTCGTCGCCGTCGGCGACAGCGAGAACGACGTCTCGACGTTCGAGCTGGTCGAGGAGTCGTACGCCGTCGCCAACGCCGACGAGCGAGCGCGCGCCGCCGCTGGAACGGTCCTCGAAGAGAGTTACAGCGACGGGACGCTCTCTGTGTTAGAGTCGCTCCGGTGACGAACCGCCCGCTCGGCTACTCCCCGTCGGACTCGACCGCGCCCGCGCGCCACGCCGCGAACGAGTCGAGCACGTCGTCCTCGTCGAACCGCTCGATGCAGGGCGTCTCGTGCGGGTGGAGTTCGAGCACCCGGTCGCGGAGTTCGTCGTAGGCGTCGTCGGTCGTCTTCGCCAGTAGTACGACTTCGTCCTCGTCGACGACCTCGCCCTCCCAGCGGTACGTCGAGGCGCAGGGGAGTTGGTTCACGCAGGCGGCCAGTCGCTCGTCGACGAGCGCCCGTGCGAGCGTCGACGCGTCGCTCTCGGGGGCGGTGATGTAGGCTGTGGGCATGAGTGGAGTGGAGACCGTCGGCTATCCCTCGATAGGGAGGAAGTTTCCGTTGATGTCCCACTCGTGGATGCAGTGGACGCTGCCGGTCTGCGGTTCGTCGGCGTCGTCGACGACGACGCGCCACGACTCGTTGTCGTCGTTCCACGCCTCGCGGCGGCCGCAGCGCTCACAGGTTCTGTCTGTCGGTCGGCGGAGTCGGACACCGCTGCTCATACGTCTCAGAAACGTGCCGAGCGAGTTAAGCGTATTCCCGGAGCGTACAAGCGAACCCGACTCGCCGAGGCCGACGGGTCCTCGCGCCGGTAAAACGCTCCGGCACCGACGACTGTAACCGATAGAGGGAAGTCGTCCCTCACGGAGGGTCCTGTATGATTAAACTGGTAGAACTGCTGGTGCGCCGCGACGGGATGAGCCACGAGGAGTTCGTCGACTACTGGTTGAACGAGCACAGCCCCATCGCCGAGGAGATGCCGGGGCTGCAGAAGTACGTCACGTCGGTACCGAAAGACCCCGAACGCACCGAGTACGACGGCGTGCTCGAACTGTACTTCGAGGACAGCGAGGCGATGTCGGCCGCCTTCGACTCCGAGGCGGGCGAGCGAACCCTCGCGGACGCCGAGCAGTTCCTGGAGACCGGTGCGGGGCCGCGGCTCGTCCTCGACGAGACGATACAGCTCGACGACCTGTAGCCGGACGACCGCCAACCGAACGGCTCCTCGCGGCGTCGGTCTCCGACGTTCGCGGGTCCGACTCTCGGGCGGAGCGGTTCGACGTTTCGCTCACGGGTCGAGTTCGCCGCACCAGGTACGCCCATCGCACTCGGTACGCCCATCGCACTCGGTACGCCCATCGCACTCGGTACGCCCGTCGTACCCGATACTTTCCTTACGCCGCCGCGCGAACGGGCACTATGGGTTTCCACACGTTCGATATCGACCGCGCCGACGCGCTGGAAGATGCGAGTCGCTACCGCCACCTCTCGGCGGAAGAGCTACTGTCGGCGCTCCGACCGAACCCCGAGATGACCGTCGCCGACCTCGGGAGCGGGACCGGGTTCTACACCGACGACGTGGCCCCGCACGTCGGCCACCTCTACGCCGTCGACGTACAGGAGGCGATGCACGACCTCTACGGCGAGAAGGGGCTCCCCGAGTCGGTCGAAACCGTCGTCGCCGACGTGGCGTCGCTCCCGTTCGACGACGACGCGCTCGACGCGGCGTTCTCGACGATGACCTACCACGAGTTCGCAGGCGCGGAGTCGCTCGCGGAGCTCGCTCGGGTGCTCCGACCCGGCGGTCGGGTCGTCACCGTCGACTGGAGTGCGACCGGCGCGGGCAGGGCGGGTCCGCCGAGGGACGAACGCTACAGCGTCGGCGACGCCGCCTCGGCGTTCGAAGACGCCGGTTTCTCCGTCGACCGCGCCGAGTCGCGGACGGAGACGTTCCTCTGCGTCGTGTCTCTCTGAAGCGCTCCCGGTCCCGCGTCAGGACTCGAGAGGGGCAAAAATCCGGATTTTCAGTCGAGGTCGATGCCGGCGACCCGGTCGACGACGACGACCAGTCCACCGCCGACGAGCGCCGCGACGGCGAACGCGACGAGGACGTCCGTCGTCCACGACCCGCCGTGTTCGGCGAGGCTCGTCGACAGTTGCGAGATGGGTGCGCGGAGCGCGCCGAAGATGAGCGCGATGAGGAACGCGAACGTCGCCTCGCGGTGGTGTTCGAGCGCCCAGTCGACGGCGTGGGCGACGGTGAACAGGCCGATGAGTGCGCCCGAACAGAACGTGACGATGGTGACGAACGGACCGGCCAGCGCGTCGAGGGTGCCGCCATCGAGGAGGCCGAACACGCCGTCCCGGAACGTCGAGAGCGTGTCGGTCATGTAGAAGTACTGCCCGAGGATGAGCAGCAGCAGCGACCCCGAGACGCCGGGGAGAATCATCGCGCTGATGGCGACGGCTCCGGCGACGAACGTCACGACGGGGCTGTGTCCGAGCGCCGACTGCGCCTCGCCGGAGACGACGAACGCGAGGGCGAAGCCGGCGACGGAGGCCGCGATTCGGCCGGGCGTGTCGACCGACACCTCCGTGACGAGCACGAGCGCCGACGCCGCGATGAGACCGAAGAAGAACCCGAACGTCGGGGCCGGAACGGTCTCGACGGCGACTTCGACGAGACCCGTGATAGTGACGATGGCCGTCATGATACCAAAGCCGAGCGTCACGAGAAACGCGGCGTCCATCTCCCGCAGCGAGGCGAACGCGTCGCTGCTGTCGCCGGTGACGCCGCGGAGCACGCGGAGTACGTTGTCGACGTCGATGGCCGTCACCGCGTCGATGAGGCGCTTGTAGATGCCGGTGATGAGCGCGATGGTGCCGCCGGAGACGCCGGGCACCGCGTCGGCGGCACCCATACAGACGCCTCTGAGGTAGATGCCGAGCCACCCGCGTAGGCCTCCCGACACCGTGTTCACGTCCGAAACCGTCTCTCCGTCGGCCATCGAGTTAGCCCCACACCGCCGCCGGAGCGGTCACCAGTGCGGTCGCCGCGCCGCGAGCGGTCGTCGCGTCGGAAGCGGCGAGCGACGTGCTGTTCTCGGAGTCGTCACCGGCGGTCGACTCGTTCGACGAGGTCGAGTTGCCGGTCTCGTTGCCCGACTCGCCCTCGACGCTCTCGTTGCCGAAGGGGTTCTCGCCGGTGGCGTTGTCGACCGTCCCGTTACCGACCGTCTCGTTGCCGGAGTCGTCGCCCCCGTCTTGGACAGGCGACTCGGTCAGTTCGACGGTCGCGGGACTGCCGTCCTCGCCGACGACCTTCGCGTCGGAGACGTCGACCGTCCCGTCGTAGACGACCGAATCGCCCGACTCGTTCTCGGTCGCCTGCGTGCTGACGTAGTACGGACCGGTCGCGCGGACGCTGACGTTCGTGTATTCGTCGCCCGTCTCGTCGTAGCCGGTCGTCGAGTACGGCAGCGTGAGCTCGAAGTCGCCGTCGGCGTCCGTCTCGGCGTACTGGACGTAGGTGAACGTCTGGTTCCCAGTCATCTCCATCTGGACCGCCGCGCGAACTTCGCTGTTGGCGGGTGCGCCGCTACCTTCGACCGTTGCGCCGGGGACGCGCTCGAACGTCTTGACCCACTGCGGCGGCGTCTGCGTCAGGAACTGCGCGTTCAGTCCCGTTATCTGGCCGGTGCTGAGCAGTTGGCGGAAGTACGACTGCGACTGCGTCGCCGACGACTCGCTGGCCTTCACGAGGCGGTAGTGTTCCATCGCCTCGACGCGCTCTTCGGGGTACGGCCCGACGCCGCCGACCTGGGCGGTGCCGTCCTCCTCGACGAAGTCGCGGGCGGCGCTCATGTTGTCGAACGTCCGCAACAGCGTCGCGTTCTCACCCTCGCCGGCGGGCGTCGGCACGGTGACCTCCTCGCCGGTCTGCTGGTTCACGGCGGGGGTCGGCTCCCAGTCGACGACGAACGGCTGGGGGTCCATCGCGCTGCCGTGGTACTCGTACAGACGGACCATCGTACTGTCGTAGTAGCGCTGGTCCTTGAGGAAGAAGCTCCCTCTGAACCCTTCGGCGTAGACGCGCTGGTAGAAGTCCGACTGCGAGATGTTCTCCTCGTCGTCGTAGAAGACGGTCGGCGCGCCGAACTTCTCGCCCGGCGTCACCATCTGCCAGTCGACCATCACGTAGCGCGTCTGGTTGCCTTCGGTGCTCTGGCTGGCGAGCACCTCTTCGGACCGCTCCTCGCTCGGCGCGAGCAGGAAGTTCGCCGCGGCGGTCGCGCCCTGCTGGAACGGGTTCGCGTTCGGTATCCGCTCTGCGCCCATCGTTATCCAGTGGCCGTAGTCCCACCAGGACATGACGCCGTAGGCCCCCTCGGGGTAGTCGTAGTCGCCGTCGGCGGGGCGCTCGAAGCGGTCGTAGTAGCCGAACTGGTCGGCGTTACCAGCGCCGCCGTAGTCGCCTTCCGCGGGCGTGTTGTTCGCCATCCACTCGAGGCTCCCCTGCCACTGCGTGTACGCGCCGGGCTGGTTCGCGGCCCCGATCTGCTGGGCTGTCGCCGTCTGTGCGCCCTGGCCTCCCCCGAGGGGAACGAGAAGCACCGGCGTGAGCACGAGCACGATGACCGTCGCGACGGCGAGCACCTGGTACGCTTCGATGTCGTCGGTGGCGCGCGCGATGGATTTCCGAAGGCCGAGATAGCCGAGCACCTCTCCGAGGAAGAACGCGTTCATCACGACGACGACGAGCGCGAGGTAGTAGTTGAAACGCAGCTGCGTGAACGCCGCCGCGGTCAGAAACGCCGCCCAGACGACGACGAGCAGGTGTTCGGCCCGGTACGTCGTCAGGAGCGTCGCACCGACGATGAGCCCGAAGACGACGACGAGACCCAGAAGGGCGTGGTCGATGCCGAGCGCGCCGCCGACGGCTTTCGGCACCGCGGGGACGAGGTACAGGAGGCCGACGACGGCGACGGAGCCGGCGACGTACCCGACCTTACGCGGGTCCGCACCGCGCAGCAGCGGCTTCGCGAGCATCCACGTCGCCGCCGCGACGCCGGTGAAGATGGCGAGGCCGTACTCGCTGAGCAGTTGCATCGTCGCCGTCGTCCCGAACTGCGAGAGGGTGTTCGGGTCGAGGAACGGCTGCGCCTCGCTGATGGTCCGGGTTCGCGCACCGGCGCTGAAGCCGAGAATCCGGTTGAAGTTGTTCGTCAGCTGCTGGAACGCGTCCGGGAGCACGACGGCCATGAGGCCGAGCGAGACGACGATCGCGCCGCCGACGGCGACCGGGTACAGCGCGATAGAGAGGTCGCGCGACTCCCACTCGCGGGCGAGCCACGCGAGGAACACCGACCCCGCACCGACGGCGAACGCCAGCACCGGCTGGATGAGCGAGAACTGCGTCGCGCTGAACTCGAACGTGTCGATGCGGAGGAGCATGAAGAGGCCCGCGACGCCCATCGACACCGCGCCCACGAAGGCGATGGGTTCGGGCGACTCGCCGTTGACGGTGTCGCTCACCATCTTCACGACGAGGAACGTCCCGACGATACCGACGAGGAGGACGCCCGGCGGCCACACCCACATGTACATCGCCAGGGCGACGCCGGCGAGGGCGGACCACTTCAGCGGCGAGCGGAGCGCGTCGCGGTCGCGAGCGTCGACGAGTTCCCAGATGGGTTTCTCGCGCTCGGCGACGGTGAACGCGACCATGAACGCCAGAACGGCGACGGCCATGAACAGCGGCTCGACGCCGTTGTGGTCGGAGACGCCGACCAGCGAGCGTCGGAGGAACGACCCCGGCAGCAGCATCAGGATGACCGCGCCGAACAGACCGGCGAACCGGCCGGCGAGCCGTTTGCCGATGTAGTACACCGGAATCGCGGTCAGCGCGCCGAAGACCGCGGGCGCGACGAGCAGCGTCTTGGCGACGAGTTGGTCGCTCGGGCTACCGAGGCCGATGACCAGCGCGACGGTGGCGACGATCTGGTCGTACAGGGTCCCGAACTGTCCCTGATAGGTGCCGTACGGAAAGTAAGTCCAGGGGTCGAACGGCATCGTGAAGGGCCAGTGTCTGACGGCGTATTCGACTTCGCGGAGGTGGTACCAGGCGTCGTTGCCCGAGAAGACGACGGTACCGTTCTCGATGTAGTTGCCGTAGCCCTGCAACCGGTAGTAGAGCATGACGGCAACCACACCCAGGAGGGCGGGGACGTGGTACCAGTCTTCGAGGCGGTCGAGGTAGGAGTTCTCAGTCTCCTCGACGCTCTCTGTTCGATGACTCATTGGCCGAAAGGACTGGGAAAACCCGCATAAGCCTTATGATACGGGACTCTTCGAGCGTTAGCGAATCTCGCCTCTCAGGTCCTGTACGACCCACCACGCGTCGTTTCTGAGTCGACCGTTCGTCACGAGCAACGAGGCGAAGTACGCGAGGCCGCCGACGCCGAGCACGACGCCGAGCGTGAACAGTCCCGAGATGCCCCCGAGAAGCGCGTAAACGGCGCCGACGACGAGCATCATCGACAGCGTCGCCGCCACCTGGCTGCCCACGTCGGCGAGCAGTTCTCGAGTGGGTCTGTACTCGAGACTCCACCACAGCAGCAGACAGCTCCCGCCGAAGCTGAGTGTGGTCACGAGGCCGAGTCCGATAGTGCCGGCCAGTTCGGCCAGCGGGAGGACGAAAACGGCGTACGTCGCGATGAGCACGACCGAACTCAGCGCGCTGATTCGCGGACGGTTCGTCCCGAGGAAGTACGATTCGAGGACGCTCCGGTAGCCGTTCGAGAGGTTCGCCAGCGCCAGCACGGCGATGAGGAGGTTACCGACGCCGACGGCGCCGACGGCGCCGAGCGAGACCGTTCCGGGGTCGACGTCGTAGATAACCGAGAGGATGTCGTTGCCGACGATGAGGCCGCCGCCGATGGCCGGGATGGCGAACAAGCCGGCGTACGTCACCGACTTGGCGAGCAGTTCGCGGATGCGCTCGGCGCGGTCATTCGCTTCGAGCCGCGAGAACTCCGGAAACGAGACGTCCGACAGCGCCGACGAGAACAGCATCGCCGCCTCCGTCAGCGTGAACGAGAGCTTGTACAGCCCGGCCGCACTGCTGCCGAACAGCTGGCCGAGGACGATGTAGTCGGCCTGTTTGAACAGTTGCGACCCGAGCGACTGCACGTAGGTGTACTTCGAGAAGGAGAGGAAGTCTCCGACGAGTTCGCGCGAGGGGAACGCGGGAATCACGCGCGCGTAGCCGAGGTAGGCGACGAGAAACGTCGCGAACTGCCCGAGGACGAGCCCCCACAGCAGCGCGTACACCTCGTACCCGAGGAGCAACAGCGCGGTCTGGATGCCGACGATGACGATGTAGCGCCCGTTCTCGATGAAGCCCACCAGCGCCACTTTCCCCTTCCCTTCGAGGAACGCCCCGGTCACTCGCATGAGGCTCCACGAGAGGATGCCGAGCGGGACGAGCAGCGCGGCGTCGGCGTCGAGAATCCCGTTGACGAGCGGCGCGGCCGCCGCGAACGCGACGGCAGAGATGGCGGTTCCGACGAGGACGATGAGGACACCGCTCGTGAAGTGTTTGGCCTCGTTCTCGCCCTCGCTGACTCGCTTGGTGAGCGCGCTGAAGAGCCCGAACGTCACGAGTGTCGCCGCCGCCATCTGGAAACTCGTGAAGATGGCGTAGACGCCGAGACCCGACGTCCCCAAGAGGCGCGTGAAGTACACCGTCCCCGCGAATCCGGCGACGGTTCCGAAGACGTTCGCCACAAACCGTTTCGAGACCTCCGCGCCGACCTTCATTATTCGAGGTAGCCGAGTTCACGCAGGCGGGATTTGACCTCCGTCTCGCGTTCGTCGTCGCCGGAGACGCCGCCCTCGTTGACCGCGCTCTCGCCGGCGAAGTCGTAGTACTCGGGCTCTCGCTGCGCGGCGTCGCTTCCGGCGGCGAACACGTCCAGCACGTCGCCGTCGATCGAGTTCGGGAGCGCCCGGCCGAGCGCGTGCAGCACCGTCGGCGCGATGTCGGTGATGTGAGCGCCGTCAACGGTGCCGGTGCGGAACGACGGACCGCGCGCGAAGAAGATGCCGTTGCGAGCGTGGCCGCTCGTCGAGGCGTCGAACAGCGGCGACTCCACGTCGAACCGCGAGGAGGCGTGGACCTCGGGCGTCTCGATGACCATCGTGAGGTCCGGCGTGTGCGGTCCGCCGCGGTCGAGTTCGACGAAGCGCACGTCGAGTCCGGCGTCGTCGGCCGAGTCGACGAGTGCTTCGCGGGCTTCGGCGACGATTTCAGCGCGCTCGTCGGCGTCGTCGGTGAGCGCGTACACCATCGTCGTCTTCTGGCCGACGTCGGCGACGGCGCGAGTCCGCTCCCAGTCGATGCGACCGAGGCTGATGGCGTTGTCGAGGCCGAGCGTCGACCCAGTCGGGAGGTCGGCGACGTAGCTCTCGGGGACGACGTTGCGCGCGAGCGTCAGCAGGCCGACCCGACCGAGCGCGTCGCTGGCGGCGTCGCGGAGTTTCCCGAGCGCCTGCTTCTTCCCGTCGCCGCTCTCGTTGAGGCGGACGAGTCCGGCCTGCGACAGCGCGTAGTTCGGCGCGAACTTCTTCGAGACGGCCTCGAAGCCGTGGTCGCTCATCACGACGACGTCCTCGTCTTCGTGGGCGTCGAGGAACTCGCCGAGGCGCTCGTCGACGCGGCGGTACACCTCGAATATCGGGTTCGACTCGTCGGCGGGCGGTAGCGTGTCCGTCCCCCAGTAGTGGTGGGCGACGCGGTCCGTCGCGCGGACGAGGCCGACCGCCAACTCGGGCTCCTCCTTCTCGATGAAGTGCTCGAAGCCGTCGAAGCGTTTGTCGACGAGCGAGAGGCTCTGGTCGACGTAGTTCCGGCTTCCGGGGGTCGCGTCGTTTCTGAGCTTGTAGTCGCCGACGACCGACTCCAACTCCTCCCAGCGCCCCTCGGGGTAGCTGTAACTCTCTTTGTACTCGGGCGCGGCGGCGATTATCGTGCCGTCGATGGCCTGCCACGGGTACGACCCGGGGATGTTGAACACGACGCAGCGCCCGCCCTGGTCGTCGACGACGTCCCACATCTTTCCGGGGACGAACTCGTCGTGGCTCAGGTCCAACTCGCGCGTCTCGCGGTTGAAGTGCGTGAAGCCGTAGACGTCGAGTCGCTCGGGGTTTCTACCGGTGGCGAAGGCGGGCCACGCCGGAACCGTGATCTCCGGGATGGTGCTCTCTAAGTCGCCGTGGACGCTCTCCTCGTAGAGGCGGGCGAACGTCGGGAGGTGTCCCGCGTCGACCCACGGACGAATCAGCGAGTGGGTCGCGCCGTCCAGACCGAGGACAATCATGCCGGAAGCGATGTGGGTTCCGAGTAAAAGCCGTTCGGTCTCTCGGGCGGCGAGTCACTCCAGATACCCCAAATCCGCGAGTCGACTCGCCACCTCGTCGTCGTCGGTCCGCGCCCGTCCGCCCACGTCGAACTCGGGATACGCTTCCGGCTCCGGCCCGGAGACACAGGGGAGCGTCTCGCCGTCCATCTCGACGTCCGGTGCGATACCGAGCGTCGCCAACACGGTCGGCGCGACGTCGAACAGATGTGCGCCCGAGAGGTCGGCGTCGGCATCGACGTCCGCGCCCGACACCGAAACCACGCCGTCGAGTTTGTGATTCCACGGTTCGGGGTCGCCGAACTGCTCGCCGACGAGTGCCGACAGCGAGTGTTCGAATTCGGTAGGGACGGTGACAATGTCGACCGCTTCCTCGGCATAGGGTCCCTCGAACACCTCCTCGCGGGGGAGGACGCGCTCGAACACCGGCTCTCCGTCGGGCGTCGTCGCTGCGCGCAACTCCTCCATCAGCGCCTCGCGGACCGCGTCGTACGCTTCGGCGGGGACCGCCCCGTCGGGCTCTCTCCCTTCGACGTTGAGCCGAATCCCCAACTCCGAGGGCGAGCGGAGATAGGCTTCCGACGCGGCGAAATCGACGGACTCGCTGGCCGCGAACACGACGGAAACGGGAACGTGGCGGCCGACGAACTCCGCGAGACCGACGCGGTCGAGAATCGCCTTTCCGCGCTGGTAGGTCAGTCCTGCGCGCGCCGCGGCGGCGGCGACGGCCGAGAGTAGCTGTGTACCGCTGTCGCCGTTTTCCTCACTCGATTCGGACTCGTCGGTCAACTCGCTATCCTTGATCTGGAACCACGAGGGCACGTCCTGGCCGCCGCGGGCGGTGACGACCCGGCCCTGTTCCTTCAGGAACTGGTTGACGCGGAACTCGTAGCCGTCGTACTCGCCCATCCCGTGGTCGCTGGCGACGACGACGACCTCGGGGTCGCAGGCGTCGAGAATCTCGGCGAGTTCCTCGTCGACGGCGCGGTAGATGTCGCGGACTTTCCTCTGGTCGTCGGGGAAGTCGTGGAAGACGGCGTCGGTTTTCTGGAACTGAACGAAGCCGAACTCGGGGTCGAACCGGTCGGCGAGATAGCGGAACGTTCGCCCTCGAAGGTGGCTCAGTTCGACGTAGTCGCGGAACTTCGCCTCGTCGCTGCGGCGTTCGTCGGTCTCTCGTTCGGCGTAGACGCGGTACGGCCCCACGTCGTCCTCGATGTCGTCGAGCAGTCCCTCGGGGTGACAGCGCGGTTTCTCGGCAGCCAGATACCCCGGCACGAGCGCGCCGTCGAACTCCCGCGGCGGGTCGGTGACGGGCGCGTTGACGACGACGCTCGTCAGGCCTGCCTCGTCGGCGTACTCCCACATCGTCCGCGCCTTCACGTCCGTCGAGTTGACGATGTCCCACTCGTAGCCGTCGAAGGAGAGGAAGTCGAAGACGCCGTGTTTCCCGGGGTTCTTCCCCGTGTACAGCGAGGGCCACGCGCTCGCGGTCCACGGCGGAATCTGCGACTCCAGCGGCGCGGTCGCACCCTCGTCGAACAGCGAGCGGAGCGTCGGCAGGTCCCCGTCGTCGAACAGCGGTCGAAGGACGGGCAGACTGGCGGCGTCGAGTCCGACCAACAGGGTTCGCATGGTTTCCCGCACAGGCTTGGTGGCTAAAACGTTCCCTATCTACTTCGTTGGAGGCGTCCACTCCGGTCGACCGACGGCGGGCTACTCGAGATAGCCGAGCTCCCGAAGGTTCCGCTCGACGCCCGCGCTGTACTCCCGTTCTTCCTCCCCGTCGACGACGAACTCCTCGCCGAGCGTCCCGACCAACCGCTCGCGCAACGAATCCGCGAGTGCCGGGTCGTCGGTCTCTTCGCCAGTCCGCACGTCGTACAGTCGCTCGCTCCCGTCCGACCGTCGCTCGAAGCGATGTGTCGCCGTCCGAATCGACTTCTTGCCCGTCTCGAACGCCGAAAGCGTCTCCCTCGACACCTCTGCGGCGGCCTCCCGGTCACGTTCGTCCATAACCGCCGTCTCCGCGAACACCGCGTCGCGCCCGTCGTCGTTCGACTCGTTCCCGTCGTCCGCGTCGCGGGCGAACAGCGCCCGCCCGCTCGTCGCCTCCGGGGCCGAGACGCCCGAGAGGTCGCAGAGCGTGTCGAACACGTCGACGAGCGAGACGAGGTCCGAGCGGCGCTCTCCGGCGGGGACTTCGGGACCGCTGACGACCAGCGGAACGTGCAGCAACTCGTCGTGGAGGAAGTACCCGTGGTACATCGTTCCGTGCTCGCCGAAGCACTCGCCGTGGTCGGAGGTGAGGACGATGTGGGTCTCCCCGCGCCGGCCCGTCTCGTCGAGCCAGTCGAACAGGTCGCCGAGTCGGGCGTCCAGATACCGGACGCAGGCGCGGTACCACGCCCTGAGCACCGAGAGCTCCGCGTCCGTGAGATACTCGCCGGTCTCGTACTGCCGCATCGCGATGCTGGTCGCCGACGCGCCGTCGGCCGCCGCGAACAGCCGCTCGGGCCGTACGTCGTCGCGGTCGAACCGCACCGCCGACGGGCGAAACTCCTCCAGCAGCGGGAAGAACGGTCTGCGCAACTCGGGCGTCTCCTCGCGCATGTACGGCTTCGGCACCCGGTACGGCGCGTGAACGGTAGTGAGATTCGCCATCGCGAACCACGGCGCGTCGGCCTCGGCGACGAACCGGCGGAGCTTCTCCAGCTTGATTTCTGTGTAGTAGTCGTTGCCGCGGGTGGCGAGGCGCGCGAAGTCGCGGCGGACGAACTCGTCGGTGAGCAGCTGTCCGAGATACCGCAGCGAGGGTCGCTTCGCCATCTCCTCGTACACCTCGTAGTACTCGTCGAAGCCGCGGTCGAGACCGACCGGCGACCCCATCTTCGACGGCCCCGGAATCCCGATGGTGTCGTATCCGGCGTCGCGGAACCGTTCGGCCATCGTGGTCTCGTCGTCCGACAGCGAGGGCCACGCGCCGGCGAACCCCGTCTCGGAGGGATACCGGCCGGTGAACAGCGCGCCGTGCGAGGGCGGCGTCCACGACCCGACGGCGAACGCGTTCTCGAACGTCGTCCCCTCGGTGGCGAGGCGGTCGAGGTTCGGCGTCGGCGGCGCGTCGTCGGCGTAACGGGAGAGGGCGTCGACGCGGAGGGTGTCGCAGACGACGAGGAGGACGTTGGGCGGAGAGTCCATAACGGTCGTTTCGGAGGAACGGTAATATCGTTTGCGTGTCAGAACCGCCGTCGACGGCGCGGCGGCGTCCGGCGGAGTCCAGCGGATTTATACCCCTCTCGCTCGCCGCTTCTCCCGTGAATCGACGGACCGCACGGGTCGCGATGCTGTATCAGGACCCCCACCCCGCCCACCGCGGCTTCGCCGAGGCCATCGATGCCGACCTGGTCGACTTCCAGCGACACTCGCTCGGCCCGCTCTCCGACAGCCTCGTCGGCGACGTGTACAACGGGCTTCGTTACCCCTCGTACGACGTGTATCTCGTCGAAGGCTCTCGGCCGCTGTACGCGGCGCTCGCCCACCGTGCGGTCCGTCGCTCGAAGCTCGTCTACCTCTGCGCCGACCACGGCCTCTACAGCCTCGGCCAGTCGGAGTTCGAGGGGAGTTCGGGGTTCAAATCGCTCGTCGGTCGCTTCGGCAAACCGGCCGTCGGCGCGGTCGGCTCTCGGTTTATCGACGGCGTCGTCGCCGTCTCCGAGTTCGCCGCCGAGTTCACGCGACCCGTCGTCGGCCCCGACACGCCCATCGAAGTCGCTCACCCGTTCATCCAACCGAAGGTGTACGACGCGCTCGGCGGCGTCTCCCCCGCGCTCGACGACGACGTCGCCGTCACCGTCGGCCGCCCGTGGCGCTACAAGGGCGTCGACATGCTCGTCGAGGCGTGGCCGACGGTCCGCGAGTCGGTTCCCGACGCGGAACTGCACGTCGTCGGCGGCGGTCACCCCGAGTCGTACGCCGAGACGCCCGGCGTCGAGGTCCGCGGTTACGTCGAGAACCTCGCGGACGCCTTCGCGCCCGCCTCGCTGTACGTTCAGCCGTCGCGGATGGACACCTTCCCCGTGAGCGTGCTCGAAGCGATGCGAGCCGGGTTGCCGCCGCTGGTCACCGAGACGACGGGGACGCGGTCGGAGGCCCGCGCGCTCTCGCCCGAACTCGTCGTCGACCCCGCTCCCGAGGCGCTCGCTGCGGGCGTCGTCGCGTACTTCGAGCGCGACGGCTCGGAGCGACGAGACCTCTCGTCGCGCGCTCGGGAGCGCGGGGCGACGTTCGACGCCGAGAGCCGCACGAACGGCTTCGCTGAGGCGTTCGATACCGTACTCGAAGCACTTTAACGCGGGTGTGCCGATAGCCCGGACATGACCGTCTACGTCGTCGGACTCGACGGGGCCGACTGGTCGTTGCTCCGCGACGGTATCGACGCGGGTGACCTCCCGGGATTCGCCCGTATCGCCGACGAGGGCGTCTCCGGGAACTTAGAGAGTACGCTCCCGCCGATCACTTTCCCCGCCTGGAAGTGCTACTCGACCGGCAAGACGCCCGGCAAGCTCGGCGTCTACGAGTGGTTCGGCTTCGACCGCGAGTCGCAGTCGATAACGACGAACGACTCCTCGAACTTCCGCTCGCGGGAGTACTGGGACGTGTTGGCCGACGAGGGATTCACCCCCGCCGTCGTCAACATGCCGACGACGCACCCGCCGAACACCGACGACGGCGTGCTGACCGTCGCCGGCAGTCCCGCCTCCGAGCGCGGCGAGTTCACGAAACCGGCATCGTTGAAAACCGAACTCCTCGACGCGGTGCCGGACTACCGGACGAAACCCGACCTCGTCCTCGACGAGGCGTCGCCCGAGGAACTCGTCTCGGAGGCGAAGACGCTCGCCGACCAGCGCTTCGACGCCGCCGAGTGGTTCGCCGACGAGAAAGCGTGCGACCTCGTCCACCTCACCGTCTTCGTCACCGACACGGTCCAGCACCGGCTCTGGGACCGGCCCGAGATGATTCGGGAACTGTACGAACGCATCGATCGCCGCATCGCGGCGCTGCTCGACCGCGAGGACGCCGAGGCGGTGTTTCTGATGAGCGACCACGGGTTCACCGAGATAGACGAGACGTTTCTCGTCAACCAGTGGCTCGTAGAGCGCGGCGACCTCGCCGTCGACGACGCGGGCGGCCGCGACGCGCTCGCCTCCGTCGGCATCACACGCGAGCGACTCAAGCGCCTCGTCGACCGCCTCGGCCTCGTCAACCTCGCGCAGGGGTTGATTCCCGAATCCTTGCAGCGCTTCTTCCCCAGCGAGAGCGGTCGCGTCGCCATCCAGGACGCGCCCATCGACTGGTCGGAGACGAGAGCCATCTCGCTCGGCCGCGGCCCCATCTACCTGAACGACGCCGCCTTCGAGAGCGACGCGGCGAAACAGACCTACCGGGCGTCGCTGTCGGAGGCGCTCTCGTCGCTGGAGACGCCCGACGGCGACCCCGTTGTATCGGCGGTTCACGAACCCGACGACGTCTACACGGGCGAGCTGCACCGCGCGCCGGACCTCGTCGTCGAGTACGCGACGGGCGTCGACGCGCCCGAGGCCGTCGGCGGTCGCGTCTTCGGCGAGCGGACCGAGTGGTTGGCGACGCACCGCAGGCAGGGCGTCTTCGGTGCGTGGGGCGACGGGTTCAGCTCCGGCCGGTTCGACTGCACGCTGTACGACCTCGCACCGACCATCCTCCACTGGTTCGGCGCGCCGGTCCCCCGAGACATCGACGGCGACGTCCTGCGGGCGATTCTCATCGGCGAACCCCAGCAGCGCAGCGTCGAGGAGGGGCCGGCGACGGCGACGTCCGGCGGCGGCGACACGGCGGGCGACGAAGTGCAGGAGACGCTACGCGATTTGGGATATCTGGACTGAGTTCGCGGGCGCACGACTACGATTCCTCGGAAACTCACAAAATACAAACGAGACGCCGACGACTCTCGGGTATGTCCGACCGCCCGAACACCCTCCTCGTCTCGTGGGACAGCGTCCGCGCCGACCACCTCTCGACGCACGGTTACGAGCGCGAGACCGCCCCGTATCTGACGAGCGTCGCCGCCGACGGCCTCGTCTTCGAGGACGCGCAGGTACCGGGCGTCGGTACCATCACGAGTTTCACCGGCGCGTTCACGGGCGCGCACGCCGACGCGACCCAACAGTCCATCGAACCCGCGGACTGGAAGGCGGCCAACGCCGACCGCCGCCTGCTCTCGGAGGCGCTCTCCGAGGCCGGCTACCACACCGGTGCGGTCCACTCGAACGCGCTCATGAGCCGCTTTTACGGCTGGGACCGCGGGTGGGACGTGTACAAGGACAACGTCGTCACCGAGTCCGACGGCGACTCCGACTCGGCGAAGTGGTGGAATCGAGTAAAGAAAGAGCGACTGCTGCCGACGCTGCGCCGCCTCGGCGTCGCCGGCGCGGTCATCCACGGCCGCAACATCGCGCTGAAGACGCCGTCGTACGTCGAGTGGGAGCGGATGTGGGACGACGTGGAGCAGTTCGTCCGCGAAGCGCCCGAACCGTGGTTTCTCTGGGTCTTACTCGTCGACACGCACCACCCGTGGTGTGCGCCGCCGGAGTACCGCGAGTGGGAGCAACCGGGGTTCCGCGGCGCACACGCGTGGAACTACGTCATGCGACGGTACCCCGAGCGGACCGGCGACCGTCGTCCGGCCATCGTCAACGCCTACGACAACGAGATTCGCCACGCCGACGCGTTCCTCCGGAAGTTGGACGGCCTCCTCGAAGAAACGGACAACGACGACGCGGCGCTGGTCGTCCACAGCGACCACGGCGACGAACTCGGCGAGCACGGCGAGTACGGCCACTCCTCCCAGCGGATGTACGACACGCTCACCCGCGTCCCGCTGGTGATGCGAAACGTCGGCGAGACGGGGAGAATCGAGGGTCCGCACACGCTGCTCGACCTCGGGAGCACCATCCTCGACATCGCCGGGAGCGACGAACGCCTCGCCGACCGACCGTCGTTGCTCGGCGACGAGCGAGAACGGAGAGGGTCCGTGGTCGTCGAGAATCTCGCGGGCGAGGGCGACGCCCGCGCGGCCGCCGTCGGCGAGGAGTGGAAAGTGCTTCACCACCCCGACACCGGCTGGCACGCCTTCTTCCGACCCAACGACCCGCTGGAGCGCGAGGACCGCTGGGGCGACCACCCCGAGGAACTCGAAGCGGTGCTCCGCGCGCACCTCGCCGACAGAGAAGGCGTCACCGTCACCGGAGAGAAGGATGACGGCAGCATGAGTGACGTGCAGGAGCGGCTGACGAACCTCGGCTACATCGACTGAAAACGTCTTAGACACTCAGAGATAGCCGAGCGCGCCCAGTTTCTCCTCGATAGCGCCGCGCTCGACGTTTCGCTCCGTTTCGGGTTCGTGCGTCCCCTCGTCCTCGGCGGTCGTCTCGTACCACGGCACCCGCCGAACCGACGGAATGGGCACTTTCGGGTGGCCGTAGACGCCCCACTCGCCCTTCGCGTTGCCGTGGTCGGCGCTGATGACGACCCGCTCGGCGTCGAGATTTTCGAGCAGGAGGGAAACGTCGTCGAGCACGTACCGGAGGTTCTCCCGGTAACTCTCCCACACCCGCCCCTCGGTGAGTTCGCCGCGTTGCAGCCGGTCCCACGGCGAGTCCCACCCGGCACCCTCGCCGAGCGTCTCGCTGTTCATCCCGCCGCCGAGGGGGTCCGGCACCGACGGGAAGTGCGGTTGCATGTAGTGGACGACGAGGCGGTCGGCGTCCGTCTCTCTTCCTGCTGCGATGGCGCGGTCGGTGATGGGTCGCGCCGGAATCGTCCCGGCGTCATCGTCCCACGCGTAGCGCCACACGTCGTCAAGGCGCAAAAGGTCGCCTTCGGAGAGCACGCGGTGGCTGAACGGATTGCCGGTGACGTACGCCGTCCGGCGCATCTCCTCTCCTCGCCCCTGGGTGAACGTCCGCTCCATCCAGTCGATAGAGGAACTGCCGACCGACACGAGTTCACTGGGACGATTCAGGAACGGATACTCGTCGGCGACTTCGCGCATCAGGTCGACACGACAGGCGTCGAGGAGAATTAGCGCGTCCCACTCGCGGTCGTACACGTTCGTTCCCTCGGGGTAGAACTCGTTGACGCGGCGTAAGCCTCCGAGATACAGTTCGTAGCCGCTCTCGCGGAGGCCTGCGACGCCGTCGTCTCGGACTCTTTCTCTCGTGTCGGAGAGCCAGTCGCCAAGCGTCATTCCATGTACCCCAAATCCCGCAGGTGTTTCTCGACCATCTCGTCGTCCTCGTCGACGGCGACGTCGCCGCCGCGGAGGCGCCGCATCTGTTCTCGGTGCTCGTCTAACGCCTCGCTCAGCGCCTCGTACTCTGCCGGGTTCGACTCCCGGCGGTCGTCCTCCGGACGCTCCTCGGGCGTCTCCCGAATCTGGAAGAAGAACTCGCCGTCGTCGGCGTGGCGGAGCAGTTTCCAGCCGTCGGCACGCCGGGCGTAACAGCGCCCGTAGTCGACCTGCCGACCCACGTCGCCGAAAGCGTACTCGCGGGCGTCGACCTCGCCGCGGGCGAGTTCGAGCGCCGACTCGCCCTGCCACGCCGACGGGGCGTCGACGCCGACCGCCTCGGCGAGCGTCGGCGCGGTGTCGAGCAGCCGAATCTGCCCGTCGACGGTCTGTTTTCCTGTTTCGTCGCCGCCGACTCCGTCGAGGACGAACGGCACGCGGACGACGCCCTCCCAGAACTCCGGCGGGTGACCGGCGTGGTCGTGTTCGCCGACGAGTTCGCCGTGGTCGGCGGTGAGACAGACCGCGGTCTCCTCGCGGACTCCTCGCTCCTCCAGCGCGCCGACGAGTGCCTCGAACTGGTCGTCGGTGTAGGCGCATTCGGCGTCGTAGAGGCGGCGAATCGTCTCCCACTCGGCGTCGGTCATCTCCTCGGGGTGGTGGGTCCCCTTCCGCGAGAGCCGGCGACAGTCGGCGACGCTGCGGGGGGAGTCGAGGAACCGCCGCTGGTACTCCCCGGGGGCCTCGTAGGGGTGGTGGACGTCCATGTAGTGCAGCCACGCGAACCACGGTTGCTCCTCGGGCACGGTGTCGACCCAGTCGAGGAACCGCCGGTTCAGTGACTCGGCGCGCTCGTACTCGCTGGCGTCGCCGCTCGACGCGGTTGCCATCGCGGCGTCGACGCGGTTGTAGACGCGCTCGATGCTGCGAAAGAGCGGACCGTCTTTGTCGAGGTTCGACTGGACGAACTGCTTGAGCTTTCCCGCCTCCGCCGACCCGCTGGCGTCGTGCATCAGATCGAAGCCGCGGTCGTAGTGGTAACTGCCGCTGGCGAAGTGGTTGTCCGTGAAGCCCGCCGTCGCGTAACCGTTTTTTCGGAACTGCTCGGCGAGCGTGACGACGCTCTCGGCTCGGTCGTTTCCCCCCGCTTCGGGGATTCCCAGCCCTTCGATGCTGGCGAAGTGTCGACTGGCGTGAATCGCCGGGAACGACGCGGGCGTCGACGGCCCGTTGGCGACGCAGTCGGTGAACTCCAGCGCGCCGTCTGCGAACGACCGGGCGAAGGGCATCACCCGGTCGTTCACCCGGTCGGCCCGCAGCGAGTCGACGGTGACGAGGAGGACGTTCATGGCCGACCCTCCGCGTCGGAGGACAAAAGCGCACGGTACTTCGATTCGAGCGCGTCGACCACCTCGACCCACGTCGGCAGCGGCGTCGCAGGGGCGTCGAGTTCGACCACCCGCCGGACGGCGTCGGCCACCGTCTCGGGGTCGACGCGCGAGATTCCCAGACAGTCGGACCGCCCGGCCCAGTCGACCAGCGCGCCCGCCTCCCTGACGAGCGCGGGCGTTCCGGCGGCGAGCGACTCGGCGACGGTCATCCCGTACGCCTCGTGCGTCGACAGCGCGAGATGCGCCGCCGCGCCCGCGTAGAGGTTCGGCAGGTCGTCGTCGTCGACGTAGCCCAGAAATTCGACGCGGTCGGCGACGCCGACGTCGCGCGCGAGCGTCTCCAGCTCCGGACGATACGGCCCGCTCCCGGCGACGAGCAGGTCGTACTCGGGGAGCGCGGCGAGCGCCCGAATCGCGTGCTGGACGCCCTTGTACTCGACGAGTCGGCCGACCGCGAGCAGGTACGGCCGTGGGCGCTCGCGGGCGAGCGGCGTCGCGTTCTCGAATCTGTCCACGTCGAGGCCGTTCGGAATCACCGCCGCGTCGACACCGAAATCCGCTTTCAATCGCTCCCTCTCCCACTCGCTGACCGCGACGACGGCGTCGGCGCGGCGGAGCGCTTCTCTCCCAACCGGCCGGTAGAGTCCGAGCAGTCGGTCGCGGAGGCCGTCCGCGCTGGAACCGTGGTAGTGCGGCGTGGCGACGAACGGCCGCGACTTAGCGCCGAGTGCAGCCAGCGCGAGCGGAAACGAGTGGTAGTTGTGCGCGTGAACGAGGTCGGCGTCCGCGGCCGCGTCGGCGACGACCCGCGCCACGCCCGGCGCGAAGTGGAACGCGCCGCCGGGAGCGACGCCCCGGCACCGCCGGATTCTCACGCCGTTTCGACGCTCGCGTCGCGATACGTCTGACCCGGCGTCGGCGGTGACGACGGTGACTCGGTGGCCGCGTGCGACGAGTTCCTCGCTGACCCGCTGGACGTGCGTCTCGACGCCGCCCGCGCGGGGCGGATAACGGTGGGTGACTTGAAGAATCTTCATCGGAGTGCGGGGCGCTACTCGTACTGCTCGCGCAGTTCGGCGTCGACCTCCCAGATGGGGCCGCCCTCGCCCTGGAGGAGTCGGACGCTCGCCCACCACAGCGATATCTGCGTGTCGAACAGGGCGTACGCGGGCTGTGCGGGTCCGAGCCGTTCCGTCGACCCGAGCGCGACGACCGACAGGAGGAGCACCGGAACCGCGAGCGCGAGCGGGCCGCCGAACGCCGCCAGCGCGAGCGTGAACGCGACGATGCCCGCGGCGATGGCCCACGGCGACAGCACCATGAAACACCAGTTGAACGGGAGGACGACCCAGCCGTACAGCCCGTGGCGAAACAGCGCGTCGCGGTTGCGAGAGAGCAGGCGAACCAAGCCCATCGCGCGGCGGTCCTTCTGCTTTCGTCGCTTGCGGAACGCCGAGTGCGACGCCTCCATATACTGGATGGCCGGGTCGAAGACGACGCGGCCGCCGTTCTTCCGAATCTTCATCGCCAGTTCGGTGTCGTCGGCGATGGAGTCCTCGTCGATGGGGACGATGGCGTCGCGCTCGAACGCCGAGAACGGCCCGTGGAAGATGAGCGTCGAGTCGAGGTGCGACTCGAGCGTCTGAATCCGCGCCTGAACGTCGCGGTACCCCTCCTCGACTTCGCTGCCGCCGAGCACGTCGACGTTGCGGCCGGTGACGCCCTGCACCGCGGGGTCGGCGAGGTTCGCCACCGCCTCGCGGAGCGCGTCGGGCGCGATTTTGGAGTCGCAGTCGGTCTTGACGACGACCTCGTTCGAGGCCGCCGCGTACGCCTCGTTGAGCGCGATGGCGAGTCCGCGTCGTTCGTCCTCGCGCAGGAGCGTCAGCGTCGGCGCGTCGCGCTCGGCGAAGAACGCCTCGACCAGGTCGGGGGTCGCGTCGTCGCTGGAGTCGACGACGACCACTTCGACTTTCTCCATCGGGTAGTCGAGCGCGAGGATGTCTTCGAGCTTGTTCTCGACGATGCGCTCCTCGTTGTACGTCGGGAGCACGACGCTGACTGTCGGCTCTTGCGGGCGTTTCTCGGCGGGTGAGCCCTCGGGTCGCACCAACCCTAAAAGCAACAGGAACAGCGCGTACGGCAGGCCGGCCAGGAAGAACAGCAGTCCGGCGAGCCGGGCGAGACGCTTCATGTCTGCCGGTATCCGGCCGGGTGACAAAAACCCCCGCGATGTGGGCTTTCGACCCCTTCTCAGAGCAGGAGGAAGCGTTTTTATGCGACCCTCACACAGGTCACGCCAATGGACCGCGCCGACGTCTGTGTGCTCCTCCCCACGTACGACGAGGCCGAGACTATCGGCGAAGTCGTCGACGGCTACCGCGAGCAGGGCTTCTCCGACGTCCTCGTCATCGACGGCCGCTCCACGGACGGCACGCGCGACATCGCCCGACAGCACGGCGCACGCGTCGAGACCCAGTCCGGGACCGGGAAGGGACAGGCCATCCGCGAGGCGATGGAGTACATCGACGCGCCGTACGTGCTGATGGCCGACGGCGACGGAACGAACCCGCCGAACGACGCCGCGGCGATGCTCGAACCGCTCGACGACGGCTACGAACACGTCGTCGGCAACCGCTTCGCCGACATGCGTCCCGGAGCGATGACGGGGCTGAACAAACTCGGCAACCGCATCGTCAACCGGGCGTTCGCGTACATCCACGGCGAGAACTTCGCGGACATCCTCAGCGGCTACCGCGCGTTCACCCGCGAGTCGTTCGAGCGACTCGACCTCACCTCCGACGGGTTCGGTATCGAGACCGAGATGTCCGTCGAGTGCGCGAAGCGGAACGTTCCGACGGCCGTCGTCCCGGTCACCTACCACCCCCGTCCGGACGGGTCGGACACGAACCTCCGCCCGTTCCGCGACGGCAGCATCATCTTCCTCGAACTGTACCGCCGCGCGAAGACGAACAACCCGCTGTTCTACTTCGGCAGCGTCGGGGTTCTCTCGACGTTGACGGGACTGCTGTTGACGCTCTACGTCGCCTACGAGTGGTTCGTCCCGCCCCGCGTCTCGCACGAGGTCATCGCCGTCAGCGCGGCCGCGGGTATCCTCTTCGGCGTCCAACTGCTCATCTTCGGCGTGCTGGCGGACATGATTCTCACGTTCCACCGCGAGCAGCTCCGAAAAATCGAGGAACTCGACGAGCGAACGGACGCCTCGGCTCCGAAACGGAAACCGAGACAGAAGCGATAACGCCGCCGCGAAGGTCGGCCGAGCGGTGCGCGACCGATTCAGAACGGAATCAGCGCGCGGAGGCGACCGAAGACGCTCTTTCCGACGGCCGCGCGCTCCTCTTCGAACACCGGGTGGAGTTTGTCGAGCAACTCGGTCTTGTTCTCGAACCGGTCTTGGTGGACTCGGTCCAGCGCCTCCGAGAGGCGCAGCGTGTTCCCCGACGCGTCGCAGGGAATCTCGGTTTCGTCGATCGCCGCGACGAGTTCGTCGCTCGTCGCGGGGAACTGTACCCCGGCGTCCGACAGTCGCGCGTCGAGAGCGGCGATGCCGAACTCGATCTGGTCGGGTTCGGAGCTATCGCGCTGTGGGGGCCGCGCTGCCATGGCGCGCTGTTGGGACTCGAAGGACAAAACCCCAACGGCAGCCAGCGTCTTTATCCGACCCCCGTCCCTGAAGGCGTGTATGACGGAGTACACGACCGTCTCCATCCCGAAGGAACTCGCCGAACGCGTCGACGACACCATCGAGGGGACGAGTTTCTCCAGTACGAGCGATCTCGTCCGGTTCCTGCTCCGGAGCATCGTCATCCAACACCAGCGGCAGGGACAGCTCACCGAAGCCGAGTTCGAAGAGATCGCCGACCAGTTGACCGACCTCGGCTACCTGAAGTAGCGTCGCGGTCGGAGACCCGACCGCCGCCCCGCCGGCGTCGCGCCGGTCGCCCGACTCAGGCGAACGATTCCTGCGGCGGTTCGGCGTCGAGAATCGACAGTTCCAGTCGCGCCCCGGCCCGGTCGAACGCCCCGAGCGAGCGGTCTTCCCACGGCGGGACGGCGACGAGGACGACGCCCGCGAGGTCGTCGCGCTTCGTCACTTCGAGTTTTCCCTGCGGGTGGCTGACGAAGCGAGCACGCCCCCGACCGGCGGGCGTCGCGAGGTCGACGCCGAAGATGGCGTTGACCGACCGCCCGGCGTCCGGGAGGTAAAAGTGGGTCAGCACGGGCGTCTCGGGGTCCAATCCGAGCTCCGTCTCGAACTCGCCCGCGGGCGTCGTCGCCAGCACGACGTTCGCTCGCTCCGGTTCGGCGTCCTCGGCGAGGCCGAAGAGCACGTCGACCAGTCCGCGGGTTGCGTAGACCACGCGCGGCCGTTCCGGGTGCGGTGATATAACCTCGTTGACTCGGTGCGAGGGGGTGTTCGGTCGCTCCGTCACCCGGAGACCATCGTCTTGAGCGTCTTCCCGTACAGCGACGGCGTCCGCCTCCGCGAGTTCTCCAGCGCGTCGGCGAGCGCCTCGCTCGCGCTCTCGTGAACACCCTCGCCGTGGCCGACGAGAACCCGCTCGGGGTCGAGACCCGAGAGCGCGCGCGTCGGCGGGAACAGCCGAAGCATCGGGTGGACGCCGAGGCGTTCGCCTTCGGCGAGGAAGTACGGCGCCGTCCCGAGCGCCTCGGGGACGACGAGCGTCCCGGTCGACTCGTCGTAGAGGCCGACCTCCTGCCACGGCGGCACAGACGAGTCGCGGACGGTGAGCGCGCGGACGCCCGTGTCGCCGAGTTCGCGGCCGAACCGCTCGACCTCGGCGTTCAGTTTCTTCGCGACTCCGCTCATCCAGTCGGGGACGTACACGGGAACGCCGTGTCGACGGGCCAGCGCCGCGGCGTCGCGTTTGTGCCGGTCGAGGCCGACGACGACGCCGGCGACGTCGCCGAACTCGGCGAGCAGTTCGTCGACGCCGTCCGTGTCGACGGGGTCGACGACCCACACGCCGCCGTCGAGCTCCAGCGCGTGACTCGCGCGCTGCATCTCCTCGCCGGGGTGCGCCATCCATCCGACGCCGTGGTCCCACCGGTCTATCTCGCGGAGTTCCTCGCGGCCGCCTTTCATCGGCATGGACGCAGATTAGGGCGGAAGACGGATAAATGACGCTCCGGCCGCACCGCGGCGCGTCGTTCGGCTTCGTTCGCCCGACTTCGTTCGCCCGGTTCCGGCACGGTCTCCTCCCGCGTGGTTTCGTCCCGCGTGGTCTCGTCCCGAGGGGTCGAGTCCCCTCCGGCCGGTTCGAACTATCCGTTCTGCCGAACAGAACGTTCAAGTTCGACTGTCGATTTCTCCCGACTATGGTCAGTCTCCGACGGCTGAAGCCGTTCATCGCCGGCGCGCTCGGGATGTTCATCGCCGGACTCGGCCACCTGTACCTGCGGCGGTGGCGACGCGCTATCGCGTGGATGGCGCTCGTCATCCTCGTCGGAGAACTGTTCTTCTCTCCGGAGACGGTCGCGTTTCTCGACTCGACGGTCTCGCAGGGGCCGCCGTTCGTCGCCGACCAGGCCCCGAGTTCACCGGTCGTTCTCGAAGAACTGCTGCTCGTCTCGTTCGTCATCGTAGCGAGCGCACTCGACGCCGTTCTCGTCGGCCTCCGCACACTCCGCGCCGAGGACGCGGCCGCCGCAGGCGAGGGTGACGACGGGCCGTCCGACGCCGAAGCCACGTGGAACTGTCCGAACTGCGGCAAAGCCGTCGAAGAGGAGATGGAGTTCTGCCCGTGGTGCGCGGAGCGCATCGACTCCCGCACCGACGCCGACGGCTGACCGACGGACGCGAGGCACGGAGACGGCTGACCGACGGACGCGGGGCACGGAGACAGAAGATATAAGCGACGCGTTCGACGAGTCAAACCGACTGATGGGTGACACCGAGGAAACGGCGAACCAGCCGACGCGCGACGCCATCATGGAGGCGACGTTCCGCGCTCTGACCAGACACGGGTACGCGGGGCTGACGATGCAGAAAATCGCCGACGAGTTCGACAAGAGCAAATCGCTGCTGCACTATCACTACGACACCAAAGATGAACTGCTCGTCGCGCTCCTCGACTACATGCTCGCGCAGCTCGACGAGCGGCTCGCGCTCGACGAGGAGTCGGATCCGCTGGACCGCTTGACGACGCTCGTCGACATGCTCCTCTTCGGTCCGGACCGCGAGGCGCACAAGGCGTTTCAGACGACGCTTCTCGAACTCCGCGCGCAAGCGCCCTACAACGAGGCGTTCCGCGAGCAACTGGCGACCAACGACGCCGCGATCCACGAACTGTTCGTCGACATCGTCGCCGACGGCGTCGAACAGGGAACGTTCCGCGAAGTCGACCCCGACGCGGTCGCGACGCTCGTCCTCTCGGCGCTACAGGGCGCGCGGGTCCGCTGGGTGACGCTCGACGAAGACAGCGCGCCCGACGAACTCCGCGACGCGCTGTTCACGTATCTCGTCGACGAACTCCGCCCCGAGGGCGACGCGTAGTCTCCTTTCGCCGTCGCCGACGCGCTCTTTCGCTACCTCCTCGCCGATGCGCTCTTGCCGGTCACGGGCGTACGACCCCACATGCTGGTCGGTCTCGCACACCTCGGCCTCGAAGTGAAGTATCTCGACCGAGCGCGGTCGTTCTACGGTGACCGCCTCGGTCTCGACGCCGCGAGCGACGGCGACGACGTTCTCGTCTACCCCGTCGGCCCCGTCGACCTCCGGATTCGACGCCCGACGGGCGTCCCGCGCGGCGGTCTCCACACTCACTACGCGTTCTCCGCGCCCGGCGACGAGTACGACCGATGGCTCGACCACCTCTCGAATCTGGCCCCTGAGGAGGTACAGTTCGGCTCCTACCGGTCGCTGTACGTCGACGACCCCGATGACCACTGCGTCGAAATCGGCGGCACCGACGACGAATCGAGGACAGACCGCGTTGACGGTGCCGACGACGACGCCTCACTCTCGCTCACGGGCATCTTCGAGGTCGTTCTCGAAGTGACCGACCTCGACGCCGCGGAGCGACGGTACGGCGAACTCGGCTTCGAGGTGGTCGACCGCGGCGACGACCGACGGCGCGTCCGCCTTCGGGGACCCGGCGAGGCCCGGGAGCGCTCGTCGTACCGTCCGTTCGACCTCGAACTGTGGGAGCCGCAGTTGGGACTCGCGGACGCCCACGGCGGCGTCCACGTCGAACTGGGTCTCGCCGTCGACGACCCCGACGCGGCCGCCGAGACGTTCTCGGCGTTCGCCTGCGAGTCGCTACCGACCGGTAGCGGCGGTGACGAGCGGCGACTGCGCGACCCGGACGGGCACGTGCTGACGTTCGTCGGCGCAGAGAGCGAGTAACAGTTCTGCCGCGGTCCGCGGACGTAAAGGTGAGAAGTGCGAACGCCGACCCATGCCCGAGTACCGCAAGGTGTCCGTCGAGTCGGTGCCGAACACGCCGAACCCGACGCGCGAGAAGAGAGAGCTAGACGAGGCGGTCGGCGCGAGCGAGTTCGGGTTCAACGTGTTCACGGCCGACCCCGGCGAGCAGGTGCCGTGGGGCTACCACCGCCATCCCGACCACGAGGAACTGTTCTACGTGCTCTCGGGCGAACTCCGGGTCGAGACGCCCGAGGGCAACTTCCTGGTCGAGGCCGACGAGGCCTTCTTCGTCCCCCGGAACGCGCCGAACCGCGCCGTCGCCGCGGGCGAGCAACCCTGTCGGTTCGTCGCCGTCGGCGCGCCGAAAGACGCCGACAGTGCGATCATCGAGGAGGAGTGTCCGGCCTGCGCCGAGGAGACCGACCGGTCGTACGAGCAGGTCGAAGACGACGGTCGGACGGTGTACGTCCTCTCGTGTGCGGAATGCGGTGTGGAGACGCGACGCTTCGAGTGAGCCGCGCGCGACTCGACCCGGCGCTCGTTACCGAAGTCGGTCGGTGTCGATGTCGACGCCCGGCGGGGTGACGACGAGGAACTTCCGGAAGTGCATCAGCTGTCCGCCCATGTCCTTGACTTCGCGGGCGAACCCGGCGGCGAGTTTGTTCAGGTCGCCGTGCACCGACAGCACCAACACGTTTCCTTCCTTGACGTTTCGGACCCACTCGGACGGGTCCGTCGACCCGTCGAGCACGCCGAGAACGACGTCGCCGCGAATCTCGGCGTTCTCGATGTGGGATTCCGCAGTTCGGAGGTCGAGGTCGAAATCGCTCATACGCGGCACTTGCGCGAGGGTATCAAAAATCCTCGCCTTCTCGGCGGGTCTCGAACCTCGCTGTTCTCTCGGCTCGCCCGTCTCCCCGAGCGCGTTCGGACCCGACTCGTTGTGACCGATCGGTCACCTGTCCCGTTCTGTGGCGCTCCCTTACGGACGCGCGTCCAGTTTTCGTCACCTCACGTGACAATCCGCGCGCGACTCGGTAGCACGGCGAATCGCCGCCGTTTGGTGGCAATTTTGTCCAGCCGGCGCGGGCTGTCGACCTCCGACAATATTATCGGATATAAGGAATGGGGTCGTATGAAAGGACGTTGCAGTCGTGCGATTCGCCGGTCGTTCACGAACGTTGATGTCGTCCTGATTTCGCCACGAATCTGTCTGAGAGGAACTTTTATATGTGTGGTCACCCCGAGCACGGCACACGATGTCTCACAACGACACGGAGGACACGTCGGCTACCCCGGCGGGTCGAGTTCTTCGACGGCACACTGAACTGCGAATCTGAAATCGAGACGGTACGACTGTTCGACACCACCCTGCGCGACGGCGAGCAGTCGCCGCGCACCTCGTTCAGCTACGACGACAAGCGAGAGATCGCGTCGATCCTCGACGCGATGGGCACCCACGTCGTCGAGGCTGGCTTCCCCGTCAACTCCGACGCGGAGTTCGAGGCGGTCCGCGACATCGCGGCCGCGACGGAGACGACCACCTGCGGCTTGGCCCGCGTCGTCGACGGCGACGTGGAAGCCGCGCTGGACGCCGGTGTCGACATGGTACACGTGTTCGTCAGCACCAGTGACGTACAGCTACAGGACTCGATGCACGCCTCCCGCGAGGAGGCGGTCGAACGAGCGGTCGCATCGGTCGAACGAGTGAAGGAGGCGGGCGTCGACGTGATGTTCTCGCCGATGGACGCCACGCGAACCGACGAGGCGTTCCTCTACGAGATAATCAAGGCCGTCACCGAGGCGGACGTCGACTGGATAAACGTCCCCGACACGTGCGGGGTCGCGACGCCGACGCGCTTCGGCGACCTCATCGGGTCCATCACGGAGCACACCGACGCGCGCATCGACGTCCACACCCACGACGACTTCGGGCTCGCCGCCGCCAACGCGCTGGCGGGGTTCGAGGCGGGCGCGGCGCAGGCGCAGGTGTCCGTCAACGGCATCGGCGAGCGCGCCGGCAACGCCGCCTTCGAAGAGGTCGTCATGGCCGCCGAGAGCGTCTACGGCGTCGACACCGGCGTCGACACGACGCGAATCACCGAACTCGCCCGCATCGTCGAGGAGAAGTCGGACATCCCGGTTCCCGCGAACAAACCGGTCGTCGGCCGGAACGCCTTCTCGCACGAGAGCGGCATCCACGCGGCGGGCGTCATCGAGAACGCCGACACCTTCGAACCCGGCGTGATGACGCCGGAGATGGTCGGCGCGAAACGCGAGTTCGTGCTGGGTAAACACACCGGCGCGCACTCGGTTCGGAAACGGCTGGAGGACGCGGGCTACTCGCCGACGGACGCCGAGGTCAGACAGGTCACCCGTCGCGTCAAAGACTACGGCGCGGACGGCGGGCGCGTCACGGTGAGCGTCCTCGAACAGTTCGCTCACGACGCGGGTGTCGAGAGACCGGAGGAGGTCCGGGCCTGATGTCCCGGCGCGGCGTCGCAGGCTCCGAAGAGCCACGGGTGTACCACCCGGCGAGCAGTCGCGTTTACGATTCGTTCCGCGGGGCCGGAGCACCGCCCCGCGGGCGACCCACCGAGGAACTCCCGTCCCGTGCGAACGCGACCCGTTCGGGCAACGTTTGCACGGCGCGAAAGGGTTTTTACCCACCGGTGATACGGAGCGAACGAGATGCGACAGTCAGTGACGCGCCGCACGTCCGCGACGGCTCCCGAGCCGTCGCTGCGCGGCGAGGCTGTCCTCGGTTCGCTCATTATTGTAGGGGCCGCCTAGCCCCTCACCACCCCCTCTTCCGACTCCGTTTCGCACCGTTTTCGAGAGCGAGCCGCGCGACCGGTTCGCGCGCTCCGCGACACCAAGCCACACGCACACCACCGATGCGACCGCACCCACCAACCACACACGACGCAGACCAGAGAGGAGGGACAGCATGAGCGAACAACAGACCACCCCCGCCACCGACGAGAGAACCGAGGACGACCGGACGGCCGAGACGACGCAGACGCCGATCACGACCGGCGCGTCGTCGGCCGTCCGCGCGCTCGAGAACGCGGGCGTCGAAACCGCCTTCGGCGTGCAGGGCGGCGCGATAATGCCCATCTACGACGCGCTGTACGACTCGGACATCCACCACGTGACGATGGCGCACGAGCAGGGCGCGGCGCACGCCGCCGACGCCTACGGCGTCGTTCGAGGTGAACCGGGCGTCTGCCTCGCAACCTCGGGGCCGGGCGCGACGAACCTCGTCACCGGCATCGCCGACGCCGACATGGATTCCGACGCGATGCTCGCGCTGACGGGACAGGTGCCGTCGACGATGGTCGGCTCCGACGCGTTCCAGGAGACCGACACCACCGGCGTCACCGCGCCCATCACGAAACACAACTACTTCGCCAGCGACGCCGACACCGTCGGCGACACGGTGGGCGAAGCGTTCGCGCTCGCCGCGGAGGGACGACCGGGGCCGACGCTGGTCGACCTGCCGAAGGACACGACGATGGCCGAGACCGACCGCGAACCCGGTCCGGCCAGGCCGCCGGAGACGACGACGCCCCCGACGGAGGCCGACGCCGAATCGGTCGAAGCGGCCGCCGCCGCCATCGAGCGCGCGGAGAAACCGCTCCTCCTGTTCGGCGGCGGCGTCGTCAAGGCCAACGCCACCGAGGAGGCTCGGGCGTTCGCCGTCGACAACGGGATTCCCGTGGTGACGACGATGCCCGCCATCGGCTCGATGCCGGAGGACCACGAGCTCTGCCTGTCGTGGGCGGGGATGCACGGCACCGGCTACGCGAATATGGCGGTCACCCACTGCGACCTGCTCGTCGCCGTCGGCTGCCGGTTCGACGACCGCCTCACCGGCGGCGTCGACACCTTCGCTCCCGAGGCCGAAGTGGTCCACGTCGACGTCGACGAGGCGGAAATCTCGAAGAACGTCCACGCGGACTACCCGGTCGTCGGCGACGCGAAGGCCGTCCTCGACCAACTGGCCGGGGAAGTCGGCCAAGCGCCCGACGCCCGCGAGTGGCGACAGCAGTGCCAGACGTGGAAAGAGGAGTACCCGCTGGCGTACAAAACTCCCGAGGACGAGCCGCTGAAACCGCAGTTCGTCGTCGAGGCGCTGGACGAGGCGACGTCCGACGACACCATCGTCACCACCGGCGTCGGCCAGCACCAGATGTGGGCCGCGCAGTTCTGGACGTTCACGAACCCGCGCACGTGGGTCTCCTCGCACGGCCTCGGCACGATGGGCTACGGGCTGCCCGCGGCCATCGGCGCGAAACTCGCCGCACCCGACAAGGACGTGGTCTGCGTCGACGGCGACGGCTCCTTCCTGATGACGATTCAGGAACTCTCCGTGGCCGTCCGCGAGGAACTCGACATCACCGTCGCCGTCCTGAACAACGAGTACATCGGGATGGTCCGCCAGTGGCAGGACGCGTTCTTCGAGGGCCGCCGAATGGCCGCCGAGTACGACTGGTGTCCGGACTTCGCCAAACTCGCCGAGGCGTTCGGCGCGCGCGGTTTCAGCGCCGAGAACTACGACGAGGCCGCCGACGCCATCGAGAACGCGCTCGCCTACGACGGGCCGTCGGTCGTCGACTTCCGCGTCGACCCGGCGGAGAACGTCTACCCGATGGTCGCCAGCGGCGGTGCAAACGGCAAGTTCGCGCTCTCGGAGGACCAGCTATGAGCGGCGAGGACTCGACGGACGCTCCGGAGTTCGAAACCGAGCGCGGATACGAACTCGACGGACCCGGCATGCCCGGTCCCGCTCCAGACGAGCGTCCCCACCCGGAGGGCCGACGCAACACCCACGGCGTCCGAATCGACCCGGAGGCGGAGGCGAAGCCGCGACACCGGACGGCGGTCGTCTCGGCTCTGGTCGAACACGAACCGGGCGTGCTCTCGCGCGTCTCGGGACTGTTCTCCCGGCGGCAGTTCAACATCGAGAGCCTCACCGTCGGGAAGACGACCGTCGACGGCCACGCGCGAATCACGCTCGTGGTCGAGGAGACCGACGCCGGCATCGACCAGGTCAAAAAGCAGCTGGCGAAGCTCAAACCCGTCATCCAGGTCGGCGAACTCGACGACGACGCCGTGCGCGCCGAACTGGTCCTGCTGAAAGTTCGGGGCGACGAACCCGACAAGGTCCACGCGATCACCCAGATGTACGAGGGCCAGACGCTCGACGCCGGCCCGCGCACCATCACGGTCCAGATCACGGGCGACCAGCAGAAGATAGACGACGCCGTCGACGCGTTCCGACAGTTCGGCATCATCGAGATCGCGCGGACGGGACAGACGGCGCTCGCCCGCGGCGACACGCCGACGACGCCTGGCGAGGAGCCGGGGCACTCCACCGAGCCGAAAGACTCGACGTATCGCGACGAAACCGACGACGACGACGAAAACCAACTGACACACCAACCATGACAGACGAACTCGACGCGACGATCTACTACGACGACGACGCAGACGCAACGTACCTCGACGGCAAGACGGTCGCCGTACTCGGCTACGGCAGTCAGGGCCACGCCCACGCGCAGAACCTCGCCGACAGCGGGGTCGACGTGGTCGTCGGACTGCGCGAGGACTCGGCCTCCCGCGCCGCTGCGAGAGACGACGGCCTGGAGGTAGCGACGCCCGTGGAGGCGGCCGCCGCCGCCGACGTCGTCTCCGTACTGGTACCCGACACGGTCCAGCCGTCGGTGTACGAGGCCATCGAGGACGAACTCGAACCCGGCGACACGCTGCAGTTCGCCCACGGGTTCAACATCCACTACAACCAGATTCAGCCCTCCGAGGACATCGACGTGACGATGGTCGCGCCGAAGTCGCCGGGCCACCTCGTCCGCCGCAACTACCAGGCCGACCAGGGCACGCCCGGTCTCGTCGCCATCTACCAGGACACGACCGGCGACGCGAAAGGCGAGGCGCTGGCGTACGCGAAGGCCATCGGCTGCACTCGCGCGGGCGTCGTCGAGACGACGTTCCGCGAGGAGACCGAGACAGACCTGTTCGGCGAGCAGGCGGTGCTGTGCGGCGGCGTCACCTCGCTGGTGAAGACGGGTTACGAGACGCTCGTCGACGCGGGCTACAGCCCCGAGATGGCGTACTTCGAGTGCCTCAACGAGCTCAAACTCATCGTCGACCTGATGTACGAGGGCGGGCTCGGCGGGATGTGGGACTCGGTCTCCGACACCGCCGAGTTCGGCGGTCTCACCCGCGGCGACGTCGTCGTCGACGACCACGCCCGCGAGCGGATGGAGGAGGTGCTCGAACAGGTCCAGAACGGGACGTTCGCCCGCGAGTGGATCGTCGAGAACCAGGCCGGCCGCCCGAGCTACGAGCAACTGCGCGAGTCCGAGAAGAACCACGACATCGAGGCCGTCGGCGAGGAACTGCGCGGCCTGTTCGCGTGGGCGGAGGAGGAACAGAGCGAGACGACGGACGAGGACGAAGACGAGAAATCGCGAGTGAGAGCATGAGCGAACGAAACCGACGAAGCGGACGAAACCAGAGCACGACCGAGAAACGAACGATGGCCGACGTGAGCCACACGCATCCGACCACGCGCGAGACGTTCGGCGCGGTGTTCCAGCGGGGGCCAGCGATGGCCGACGGCGGTGCGAAAGGCCGAACGGGTCGACGGGGCGAGACGATGCGCGACGTGGACCACACGCCCCGACACGGCGAGGACGTCTCGGAGGTGTGGGCGCGCGGCGGCAACGAGCGACAGACCGTACGCGACCTACGACGGAGCGAGGGTGAACCGGTAGATGAGTGAGGGCACGCTGTACGACAAGGTGTGGGACCGCCACGCCGTCGCCGAACTACCGACCGGCCAGACCCAACTGTTCGTCGGCCTCCACCTCATCCACGAGGTGACGAGTCCGCAGGCGTTCGGCATGCTGCGCGAGCGCGAGATGAAGGTCGCCTACCCCGAACTGACCCACGCGACGGTCGACCACATCGTCCCCACGGCGGACCAGTCGCGCCCCTACGGCGACGCCGCCGCCGAGGAGATGATGGCGGAACTGGAGGAGAACGTCCGCGAGGCGGGCATCGACTTCTCCGACCCGACGAGCGGCGACCAGGGTATCGTCCACGTCATCGGCCCGGAGCAGGGCATCACCCAGCCCGGCAAAACCATCGTCTGCGGCGACTCCCACACCTCGACGCACGGCGCCTTTGGAGCGTTGGCGTTCGGCATCGGCACCAGCCAGATTCGAGACGTACTCGCCACCGGCTGTGTGGCGATGGAGAAGCAGAAGGTGCGGAAGATAGAGGTCACCGGCGAACTCTCCGAGGGCGTCGAAGCCAAGGACGTCATCCTCGAAGTCATCCGCCGCCTCGGCACCGACGGCGGCGTCGGCTACGTCTACGAGTACGCCGGCGAGGCCGTCGAGAACCTCGACATGGAGGGGCGGATGAGCATCTGCAACATGTCCATCGAGGGCGGCGCTCGCGCGGGCTACGTCAACCCCGACGAGACCACCTACGAGTGGTTGGCGGAGACCGACGAGTTCGCCGACGACCCCGAGAAGTTCGAGCGACTGAAGCCGTACTGGGAGTCGATCCGCTCCGACGACGACGCCGAGTACGACGACGTGGTCGTCGTCGACGGCGACGAACTCGAACCGGTCGTCACGTGGGGCACCACGCCCGGTCAGGGCGTCGGCGTCACCCAGTCGATTCCCGCGCCCGAAGAGCTACCCGAGGAGAAGCGGGAGACCGCGAGAATGTCGCAGGAGCACATGGGCGTCGAACCCGGCGACACGATGGAGGGCTACGAGATCGATGTCGCCTTCCTCGGGTCGTGTACGAACGCCCGCCTGCCCGACCTGCGCCGCGCGGCGAAAATCGTCGAGGGGCGGCAGGTCCACCCCGACGTCCGCGCGATGGTCGTCCCCGGCAGTCAGCGTGTTCAAGAACGAGCCGAGAGAGAGGGCCTCGCCGACGTGTTCCGCGAGGCCGGCTTCGACTGGCGCAACGCCGGTTGCTCGATGTGTCTCGGGATGAACGAGGACCAGCTGGAGGGCGACGAAGCCTGCGCGTCCTCGTCGAACCGGAACTTCATCGGCCGGCAGGGAAGCAAAGACGGCCGGACGGTTCTGATGAACCCGCAGATGGTCGCCGCGGCGGCGCTCGAAGGGAGAGTTACCGACGTGCGGAACCTCTCGGAGGTGACGACGGTATGAGCGCCGATGCAGCGGACGGACCGGCCGACACCGTCCGGCACGTCTCCGGCGCGGGCGTCCCCGTCCGCGGCAACGACATCGACACCGACCAGATAATTCCGGCGCGCTTCATGAAGGTCGTCACGTTCGACGGCCTCGGACAGTTCTCCTTCTTCGACCAGCGGTTTGGCGACGACGACGAGGAGAAGGACCACCCGTTCAACGAGGACCGCTTCCGCGACTCCTCGGTCCTCGTCGTCAACGCCAACTTCGGCTGTGGCTCCTCCCGCGAGCACGCCCCGCAGGCGCTGATGCGCTGGGGTATCGACGCCATCGTCGGCGAGTCGTTCGCCGAGATTTTCGCGGGCAACTGTCTCGCGCTCGGTATCCCGACGGTCACCGCCGACTCCGAGACCATCGCCGACCTACAGGCGTGGGCCGACGAGAACCCCGACGGCGACATCGACGTCGACGTCGAAGCCGAGACCGTCACCTACGGCGGCAACGAGGTCGCAGTCGACGTCGACGACGCCCAGCGGAAGGCGCTCGTCGAGGGCGTCTGGGACACGACGGCGCTGATGAAGTCGAACAGGAACGCCGTACAGGAGACGGCCGACTCGCTGCCGTACGTGGAGACGGATGACTGAGCAGATAGTCGTCATCCCCGGCGACGGCATCGGTCAGGAGGTCGTCCCGGCGGCCGTCCGCGTGCTCGACGAGGTCGGCGAGTTCGAGTTCGTCGAAGCCGAAGCGGGCGACCGCGTGAAGGAGGAGACCGGCGAGGCACTGCCCGAGGAGACGTACGACCTCGTCGCCTCGGCGGACGCGACGCTGTTCGGCGCGGCGGGCGAGACGGCCGCGGACGTCATCCTCCCGCTCCGGAGAGCGGTCGACTCGTTCGTCAACGTCCGCCCGGCGAAGGCGCACCCCGGCGTCGACGCGCTCCGCCCGGAGACCGACCTCGTGTTCCTCAGAGAGAACACCGAGGGTGTCTACGCGGGCCACGAGGACCGTCTCAGCGACGACCTCTCGACGCTCACCCGGGTCGTCACCGACTCCGCCTCCCGGCGACTCGCCGAGTACGCCTGCGAGTTCGTCTCTACGGGCGAGTACGACGACAGCGGCTTCACCGTCGCTCACAAGGCGAACGTGATGCGCGAGACGGACGGTCGGTTCCGCGAGGCCGTTCTCTCGGTCGCCGACGAACGCGGCGTCGACACCGACGAGGTGCTGATGGACGCGTTCGCGACGCGGGTCTGTCTCGACCCGACGCAGTTCGGCGTCGTCGTCTGTCCCAATCTGGCGGGCGACGTGCTCTCGGACCTCGCGGCGGGTCTCGTCGGCGGGCTCGGACTGCTGCCGTCGGCGAACGTCGGCCCCGAGCGCGCGCTCTTCGAACCGGTCCACGGCACCGCGCCCGACATCGCGGGCGAGGGCGTCGCCAACCCGGCGGCGACGCTGTTCTCGTCGGCGATGCTGCTCGAACACCTGGGTTACGACGAGGCCGGGACGAACGTCCGGTCGGCCGTCGAGTCCGTCCTCGAAGACGGCCCGCGGACGCCCGACCTCGGCGGCGACGCGTCCACCGAGGACGTGACGAGCGCCGTCGTCGAACGGCTCTGAGGCCACCCGTTCGGTCCGCTCGTCGGACGACCCCAAGCAACCCACGCGTCGGACGGCCCCGAGCTACCCACGCGCCGGACAGCCCTAAACCACCCACGCGCCGAACGGTTCAGAGATGTCCCCGGTCACGACCGGTCTCTTTCTCGACACGACCGACCAAAAGTAGCTTTCGCTGCGCGCCGTACACACTGGCATGAGTCGAGACCACATCGACGACATCGAGCGGCTCCCGTCCGCGGAACCAACATTCGACGAGCGAACCGGCGGCGGAGACGCCCGGCCGACAGGCGAGGAGGCGATGGCGTGATGGAGCGAACCGTCACCATCGTCCCCGAGGCGGGACTGCACGCGCGTCCGGCCTCGAAGTTCGTGCAGACGGCGAACGAGTACGACGCCGAGGTGACGATAGAGAAAATCGACGGCGACGGCGGACCGGTGAACGCCGCCAGCATGCTCTCGGTGACGAGCCTCAACGCGGCCCACGGCGACGAGGTGCGACTCGCCGCGGAGGGCGACGATGCCGAGGCGGCGCTCGACGCGCTCGAAGAGATACTGTCGACTCCTGAAGCCGGCGACGACGGGGACGACGGGAACGACGGGGACGGGGAGTGACCGCCCCGTGAGCGAACGAACGCTCTCCGGCGTCGGCGCGACGCCGCTGTCGGGCGTCGGCACCGTCGTCTGGTACCGCCCCGGCGAGGCGCTCGAACTCGACGACCCGCCGGAACCGGACGCCGTCGACCCGGCGACCGAGCGCGAGCGCTTCGAGGCGGCCAGAGACGCCGCCCGCGACGAACTGGAGGCCGAGCGCGAACGCGCCCGCGAGCGGGTCGGCGACGAGGAGGCCGCTATCTTCGACGCGCACCTCCAGTTTCTCGACGACCCCCAGATCGGCGACGCCGTCGGGAACGAACTCGACGGCGGACTCCCGGCCGAACACGCCATCCGCGAGGGCTTCGCCGGCCCCATCGAGCAGTTCGAGGGGATGGAAGGCCGGATGGCCGAGCGCGCCGACGACCTCCGCGACATCCGCGACAGACTCCTTCGCCTCTTGGTCGGCGGCGAGCGGACCGACCTCTCGGCGCTGCCCGAGGGGAGCGTCGTCTTCGCCGAGCGGCTCACGCCGAGCGACACGGCGCAGCTCGACCCCGAGGTCGTCTCGGGGTTCGTCACCGCTACGGGTGGGAGAACGTCGCACGCGGCCATCTTCGCGCGGTCGCTCGCGCTCCCGGCGGTCGTCGGCGTCGGCGACGACCTGTTCGCCGTCGAGGAAGGCACGGAAGTCGTCGTCGACGGCGATACCGGCGACGTGGTTCTCGACCCGAACGAGGAGACGCGCGCGGCGGCCGCCGACACCGACCGCGCGGAGGTTCGCCGCGAACCGGTGGCGACGACCGACGGCAAATCCGTCGAGGTGGCGGCGAACGTCGGCCAACCCGCCGAACTGGAAGGCGCGGTCGAGCAGGGAGCCGACGGTATCGGCCTCTACCGGACCGAGTTCCTCTTTCTCGAACGCGAGTCGTCGCCGGACGAGGAGGAGCAGTACGAGGCGTACGTCGAGGCGCTGGACGCTTTCCCCGATGGCCGGGTCGTCGTCCGGACGCTCGACGTCGGCGGCGACAAACCCATCCCGTACCTCGAACTGCCCGAGGAGGAGAACCCGTTCCTCGGCGAGCGCGGCATCCGGCGCTCGCTCGGCGTCGACGCCGACCTCTTCGAGACGCAACTGCGCGCGCTCCTTCGGGCGGCCGCAGACGGCGCGGGCGACCTGGCGGTGATGGTGCCGATGGTCGCCACCGTCGAGGAGTTCGAGCAAGCGCGCGAGAGGCTCGACTCGGTCGCCGCCGACCTCGAAAGCGAGGGAATCGACGGCGAGACCCCGGAGTTCGGCCTGATGATAGAGACGCCGTCGGCGGCGTTCATGGCCGACGAGTTCGCCGCCCGAGCGGACTTTCTCTCCATCGGGACGAACGACCTCACGCAGTACGTGATGGCGGCCTCTCGCGGGAACGAACGCGTCTCGGAACTGCACGACCCGCAACACCCGCCTGTGCTGCGCGCCATCGCGCGGACCGTCGAAGGAGCGGAGGGAACCGACGCGTGGGTCGGCATGTGCGGCGAGATGGCGGGCGACCCCGACCTCACGGAACTACTCGTCGGCCTCGGCCTCGACGAACTGAGCATGAGCGCCGTCACGATTCCGGAGGTGAAGGCGAACGTCGCCGAGACGGACCGTGAGTCGGCCGGGGAACTCGCGGCGCGGACGCTCCGGGCGAGCACCAAGCGCGACGTCGAACGGCTGCTGGACGACGAGACAGCGGACTGAGTTCCGTCGCCGACACCGTCGTTTCGGAGGCGATTTTCCCTCCGGTTCCGCTCACCGCGGGCCGATGCTTATACCCGTGGCCCGTGAAGATGCGACCATGCCCGAGATCCACCTCGACGACGAAACCGTCAGCCGACTCGACAGCCTCCGCGAGGAGGACGAGGAGTACGACGAGATAGTCAACGAACTCATCAACATCTACGAAGCGGGCGAACTGACGCTGTTCCACGGCGGCGACGAGATCTGAGACCCCCGTCCTGTTTCCGTTCACGCGTCCGAACCGCTCACTCCTGGTAGGCGACGCGGACCTGCTGCCACTTTCCCTTCTGTTCGAGATGCGACTGTAGCTCGTCGGCGTACTCCTGGGTGAGCCGCTCGGCGCGTTCGAGTTTCTCCTGGTCGACACCGCCGCCGCCGCTCCCGAGTCCCAGTGCACCCTTTATCGAGTCGACGATGCCGCCACCGCCGCGGTTGCTCCGCTCGGGCGCGCCGCCCATCGACTGCATCTGCGAGCGGACGTTCTCCAGTTCGGGGATTATCTGCGGGACTTTCTCGGTGTTGGCGACGATGCGCGCGTTCTCGGGGTCGTCGGCGTTCTCGATTTCGAACTCGGTAGCGGTCATGACGAGCCCCCACTCCTGGCTCGTGAACGCCGAGTCCCGAATCCGCTGGTTGAACTCCCTGTCGACGGTCATCCGCTCGCCGACGATGCTGTCGGTCCAGTTCTGCATGCCCGACGTTTGGCACACCGCGAGTATCAGCGTTGTGTCCCGCCGCGAACCCGTCGGTTAGGAGCGCATCGGCGACGCGAACGCGCAGGGTTCACTACTCTCTCCCCGAGCGACGACGGTTTCGTCGGGGCGCGCTCGTCGTCGCGCTTATCACGCCGGCACACCCTCTCCGAGTATGGAACGGTACGACCTGCTGTATCGACTGTACGACGAGTTCGACACGAAGACGCTGCGGGAGTACCAGAACTTCGTCGACGTGTTCCCGCCGGTCGACTCCCGGGTCGCCCTCGACCACTGGCAGGAGGCCAACGACGAACTGGAGGAGCGAAAAGACGAGATTCGGTCGGCGTTCGCGATGGGTGCGACGTACGCCGAAGTCGCCGCGCGGGCGAGCAGAGAGCAGGCGTTTACGGCCCTCGACCTTCACTCGAAGTACGACCGGGCAGTGAACGCGCTGGTGTTGGACGTCGACGAGACGCTTCGCTCGGCGGGGCGCACCGACAATGAGATCCCGCGCGACACGCTGCACATGCTCACCGAGTTCCACGACGCCGGCGTGCCCATCGTCATCTGCACCGGCCAGACGCTGGAGAACGTCAAGGGGTTCGCGATTCAGGGTCTCGGCAACGAACTCGTCCACTCCGGCGACGTGAGCATCGTCTACGAGGCCGGAACCGGCGTGTTCACGCCGGGCCACGGTTCCGACACCAAGCGGTTGCTGTACGAGGACCTCGACCCCGAGATTCAGTCGGTGTTCACCGAGATTCGCTCGCGGGTGCTGCCCGACGCCGCCGACGAACTCCGGCGGTCGGTCCACCTGCAGGGCAACGAGTTCAACGTCACGCTCAAGCCGAATTTCGAGACCGGGAGCAAGCGGGCCGCGGCGGTCATCGACGAGGGGCTCGTCTACCTGCTCGACCTGGTCGGCGAGGCGGTCGTCAACTCGTTGGACGCCGACGAGGGCGAACTGGGGGAGCCCGACCGCGGCCCGTCGTGGGCGCGGGCGTACTACGGGGACGCGGACAACGAGATCCGCGAGGTGCTCGAATCCGAACACGCCGCTCCCGAACTGTCGGTCGACGCCGTCCCCGAGGCCGTCGCCGCCCGGTTCGACCGAATCGACGTGGCGTACTACCACGCCGACGCCGCGGAAGTCGGGTCGCTCGAACTGAACAAGGCCGCGGGCGTCGAGTCCGCGCTCGACGTGCTCGGCGTCGACGACCCGTTCGTTCTAGTGATGGGCGACAGCAAATCCGACCTCAGAGTGATGCGGTGGGCCGCCGACGCCGACGCCGGACTCGCCGCCGCCCCGGACCACTCCTCGCGCGACGTGCTCGCGCACGTGATGGACACCGACGAACTCGTCTTCGACCGAGGGCGCTCGGCGGAGATGCTCCAGACGATATTCGTCCTCAACCTCCTGGCGAAACTGGAGTGAACGAGTCCTCGGACGAGAGTTTCACGGGCGTCGAAAGTACTATGTTCTCAACACGTATTCTGACAGGACGATGCGACTGCTCCCGTTCGCGTCGGCGTCCGCACTGGGTGACCGTCTCTCGCTCTCGGAGACGCCGTTCGACGAACGGGAGTTCACGAATCTCTGGTTTCTCGCCGCCCTCGGCTACGGCGTCGGCGACACCGTCACCACCATCGCGCTCATGGGCTACAGTCCGACCACCGTCGAGGGCAATCCGGTTCTCAGATGGGCCGTCACCGAGTTCGGCCAGAGCGGCCTCGTCGGGCTGAAACTCGTCGCGTTCCTCGCGTGCCTCGCGCTCAGCCTCGACGCTGCTCGGGACGGAGACAGACTCTGGTACTACGCGCCGCCCATCGCGCTGACGCTCGTCGGGGCGTTCACCACCGTCTACAACGTTCGATTGATGCTCGGCTGAACACCGGAGGTCACCAGCACCGCATTCGGACCCGGCACTCCGATTCCTGCTACCGATTTGCTGAGAGTTCGTCGTTGCGCGGGCGTTCGACCGCGTCCGGTCGTCCCGTGACGCCTCACGCTGCCCCGGATACGAGGAGCGTCCGTTTACGCGCCGGACTGAGCGTCCACAACGTCGTTCAGAAGCCCGTTCGATACACTCTGCGGGCTCTACTGGCCCACCGAGATACCCCATATGCCGACCCAGATATGGACTGTGTCGCCGCAAAAATCCACGCTCCGAACACCCTTCTCTAGATACTGGTCGCAGATTTTAAATATCATCCAAATTGACTACTCTGCGATGGGTGTCACCGAAGTAGACGAAAACGAGCTCACACTGTCTCGGGAGGAGGCGTTCGAGACGTTGAGCAATCGGCGTCGACGATACGCGATACACGCGCTCCTCCAGGAAGACGCGCCGGTCGAACTCGGCGAACTCTCGCGGCAGGTCGCGGCGTGGGAGACGGGTCAGTCGCCGTCTGCGGTCTCCTCCGAGGAGCGTCGGCGAGTGTACAACGCCTTACAGCAGTCGCATCTCCCGAAGATGCACGACGTCGGCGTCGTCGAGTACGACCGCGACCGGGGAATCATCTCGACGACGACGGAGGCGTCGAATCTCCACGTGTATCTCGAAATAGTCCCCGGAAACGACATCCCCTGGAGCGTCTACTATCTGCTCTTGGGCGCGTTCTCGCTCTCGTTCGCCGGCGCGGTCGTCGGCGGTCTCCCGCCGTTCGGCGCGATACCGTCGCTCGTCGGCGCGCTCGTCCCCGGGTTACTGTTGGTCGCGTCGGCGGCGGTTCACACGCTTCACAGCCGGCGACAGCGCCTCGGTCGCGACGGGTTACCGCCGGAGCTCCGGCACCAGGATAACGAATAAGGCCGGCCGACTGTCAGTTTCGAATCGACGAAAATCAGCGTCGGTCTCGCGTTCGGTTTTCGGCGCGTCCTCGGTTCTATCGGTAGTTAGGCGAAACCAGCGGCGAGTCCGTCGCTCCCGAGCGCGCTGGCGGTCGCGTCCGACTCGGCCGACACCCCGACGCTCGCCTCGACGTTCGTTACGTCGAAGGCGTACGCGCCGGTTTCGGTGACGCGGGCGACTTCTCGCTCTCCGTCGAAGAGAACGACGGTCACTCCGACGCGTCCGGTTCGCTCGACGGTCGTTCCGTCGTCGTCGTTCGCGAACGCCGCGGTGGTGTCGTCGTCGGCGTACGTGACTGCGTCGTCGCCGAACACGGTTCGGAGGTCGAGTTCGCGTTCGTCCTCGGTCGCGACGGTCTCTCTCGTCGCTTCTCGCCACGTGCCGTCGTCCGTCCGCGCACTCACGACGAAGACGACGGCGTCGACGTTGGCTCGCTCCCACGAGACCGTCCCGGACAGGTGTCCTCTCACGACGTCGACGGAGCCGTCGTCGCTTCGGACGTCGGCGGCGTCGCCGACCGAGAGCCCGAGGTCGGCGTCGCGCTCGTCGTTCCCGTTCGACCGGTCACTCCGGTCGTTCGAGCGTTCGGAGCGGTCGTTTTCGTCGTTCTCGTCGCTCTCGTCGGACTCGTCGGAGTTCGCCGCCTCCGCCGACTCTTCGGTGCTGTTAGACGGCGCTGCTGTCGTCGTCGGCTGCTGGTCGGACCCCTCGTCGTCGCCCGTCTCCGTCGGCGGCGGCGTGACGGTCGGGTCGGGCGTCGACGTCGCGTTCGTCAGGTCGGTCTGGTCGGTCGGCTGCGACGAATCGCCGCCGAACGGGGAGTCGAGGGCCCCGAACCCCGCCCCCAACGCGACGGTCGAGACGAGGATGAGCGCGAAAATCGACTTCTTGGTCACCAGCGCCGCGACGGAGGATTTCAACGGCATCGATTACCCCTGGTTCTCGCCCGCCGCGGTCGACGGACCCCTCGTCGTCGGGGTTCGGTCGGTCGTCGCGCTGGCATTCGGCGAGCCAGTAACGGGTGTCGCTACCGTTCGTGATGGGTGCATACGAGATACCCGCCGGCGGAGTCGAACCGCCGTACGCCAGCGCGGGAGTAGTTGTCGAGAGATGGGTGCGATGCGAGGCGGTTTCGGTGCGACGAGTGTCGCGCCGAAACGCCCGTTCGCGTCGGCGTCTACGACTGGACGATTTCCTCGGTGAGGAAGTACGTCGTGTCCGTCCCGTCCCACGCCGCCTTGCCGTCCGGGTCGTTCGAGATGGTGACGTGTTCGCCCTCGCCGCCGTAGCTGCTGTTGCAGACGAACTGGTAGGCGTCTCCCTCGCCGAAGCCGAGACCGCTGGCGTCGAATTCGATGTGGAAGGACTCTCCGTCCTTGTCGATAGAGACCATCTCGGGGATGGAAATGTCGTTCCACGATCCGTCCGTGACCGCTTTTGCGAACGTCCCGTTGGAGGCGTGCCATCCGATCTGGAACGCCGGGTGGCTGTCCGTCTTGATTCCGAGGGCCATGTTCGCAGACGGTTCGTCCTCGTCGGACCACGGTTCCTCCAGTTCCACGTCGAACAGGACCTTCGAGAGGTCGTTGCCGTCGTAGACGTAGGAGATGAACAGCTCCATCGCTCCCTCGGTGTACTCGGGGTCGAACTTGTCGGGGTTCTTCAGGTCCTGATTCGCCCGCGAGATGTAGTGAGAGTCGTAGCCACCGGCCGAACCAGTAGCCTCACTCTCGGAAGCGACCGTCTCCTTCTCGTTCGTCACTTCGAGAGCCATCGTTCCGTCTTCGCTGGCCGAGACTGCCGAGCCGTTGCGGGGAGTCACTTCGATTCCCAGACTGAGTTTCAGATTGGAAGTGACCGTCTCCCCGTCGTCCGAAACCGAAAACGCCTCGTCGCCGAACACGTCGGTCACGTCCTCCTCCAGCGAGAACGGGGCGCTACCGTGCGTGTTAGTGAGCCCTTCGAGTTTGACCGAATCGATCTCTTTGGATTCATCATCGCCCTCGACCTCGCCGCTGAGAGTGACCGTCGCGTAGTCTGCGGGCGAGTCGAACCCGTCCCAGGTGACGGTCCCCTCCACAGCGACGACGTAGCGCGTCACGGCGCCCTCGTCGTTGACGACCGGGTCCGGGTCGTTCACCGTGAACGCTGCGTCAACGTTCTCCGCGGCCGCAGTGCTCGCGAATCCCGCGCCGACTCCGACCGCGCCGATTGCTCCGAGTGCCGATACGACTTTCCGCCGACTGAACTTGTTCTGCTTGGACATGGTTCGCGTCTTGCCGGTCCCTGCCGGCTTGCTTTCCACTCGGGGTGGTACCCACTTACTCATTAGCCAGGAGATATGTCTCACTGGTTGTCAGAATACCGTTCAACCGGTGTCAGAAGTCCAGTAATTGACCCCTACCGTCACGTTTAGGACCGCCGGACGGGGGATTGCCACTACCGTGTTCCGAAGCTCAGACGCTTACAGATGTGGCGTTCGTCGGCTTTCGATAGATGGCATGTGGCACGGTGTGGCGAGTCGATAGCGAGAACGACGAGGTCCGCGTCTCGGTCGAAGGACAGTCGGTCGAAGCGGCCGTCGTCAGCGAGACGACGCCGTGCGGAGAGGCGACAACGGAATGAACGGGCAGAACGCTCATACTTCCGGGGCCGGAATCTGGTCACGATGCCCCTCTCGACAGCCGTACGCTTCGAGAGGGTCTCAAAACCTTTACTTCACACCGAGTAAATACCAGACCATGACACGAAACTACGCAGAGCTCCACGACCCGAACGCGGAGTACACGATGCGGGACCTCTCCGCCGAGACGATGGGCGTCACCGGCGAGCGGGGCGGGACTCGCGACGTCGAGATCACGGACGTTCAGACGACGATGATCGACGGCAACTTCCCGTGGACGCTCGTCCGCGTCTACACCGACGCGGGCGTCGTCGGCACCGGCGAAGCCTACTGGGGCGCCGGCGTCCCCGAACTCGTCCAGCGGATGACGCCGTTCGTCATCGGAGAGAACCCGCTCGACATCGACCGAATCACCGAACACCTCGTCCAGAAGATGTCCGGCGAGGGCTCCATCGGCGGTGTCACCGTCACCGCCATCTCCGGCATCGAGATCGCGCTGCACGACCTCGCGGGTAAGATTCTCGACGTTCCCGCCTACCAGCTGCTCGGCGGAAAGTACCGCGACGAGGTCCGCGTCTACTGCGACTGCCACACCGAAGAGGAGGCCGACCCCGACGCCTGCGCCGACGAGGCCGAGCGAGTCGTCGAGGACCTCGGTTACGACGCGCTGAAATTCGACCTCGACGTTCCGTCGGGGCTGGAGAAGGACCGCGCGAACCGCCACCTCCGCCCGGGCGAGATACGCCACAAAGCCGAAATCGTCGAGAAGGTGACCGAGCGCGTGAAGGACCGCGCCGACGTCGCCTTCGACTGCCACTGGACGTTCTCGGCGGGTAGCGCAAAGCGCCTCGCGCGGGCAATCGAGGACTACGACGTCTGGTGGCTCGAAGACCCCGTTCCGCCGGAGAACCACGACGTCCAGCGCGAGGTGACGCAGTACACCTCGACGCCGATCACCGCCGGCGAGAACGTCTACCGCAAGCACGGCCACCGCCGACTCCTCGAAGAGCAGGCCGTCGACATCATCGCCCCCGACATGCCGAAGGTGGGCGGCATGCGCGAGACGCGGAAGATCGCCGACATGGCCGACACTTACTACGTCCCGGTGGCGATGCACAACGTCTCCTCGCCCGTGGCGACGATGGCCTCCGCGCACGTCGGCGCGTCCATCCCGAACTCGCTGGCCGTCGAGTACCACTCCTACGAGCTCGGCTGGTGGGAGGACCTGGTCGAGGAGGACGTCATCGAGGACGGATACATCGAGATTCCGGAGAAGCCCGGCCTCGGCCTGACGCTCGACATGGACGTCGTCGAAGAGCGCATGGTCGACGGCGAAGAGCTGTTCGACGAAGCATAGCTTCGTCGAGCCAGCGAATCTCTGATTTGCTCTGTTCGACTGAGCGAAGCGAAGTCGAGCACGTGACGCCCTGCGTCACGACGTTCGACGAAGCATAGCATCGTCGAGCCAGCGAATCTCCGATTTGCGGTCTGCAAGACGCTGTCGCGACGACAAATACGCTTCAATCACGTTCGAACCGTCCGATTTCGCGCGTTCACCGTGCTATAGCCGGCTCAAATCCCGATACGGCGTCGAAGAAACCTATGAAACGCTCGATTCGGGGCCCCGCTCGTCGCTATAGTGCACATCCGTCGGCGGCGTCGCAGAACGGACAGGTGGTCTGAACGAATCCGGCCGTCCCTTCGCGGACACTGTCCCGATTCCCGGAGTGTATTATTTAGCTGTCCGACGCTACTGTCACTGTATGGCGCAGCACGACTACACCGTCGACTACGAACTGAGCGACGACGACGAGAACATCCACAACGTCTGGGACAACAGCCTCGACCCGGTGTTGAGAGTCGAACCCGGAGAGGTCGTTCGATTCGAGTGCCGCGACGCCCTCGACGGACAGGTGACGCAGGACTCGACGGCCGAAGACCTCGCCAACGCGAGTTTCGACCCGGTGCATCCGCTCACCGGTCCCGTGGCCGTCGAGGGCGCGGAACCCGGCGACGTGCTCGTCGTCGAACTGCTCGACTTCGAGCACAAGGGCTGGGGGTTCACCGGCTACATGCCCGGCGAGATGGGTCTCGGCCTCCTCCCCGAGGAGTTCGAGGAGGCGGGGTTGCACATCTGGGACCTCGGCGAGGAGACCGCCGAGTTCGTCGACGGCATCGAGGTACCGCTCGACATGTTTCCCGGTATCATCGGCGTCGCGCCGGGCGAGGCGGGTGAGCACGATACGCTTCCGCCGAGTGCCACCGGCGGCAACATGGACGTCAAGCACATGACCGCCGGGTCTACGGTGTACCTCCCCGTGGAAACCGAGGGCGCGCTGTTCTCGACGGCCGACTGCCACGCGGCACAGGGTGACGGCGAAGTGTGCGTGACCGGCATCGAAGCGCCGATGTTCGTCACCGCCCGCTTCGACGTGCGTAAAGACATGGACATCGAGCAACCGCAGTTCGAGACCGACGGCCCGTTCACGCCGACGGGACAGGACGAACGGATGTACGGGACGACGGGCATCGACAGCGACCTGATGGAGGCGACGAAGAAGGCGATTCGACACATGATAGAGCATCTCCACACCGAACGCGACCTGACGCGCGGCGAGGCGTACATCCTCTGCTCGGCCGCGGTGGACCTGAAGATAAGCGAAGTCGTCGACGCGCCGAACTGGACGGTGACGGCGTACCTGCCCGAGAGCATCTTCCCGCAGTAGAGCGGTTCTCCGGCTACAGACCCAACCGTTCGGCTATCTTCCGCCCCATCGTCCGGGGGTCCGCTTCGACGATTTCGAGGTCGTCGCCGGCGCGAATCGTTCCCGGCTGGACGACGTCGGCGCAGATTCCCCCGCGCTTGTTCTTCAGCGCCCGCGCGACGCCCTCCTCGCCGGCGACCTGCTCGACGTGCGCACACGGTGGTCGCGGGCGCGTCCCGCGGAGGAGCGCGTCGCCGACGCGGAACGTGGTGTGTAGCAGGTCGTGGACCTCCACGCCGCGGGTGACGACGTTTCGGCGGTGGCGGCCGTCGGTGAGGTCGATGCCGAACTCGTCGCGTATCTCGTCGACGGCCTCGGCTTCGATGAGGGTCACCTCGCAGACGTCGTACGGCGAGTAGTAGCCGCGGCCGGTCTGGTAGCGGTCGCCGCTGAGACCACCCTCGACGGCGTCGACGCTGTCGAGTTCCTCCATCGGTGCGCTGTCCTCGGGGGCGACGAAGACGCGTTCGACGTGAGCCATACGTTCGGTAGCGCCTCCACCGACAAAGCGGTTCGTCGGCGGCGACGTCTCGGCGATTCGCCGGCGAGCAGTGGACGAATCTCGTCGTCGACGAGAATCGACTGCACGGAGAAGGCGCGAGTTGCACGCCGTGCCACCGCCCGTCGCGTTTTATGTGCCGCACGGGAGTATCGGGAGACGTGACACGGGTCGTACTCATCACCGGTTGCGACGAGGGTATCGGACGACGGGCGGCGCGGACGTTCGCCGCCGCCGACTGGACCGTCTACGCGACGGGCCTCGACGAGGAGGCGCTCGAACCGCTCGAAGACAACGGCTGCGAGACGGCAGTGCTCGACGTGACCGACGAGGGTGCGGAGTCGGTCGTCGACGACGTCGTCGAGGAGGCGGGCCGACTCGACTGCCTCGTCAACAACGCCGGCGTCGGCCACGTCGGAGCCGTCGAGGAGACCGAGGCCGAGGACGTGGCCGCTCTCCTGGAGGTGAACGTCGTCGGGATGCACCGCGTCACGAGGGCAGCGCTCCCGCACCTCCGCGACTCCGAAATCGGCCGCGTCGTGAACCTCTCGAGCGTCGTCGGCCGCTACCCGCTGCCGGGGATGGCCGCCTACACCGCCTCGAAGTTCGCCGTCGAAGGGTGGACGGAGGCGCTCCGCGCCGAGCTCGAACCGTTCGGCGTCGACGCGATACTCGTCGAACCCGGCGTCGTCGGCACCGGATTCGTCGACGACCTCTTCTCGGACGTGGAGAACCGAGCCGCCGAGGGCGGCCGCTACGCCGACCTCTACCGGATGCTCGACTACTGGCTACCGGACCTCGAAGACCTCGGCGGCGACGCCGACGAGACGGCGAACACCATCGTCCGCGCGGCGAGTGCGCCGAAACCGCGCGAGCGGTACCCCGTGGGGACGCAGGGCCGCGCGCTCGTCCTCGGCGGACACCTCCCGGCGTGGGTGCGCGACGCCGGGTGGCGCGTCGCTCGCAACGTATCGCGCGTGTTCGGGAGGTGAGTTCGCGACTCCCGGAGAGTCTTCCACCGTCGAACTATCGTTCGGGGATTTATCTCTTCGTCCGACGAAGCGCGGGTATGCAGTTCGACCACGCAGGCGTCGCCACCCGCGACGCAGACGCGCTCGCGGAGTTGTTCGGTCAGTTGTTCGACGCCCCGGAAGTCCACCGCGAGGAGTTCGACGGGATGACCGTCGTCTTCCTCGAACTCGACGGCGGCTACTTCGAGTTGCTCGAACCGCACGCCGACGGCGCTATCGCGCGCTACCTCGACAGCACCGGACCCGGACTCCACCACTTCGCGCTCGCGACGGAGGATATCGAATCGGCACTCGACACCGCGAGAGCGGCGGGCGTCGAACTCATCGACGAGGAACCGAGACCGGGTGCGTGGGGCCATCAGGTCGCCTTCTTGCACCCGAAATCGACCGGCGGCGTCCTCGTCGAGTTCGTCGAGCACTGACGAACCGCTCGCTTCGTTTCGTCCGATTCGGTTCCGTCTCGCCGGGTTCCGGCTACGCGGCCGAACCGAGCGGTGCGACCGACGATACCGGGAGCGGCCGATGCAAAGACAGTTGTGCCCCGCCCGCCATCCCGAGGTATGCGCGATTGGCTCTCGCACCGGGCACGGACGTCTCCGACGGCGACGGCGCTCGTCGTCGCCGACTCGGAGGCCGAGTGGACCGTCGCCGAACTCGACGCCGCCGTCGAGGAGACGGCGGGCCGTCTCGCGGCACTCGGCGTCGAAGCCGACGACCACCTCGGCGTCCTCATGGACAGTCGGGTGGCGTACGTGCTGTTCGTCCACGCCTCGATGCGACTCGGCGCGACGCTCGTGCCGCTGAACGACCGCCTCACCGCCGCCGAACTCGGACCGCAGATAGCGCGCGCCGACCTGACGACGCTCGTCTGCGGCGAGACGACGGAGGAGACGGCCGTCGACGCGGTCGAGCGGGCCGACTCGACGGCCTCGACTCCGCTGGTCTCCGTCGACGAACCGCAGCACGACGCCGTCACGTCGTTCAAGGACGTGACCGCCAGGGGGTTCGTCCCGGCCGAGTGGGAGCGCTCGGACCCGCTCGTGCTCCTCTTCACCTCCGGGACCACCGGCGACCCGAAGGCGGTGATTCTCCGGATGGGAAACGTGCTGTCGAGCGCCGTCGCCTCGGCGTTCCACCTCGGCATCTCGCCGGACGACCGCTGGCTGGTTCCGCTGTCGCTGTACCACATGGGCGGTATCGGCCCGATTCTCCGCGGCCCACTGTACGGCATCACCGTCGTCCTCCGCGAGGAGTACGACCCGGGGTCGACCGCCGACGACATCGGCCAGTTCGACATCACCTGCGTCTCGCTCGTCCCGACGATGCTCACACAGATGCTCGACACGCGCGGGACGCTCGCCGACTCGCTACGAGTCGTCCTCCTCGGCGGTGCGCCGGCCCCGCGGTCGCTCGTCGAACGCTGCCGCGACTACTCGGTCCCGGTACACCCGACGTACGGGATGACCGAGACGGCCTCGCAGATAGCGACCGCTCGCCCGCAGGAAGCGTTCGACCACCCCGGAACCGTCGGCCGCCCGCTCTACTGGACGCGGCTGACCGTCGTCGACGAGGACGGTACCGAGCTTCCGCCGAACGAGGTCGGCGAACTGGTCGTCGACGGGCCGACCGTCTCGCCGGGCTACTACGGCGACGAGACGGCGACGAATGAGGCGTTCGGGCCGAACGGCCTCCACACCGGCGACGTCGGTTACCGCGACGAAGAGGGTCGCGTCTACGTGCTCAACCGCCTCGACGACCGGATCATCACCGGCGGCGAGAACGTCGACCCCGGCGAGATAGTCGAGACGCTCCGCTCGCACCCCGATGTCGCCGACGCCGCCGTCGTCGGCGTTCCCGACGACGAGTGGGGCGAACGAGTCGCGGCGCTTCTGGTGCCGAAGAACCCCGACCTCTCCGTCGAGGACGTCGACGCGTTCTGTCGGGAGCGACTCGCGGGGTTCAAGCTCCCGCGAACCATCGAGTTCGACCACGAACTCCCGCGAACGGTCTCGGGCACCGTCGACCGAGGGGCGCTCCGTGACAGGTTGGACGACGGTATTCGCATCGAGGACGCCGAGTCGGCGGAACCGACGCGGAAACTCGACGACGCGACCGATGCGGAAGGTGAAACCGACGCGACGGAAGTCGACGGGACGGTGACGCACGAGGGTGACGATTCGGTCGTCGAAGAAGCCGAATCGGTGGACGTCACTCCCGGCGACGATGGCGACAGTAGCGACGAGAGCAGCGAGAGCGACAGTAGCGACGAGAGCAACAATGTCGGCGAAAGCGACGAGAGCGACAGTGGTGACGAGAGCGACAGTGGTGACGAGAGCGACAGTGGTGACGAGAGCGACAGTGGCGACGGAAGCGATAACGGTCACAGCACCGACGACACCGACGAAACTGATAGCGGGAGCGTCGGTGACGACGCCGACGACACCGACGAAGCCTCGTTCTGGGACGTAGACGACGACGCGGACGACGCTCGGGAGTCGGACCTCGACGAGTGACGCCAGCGCGGATATCGAGAAACCACCCGAGTCGGGTTTACTTCGTTTCCGGGGCTCGGGTTTCGACGTGAGACAGGTCCAATCCGGGAGCGTCGACGGATAAACCTCGCCGGCGTCGTTCCCCGAGTAAACCTCGCGCACGTTAGTTACCGTTCCACGAGCTATTTTACCACGTGCCACCGACGTGTCTCCATGGACCTTCTGGACGACAGCGTCGTCCCGGAGCACGCCCGCGAGGTCAAGCGGGCGGCCCGGGAGTTCGCCGAGGAACACATCGAACCGAACGCGGAGGAGTACTTCCGCACGGGCGACTACCCGTGGGAGATTCTGGAAGCGGCCCAGGACGCCGGCCTCATCGCCCAGGACATCGGCGAGGAGTACGGCGGCAAGGGCTTCGACATGTACCAGGTGCTCGCGCTCGCCGAGGAGTTCTACCGCGCCGACGCCGGTATCGGCCTCACGCTCATGCTCGCCAGTTTCGGCTGTGAGATCGTCGAGCACTACGGCAGCGAGGAGCAGAAGGAGGAGTACCTCCGCCCCGTCGCCGAGTGCGAGCAGATTTCGGGACTCGCCGTCTCCGAACCCGACACCGGCTCCGACATGGCCGGCATGACGACGACCGCCGAGAAGACCGACGAGGGCTACGTCCTCAACGGCGAGAAGTACTGGGTCGGAAACGCCGTCGAGGGCGACTGGCTCACCGTCTACGCGAAGACCGGCGACGCCGAGGACCGCTACTCGAACTACTCGATGTTCATCGTCGAGACCGACACCGACGGCTACGAGGCCGAGCACATCCCCGAGAAGATGGGGATGCGCGCCTCCAAGCAGGGTCACATCGTCTTCGACGACTGCGTCGTCCCGGAGGAGAACCTCGTCGGCAGCGAGGGCGGCGGCTTCTACATGCTCGCGGACTTCTTCAACCACGGCCGCGTTGCCGTCGGCGGTCACGGGCTCGGCCTCGCCGCCGCGGCCATCGAAGAGGCGTGGGAGTTCGTCCACGACCGGGAAGCGTTCGGCCGCAACGTCTCGGAGTTCCAGGCCGTCCAGCACATCCTCGCGGACATGCGCATGGAGTTCGAGGCCGCCCGCGCGCTCAACTGGCGCGCCGCGCAGAAGGTCGCCGACAACGAGGACGCCGGCTTCTGGGCGGCGGCGACGAAGACGAAGTCGACCGAGGTCGCCAACTTCTGCGCCGAGCGCGGGATGCAGCTCCACGGCGGCCGTTCCATCCTGACCGAGCGCCGCATCGCCCGCGTCTACCGCGACGTGCGCATCCCGGTCATCTACGAGGGCGCGAACGAGATTCAGCGCAACCTCATCTACCGGCAGTCGAAGTAAGCGACCGTTTCGGTTCCTCTTTTTCTCTCTGTCTCTCTTCGCTACCTTCCAGCGAGCGCGACAAAACGCTTAGTCGCGTCCGTGTCGTCTCCGGCCTCGCCGAACGGACGTGACTCCCCTCACGACCGACCTTCGGCGAAGGAATCCGACAGTGCCGCTCGAACTCACCGCCGCTGACGCCGCTCGCTACCGCCTCCGCTCGCAACGACTCGCGCCGCGCACCGACGACGAGACATCGGTTGCAGAACTGCTCGCGTCGGTCTGCGGCATCCAAGCTCAGGAGAAACCCGCGGCCGCGCTCGGCGTCCGCGCCCGAAGCGAGTCGCTGACCGAAGCGAACCTCGAACGCGCGCTGTACGAGGACCGGTCGGTCGTCAGGACGTGGTGCATGCGCGGGACGTTCCATCTCGTCGCCGCTGCGGATCTTCCGCTCTATCTCTCGCTGTTCGGCGAGACGTTCGCGTCGCGCGGGCCGGAACCGAAGCGACTCGAATCGATGGGACTCGACGAGAGCGATATCGCCCGGGCGATGGAACTGATTCGCGACGCCCTCCGCGAGGACGGGCCGCTCACCCGAGGGAAGATAGCGGGGCGGCTTCGACGGGGCGGCGTCGACCTCGACTCCGAGAGCCAGGCACCGTACTTCCTCGTTCGCCGGGCGGCGCTCTCGGGTATCCTCTGCGAAGTCGCGCCGAAGGAGGGAAAGCCGGCTTACGACCTGCTCGACGAGTGGGTGCCGGTCGACGAGCCGCCGGACAGACAGGCCGCGCTCGTCGACCTCGCTCGCCGCTACCTGCGGGCGTTTCAACCCGCCTCCGTAGACGACTTCGCGGCGTGGTCGGGGTTGTACGTGCGCGACGTGAAACTCGCGTGGGGGCTCGTCGCCGACGAGACGACGGAAGTCGTCGTCGACGACCGCGACGCGGCGATGCTCACCGAAGACCTCGAAGCGTACGAGTCGGCGACGGAATCCAACACCGAGACCGCCGACCGCGTCCGGTTGCTCCCCGGCTACGACTCCTACCTCCTCGGCTACGAGAAGGAGGTCCGGCCCATCCCGCGGGGGTACGAGTCGCAGATCTGGCCGGGTGCCGGAGTCATCCGCCCGACGCTCCTCGTCGACGGCGAAGTCGCGGGAACGTGGCGGCTCGACCGCGACCGAGCGACGACGGCGCTCGTCGTCGACCCCTTCGAGCGGTTCGACCCCGAACTCGAAGCGCCGCTCCGAGACGAAGCCGAGGCTATCGGACGCTTTCTCGACACCGCGGTCGAACTCCGGTTCGCCAACCGAGCGCCGTAATCCGACGGACGCCTCAATCGGCCGTCGCCGTCGCGCCCGCCGCTCCGTTCTCGGCGGGCGTCACCCGACGCTCCAGCGCCAGCACGCCGACGGCGAGACCTACGCAGCCGAGCGCGAGCGTCGGCCAGAGCAGATGTCCGATACCGAAGTCGAAGAACGCGCCACCGAGCGCCGCGCCGATACCGAAGCCGAGCCGCTTGGCGATTTCGACGAGCGAGAGCCCCGACCCGCGCTCGGCTTCGGGGGAGATGTCGCTGGCGAGCGAGGAGACCAGCGGCGAGTGCAGAATCTCGCCGAGCGTCCGGAGGACGAGAAACGCGCCGACGAGTGCGACGCCCACGACGACCGGGATCGAGACGCCGACGAGCGGTCCGAGCGCGACGACCCAGACGGCGAGCATCGCCGCCGCCCAGAAGCCCGCCGAGGCGACCAGTCCCCGCGTGCGCCGCCAGTTGCCGATAGCAGCGACCAGCGGCAGCTGGAGCGTGACGATGACGAGCGGGTTCAGGACGTAGAGCGTGCCGAGTTCCGCCGACGTGAGACCGAGCGTCTCGGTGGCGACGACCGGAACCGTCGCCTGCATCTGCGCGTACATCACCGCGAAGCCGACGTTGAGAACGGCGAGAAAGACGATTCGCGGGCGCGTGACGGCGCGTCGCCAGTCGGCGAGCGCGGACGCGAGCGACGATTTGGCGTTCGCCCCGGCTTCCGAACCGGCGTCGCCGCCCCGTCGAACGCGCGGAAGCGTCGCCCAGAGCAGCACGGCGACGACGCCGCAGGTGAGGCCGTCGGCGACGAAGACGGCCAACTCCGCGACGCTGTAGAGGACGCCGCCGACGACGAACCCGAGACCGAACCCGGCGTTGTTGGCGACTTTGAGGAGTGCGAACGCCCGGTCGCGCTCGCTGCCTTCGGTCAGGTCGGCTATCATCGCCTGACTCGCCGGGGGGAACAGACCCAAAGTGAGGCCCGCGGCCGTCGCGACGGCGACGAATCCGGCGCCATCTGTCGCCGCGGCGTAGGCGGCGAGCGTCACCGTCGACAGCGCCATGCTCGTCACCATCACCGGCTTTCTCCCCACTCGGTCGGCGGCGAACCCGCCGACTGCGGTGCCGACGGCGGTGGCGACGTTGTTGAGAAGCAGACCGAAGCCGACGACTCCGAGCGAGATGCCGACTTCGAGGTGGAAGTGAACGGTTGCGAACGGGTAGACGAGGCCGGAGCCGAACAGGTTGACCAGTTGACCGAGCGCGACGAGATAGACGGGGCGACGAAAGCCGCGCACGGCGTCCAACGAGGGGGTTCGCACGACGCCCGATTCTCCGGCGGCCCTCGTGAACGGTTCGGTGGCGGCCCGCGTTTCCGCGAGTTCTCACTTCGCCGACGCGAACACGCGATAGCTCTCCAGCGTCGTCCGCATCTGTTCGTCCCCTTCGGTCCCTTTCTGCTCGGTTCCGTAGTCCATCCAGCGCGCGCCGTCGTTGTCGCGGGTGTAGCTGTACATCCGGTACTCGTCGTCGGTTTCGAGTACGAGTTCGATGATGGCCTCGTCGGGGCCGGGGTCGTCGTCTCGAAGAACTACGCCGCGCGTCGCGGGTTCGTGGTCCATCACGTGTACGGTGGTGACTTCGGCATCTACCAGATTTCGGGTCTCGTCGCCGGTCAGCGGGCGGTCGGGCCAGTCCTTCGCGACGGTGGGTTCGTCCATACCTCCGTATTCGACGCGCGAGGGCTTGGCCGTTACATCTCCCGGCGTGCTGAACAGTTATCGCCGAGCCGACCCAACAGACGGTATGGTTGACGCCAGCATCCACCTGCTCGACCGGGGTCGCGTCCGCGCGGACATGAACTACGTCGTCGACGGCTACGCGATGGGAAGCGCCGACAACCCCGACCCCGAACACGAGATGACGGAGTTCGTCGTCTGGAGCGCCGTCGTCGACCACCCCGAGGCGACGGTGCTGTGGGACACCGGCTCGCATCCGGAGGCGGGCGACGGCTACTGGCCCGCGCCGCTGTACGGCGCGTTCGAACACTACGACGCCGCCGACCACGACCTCGAATCCGACCTCGACGCCGCGGGCTACGCGCTCTCGGACGTCGACGCCGTCGTGACGAGCCATCTCCACCTCGACCACGCGGGCGGCCTCTATCACTTCGCGGACACCGACGTTCCCGTCTACGTCCACGAGGAGGAACTGAAGTTCGCCTACTACAGCGCGAAGACGACAGAGGGCTCTGTCGCCTACCTCGCCTCTGACTTCGACTACGACCTGAACTGGGAGATAGTCCACCGCCACCGTACGACCCTCTTCGAGGACTTCGAACTCCTCCACCTGCCGGGTCACACCCCCGGCGTGATGGGCGCGAAACTCGACCTCCCCGGCGAAACCGTGCTCGTCGCCGGCGACGAGTGTTACGTCGACGCCAACTACGCCGACGAGGTGCCGCTCGGTCCCGGCTTGCTCTGGAGCGACCGCGACTGGTTCGACAGCCTCCAACTCCTCAAGGAACTCCAGCGCCGCCACGACGCGGACGTGCTCTACGGCCACGACCTCGAACGGTTCCAGTCGTTCGACGGCGGGTGGAACCGGTAGCGCGACCGACTGACCGACCGCGGCCGACGTATCTATCTCTGTAAATCTGTAAAGCTATCCAGAAATATTTCTGAATAGCCAAGCGGACCACGACTCGTGAATCGCCCACGCACTCCCCTCACCGTGGTGCTTACACGCCTTCGGCCCGAAGAGCACTCGCAATGAAAAAGCAGGAACTCGTCCAGTTCCACTCCCTGCTCGTCCTCCTCGGCCAAGAGTACATCCGCCGCGGCGACGCCACGCGAGCGGACTTCGAACCGTACCGAAAACTCGGCGTGACGCCGATGTCGCTGCAGTCCTCGCGTGCCGACCACGAGGAGGCGGTGATGACGTTGGCTCGCACCCTCGCTTCGCTCTCGGTGTCGGAGGCGACGAGAGAATCGACCGTCGCCTTCGACTGAACTCGCGTCTCCCGGCGGCGAACGGGTATCACTAAGGCGCGTCCGCGTCAGCCACGACCATGCGACTGCAGGAGTACTGGGGAGTCGGACCGAAGACGAGCGAGCGACTACAGGAGACGCTCGGCGTCGCCGCCGCCGTCGAGGCCATCGAATCCGCCGACGTGCGAGCGTTGACCGAAGCCGGAATCCCCGCCGGACGCGCGACGCGCATCCTCCGGCGTGCCAACGGCGACGCCGGGATGGCGACGCTCGGGACGCGCGACGCCCGCTCGGTCTACGACGAGTTACTCTCGCTGGCGGGCGACCACGCCGTGACGCGCCACGCGGGTGACCGAATCCGCGTGCTCACGCCGCTGCCGGAGCGCGCCGCCCGCGACGCGCGACTCGACGAAATCGAGGCCGCGCGGGAGGTGTGGGCCGAGTTGGACGCCGACGCCCGCGACCGGGTGCTCGCCGCCTTCGCCGCCTACGACGAGTCGGGCGGCACCGAGCGCGCCGCCGTCGAAACCGCGCTCGCCCTGCGCGACATCGGTCTCGACACCGGACCGTTCGCGCCGCTCGCCGACGTCGACGAAGCGGCGCTCTCGGAGGCCGTCGGCGCGCTCGGTCACGTCGACGGCGACGACGTGCTCGACGGTGCCGACGAGAAGCTCGACCGCCTCCGCGACCAGTTAGACGCCGCAGAGCGCCTCGAATCCGGCGCGTTCGACCTCCTGGAGACGGTCAGAGAGGCGGGCGCGCGCAACCTCGACGACTTCGAGCACGCGGTGGCGGACTACGTCGCCGCCGAGACGGAGCTCTCTCGCGAGGACGTCCTCGGCGCGGCGGCCGACGACCCCGTCGACGCCGCCGACTTCGTCAGCACCACCCTTCGCGCGCTCGCGGCGGACCTCCGCGAGCGGGTCGACGAGCGCGAGGAAACTGTCGCCGCCGACCTCCGCGAGACCATCGAGGCCGCCCGCGACGACATCGACGCCGCCGTCGAGGCGGTCGAGGACAGCGCGTTCGCTGTCTCGCTGGCGCGCTTCGCCGAGGCGTACGACCTCGTCCGCCCCGAACTGGGCGGGGACGACGGCCCCTTCGGCGTCGCCGCCGTCGACGCGCGGCATCTGTTGTTGGACGACGACGTGCAACCGGTGACGTACGCCGTCGGCCACCACACCCTCTCGGCGGAGCCGCAACCGCCCGCGGACGAACGGGTGACCGTCCTGACGGGTGCGAACTCCGGCGGGAAGACGACGCTGTTGGAGACGCTGTGTCAGGTGGCGCTTCTGGCCGCGATGGGCCTGCCCGTCCCGGCGAGTCGAGCGCAGGTCGGCGACTTCGACACCGTCGTCTTCCACCGCCGTCACGCGAGTTTCAACGCCGGCGTGCTGGAGTCGACGCTCAAATCTATCGTCCCGCCGCTGTCGGGCGAGGGGCGGACGCTGATGCTCGTCGACGAGTTCGAGGCCATCACCGAACCGGGTCGGGCGGCGGATCTGCTGGGCGGGCTCGTCGGACTGACCGTCGACCGAAACGCCGTCGGCGTCTACGTCACCCACCTCGCTGAGGACCTGAGTCCGCTGCCCGCGGCCGCGCGCATCGACGGCATCTTCGCGGAGGGACTGACGCCCGACCTGAAGCTCCGCGTCGACTACCAACCGCGGTTCGGCACGATCGGGAAATCGACGCCGGAGTTCATCGTCTCGCGACTCGTCGCGAACGCGAAGGACAACGTCGAGCGACAGGGCTTTCAGACGCTCGCGGCGGCCGTCGGCGAGGAGGCGGTCCAACAGACGCTGTCGGACGCGCGCTGGCGGGAGTGAGCGTCGAACCCCGAAGCGGAGGCGAACGGACCCGAAAGCGGGAGCGGAACTAGCTCCGGAACAGAACGTGATCTGACTGCGACAGGACGTGAGACGGGGAAAACAACTATGAACCGGATAGCCCATTCTCGGCCATGACCGCGTACGAACCGGTTGAATCACCGGACGAAACGACGGTGTTCTCCTACCACGACCTCACACCTCCGACGCTCGCGGACGTCTTCAGAGCGCGACGAGTCACCGACCGCCACCTCCCGAAGACCCCGCTCGTCCGAAGCGAGTACCTCTCCGACGAACTGGACGCGGACGTGTATCTGAAGCGGGACGATACCCTCCCGACGGGCGCGTTCAAAGTTCGAGGGGGTCTCAACCTGTGCTCCCGACTCGACCCCGAGTTCCGCGACCGCGGCCTGATAGCGGCGAGTACGGGGAACCACGGTCAGTCCGTCGCGTACGCCGGACAGACGTTCGATATCCCCGTCGTCATCGCGGTTCCCGGTGAGCCGAACGAGGACAAAGTCGAGGCGATAGAGCGGTTCGGTGCGGAGGTTCACAGGGTGGGCCGCGACTACGACGACGCCCGGGAGTGGGCCGAGCAGCAGGCCAGCGAACACGGCTATCGGTACGTCCACTCGGCCAACGAACCGCTCCTCGTCGCCGGCGTCGGTACGGCGGGGTTGGAAGTTCTCGACGACCTCCCGGACGTCGACGCCGTCTTCTGTCCCATCGGCGGCGGGAGCAGCGCGTCGGGGTACTGCCTGACCGTCGGCGACGTGGCGGACGCCGACGTCGTCGGCGTCCAGTCGTCTAACGCGGACGCGATGTACCGAGCGTGGAAGGAGGGACATCTCGACCCCCAACCGACTGCGGACACCCTCGCGGAGGGGCTCCAGTCGCGCGTGCCGTTCGCGCTGACCTCCGAGATTCTCGGTGAGAAGCTCACGGACATGGTGACCGTCTCGGACGACGCGATACGGAGGGCCGTCCGGACCATGGTCGAACGAGAGCACATCCTCCTCGAAGGTGCCGGGGCCGCGAGCGTCGCGGGAGCGTTGGCGTCGGCCGACGAACTCGCCGGGAAGACGGTCGTCCTCCAACTGTCCGGCCGAAACATCGCCAACGAGAAGTTAGCGTGGGCGTTCGACGCTGACGCCGACGCTGACGCTGACGCCGACGCTGACGCTGACGCCGACGCTGACGCTGACGCCGATGCCGGGGAACTCGACGATGAGTGACGTGCCCGTTCGGAATCGACTGCGCGAGCTTCGCCGGCAGTTCCACCGGTACCCGGAGCCCGCGTGGTGTGAGTACTACACGACGAGTCGCATCGTCGACGAGGTGGAACGAATCGGCGTCGACCGACTCCACGTCGGAACGGAGGCGTACGCGAGCGAACACCGGATGGCCGTTCCGGACGACACGACGCTCCGAGAGTGGTACGACCGCGCCGCGGACGCCGGAGCACGGCTGGACGTTCTGGAATCGACGGCGGGCGGACACACGGGATGCATCGCGGTCCTCGAGAAGGGCACCGACGGCCCGACGGTCGCTCTCCGCGTCGACATCGATGCGCTCCCTCAACGGGAAGCGGACGACTCGGAACACCTGCCCGCAGTCGAGGGGTTCCGGTCGACGAACGAGGGCGTGATGCACGCCTGTGGTCACGACGCGCACATCACGCTGGGACTCGGCGTGCTCGACGCCGTGAAGCGGAGCGACGAGTTCGACGGGACGTTCAAGCTCATCTTCCAGCCCGCCGAGGAGCGCGCCGGCGGCGGAAAACCGATGGCGCTCTCTCGACACGTCGACGACGTCGATTACTTCCTCGCGCTCCACGTCGGTCTGGGTCACCCGACGGGGGACGTCGTCGGTGGAATCGTGAAACCACTCGCCGTCGCGAACTTCGAGGCCCGATTCCACGGCGAGTCCGCTCACTCGGGAAAGAACCCGAATCGGGGGCGAAACGCCATGCAAGCGGCGTCAGCGGCCGTCCAGAACTTGTACTCGATAGCCCGCCACGCCGAGGGGATGACTCGAATCAACGTCGGCCGCATCGACGGCGGAACCGCGCCGAACATCATCGCCGAGGAGGTGCGTATCGAAGGGGAGGTCCGCGGAGAGACGAACGAACTCCTCCAATTTCTGCGCGCGGAGACGGAACGAATCGTCGACGCGGCCGCCGAGATGCACTCCTGCGTCGGCGAGTTCGAGATCACGGGCGAAGCGCCACGAGCCGACAGCGACCCCGATTTTAGCCGGAGTATCGCCGACGTCGCGCGGAAACACGACTCCGTCACGAACGCCACGGCGACGAGCGAGTTCGGGGCGAGCGAGGACGCCACCTACCTCATGAAGGCCGTCGAGGAACGGGGCGGGACGGCCTCGTACGCGATCGTCGGTACCGACCACCCCGCGCCGCATCACTCGAGCAGGTTCGACGTCGACGAACGAAGCTTGAGTATCGGCGTCGAGGTCGTCTCCGAGGCGGTGACGACGCTCGGTTCCTGACGGTTCGGCGTCCGGTTCGAAACGCGCTGGCGCGGCGACGACCGATTAGCGCATCTCTTCGAGGCCGACGAACGCGTCGCGGTCGGCGGTGAGCCAGACGGTCACTCGCTCTTCGACGGGCGTGTCGCGGGGGTAGATGGTACACCGGTCGGGGTCGTTTCCGTACCGAACGGTGACGCTGTGGAGGTCGAACGAGCGGCCGTCCAGTTGGTAGTCGTGCGCAGCGGGAACGTCGGACAGGTCGTCGCTCGTGTGTAGGCTCATGGAGAGGTTCCCCGTTACCGGGTGTCAAGAACTCCCACAGTCGGGTACATAACCGCTGCTAAGACCACTCTATAGTGAGCAATATCGGTGAATAGAGGCCCGGAGCGGTTCTCACGGGCGAGAACTCGACGACTCTTCCGTCGGCGTCGTCGAGACCGTCGTCTTCCGGCGCTGACTCGATATCTCCGCACGGGCGTCGGTACCCGACGCGCGTTCTCCGTTGAGCACTATCCACCGCGCTTCCGTTATCTCGGTCGCCGACGTATCGACGCTATGAGTTCGACCACACCGTCTCGCGAGCAACTCGTCGACGAACTGACCGCCACCGCCGCGACGTGGCCCGGCATCGAAGTCGCCCCGCACCGCTTCGAGGGCAACGAGTTCACGCTCGGCCCCCGCGAGGTCGGTCACGTCCACCGATTCGGTATCCTCGACATCAACTACCCAAGACGGCTCCGCGACACCCTCATCGACGAGGGACGAACGGGCGAACACCACGTCGTCCCCGACTCCGGGTGGACGACGTTCCGCATTCGGACCGGCGCTGACCTCGAACCCGCGCGGTGGCTCCTGCGACTCTCGTATCTGTACCACGTGGCGACGTTGCGTCGACGGCCCGAACTGGCCGGCGTCGTCGGCGACGTAGACGTCGAGGGCGAACTCGACGCGATGAGTCCGAGTCCACGCGTGCGAGAGAGCTTCGACCGCGTGCTGGACTGAAGAGGGGGTGAATCGACGCCCGTCCCTCTGTCGACCCCCCGAAGACGGCGACGAGTTTCAACCTGACGACGACACTCCAGACCGTTCACTCTTATAGCCGGACCCACTGAAACGGATGTGTTCGAGGAGCGCTCCGACTTACTCGCGACTAATCCGTCGTTCAAGGGGTACGGCGCTGCGGTCACGGTCGGACCGCAGGGACCGCTCACGTACGTCACCTCCAGCAGCGGTGCGAACAGGCTGCTCAGATGGGACGCGGACGGGGGAGGCGACGGCGCGCTCGTCGATATCGCCACCGGCATCATCGCCGACAGAAAGCGACGCGGCATCGCCGTCGCCGCCGCCGACGTCGACGGCGACGGCCGCGAGGAGGTGTACGTTCAGAACGCGGGCGGCTACGGCCGGATGGGCGGCGCGGTCGACCGCCTCTTCGACTGCGACGGCACCGAGTGGATCGACGCCTTCTCGCTGGAAGTCAACGCCGGACGGAGCAACCGACGAGACGGCTGGTCGGTCGCCGCCGTCGACCGGCACGGCACCGGTCGGTACGGGCTGCTCGTCGCGAGCGACGGATCGCCGATGCGCTGTTACGAACTCGGTGACGACGGGGAGGTGACCGACATGGCGGAGTCGGTCGGCCTGGACGTCGAAGCGAACGTCCGCGCGCTCGCGAGCGGGCCGCTCGTCACCGAGCGGATGGACGTGTTCGCGGCGACCGAACGCGGCCCGAACCGTCTGCTGCGAAACGACGGTGGTCAGTTCACCGACGTGGCCGCCGAGAGCGGCGTCGCCGACGCCACCTGCGACGCTCGCTGTCTCTCCTTCGTCGGGTCGGGTGCCGAGCCGACCGGTGAGTTCGTCTGCGGCAACTGGGAGGGACCGACGCGGCTGTTCGCTCGAACCGACGACCGATTCCGCGACGTCGCGCCGCCGGAACTCGCACAGCCGACCCGTACTCGTTCGGTCGTCGCCGCGGACTTCGACAACGACGGGTCGCTCGAACTGTTCGTCAACGCCCTCGGCGCACCGAACCGGCTGTTCGAGCGGTCGGACGGCACGTGGCGACGCGTCGGCGCCGGCGAAGCGCTCGAACCGAAGGGACTGGGGACGGGCGCGACCGCCGCAGACTTCGACGGCGACGGGACGCTCGAACTGCTCGTCGTCCACGGCGAGGCCGGGGCGCAACCGCTCTCGATTTTCCGCGCGCCGAACGACAACGACTGGCTCAGAGTCCGACCGCTCACCGAGGCGGGCGCGCCCGCCCGCGGCGCGAGCGTCACGCTGGAGACGACCGACGGCGTCCAGTCCCGCCTCGTCGACGCCGGAAGCGGCGGCCACAGCCAGTCGGAACCCGTCGCGCACTTCGGTCTCGGCGACGCGACGCCGTCGCGTCTCGTCACGCGGTGGCCCGACGGCCGCGTCCGCGTCGACGACGACCCCGTCCCACGTACCGAGCAAACCGTCGCGCACCCGGCCGGGTGATGCCTCCCGACGAGCGAGTCACGCGCCGCGGGGACGACGACCGTTCTGGACGTGTCTGCGACGGAACCGGCTCACCGCCCCGACCAGAACCGCTCTAACCCGAACCCGAGCATGTCGGGGCTCACCGGCTGAAACTCCTCGCGTTCGTACTCGGGGAAGTACTCGCGTACGCCGTTCCACGACTCGCGAGCGTAACGCGCGTCGACGAACACGCGCACCCCGACTTCGTCGTCGCCGCGGATGACGCGGCCGACCGCCTGCCGCGCTTTCCTGACCGCCGGCACCGTCAGCGCCGTCTCGAAGCCCGACCCCTCGAAGGCGCGGTCGTACGCCGTCTTCACCGCCTTCGTCCGCGGACTCGACGTGTTCACGAGCGGAACGCCGCAGACGACCGCCGCCGAGAGGCGGTCGCCCCGGTAGTCGACGCCCTCCGTCAAGGTCCCGCGGAGGCTGGTGACGAGCACTTTCCCCCCGCCGCCGAAGAACTCCGCCTTCAGCGACTCGGTCGTCCCGTCGTCGCTCGACTCGTCGAGGAGCACGGGCTTGTCGACGCGGCGGTCGAGCACTCCGGCCATCCACTCGGCCTCGCCGTAACTCGGCATCCCGACGAGGACGTTGCCCGGCGAGCGTGCGACCTCCGAGACGGCGTCCTCGTACGCCTGTCGCGTCGGATTCTCCTCGTCGGGTGCGCCGCGGTTCGCGTAGGTGAACTTCGGCGCGTCGACGGCGAAACTCGCCCGGTTCTCCTCGGGGAACGTCAGCCCGTACGTCCGCTCTTCGACCGGGCGGCCGGACTCGGCCAGCGAGTCGAGTCCCGAGACGGTCCGAAAGATATCCATCGGCGCGAGCGTCGCGCTCATCAGGACGCCGCCGCCGAACTCGGCGAGTCGCTCGCCGATGGCGTCGGAGGGGACGCAGTTGTAGAGCGCGAGGCGCGCGTTGTACGCCCGCCGCCACGAGTCCGGCGGCTCCATCTCGTCCCACGTCCGCTCCAGTTCGAGTTCGCGGAAGTAGCGCTCGTGGTCGCAGCGGTACCACTCGCCGAGCACGCGGCCGACGCTCGGCGCGGCCCGCTGCTTGTCGTCTTCCTCGGCCGAGTTGAGGATGCGGCCGACGACGGCCCCCACGGTTTCGGCGCGCACCCACGTCCCGCCGTCGTAGCCGGCCTCCTGGGCCCACTCGCTTATCTCGTCGACCGCAGGCGATTCGGGGTCTCGGAGCGGGATTTCGGCGTCGTCGAGCCTCGTGAGGTCCGCCCTCCAATCGGGCATCTCGCCGTCGAGGTGCTCGACGACGCGGCGGTCGAGTTCCTCGCGCAGGTCGCGGAGGAACTCGCGCGTCTCTTTCAGCTCTCGAAGCGTCACGTCGCTCTTCTTCAGTTCGCCGCGGACGAGGTCGGCGTCGGCGGTCGACCCGCGCGTCTCTCTGCCCGCGTCATCGAACTCGACGGGTTGGATGACGCGCGTCACCTCGTTCTCGGCGTCGCGGAGGCTCCGGTCGCCGACGCCCGAACTGACGAGGTCGCGGACGCGCGGTTCGAGCATGTGCGCCTCGTCGCAGACGAGAAACGTCGTCTCGTCGATCAGGGAGGCCGTAAACGTCGCCACCGTCGTCGGGTCGAACGCGTGATAGTAGTTGCCGAGGACGACCTCGACGTGGGGGAGCACCGCGCCCATCGTCGAGTGGGGGCAGGTGCCGAAGCCCGCGGAGAGCGAGACGAGGTCGTCCGGCTCCAGCAGTCCGGCGTCCTCGAAGTCGAACGGCACCGCCTCGACCGGTTCGCCGTCCTCGGGCAGGTCGTCGAGGAACTGCGCGTAGAAGGGGCAGAACTCGGTGTCGCCGTGTTCGGGCAGCTCGGGGAGGTACGGCGTCGGTTCGTCCGCCGTCTGGAGGTACGAGGGACCGCCCGCGCCGGTGTCGGCCAGGCCGGTCTGGGCGCGTCGCGCCTCGCCCGCCAACGCCGACGCGGTGGTCGGTCCGCTCTCTGCAGCGAGGTTTCTGGTTCGTTCGCGGAGGCCCTCGCAGCGCTCGTAGACGTTCGAGTCGTCGACGCCCGCGACGCGCTCTCGGCTGTACGGGCAGACGTCGGACTTGCCGACGAGCGTCAGCCCCGACACCGGTCGCCACTCGTCGGGGAGGTTCGCGTTGACGGTCCGGAGGTCGTCTTCGAACTGCCGGAGTTGCTGTTTGACGCTGGTGAGAACGACGACGCGCTCGAACGGCGAGTCGGGGTCGCGCACCCGGTCGATGCCCGCCGTCAGCGCGAGCATCGTCTTGCCAGTCCCGCAGGCGCCTTCGACGACGGTGAATCCGCCGTCTTCGGCCGTCTCGACGGCGGTTTCGATGCCGTCGGCCTGCTCGGGATACGGCTCGTCGTGTCCGAACACCTCGCGCCAGGTCACGTCCGACTCTCGCCGGGGCGGACGCTTATCGGTGTCGGAGGGAGGCTGTGAGTCTGGAGTCGACACGGTACGAAGGGGTGGGCTCGTCTTCGCACAAAAAGTCGAGGCGGACGTCGGCGGACGACACGGTATCGACGCGGCGGTGTCGACGCGGCAGTGTCGACGCCACGATATCGACGCCACGGTATCGACGCGGCAGTATCGACGCCACGGTGTCGACGCCGACGTGGAGTCACTCGGTGTCGTGACACTGGAAGGAACGCCCGTCGGGACCGGGCCGCTCCGCGGCTTCGACCGCTCTCGTCGCCTCGACGACGGCGAACGAGTCCGGCGTGTATCGGTCGTCGGTCGCAGAGTTCCGAAGCAGTTCGACGAGTTCGCCGGGTCGCCGTTCTCGCGTGCACGTCGAGGCGACGAGCGCCGCCGTCCCGGCGACGTACGGGGCGGCGGCCGACGTCCCTTCGAGCGTTCCGGACTCCGTTCTGACGGTCGCCGGCCCCCACACGTCGACGAGCGAGTCGCTCCGCGAACTGTACGGCGCGATTCGACCGCTGTCGGTGTCGACGGCGCCGACGGCGACGACGCCCTCGCCCGTCGCCGGGGCGACGACGCTCTCGTTCGAGACGGCGTGTTCGAGCGAGTGGCGACTCGACAGTAGCCGAAGACGGGTCGCGCTCGCGTTCCGACTCCGATTTGCGCTCGCGTTCGAACGTCGGTCGACGCTCAGATTCGCACCCTCGTTCGCGTCGTCGACGGTGGTCGTTCGATTCGCGTCGTACGCGTCGACGGCGACGTAGTACCGGCCGCGCGGCACCGACGCGTCGACGGCTTCCCACGCCTCCGCGGAGTCGTTCTGTCGGCGGACGGACTTGGCGACGACGGGGTCCGGACCGTTCGCCCGTTCGCGGTACAGATAGAGGTCGTAGTCGGCGGACGTGTTCCAGGAGAGCCGCAGCGACACCTCTCCGCCGGTGACCGCTCCGCCGGCCAATCGGTTGCCCTGCGTCTCGTTCGAGAAGTTCACCCAGCCGTCGGCCGGCCCGTCGCCGACCCACTGGCTGTTCGCGTAGTTGCCCGCCGAGGTGACGAACGTCGTCCCGTTGGCGGCGGCGCGCTCAGCCGCGGCGGTGATGCGCTCGTTGGTCTCCGGGTTCGAGGCGAAGTAGCTTCCGGCGTCGACCACGACGGTCACGTCGTTGGCGACCAGCCAGTCGATAGCCCGCTCGTACTCTTCGGGCGTCGGGTCGTCGCCGACGGCCGCGAGATACAGCTTGGCGTCCGGCGCGGTTTCGGCGACGACGGCGGCGACGGCGGTGTCGTGTCGGCCGTCGGCTCGTCGCTGCGGGCCGACGGGCACTTCACCGGTCCCGCGTTCGTCGGGCGCGCGTCGATGCCCGGCGACCTGACCGTCGAGAGACGTCCCCTCCGGTTCGAACGAGGCGCCGACGACGCCGACGGCGACGCCGTCGCCGGTGATACCCCGCTCGTGAACGCGTTCCGTCGAGACGATGTGACCGCCGGTCCGGCTCACCTGTCCGAAGGGGGCCGTCGTCGCCGAATCCTCTCCGGGAAGCAGCGGAACCGTCGCGGCGACGGACCCGGCCAGTGGCGCGCTCGACGCGGTGACGAGCACGCAGACGGCCAGCACGCACGCGACGAGTCGTCGGTTCATCGGCCAGAGTCAGTGTGCACGCTCGCGGTGCCGGTCGCCGGGTCTGTTCACCTATCGACGACCTCCAGCACGAGGACTGCAGCGAGGACGAGTGCACCGCCGGCCAGAAACGCGACGCCGGGGGGCAGCGTCCCGAGAAGCGGGGCGATTCCGCCGGCGACGCTGTCGCCGACTCGCGGGGCCGTCCCCGGCCCGCCGGCGTCGGAGACGGTCACCGCCGCCCCGAACAGCCACTGGACGAGCACCGCGCCGACGGCCAACAACGCGGCGACGCCGACGAACTTCCGCAAGGAGTCGAGCACCGACGCGCGGTCGTCCTCCTGGCCGGCGCAGACGACGAGCGGGCTGTCGACGGGCGCGTAGACGTTCATCTCGCGTCCCTTCACGGAGTACTCCGTGTCGACGACTTCGACGAGGCCAGCGTCCTGTAAGTTCCCGAGGTGGTGCCGGACGTTCTGCAGAGACGTGTCGACGGCGTCGGACAGCTCCGAAGCCGTCGCGTCGCGCTCGTACAGCTCCGTGAGAACCGACCGAGCGGTCTCCGAGGAGAGCGACGAGATGAGCTGCTCCGCGTCGTCGTCGTCGAGCCACAGGACGCGGGGGGTTCGAGCCTCCCGCTCTGCGTCTCTGTCAGACGGGAGCAGACCTGACATGGATTCTCATTCCATGGACAGGTTAGTAAACCCTTCGACAGATTCAGTTACGTGTTCCGGTCAATCGGTTCGACGGTCGGCGCCTCGAATCAGGCGGAAGTCAGTCGGTCACGACGTCGAGACGCCGCGTGTCGCTCGGGAGTCGCCCCGCGGCGTAGAGCGCCAGAAGTGCCGCGAGTTCGATGCCGAGCGCGAGCGCGAACAGTCGGAACACGCTGTCGAACGGGACGTCCGCCCCCGTGAGGAACCCGACCGCACCGCTCCCGCCCGACTCGATGAGGAGAGCGACGCCGCTGAAGACGGCGTAGGCGCTCCCGCGGTTCTCCGCCGGGAGCGCGCCGAGCATGTACGTGTCGAGCGCCGGAAACAGACTGTGGACGACGTACCCGAGCGTCGCCGTCACGACTAACACTGGAACGAAGTCGGATACGAGCGTCAGGGCACCTAAGCACGCGCCGAACGCAGCGACGATGCCGAGAACGTATGGCAGGTGCGGCAGACGGTCTGCGAGGCGGCCGCTGAACCAGAACGCGGGGACGCCGGCGGCGAAGACGACGGTCAGCATCGTGTTCGCCTGCGTCGGGGTGAACCCCTTCGTCGCCGTGAGATACGGGACGTAGAAGTTGAATAACCCCTGCCAGGCGAACCCCACGACGGCGACCATCGCTACCCCCGTGAGGATGACGTGCCAGTGCGACAGCGCTTCGCGGAAGTTACGGTCGTCCCCGGCCGACGAGGGGACCGTCTCCCGCGTGCGGACGACCACGACGAGGACGGCGGTGAGCATCGCAGTACACGCCGCGAGTAGCCAGAACACGTGTCGCCACTCGCCGGCGGCCAGAAGCGTTACGACGACGGGGGCGGCGACGACGGCGGCGACCTGACTCGCCGTCCCGTGGATACCGACGGCCTGCCCGACGGCGTCCGGATACAGTTCGCCGACGAGCGGAACCGCGGCGACGAAGTACGCGCCGGAGGCGATGCCGATGGCGAACGCGCCGACCTGGAGTGCGAGCAGGGTCGTCGCCGTCGCGGTGAACGCCGCGGCGGTCGTCAGCAGCGCTCCGGTTCCCAACACGACGCGGTGACGGGGGACGCGCGTGAGCAGGTAGCCGACCGGAATCCGGGGGACGGCGGTTCCGAACCAGACGAGCGAGGTGACGAGTCCGATGGCTGCTGGACCGACATCGAACGCCGCCTGCAACGGTTCGACTAACGGAGCGAACGCCGTCCGTCCGAGGTTGACGAAAAAGACGAGCCCGCAGAGCGTTCCGAACAGACGGCGTGTCACTGCCGCGGATTCGTCGGCTGCCGGGTCAAGCGTTACGAAAGCGGACATCGAAGGTCTCCTCGGCGCCGTCGACAGCGGTTCGACCCTATCGCTTTTCGCCCGCGGCGTCGAACATCGACGCATGATAACGTCCCGTCGAATGGCGGCCGTCGACGAGAACGCGGAGGCGCTCGGCGTCCCACGGAAACAGCTGATGGAGTCCAGCGGTAACGCCGTCGCCCGCGAAGTTCGCGCCCTCGTCGACGAGGGAGCGTTGGTGGCCATCGTCGCCGGCCGCGGCAACAACGGCGGCGACGCGTTCGTCGCCGCCCGATTTCTGCAGGCGTACGACGTGACGGTCCACCTTCTCGGTCGCTCGGAGACGATTTCGACCCGCATCGCCCGCGAGAACTGGGAGGCGCTGCGGAACGCCGAGTACGACACTGAAGTCGTCTCCGACTCGACGACGCTGGACCTCGGCGAACCGGAGCTGGTCGTCGACGGGATGCTCGGAACCGGCGTCACGGGCGAACTCCGGGAGCCCGAGGCCTCGGCGGCGAGAGCCGTAAACGACGCCGATGCGACGGTGCTCGCCGTCGACGTTCCTTCCGGCGTCGACGCCGACACCGGCGAGGCCGAGGGCGTCGCCGTCGACGCCGACCGCGTGGTGACGTTCCACGACGCGAAACCCGGACTCGACACCCTCGATTCGACCGTCACCGTCGCAGACATCGGGATTCCGGCGGCCGCCGAGCGGTTCGTCGGCCCCGGCGACCTGAACGTCGTCGTCCGCGACCCCGAGAGCCACAAGGGCGACAACGGCGACGTGCTCGTCGTCGGCGGCGGGCCGTTCTCCGGCGCGCCCGCGCTATCGGCGCACGCGGTGCTCCGGGCGGGCGCGGACCTCGTCAACGTCGCGTGTCCCGAGAGCGTCGCCGACTCGGTGCGCGGCTACAGCGAGAACTTCATCGTCCACGGCCTCGACGGCGACCACCTCCGTCCCGACCACGTCGACGAACTGCTCGGCCGCGCCGAGAGCAAAGACGCCGTCGTCCTCGGTCCCGGACTCGGCGGGGCGGACGAGACGCTCGACGCCGTCCGACAGTTCCTCTCGGCGTTCGACGGCACCGCCGTCGTCGACGCCGACGCCTTACAGGTCGTCCCCGAGGTCGACACCGACGCGACGCTCGTCTGTACGCCGCACCAGGGGGAGTTACAGAAGATGGGCGGCGAGACGGCCGACGACTGGGAAGCACGTGCCGACCTGGTCGAGGAGTTCGCAGCCGACCTCGGGCAGACGCTTCTGGTGAAGGGAGCGTACGACGTGATATCCGACGGTGAGCGGACGAGAGCCAGTCGAACCGGCAACGCCGGGATGACCGTCGGTGGGACCGGGGACGTGCTCGCCGGGGTGACGGGCGCGCTCGCGGCGACCCAGGACCCGTTCGACGCCGCGTGCGTCGCCGCGTGGGCCAACGGTCGCGCCGGTGACCTCGCCGCCGAAGAGCGCGGCTACGGCCTCGTCGCGACGGACCTCCCCGACCGCCTACCGAAAGCGATGAACCGCGGCGGCGAGGTTGGAGAGGTATGACCGAGAAAGGACGACCGACCGGGCCCGCCGACCACAGCGACCCGGCCGAGGCCGCCGGCGACGCAGACGCCGACCCTGCGGACCACAGCAACCCCGATGAAGACGACCCCGAAGCCGAGACGTACCGAACGAGCAGCCGCTCCGAACTGACTCACACCGACGAAGGAGGCAACGTCCAGATGGTCGACGTCGGCGCGAAACCGGACACCGCTCGGCGCGCCGAAGCGCGAGGAGTGATTCGACTGAGCGAATCGACTATCGACGCGATCGGCGGCGACGAAATCGAGAAAGGCGACGTGCTGGCGACCGCCCGCGTCGGCGCGGTGCAGGCTGTCAAACACACCTGGGAGACGATTCCGATGTGCCACCAGATTCCCATCACGAACGTCGACACCGAGTTCGACGTGCGCGACGACCGGGTGGTGTTGACCGTCGGCGTCGAAACCACCGGCAAGACCGGCTGCGAGATGGAGGCGCTCGAAGGCGTCACCACCGGCCTGAACGTCGTCTGGGACATGGTGAAAGCCGCCGAGAAGGACGACGACGGGCAGTATCCCGACACCTCGATTCGTGACGTCGAAGTCGTTACGAAGGAGAAGCAGACGCTGGAGACACCAGACCAGTAGGCTAGCAGACGGCGTACCGGACTCTCGACCGTTCCGCGACCGGGTCGCCGTACTCCCGCCTCACCCGAATCGCGGCGCTACTCAGCGCACGCGGCGGGATGGTTCCGTCTTCGGTGATAAACGCTCGGGACGGGAACAAACGGAAAACAACTCGACGCGACTACGCCGGGTGCTCGTGTTCGCACTCGCGGCGTTCTTTCGTGACGTCGTACTCGTTGGCTCTCGCTCTAATCTCGTCAGCGTCGACGCGGACGTGCTCGCCGTCATCGTAGAGCACTTCGCCGTCGACCATGGTGAACCGCACGTCGTCGCCGTGCGCCGAGAAGACGAGGTGCGAGAGCACGTCGTGCAGCGGCGTCGCGCGCGTGAGGTCGGTGGTGAGGCCGACGACATCGGCTTTCCACCCCTTCTTCAGTTTCCCGACCCTCTCGAACCCGGCGGCCTTCGCGCCGTTTCGCGTCGCCATCTCGAAGATAACTTTTGCAGGCGTCGTCGTCGGGTCCAGCGTCTGCACCTTCTGGAGGAGGCTCGCTTGCCGCATCTCGGTGAACGCGTCGAGCGTGTTGTTGCACGGCGGGCCGTCGTTGCCGAGCGCGACGTTGATTCCCCGGTCGAGGTAGTCGACGATGGGCGCGATGCCCGAGGCGAGTTTCATGTTCGACGACGGGCAGTAGGTGACGTTCGTGCCCGTCCCTTCGAGGATTTCACGCTCGACTTCGTCGGTGTGGACGCAGTGCGCGAGGATGACGTCTTCGCCTGTCAGTCCGACCTCGTCGAGCCACTCGATGTTTCGCATCCCCGTCTCGCGCTCGACGGTGGCTATCTCGTCGCGGTTCTCGCTTGCGTGTGTGTGGATGCGGACGCCGTCGTAGCGGTCGGCGAGTTCGCGCGACCCACGGAGGCACTCCTCCGTACAGCTGACAGCGAATCTGGGAGTCACCGCGTAGCGGATGCGGTCCCCGAAAGAGCCGTGGTACTTCTGGATGAGTCGCTCGGTTTCGTCGAGGGCGGCCTGCGTGTCCTCGACGAGCCCCGGCGGCGACTCCTTGTCCATGAGCACCTTCCCGATGCGGCCGCGGATGCCGACCCGACCGGCGGCTTCGAACGCCTCCTCGGCGTGCCGAACCGAGAGGTGGTCGATGGCCGTCGTCGTTCCCGACTCGACGAGTTCGAGGTAGCCGAGTTCGGCGGCGGTGCGCATCCCCTCGGCGTCGAGGTTCGCCTCCATCGGGAGCACGTGGTCGAACAACCAGTCGAGAAGTGAGGTGTCGTCGGCGATGCCGCGGCCGAGCGACTGCACCGAGTGGATGTGACCGCCGACGAGACCAGGTAGCAGCACGTCGTACGACCGCCGCTCGTGGTCCGGGTGGGCGTCGAGGAGGGCCGCCCGCTCGCCGACGGCCGAGATACGGTCGTCGTCGACGACGATGGCCCCGTCCTCGATGACGGTCTCCGCGTCGACGACGACGGTTCCTGAGAGTAGCATTGTCCCCGACAAGGGAGGGGAAGCCGAAACAATAAACCTCCGTTTCGTCGGTGTGGCGGACGAGTCGAAAACGCGAGCGACCGAGTGTGGACACGGGCCGACGCGAGCAGACTCGGACCGACGTAGGCTCACTCAGACCGACGGGAGCAGCCTCAGGCCGACTCGACGGCGGTCAAATCGGCGGCTTTCGCGCGCGCCTGCTCGACGATTGCGGGTCGCGCTTCGAACTCGACGAGCACGTGGTCGTCGTCGTACTCCTCGGTCTCGACGTGGCCGTGGTCGTGAATCCACGAGACGACGCTCATCGTCTCGTCCACGAGGGGTATCATCAACCGCTCGCGCTCCCACGAGGGGAGTTCGGCCTCGATGCGCGTCTGCAGTGCTTCGATATTCTCGCCGGTCTGTCCCGACACGGCGACCGGGTTCGGCGCGAGCGCCGTCAACGCCGCTTTCTTCTCTTCGAGTTCGTCGTCGTCGATTCGGTCTATCTTGTTCAGTACCGTCACGATGGGCGCTTCGTTGCGCTCGTACAGCGTGTCGTGACTCGTCACGAGTTTCTCGCGCATCTCCTCGACGGGTTCGGAGGCGTCGACGACCAGTAAAACGAGGTCGGCGCGGTACACCGAATCGAGCGTCGACTTGAACGACTCGACCAGCCAGTGGGGGAGGTCCGAGACGAAGCCGACGGTGTCGGTGAGGAGGACGTTCCGCTTTCCGGTTTCGGCGCGGCGCGTCGTCGTTCCGAGTGTCGTGAACAGGCGGTCCTCGGACTCTGCGGTCGCCTCCAAGTCGGGATGGAGGTCCTCGTTCTCGTCGACGTCGAGTTCGGCGGCCAGTCGCCGAAGCAGCGTCGATTTTCCGGCGTTGGTGTAGCCAGCGAGCGCGACCAGGTCGAAGCCGGACTCGCGGCGCTGCTCGCGCCGCGTCTCCTCCTTGTCGGCGATAGAGTCCAGTTCGCGTTTGATGTTGGCTATCTGGGCCTTGATGTCCCGTTCGCGGCTCTCGTCGTACTCACCGAGGCCCATGAACCCGGGCCGTTCGTCCCGTTTGGCGAGACTCGCCTTCGCCTCCGCGCGCGGGAGTTCGTATCTGAGTTCTGCGAGTTCGACCTGCAGTTGGGCCTTGCGGGTCTGCGCGCGCTGGCCGAAGATGTCGAGGATGAGCGTGAATCGGTCGACGACTTCGACGCCGTCCGGGAGTTTCTGTCCGATGTTGTACGTCTGGTACGGTCCCAGTCGGTTGTCGACGATGACCGTATCGGCGTCGCTGCGGCGGACCAACGCCGCGAGTTCGTCGACCTTCCCCTCTCCGAACTCGTACGCGGGGTCCTCCTCGCGGCTCTGTGTGAGCTCACCGACCACTCTGTACCCGGCCGCGCGCGCCAGTTCCGTTATCTCTCCGAGGTCGGCGCTCCCGGAGTCGACGCGCTTTGCGACCACGGCGGTCCCGTCTTCAGGGATGGGTGCTCTCCACCTCTGTTCGCATGTGCGGGTGTATGTCGTGCGCACTTTTGTACTTTCCTGGGTCGGGGGTCGGTTCGACCCGAGGTTCGTCTCGCCGTGCCGACACGTATCCACAAAGGTAATAAGTTAGTTGTGAGGACTGTCGGTCGTTATGGAAATAGACGTACAACAACTCGCCATGGAAGCCGGTACCGGCACCGTTATCGGTGCGATAATCGGCTTCGCGGCGAAGAAGGTAGCGAAGATTATCGCCGTCCTCGTCGGTCTCGAACTCGCGCTGTTCAAGTTCCTCGAATCGCGTGGGATTCTCTCCGTCGACTGGGACAAACTGAGCGCAGGCTTCCTGAAGACCGGAGAAGCCGCGACGACGGGCACGCCGCCCGACTGGATGATGACGATTCTCTCGACACTCTCCATCTCCGCCGGGTTCACCGGCGGCTTCCTCGTCGGCTTCAAGAAAGGGTAACCCAGTCGATTCGCCGCTTCTCGTCGGTTCGTCGTTCGAGCGCTCAGCGGGTCGCTAAATCGTCTTTATCCTTGATTATCTGCGTCTCCGCTTCGCCGCTCGTGTGTTCGTTGACGAGGTCGTAGAAGTCGTTCTGCATCCCCGCGGGGAACGTCATCACGCCGACCCACGACCCGTCGTTCTGCCACTCTTCGCGCTCTAAGTCACCGAACTGCCGGACTCGCGCCTGCGCGCTGCCGGCGTACTGTGCGGGGATGTTGACCGCGATGGTCACCTCGGCGAACCGAATCGGAATCACGGGCCGGAGCGCGTCGAGGGCGTCGTCGACCTGGGTCTCGACGGGTTCCATCGGGTCGACGCGGAAGCCCGCTTCCTCCAGCGCGCGCTCGATGCGCTCGGGCGGATGCGGCGCGTCGTCCATCTGCGGGTTGACCGCGTTGCGCGCGATGCGGTTGATGAGTTGGCGTCGCTTCTGTTCTTGCATCTCGCGGCGCTGTTCGGCCGTAATCTGTATCTCACCGCGTTCGACGACCTCCGGAATGATCTGCATCGGATCGGTCGTGTCGAACACCTTCTTCAGGTCCTCTTCGGCGGGTCTGTCGCCGCGGGAGGCGTCCTCGAAGACGTCTTCGGCGGCGATGACCTCCTCCAGGTCGCCGTCGAACTCGCCGCGTTTCATCGCAAGTGCGGCGTCGGGGTCGATGAGCACCTCGAAGCGCGCTCCGTGTGATTCGAGTCGCGCGGTCACGGCGTCGTCAAGCGAAATCATACCACGGGATACTGCCTCTGGGGTTAAAAGCACTGCTTGCTTTCGGAACACGATTTCGCTTTATTCGTTACCCGCGCTGATTACGCGTGTCTCGTCTCTGGGATTCCTCAGCGGCCTCGACAGAATGTTAAATTGAAAATACACTGTTGTATTCCTACTTTTATTCTAAATATTTATAACCGGTATGGGGATTATGCTCGTCTCGTCACGATGACTATACGACGACTCTTCGTTGCACTGCTCGTCGTTTCGGCGACGGCCCCGGTTCACGTCGTTGGAACGTCGTCGGAACCGCCGCTCGCCGACGCAGGGCTCGACCAGACCGTCGAACGCGGGTCGACTGTTCTCCTCGACGGGACCGGATCGCGAGACCCCGACGGAACGCTCGAAGCCTACCGGTGGTCGATTCGCGGTCCGGATGGGCGAACAGTGGTTCCGGAGAACGAATCGGCACCGCGCACGAGTTTCGTTCCCGACATGGTCGGGCGGTTCAACGTCACGCTCACCGTGACCGACGACGACGGGACGACCAGCTCCGATACGCTCTACGTAACGGTCGAACCAGGAGATGCACCGTCGGTAGACCTCACAGGTCCCGAGGACGGCTTCGTCGGTCAGGACCAGCGCTTCACCGTCGAAATAACACCTGGGTCGGCCCCGCTCGATAGAGCGGTCTGGCGCGTCGATGGCGCGGTCGTCTCCCGACGTTCACTATCACCCGATGCACGCACCGACACGCTCGAGATGCCGTTCGGTTCGACGGGGTCGCAGGACGTCTCTGTTACCGTCGTCGACGCGGACGACCGATCGAACACAGACTCGAAGTCAGTTCAAATTTCGTCTCAGGGTCCTGCTGGAGCCGACGAGACGACGGCACCGCCGGGGCTCGATTCGGACCCAGCAATCGTGAGGGGTGACCGAGTTGTCACCGGTGAGCGACCGCTCGAAGGATCGTACCGCATCGACGCTCCGTCGTTCACGAACGTCGCCGACGTTGAGTGGTACAGTGAACGCGGTCTCGTCGGTCACGGCCATCGACTTCGGCAGCGATGGGAACCGGGGTCTCACACGCTGTATGCGGTTATTCACTACCAGGATGGATATCGCAGTGTCGCCCGTTTCGAGGACGGCGAGACGTCAGTCGTCGCGGACCCCCGACCCAACGCTTCGGTCACTGGACTGAGTCTCGACCACGGGACTGTCTCCGGAACTGCGGTCGGTAGTGACGAATTCGGAAACCTCCGTGCGATGACTGTGTCGCTCGATGGGCGACAGGTCGTTTCGTGGACTGACTCGGGGAGTGGTGTCTCGCAGAACGACCTCTCCTTCGAGGCGAACGCAACGCCGAACGAGGAACACCGACTCCGTGTGACAGCTATCGACGCACGGGGCCAAGAGCGGGTGTTTTCGCGAACCATCACTCCAACGGGTTCGCCAGAGATTGTCAGTTCTCAGTTTCTGAACACGCCTGTTGACTCCTATCACGAACGAATCGATCCGGAGCGATATATCGCATACCACGAGATGAAGATTGATCTAAACGGGGCTGATCCGGAGGACGTTTCGTGGAGATTGAAACCTAAAAAGGAAAATTCCGTTCTAGTACTTGATTCGCACTCAAAAAACGAAAGTGGAGTATTGGTCATAGAATCAAGGATTGCTGGACGATATCCGGGTTCATATGTGGTTAATTCTGAAATTTGGTCTAACAATGGACCCAAATTAGACACGTTTGAAGAATCGTCAAACAAATTTAAAGTGGAGCAAAGCCCTCCAGAACTTCGTGTGAATATTAGCTACAACAATGAAAAACGGGTGAATGGGGACCGTCCAGTTACAGTTGACGCCACTGATTCTTTTGACCCTGACTATACGACAATTCGATATAAATGGAGAAATGATATGGACCCAGTCTTAGATGGAACTCATCTCACGTCTCATACAGACCTTGGTAGTATGAGAGTGACAATTATAGATGGCTATGGAAACTCAATTACGGAAACAACTGGACTAGAGGGTTACTATACTCCGAAAATTGCCGATGTGTCAATTTCTGATAGAAAGGAGATATATCTTCCTAATGAAACAGTGAGATTGGAAGTCGTCTCTGAAGAATACACTCGTATCGGAGACCCCAATCCGCTTAATATCCATGCTGAAACTACCGGACACGAAGCTGCAACAATAACGGATTGGTCTCGGGATGCTGGATTCGTTCATGACAATTACGACGGAGAGTACCGGTGGTCTGGAATAATCGAACTCCCCGCCTCAGCACTTCAGAGCGGAAAAAACAACCCTTCAATCCAGATATACAACGCTGAAAACCCAGATATCACGATACGGTCTGAAAAGCTCCCATCAGTGACAGTGTATAAGACAACGAACACACAACTTACCAATACCTCAGTCAACAACCTCCGCTATACAGTACTCAACGAAGAATACGACTGGCGGCAGGCGACTGACTATACGACTCTACAGAGATATCGGAACGATGGATACGTAGTCGACAGTACCGACCGAAGAGGAATCGAATACAACGTACAACAGTACAAGAAAACCCAGTCCGCGAAATACAGGACAGAGAAGCGCCACTTCGAGAGATACGATTCTCGTGAACTTCTCCTCGATGCTAACTCCGACTGGGTCTCCGCCGGGAGCGAAACGACGACCGACGTGTGGCACACAACCGAAACTGAGTGGAGAGACAACAGAGCCGGAAAGGGAACCTTCACCGGAGACACACGAACTGTTCGAGTCGAACCAGCACGATACCGAACGGAAAAACAGTACGAATACGACCGTCGGGTCAGAAAAACCGGTACGCGAAGGGTCACTGAAACGAGAACTCGGACGACCACCGATGTCCGAGAACGCACTGTAACTCGATGCACACAGTGGGGATGTTTCGAGTCAACTGAGCGATACACCGTAACCGACCGTGAGACGTACACAGTAACAACGACCGAGACATACTCGTATTATACGACAGAGACCGAGACTTACTGGTCGACACAACCATTTGGAAGTGACCACCGTCACACTGGAAACGTTCGGCGGGTACAGACGGCCCCCGCCGAGTACGAGAGACAGTACCAGTACGAGTACCGCGAACGTCACGAAGAAACCACTACGACGTATATCGCCGAAAAACGTGAGCAGGTGCGTCCGGCACAGTACGACTGGGTCCACTACGAAACGACAACCAGCGGCCCCCGTGTCGACCAGATCACTCGCCGCGACGGATTCCGTGTTGGTTCGACATCGAAGATTCGACGTTGGTTCATGAAAAAGAAGATTGGAGAGTCGAAAGAAACTTCAGATACATACGACGATGCAGATGACGTGATTCGAACGCGCGGGACAGTCACTGGGGAGATTAGACAGACGTTCATGAATCCAGTAACAGGGGAGACGACCACTCAGATAACAGGTGAGTTTAAAGAGGAATTCATTAAATCTGGGTCGTATACAAAATCTGAGGTCTTTGACGAAATTACTTCGTCAAAGAGTAATGCAGAGTGTGGGAAATGTGGAGGCGTAATATGAATAGATACGTTAGTGTGACAACAATAATTTGCTTTATTCTGATAGTGCTATCCTTAGTCTCTCTGGGCGCTGCACAATCAGACCAACAGTTGAACACATCAAACTGTGTTAATCTTAATGATGTGGTTTCGACAAGTGATGTAGTTTATACATCCACATTTTGTCCAAATGGTTCAGTTGTTATAAAGGTGGAAAATGAATTTGGGGCAAAAGTACAGACAGGATTCGCAGTTACAGTTGATAAATATGATGTATTGAACGAAGATTTTGTCATGAACCAAGGTTCAACAAGAACATTCACAGCAAACGTCACTAAATACGTCAAACCCAGTCAGACTAACCACACAGTCACCATCTCAACCTTCGGCGACCACACAACCTACAACTTCACCCACAAGGTCAACAACACCGACTCCGGACCCGTCCCTACACCCGAAATAACAGAAGTCGAAGTCAAAACGGCCGTCATCGACGGCGAAGAGACGACAGTCATCAACGCAACTGTCTCGAACCCGACAATTCACCCGTATCCGATGGTACTTCTCGCGAGCACTGAGGAGACCTCGACCTACCAGCTCGCCTCGACCGGTCCGAACGACACCTCGACCATCCAGATCCCGGTCGACGAGGCACCCGGTACGAGAGTTAAAGGCGAACTGCGACTGAACGACGGAAACGTCTCGGAGGGATACGACCAGGTCCAGTTCAACGGTTCCGCAGACGGCCCCACCACGCACCGGAACGAGTCGTACACCGTCGTCCAAGCGTCGTGGGATGAGGATCCGTACCACTACGGCGAAGAGGATAACCTACTCCACGGCACGCTCCCCGCTGACCCACTCGAATCTCCCGCCGGGCTCGCCGCACTCGCTGGCGGCGTTCTCGCGGCCGGGCTAGCGACGCGACGTGTCGTCTGACTCGGTACAAAACGCTATACCCCCTCACCCCTTCTCCCATCGTATGAGCACGATAGACGCCGAAAAGAGCCTCGAAGACCGCATCGAGTTGTTCATGATGCGCAACTTCCCACAGATTCAGATGCACGGCGGTAGCGCCGCTATCGAAGCCCTCGACGAGGAGAGCGGCGAAGTGTGGATTGCACTCGGTGGCGCGTGCTCGGGGTGTGGTATCTCGCCGATGACCGTTCAGGCGCTGAAGAGCCGGATGGTCTCGGAGTTCGACGAGATTAGTGCCGTTCACGCCTCCACGGGAATGGGTGGCTTCGGTTCGACTCCGGACGACGACTTCTCCGACGTCCCGTTCTGAGCATCCGGTAACGTGCCTCTACCGGGGCCACAGGCACTGCTCGGGAGTTGGAGCGAGACGGATAACTATGCAGTGGGTCGCAGACGACGCCGTAGATGAACGAGCGGGCGTACCACGTCGTCTGTCGTGCCTGCCGAACCGAGCATCTCACCGCGAGTGAGTCCGCAGCGCCGAAACTGTCGGCCGAGCACGGCGCTCGTCTCGGTCATCGGATCACCTACTGGAGAATTGCATAATCCTTTCACTCTCGCCTTCGACGGAACGATATGGACGACCTCGAAGTGCGCGAACGTCTCGTCGTCGATGTCGCACACGAAGGTGGCGAGCTCGCGCTCGATTCGTTCCGACAGGAACTCGCCGTCGAGACGAAGGCGGGACCGCTGGACGCCGTCACGGCAGTCGACCGAGACGTGCAACGCCACATCGTCGAGCGAATCTCCGAACGGTTCCCCGAAGACGACATCGTCGGCGAAGAAGACGACGCGGCAAAACGCGTCCCCGAAGACGGTGTCGCGTGGGTGATCGACCCGATCGACGGAACGAACAACTACGTCGCCGGGGACAGACGGTGGGCGACGAGCGTCGCACTCGTGGAGGACGGTGAACCGCGTGCCGCAGTGAACTACCTTCCGGCGCTCGGAGAACGTTACGTAGCGACGGGCGACGAGGCGAGACGAGACGGCGACCCGGTAGGCGTGAGTGGCGCGTCCGACTCGGAGACGCTCGTCATCGACCCTATCTTCGGGCTGAGCCGCCCCGAACGCCGGGCGCTCGCCCGCGTCGCGGAGAAAATCGTCACCGAGTTCGGCGACCTTCGACGAGTCGGGAGCGGCCAAACGACGCTGTCGATGGTTGCCAGCGGCGAGTTAGACGCCGCGGTTTCGACGGTCGAACTATCCCCGTGGGACACGATTGCGGGCGTCTTTCTCGTCCGGCAGGCCGGTGGCGTCGTCACCGACCCGTCGGGTGACCCGTGGAGACACGACTCAGAGGGGTTGATAGCCTCGAACGGGGCCGCTCACGACGAACTCGTCGACGCGTTCGGAGCGCTCGGAAAAGTGTAAAGCTCGACTCGGCGGGCTCGTTACGACGAGAGCTGCGAAACCATCGATTCGAGCGAGGATTTCTCCTGGACGCCGACGACTCGTTCGGCAGCCTCGCCGTTCGCGTAGAACTCCAGCGTCGGCACGCTCCGAACGCCGGCCGACTGGGCGAGTTGCTGGTGTTCGTCGATGTCGAGTTTTGCGACGACGGCGTCCGTCTCGGCGGCCAACTCTTCGAGCGTCGGTTCGAGCATCTTGCACGGGCCGCACCAATCGGCGTAGTAGTCGACGACGACGACGTCGTTTTCGGCGACGAGCGATTCGAGGTGGCTCTGGTCCTCGACGTGTACTGGCTTCTCTGCGCTCTCTGGTGTACTCATCACCTCTGGTTAGCCGTCCACCGCTCATAAGCGTTGAGCAGTTTGTCTCGGAGTTCGCAATACCGTTCAGGGCACCGAGTATCGGAGCAGGACGCCGTCGTCGACGCGGTCGACGGAGTCGAGCGAGAGCGCGGGAAACTCGTCGACGAACCCGTCGCCGTCGGCGAGCGTCGGGGCGTCGCGGCCGCCGATTACCTTCGACCCGACGTAGACCGAGAGCTCGTCGACGAGCCCGGCCTCGAACAGCGAGAAGATGAGCTCGCCGCCGCCTTCGACCATCAGTCGGTCGACGCCCTCGGCTTCGAGTGTGTCGAACGCGGCCGAGAGGTCGACTCGGTCGTCGCCCGCGACGACGATAGTCGCGCCTTGGGCGCGTAGATCGTCCAGACGACTCTTCGACGCTGCCTCGGAGACGAGTAGGTAGGTGCGAGCCTCGTCGTCGAGAATCCGGGCTTCGAGGGGCGTCCGCGCGCGCGAGTCGGCGACGACACGAGCAGGGTTCTCCGACCGACCGCTCTCACGGCGCTCGGTTCGGCGACGCTCGGCGTCGAGGACGAGATGCGGGTCGTCCGCGAGAACCGTGCCGACGCCGACCATGACGGCGTCGTTCTCGGCGCGGAGGCGGTCGACGCGGTCGAAGTCGTCTTCTCCGCTGATGACGACCTGCTCGCGTCGCCGCGAGGAGAGTTTCCCGTCGACGCTCGTCGCCGCGTTGACCACCACGTGCATGTCGTGTCACTGGGGTGGCCGATAAGATGCTCCTTTCGATGCGCGTTTTCGACGCCTCTCAGACCCAGTCGACCGTCGACGCGCCGCATTCAGCAAAACACTAAGTATCGTCTCTGAGAATCGTGTACAATGCCACCACGCGTTCTCATGCTCGGTTGGGGATTTCCACCGAACGTCGCCGGCGGCCTAGACACCCACGTCGGTGCCTTGTTCAACGGCCTCGAGGAGACCGACATCGAGATCGAACTACTGCTCCCGGCGGAGTACGCCCCGGAGGGCCGCGAGAACATCGTCGGCGTGCCGACGGGCGACGGCGACATCGTCACGCGAATCGGTCGTATTAGCAAGCGCTTCGCCGAGCGCGCATCCGAGTTCGACATCGTTCACACCCACGACTGGTTCGGTTACGGTCCGGCCTCGCGTGCGAAACAGCAGACCGACGTGACGTGGGTGACGACCTTTCACTCGCTCTCGTCCGACCGCAACATCGACCCACCGCAGCGCGAACTGGAGACCGAACGCCGCGTCACCGACCGCTCGGACCACCTCCTGTCGGTGAGTCATCTCCTCGCTCGTAACCTGAAAGAGGAGTACGGCGGCGAGTCGACCGTCATTCACAACGGCTTCTCGACACCGGATACGACCGGCCGCGACTACAAACAGGAGTTGGGCATCGACGGGCCGATGCTGTTGTACGTCGGCCGCCACACGGACCAGAAGGGTATCGCTCACCTGCTTTACGCCATCAAGAAGCTCCGCGACCCCGAGGTGACGCTCGTCATCGGCGGAAAGGGTCACCTGACCGACCAACTGGAGCGGTTCGCCGAACTGCTCGGCGTCGAAGACCAGGTGATATTCGCCGGTTACGTGCCCGAGGAGGCGCTCGGCGACTACTACGCGTCGGCGGACGTGTTCGTCTCGCCGTCGCTCGCCGAACCGTTCGGCATCACTATCACCGAGGCGCTGGAGGTGGGGACACAGGTCGTCGCCACCGAATGCGGCGTCGCCGAGATACTGCCCGACGACTGTCTCGTCGAGGTCGAACCGGACTCGGACTCCATCGCCGACGGCATCGAGGAGGCGCTCTCGCGCGACGGACCGCCGCAGTACGAGCGTCGCGGGTGGGACGAGGTCGTCGAAGAGACCGCGGAGTACTACCGGGAAATCGCCTGAAACGGCTCCGAAACGCTCGAACGCTCGGTCGTCGCCGCGGCTTGGCTGCTCAGTCGCCGCCGCGGTAGAGTTCGACGTGGGTGACGGGTTCGGGGTGTCGAATCCGCAGTCCGTCGGCGGTCAACGAGACGCCCTTCTTCTTCGGCGCGCTACTCCGCTGGTACGGACTGTCGGCGCTGCTCTGGTAGGGGCTATCGCTGTCGGTGCTGCTCTGATACGGACTGTCGGCGCTACTCTGATACGGGCTATCGCGCGACTGGTAGGGGCTGTCGTCCTGTCGCGGTCGGTCGAACCCCTCGGGCGGGAGGTAGATACGCTCTCCCGACTCCGAGCGAACGACGACGGCGATGGCTCGGTCTCCGACCACGTCGATGGTCGTGTCGCCGTCCTCGTCGATGTGCGTCTCGAACGTGAACTCGTCCATAGCGCACACTCTCGGCGACGTTACTTAGGCGTTCGTCCGATTCCCGCTCCGTCAGCTCTCCTTCGTCGCTCCGGGCGGCCGTCGTTCATCGCGCCCGTGCGACCATCTAGTTCCATCGCGCCCGTGCGACCATCTGGTTCCATCGCGCCCGTGCGACCATCTGGTTCCATCGCGCCCGCGCGTGCAACGGTTTTTAACACAGCGGGTCGAAACCTTCCCCGATGCAAGTAGACGACCATGCCGAGGAGCTCGCCTCCGCTCTCGGCGTCGACAAAGAGGAGGTCACACGCGACTTGGAGAACCTGCTGCAGTACAGCGTCCCCATCGAGGAGGCCAAACAGAGCATCCGCCGAAAACACGGTGGCGGCAGCGGCGGTGGCGGCGCGGCGCCCACCTCGAAGAACGTCGCCGAAATCACCCCCGAGGACGGCAGCGTCACGGTTACTGCGAAAGTGCTCACCGTCGGCACGCGCTCGATTCGCTACCAGGGCAAAGACCAGACGATTCGCGAGGGCGAACTCGCCGACGAGTCGGGGAAAATCTCGTACACGGCGTGGACCGACTTCGGCTTCGAGGCGGGCGACACCGTCACCATCGGTAACGCGAACGTCCGCGAGTGGGACGGACGACCCGAACTGAACCTCGGCGAGAGCAGCAGCGTCGCCGTGGCCTCCGAGTCGGTTTCGACCGACTACGAGGTCGGCGGCGACTCGACCCTGCTGGCGCTCGAACCCGGCGACCGCGGCCGCAACGTCGAGGTACAGGTGCTCGAAGTCGAAGAGCGGACGATCGACGGACGCGACGGCGAAACCGAGATTCTCTCGGGCGTCCTCGCCGACGAAACCGCCCGACTGCCCTTCACCGACTGGAACCCCCGCGACGAGGTCACAGAAGGTGCGAACCTCCGCATCGAGGACGTGTACATCCGCGAGTTCCGCGGCGTTCCCTCGGTGAACCTCTCGGAGTTCACCACCGTCACCGAACTCGCCGACCCCGTCGAAGTCCGCGACGCGGCTCCCCGGCTCCCCATCGACGAGGCCGTCGACGCTGGCGGCATGTTCGACGTCGAACTCGTCGGCAACGTCATCGCCGTCCGCGACGGCTCCGGCCTCATCGAGCGCTGTCCGGAGTGCGGCCGCGTCGTCCAGAACGGCCAGTGCCGCAGTCACGGTAACGTCGACGGCGAGGACGACCTGCGCGTGAAGGCGATTCTCGACGACGGCACCGACACCGTCACCGTCGTCCTCGACGCCGAGGCGACGAGCGAGGTGTACGGCGGCGGTATCGACGACGCGAAGCAGGCCGCCCGCGACGCGATGGACAAAGAGGTCGTCGCCGACGACATCCGCGAGAAACTCGTCGGCCTCGAACACCGCGTCCGCGGCAACCTCTCGGTCGACGAGTACGGCGCGAACCTCGACGCCAGCGAGTTCGAGGAGACCGACGACGACCCGGCCGAACGCGCCCGGACGCTGCTCTCAGAGATTCCGGCCGCCGACGAGGAGGTGGCGCGATGAGCGCCGACGCCCCGGGGCGACGCGAGGTCGCCTACCGGCTCTTCGCGGCCGAGTACGACGACGCGTCGCTGTCGTACTCCGAGAGCGACGAGGAGCGCGCGCCGAACTACGTCGTCACGCCGACGGGGGCGCGGGTCAACCGCCTGTTCGCCGTCGGCGTGCTGACCGAAGTCGAACAAGTCAACGAAGAGGTGCTTCGGGGCCGCGTCGCCGACCCGACGGGTGCGTTCGTCACCTACGCCGGGCAGTACCAACCGGAGGCGATGGCCTTCATCGACCGGACGACGCCACCGGCGTTCGTCGCGCTCACGGGGAAAGCCAGAACGTTCGAACCGGAGGACTCCGACCGCGTGTTCACCTCGGTCCGCCCCGAGAGCGTCAACGCCGTCGACGCCGACACCCGGGACCGCTGGGTCGTCTCGACCGCCGAGGCGACGCTCCGTCGCGTCGCCGCCTTCGACGCCGCGCTCGCCGACGACCGACGTGGCGACGACCTCGAGCGCGCGCTCCTCGCCGCTGGCGTCGACGAGACGCTCGCCGCGGGCATCCCGCGCGCCATCGACCACTACGGGACGACGACTGCGTACCTCGAAGCGATTCGACGGCTGGCCGTCGACGCGCTGGAGGTCGTCGCCGGCGACCGCGACGAGGTCCGCCCGCTGACCGTCGGTCCCGCGGAGGGTGAACCGACGGAACTCGGCCCGCTTCCGGCGGGTATCGAGCGCCCCGACCTCTCGGACGTCGCCGTCGAGGAAGCCGGCGAAACGTCCGAAGCCGAGGAAGCCGAGGAAGCCAGCGACCCCGAGAGCGACGACTCCACAGAACCTGCGGAGACCGTCGAAGCGACCCACAGCACCGAGTCGAGTACCGAAACTACCGCCGGTACCGACCCCGAGGCCGCCTCGACTGAGACGACCGAGTCGACCGAATCGACCGAATCGACCGAATCAACCGAGCAGACTGAACCAGCCGCCGAGGAGTCGGCTGCCGCAGCGTCCACCGAGACGATGGTCGGCACGAACGAATCGACGGCTGACACCGCCGCCGAACCCGCCGAGGCGACCGCTCCCGACAGACAGGAGACGACCGCCGCGTCGACGGAGGCCGAATCGGACGCGACCGACTCCGGGTCCGCTGAAATCGTCGACACTGACTCTGAGACCGACTCCGAGCCGACCGAGACCGACAGCTCGGGTGGGCTCGGCGACTTCGACGACGCGTCGGGCGACTTCGACCAATCGACCGAATCGACCGACGAAACCGAACCGACCGACGAAACCGAACCGACCGACGAAACCGGCGGAGAGAACCTCGACGACTTCGACGACGGGATGTACGAACTCGACGAGGACGAGCGCCAGGAGGTCGAAGAGGAGTTCGGCACCGAGTTCACGAGCGGCGCGGAAGTCGACGACCCCGGCGACGCGGATATCGACGTGCCGACTGACGAGGCGGGCGCAGAGAACGCCGAAGAGTCCGTCGCCGCCGAAACGAGCGCCGCCGGTTCGACCGGTTCGGTCGTCGACGAAACTGCCGAGGAGGCGGACGACGTCGCGGCCGAACCCGCCGAGGCGGCCGCCCCGGAGACGGACGCAGCGTCCACCGACACGGACGACGGAACCGACGCCGAGGAGGCGGACGAACCGCTCGACGAGGCGGACCTCAAAGCCGCGGCCGTCGACGCCATGTCCGAGTTGGACGACGGCGACGGGGCGGACCGCGAGAAAGTCGTCGCCGCCGTCGTCGACGAACACGGCGCGGACCCCGGAAACGTCGAGGACGCCATCCAGGATGCGCTGATGAGCGGACAGTGTTACGAGCCCGCCGACGGGAAGCTGAAAGCCATCTGATGACGCGACCCGCGGTCGAACCCGTGCCGGGCGAACCGGCGGCGACCGCCGACCTCGGCGACGAGCGGGCGCTCGTCGTCGCCGACTACCACGCTGGCATCGAAGTCGGACTGCGCTACGAGCGCGGTGTCGAACTCGCGAGTAACGCCGACGCTCGCCGCGAGCGGCTGCTCTCGCTTCTCGACAGCACCGGGGCGAGCCGCGTCGTCGTCCTCGGCGACATCGGCCACCGCATCGGCGACCCGAAAGGCGAGGAACACAGGGAACTGGAGGCGCTGTTCGACGCGCTCGACTCTCGAAACGTGCCGCTGACGCTCGTCACCGGAAACCACGACGGGGGCGTCGCCGACGCGTTCGAGGACCGCATCGACGCGACGCCCGGCGACGGCGTGCGGATGGGGAACGTCGGCTTCCTCCACGGGCACACGTGGCCGAACCGGGAGGTGCTCGGCGCCGAGACCATCTGTATGGGTCACGAGCACGTGACGGTGAAACTGCAGGACTCGGTCGGCGGCGGGCGCGTCGAACCGGCGTGGCTCCGCGGACCGCTCCGCCGCGACGTGTTCGCCGAGCATCTCGGCGTCGAAGGCGACGATTCCGACGACTTCGAGTGGGCGGACCCGGAACTCGTCGTCTTCCCGGTGTTCAACGAGCGCTCCGGCGGGACGTGGGTGAACGTCGAGGGGCAGGAGTTCCTCTCGCCGTTTCTGCCCGGGGGGTTGGAGTCGGGCGAGTTGTACCTGCTCGACGGGACGCGGTTGGGCGACTATCGGTCGGTGTGAGTCGAAGACGATTATACAAATCCGAAGGCAGTACTGGCCGTATAGAGGAGTCCACCACCGACCACCAACTGGAAGTAAGGTGTCCGCTCCATCTCTGTCATCGAACCATCGTACATCACTGCGACGACGATGAAAACGGCACCAGCCGCGATTGTGGCCCACGTCAGTACGTCGGTTACTTCGTTCATCCGAGTCACACCGCTTGCGATACCGCTCAGACCATAGAGTATCAGCGCACCCCTCAGGACCCGACGACGCTTCATCGTCGCAGAAAACACACGAACGCAGTATAAACACTCCGACAGTATTGGCGCGATTCGATGGCCTCCGAACGGGGACACGAACACCTGAAGACCGCCACAAGCGTAGGCCTTAACCCCCTCGCGCCGCTAATCTGGTTAATGTCCGAGTCGGAGGCCGCGACGGGGATTCGGGCCTTCACCGCGCTCGGCGACGCCGTGCGCGAGGCCCTCTCCGAACGCGGCTTCACCACACCGACGGAGCCGCAGCGTCGGGCGATTCCGCCGCTCGCCGCCGGGAAGAACGCGCTCGTCATCGCCCCAACCGGGACTGGCAAGACCGAGACGGCGATGCTTCCGGTATTCGATTCAATAGTCGAGCACGGCGAGAAGCCGTTCGGCATCTCCGCGCTGTACGTTACACCGCTCCGGGCGCTCAACCGCGACATGCGCGAGCGCCTCGACTGGTGGGGCGAGACGCTGGACCTCGACATCCAGGTCCGCCACGGCGACACGACGCAGTACCAGCGCGGCAAGCAGGCCGACGACCCGCCGGACGTGCTGGTGACGACGCCGGAGACGCTGCAGGCGATGCTGACGGGGAAGAAACTCAGAAAGGCGCTGGCGGACGTCGAACACGTCGTCGTCGACGAGGTCCACGAACTCGCCTCCTCGAAGCGCGGCGCGCAGTTGACTGTCGGCCTCGAACGCCTCCGCGAGGTCGCGGGACCGTTCCAGCGAATCGGGCTGTCGGCGACCGTCGGCTCGCCCGAGGAGGTCGCGAAGTTTCTGGTTGGGGTCGGCCCGTCGACGGAATTCGGCGACCGCGACTTCGAAATCGTCGAAGTGGATGTCGGAAGCAAAGTCGAGTTCACCGTGACGCGTCCGGAGGTAACGCCCGAAGACGAACGTCTCGCGGGGAAGCTCGCCACCGACGCCGAGATAGCGAGTCACGTCCGGACGATCCGTGACCTCGTTCGTGACCACGAGTCGACGCTCGTCTTCGTCAACACTCGACAGACCGCCGAGGCGCTCGGCTCTCGGTTCAAGACGCTCGGCGCGAACGTCGGCGTCCACCACGGGTCGCTCTCGAAGGAGGCGCGGATCGACATCGAAGATCGGTTCAAAGCCGGCGACATCGACGGGCTCATCTGCACGTCGTCGATGGAACTCGGCATCGACGTGGGCCGGGTCGACCACGTAGTCCAGTACGGGAGCCCCCGAGAGGTCGCCCGCCTGCTCCAGCGCGTCGGCCGGGCGGGACACCGCCGCGACGCCGTCTCCCGGGGCACTATCGTCACGAGCGACCCCGACGACACGTTCGAGGCGCTGGCTATCGCTCGCCGCGCCGTCGACGGCGACGTCGAACCCGCCGAGATTCACCACGGCAGTCTCGACGTGTTGGCGAACCAGATCGTCGGAGTCGTCATGGACACCGGCGAGGTGAGCGCCCGCGGCGCGTACGAGTTGGTTCGGCGGGCGTACCCCTTCCGCGACTTGGAGGAAGAGCAGTTCCGGCAGGTCGTCCGCGAACTGTCTGGCAACCGTCTGCTGTGGGTCGACGAGGAGAAGGACCTCCTGGAGAAATCGGGCGGGACGTGGCAGTACTTCTACGCGAACCTCTCGATGATTCCCGACCAGGAGACGTACGAGGTCCACGACATGAGCTCCCGAAAACAGATCGGGACGCTCGACGAGCGGTTCGTCGTCAACTTCGCGCAACCCGGCGAGGTGTTCATCCAGCGCGGCGAGATGTGGCGCATCAACGACATCGACGACGAGGAGACGCGGGTGAACGTCGCGCCCATCGAGAACCCCGCCGGAGAGGTTCCCTCGTGGACCGGCCGCGAGATTCCCGTGCCGATGGCCGTCGCCCAGGAGGTCGGCGAGATGCGCGCCGTCGCCGGGCCACAGTTCGAGTCCGGCGCGTCGGTCGAGTCGGTCGCCCGCGACTTCCTCGGACGCTATCCGACCGACGAACACACGGTGACGGAGGCGATGACGCTGCTCGACCGTCACGCGGAGACGGGGGAACCGCTGCCGACGGCCGACCGAATCGTCGTCGAAGGCCAGGGGAGAAGCGTCGTCGTCAACGCCTGCTTCGGCCATCAAGTCAACGAGACCCTCGGGCGGTTGCTGTCGGCGCTCGTCGGCCAGCGAACCGGGTCCTCCGTGGGAATGGAGGTCAGCCCGTATCGCATCGAGTTCGAGGTACCGCCGAAGGTTCGACCGGCCGATTTCGTCGAGGTGCTGGAGTCGACCGACCCGGACCACGTCGAGGGGCTGTTGGAACTCGCGCTGAAGAACTCGGACACCCTGAAGTTCACGCTCGCGCAGGTCGCCGCGAAGTTCGGCGCGCTCAAGCGCTACCAGGGGAACAACCGCTTCGGCGCAGACCGCCTGCTCGCTGCGCTCGAAGACACGCCCGTCTACGACGAAGCCGTACGGGAGGTGTTCCACCGGGACCTGGACGTGCCGAACGCGGTCGCCGTGCTCCGACGAATCGAGTCGGGCGATATCGAACTCGCCGTCGCCCGCGAGCGAACCCCCGTCGGCGTCGCCGGACGGTCGAGCGGCCGCGAGTTCCTCGTCCCCGAGAACGCCGACGCGAGCGTCATCGAGGCGATTCGGGAGCGTATCCGAAACGACCGCGTCATCCTCTTCTGTCTGCACTGCACCGAATGGCACCGCAAGACGAAGGTGCGACGCGTCGCCGACCAACCCGAGTGTCCGAACTGCGGGTCGACGCGCGTGGCCTCGCTGAACCCGTGGGCCGACGAAGTCGTGAAGGCGGTTCGCTCGAACGACAAAGACGAGGAACAGGAGAAGATGACGCGACGAGCGTACCGGTCGGCGAATCTCGTCCAGAGCCACGGCAAGCGTGCCGTCGTCGCCATGGCCGCCCGCGGCGTCGGCCCGCACAACGCCGCCCGAATCATCGCCAAACTCCGCGAGGACGAGGACGACTTCTACCGCGACATCCTCGCCCAGGAGCGCCAGTACGCCCGGACGCAGTCGTTCTGGGACTGACTCCGAACTCCGTCTCGGACCTTCGTTTCTCGTCTCACCTCTCAGGTTTGTAAACTGGCCCCGTCGAATCAGACGGCGATAACCGCGGCCGGAGGCCGCGTAACCGTCTCAGACCCAGTCTTCGAGAACGGGTTCGACCGCCGCCGCGAGCGACTCGAAGTCCTTCATCGTGATGCCGTCGGTAGTGATGAACACACCCGTGTTCTCGGTGGTGATGCGGACGAGAAAGCCGTTGTCGAAGACGCGAATCGTGTATCGATACTCGCCCAACTCGGAGTTGTGGTAGGCGTCCTGCGTCGTCTTGAAGTCGTGCCACTCGTTGCCGATGAACGAACTCAGGTCGGCGTCTTGCTCCAAGTCACTTCGGAGATACACTTGCTCGTAGTCGAATCGGCTGAAGAACGTCACCGACCGCAAACTGTCGCCGACGGCCGTTCGACAGGTCGTCGTGAGTCTGTCCCGCGCTTTTTCGGTGAGCAAGCCATCACTCATACCCGCCTCTGTGACACCAACTCACAAATAAGCGACGACGAGCGCAATCGACCGGCGCGACCACGGGAGCCGGTACCGAATCTCGTTGCGTATTTATCACAGATGGTAGTCTGTGACATATTGTGACGGAACGCGATTCGAGCCCTGCGATGCCCCTCGACGGAGTTGACGAGCAACCGATCGAGGCCGACCCTCTCGGACGCGCGATGCTCGACTACCGACGGGGTGGCCTTCGCGGCGTCTGCGAGTACGTCGACGGCGCGGAGCGGACCGACGCGCAGGTCGCCGACCACTACTTCGCGCCGCCGACGGAGTGGCCCGAGAGATGGCAATTACTTCTCGACTCGCTCGACGGTCCAGTGCTCGATGTCGGCTGTGGTGCCGGACAGTACGCGCTGTTTCTCCAGGACGACCGCGAAGTCGTCGCCGTCGACGCCAGTCCGGGAGCGGTCGAAGCTGCCCGCGAAGGCGGCGTCGTCGACGCCCGTGTGATGGATATGTTCGCGCTCGACTTCCCCCGCGACCGATTTCGGTCGGCGCTGGTCAACGGCACGCAACTCGGCCTCGCCGGGTCGTTTGCAGGTATCCGAGCGTTCCTCTCGGACCTCGCGGGCGTCACCGACGAGTCGGGCGTCGCTGTCGTCGACAGCTACGACCCGACCCGTCTCGACGCCGAGTCGTTCTTCGGCTACCGGTCGGACCCGAGGCGGGGCGTCGCTCGACGGGCGTTTCACGTCGAGTACCGAGACAGCGAGAGCGGAGAGTCCAGCGGGGCTATGCGAGAAGTCGGCCGGGCGCTCTCGTTTCTGCTCTTTTCACCCAACCGACTCGCCGACGCGCTGGTGGGGACGCCGTGGCACGTCGTCGGGGTTCGTCGCCGCGACGGCGACCCGTACTACAGAGCGGTGCTCGAAAAGCGAAGGTAGTGTTCGATGCTCACCGGAGAGACGGTTCGACCGTTTCCAGCGCCGCGTCGAAGTGGTCGTCGGTGACGAGCACCTCGTCGGCGTGTTCGTTCGCCTCCGCACCCTCGTACCGGTCGGCGACGTCCCGAATCGCGAGCAGCGTTGCTTCCCGGCAGACCGCCGCGATGTCCGCGCCCGTGAAGCCGTCCATCCGCGAGACGACGGCGTCCAAATCCACCTCGTCGTCGATTGGCTTGTCTCGGACGTGGACGTCGAGAATCGCGCGCCGACCCGCCTCGTCGGGCGCGGGAACCTCGACGTGCGACTCTAGTCGGCCCGGTCGGAGCAGCGCCGGGTCCAGCGAGTCGCGGCGGTTCGTCGCCGACAGCACCACCAGATTCGGGTTGTCGCTGAGGCGGTCGAGTTCAGTCAGCAGTTGCGAGACGACGCGCTCGCCGACGCCGGAGTCGCCGCCCGCCATGTCTCGGTCGCCGGCGATGGCGTCGATCTCGTCGAAGAAGACGATGGCCGGGGCAGCCTGTCGAGCGCGTTCGAACACCTCTCGGACCGATTTCTCGCTCTCGCCGACGTATCTGTCGAGGAGCTCCGGCCCGGCGACGTGGATGAAGTTGACGCCGCTCTCTCCCGCAATTGCCCGTGCGAGAAGCGTCTTCCCGGTCCCCGGCGGGCCGTAGAGGAGGACGCCCGACGGCGGCGCGGTGTTGGCCGCCTCGAACAGCGGGGCGTACGTCAGCGGCCACGTCACCGCGCGTTCGAGCACGGCTTTCGCCTCGTCGAGACCGCCGACGTTCTCGAACGTCGTCGTCGGCGTCTCGGCGACGTACTCGCGCATCGCGCTCGGGTCGACGGCCGCCATCGCGCCCTCGAAGTCCGCGCGGGTGATTTCGAGGTCGTCGAGTGCGACGGGGTCCGTCCCCTCCCGCGAGCGACGGAGCGCGATCATCGCCGCCTCCTTGCCGAGCGATTCGAGGTCCGCGCCGACGAAGCCGTGGGTCCGCGACGCGATGCGGTCGAGGTCCACGTCGTCGGCAAGCGGCATGTTCCGCGTGTGAACGTCGAGAATCTCGCGCCGACCCGTCTCGCCGGGGACGCCGATTTCAATCTCGCGGTCGAACCGCCCGCCGCGGCGCAGCGCCGGGTCGAGGTCGTCGACGCGGTTCGTCGCGCCGATGACAATGACCTCGCCGCGGGCTTCCAGTCCGTCCATCAGCGAGAGCAACTGGCCGACGATGCGGTCCTCCACGTCGCCGCCCTCGTCGCGTTTGGGGGCGATGGAGTCTATCTCGTCGAAGAAGACGATTGCGGGCGAGCTGTCGCGGGCCTCCTCGAACGTCTCGCGGAGGCGCTCCTCGGACTCGCCTTTGTACTTCGACATTATCTCCGGGCCGGAGATGGTGACGAAGTGCGCGTCCACCTCGTTGGCGACGGCCTTGGCGATGAGCGTCTTGCCCGTTCCGGGCGGGCCGTACAGCAGGACGCCCTTCGGCGGTTCGACGCCGAGGCGAGTGAACACCTCCGGCTCGGAGAGGGGGAGTTCTATCATCTCGCGGACGAGTTCGAGTTCCTCGTCCAGCCCGCCGATGTCCTCGTAGTTGATTCCGGTCGCCGGCTTGACGGGCGCGGGTGCGGGTGCGGCGCTCGCGCCGGTGTCGGAATCCGCGTCGGAGCCGGCTCCGGCTCCCGAACCGGCTGTGCGCCCGGCGTCGCGGTCGGTAGGACGGTACACGTCGCTTCCGCTCTGGTCAGCTTCGACGTCGACGCGGACCGTCGTCGAGTCGGCGATGCGGACGGTACCGTCGGGACTGGTCTCACTGACGACGAACGGCGCGTCGCCGAGCTGTTCGACGTGCACTTGCTCGCCTTGGAGGAGGGGGCGGTCGAGCAGTGCGCGCTTGAGGATGCGGCGGAGGAGGTCTTCGTCGTCGGTACCGACGCTCGCGGCGGCGGTGATAGTCACCGAGCGGGCCGTCTCGACGGCGACCTTCCGTACGCGGACGGTCTCTCCGACCTTCGCACCGGCGTTGGTGCGGGTGTCGGCGTCGACCTGGACGGTGCCGGCGGGGGCGGTCGGACCGGCGGGCCACACTTTGGCGACCGTCTCGCGTTCGCCTTCGATGACGACGGTGTCGCCGCTGAGAACGCCGAGCGTCCGTCGAGCGGAGTCGGGGAGGCGGGCGATGCCACGGCCGGCGTCGCGCTTCTCTGCGGCGCGGACCGTGAGTTCGATGCCCGAGTCGTCGCTCATGTAACCGCCTTTGCAGTGACGGCTCTTTACCCTTCCTCACGGGTGGCCGTCGAAACGACCGGTCACCGGCGTCGTCGGCGCCGACGGCGGGACTGTCGCGCCGCGGTATCGTGACTCCCGCCGAGTAACGCATTTGTCTATTGCTACCCTCTCTCAGCGTATGGTCGCCACGACAGAACGCGACGAGATGACGTGGTACGAGTGCGAGATGTGCGGGTTCCTCTTCGAGAACGAGACGGACGCGAAACAGCACGAGTCGAGTTGCGACGCAGAGGAACCGTCGTACCTGCAGTGAATCGCCGTACCTGCAGTGAACCGCCGCGCCTGCAGCGAACCGCCGCGGCCCCGGTTGTCGGGCCGACTACTCCTCCGAAACTAACTCGAAGCTCTGCTCGCCCCAGTCGTCCTCGACGAAGACGAAGACGCGGCCGCGGGCGACCTCCGGGTCGGCCTCGACCTCGGTGCGCATCCCGCCGACGCGGCGGACGACGACGCCCGGGAACAGCTCCTCCTCGTCGCCGTCGCCGAGGATGATTCGACCGACGCCGCTGTCGTCGAGGATGTCGTCGTGCGTCTTCAGGTCGTTGACGTACATCATCACGCCCTCGGTCTCGGTGGGGTCGGTGACGAGGACGTGCGTCTCCTTTCCGGGGCCGGTGCGGAGCGGCCCGCCGTGTTTCTTCGGGACGCCGCGGTACAGCGTCGTTCGGCCGTCGAGATACTCCACCTCGATGCCGATGTCGAGGAGTTCGACGCCGAGCGTACTCGGAGGGACGTCGTTTCGCGCGCTCATACCCGAGGTAGAGACGGAGGTGGGAAAAGCGTCGCGCCTCGGCGGCGCGGTTCCCCCGGATAGAAGCGAAATCGGCACCGACCGCCACACCTAATGCGGTTCGTCGCCGCCTCTCGCTATGCACGGCCGTGCGTCCGCCCTCGGGGCGGGAACCGTCCTGAACGCGCTCGCGACGGGTGTCGGCTCCGCGTTCGCTATCGACGTCGAGACGCGCGCGTCCGTCGAACTCGACGACTCCGGCGTCGTCCGCGGAGCCGTCGCCGAGGACCCCGACGCCGACACGCGACTCGTCGAGCGCTGCGTCGAACGCTGCGTCGACAGGTTCGGCGACGGCGAGGGCGGAACCGTCCGCACCGAGAGCGACGTTCCGATGGCCGCCGGACTGAAGAGTTCCAGCGCCGCCGCCAACGCGACGGTGTTGGCGACGCTCTCGGCACTCGATGTCGAGGTCGACGACGGTGGCGACGCGGATAACTCGACGGTGACACGGCTCGAAGCCTGCCGAATCGGCGTCGAGGCGGCCCGCGACGCCGGTGTGACGGTGACCGGGGCGTTCGACGACGCCTCCGCAAGCATGCTCGGCGGCGTCACCGTCACCGACAACCGCGAGGACGAACTGCTCGCCCGCGACGAGGTGGACTGGAACGTTCTCGTCTGGACGCCGCCGGAACGCGCCTACAGCGCCGACGCCGACGCCGACCGCTGTACCCGAATCGCGTCCGTCGCCGACACGGTAGCCGACCTCGCGCTCGCGGGCCGGTACACCGAGGCCATGACCGTCAACGGCTTCGCCTTCTCGGCGGCGCTCGGATTCTCGGCCGAACCCGCGGTGGAGGCGCTGCCCGACGCGGCCGGCGTCTCTCTGTCGGGGACCGGCCCCAGCGTCGTCGCCGTCGGCGACGCGGCGGCGCTCGAACGCGTCCAGAAGCGGTGGGAGGAACGGCCCGGAACGACGATTTCGACCGGAACACGACCTGACGGAGCACGCATCCATGACTGACGAACTCACAGAGACCGACCCGACCCGACCGCAACCCGACGAGATGAACCTCGACGAACTCCGCGAGGAGATAGAGGATATCGACCGCGAACTCGTCGAACTCATCGCCCGGCGAACGTACGTCGCCGACACCATCGCGCAGGTCAAAGACGAGCAGAATCTGCCGACGACCGACGAGGCCCAGGAGGATAAGGTGATGGAGCGCGCCGGCGAGAACGCCGAGACGTTCGAGGTGGACGCGAATCTGGTGAAGGCGATCTTCCGGTTGCTCATCGAGTTGAACAAGGTCGAACAGAGGGAGAGTCGGTAGCATACCACAATAAATCTGGATTTAAGACGTCTGCCCTTGACCGCTAGTGCATGTTAGAACCAAGCACCGTCCTTGCGTTCATTTCCGTCGCAATCGCTCTCATCGTTTCACCCGGGCCAGATAGTATCTACACGCTAACTCGGAGTATCAGCGACGGACGTACCGCCGGTGTCACGGCCGCGCTCGGGTCTTCGACGGGGAGTATCGTACACACGACGGCCGCCGTGCTCGGGCTTTCGGCAATTCTGCAAACGTCCGCGTTGGCGTTTACTGTCGTCAAATTCGTCGGTGCGGCGTATCTCGTTTATCTCGGCGTTCAGGCGTTCAGGAGTTCGGAAGAATTCGAAATTACACCAGACAGCACCAGCTACACGCCGAGCGAGTCGTTCCGAAGCGCCCTGCTGATTAACGTCTTGAATCCCAAGGTGGCAGTGTTTTTCCTCGCCTTCCTTCCACAGTTCGTTCAGCCGGGAAGTTCTTCCGCCCTACAGATTTTCTCGCTTGGCGTGTTGTTTGCGAGTCTCGGATTCGTTTATCAAGCGATACTCGCGGTCTTCTCTGCGCGAGCACGACGAGTGATTACTGAGCGCGAATTCGTGAAAACTGTCCTTCGCGTGGCCAGCGGCAGCGTTCTCGTCGGGTTTGGAGTTAAACTGGCGCTCGAACGGCGAACCCCATCGTAGGTTCCAGAGAGAACTTGCGTTACCCACCGTCATTTCGGACGCTGGGAAGAAAGCGGCAAAATAGCTAAAATCTGTAACACCAGTTGAGAACCTGAACAAGGTGGAGCAACGGAGCAGTAGGTAGCCGAACGCGAGCGTTTCGTGTCCTCCGACACCGGACGGTTGGCCAACTCTTCTTTCGGCTGTCGTCTATCCGTTCCTCGGTTGGTGAAACGCGGTCACTGACGGAGTTATCCCCACCGGCAACCTACAACTCGGATGGAAGAACAGAACCTCGGCGCCGAGACGGAACGTGTAGAGAATCGCCTTATCGAGAGCTCCGCTACAAGCGAGTCGGGAACTGTTCGAACGAACGACATCGAGACGTACTACGTGCGTCGCGGGGACGGTCCTCCCATCGTTTTCATCCACGGCATGGCGATGAGCGCCAGCGAGTGGGAACCGCAGATGGAGGCTCTCGGTGACGAGTACACCGTGGTCGCGTACGACGTGCGCGGTCACGGGCACACCGGTGGCTCCGACCGCGACTCGTACACCATGGAGTTGTACGCGGCGGACCTCGATGCGCTTCTCGCGGCGCTGGACGTCGAGAACCCGGTTCTCTGTGGGCTCTCGATGGGCGGCTGTATCGCCCAGATGTACGCCGCGACGTATCCCGAAAAGGTGGCCGGCCTCGTGGTGTCCGATACGTTCACCGCGGCCCCGCTCCCGTTTACGGGCCGACTGATCTTCGCCAATCTCCGATTCTTCGGCCTGCTCGACCGATTTGTTCGGTACACGACGCTGAACCGGTTCCAAACCTGGGTGGGAAATCGGCTATCACCGGGAGTCGCCGGTGACGGCACGACTACACAACGGCTCATGGAAGCAGCGCCGACGATATCTCACAGGGAGTTCGTCAAAATCGCCAATTCGATGGCGCGCTTCCCGAGAAGCGACCTCGACGCGTCACGGATCACCGTCCCCACGTTGGTCATGCACGGAGAGGATTCGCCAGCGGTGCTTCGGGACATGCACGGGAGACTCGCGGAGGAACTCACCAACGCAGACGTCGAGTTCACCGTGATTCCGGATGCTGGTCACGCTTCCAACATCGACAACCCCGACTTCTTCTCGACGGCGGTACGGGAGTTCCTCGCCCGGATCGCCTCGAAACGTAGCCAGTAGCGGCCCGACTTCGGCTCCGCTCTCGTTGCAGGGGAGTCGCGTACGGTGTAACGCGACAGTCTCGACGGGCCACGACGCTGGTTCACCCGCGGAACGACGGGAGGTTCGGGTCGTCCGCGAGGGGTGTCGCTCATCCGTCGACTGTTTAGATAGTTTTTGTCCTTGGAACGAGATACGTAGCTATGGACACACTACAATCGAACAGCAGTACGTTCCGGAGGCCCCGATGGTAGACGTCGTGCTCTCGGTGACACAGCTCGTCCTTGCGCTGCTTCTCGTGGTGCTGAACGGCTTTTTCGTCGCCGCCGAGTTCGCCTTCGTTCGGATTCGAGGAACCTCGGTCGACCGGCTCGCCGAGGAGGGACGGGCCGGCGCTGGGACGCTCCAAGAAGTGATGACGAACCTCGACGACTACCTCGCGACGACGCAACTCGGCATCACCATCGCCTCGCTCGGACTGGGGTGGGTCGGCGAACCCGCCGTCGCGTCGCTCATCGAACCCGTGTTGGAACCGGTTCTCCCGGCGGGTCTCATCCATCTCGTCGCCTTCGCGGTCGGCTTCAGTTTCATCACGTTCCTCCACGTCGTCTTCGGGGAACTCGCGCCGAAAACGCTCGCAATCGCCAAAACCGAGCGGCTCTCGCTGTTCCTCGCCCCGCCGATGAAGTTCTTCTACTACGTCCTCTATCCGGGGATCGTCGTCTTCAACGGAGCGGCCAACGCGTTCACGCGGTCGATCGGTGTACCGCCCGCCTCCGAAACGGACGAGACGCTCGGCGAGCGGGAGCTTCTTCGGGTACTCACCCGGTCCGGCGAGGAAGGAAACATCGACGTGGCGGAGGTGACGATGATCGAGCGCGTTTTCGACCTCGACGACATCGTAGTACGGGAGGTCATGGTCCCACGACCGGACGTGGTGAGCGTTCCGGCGGACGCCTCGTTACCCGAACTTCAGTCGATCGTCTTCGAGGCCGGTCACACACGTTACCCGGTTCTGGACGCCGACGACGGCGACCAAGTGGTCGGATTCGTGGACGTCAAGGACGTGCTGCGAGCGGAGGTGGACGGCGGGGACGCCGAGAGAGTCGGCGACATCGCCCACGAGATTCTCATCGTTCCGGAGACGATGACGATCAGCGACCTCCTGAGACAGTTCAGGGATGACCGCCAGCAGATAGCCGGCGTCATCGACGAGTGGGGAGCGTTCGAGGGGGTTGCGACCGTCGAAGACATCGTCGAGGCCCTCGTCGGGGACCTCCGGGACGGGTTCGACCTCGACGAGCGCGAGCCTTCGATACGCCCGCGCGACGACGGGGGGTACGACATCGACGGGGGCGTCCCGTTGTCGAAAGTCGACGACGCTCTCGAAGGGAACTTCGAAAGCGAGGAGGTCGAAACGATCGGAGGGTTGGTGCTCGGACGACTCAACCGCGCGCCGGCGCTCGGCGACCGCGTCGAGATCGACGGCTCCGTCGTCGAGGTGACGAGCGTCGAGGGGGCCCGTATTTCGACGGTACGAGTCCACGGAAAGGATATCGATGATTCGACCGTCGACTGAGTGAAAGTCGGGAACGAAACGTCCACCCTCGAACCCGAAGAGTCCGCTTCGGAGGCGTTCGACCTACGAGGCGTTCGACGAACTCCGAACGGGGACGAGCCACGCCGGGACGGCGCGCGTGAGCACCACCATTCCGACTAGTTCGACGAGCGTCTGCGTCACGACGACGGCCGGTGCGAGTTCGTAACCGGCCGGGAGCGCGAGCGCGAGCGGCAGTACGACCAGCGAGTTACGGGTGACCGACGTGAACACGAGCGCCCGGCTCTCGCCGACGTCCATCCGGAGGCCCTCCGCCGCGAGTCGTCCGAGTACCGGCATAATCAGAAGGAAGACCACGTACACCGGAACCACGGACGCAATCTGGTCGATGGAGTTGCGCACCCGAGGCAGTTGCGAGGCGATGACGACGAACAGCGTCGCGCCCATCATCGGCACCGGCAACCACCCCATCGTCTCCTGCCATACGGCTCCCTTCGACGACCGTTCCGCCCAGAGTTCGGTGAGCCACGCGAGCGTCAGCGGGAGCGCGATGATGACGAGAAACGCCTCGACGAACGGCCCCGGTTCGATGACCTCCGCGACCTCCTCTCCCATGAACAGCCACAGGAACGCCGGGAGTAACAGCAGTTGGACGAGCATCAGGGCGGGCGTCGTCGCGGTGATCTGCTCGGCGTCGCCGCCGGCGAGTTCGGTGAAGGTGATGACGTAGTCGATACACGGCGTCAGAAGTACCATAAACACGCCGACGAGGACGACTGGCCGCTGCGGGAGGAATCGAGTCAGTCCCCAGACGACGACAGGGACGACGAGGAAGTTCAACCCGAGCGCCGCCGCGACGAATCGGCCGTTCCGAAACGCCCGCCGGAGCCGAACGAACGGGATTTCGAGAAACGTCACGTAGAGCAGGAGGGCCAACACCGGGTCGATGAGCCGTTCGAGGAACGGAACCGAGTCGGGGCGACCGAGTCCGACGGCGACCGCGAGGAGAACGAACACCGCGTAGACGGCGACCTGATTTCGCTGGAGCCACCGTTTCGAGGACATCTACCCCCTACTCCGCACGTCCCCGGTAAATCGCCGTCGCTCTTGACGTGCGTGAGCGCGAGCCTGCCGCTACGCCGGCAGGCCGAAACATAACCGTTCCGCCGCACGTGTGCCGGAGTCGGTCGTACTCAGTACTCCCACAGACGGTCGATACGCGATTCGACGTCCGGATGCTCCCGTTTGAGCGTCTCGACGTCCGTCTCGCCGTCGACGTTGACGACGTGGACCTCGCCGCGTCGTTCCGAGTAGACGTCCTGGAAGTCGTAGACGACGCCGACGACATCGACGCTCTCGGGCACGTCGTCGCTCTCGACGAGGAACTCGACCTGTCTGTCGACGTTGTACTCGACGAGTCGGTTTATCGCCTCCGCGCGCTCGACGTCCGAGGGAAGCGCGTCGACGCCCGCTTCGAGGCGCGGTTTCAGAATATCGAGGCAGTGTTCGATGCCGGGAGCGTCGGAGACGCCGTCGGTCAGGGCGTCGTACGTCGCCGTGACCGCGCCGCACCCGGTGTGGCCGACGACGACCGCGAGCTCGGTTCCGGTGTGGGCGATGGGATAGAGCACGTCGCCGGAGACGACGTCGCCGGTGTCGGTCCGCTGAACGACGCGGTTGCCGATGTTGCTGCAGGTGAAGATGTGGCCGGGTTCCTCGTTCCCCCAGATCTGGTCCTGGAGGACGCGGGAGTCCGAACAGCAGACGGTGACCGCCTCGGGGTGTTGGGAGTCCTGCACGTCGTCGAACCGCGACCGGAACGACTCCGCGTGGTTTGCGTTGCGCTGTAACAGGTGAACGAATCGCCGCTGCATACCGGTTAGTCGGATTCCGGTCCGAAGAACCTCGGACAATCCGGCAAACCGTGCCTGTGGTCGCCGTTGCCGAGAGCACATTCCGCCGCAGCCAGAACTGGTAACTCCTGTCTCTCCGTCTCACCTGCATGGAACTCCCACCGTTCGAGTTGGAGCGTTGGCTCGACGAGTACGAACCGCAAGCGGACCTGATGCTCGCCGAGAGCGGCGTCAGAAGTCTCCCAGTCGACCGATTCGACCTCGACGTGGGCGAACTCGGCTACGTCATCCCCACCGACGGCGACCCGCAGTTCCGAGCCGATATCGCCGAGCGATACGGTCGAAGCGCCGACGAAGTCGTCCTGACCTGCGGCACGCAGGAGGCGGACTACCTGACGTTCATGGCGCTGTTGGAGGAGGGCGACCACACCGTCGTCGTCTCGCCGACGTACCAGTCGCTCAAGAGCGTCCCCGACTCCATCGGGTCGGTGACCGAACTTCGAACCGAACCGCCGGAGTGGGACCTCTCCGTCGACGCCGTCGCGGACGCGATGCGCCCCGAGACGCGCCTCGTCGTCCTGACGAACCCGAGCAACCCGACGGGCAAGTACCTCGGTCCGGAGACGATGCGGGCACTGTACGACCTCGCGGCCGACAACGACGCCTACCTGCTCGTCGACGAGGTGTACCGGATGCTCGCCGACGACCCTCATCCCCCGGCCGCGGCGCTCGGCCCGCGCGCGATCTCGGCCGCGGGCGTCTCGAAGTCGTACGGCCTCGCGGGAGCGCGACTCGGCTGGGTCGTCGCCCACCCCGAACTCGCCGACGCGGTCCGGAAGTGGAAGGATTACACGACGATCTCGCCGCCGATGCTCGGCCAGCACATCGCCAAGCAGGCGCTCGGCGAACAGGAGGACGAAATTCTCCGCGAGAACCGCGAGCACGCGAGACGGAACCGAGAGCGCGTCGCGGCGTTCGTCGAGGAGTACGACCTGGAGTGGTTCGAACCGGTCGGCGTCAACGCGTTCCCGACGGTTCCGGACGGGTTCGAATCGGGCAAGGAGTTCTGTCGGTCAGTCTTCGAGGCCGAGAGCGTCGTTCTCGCGCCGGGCGACGTGTTCGGCTACCCCGACCGATTCCGCCTCGGCTTCGGCCTGCACACCGACGAACTGGAGGAAGGCCTGGAACGTATCGGCCGACACGTCGAAGCCGTCCGAGACGACTGACTCGGCCGTCTCACTCCTCCGACGTTCCGCGCTCGCTCGCACCGATAACTTCTTCGAACGATCTCTCGGTGTCGACCGGTTCGGAGAAGACCAGTTCGTAGCCGTCGAGGTCCGAGACGACCAGTTCGCGAGTGTTCCACGGCGTCTCGTACGGTCCTTCGACGACGTCCGCGCCGTACTCCGTCGCCCGATTCGCCACGTCGTCGACGGACTCGGTTTCGACGCCGACGTGTATCGAGACGCCCGTTCCTCGTCTCGCGACGCCGGGCGGTCGGTCGCCCAGTTTCGCCTCGTCGGCCACGAGCATCACGTCGGCGTACTTGCGGTACCGAACGTGCGCCATCACCGGCATCGAGTAGACGACGTCGAATCCGAGCGCCTCGTACCATCTCGTCGACGCGTCGAGGTCGGTGACGGCCAACTGGCAGAACAGCGGCATCGGATATATCTCGCGGTCGGTCTCCATACCCGACTCCGGTACTCCGGGAGTAGGGATAACTACGCCGTAGGTGTGCTACTTCGCGCCGCAGTCGGACGCGCGGCGAGAACGAAATCGCCGGGAGTTCGCCGGGCTACCGCCGATACGACGCCGCCAACCCGTCGAGCGATTCGTGGTGTTCGGTCGTGTGCGGCGCGGTCAGCGGTGAAACGCTGACTCTCCCGTCGACGATGGCGCGTCGGTCGGTGCCGTCGGGGTCCGGAATGTCGTCGTTTCGCATCCGCGTCCAGACGTTGTCGGTGAGGGTGATGTGCCCGTTCTCGCTGTCGTGGTCGGCGGTCATCTCGTACATCGTCGACGGGCGGGTGACCTGCATCGGCGCGGGGTCGTCGCCCGGCAGCGGCGCGTTGACGTTCAGATACTCGGCCTGTTCGAAGACGCCCGCCTCGGGCGCGTTCTCGACGAGATAGACGGCGGCGTCGGTCGCTTCCCGGAAGTCGTCGGGTTCCGTCGCGGCCTCCTCCCACGACACTTCGCCGGCGGGGATGTACAACGAGACGGCGATGGCCGGCACGCTGAAGAACGCGGCTTCGACGGCGGCGCTGACGGTTCCGGAGCGACCGAGGACGTACGCGCCGAGGTTCGCGCCCTTGTTACAGCCGGCGACGACCATGTCCGCGTCCGGACAGAGCGATTCGAGACCGACGACGGCGCAGTCGGCGGGCGTTCCCTCGATGACGTAGCCCAGTTCGTGTTCGGCCACGTCGACGCGACGTGACAGTTGCCGACCGACCGCGCTCTGGTCGTCGGCGGGAGCGACGGCCGTGACGTCGGCGACCGCCGAGAGCGCGTCGTACAGCGCGACGAACCCGACGCTCTCGATGCCGTCGTCGTTCGTCAACAGGATGCGAGGCCTATCCATGGCGAACACTCACGCGGCGGTCGCAAAAGCCCTCCGCTCGTCGTTCTCGGCGTCATCGAGGGCGGGGAGACCGACGCGAGTCGGAACGCACACAAAGCAGCGGACGCATGAACACCGTATGGGACTCGGAAGTACGGCACGAACGCTGCAGAAAGTCGCCGACATGGGCGAGGACGTGTACAAACGGCTCAACGAGGTCCGCGAACAGGTGAAAGCCACGCAGGACACCGTCGCCGAGACGAAGGCTCGCGTCGCCAGTCTCGAAACGGAGGTCGCCGAACAGCGCGCGATTCTCGAAGCGGTCGCCGACGAACTGGACGTCGACGTGGACTCGGTGACCGCCGAGGCGCACATCACCGAAGCCGAACGCATCGCAAACGCCGAGGCCGAGCAGTCCGGCGACGGGACGTCGGACTCCGACGAGACGGAAGTCCCCGACGACGACGCCTCCGCCCAGGAGAACGGCGCGACCACCTCCGACAGCGCGTGAGCCGTCCGAAGGCGTGACGCTATCCGAGGGTGCCACCCGTACGAAGGTGTCACTCTGCGCGTCGCCGAGCCGCCGCATCGCCGGACCCCCGTATCTTCGAACCGCCACATCTTCGAACCGCCGCATCACCGGACCGTCGCACCGCCGCACTGCCGAACCGTGAGCGATAACAACACTAAGGTTCGGGGGCAACTTTTGCCAGCGCATGACGAACCACGCCGCTCCGCTCGATTCGGTGCTGGAGGCCATCGGCGAGACGCCGCTGGTATCGGTCCACGCGGCCCCCGACGAGGTGCCCGTCTACGCCAAACTGGAGTCGTTCAACCCCGGTGCGAGCATCAAGGACCGCATCGGCAAGTACATGCTCGAACGGATGCTCGAACGCGGCGACGTATCCCCCGGCGGGACGGTCGTCGAACCGACGGCGGGTAACACCGGCATCGGCATCGCCGTCGCCGCGGGGCGGCTTGACCTGAACGCCGTCTTCGTCGTTCCCGAGCGCTTCAGCGTCGAGAAACAGCAGTTGATGCGCGCGCTCGGTGCGGAGGTCGTCAACACCCCCAGCGAGGACGGGATGGGTCGCGCCATCGACCGCGCCCACGAACTCGCCGAGGAACTCGACGACGCCGTCGTCCCCCAGCAGTTCTCGAACCCTCTCAACGCCGAAGCCCACTACGAGACGACGGGTCCCGAAGTGTACGACGCGCTCGACGGCGAAGTCGGCGCTATCGTCGCCGGCTGCGGCACCGCGGGGACGCTCATGGGGATGGCCCGGTACGGTCGCGAGCTGCACCCCGACACGTACGTCGTCGCCGTCGAACCGCAGGGGTCGCTCTACCGGACGTTCAAAGGGATGGACGCCGAGGAAGGCGAGTACAAAACCGAAGGAATCGGCACGCACGACCCGAGCACGAACGAACTGTTCGACCCCGAACTGGTCGACGACGTGGTCGCCGTCGCCGACCGAGACACCCACGCGGAGATGCAGCGACTCGCCGCCGAGGAAGGGCACCTCGTCGCCTCCAGCGCGGCCGCCAACTCCCTCGTCGCGCGCGACGTGGCCGAAGGAATTCGGTCGGGTGAAATCGACGCGCCGTACGACTCCGTCGTAACCGTCTTCCCGGACTCCAGCGAGCGCTACCTCTCGAAGGGCGTCTACGGGTCGTTCGAGGAGTGGGAAGGCTGACTCGCTGACCGTTCCGTTGTGTGGTTTTCTGCTGCTGACCTATCGGGGCGTGCGATTTACCGACTCACCGTCCGTTGAGAACATTCATTCTTCTGGTGGGCGATTCTCTCTCTGGTATGACAGGACGTACTCTCCAACGACAGCGGAGGGTACAGTCGGTCTCCGCGCAGGAGTTGCCAATGTGTGACTTCGAGCGTGGCATCGAAGGGGATCTCGACGACGGACGCTTCGGACCGACTGCCGAATCGGAGCGACCCGAGGACGGCCGATGAGCCTCGTCACCGTCCTTCCGCTCGCAGTCGTGATGGTGGCGGGTCCACAGATACTCAGCGCAATCTTTCTGGCGACGAGCGAGCAGTGGCGACGAAATTCGGCGGCGTTCGTCCTCGGGGCGTCGCTCTCTATCAGCCTCGTCGTCGTCGTCGCGTACTTACTCGGAAGCAGGGTCAGCGGCGGTGGGACTCTCCTCGGGACGGGAGCGCGGACCGTTCTCAACGTCGTCGTCCTCGCCCTCCTCGTGTACGTCGCGTTCGACACCTACCGAACGCGCCACGTGTCGGAACCCCCGAAGTGGATGGGGACGCTGGCGACTGCGACGCCGCGTTTCTCGCTGAAACTGGGGTTCCTTCTCTTGGGCTTCTTTCCCACCGACATCGTCACCTCGGTGACGGTCGGTACCTTCCTCGCGGCGAACGGCGCTCCGGTAACCGACGCGGCGGGATTCGTCGCGGTCACCCTCCTGTTGCTGGCGCTTCCGTCACTCAGCGTGCTCGCACTCGGCGACCGAGCGGAGACCGCGCTGCCGAAGATCCGCGATTGGATGAACGACAACTCGTGGGTCGTCTCGGAGGCGGTGCTTCTCCTCTTCGTCGTCTTGACGCTCGACAATCTCCTCGGGTGAACGAGAAACCGTCGTCGGGTCGAAAATCGGCCGCGACGAGCGTCCGTATCGACCGACACGGAACGGCGACAGTCTCGAAGAAGTGGCAGATTGTTGATTGTTGTGGCCGACGTAGTGACGGCAACTACACAGACTCCGGTGGGACAGGATACGTGTTTCCCGGAATCTGGTGGGGGATACTCGTCGATGAGTCAGCAATTGCAACCGAACTGGTTCGTGAGAAGCACACGGGCGAACGCGATACTCGCGTGGCTGCTCGTCGGGCTTCTCGCCGTGACCGTCGTCGGAAGCGTCTTGCAGAACCTGTTCGCACAGGCAGCGATAGCCGGTGTCGCGGTCGCGGTCGCAGTAGTGCCCGCGCTCGTCGACCGCTCGTGGACGCACGCGATGCCGTGGCCGCTGGTGTTTCTCGCGTCGCTTCCGCAGGCGCTCGGCCTGTTCGGACTCGACTTCGTCGCAGACGTTCTCGTCGGCGTCGGTCTCGCCACACTCGCGCTGCTCGGCGTCGTGGCGCTGCAGATGACGACGACGCTTCGGATGACACCCTCGTTCGCCGTCGTCTTCGTCACCATCGCCACGCTGGCGGTGACCGGGCTCTGGGCCGTCGGGTCGGCGGCGTCGGCGTCGGTGTTCGGGACGGCGTTCGTCGACTCGAACGACCAGTTGATGACGGTTTTCACCGCCGCGGCGCTCGGTGGGGCTGGCACCGGACTGGCCTTCAGGCGGACGTTCCGGCGGCGACTCGGACGCGACCAGACCGACGCTGCCGAGACAGCCGTCGCAGATGCCGGCGGTGAGTTCGCATGAGCGTCCGGACTCGGCTGCACCTCTCGACGCGGAATCAAGGCGTTCTCGTCAGGGTACTCCAGTTGTGTATGGCACTCATCCTCGCGCTGGGTCTCTGGCTGGGGCACTCCGGCATCACCGTCAACGCGGGCGTCGGCCTCGCGGTCACGTTCCTCCCGGCGGCGCTGAACCGCCGGTACGACTTCACGATGGACGTCGCCCTGGTGCTGTGGATTACCGTCGCCATGTTCCTGCACGCCTTCGGGACGGTTCCCCTTCCGGCGCTGGACTTTCTCAGCCCCTACGGCGCGACGTGGTGGTGGGACCACATGACGCACGCGCTGTCGTCGTCGCTCGTGGCCGGTGCCGCCTACGCGACGCTTCGAGCGTTCGACGAGTACACCGACGCCATCAGCATGCCCTCTCGATTCCTGTTCGTCTACTTGCTGATGTTCGTCATGGCGTTCGGCGTGCTCTGGGAACTGCTGGAGTTCTACATCTCCGTCGTCGGCTACCTCCTCGGGGGTGGGACCATCCTCACCCAGTACGGACTCGACGACACGGTGTTGGACCTCTTCTACAACACGCTCGGCGGCGTGCTCGTCGCCGTTTTCGGCACCGCCCACCTGACGGGTGTGAGCGACGAGTTGGTCGAACGTCTCGAACTGCGGTCGACGGAGTAGGAGGTCGGTAAAATAGGCGGTCGCCGGAGCGGTCAGTCGACGTGGGTCGCGTCCCGATACACGCCGTCGGCCCACCCGCGGAGGACGTCGCGCACCGCTTCGAGGTCTTTCGGGTCGTCGGCCCCTCGTTCGGTGACGACGGTCCACCCCTCCTCGGGGTCGTACCCGAGTCCGTACAGCGTCTCGTCTCGCTGGAGCGCGAGCAGTCTAATTCCGGGTTCGTGGGCGACGAGCGCCATCGGGGCCGCCTCGGTGATGGCGTCGCTCTCGCGGAGCGCTCGCAGTTCGGCGTCGGTCAGCGCCCGGTCTGGCAGCGACTCGAACGGTCTCATACTGGACGGTAGCGTCGGCGGGAAGATGAGCGCGGTGGTTCCGCTTCCGCCGCCCGCGGCCCGCGTTTACGCCACCAGTCTGCCGTGTTCGACTTTCATACAGCGGTCTTGGGTGATTTCGAGCCCCCCCGATTCGGCGCGGGCGGCCGCCTCGTCGTCGGTGATACCGAGCTGCAGCCAGACGGCTTTCACGTCGCCGCGTTCCTCCTTGCGGGCGACGACGTCGTCGACGATACCCGCGACTTCCTCGCTCGGGCGGAACACGTCGACGAGGTCGACTTCCTCCTCGACGTCTGCCAGCGAGTCGTACGCCTCCCGGCCGAAAATCTCGTCGGCGTAGGGGTTGACCGGAATCACGTCGTAGCCGTGGTCCCGGAGGTACGCCGGGATGTCGTGGGCGTCTTTCCCGGGCGTCGACGAACACCCGACGACCGCGACGGTGTCGTGTTCGAGTAGCCTTCGCAGTCCCTCGTCGTCGGTGATGGGCATAGATAGACGGTTGCCGCCCTGCGAGCAAAAGCCTTGGCGCGGAGGGGGACGCGGTTCAGAGACGGAGCGTCGGCGGTGCGTCCTCGCTGGTGACGACGATGCCGTCGAACAACTGCTTGAGCGTGTTCAGCGTCCGGTCGTCGTGAACCGTCGAGTCGATGCAGAACAGCCCCAGACCGTCGACGCTCTGAATCCGCCCGGTGAAAACGTGCAGGAAGCGAAAGACGGTCTGGAGGTTCGAGTACATCAGGAGCGTCGAGAGCGAGTGGACGCCGATGCGGTTTCGCTCGACGTGCTGGTCGGCGTAGAACGTCTGGAGGAACTCGGAGAGCTTGATACCGATGCCCGTCATGTCGACGGGCGAAGAGGTGTACTTCACCCGGCCGTCGTCTCGGACGTCACCGACGCCGCGCTGCCGGGTGACACAGTCGACGACGGCGACGGGGCGGTCCTCGTAGACGGCTCTGTCGCCGAACTCATCGAGGACCCGCGCGGCGCTGTCTTTGGTGGTCACGAAGATGCTGCCGTCGCCGGCGTCTGCACCGGCGGCGAGGATATCCAGCGTGAGCGCGCGCTTCCCGGTGAGCGGCGGCCCCGTAACCAACAGGTTCGTCCCCGGGTCGACGGCCCCGTCGAGTGCCGGTGAGAGGTCATACATCCGCGCCGCTCACCACCGGACGTTCGAGTCGGGGGTCGCTGTCGGCAGGGCGCAACACCTCACCCGGAGTCATAAGATGGTGAGACCATATAGTGTGCCGATATTATTCTTTTTGATTGGAACCACCGCCCCGCCGTTCACAGCAGCGACCCGGTCGCTCGTCCGGCGATGAACGCGCCGGCGGCCAGAAACATCCCGAGTTTCAGCCGTCGCTGTCCGGCGCTGGGGTCGCGAAACGACTGGAGCGCAGCCCCGAGCATGAGCGCGTCGGCCGGGACCACGAGCACGAGATAGACGATTCCGAGCGTCCCGGAGACGTACGGAACGGGGCTGGCCAAGATGGCGAGCGCTATCGACGCGACGCCGATCCACAGCGCGCGCCGCTCGCCGACGACGATGGGGAGCGTCCGGAGCCCCTGCTTTCGGTCGCCATCGACGTCTTCGACGTCCTTGACGACTTCGCGGGTGAACGTCGCAACCGCGGCGAGCAGAAACAACACGAGGGCGTCGGAGACCCATCCGACTGACGCCGCGCCGAACAGGAACGTGCTTCCGGTGAGGTACGCGACGACGGCGTTGCCGACGCCCGGAAGCCCCTTGAACAGTTTCGTGTACGCGACGAGCGCCAGTAGGTTCGTCACCGCGATGGCGATGGCGACGAACGGGAGCGCGGCGGTGGCGACGACGGCGGCCAGAAACAGTGCGAGGCTGAAGACGAGCGCACCCCGGGGCGACACCGCCCCGCGCGGAATCGCTCTGTCGGGGCGGTTGATGCGGTCGATTTCGCGGTCGAAGTAGTCGTTGACGGCGTTGCCCGCGGCGGTCGCGCAGGCCGTCGCCGCGACCGCAGCCAACGCCTCTCGCTGCCCGCCGAGTATCGCTTCCGGGGCGGCGACGAACACGCCGGTCGCCGTCAGCAGGGCGGCCGCGACGGTGTTGCCCGGTCGGGTGAGGTCGAGCAAACCGCGGAGGCGCTCGCCGAGAGACATAGCATGGACTGTTACACCGGCGCTGATAAATCGCGCGAAGTGAGCGTGACGGCAAACCACGGCATTTAAACACTCCGCCGTGTTCGAGTAGAGTGAAGGGCGCTTAGCTCAGTCTGGACAGAGTGCTTGGCTTCGGACCAAGTTGCCGTGGGTTCAAATCCTGCAGCGCCCATGGTTCTTCCGCGAACGAAGTACGCGGAGAAGCATCTACCGCGAAGGGTTTGAATCAGGGAGTGAGCGAAGCGAGCGGAACGACCGTGGTTCAAATCCTGCAGCGCCCATCCACCGTTTTACTTCGTCGGGTCCCGCGAAGCGGGACCGCTCCTCGCAAAGAGCTGGACCGAAAACGGCCGCTCGTTCGGCCTTCGGCCTCACTCGCGGGACGACATCTCGGCGCTGAGTCGATTCGTTCGACAGTCGAGCGTGCGACCGCGGCGTACGGGATGTCGACCTACTGGTTTTCGAGGGCGTCGAGGATGCACGCGGAGGCGACGACCGCCTCTTTCGGAACGTCGCTGGCGTCGTCGATACTGACCGTGTAGGCGTCTCGCAGCGAGAACTTCCCCTCGATATCGCCGACGTGGTCGCCATCAGCATCGAATATCTCGTACTTGTTCGGGACGAGATTCGCGACGGAGACGAGGTGCCGGAGCGCCGAGAGGGGCTTGCTCTTCGACCGAATAGTCGCCAGAGCCTCCCCCGTGTCGGGGTCGCGAACCGTCCAGTTCTCCACGAACAGCGAGAAGTCCTCGTCGAGGACGACGACTTCCTCGCCGGTGCCCGCGTCCGTGATGGCGTAGTTCCCCGCGATATCGATGATGCCGCCGGCCTTCACGGTGAACGCGTCTTCGCCGTCGCCGGTGACGAACGGGAACTCCTCTTTCATCTTGAACAGTTTCTGCTTCCCGCGCAGGACGACATCGCCGGCGCTGTCGCGGACGACGTACTTGTTCCGAATCACCGACTGCGTGACTTCGTAGTGGTCGTCGTCGAGTTCGACCGTGGAGATATCGTAACGGTTCGACGGCGAATCGGACGCGGAGGGCTCAGACATCGATAACACGTGGACCACGTTCCGGGAAAAAACTTCTGTCGACGCTACCGGACCACTCGACGGCAGGTGCTCCTCGTTCTGCTGGACAACTGAGTCGGACAGAGGGTGAAACGGTCGGCGAGACACGGTTCGAGTGCGTAGTGAGGGTACGAGACCGAGTCGGGTCGGGACGTGCGCAACTCAACCCCGCGTCCGAGCGACGTACTGACCGAGAACGACCACGGAAAACACCAGCAGCACCACCGAAACGCCCCACAGCGTCGGGTACTGCAACTGGTTGACGAGTAGTTCGTAGCCGGCGTAGCTCGCGAGAAGCGTACCGAGTAGCCACAGCGTCGCGCCGACGTACGGCGCGTCGACGGGACGAAAACCGGAGGCCGCGGCGAGTGTCTCCGTCGGGTCGGAGGTGGTCATCTGTCGTTTCCGACTCCGAGAGTGCCGGTGTAGCTCTTTCGGTGTCTCGCTCGTACTCCATCCCGTCTGACAGTATTCGCCCCACGACTCTCCGTTAAGTTGCGCATACTATTGCCCGTCGGTCGTCTCCACCGACCGGGGAACACAACATGCCCCGAGCACGAAATAGCGGAGACGGACGGAACGACGCCCGTCAGTCCGGTACCGCAGACAACCAAGCAAACGCCGACAAAACGGCCGATGCTCGCGCGTCAGCGACTACGGAACGACGGACGGAGCGTCCGGGTGCGCTCGAGCGCATGTCGTCGTGGTTCGCGGAGGCGGCACTTCGGAGCGGCCTCGCACTCGTCGGCTTCGTGCTACTGCTGTTCGCACTCGGACAGGCGGTCGGGTTCGACCTCTTGGGGGTCGTCGCCGACGCCTTGACGTCGCAGACCGGCCAGTGGCTCGTCGTTGCCCTGTTCGCGGTGTTCATCATCGCGGCGTCGGCGCAGCGCGGTCTCCCGAGCCGGTAACACTCCCTGTTTCGGCTTTTTCGCGGCGAGACGACCGGCGGGAGATGAGACTTCGTCGGCTCTGAGACCTCAACGACTAATTGACACCCCGACGACTAAGAGCGCCGCCCGTGAGCGCGAGATATGGGAGAACGGCGAGACGTGCGAGAGGCCCGACAGAGACGAGACGCACTCGACCCCCAGGTCGAAGCCGTCGTCGAGGATATCGAGCGACTGGGCGTCCCCCGGTGGCACGCGATGTCGGTTGACCGCGCCCGCCGCGTCGAAGACGACCTGTTCACGCCCGACGGACCGCCGAACGACGACGGCATCGAGTTCGTCCGCGACTTGGGATTCGACGGACCCGCCGGAGAGATTCCGGTGCGCATCTACCGACCCGAGGGCGAGGGACCGTTTCCGACGCTCGTCTACTACCACGGCGGCGGGTGGACGCTCGGGACGCTGGACTCCATCGACGGCGTCTGTCGGGCGATCGCCCGGCGGGCGAACTGCGTCGTCGTCTCCGTCGACTACCGCCTCGCGCCGGAACACCCGTTCCCCGCGGCCGTCGACGACGCCTACGCCGCCGTCGAGTGGGTCACCGCCCACGCGGGGACGTTCGGCGGCGACCCCGACCGACTGGGCGTCGCCGGAACCAGCGCGGGGGGCAACTTAGCGGCGGTGACGACGCTGCGCGCCCGGGAGTTCGACGGACCCGAAATCGGCCACCAGACGCTCCTGTACCCGATGATATCGCGAGCGTTCGACCGCGGCTCCTACGCGGAGAACGCCGACGGGTATCTGCTCTCTACGCGGGACGTTCGCTGGTTCTGGGAACAGTACCTCCGAAGTCCGGTCGACGCGCACAACCCCTTCGCCGCACCGATTCGCGCCGCCGACCTCTCGGACCTGCCGCCCGCGACGGTCGTCACCGCCGGCTTCGACCCGCTGCGAGACGAGGGGGTCGCCTACGCCGACCGGCTCTCGGCGGCCGGTGTCGACGTCGAACACCGCCACTACCCCGGGATGGTCCACGGGTTTCTCAGTCTGACCGACGACGTCGACGTCGCCGACGAAGCGATGACCGCGGTAGCGAGAGACGTTCGGCGGGCGCTCGGTCAGTAGCCCGGAATCGTCCCGGTAGCGACAGCGTTTATGTAATCGGCGCAGAGCGGGCTACTGTGACGAACGACGTTATCCACACGGCGCTTCGGGTCTCGGACATCGACGCGACGCTCGACTTCTACGTCGACGGCCTCGGTCTCGAACTGAACTGGGAGTTCACCAGCGACGGCGTTCGGAACGTCTACGTCGGCGGCGACGACGGCGAGTTCCAGTTCAAGTACGACCCCGACAGTGACGACCCGGTCGGCCCCGCCGGCGGCTTCGACCACCTCGCCGTCGGCGTCGACAGCACCGACGAGACGTTCGAGCGTCTCGTCGACCACAGCGACCCGTCGGTCGTGACCGAACCGACGACGATGGAGGATATCGGCCGCCGCGTCGCCTTCGTCGAGGACCCCGACGGCTACGTCGTCGAACTCGTCGAGCGGGTCTGAGCGGCAGTCGCCTCACCGTCGCTCCTCGTTCTGCTTCTCCTCGGGTGACCACTCGCCGCTGCCCCTCGCTACTGCTCCTCCTCGGGCGACCACTCGCCGCCGACGCGGTCGGCACCCATCAGGTCGTGGCCCTCGTGTTCGGTGAAGACCACCTTCGCGTTCGGACGCGGAACGCCCCACGCCGCCTCCAGCCAGTCGACGACCGCGAGCGCGAACGCTCGACGGCGCTCGAACGAGCGACCGCGTCGGATGTCCGCGTTCAACACCGCTATCGGCCCGTCGACCGCGCGACCGAGTGACATCGCCGTCGGCGGGTGTTCCCTGACGACGACGGCGACGTGGCCGGCGGTCGTCGACATCTTCTCGGTGTACAGTTCCGTCAGCGACTCCGTGCAGGCGCGTCGTTCGTCGGCGGCCGGTTCGTACGTGGTGTCGAGTGCGAGAGACGGCATCGACGGTCCGTCACGCTCCGCCCGAATAACGCTTCTGCGGGTCGAGGTAGAGACTCAGTCCGCGGCGGCGGCGGCGACGTCCGCCGGCGGTTCGGTCCGGATGACCTGCACGACGAACACGGTCGCGGCGAGCGCGAGCGCCGCGAGCATGAGCCAACTCGCCCGGTAGCCGAACGTGTCGGCGAGGTAGCCGAACGCCGGCGGCGCGACGAGCGCGCCGGAGGTCAGTGCCAGCTGTCCGCCGCCGGTCGCTCCACCCATCTCTTCGGCGGAGACGACCGTCGCCATGCAGGAGTAGTAGACGCCGGTGAAGCCGAGCACGAAGAAGCCGAGAACGACGAACGCGACGGCGGCGGCGGCCGTCGTGTCGACGAAGGCGACGACGACGAACAGCGCGGCGCTCCCCATCGCCTGGACGAGCAGAATTTTAGCGATGCGCCGCCGGGGGTCGCCCGAGAGCGCGTCGCTCAGCCACCCCGTGACGACGCGCCCGACGCTGCCGGAGACCTGTAACGCCGCGAGAACGAGACCGCCGAGAGCGATGGACGCCCCGATGGACTCCTCGACGTAGAGAATCGTGTACCCGGTCGTCGTGAACAGTCCCGCGCCGAGGAACGCGCCCGCCACCGTCAGCGAACGGTACGGTCGGTTGCGGAGTAGTCGACGGAAACTCGGAAACTCGGCGTCGCCGCCGGTGTCGGCACCCCGGTAGACGAACCAGAAGAGCGCGGCGACGAGCAGGCCACCGCCGGCCGCGATATAGAACCCGGCCTCCCAGAAGAGCACGCCCGCGATACCCGTGACGAGTAGCGCGCTGACGCCGCTTCCGGCGGTCACGCCGACCTGCTTGACGCCGACGGCGAGGTTCTGTCTGCCGGTCGGAACGCTGTCGAATATCGCCTTGTTCGTCCCCGGCATCGCCGTCCCGTACAGCGACCCGAGCAGGAACGCGCCGACGAGCAGCGTCGCGTACGACCACGCGCCGGCGACGAGCAGCGCCCCCACCGAGAGGCCGAGGAGGCCGACCGTCAGCGTTCGACGCTCGCCGACGCGGTCGGTGAGCGCGCCGAGCGGGAGCAGAAACACCGCGTAGCCGAGCGTCAGCGACGTCACGACGAGGCCGACGGCCGTCCCCGAGAGGCCGAACTGGTCGCGGAAAAAGGGCGTCGCCGCGAAGACGGCGTAGTAGCAGACGCTCGCCGCTAGCTGCCAGAGGAAGACGAGCGAGACGACGCGGCGAACATCCATTTGGTCTCCGGAGATTCGGCGGCGAACTATAACGGTGGGTGTCGCGGCAACCGTCCGCCGCGTGTCACCGCGTGTCGCCGCGCACCGTCACGTCTCTCACCTCAGTCGGACTCGCCTTCAGCGAACGCCTCGTACACCGCCCACGAGGGGTCGACCCGCGGGTGTTCGACCCGCTCGCCGTCGAGGTAGACACCCTCACCCGCCGACACCGTTCCGGCGACGCCGACGGGCGTTCCCCGCGCTTGGAGCGCCGAAACCACGTCGTCGACGGCGGACTCCGCGACGGTCACGACGAGCGTCCCCGAACTCGTCGCGTGCCACGGGTCGATGTCGAGATACTCGCAGGTCTCGGCGACGCCCGGCCGCAGCGGTACCGCGTCGCGCTCGACGTCGAGACGGACGCCGGCGCTCCCGGCGACTTCGCACAGCGCGCCCTGGAGGCCTCCCTCCGTCGCGTCGTGCATCGCGGTTACGCCGCCCACGTCGGTCACGTCGCCGCTGTCGTCACCCGCGCCGCTCGCGTCGACTGCGTCGACGATAGCACGCGCGTCGCGCACCGTCCGCGTCTCGTCGAGCCGATTTCGAGCCTCGTCGAGCGTCTCCTCGGGCAGCGCCATCCGGTCGCCGAACAGCGTCGTGAGCAGTCCCGTCGCCTCCACGGCCGGCCCTTTCGTGACGAGTACGACGTCGCCGGGACGCGCGCCGTCGGGGCGAACGACGTCGTCGTGGTCGCCGACGGCCAACGCCGTCGCCGCACCGACCCACGGGAACGAACACCCGGTGTAGCGGGCGGTGTGGCCCGTGACGATGCTGATTCCCAACTTCTCGGCCTCGTCGTCGATGGCGGTCCAGAGTTCGGCGAACTCCCGGTCGGACATCTCGGGCGGGAGCGAGAAACTGATGGCGAGGTGTGACGGCGCGAGCCCCGACACGGCAACGTCCGAGAGCACGATGTGGAGCGCGAACCGTCCGGCGCGCTCGAAGCCGAGGTCGGGGAGCACGGAGAGGGGGTCGGTGGCGAGGACGACGGCGGTGCCGTCGACGTCGAGCATCCCGAAGTCGACGCCGTGTTTCGGCCCGAGCGCGACGTCGTCGCGGGTCGCCCCGAGTCGGGGGTACAGGAACTCGTCGAAGAACTCCGGGTCTATCTTCCCGAGGTCGGACATACCGGGCGTGCGAACGCCGCGAGTAAAACTAATCCGATGCCGTCACCGGTTCGCCGCGGCCGTCCGGCTTTCCGCATCGGCCATCTCTATAGTCACTGACACACAGGTTCGTCCATGACCGACTTCCCGCCCCGCCGGACGGCCCGCGAGTTAGACCGCGACGACCCCCTCTCGCGGTTCGTCGACCGCTTCGAGATTCCCGACGGCCAGTACATGGACGGCAACTCGCTCGGTCCCATCTCCGAGGACGCCGAACGCAGCCTCGACCGCGTCGTCGACGAGTGGCGCGAACTCGGCATCCGCGGGTGGACCGACGCCGACGAACCGTGGTTCACCTACGCCGAGCGACTCGGGTCGATGACCGCGCCGCTCGTCGGCGCCGACGAAGCGGAAGTCGTCGTCGCGAACTCGACCACCGTCAATATCCACACGCTGGTCGGCACCTTCCTCGACGTCGTCGACTCGCCGACGGTGCTCGTGAACGACCTCGACTTCCCGACCGACCACTACGCGATTCGCGCGCAGTTGCGTCAGCGCGGCTACGACCCCGACGAGCACCTCGTCGCCGTCGAGAGCCGGGACGGCCGGACAATCGAGGAAGACGACGTCGTCGACGCGATGGACGAACACGACCCGGGTATCGTCTTCCTGCCGTCGGTGCTCTACCGAAGCGGTCAACTGCTCGACGTAGCGCGAATCACCGAGGCCGCTCACGACCGGGGTATTCTCGCCGGTTTCGACCTCGCGCACTCGGTCGGTGCCGTCGACCACGACCTCTCGGGCGTCGGCGTCGACTTCGCGGTCTGGTGCGGCTACAAGTACCTCAACGGCGGTCCCGGCGCTATCGCGGGGCTGTACGTCAACCGCGAGCACTTCGGCGAAACGCCCGCCCTCGCCGGGTGGTGGGGTCACGACAAGGAGACGCAGTTCGATATGAACCTCACGTTCACGCCCGCCGCAGACGCCGGCGCGTGGCAGATCGGGACGGTGCCGATGCTCAGCGCCGCGCCGTTGGAGGGTTCGCTCCGGATGTTCGAGGAGGCAGGTATCGAGACCGTCCGCGAGAAGTCGGTCTCGCTGACGACCCACCTCGTCGACCTCGTCGACGCGCTCTCGGAGGCGGGCTACGACTGCGACGTCGGCACTCCCCGAGACCCCGACCGCCGCGGCGGCCACGTCGCCGTCGAACACCCCGAAGCGTATCGGGTGAGCCTCGCGCTCAAAGAGCGGGGCGTCGTCGTCGACTACCGGCCGCCGAACGTCGTCCGAATCTGCCCCGCGCCGCTGTACAACAGCCACGAGGACGTCTGGGAAGTCGTCGACGAACTCCGGACGATTCTGGACGAGGCGGCGTACGAGCAGTTCGACCGACAGGACGGCGGCGTGACGTAGCCCTGCCCGCCGAACCGGGTTCGGCCGAGGCGAGCGTCGACCACCGCTACCACCAATCGAGCGTCTCGTTGTGTTCGGTGAGGTGAGCCGCCGAGAGCCCTGCCGACTCCGGTACGTCGACTCGTTCGCCGTCGCTCTTCACGAGCGTTCGCCGGAGAACGTCGCTCTCGCTGGTGAAGTTCGGCGCGACGTGGAGTCGGTAGTCGCCGTCGAGGGTGAACAGTCCGGCGTCGAAGGCGGCGTGGTGCGTCTTGCTCAGGAGCAGCGTGTTCTCGGGGTCGGTCCGAACCGATTCGTAGTCGCTCCACGGGAGGACGTGTGCGACGTCGAGAAGCGCCGGCCGGTCGACGCCGGAGACGGGACACCGCTCCGCGTATCGTTCGAGAATCGCCTCGCGGAACGCGGCCGGCATCGAGCGTGCGCCGACGGTCGTCCGGTACGTTCGTGCCTCGTACGCCGGAAACTCGGCGTCGACGCCGTCGCTCGGCTCGGGGGTCGAAGCGGTCTCTTCCGCCGCCCTGCCGAGGTCGGCGACTCGGTAGACTCCGGGGGTTAGAAAGTCGACCTCCCCTCGGTCTCGTAGCTCTTGCATCACGCGGCTGAGCGTCTGTCCGGGCGTCGCGGCATCGGGGAACTCCGCTCGAAGAACGGGGAGCGACTGGTCCAGTAGGTCCTGCCGCGAGACGACGTCGGTTCCCGTCTGGTCGCGGTATCTGCGAAGCTCTCGTCGGACGACGCGTCTCCATCGGGACACGTCCGACTCCGACGGATCCCCGGATCTTGATCGTATCGGCTCCGCCGCTCCGTCCGCCGAATCAGAACGTCGCTTCCGGAATCGACGGATACAGCGACCGAATCTTCTCGTGCGGTTGGTACACCCCGACGGTGGCGTTCTTCGTCGACGCGGTCATGTCCGCGAGGTGGACGAGTCGCTGCAGCGGCGTCTCCGGTTCGGGGCCGTCGTACCACGGGCCCATGTGTCGCTCGACGGCGTCGGCGACGCGCGGGTCCAACTCCGTCTCGGCTCGGAGCAGGTCGGCCGCCTGCACGTCGTGGTCGCGGTCGGCGCGATCGCCTTCCTCGTACGTCTCGCCGTACTTCTTCACGTCGTGGAGCAGGCAGGCGACGCGACCGAGATCCCGCTCGAATTCGGTGACGAGTCCCTGTTCGAGATACGAGTCGACGAGGCGCTCGTACGCGGCGAACACCATCTTCGTGTGGGTCCAGAGGCCGCGCTCGCCGCAGCAGTAGAGGTTGTGGTGGGCGTAGCTGGAGGCGGCGGGCGCGGTCCAGAAGTAGTCCTCGTGACCCTCGAAGAAGGCGGCGGCGGCCTCGCGCATCAACTCCGTGTCGTCGACGAGCGCGAGTTCCGGCAGTCGCTCGCAGACCGCGGTGAACGCGTTCTCCTCGAATCGAATCGTCTCGGCCATCGGACAGTCGTCTCTCGAAGCGCGAATTATACGCGTCGGTTCGACCCGACCGGCGGCCGGAACTCGCCGCCTCTTTGAGGCCGCCCGTCGAGCGACGCGTATGAACGACTTCCTCGCGCTCGACGCGCCGATAATCGGCATGGTTCACCTCCCGGCACTCCCCGGAGCACCCGAGTTTGCGGGCGACCGCGACGAACTCCGGGAACGAGCGTTGTCCGACGCGACGGCGCTCGAATCCGGCGGCGTCGACGCCGTCATGGTGGAGAACTTCGGCGACGTTCCCTTCTACCCCGACGGCGTGCCGAAGCACACCGTCGCGTCGATGACGGCGCTCGTCGGCGCGGTCTCCGAGGCGGTGTCGGTCCCCGTCGGCGTCAACGTCCTCCGCAACGACGCGGAAGCGGCGCTGTCGGTGGCGGCCGCGACCGGTGCGTCGTTCGTCCGCGTGAACGTCCATACCGGTGCGCGGGTGACCGACCAGGGCGTCGTCACCGGTCGGGCCCACGAGACGATGCGCCTCCGCGAGCGACTGGACGCCGACGTGGCGGTTCTCGCCGACGTCGACGTCAAGCACTCCGCACCGATGACTCCGAGGGAGACGGACGAAGTCGTCGCCGAAACGCTCGAACGCGGCCTCGCCGACGGCGTCGTCGTCTCCGGCGTCGGCACTGGCGAGGCGGTCGACCGCGAGGGCCTCCGCGACGTGGTGGCTCGCCGCGACGAGCTCGGTCTCGACGCGCCGGTCGTCGTCGGGAGCGGAACGACCGTCGAGAGCGTGGCCGACCTGCTCGCCGTCGCCGACGGGGCCATCGTCGGGACGGCGCTCAAGTCGGGCGGAGAGACGACGAATTCGGTGGACGAGAGCCGAGTCCGAGAGCTGGTCGAGGCGGGACAGTCGTAACTCGGCGCTTCGAGCAAGTGGGCGAACAGGCGGCCGTTCGAGCGGTCGACGACCCGCCGGCGGGTGGCCGCACACCCGCTCACCGCCGACGGCCGGTAGTCACGTCACCCGACGAAGTGGTCCCGGCATCGGGTATGAACCTTCGCCGACCGGGGCGGCTCCGAGTTTACGCGTTCAGTTCTTCTTCGACCAGTTCGGCCGCTTTCTCGACCGCCTTCACCGAACTCAGATAGCCGGCTCCGACGGTCGTCTTCATCGCTTTCGCCGCCGCCCCGGTGACGACCGTCGGTCCGACCTGCGCCACCGCGCCGTCGCCGACGGAGACGATCCACCCCGGAACGTCGAAGCGGTACGGTTTCAGTCGCGGGGCGAAGTCGGCGCCGTCGCCGTCGAGTTCGTGAGTCACGAGTTCCGCCATATTTCGAGCGGCCGCTCCGGCTTCTCGAATCGCCGCGGAGGCGCTGGCGGGGACGGCCTCGCCGTCGGCGTCGACGGCGCGGGCGGCGTCGCCGACGACGAACGTGCTCTCGGTGAGCCGGAGGTCGTTGCGGACGACCGGACGCTCGCCGCCCATCGCGTCCGCGCCGCGGATGCCGCCCGTCCAGACAAACAGGTCGTACGGCTGGGCACCTGCGGCGAGTTCGATACTGTCGGCGTCCGCCCGCTGAACCGGCGTGTCGGTTCGTATCTCCACACCGCGGGCTTCCAGTTCGTCGTGAACCGCCTGCTGGAAGTTCTCCGGGAAGTTCGGCGCGACGCTGTCGAACTGTTCGAGGAGGACGACGTCGACGCGGTCGGTCGCGTCGCGTTCGCCCGCGAGGGCGGCGAGTTCGCCCGCCGTCTGCACTCCCGACAGCCCCGCCCCGCCGACGACGACGGTGCCACCGGCCTCGCAGACGTCGAGGAACCGCGTGCGAATCGCCTCGGCGTGGCGGACGCGCTTCAGCGGCAGCCCGTGTTCTTCGACGCCCGGCAGGTCGTAGAAGTTCGTCTCCGACCCGAGACAGACCGCTCCGAAGTCGTAGTCGAGCTCCGTCCCGTCGGCGAGTTCGGCGAGGCCCGCCTCGGCGTCGACGTGCTCGACGCGCTCGGTGACTATCTCGGCGCGGTCGAGAGCGTCGTCCAGCGGGAGGGTGATGGCGTCGGCGACGCTCGGGCGGCGAATCACGCGGTGGACTTCGTGTTGGACCAGGTGCGTCGGCGACTCGTCGACGACGACGATGTCGACGGCCGCGGGGAGTCGACGTTCGAGACGCTGCGCGAGGACGAGACCCGCGTAACCGGCACCGAGTACGGCAACTCTCATACTCGGCGGTTGGGACCACGAAGCAAAGAGGATGTGGGCCCCTCGTGACCGTCCCCGGTGTCGAGTCGTTCGATGCAATCCGTGTACTGTTGTAATCTACACACGTTATCTCCGTGCGTGCCGTTACCACACCTTGGGGAGTGCCTATGGCCGACCGACAGTACACACACGTTTGTCGACACTGCGGTGTCGTGATGGCGACTTCGTCGCCCACCCCGCCGCGACGTTGCGCCGTCTGCGAGGACTCGAATTTCTCGACGCTCGCGACGGCAACGATATAGCGGTGCATCGACCGACCCGCTCGAATCCTCTCTCCTCGCTCTCCTTCCGTACCTCTCACTTCTCGTGTCGGCCCCGCCGTTCCGACGCTACGTTCGGCTGTTTCCTACAGCAGTTTCGGACAGTCGCGTTCTTCAACCAACTATTATTTGCCCCTCGTCACGGTAACGTGAGACAATGATCGTCAGATGTGCCGAGTGCAAGAACCGCTTCGAGGTACCCGAGTACGTTCGCGCGAACGTCCAGTGTCCGAAATGCAACCACTACTTCCGACCCGGTCGGTTGACTCGTCGCCGCGAACGGTTCGTCTGACCGACGCCGCCCGCGCACAGATGAACGGACTACCGACCGATACTGGCGCACTCCTGCACGTCTCGTCTCTCCACTCTCGTCTCTCCCGCCCCTCGACCGACACACGTCTGTTCTCTCGTCTCTCCCGCCCCTCGGCCGACAAGCTCCAGTAGCAGAGTCGTCCGATAAAGACCACTCCGACTTAGCGGCTCTCGGCTCAGAACAGCGCGTCGGACTCGGGGAGAATCTCGGCGGGGCCGCCGACTTCCCACACCATCGTCTCGACGCCGCAGTCCGAAATCGCCCGCTCGACCTCGTCGACGTACTCTGCTTTCGTGTTGACGTAGACGCTCGCGCCGGTGTCCGTCGAGAAGTACACCGGAACGCCCTCGTCGCGGAGGTCGCGGACGGCGTTGAAGATGGCGATGGTCTCCGGTTGCCAGTACACCCACCCGGAGGGACCCGTCATCGTCGTCGCCGTCAGCGACAGCGAGTCGTGCTCGGCGAGTTCGAACGCGCGGTCGAACTCCGCGTTGCGGAGCGCGTCGCGCATCTCGGCGATCTGGCCGTGGATGTGGGCCATCCGCGCCTGGAACATGTGGCTCTCGGCGGCCTCCTCGTGGGCCTGTTCGGTCTCCTTGTACGCCGGCACGAGTCCCGCGACGATGCGGAGTTCGTCTTCCAGCTCCGTGTCGATACGCCGGGAGAGGCAGTCGTCGTCGTTCAGTCCCGTGTACAGGTGCGAGAACGCGCCCGTGACAGCGCGGGCGGCCGAGGAGGAGCCGCGGCGAGCGATGGTCGATATCTCGGGGCGCGTCATGTCGAGACCGGCGGCCTCCGACAGTGCCATCGCCGCGGCGGCGAAGCCCGAAGAGGAGGAACCGAAGCCCACGTTCGCGGGGAAGTTGTTCTCGCTCTCGAAGCGGACGGCGTGGTCGACGTCCGCGAGGTCGCGGACGTGGTCGACGACGGCCTGGATACGCTCGGCACCGCGGCCCTCGACTTCCTCGCCGTCGATGAGGAACGCGTCTTCGTCGGCGTCGGGGTCGAACTCGACGGTCGTCGTCGTGTTCGAGGGGGCGGTGCAGACGCTGATGCTGTCGTGGTACGGCAGTCGAAGTTCCGGGTCGCGCATCCCGTGGTACTTCACGAGGCCCTGAATCGGGTGTGCTCGCGCGGTGGCTTTCATGCCAGAAGGCGTGCGCGACTCCGGGTTAAACGTCCCGGAAGTCCGCTGCGTTCTGCGGCCCCGGTTACGACGCTCAGTCCGCCTGCTGGGCGACGCGGTGGTACGGCGCGCGAGCGATGGCCTCGCGGAGCTCCGCCAGCGAGTGTCGTCCGCCACTCGTCATCGCGCCGACGACGGCGAACACCTCCTGCCGGGACACTTTCACGCCGCGGCCGGTGAGCGCGTCCTCGGGGTTCGCCGACAGCTCGCGGAGCGTGCCGACGGCGAGGAGGAACGGAATCGCCCACGCGGCGAGGGTGTTGCCGTCGGTCGTCGGAACCGTCTCGAGGTACGTCTGCGCGTCGTCGAGGAACGACCTGGCGTGGTCCGCCGTCCGCCGGACGACGGTGGTCGAACCGGCTTTGTTCGCGGGGTCGACCACGTCGTCTTGGGGGATACCCTCGTCTTCGAGCCACTCCGCCGGGAGGTAGACGTTGTTCTCCTCGGTGTAGTCGTCGTAGACGTCTTTGGAGATGTTGACCAGTTGGAGGAGGAGGCCGAACTCCTCGGCGGTGTTGTAGAGGCGCTTGCGGCGTTCGGAGTCGATGTCGCCGCGGGTGACGAGATTCGTGATGAGGTTGCCGACGGTTCCGGCGGCGTAGTAGCAGTACTCCTCGAGTTCCTCGCGCGACTGGATGCGGAGGCCATCCGTGTCGGCGTAGCGTTCGACGAACATCGCCATCCCCTGGACGAGTTCGCGGGCGGGCGGCGTCACGGCTTCTCGGACGTCGGCGGGCAGCGCCTCGAACGTCCGGAAGACGCGGGGTGACTCGGCGACGACCTCCCAGTCGTCGTTTCGAGCGTCCGGAGCGGGCACCCACGGGCTGACCGCCTCGGTGAACTGGTCGATGGTCGTTTCGTCTGCGGGGTCGAGCGCCGCGTCGTACAGACGGAGCAAGCGGGCTTGCTCGTCGGCGGGGATGTGCTCGGCGTCCTCGACGGTGTCGGCGATACGGCAGACGAGGTAGCCGAGACAGATGTACGATGACATCGGCTCGTCGAGGACGCGCACGGTGAGTGCGAACGTCCGCGAGACGCCTTGGACGGCGTCGTGACACCACTGCAAGTCTGCGTCGTTCCCGGGCGGGCGGGCATCTGCGTCTTCAGGCATCCGAAGTAACCGTGCTTACGGAAGGAGACATAAAAAGCCTCGTGGCACTTCCGTCAAATGTGAACAGCTCACGCTCTACACCCGGAAAACCTAAACGGTCGACGGTGAAAAACCGGAGTATGGACTTTCAGCTCTCCGCGGAGCAGAAGCAGATCCGGGACATGGTCGCGGAGTTCGTCGACGAGGAGGTTCGGCCCGTCGCCGCCGACATCGACGAATCTGACGAGTTCCCCGCCGACCTCGTCTCCGAGATGGCCGAGCTCGGCCTGATGGGGATGCCGTTCCCCGAGGAGTACGGCGGTGCGGGCCTCGACTACCACTCCTACGCTATCGGCCTCGAAGAGATTTCACGCGGCAGCGGCGGCCTGGGAACCGTCGTCGCCGCCCACACGAGCCTCGCGGGCAACATGGTGTACGCCTTCGGTAACGAGGAACAGAAACGGGAGTACCTCACGCCGCTGAACACCGGCGAGGACATCGGCGCGTTCGCGCTCTCGGAGGCGGGTGCGGGCAGCGACGTGCCCTCGATGACGACAACAGCAGAAAGGGACGGCGACGAGTACGTCGTCGACGGCGGCAAACTCTGGATCTCGAACGGTTCGGTCGCCGACACGGTCACCCTCTTCGCGAAGACGGACCCCGAAGCGGGCAACAGAGGAATTAGCTCCTTCATCGTCCGTCCCGAGGAGGACGACGGCTTCGTCGTCGAAGGCACCGAGCACAAACTCGGCGACAAGGGCTGTCCGACCGCCGAACTCCGCTTCGACGACATGCGCATCCCCGAGGACCGCCTGCTCGGCGAGGAGGGCGACGGCTTCGTCCACGCGCTGAAGACGCTCAACGGCGGTCGCATCACCATCGCCGCGCGTTCCATCGGCATCGCTCGCGCCGCCCGCGACGACGCCCTGCAGTACGCCCAAGAGCGCGAGCAGTTCGACCAGCAGATAGCCCGCTTCCAGTCCATCCAGCACAAACTGGCCGACATGGACACGAAGATACAGGCCGCGAAACTCCTGATGCACCAGGCTGCCGACAAGAAGATGCGCGGCGAGAACTTCATCAAGGAGGCCGCGCAGGCCAAGTTGTACGCCAGCGAAATCAGCCGCGAAGTCGCGAACGAGGGCATCCAGATTCACGGCGGCTACGGGTACACCAAGGACTTCCCCGCCGAGCGCTACTACCGCGACGCGAAACTCAACGAGATTTACGAGGGGACGAGCGAAATCCTTCGTAACACTATCGCGGCGCAGATGCTGGACTGAGCGCCGCGTTTTCTCCCTCAGATATCCGTCTCTCTCAGCGGACACTCGTGTCAACTACAGATAATCCTTTTCAGCGGTCGCCGCGCACGCTAGTCGACGGAGACGAGTCGCCGACGGCCCTCGGTCGTCCGAGAACTGCTCGAAGTCAGGTCGTCAGCGCCCGGGAGACCACCGATGACACGACGCAACTCAGAACCGCCGTGTTCGCGGCCGAACCGACGTACCGCGCGACCGAGTAGACCCACGACGGGTGGTGCGGCGTCGTGAGTCTCGAAGAGTCGCAGCCGGAGGCGACGACGCCCGCCGTCGAGCAGACCACTGAGGAAGAGCTCGCCGACCTGCTCGGCGACCTCGTCGTCGACCGCGACGAGCACAAAAACGCCCCGGCGTTCGTCATCCGGCCGGACACGGTCCAAGAGACGCTCTCGACGCTGAGGGACGAGGCGGGGTTCGACCACCTCTCCTGTCTCTCCGCGCAGGAGTACGGCGACCGCTACGAGTCCATCTACCACCTCAAGAAGTACGCCGACCCGACCGACGAGGTGAGCATCGTCGTCCCGACGCCGAGCGACCGCCCGGTCAGCCAGTCGGCCGAACCGGTGTTCCGAACGGCCGACTGGCACGAACGCGAGGCGTACGACCTCGTCGGTATCGAGTACGAAGGCCACCCCGACCTCCGGCGCATTCTCCTGCCGGAGACGTGGCAAGGTCACCCGCTGTCGCTCGACTACGACCAGAACCGACCCCAGATAGTCACGCTCCGCGAGAGCAGGAACCCCCTACAGCCGGACCGCCGCGTTTCCGGCGAAGACGACCAGGAGACGGACACGATGCTGCTCAACATCGGGCCGCACCACCCGGCGACCCACGGGGTGCTCCACCTCAACTGCATCCTCGACGGCGAACAGGTCGCCCACGTCGACCCCGACATCGGCTACCTGCATCGGTGCGAGGAGCAGATGTGTCAGAACGGGACGTACCGCTACCAGATAATCCCGTACTCGGACCGCTGGGACTACACGGCGAACATCCCCAACGAGTGGGCTGTCGCCCGCGCCATCGAACACCTCGCGGACCTCGACGTGCCCGAGTACGCGGACGTCCTCCGGACGATGTCGGTCGAACTCGGGCGGATGCTCGGCCACTTCCTCGCCGTCGGCACGTTCGCGCTCGACGTTTACGGCGACTTCACCGCTATCTTCATGTACGCCGTCCGCGACCGCGAGAAGGTCCAGAACATCATGGAGGACCTCACCGGCCAGCGGATGATGTTCTACTACTTCCGTCTGGGGGGTCTCGTCTGGGACCTTCCCGAGCCCCGAGACGAATTCTTCGAGAAAGTCAGGGATTTCCTCGAAGAGCTCCCCCCGACGCTCGAAGAGTACCACGACCTCATCACCGGCAACGAGATTCTGCAGTCGCGCACCGTCGGTACCGGGGTGTTGCCGCCGGAGGTCGCCAAGGACTACGGCGTCACCGGTCCCGTCGCCCGTGCCTCCGGCATCGACTACGACCTGCGCCGAGACGACCCCTACGGCTACTATCCGGAACTCGACTGGAACGTCTGCGTCGAAGACGGCTGCGACAACTACTCGCGGTTGCTCGTCCGCCTGCGCGAGGTCGAGGAGTCGGCGAAGATCGTCGGCCAGTGCATCGACCTGCTCGAAGACTGGCCCGAGGACGAACGGAACATCCAGTCGAACGTGCCGCGGACCCTCCGTCCGGAGGACGACACGGAGACGTACAAGGCGGTCGAGGCGGCCAAAGGGGAGATGGGGATATACGTCCGCGCCGACGGCACCGACTCGCCCGCGCGGTTCAAGATTCGGAGTCCGTGTTTCAACAACCTCCACTCGCTGCCGGAGATGTCGAACGGCGAGTACGTCCCCGACCTCATCGCGTCGCTCGGCAGTCTCGACATCGTCCTCGGATCCGTAGACCGATAGGGAGCAAAAGAGAGCGCGGGCGGACGCTCCGACGCCGATTCAGTCGTCGGCGCTGGCCATCACGCGGTCTAACCCCTCGATGTCGAGAGAGCCGGAGAGGGTGCGGTTCGGGAACGGGATGTTGATTCCCTCGGCGTCGAACCGCTGTTTGACCGAGGTGACGTACTCGCCGCGGGTCTTCACGAAGTCGGCGCGACTCGGTTGCGAAATCCAGATGCGCGACTTGAGGACGACCGCCGAGTCGCCGAGTTCCGTCAGGCGGACCGACGGTTCGGGGTCGGCGAGGATGTCGTCGCGCTTCCGGGCCTCTTCGAGGATGATCTCCGTCGCCTTCTCGATGTCGTCGCCGTAGCCGATGCCGAACGGCACCTGCAGGCGGAGTTTGTTCTTCGCGACGGGGTTCTTGATGACGCCGTCTGTGAGGTGGGAGTTCGGCACCGTCAGCAGTTCGTTGTCGAACGTCCGAACCCGAGTGACGCGGAAACTGATGTCCTCGACGATGCCGGAGTTGCCGTCCCACTCGATCCAGTCGCCGATGCGGAACGGTCTGTCGGTAAAGATGAACACGCCCGCGACGAAGTTGGCGATGACGTCCTGCATCGCGAACCCGATGGCGAGCGTCGCCGCCGCACCGATCGTCGCCAGCGCAGTGAGGATGTTGCCGAACCCGGCGGCGGCGAAGGCGACGCCGACGGCGACGAAGACGATGACGACGCCGAACAGTTTCCGCAGCGGTTTCTGGGCGTGCGCCTCCAGCCCTCGGTTGTCGAGCAGGCGGCCGACGACCGGCAGGAGGAGGAGTCGGCCGATGAGGTACACCGCGACGAAGACGATGAGAAACGTAATCGCCGAGTCGACGGTGTTGGCGTACGCGACACTCTCGTCGAGGCCGAACGTGTTGACGAGAAATCTCGAAATCGGCCCGCGCGGATCGACCTGCAGCGGGGTTCCCATCAGTGGTACACCGCCGTGTTCCCCCGCGTCTCCACCAGTTTCGCGTTCACCGCCTCGGCGAGTTCGTCGGCGAGTTCGTCGGTCGACGTTCCACCGCGGGCCGCCCGCAGGAACTTCACCTTCACGAGTTTCCGGTCGTCGAGTTGGTCGCGCAGTTCCTCGGTCACCGCTTCGATGCCGCTCTTGCCGACCCAGACCGTCACGTCGAGGTCGTGGGCCTCTTTGCGTAACTCGTCGTCTACCATCTGTCCCGTCGTAACGACGCGGGAGGTTTGAACCTTTAGTTACGGACCGACGTTACCGGTCGCTGAAAGCCATCGAGACTGCACTCAGTCGCGGTACGGATAGCGGGCGATGTGACCGCAGTCGCAGCGAATCACCACGTGGCCGTCCTGGAGGCGGACGCGAGCGTTGACGCTCGGCACGAGATAGACGTCGCAGGCGTCACAGGAGAAGCGCTTGAACTCGCGGGGGAGGCCGCAGCGGTTCCGTTCGGAGAGGCGGCGAGCGAGGCGGACGTACTCGCGGGAGCGGTCGAACTCGCGCTCTTTGGTCGCCTCGCGGGCGAGTTCGTGTAATCGCGCGATGCGCTCCTCGGCGATGCTCGGCATTCGTCCTGTAGTGGGTCGGGGTTTTCTGAAAGGTGTTCCGAAGCGTTCGTCAACTGGTGGAACTGCACCCAATGGTGGTTCGTCCGGCAATCGCTGGTGGGATTTTCGAGGTCTCGTCAGAACGGGACTACTCCCTCGTACTTCCCGCTCCACCTCTCACCCACCCGAAGCCGCTACACTAAAAGCCGTCTCCAGCGAACCGACGGAGCAGTGCGCGTCCTCAACTACCTCGAACTCGCTTCACGACTCCACCGAAGCGGCATCGGCACGTCGACGGACCACCAGCGCGCCGCGCTCGAAGCGACCGACGTCGAGGTCGTCACCTCGCCGTGGCGCGGCGGGTCACCGGCCCGAATCCCCCTCAGCGCGCTCGGCGGTCGAAACCCCGTCGTGGAGTTCGACGTCGCCCACTGCAACCTCATCGGACCAGGGAGCCTCGCCGTCGCTCGGCACGCCAAACACTACGACAAGCCGCTCGTGCTCCACAGCCACGTCACGAGCGAGGACTTCGCCGAGAGTTTCCGGGGGTCGAACCTCGCCGCGAAGCCGCTGCGGCGTTACCTCCGGTGGTTCTACTCGCAGGCGGACCTCGTGCTCTGTCCCAGTCAGTACACGAAAGGTATCCTCGAATCGTACCCTGTCGACGCCCCCATCCGGCCGATATCGAACGGTGTCGACGTCGAATCGCTCGACGGGTTCGAGGGGTTCCGCGAGGAGTACCGCGAGCGGTTCGGACTCGACGGCCTCGTCGTCTTCACCGTCGGCAACGTCTTCGAGCGCAAGGGGCTGACGACGTTCTGCAGGCTCGCCGAGGAGACCGAGTACGAGTTCGCGTGGTTCGGCCCGTACGACTCCGGGCCGCAGGCGTCGACGGAGGTGCGGCACTGGACCGAAAATCCCCCGGAGAATGTCACCTTCACCGGCTGGGTCGACGACAAGCGCGGCGCGTTCGGCGCGGGCGACGTCTACCTCTTCCCGACGAAGAACGAGAACCAGGGCATCGCCGTCCTCGAGGCGATGGCCTGCGGGAAGGCGGTCGTCCTCCGGGACATCCCCGTCTTCGAGGAGTTCTACACCCACAGCCACGACTGTCTGAAGTGCTCGACCCGCGCGGAGTTTCGCCGCGCGCTCGACCTCTTGGCGCAAGACCCCGACCTCCGGGAGCGACTCGGCGAGAACGCCAGAGCGACGGCGGCCGAACACAGTCTGGAACGCGTCGGCGAGGAACTCGTGCGAGCGTACGAAGACGTCTCGGCCGGCCGGGCCTGAGCGTCGCCGACGGCTCTCGGCCGACGGCGAAAGTCACAACGACTTAACCGCGAGTCTCCGAATCTCGTGACAATGCACTCGGTCGTCGCGTTCACCGACACCTACCTGCCCACCGTCAACGGCGTCACCTACACCGTCGAGTCGTGGCGCGACCGCTGGCAGGCCCGCGGCGGGCGGATGGACGTGGTCTACCCCGGCTCGGACGGCTACGACCCGGGAGACGGCGAGTACCCCATCCGGAGCCTCCCGTTTCCCTTCTACGACGGGTTCCGGTTCGGACTCCCGCGCGTCCCCCGGGCGGTGCGAGACGTCGACGTCGTCCACGCGCACACGCCGTTCGCGCTCGGGCTCGGCGGCCTCCGCCTCGCCCGCCGCGAAGACCTGCCGTTCGTCGTCTCCTACCACACGCCGAGCAGCGAGTACGCCTCGTATCTCACCTCGCGCGAACGCCTCGAATCCGGCATCGAGCGCCTCTCGGAGTCGTACGAGCGGTGGTTCCTCGGTCACGCGGCGGCCGTCGTCGTCCCGAGCGAGGCGACGAAGCGCGACCTACAGAGCCGTATCGCCGACGACGCACCCATCCGCGTTGTCCCCAACGGCGTCGACACCGACCGCTTTCGCCCCGTCGACGCGACGGCGTTCCGCGAGCGACACGGTCTCACGGATGCGGGGACGCTCGTCGGCTACACGGGCCGACACGGCTACGAAAAGTGTCTCAGCGACATCGTCGAAGCCGTCGACGGACTCGACGCGACGGTCGTCTTCGGCGGCGACGGCCCCGCGCGCGAGCACCTCGAAGCCAGGGCGCGCCAACGCGGCGTCGACGCCCGCTTCTTCGGCTTTCTCGACCGCGAAGAGCTCCCGGCGTTCTACAGTTCGCTCGACGCGTTCCTGTTTCCGAGTCCGGTCGAGACGCAAGGATTAGTCGCGCTCGAAGCCAACGCCTGCGGAACGCCCGTCGTCGGCGTCGACGAGGGCGCGCTCTCGGACACTATCGAGGAGGGCGTCACCGGCTATCACTACGACCTCGGCGACACGGCGGGGTTCAGAGCGGCTATCGAGCGGACGCTCGCCGAGGCCGGAGAGCTCGAACGGCGGTGTCTCGACCGCCGGGAGTCGATGAGCGTCGAGCACGCCGTCGACCGCCTCGCGGACGTGTACGACGGAGCCACGGCGGAGGCGTAGCGAGAAAAGTCGGAGTCGGAAGTCGGCCTACCGGTCTTCGAGCGCGTCGGCGATGCGCTGGAGCTGTCGGGTCTGGTCGCGGACCTCGTCGCGGAGCTGTCGAACTTCGCGGACGAGCGCCTCGTTGTCGTCACTTTTCTCCTCGGACCGACCGCCGGGGCCGCCGCCCATACCGCCGGGACCGCCGCCGCCCATCATGCCGCTCATCATCTGCGCGAACGGGTTGCCGCCGCCGCCGCCCATACCGCCGGGGCCCCCGCCCATACCGCCGGGACCGCCGCCGCCCATCATCTCGGCCATCGGGTCCTCGCCTTCTTCCCCGCGCTCCTCTCGCTCTTGGGCGCGCCGCTCTCGAATCTCCTCGACGCGCTCGCGGAACGATTTCTCTTCCTCCTCGGAGTCGCCGGAGTCGGCGTCGACGTTCTCCTCGGCTTCGACGTTCACGTCCTCAGATTCTGTCGACTCGTCGGGTTCGTCTTCTGGCATGAGTCGCCGTTCGCACGCCACGCCGAAAAGCGTTGGCACTCGGGCGACGGAGCGGCGGCGTCTGGCGATTTCGACGGACCAAGGAGCCGGGCGGCGGACACACTGACGCAGTTGGCCTCGGTACCCTCCGCAAAGGGGGACGAGAGAGCGACTCACTGTTTGAGATGCGGCGACTCCCGGACTCGGGCCAGTTTCGGACGGTAGGCCGAGACGCCGCCGCTCGGTTTGAGTACGCGCCACGCGATCGCGGGTCGAAACAGCGTCGTCGGCGGTTGCTCCATCATCACCACGCGGAAGTGGGCGTCTCGCAATACGCCGTCGGTGTGAGCCCTCCGGAACAGTCGGGAGAGATACCGACCGACGAGGTCGTTTCCCCGAGGTTTCGGTCCGGTCGTCTCCGGGAACTGGAAGTCGCCGCCGACGGCCATCGTCCACGCGATGTCGACGACGTCGGACGCCCGCGCGAAGAAGCGTCGGGCGAGGTCGTCGCGGCCGCCCGCCGCGAGCGCGTGATGCAGGAGGACCGCCTCCAGCGACGCGACCGACATTCCCTGCGCGTATATCGGATTGAAACTCGCGATCGCGTCGCCGACGACGACGAGGCCGTCGGGGAATCGGTCGAGGTCCTCGTACCGGCGTCTCCGATTTGACGGGAACCGGTAGTGGACGACGTCGTCGGCCGTCTGGTCGTGTTCGCGGAGTATGTCGGCTACGTCTGAGACGGGAAGCGTCGCCGCGTACGCCTCGAACTCCTCGAACGTCGTCGGGGGTCGCTCGCCGTGGACGCCGTACAGCGTCACCAGCCACTGGTCGCCCTCGATAGGGACCATCCCGGACCCACGGGGACACGCCGGCGAAGCCGCGACGACGTACGAACGACGCTCGGAGGGCGGCCGTTCGATGAGGGTCGTGCTGTACGCGAGGTCGATGTACACCTCGTCCACGGGAGGTGACTCGTACCCGATGCGTTCCAACCACGCCGGCGTTCGGCTCGTCCGACCGGAAGCGTCGACCACGAGGTCGGTAGCGAGCACCGCTCCGCCCGACTCCTCGTCTTCGACGGCGACGCCCGTCACGGTGGTCCCTCGGTCGTCGAGGCGGTAGTCGACGACTCGGCAGTTCGGTCGGAGTTCGACGCCGTCGAGGTCGGCGACGCGACGGCGGAGTAACTGCTCGTACAGCGAGCGAGTCGCCCCGTACTGGGGGATGCGCTGCGGACCGTCGGCGAGGTACTCTCCTTCGAGGTAGAAGTGGACGTCCCGAGAGCCGTCGAACACGACGCCGCTCGACGAGAGCAGCTCCTCGCCGTAGCCCGGGAAGAGGTCTTCTATCGTCGATTCGCCTCCTTTCAGGAGAACGTGGACGTGGCGCGCTTGCGGCACGCCGCGACGGGCGACCGGTTCGTCCGGGAGCGAGTCTCGCTCGACGACGACCACCTCGTCGAACCCGTCGGCGAGAACGCGCGCCGCGAGTAGTCCCGCGACGCCCGCTCCGACCACTACCGCCCGTTCTCCCCACTCGGACGCCCGCTCGCTGTCGTACCGTGGGACCGTTGCTAAGGTCATCGTCGTCACTCTCCAAAGCGTGAGTTCGCGCAGTGGTGTGTTAGCTGTTACCACACACCACTGAAGGCAGGACATACCCGGAAACCGGCCGGTTCGCCTCTCGAACCGCCGGTGCGGTAATCACCCGAACGCGCCGAGGCTCGACTGTAGCTCTCGGTCGCTCTCGCCCTCGCGGAGCTCGTAGCCGACGAGGTCGCGCATGTCGACGGCGTACGTCGTCCCCGCGTTTTCGAGGACGAGCAGTCGCCCCTTCGTGCCGACGACGCGCCCGGCGGCGATGGTCTCGCCCATCGGTCGGCTGTCGAGGCTGAAGCCGTAGTCGAACGCGAAGCTGTCGAGCGGGTCGAACTCGGCGAGAAGCGACTCCCACTGCTCGGCGTCGACCCGTCGGTGGAGACCCGCCCGCTTCGTCGGGACGCGCACCCGGTCGGTCAGCTCTCGGGCGAGTTCGGACTCGATTTCGCGGGCGATGCGGCCGTTTTCGACGGTTCGGAGGTGGGCGGCCCTGTCAGCACCCTGCTCTCGAAGGCGGGTGTCGAGTCGCCACTCCTTGGTGACGCCGACCTTGAACACGTCCGGCGCGAACGCCGCGAGGTAGACGGCGTGGTCGTCGAAACAGTCCATCTCGTCTTTGAGACACGTCCCTCGGCAGCGCGCGCAGACCCACGTGCTCCGGTGGTACTCGCAGTGGGGGGCGTCGTCGTTCTCGCAGGCGTAGTGGCCCTCGTCGGCGACGGTGCCTGCGCAGTGTCGCCCCCCGAGTCGGTACGCGAGTTCGTCGCCGGCGTCGAGCGGGAGATACTCGACTTCGGTCGGGTCTGTCGGTGTCCCGTCACCGAGTGTCGCCCCGCCGCTCGGCGCGAGATAGAGTCCTCCGTCGAGTGAATCGTAACCGACGACTTGCACGGTTCCCAGTATCCGGTCCGACGGTAAAAGCGTCTCTCTCGGCGGCGCGTACCGTCGCACCCGACGCAGTTTCGGCCGCGTCTCTCTCCATTCGATCAAATCTCTCCCCCATCTGACAGTCTGATGTCGGTGAGAGAACGGCTCTCGCGACGGTCGTGTCGGTCGAAATTAGAGATAAGCGATAGTGGTTCGAACCACTCGAAGGATGTCGAGACAGTCAGCGGCGACGCGCAGAGGGGTGTTGCGGGCAGTCGGCGGGGGCACGGCGACCGGACTCGCGGCGGGGGGCGCTCGGAGAGGAGGCGGAAACGCCGGTGACACCGCCGTGGTGAACGTCGGGATCGACGCGACAGCCGGAGCCCTCGGTTGCGACGTCGTCCGCCGGGTCGCGACCCGAGTCGTCCGGCAGTTCGCCTTCGACGCGCTGACGGTCGAACTGCCGCGGGAGGCCGTGGCGACGCTTCGGCGACGCCCCGAGGTCAGGTACGTCGAACCCGACAGGACGATGCGAACGTATCAGCAGTCGGCGTCTCAGACGGTTCCGGAGGGCGTCTCCCGCATCGGCGCGCGACTCGCCCACGAGGCGGGCGTCACGGGCGACGGCGTCGACGTCGCTATCGTCGACTCCGGCGTCGACTCCGACCATCCGGACCTCCGCGAGAACCTCGGGGACGGGCGGGCGTTCGTCAACTGCCGGGGTCGGCCGCGACTCTGCCGCGTCACCGGCAACGGGAACGCCTGCAAGACCAACTGGGACGACGACGACGACCACGGAACCCACTGCGCGGGCGTCGTCGGAGCCCTCGACAACGACGAAGGAGTCGTCGGCGTCGCTCCCGAGGCGACGCTCCACGCGGTGAAAGTGATATACTGCGCCGGGGTCGGGCTGGTCTCCGACATCGCCGCCGGAATCGAGTACGTCGCCGACAGGGGCTGGGCCGTCGGGAGCCTCAGTTTCGGCTCGCAGCGTCCGACGAACCTCGTCCGCGACGCCTGTCGGTACGCCGCCGACGAAGGGGTGTTACTCGTCGCCGCCGCCGGAAACGGCCGTTCACGGCCGAACACCGTGGGGTTTCCGGCGACGCTGCCGACGGTGTTGGCGGTGAGCGCCGTCGACCGTAACGGCGGGTTCGCGGGTTTCTCGTCGACGGGACCCCGAATCGACATCGCAGCTCCCGGCACGGGCGTTCGTTCGACGGTTCCGGGCGGCTACAGGACGTACTCTGGAACGTCGATGGCGTGCCCGCACGTCGCCGGAGCCGCGGCGCTTCTCGTCTCGACCGGGCTCTCGACGACCGAAGCCCGCGAGCGACTCGTCGGAACCGCCGACGACCTCGGGCTCGGACGGGTCGAACAGGGTGCCGGTCTGCTAAACGTCGCGGCCGCGCTGGACCTCGGTGACGACTGATTCCTCAGCTCAATACTGTTAGTAAATATCTACATCAAGAGTGTAATTTATCGGCAAAATAGTTCAATTCCTGAAGTTATAAAATAGATTAATTCTTCTGACTGTTCGCAATGTCGGATGATACCACGGGTGTAACTCGGCGTAACGTGCTGAAGACGACGGGCGTAGCGGTCGGTGTCGGCGGACTCGGCGGACTGGCGACGGCGAAAGGTAACGACAACCTCGTCGAAGTCAATCTCGGATATAGCGAGCAGAGCGGCAGACGAGCGGCTGAAAACGCCGCATCGAGCGTCGTCCGACGGTTCAACTTCGACGCGATGACCATCGAGGTCGACGAGAACGCGGTGAAGGGCCTCCGGAAACGCGGAGACGTTCGCTACGTCGAGGCCAACGGTCAGATGCACGCGTTCGCGCAGTCGACGCCGTACGGAATCGACCGCGTCGACGCGGACGTTGCCCACGACAACGGCGAGACCGGCGCAGGTGCCGACGTGGCTATCCTCGACACCGGTATCGACTCCGACCACCCCGACCTGCAGGCGAACCTCGGCGAAGGCAAGGCGTTCGTCTCGGCGAAAGGGCCGTACAACGAGTCGTGGGACGACGACAACGACCACGGCACTCACTGCGCCGGGACGGCCGACGCTGTCGACAACGACGAGGGCGTCGTCGGCGTCAGCACGGAGGCGACGCTCCACGCGGTGAAGGTGCTCGACAAGCGCGGCAGCGGGTCGTTCTCCGACATCGCGGCGGGTATCGAGTACACCGCCGACCAGGGCTGGGACGTCGCCAGCATGAGTCTCGGCGCGTCCAGCGGGTCGCAGACCATCAAGGACGCCTGTACCTACGCCTACGACCGCGGCGTGTTCCTCGTCGCCGCCGCCGGCAACGACGGGCCGTGCAGCGACTGCGTCGGCTACCCTGCCGCCTACTCGGAAGTCGTCGCCGTGAGCGCCACCGACAGCAACGACGACCTCGCCTCCTTCTCCTCGACCGGGTCGGAGGTCGAGATCGCCGCGCCCGGCGTCGACGTGGAGTCGACGGTCCCCGGCGGCGGCTACGACGTGTTCTCGGGTACGTCGATGGCGTGCCCGCACGTCGCCGGCGCGGGTGCGCAGCTGATGGCCAACGGGTACACCAACACCGAGGCGCGCGACCGACTCGCTTCGACGGCCGAGGATATCGGTCTCGCGTCGAACGAACAGGGCGCCGGACTGCTCGACACCGCGGCGGCGCTCGGTCTCGACTCCTCCGACGACCTGTAAACCCGAACGTTATTCCTCGCTTTTTCGTACCCAACGTATGTTCACAGCAACGCTCACCGCGACGCCGCGAGACGACCTCGTAGAGTTCGGACTGACCGTCGAGAACCGGGGAGACGAGCGCGCGACGCTCTCGTTCCGTGACGCTCAACGCGCGGAGTTCGTCGTCAGCGACGCCAGCGGCGACGGCGAAGTGTGGCGCTGGAGCGACGGCCGCATGTTCGCGCAGATGCTCGGGAGCGAGACGCTCGACCCCGGCGAGTCGACGACGTTCGAGGGCGTCTGGGACGACCCGGAACCGGGCGACTACGTCGCCGTCGGCGAACTGGCGGCCGTCGACGCCGACGCGGAGGCGCAGACGAAGTTTTCGGTGGAGTCGGTGTGACCGACGGGCCGACTACGACTCGCGCTCGGTGCGAAGTTCGTCGTACAGTTCCTCTGCGGCGCGTTCGACCGCCTCGTCGCTGGCAGTCGACGGCTCCCACCCGAGCGCGGAGAGTTTCTCGACGGAGAGGCGCATCTTCGGCACGTCGCCTTTCCACCCGCGCTCGCCGCCGGTGTACTCGTACTCGGGGTCCAGTCCCATCACGTCGGCGACGATGTCGGCGATGCGGTTGACCGAGGTGGTCGTCCGCGTCCCCAGATTGTAGGTGTTCATCGATTTGTCCGCGTTTTCGACGACGTGACAGATGGCGTCGACGCAGTCCTCGACGTAGAGGTACGACTTCTCCTGGCGGCCGTCGCCGAGGATGGTGAGCGTTTCGGGGTCGCCGAGCAGTTTCTCGATGAAGTCCGGAATGACGTTGCCGCGCTGCTTCGGCCCGACGATGTTGGCGAAGCGGAACACCCACGCGGTGAAGCCGTGCGAGTGCGCGTACGTCGACATCAACGCCTCGTCGGCCAGTTTGCTCGCGCCGTAGGCGCTGATGGGTTCGATGGGTGCGTAGTCCTCGGGCGTCGGCCGCGGGGCCTCGCCGTAGATGGTCGAGGAGGAGGTGAACGCGACGTCGTCGACGCCGGCCTCGTCCATCCGTTCGAGGACGTTGTACGTCATCTCGGTGTTCTCCTCGAACAGTTTTCTCGGGTCCTCGTAGTTCGTGTCGGTGTACGCCGCGAGGTGGAAGACGACGTCGACGTCCTCGGTGATTACCTCGGCCACGTCGGCCGATTCGCGCATGTCCGCTTGGACGAACTCGACGTCGTCGGGGACGCGTGACTCGGTTCCTTTCGAGAGGTCGTCGGCGACGACCACGTCGTTCTCGGTCGACAGTTTCGCCGCGAGGTGCGACCCGACGAGACCCGCCCCGCCGGTGACGACGACTCGCTTGTCTACGAGGTTCATACTCCAACCTCCGCCGACGGCAGTAAGTCGATTGTGGTCGCTCGCGCGTTTCGAGAGTCGGTCGGAGCCGTCGTGGAAGCACCGGGACCGTCGCGGGGGCATCGGAGCCGTCGTGGCAGCACCGAAGTCGTCGCACCAGCAGCGCACTGCGTCGAGTTCCGAAACCCCCTAACCGACGGCTCGCCTCGGACAGCGCATGCAAGACGAATCCGAAGTCGTCGTCCTGCGACTCGGGCACCGACCGGGCCGCGACGACCGGATGACGACGCACATCGGGCTGACGGCGCGGGCGCTCGGCGCGGACCGCGCGCTCCTCGTCGGCGACGCGAGCCAGTCGGAGACGACGGTGCGAGACATCACGACGAGATTCGGCGGCCCGTTCGAGGTCGAAGTTGTCGACTCCTACCGCGATATCGTCCGCGACTGGAGGGGGACGGTCGTCCACCTCACGATGTACGGCGAGCGCGTTCAGGACGTAGAGGACGACGTCAGAGCCGCGCACGCCGAGGAACCGATTCTCGTCGTCGTCGGCGCGGAGAAGGTCCCGTTCGAGGTGTACGACTACGCGGACTTCAACGTCGGCGTGACGAACCAACCCCACTCGGAGGTGGCGGCGCTGGCGGTGTTCCTCGACCGCCTGTTCGAGGGCCGGGAACTCGAACGGGAGTGGGAGGACGCCGAGCGCGAGGTGATTCCGATGGAGACGGGCAAGCGCGTCGAAGAAGTCGAGTGAGGCCGTCGGCGTCGCCGCGCCCGGGGGTGACTCACCGCGTGAACCGAATGGCGGACAGCCGGCGCTGTAGGGTTCCGCGGCGGCGCGCCGGACACCCGCCTCGACCGACCGCGGACGGCGTTCAACTCACGGCGCGAACTGGTCCCGTCACCGCACAAAAACCTCGGCCCGGGCACCTCGGGGGCGTCTAAAACCGACGCGTCGCCGAAGCGTCCCGTCGACGCCGCTATCCGGTGCTTTTAAACGATTCTGCGACAGAGGATAGGGTAATGGCTTTTGAGGACCTGCTGGGAGACCCTGTCATTCAGAAGTACCTCCACGAGCTGGTCGGTCCGACGGGAATGCCCGTCGCCGCCGCGCCGCCGGACGGGGAGGTCACCGACGAGGAGCTCGCCGAGGAGCTCGGTCTCGAACTCAACGACGTTCGTCGCGCGCTTTTCATCCTCTACGAGAACGACCTCGCGACGTACCGCCGCGTCCGCGACGAGGACTCCGGGTGGCTCACCTATCTCTGGACGTTCGAGTACGACAACATCCCCGAGAACCTCGAAGAGGAGATGCACCGCCTGCTCGACGCGCTCGAAGAGCGCCAGGAGTACGAACAGACCCACGAGTTCTACCTCTGCGAGGTCTGTTCGATCCGCTTCGAGTTCGGCGAGGCGATGGACTTCGGCTTCGAGTGTCCCGAGTGCGGCTCCCCGTTGGAGTCGATGGAGAACAACCGCCTCGTCGACGCGATGAACCGACGAGTCGACGAACTCCGCGAGGAACTGAACGCCGACGTGACCGGCTGATGGTCGTTCTCGCAACCAAATGTTACGTCGAAGGTGACGCCCGCGAGCGGACGCTCGACAGTCTCCGGTCGCTCGTCGCGAACGAGATCGGCTCGCTGGACGTGGAGTTCACCGTCGGCGTCCGCCACGACGAGTTCGTCGCCGTCACCGTCGAAGGCGACGACGAGACGGTCGCACGCAACGCGCTCCGCGAGGAGTGGGGCGAAATTCCGACGCATCTCGACGCCGGAGAGACGTACGTCGGCACGCTCGAATCGTGGGACGACGACGGGTTCGTCCTCGACGTGGGCGAAGAGATTCGCATCCCGAGCGCCGAGATCGGGCTCGGGCGAGGTACCCCCTCACAGATTCGCGAGCGGTTCGGACTGGTCCAGCACCAGCGCCTCAAATTCGTCTACGGCGGCGACGACGAACCGTCGCGGCTGGCCGACGAGACGCGCGACCAGTTGTACGACTGGCGGCGCGGGGCGGGACGGGTCAACGTCAACAGCGCCACCCGCGGCGAGGTTCGCGCGACGGTGAACCGGGCCGGACACGCGAACGACATCGTCACCGTCGAACGACTCGGCCTCCTCGAGCAGAGCATCATCTGCGCCGAGGGGACCGACCCGCCGGGGCTTCTGGCAAGCATCGGCTCGTATCTGCCGTCGGAGCTGCGCTGTGTCATCCCATGAACCGTCGACTGCTTTTGGCCTCGGCCGCCGTCGTCCTGCTCGTCGCCACCTCGGGGTGTCTCGGCTTCTTCGGCGACAACGAGATTCCGCCCGACCGCCTCGACGGCAACGTCACCGGCGAGTACAACTGGGACGCCGACGCCGACGTTTACATCAACGTCTCCGAGCGGGCGACGTATCAGGCGGTGTACCGCTTCGAGGGCGACGAACTGAGCCTGTACCGTAACGACGGCCTCGGCACCGAGAGTCCCCTCTACGTCGAGGCGGTTCGCTACCGCTACCCGAACGGAACCGTCGTCAACGGGACGACGCTCATCGAGCGCGGCGGCTCCATCGAAGAGCAACGAGACGCCGTCGTCGTCGAACCGCCGGCGGACGCGCCGTCGAACGAGGCGGGCCAGTTAGCGTTCACGGGCCAGAGCACCCCGAAGCAGTTCTCGCTGCCGACGTTCGTGAAGGGCTCCTACGAGATCGTCCTGCCGGAGGACCGCCGCGTCGACGTGCCGATTCTGAGTAGCACGCGGCCGAGTGCGGACCGACAGAGCCTCGAAGACGGTCGCGTCCACCTCCACTGGGACGACGTTCAGCGCGACGTGATCTCGGTCCGGTTCTACCTCGAACGCGACCTCTACATCTTCGGCGGCATACTCGGCGTCTCCACGCTCGTCGCGCTCGTCGGCGGTCTCTACTACCGCCGGCGTATCGCGGAACTCCGGCGACAGCGCGAGGAGCTCGGACTGGACGTCGACACGTCCGACGACACCGGTCGTCGCCCGCCACCGGGGATGTGACGCCGTCGCTGCGAAACTCCGGAACCCCGGAGCTCGCATCGACGCCGTCGCCGACGAGAACGCGGGACTTTTCGACGCGCCGCCCCTCTTTCGAGCGATGCGAATCGCAATCGTCAGCGTCGGCGACGAACTGCTCGTCGGCGACACGGTGAACACGAACGCCGCGTGGCTCGGCGAACGGCTCGCCGCGCGCGGCGCGACGGTCGAACGCGTGACGACGGTGCCCGACCGCCTCGCCGACATCGCCCAGGTGGTCAACGAGTCGCTGGCCGCCTACGACGCGGTCGTCGTCACCGGCGGTCTCGGACCGACGCACGACGACGTGACGATGGAGGGCGTCGCGGCGGCGGTCGGCAGGTCGCTGGAACCGCACGCGGAGGCGTCGGCGTGGCTCGCCGACCGCGGCGGCTACTCGGCGGACGACGGCGACCCGCGAACGGTCGAACTCCCGGCGGGCGCGCGTTTTCTCCCGAACGACGAGGGCGTCGCGCCGGGTGCCGTCGTCGAGTCGGTGTACGTGCTGCCGGGCGTCCCCGCGGAGATGAAGGCGATGTTCGGACGCGTCGAAAACGAGTTCACGGGAACCGAGACGTACGTCGAGCGCGTCCTCGTCGACGAACCGGAGAGTGCACTCGCCGACAGGTTAGTCGACTTACAGCGTCGCTTCGACGTCACCGTCGGAAGCCATCCGGGCGACGGCGTCCGCGTGAAAATCAGCGCTGCAGACGCGGGGGCGGCGAAGGACGCGGCCGGATGGCTCCGCGAACACGCGAACGTCATCGACGTCGACGCCGCGGACGACTGAGTCGCAGTCGCACACGGCGTCGGCTCAGCGGTAGAGGTAGAGCAGCCAGCCGACGGTGATGAGCAGGCTCAACAGGAGCACGACGCCGCCGGTTTCGGCGATGGGCAGCGACTGTTCGGACGCGAGTACGTACATGAGCGACACGTTATCAGGCACGCCGTTTAACTGTTCGCGGTTTGCACTCGTAGGTATCGGACGACACAGCCGTCGAGCCGAGACCGGGGACACGAACCCGAGAGTGTCGGGTTCGAGCGGGTCAGTCTACCGAGAGCCAACAGACATGGGAAACTTGAACTACGTTGCCGAGGTGCGCTACGACCATGGATGACCGTGCGGCGTCACTGACGGAAGTGGCCGTAAACGCCGCCTCGTGGGACGAGACGATGCCCCCGAGCACCGCCGCCGTGGTGGCCGTGGCCGAAGTGAAAGACGTCGACCCCCGCGAGATGCAACCGCTCTACCGGGCCGTCGACCCGGACGCCCTCGACGCGTTGTTCGCTAAGCAGTCGGCGTCGTCCGTCGCGTTCGACCTCTCGGGATACGAAGTGCTCGTCACGAGCGGCGGCCGAGTGCTCGTCTTCGAGAGCATCCCGGAGTACGGCCGATAGCGGGCGGAACGACGCGACCATCGGTTCGACATCGTAATCGTCGATTCGACATCGTAACCACCGATTCGATATCCGAGCGCCGAGTCGACGTCGCGAGCGCCGATTCGCCAGTGCGGTAGACAGTCACCGATTCGTCCGCGGAGTCGACACGGTTCGTCCGCGAAATCGACACGGTTCGTCCGCGAAGTCGAGACGGTTCGTCCGCGAAACCGACACGACTCGTCCGTGGAGTCGGCGTGCTTTTGGCGTCGCCGCCGCAGCCTTCGAGTATGCGCATCGGCGTCGTCGTCAATCCGATCGCCGGGATGGGTGGGCGAGTCGGACTGAAAGGGACGGACGGGAAGGTCGCTGAGGCGAGAGAACGAGGTGCGGAGCCGCGCGCACCGGAGCGAGCGCGCCGCGCGCTGACCGAACTCCGCGAACGCGTTCCCGACGCGGCGCTCGTCGTCTACGGCGGCGAGATGGGCGAGGACGCCGCCCGGGCGGTCGGCTTCGACCCGGAGGTCGTCGGCGCGCCGAGCGACGAGGAGACGACGGCCGACGACACCCGGCGCGCCGTCGAAGCGTTCGTCGCCGCCGGCGTCGACCTCGTCCTCTTCGTCGGCGGCGACGGTACCGCGGCCGACGTCGCCGAGGCCCTCTCGGAGTCGGGGAGCGAGACGCCGATGCTCGGCGTCCCCGCGGGCGTCAAAGTGTACTCGTCGGTGTTCGCCGTCTCTCCGGAGGACGCCGCGGGTATCGCCGCCTCCTTCGAGCGCACCGAGCGCCGCGAGGTGATGGACATCGACGAGGACGACTACCGCGAGGGCGAGGTCCACCCCGAACTCCGAGCCGTCGCCGCCGTCCCCGTCGCCGACGACTTGCAGTCCTCGAAACAGCTAAGCGGCGGTACCGTCGAGGCGCTCGCCGAGGGCGTCGCCGCCGACGTGGAACCGGGCGTCACCTACGTGCTCGGTCCCGGTTCGACCGTCGGCGCGGTGAAGGAGGCGCTGGGGTTCGAGGGGTCGCCCATCGGCGTCGACGTGTGGCGAGACGGGGAGGTGCTCGTCCGCGACGCCGGCGAGTCGGAGATTCTCGATGCGCTCGGCGAGGAGAACGTCGTCGTCGTCTCGCCCATCGGGGGACAGGGGTTTGTGTTCGGCCGCGGCAACCCGCAGTTGTCGCCCGCGGTCGTCCGTCGCTGTTCGGTCGAAGTCGTCGCCTCGCGCTCGAAACTCGACGGTATCTCGGTGCTGCGCGTCGACACCGACGACCCCGAACTCGACGCGGAGTTGCGAGGCTGGACGAAGGTCCGCGTCGGCCGCTTCGAGCGCCGGATGATGAAGGTCGTCTGAGCGCCCGCGCTGCCCTTAGTCACCCGTCGAGTCCCGTCGCGACTCCGAGCCAAATTCTCCCGATTTATGATGTATTATCTCCCTATAGTGAAGATTAAGGTCATAGAAGGGATACGGAATGCCATGGAGACGCGGAAAGTCCAGCGGCTCGGTCCCTCGACGCTGGCGATGACGCTCCCGGCGGAGTGGGCGAAAGAACACGGCGTGAACAAAGGCGACGAGGTGTCGATTCGGATGGGCGGCAAGGGAACGCTCACCGTGTTGCCGGAGTCGGCGTCGACGGAGGACTCGGAGGCGGTCATCCACGCCGACAACCTCGACGCGGACGGACTCGAACGCGCTATCGTCGCCCAGTACGTTCTCGGGCGACGCGTGATTCACGTCGAGAAGTCCGAGGGCGCGCTCGACAGCGAACACATCAACGCCGTCTACAAGGCGGAGACGCAGCTGATGGGCCTCGGCGTCATCGAGGAGACGCCCGAGCGAATCGCCATCCGGTGTTCGGTCGACCCCGAGGACTTCACGCTCGACAACCTGCTCGAACGCCTCGAAAACACCGGGAGCACGATGCGCGGCGAGGCGGTGAAGGCGCTGGCGCACGGCAACCCGGACCTCGCACAGCGGGCGCTCAACCGCGAGCGACAGGCGAACAAGATTTTCGTCCTCGTGCTCCGCCTCATCTTCACGGCCTACCAGAACCCGAACCTCTGTCGGGCGGTCGGCCTCGAATCGGGCTTTCCGCTCATCGGCTACCGCTCGGTGGCGAAGAACCTCGAACTCACCGCCGACAACGCCGAGGACATCGCCGAAATCGTCCTCAACACCGAAGGACACACCATCGACGTCGACTCGGCGACGATGCGCCGCATCCGCGAGTTCACCGACCAGGTCGACGACATCACGGTCAAAGCGGTCCGGTCGGTCGTCGACCGCGACTACGACCTCACCATCGAGGTGCGAGAGCAGTTCCGCGAACTCACCGACCGCGAGCAGGACATCCTCTCGGAGATTCCGGAGGTGTCGAACGAGGAGCTCCTTCGAATCCGCGAGGTGCTCGTCAGCCTCCAGCAGACCGCCCAGTACGCGATGCGAAACGCCGAAATCGCGGCGAACCTCGCGCTCAACGCCGAGTCCGAGCACGTCACCATCTCCTGAGAGACGAGACGGGGGGAGGTCGGCCGGGTTCCCTCCGGTCCCGCCGCGACCACCGACTCAGTCGGCCGTCGCGTCCGCCTCGGTCAACACGTCGCCACCGGCGCTTCCGGCGTCGGCATCGACCCGTTCGGCGGTCAGCGGATTCCGCCGGGTGATGCGGCAGTCGAAGGCGGGATGTTCGCCGAAGTGCCGAATCAGCATGTGGCGGCGCGACCCGGTGATACCGGTCCGACCGACGTCTTCGGCCGTGAACTCGCGGGGGAGACGGTCGTACAGGCGGCGCAGACTCTCGAAGCTCTCGAACACTTTCGCGTTGCCCGCCGACTCCGCGCTGCGCCGCGAGACGACGTAACTGCCGTCGTCGCGGTGCTCGCCCGCGGTGCGGAAGAACTCGCGTTTCTCGGTCAGCGCGGTCCCGATGCTGTCTTGCAGTTCCGCAGCGTCGGCTCTCGACAGTTCGCACGTGCGGTCGCCGATGCGCAGCAGAATCGATTCGTCGTCGCTCGTCACCGAGACGGCGTTCTCATCGCGGGAGAAGAACTCGACCAGGAGAGTGGGTACTCCGTTGCATGTACTCGATACACGGACGGACGGGGTAAAAACGTTGTCGGCAGGTGCAGGTTTGGCGAGACGAACGCGACCAGCCCACCCTCGCCGGTTGGCGAGCGATTTCGACCTGCGGTCGAGTGACTCCCGTCCGCGGTCGGACGATGCCCGTCTGCGGTCGCCAGATTTCGTTTTGCTTCGGTGCTGTTTCCGGTCGTTTCCGTGCTGTTTCCGGTCGACTCGGTACTGTTTCCGGCCGATTCGGTACTGTTTCCGGCCGATTCGGTACCGTTCGACCGCCCGACGTTCGTCTCCGTTCCGAACACGTCGGTCTGAATCGTCTGCGTGTACCGGACGCCTTGGAGGGGAAGGTCGAGTCTCACGCCGCCGGGCAGGCGGACGACGGCGGAGAAATCGATGGCGAGCGTCGTCACCTCCCCGCGGCGGACGTGCGTCACCCACCACTCGTCGAGTCGGTCGTTTTCGATGACGGCGGTCGCCTCGATACGCTGGGTCTGCTTCGGCCCGACGACGTACTCGCGGTTCGTCGACCCCCGTCCGACGCGGACGCCGTTCATGTGGATGTCGTAGCCGAGTTCGCTCAGCGTCAGCGGGACCGGCTTCGGGTTGTAGACGACGAACGAGGTGCGAATCGGCGTCGCCGACTCGTTGGCGTCGCCCCACCGTGCGCTCGTCTCGTTGACGTAGAGGACCGGGTCCGAGACGAGCGGTCGGTTCGCGTCGATGGCTCGGGTCTCCGTCGAGTTGAACGCCGAGACGATATCAGTCTGGATATCGCGCTCGACCGTGGGCCCCTCGAAGGTGGCTTCGACGCCGCGGTACCCGGCGTCGGCGTCGACTCGGAGCGTCGTTCGCTCGCCGTTTTCGACGTGCGTCACCCACCACTCGGAGATGCGCTCGTTTCGCATCTCGGTCCGGAACGAGAGCGTCGTGTTGCCGCGGCCGATGCGGAGGCCGTTCTTGCGGTTCGAGGCCATCGGCACGTCGTTCATCCGCACGCCGTAGTCGATAGTCGCGCCGTCGATGCTGACCCCGAGCGGGTTCGGATTCCGGACGGTGACGTTCGTCTCGATAGTCGTCGTGTCGTTGTCGACGGCGACGATTCGATTGCTGATTTCGGTGACTTCGGGGGCGCCGACGAAGCCGAGCGCGGAGGCGACGACGAGGGCGACGGTCACGGCGACGAGCACGACGGCGATTCGACCCGACCGGCCCCTCGAAATGCGCGACCGCAACGTCTCCGGCACGCTCGTCGCGTCCGGACGGTCCGCCGCACTCGGTTCCATACGAGGCCAGTGTCCGCGGGCTACTTAGCCGATATGGCTCGGTGGGAGAGACCGACCACTGTCGAATAAACTAAGTGGACGCCACCGAACCGGGTGGTATGGCAACGCAGACGACTCAGACGGACATGGGCATCGGCGTGGCGATGCTGTTTTCGGTGCTCGCGCTCGTCGGCGCGGCGGTGATGCTCGTCGGACCCGATCAGTTGACGCAGGCGTGGGGATTCGCCGGCGCGATGGTCGCCGCGTCGCTGGCGGTCGTCGCCGTGCACGTGTACGCTAACTAACCTACCTAACTGCGGTTCGCTCGTCCGACCGAGTAACCGTTATTATCGTCAGACACGTAGGAGGAACGTCGATGACCGAATACACCGACGAGGAACAGCGGATTATCGCCTACCTCCGGGAGAGCGTCACTCGCGGTGAGCGGTACTTCCGGGCGAAGAACATCGCCGAGGCGATCGGCCTCTCGGCGAAGCAGGTCGGGTCGCGCCTGCCGCGTCTCGCGGAGAAATCCGAAGACGTCGAGATCGAGAAGTGGGGTCGCGCGCGCTCGACGACGTGGCGTGTCACCCGCAGTTAATCCACGGATTTTTGCCCTCTCCGCCTGATATGACCCCATGACTGTCAGGGTTACGCGGACCTTCGAGTTCGACCACCCACCGGAGGCCGTGTGGGCGTTCATCTCCGACCCCGAGAAACGTGCGGGCGCGATAAGCGTCGTCGAGGATTACGACGTTCACCCGACCGACGAGCGGAAAGCGACGTGGCACGTCGCACTCCCGATTCCCCTTGTCAGGTCGACGATACCCGTCGAGACCGAAGACGTGACCCGTGACGCCCCCCGGTACGTGAAGTTCGTCGGCCGCTCGCGCGCGCTCCGCGTCACCGGCGAACACACCGTCGAGGGGACGGAGAACGGCTCCCGCCTCGTCAACGAGTTCGTCGTCGACGGCAGTTTGCCCGGGGTCGAGAGCTTCTTCAAGCGAAATCTCGACCGCGAACTCGACAACTTAGAACGGGCGCTGCGACGCGAGCTCGCCGAGGCGGAGCGCTGACCGATGCGTCTCACCCTCGCCCAACTCGAACAGGACGCCGGAAGCGTCGAGAGCGCCCTCGAAGCCGCCGAAACGACCGTCGAAGCGGCGGCCGCCGACGGGGCGGACCTCGTCGCGCTCCCGGAACTGTTCGCCGTCGGCTACTTCGCGTTCGAATCGTACGCCCGAGTCGCCGAAGGTCTGGACGGGCCGACGTTCGGCCGACTCCGCGATATGGCGGTCGACCACGACGTCGGCCTCCTCGCCGGCAGCCACGTCGAGGACCTCGAAGCGAGCGCCGCCGCGGGCTACGACGTCCCCGCCGACGAGGGGCTGGCGAACACGACGACGTTTTTCGACCGCGACGGCTCGCTGCGGACGACGTACCGCAAACACCACCTGTTCGGATACGAATCCGCCGAAGCGCGTCTGCTCACGCCGGGCGAGCGTCTCGAACCGTTCGAGTTCGACGGCTTCACCGTCGGGACCTGTACCTGCTACGACCTCCGCTTCCCGGAACTGACGCGTCGACTCGTCGACGACGGTGTCACCTTGCTCCTCGTGCCGAGCGCGTGGCCGTACCCCCGCGTCGAACACTGGCAGACGCTGACGCGAGCGCGGTCTATCGAGAACCTCTGGTATCTCGGCGCGATAAACGGCGTCGGCGCGTTCGAGTCGGCGACGCTGCTCGGACGGTCGACGGTGTACGACCCGTGGGGGACGGCGTTGGCCAGCGCGGGTGACCGTCCCGCACACGTCACTGCTGACCTCGACCCCGACGAGGTGACGCGAGTCCGCGAGGAGTTCCCGGCGCTCGCGGACCGGCGGTGACGAGGCGAGGGCCACGTTCCACGGTACCGTGAGACCCGTTAGCGGCATCAGTTCACCGTGTCGATGCCTTTATTGAGGCGTACTCCTTAGGCGAATTCGCCGACGATATCGACGCTTTTCTCGTCGACGACTCGGCACAAATCAACCGCCGCACCACGCTGCAGTGAGGGGTCCACTGTGGCCATCGCCGCATCGCTCCCCTAGCCCGGTGGGGGAGCGCTCCCGCCTCGTCTTCCGAAGTTCCTCACGACACCCGACTCACGAGTACCGTATCTCGACGCGTTCGCCGGTTTCCGCGGCCTCGTACGCCGCCGTCGTCACCTGTACGTCCCGCAGCCCCTCCTCTCCGTCCGGGCCGATCTCCCCGTCGGTCAGTATCGCGTGCGCGAAGTAGTCGAACTCCTCGCGTATCTCGCCCGTCTGGGGTCCGTCCACCGTCGTCCGCACGTCGTTTCGGTGGACGGTCACTCGTCGCGGGTCCTCCGTGCCGAACGCGGAGTCGCTCAGTTCGACGTAACCTTCGGTCCCCCGAATCGAGAGGTGGCTCCTGGTGTACCCGGAGAACCCGGCGGTAAAGGAGGCGGTGACGCCGTCGGGGAACTCCAGTTGGAACGCGATCTGCTCGTCCACGTCGGCGAAGACGCCCTCGCCGCGCGTCGTCGCGGTGACCGCCACCGGATCGGCGTCGACGAGATACCGCGCCGCGTTCAGCGGATAGACGCCGACGTCCATCAGCGCGCCGCCGCCCGCGAGGTCGGCGTCGAGACGCCACTGGTCGGGGCCGCGACCGCCGCCCATCACGTCGAAGGCGAACCCGCCGTGCAGCTGGAGCGCGTCGCCGATACCGCCCTCGCCGACGAACTCGCGGAGGCGGCGAACCGCGGGGTCGAACTGCATCCGGTAGGCGACCATCAGCGGCACGTCGGCGTCCTCGCACGCGGTGACGGCGCGTTCGGCCCCCTCGACGGTCGCCGCCAGCGGCTTCTCGGAGAGCACCGCCTTTCCGTTCTCCGCCGCCGTCTCGATGGCTTCGGGGTGGAGCGCGTTCGGGGTGACGACGTAGACGGCGTCGTAGGCGTCGGTCGCCGCGCCGTCGTGGTACTCCTCGTAGGTGAGGACGCGTTCGATACCGTGTTCGCTCGCGGCGTCTTCGGCGTTCTCGGGCGACCCGGTGACGAGCACCGTCGCCTCGGCGTAGTCGGCGTCCGCGAGGGCGGGGAGCGCCGCCTTGCGGGCGAACCCGCCGACGCCGACGACGGCGAACCGAACGGTTCCGTCCGCGCCGGTGTCCCAATCGCGTCGTGCGAACTCGTCGAAGTACTCGTGAATCTGCATACGCCGCGTACGGGGGCCAGTACAAAAGTGATACTTCGAGGACCGGTCGGATCGACTCGGTTGTCGAGACGAACGACGTGTAACGCCGGAAAAATCCGGTCGGCTCGGTCAGAAGTCGGCGCGAAGCAGATTGTACGCCACCAGTAGCCACGCCGTCGCGTACGCGCCGACGAACAGCAGGCCGCCGAAGAGGCCGTTGAGTCCGAAGAAGATCGCCCCCTGCGAGATGGAGGGGCCGGTACCGGCGAACGCGATGCCCGCGAGTCGGAGTTCGGGTGCCTTCGCCCACCCGCTCAAAAGCAGCGCGATGCCCAGCGGCAGCGACGCTCCGATGAAGCCGACGTTACCGGCGAGGAAGCCGTAGGCGGCGTACTGCGCGAGCGTCGCCATCCCGGCCATCTCGAAGGCGAACTGCGCGCCGGCGCTGGCGAGGCTGAACGCCATCCCGCCGCCGGTGCCGAGCACGCCCAACCACCAGTAGATGCCGCCCGCCTCCTCGTGGTACAGGACGAACCCGACGAGCGCGACGAACAGCAGGAGGATGCCCGCGACGAGCGCGAGTTGGTCGACGAGGAAGACGGTGTTCTGCACGTCGAACACGACGTCGCCACCGGCGGTCACGTCGGTGAGCGCCTGCTGGAGCAGGCCCGCGGTGACGAGGAGCGTGCCGAGCAACGCTGCGGCACCCCCGATGCGCCGCGACGTCGGATTCGACCGGCGGTTCTCCCTGTCTGAGATGGTTGTATTGGCCACGGTGTATCAACCGAATCACTCGGTGGGAACTACTCGAACGTTGGGCTGGTAGGACCATAAATCCGCGACCGATTCGCCCGGCCGGCGTGGTCGGCGTAGTCGGCGTGGTCGGTGTGGTCGGCGTAGTCGGCGTGGTCGGTGTGGTCGGCGTAGTCGGCGTGGTCGGTGTGGTCGGCGTGGTCGGCGCGGTCGGCGCAGTCGGTGTGGTCGGCGTGTCGAACGTACGGTGAGACCTCAGACCGGACGCACCGAGAGACGGGCCGTCTCGGACGGCGCTCGACTTCGCGTCTCCGCCTCCGGTCGTACCGTCTCCGTCGCTACTCGTCTTTCGTCTTGATGTCGGCCGACAGCCCCTGCGCCATCTGGATGTCGTAGGAGTTGTTGAGCGTCCACGCGGTGCGCTCGGTGACGGCCTCGATTATCTCGCGGGCCGATGGGTAGCCGTTGCCGGACTTCTTGACGCCGCCGAACGGCAGGTGGACCTCCGCGCCGATGCACGGGAGGTTGCCGTAGGCGAGACCGACCTCCGCGTGGTCGCGGAAGTAGTTGATCTGGCGGTAGTTCTCGGAGATGATGGCTCCGGCGAGTCCGTACTCGGTGTCGTTCTGAATATCGACGGCCTCCTCGACGTCACCGTCGTACTTCAGGAGCGCGACGTGGGGACCGAACACTTCCTCGTGCGTGCAGCGCAGGTCGTCGTAGGGGTCCGCCTCGTAGACGAACGGTCCGATCCAGTTGCCGTCCTCGTGGCCGTCGGGAATCTCCGACTCGTCGAGTTCCGTGCGGTCGACGAGGACGTTCACGCCCTCCTCCTTCGCCAGTTCGTTGTACTTCGAGACCTTCTCTTTGTGCTCCGGTTCGATGAGCGGCCCCATGAACGTGTCCTCGCTCAGCGGGTCGCCGACGGCGACGTCTTCGGCGATGTCGACGAACCGCTCCTTGAACTCGTCGTACACGTCGGCGTGGACGACGAGGCGTTCGGAGGAGACGCAGCGCTGGCCGGTCGTCTTGAACGACGACATGACGGCGGAGTGGACGGCGGTGTCCATGTCCGCATCCTCGGTGATGACGATGTTGTTCTTGCCGCCCATCTCGGCGGCGACGAGTTTGCCCGGTTCGCCGCCGACCTTCGAGGCGATCTCGTGGCCGACTTCGGCGCTGCCCGTGAAGAGGACGGTGTCGACGCGCGGGTCATCGACGATGGCCGCGCCGGCGTCGCCGAAGCCCTGCACCATGTTGAACACGCCGTCGGGAATTCCGCTCTCCTCGAACATCTCGGCGATGACCTGGCCGCACCACGGCGTCTGCTCGGCGGGCTTCCAGACGACCGTGTTCCCCTCGACGAGCGCGACGGCCATGTGCCAAAACGGGATGGCGACGGGGAAGTTCCACGGGGTGATACAGCCGATGACGCCGCGCGGCTTGCGGCGCATGTAGGCGTCCTTGCTCGGGATTTCGGAGGGAACGACGTCGCCTTTCGGGTGCCGAGCGTCGCCGGCGGCCCACTCGACCATGTGGGCGGCCTCGACGACGTCGGCTTTCCCCTCCGAGATCTCCTTCCCGCACTCCTTCGTGATGATCTCCCCGAGTTCGTCGGTGCGCTCGCCCAGTTCGTGGTAGATGTCCCACAGGTACTCCGCGCGGTCGATGTGCGAGAGCGCGCGCCACTCGTCGAACGCCTCCTCGGCGGCTTCGAGCGCGCGGTCCACGTCCGCCTCGGTGCCGCGCCGGAATTCACCGAGCGTCTCGCCCGTCGCCGGGTTCGTGCTCTCGAACGTCTCCTCTCCCTCGCCGTCGGTCCACTCTCCGGCGATGTACTGCTGGCGGATGTCGCCCGTCTGTTGGCTCATACTGTGACAAAATTTGCGAAGGGACAGCTTAAAAATACACCCGGTCACGGAAGGGGTCGCCGGGTCGCCGGACGAACGGTCCGCCCGTCGGACAAGTCGGACAAGTCAGACAACGAACAAAGTCGTGCGTTGAACAGTCCTCTCGGCGGACGGATCGTGCACTGAACAGGCATAGCCGTCATACGTCTGGGCGACGACTGTCGGAACATGGACGAACACTCCATCGAAAACGCGCCGGACTCGCTCGACGAACCCGCCTTGAGACGGATTCGGGCGGTCGCTACCTTCCTCGACGAGTCAGTGAGGATTCCGGGAATCGGGTACCGAATCGGGGCCGACCCCATTCTCGGCGCGCTTCCGGTCGCCGGCGACCTCGTCTCGGCGGGGCTCTCGATCTACATCATCGCGGAGGCGGCGAACCTCGGCGTGCCGCTGAACCGACTCATCCGGATGTTGGCTAACGTCGCCGTCGACACCGTCGTCGGCTCGGTTCCGGTTCTCGGGACGCTGTTCGACGCGGTGTGGAAGGCGAACGTGAAGAACGTCGAGATAGTCGAAGACCACCTCGAATCGATGGCGGAGTCCTCGGGCTCGGACGGTCGTGGGCGCGACCCGGTGAAGATAGAGATCGACGAGGAGTAGTCGCGCTCGGCCGGACTCCTTCGAGTCGCCGTCGAGCGTCGAGGAGAACGGTCACAACGGTCACGACGCGCGTTTTTCGATCTCGCCTTTGACCGCCGCGGCGTCGAAGTCGTGGTCCGGGCGGATGTTGACGAAGTCCAGAAACTCCAGCGCCGCGAGCACGTCCTCCGTCGAGTACGCCGAGAGCGCGGCGTCGACGGTCTCCTGCGCGCCGATGAGCGGTTCCAGCGCGGCCAATCCACAGGCGATGTCGTACGAGCGGGCGTCGTCGCGGCCGTCCTCGCGGACGCTCGTCGCGTCGATGAAGTAGAGTTCGCCGTCGAGGATGAGCACGTTTTCTCCCCGCAAATCCCCGTGAGCGAGTCCGTTGTCGTGCAGTTCCTTCAGCGCCGCGAAGAGGTCCGGGGCGAGCGCAGCCTCCCGCTCGCGGTCCAGTTCGTCGAGCGACCGAAACTCGGGGAGATACTCGAGGACGACGACGCCGAGACCGTCGATTTCGAGCGCTTCGACGGGTTCGGGCGCGTTGATACCGATCTCGCGCATCCGCTTCGTCGCTTCCAGTTCGTGTTCGGCCATCTGGTACGGCGTCCCGAAATGCTCGAAGAATCCCTCCGTACCGCTCGAAAACGCGCCGAGATTTCGCCCCGTCGTGAAGATGGCGTGGACCAGCGAGTTCTGTCGGCTGATGACCTTGACGAACCACTCGTCGTCTAGAACGAACGGCGTCGACAGCCAGTTGTCCGCGTCGAGAAACCGGACGTGGACCTCCTCTCGGTCGAGTCGCTCCGCGAGCGTGCGGACGACCCCTTCGAGACGGTCCCAGTCGATTCGGCCGCGGACCAGACGGCGAAGTTCCATCGGCGTGTGAGACGCGGGCGAGCGCAATAAGTGGCGCCCTGTGTGCGGGCGAGACGGGACTGAATCGAGTAGCCGAGCCGACAGCTTCGAATTCCTCACGGTCGTTCGCTGACTTTATCACTCGTCTCCCCGCAGTCGTCGGTATGGACTTCGAACTCTCTGCGGAGCACCGGATGATTCGCGACAGCGTCCGGGAGTTCTGCGAGGAGGAGATCGCCCCCATCGCCCAGGAGGTCGAGAACGAGCACCGCTTCCCCGCGGAGGTGTTCGAGGAGCTCGGCGAACTCGACATGATGGGCGTCCCCATCTCCGAGGAGTACGGCGGCCTCGGCGGCGACCAGCTGATGTACGCGCTCGTCACCGAGGAGCTCGGCCGCGTCTCCGGCGGTATCGGTCTCTCCTACGCCGCACACGTCTCGCTCGGGTCGAAACCCATCGAGATGTTCGGCACCGAAGCGCAGAAGGAGCGGTGGCTCACGCCGCTGGCCTCCGGCGAGGCGATGGCCGCGTGGGCACTCACCGAACCCGGTTCGGGCAGCGACGCCAGCGACATGGATACGATGGCCGTGAAGGACGGCGACGAGTACGTCCTCAACGGCACGAAGCAGTTCATCACGAACGCCTCCGTCGCCGACAGCGTCCTCGTGAAAGCCGTCACCGCCCCCGGCGAAGGCTACGACGGCATCTCGACGTTCATCGTCGACCCCGAGGCGGACGACGGGTTCGAGGTCACCACCGTCTGGGACAAGATGGGGCTGAACTGCTCGCCGACCTGCGAGATATCGCTCGACGACGTGCGGGTCCCCGAGGACCGCCTGCTCGGTGAGGAGGGCGAAGGCTGGAAGCAGACGATGAAGACGCTCGACGGCGGGCGCATCTCCATCGCCGCGCTGTCGACGGGGCTCGCGCAGGGCGCGTACGAAGCCGCAAAACAGTACTCGGGCGAACGCGAGCAGTTCGGCCAGCCCATCTCGAAGTTCGACGCCATCCGCGACAAAGTCGTCGACATGTACCGCAAAACCGAGCGCGCGCGGCTCCTGACGCACAAAGCCGCCGTCCGCTACGACGCGGGCGAGTCGGTGACGACGGAGTCGGCGCTGGCGAAACTCGACGCCAGCGAGGCGGCCCGCGAGGTCGCCGAGGACGCCGTGCAGGTGCTCGGCGGCTACGGTTACACCGAGGATTTCGCCCCCCAGCGGTTCTACCGCGACGCGAAACTGATGGAGATCGGCGAGGGAACGAGCGAGATTCAGCACCTCGTACTCGGCCGGCAACTCGGCCTCTGAAATCGGCGCTTTTCGTATCAGTACATTTTATACTCCGGTTCTTCGTCACGTAGCAGAGAGCGGGCTTCTCGACTCGCCGGACACAGATGGTCATCCACATCGTATCAATCACACTTCTGCTGTTCTCGGGGGTCGTGTGCGCCGCCGTCGCCGCCTCCGTTCTGAGCGGGACGGCCGCGTACTCGCGGTGGACGCGGTACCCCTTCGCGGCGCTGTCGCTCTCGGGTGCGGTCTGGGCCGTCGCGTACGCGGCGTTGCTGCTGGCACCGACGCGAGTCGAGATGCTCCCGTGGTTTCGGCTGATACTCGTCTCTGCGACGCTGTCGCCGGTGTTCTGGTTCGTGTTCGTAATCGCCTACAGCGGGTACAAACGACTGCTGTCGCGCGGCGCGTTCGCCGTCCTCGCGGCCGAACCGCTCGTCATGGTCGGCTTCGCGCTCACCGACAGCGTGCTTTTCATCGACGCGACGGCGGTCGATACGACGCTCGGATACACGACGCTCGTCGTCGCCCCGGGGCCGCTGTACGCCACGCACCTCGTCTACTCGTTCGGACTGAGCGTCGCCGCACTCGCGGTGCTCGTCCACCTCCTCCGCCAGTCGGAGCAGTTCTACCGCAAGCAGGTCGCCGTACTGATTCTGTCGGGTGTGGTGCCGCTCGTGGGCGCGCTCCCGCTCGCCCTCGGCGTCACCTCCCTCGACTTCGCGCCGATGACGTTCTGGGTGAACAACAGCCTTATTCTGTTAGCACTGCGCCGGTACCGGCTCTTGGACGTGGTTCCCGGTGCGCGCGCACACCTGTTCGAACGACTCGAGGACGGTATCGTCGTTCTCGACCCGAACCGGTGCGTCGCCGCGATGAACCCCGCCGCCTGCGAGACGTTCGGATTCGAACGGGCGCCCGTCGGTCGACCGGCAGCGACCGTAGTTCCGGACTCCGCGGAAATCCGGTCGCTGCTCGACGGAGACGACGACCACCTCGAGGTCACGGTGTCCGACGACGGCGACAGTTCCATTCTCGACGTGACCGCGACCACCGACGGCCCGCGCGGGAGCGCGATACTCGTCTTTCGGGACATCACCGAGCGTAGACAGGTCGAACGACAGTTCCGCGCGCTCATCGAGAATTCGCACGACATCATCGTCGTCCTCGACGCGGCGGCGACGTACGCGTACGTCAGTCCGTCGATGGAGACGGTGATGGGCTACGACCCCGACGGACACGTCGGCGAGAGCCCGTTCGACTACATCCATCCCGACGACCGCGAGCAAGCGACGGCCGTGCTGCAAGACGCTATCGAATCCGGAACGCCCGAACGCGCCGAGTACCGCTACCGTCACGCCGATGGCTCCTGGCGAACGTTCGAGGCCGTCGGCATCAGTCTCCTCGACGACCCGGCGGTAGAGGGAATCGTCATCAGTGCGCGCGACGTGACGGAGCGTCGCCGGTACGAACAGCGGTTGCAGGTACTGAACCGCGTCCTCCGCCACGACCTGCGAAACGACATGAACGTCGTCCTCGGCTACGCGGACCTCGTGTACAACGACCCGCACTCTCCGGAGGTGCGAGAGTACGCGCGGATGATTCGGAACCGCGCCACCTCGCTGGTCGACGTGGCCGACCGAACCCGCTTCGTCGACCGGACGCTCGAACGGACGTCCGAGGAACTCGGCACCGTCGACCTGACGGCGCTCGTCGACGACGCGCTCACCGACGCTCGCCGGGGGTTCCCGGAAGCGACGTTCACCGCGTCAGTCTCAGGTCGGTATCAGGTCTACGGTGGCGAACGGATTCTCGTCGCCGTGGAGAACCTCCTCGAAAACGCCGTCGAACACCACGACCGGGAGTCGCCTACCGTTCGCGTCGCCGTCGACACCGCCACCGACGACGGCGGAACGTTCGTCGAACTGTCCGTCGCCGACGACGGGCCGGGTATCCCGGCCGAAGAGCAGCGCGTGGTCGAGTCGGGCGTCGAAACCCCGCTCGAACACGGCAGCGGTATCGGACTGTGGCTCGTCAACTGGATTCTCACCGAGGCCGACGGCGAACTCCGCTTCGACGAGAACGACCCCCGAGGGAGCGTCGTCACACTCCGTTTTCGCGAGGCTCCGTCGGCGTGTGACGAGAGCGACCGGAACGACATGCGCGACGAAGTTCACGGACACGACGAGCGCGACGAAGTTCACGGATACGACGAGCGCGACGAAGTTCTGGACGAAGCGCCGGAGTCGGGGCTCTAACCGCTCGGTAGCGAATCGGATTCGCACTCACGCCGAGAGCGTGCCGTGGTCGCCTTCACGCGAACTCGCCTTCGAGCAGGCCGTAGTGAAGCAGGTCGCGGTACTCGCCGCCGACGTACGCCTCCTCTCTGTGGGTCCCTTCCAGCGTGAACCCCACCTTCTCCAGCACGCGCTGTGAACCGACGTTGTGGTCGTACGCCTCGGCGACGACTTTGTGCATCCGGCGCTCCTCGAACGCGTAGCGCGAGACGGTTCGAACGGCGTCGGTGCAGTAGCCGTTGCCCCACGCTTCCGGGGAGATCATGTAGCCGAGTTCGGCTGTACCCCACGTCTCGTTCGGAGTCACTCCGACGAGACCGACCGGGTCGCCGTCGTCGCAGACGAGAAACTGGTCGTCGGTGTCGTCGCCGATCGATTCGATCCACTCCATCTCCTGGGTGCGGTTCTTCGGTCGGTAGGAGCCCAGCGTCGGCCACACCGCCGGGTCGTCGACGAGTCGTTGGACGAACTCGACGTCGGCCTTCTCGACGGTTCGGAGTTCGACGCGCTCCCCTCGGAGGAACACCGGTCCGGGCATAGCTGACGCTCTCGGCGCGCGCTACTGAATCGTTCGGTGGCGTGCGAATCGTACTCATCGTCGGAGACGGACGAGAACCGTCGGGTCGTTGTTCTCGTCGTTTTCGTCGTTCTCGTCGTTCTCGTCGTTCTCGTCGCCGAGCGCACCCGTCTCGGCACTGTCGCCGACGTCGGCGTCGACCCGGAGAGAGGGTCGCGCGTCATCGTTCGAACGGGGGGAGAGGGGCGCGAAGAGCTTCGGATTCGGGGAACCACCTAACACGTTCGCGCACGGAGGGCCTGCTATGGACGCCCGCACCGGGTACGTCACCCAGATGAACATGGACCTCGACGCGGCTATCGAGGCGGCCGCCGAGTACGAGTTCGACTACGTGGAGGCGATGATGGACGGCGACACCGAGCGCCATCGACTCGACGAGCGGGCCGACGAGGTTCGGCGGGCGCTCGACGACCGGGAGCTGGACCTGATGGTCCATCTCCCCTTCGGCGGTATCGACCTGGGGTCGCCGTTCGAGCACGTCAGAGCGGGGTCGGTCGCCGAGCAGAAAGCCGCAATCGATACCGCCGCCGCGCTCGGCGCGGAGAAGGGCGTCCTCCACCCGACGACGGGCGCGTGGTCGCCCGCGTGGGACTCCTCGTCGCTGCGGGACAACGCGCTCGACTCGATACGCGAACTCGTCGCGCACGCGGACGAACGCGAGTTCGAGGTCTGCGTCGAGAACATCCCCCGGAGCCTCTTCCGGACCCACGAGTTCTCCCAGTTGCTCGCCGAGACCGAGGCGTCGATGACGCTCGACACCGGCCACGCGCGGATGGACGGCCGCGACTCCGGCGGCATCGCCTCGTTCGTCGAGGAACACGGCGACCGTATCAGCCACGTCCACCTCAACGACACGCGGCAGGCCTCGGACGAACACCTGCCGTTCGGCGCGGGCAACCTCGACTTCGAGCGCATCCTGGGCGCGTTCCCCGACGACTGGACGGGGACGCTCTCGCTCGAAGTGTTCACGTTCGGCTTCGACTACATCGAGACGAGCAAGGTACATCTCGACGCGCTCCTCGACGAGCGCTGAGTACTGCCCGTCGACGACGTAGCCGACCTCTAGTCGAATCCTGACGGAATCGCCCGGATTGATGGTAGCCGCTCGCTTACCGTCGCGTATGACACGGATTCTCGTCGCCGGCGAGGCGCTCATCGACTTCATCCCCGACGCGTCGGGGAGCCTCGCGTCGGTCGAGTCGTTCTCCCGACGCGCAGGGGGCGCTCCGGCGAACGTCGCCGTCGCGCTCTCGCATCTCGACGCCTCCGTCTCCTTCTGGACGCGTCTCGGCACCGACCCGTTCGGCGACTACCTCGCCGAGTTTCTGGCCGACCACGGTCTCTCCGACGAGTACGTCGAACGCGACCCGAACGGGAAGACGACGCTCGCGTTCGTCAGCCTCGGCGAGGACGCCGACCGGGAGTTCAGTTTCTACCGCGACGCGGCCGCCGACGCCCGACTCGAACCCGGCACCGTCGACGACGACGCCCTCGCCGAGTTCGAGTGGCTCCACGCCGACGTGCTCTCGCTCGATACCGAACCGTCCCGAACCGCCGTGCTCGACCTGCTCGAACGCGCCACCGAGACGGACGTGACGGTCTCGTTCGACCCGAACGCCCGACCCGAACGCTGGACGGAGTTCTCCTACCGCGAGTCGGTTCGTGAGGGGTTCGCGCTCGTCGACGTGGTGAAAGCCACGCCAGAGGACCTCCGTGAGGCTGGACTCACCGGCGACGCGGCGGAGTTGGCCCGCGAAATCTGTACGTTCGGGCCGCACACCGCGGTCATCACGCTCGGCGACGCGGGGGCGTACGCCTACGCGACGCCGGAGGCACCGTGGAGCGACGGCGGGGAGGTCGAGGCGACGCACGACGGCTACCCCGTCGACCCGGTCGATACGACCGGCGCGGGCGACGCGTTCACCGCGGGCGTCGTCGCGGCGTTGTCTGCGGGCGAGTCGCTCGCCGAAGCGCTCGCGTTCGCCAACGCCGTCGCCGCGGTGACGACGACCGAACCCGGCGCGATGACGGCGCTTCCCGACCGGAACGCCGTCGAGACGTTCAGAGCCGACGAGTAGCCGCCGGGTTTCCGTCGGCACGGGCGCGACGAAAGCGGACCGCATAAGTACCGAACGGCGATTTGTTTGCGCCAATGGTCGGGGCACCATGACGGGCAAACGGACGGAATCGGAGTTCGTAGAGTACGGTATCGAAGACAAGCCGCCATTGGGCGAGTCGCTGCTGCTTGGCCTGCAGCACTACCTGACGATGGTCGGCGCGAACATCGCCGTGCCGCTCATCCTCGCGGCCGCACTCGGGATTCCGGACTCGCTCGTTCCGCGCTTCGTCGGGACGTTCTTCGTCGTCTCCGGCGTCGCCACGCTGGCGCAGACGACGTTCGGTAACCGCTACCCCATCGTGCAGGGCGCACCGTTCTCGATGCTCGCGCCCGCGCTGGCGGTCATCGCCGTCGCACAGACGGGGAACCCGCCGGGAGCGGACTGGCAGTACGCGCTGCTGCAGTTACAGGGAGCGATTATCGCCGCCTCGCTGGCCGAGATCGTCGTCGGCTATCTCGGCTTGTTCGGCCGTCTTCGGAGATTTGTCTCGCCGGTGGTCATCGCGCCTACCATCGCGCTCATCGGCCTCTCGCTGTTCGACACACCGCAGATCACTGCAGTCACGAACGACTGGTGGCTGTTGGGACTGACGCTCGGTCTCATCGTCCTCTTCTCGCAGTATCTCGACACGTCCGCTCGCATCTTCAAGCTCTTCCCCGTCCTCCTCGGCGTCGTCACGGCGTACGCGCTCGCCGCCGCGTTGAGCGTCGTCGGCGTCTATCAGGCCGGGATGCCCGGTTACGTCCCGCTGGGCGAGGTGCTCGCCGCCCCCGCGTTCATGCCGATTCACCCCTTCCAGTGGGGGATGGCCGGCGGCGCGAACACCGTGGCGGTGACGGTTCCGGTCGTCGGGTGGCCGCTCGCGTTCGGCGTCCCGCAACTGACGCTCTCGTTCGTCGTCGGGATGCTCGCGGGCGTCGCCGCGTCGATGGTCGAGAGCTTCGGCGACTACCACGCTGTCGCCCGTCTCTCGGGTCTCGGCGCACCGAGCGAGAAGCGCATCAACCACGGCATCGGGATGGAGGGAATCATGAACGTGTTCGCTGGCGTGATGGGTGCCGGCGGGTCGACCTCCTACTCGGAGAACATCGGCGCTATCGGCATCACGGGGGTCGCCTCCCGTTACGTCGTTCAAGTCGGCGCGGCGCTGATGCTCGTCGTGGGCTTCGTCGGCTACTTCGGCCAACTCGTCGCGACGATTCCGGACCCCATCGTCGGCGGCCTCTTTCTGGCGATGTTCGGCCAAATCGTCGCCGTCGGCCTCTCGAACCTCGAATACGTCGACCTCGACTCCTCTCGCAATGTGTTCATCGTCGGCTTCGCGCTCTTCGCCGGACTGGCGATTCCTGCCTACATGGGCAACGTCGCCGCCGCGAACCCGGACCTCAGCGGCGCGGAAGCGTTCCGTCAGGGCCTGCAGAACGTCGCGCTCGTCGGTCCCATCCTGGGAACGAAGCTCGTCGGCGACGTGCTCTACGTCGTCGGTAGCACCGGGATGGCCGTCGGCGGTCTCGTCGCGTTCTTCCTCGACAACACCATCGAGGGGACGCGGGCCGAACGCGGTCTGGAGACATGGGAGGAAGCGGCCGAATCCGACGAGGAGTTCGCCTCCGCCTACGACCGGTTCGTCCGCGGCGACGAGACGAAAGCCGACTGAGGGCCGTCCGAACATCGGCCAACGTCGTCCGAGACGCGCGTCTTCGACGCCCGCCTGCCGCCTCCCCTACCTCTTTTTGTGCCGAACCCCTCGAATCGAGCATGACGCTCGACCTGCCGTCGATGGGCCTCGGAACCTCCGGTAACAAAGACCCCGAAGAGTGCGCGAGCACCGTCGCCGCGGCGCTCGATATCGGTTACCGCCACGTCGACACCGCGCAGATGTACGACAACGAAGAACCCGTCGGAGCGGGTCTCCGACAGAGCGACGTCGACCCGGATGACGCGATTCTCGCGACGAAAGTCCACCCGAAGAACCTCGCACCCGAGGACGTTCGGCGCACGACGGAGGAGAGTCTCGACCGACTCGGCGTCGACTCGGTCGACCTGCTGTACGTCCACTGGCCGACCCACGCTTACGACGCTGAGACGACGCTGCCGGTCTTCGACGAACTGCGCGAAGCGGGGCTGACCGACCACGTCGGCGTCAGCAACTTCACGCCGGAACTGTTGGACGAAGCGCGAGAGACTCTCGACTCGCCCATCGCAGCCCACCAGGTCGAGTGCCACCCGCTACTCCCTCAGGAGGAACTGCGCGCCGACGCCCGCGAGCACGGCTACTCGCTCGTCGCGTACACCCCACTCGGACGGGGCGAAATCTTCGACGAACCCGAACTCGTTGAGGTGGCCGAGAAACACGACGCGAGCGTCGCGCAGGTCTGCCTCGCGTGGTCGATGGCGCAGGACGTCATCGTCCCGATTCCGAAGTCGACGGGCGAACACGTCGCCGAGAACTTCGCCGCCCGAGAGCTGGAGTTGGACGACGACGACCTGGCGAAGATAGACGGCATCGACCACGAGAAGCGCATCATCGACCCCGACCACGGGCCGTGGAACTGAGTCGAGTCGAGCGGGACGCCTCTCGACCGTGAGTTAGCGAACAGGCGGCGCAAATCCGTGTCGCGGAGGAGCGCGCCGCACACCCGCCTCGACTCCCCCCGCGACCGCACGTTAGAGCACGGAGATGGGTGGTTCCATCCCCGTATTTGAAGTTTCGCGCCGCGTCCGGTCGCGGGTGACTACCGTTCGTCCCCGCTCACCAACCCCGCCCGTCCAAGCGTGACGAGAATCAGGTATCCGACGGTACCGACGGCGAAGATCAGAACCGGGACGACGAACGGGCCGAACGTCGAAATCAGCGCATCTACCGGACCGAGTTGGAGCACGAATTCGGCGGGCGTTCGCCACTCGAAGGATGCGACGACGGGAGCCACGGTACCCGCGATACGTCGGCCACCGGGTTAACTCTCCGGTCAGTCGCCGAATCGTTGGAACTGCTAAATCGACGGAATCGCCAGACCGACGGAACCGCCGAAGCCGCTTCGTCGACCGAAAACGGACCGATTTTACGCCCGCGGTGAGATGCCGCGGTATGTTCCGAACGGGCCACTACGGCGTCTCGCTGCTCGTCTTCGCGCCCATCGGCTACACGCTCGTCAGCGCGGGGGCCGTCACCCCCGCGTTCGCCCTCGGCGCGACGATGCTCTGGCTGTCGATGCTGCCGGACGTGGACCACAAGCTACCCGGAGTTTCCCACCGCGGGCCGACGCACACGCTGTTGTTCGCGGGACTCGTCGGTGGTCTGTTCTGGGGCGTCGCCGCCGTCGTAACCGACGCTCTGGGGGCGTTCTCCGTCTCGCTCGGCGGCGCGAGCGTCGGCCTCGCCGTCTTCGCGTTCGTCGTCGGTTTCCTGACCGTCGTCGGTCACCTCGTCGGCGACGCGCTCACGCCGATGGGCGTCAACTTCCTCTGGCCGCTGTCGGGGAGAGGGTACTCGCTGTCGCTGACGACGGCGGACAGCGCGGTCTGGAACTACGGACTGTTCGTCCTCGGCGTCTTCGTGACGGCGGCGTGGGTCAGCGCCGCCCTCGGCGTCGTCTGAACGCGGTCTCGATTCGGACGTACGATTAAGTACGGTCTCACCGAATCCGCGGGTATGACGGACGACTCGACCCCCGCGCTGGACGACGACGCGATGCGCCGTTTTCCCGTACCCGACTTCGACGAACTGCCCGAGGACCTGCAGGAACGCATCACCGAGGAGACAGAACGCGCTGGGTTCACCCCGAACGTCTTCTCGGGTTTCGCGTACAAACCCTCGCACTTCCGAGCGTTCTTCGAGTACCACGACGCGCTCGTCGACGACACGGCGCTCGACCGCGAGGAGATAGAGCTGATAATCGTCGCCGTCTCCGGCGTCAACCACTGCTACTACTGCAACGTCGCCCACGGCGCGCTCGTCCGCATCTACGCGAAAGACCCCCTGCTCGCGGACCAACTCGTCGCCAACTACCGAACGGCCGACGTGAGCGACGAGCGGATGGCGATGCTGGACGTGGCGGTGAAACTCACCGAAGCGCCCGCGAAAGTCGGCGAGGAGGACTTCGAGAAGTTACGCGACGCGGGCTACTCCGAGGAGGCCATCTGGGACATCGGCGCGGTCACGTCGATGTTCAACCTCTCGAACCGGATGGCGATGTTCGCGGACATGCGCCCGAACGATGAGTTCCACACGCTGGGGCGGCAGCCGAGAGAAGAGTAACAGGGGACGGTAGTCCGGGCTCTCTGTTCGGAGTTCGCTGCGAAACTGATGCGCTTCGGTCGGGGTGTCCAGATGCGAACGACGCAACCGAGATAAGGAACAATCCGCTTTCGTTACGACTCGTCAGCGCCTAGTTGGAAAGAGCTGAAGCACCGGTAGCACCGATACACGGGCTGATAATCGGTTGCCTGCGGTGCGAAGGTACCTTCGGTCCGCATCTTTAGAACCAGTCTACTCTGGCAGTTCGTGCAGACCGGGCGGTTCAACACCATTCTGGTCACGGATACGACATTCCCGCATATAATTACATCGAGGCTACTGTTCGCAGCGAGACGGGCGGTACGTCACGTCTCGGTTCACACGGAGAAATCGCACAACTAGGGGCCTCTAGCTCGAGTTACGCCTTCGCCTCGTAGCCCGCATCGTCGACGGCGACCACGAGGTCAAGTGGGTCGGCGTCGCCCTCGACGCTCGCCGTGTCCGACTCGTGGTCCGCGCTCGCGTTCTCGACGCCGTCGACGTCTTCGAGCGCCTCTACGACGCTTTTCTCGCAGCCATCACAGCTCATTCCTTCGACGGTGAGTGTCGTCGTCATGTCCCGTCGTACTCGCCGTCGACTCTTTCACCTTTCCCTTTCGAACCGAGGCCGAAACCGCGATTTCACCTTTGGAATCGAAACCGGTCACCGAACTCACTTACCTCTTCACGTCGAAGTGCTTCCCATGCGAACCCTCGACGACACCGACCGACAGATTCTGCGTCTCCTCTTGGACGACGCCCGGCGACCGTACAGCGATCTCGCCGACCACGTCGGCCTCTCCGCGCCCGCCGTCTCCGACCGCGTGGACCGACTGCGCGAGATCGGCGTCATCAGACGGTTCACCGTCGACGTGGACCGGTCGTTGCTTCGGGAGGGAATGCCGATGCTGGTCGAACTCGACGTTCGGCCCGCCTCCGCGGAGGACATCGCCGAGGCGCTGACCGCGCACGAGCGAACCGACCACGTCTTCCGGACCGCCGACGCCCGCGTCGTCTTCCGCGCGCCGATACGCGAGGGAGACGTGACGGCGTTCCTCGACAGCGTCGTCGACCTCGACGACGTCCGCGACATCGACGCGAACCTCGTCGTCGACGACGAGTGGACGCCCGGACTCGGCGACGCCGACCTGGCGCTCTCCTGCGTCGAGTGCGGCAACACCGTCACCAGCGAGGGCGAGTCCGCGCGCTTCGACGACGAACTGTACCACTTCTGTTGCGACTCCTGTCTGGCGAACTTCGGGGAACGGTACGACAGACTCCAAAGCGGCGTCTGAACTCAGCCCATTTTTCGAATCCCGATTCCGAACTTACCTTCGAATCGAAGGCACAAGTCGCATGAGTGCGGGGCACGTATATCGAATCAATGAGTGAACTGCAACGCGTCCGAATCGAAGTCAGGGGGATGAGCTGTGCGAACTGCTCGTCTACCGTCACGTCAGCCGTCGAGGAGCTCGACGGCGTCGGGGAGGTGAACGTCAACTACGCCACCGACGAGGGGACCGTCGAGTACGACCCCGACCGCGTGAGCCTCGCAGAGGTGTACGACGCCATCGAACGCTCGGGCTACGACCCGGTCGCCGAGGAGGTCAACGTCGGCATCACGGACATGACCTGCTCGAACTGCGTGCAGACGGTCGAGCGCGCCGTCGGCGACCTGCCGGGCGTTCTCTCGGTCGACGCCAACTACGCCACCGACGAGGCGACGGTTCGGTACAACCCGGAGGCGGTGTCGCGCTCGGACGTTTACGACGCCGTCGAGGACGCGGGCTACTCGCCGGTGCGCGAGGATGCGAGCGACGACGGGGCGGGCGAGAGCGAGGGCGACCGCCGAGAGAACGCCCGGAAAGCCGAACTCCGTCACCAGCGCAATCTGACGCTGTTCGGCGCGGCGCTGGCGATTCCGCTCTCCGTCCTGATGATGGGTCACCTCGTCGGACTCCCCGTTCCGGAGTCGATTCTCGGCGTCGAGATGGGCTGGGTCGCCCTCGTTCTGGCGACGCCCGTCCAGTACTTCCTCGGCAAGGAGTTCTACGTCAACTCCTACAAGGCGCTCGTGAAGAACCGCACGGCGAACATGGACGTGCTCATCGCGCTCGGGTCGACGACGGCGTACCTCTACAGCGTCGTCGTCCTCTTCGGCCTCCTCGACGTGGGGCAACTGTACTTCGAGAGCGCGGCGCTCATCCTCGTGTTCATCACGCTCGGTAACTACCTCGAAGCCCGCTCGAAAGGTCAGGCCGGCGAGGCGATTCGCCAGTTGCTCGAGCTCGAAGCCGACGACGCCACCGTCGTCGACGAGGTGGAGTCGGAGACGAGCGACGACCCCGAGTTCGAGAACGAGCGCGAGGTCCCCCTCGACGAGGTCGAGGAGGGCGACGTGATGAAGGTCCGACCGGGCGAGAAAGTGCCGACCGACGGCGTCGTCGTCGAGGGTGAGAGCGCCGTCGACGAGTCGAACGTCACCGGCGAGTCCGTCCCCGTCGAGAAATCGCCCGGCGACGAAGTCGTCGGCTCGACTATCAACGAGAACGGCCTGCTGTACGTCCGCGCGACGAAAGTCGGCTCCGAGACGGCGCTCCAGCAGATCGTCCAGATGGTGCGCGACGCCCAGAGCCGCCAACCGGAGATTCAGAACCTCGCCGACCGCATCAGCGCGTACTTCGTCCCGGCGGTCATCGCCAACGCCGTCTTCTGGTCGGTCGTCTGGTATCTGTTCCCCGAGGCGCTCTCCGGGTTCGTCACGTCGCTGCCGCTGTGGGGTCTCGTCGGCGGCGGTCCCGCCGCGCTCTCCGCGTTCGAGTTCGCCGTCGTCGTCTTCGCGTCGGCCGTCCTCATCGCCTGCCCCTGCGCGCTCGGTCTGGCGACGCCCGCGGCGACGATGGTCGGGACGACCATCGGCGCGAAGCACGGCATCCTGTTCAAGGGCGGCGACGTGCTCGAACGCGTCCGCGACGTCGACACCGTCGTCTTCGACAAGACGGGGACGCTCACGAAGGGCGAGATGCATCTGACCGACGCCGTCGTCGTCTCGCCGACCGCAGACGGGAGCGGCGACTCGAACGGTCCCGGCGGCGACGTCCGCGCGACCGACGGTGACGTTCGCGCCGACGGTGCAGGAGCGAGCGCGGGGACGGCCGTCGAGTCCGAGACCGACGAGCGACTCCTCCTCGAAGTCGCCGCCGCCGCCGAAGCGGGCAGCGAACACCCCATCGCCGAGGCCGTCGTCGACGGCGCGAAGGAGCGAGGTGTCGAGGTCTCCGACCCCGCCGCGTTCCAGAACGTCGCCGGGAAGGGCGTCCGCGCCCGCATCGACCGCGGTACCGCCGTCGTCGGCAAACCCGACCTGCTGCGCGAGTACGACGTCGACCCCGAACCCGCGGCCGACGTCATGAGCGACCTCGAATCCGAGGGGAAGACGGCAATTCTCGTCGCTCTCGACGGCGAACTGCTCGGCGTGCTCGCCGTCGCCGACGAGGTGAAGCAGTCGGCGCAGGAAGCCGTCTCGACGCTCCGCGAGCGCGGCGTCTCGGTGTTCATGCTCACCGGCGACAACGAGCGCACCGCCCGCGCCGTCGCCGAGCGCGTCGGCATCGACCCCGAGAACGTCCGCGCGGGGGTGCTGCCCGACGAGAAGGCCGACGAGGTCGAGTCGATTCAGGCCGACGGCCGTCGCGTGATGATGGTCGGCGACGGCGTCAACGACGCGCCCGCGCTCGCGGCGGCGTTCGTCGGCACGGCGCTCGGCAGCGGCACCGACGTGGCCATCGAGGCGGCGGACGTGACGCTGATGCGCGACGACCCGGTGGACGTCGTTCGCGCGATGCGCGTCTCGGAGGGGACGCTCTCGAAGATAAAGCAGAACCTCTTCTGGGCGCTCGGCTACAACACGGCGATGATTCCGCTGGCCTCGCTCGGCCTGCTCCAGCCCGTCCTCGCGGCGGCGGCGATGGCCGTCTCCAGCGTCTCCGTGCTCACGAACAGCCTCCTGTTCCGGCGCTACGACCCCGACAGCGAGTACCGCCTCCTCGGCTTCCTGCGGTAACCGCCGTCGGGTTCGGCTCCGCCACCTCGGTTTCGACGCGCGTCGCAGCGACCACCTCTCACTCGCCGTGACCGACCGCGTCGAGTGACGCACGTAATCCTTATTGAGACCCTACGCGTCCATCAGTTTACGATGGCGACTGGAACGGTTGTGTTCTTCAACGACACCGGCGGCTACGGCTTCATAGAGACCGACGACTCCGAGGAGGACGTGTTCTTCCACATGGAGGACGTCGACGGTCCCGACCTCGAAGAGGGGCAGGAAGTGGAGTTCGAGATCGAGGCGGCGGAGAAAGGCCCGCGTGCGGTGAACCTCGAACGGCTGTAAGGAGCGACCACCGCGTCGACCCCGTCGACAGCGATCGGACAGCCGCGGCTGTCGGAGAAGTACCGTTTTAAACCCCCGACCCGTGCTACCACCTGCCGCGTTCGACTGCGGCACATCACTCGACGAAATCAGTCGACGCCGACCGGCGTCTAGCACGCTGTTTCGAACTCGACTACCGGCCGTCGCGCCGCCTCCTAAAGCGGCGCGACCTGTCCCCGCGGTTCGACGAGTCACCGAGAGTGCTCCGATTCGGAACCGTTTCTCAGTACCGTACGTTCAGTTTCGTCGCCGCGGTACGCGTCGGAACAGTTTTGGGAAGTCTCCGAGTCGACGCGGACATGTCAGAGACCCTCCAGACCGCACTCTTGGTTTACATCGCCGCGCTCCTGACCGCTCACGTGCTCGGGTTCACCACACTAGCCCTGGTCATTGTCGCGGTAGGACTTTTCGGCGGTCTCGTCGCCGGGTTGTCTTACTACGGCGAGCAACCAACGAAAAGTACTAACTGAACGCGAATCAGCGAGTTCCTCCGAAACGCGCGTCTACTCCCCGAACAACTGTTCCTCGCGCTCTCTGAGTTCGATGCGACGAATCTTCCCGCTCGACGTCTTCGGCAACTCGTCGACGAACTCCACCCGCCGCGGGTACTTGTAGGGGGCCGTCTCCTCCTTCATGAACTCCTGAATCTCCTCGACGAGCGCATCGTCGCCGTCGTATCCCTCGGCGAGGATGACGTACGCCTTCACCACGTTGCCGCGCTCGGCGTGCGGACTGCCGACGGCGGCGGCCTCCGCGACCGCCGGGTGCGACACCAGCGCGTCCTCGACCTCGAAAGGACCGATGCGGTAGCCCGCCGAGAGGATGATGTCGTCGGCGCGGCCCTCGAAGAAGAAGTAGCCGTCCTCGTCGCGGGAGGCCAGGTCGCCGGTGCGGTAGTACTCGCCCGCGAAAGTCTTCTCGTCGAGGTGGGGTTTCTCGTAGTAGCCGTCGAAGATGCCGGGACAGTCGACCGGCACGGCGATTTCGCCGATCTCGCCGTCGTCGACCTCCGCCTCGTTCTCGTCGATTATCGTGGTGCCGAGGCCGGGCGTCGGTTTGCCCATCGCGCCGGGCTTCACCTCGATTCCCGGATAGTTCGTGACGAGCGCGACGGTTTCGGTTTGGCCGTAGCCGTCTCGCGGGGTGACGCCGAAGGCCTCCGTTATCATCTCGATGGGTTCGCGGTTCAGCGGTTCTCCCGCCGAGAGCGCCGCCTTCAGCTCCACGTCGTACTCGTCGAGGTCCGTCTGGGTGAACATCCGGTACTGCGTCGGGACGGCGCAGAGGCGGGTGACGCCCTCGTCGGCCATCAGTTCGAGGAACGCGTCGGGGTCGAACTCGCCGTCGTACAGCAGTTGCGTCGCGCCCGTCGTCACGCCGACGCCGACGGGGCTCCAGAACCACTTCGCCCAGCCGGTGCCCGTGGTCGCCCACAGCAGTTCGTCGCTCATGTCCGAATCGGCGGTGACGCCCCACCAGTAGGGCGCGTTGACGAGTTCGAAGCAGCGCATCCACCGGTGTCTGTGGAGCACGGGCTTCGGCTGGCCCGTCGTCCCGGAGGTGTAGTTGATGGACATCGGGTCCTCGGCGGCGAGTTCGGGCCCGTCGTGCTCCGTCGACTCCTCGGAGACGAGCTCCGAGTAGGAGTGCCAACCCTCGCGCTCCCCGCCGACGCAGACGAGGTTCGAGAGCGGCGAGTCGTCGACGACGGGGTCGACCATCTCGGCGAGGTCGGCGTGGGCGACGACGGTCGTCGCCTCGCAGTCGTTCGCGCGGAACTGGAGGTCTTTCGGCTTGAGCATCGACGAGCAAGGGACCAAGAGCGCGCCGCGTTTGAGCGCGCCCAACTGGATGGCGAACACGTCCGGGTGTCGCGGGAGGAGGTGCATCACCCGGTCGCCCTCGCCGACGCCGAGCGATTCGAGGGCGTTCGCGAAGCGGTTCATGTCGTCGCGGAGGTCGGCGTACGTCCGCTCCTCGCGCTCACTCTCGTTCAGAAAGTGGAGGGCGACTCGGTCGCCGAACTCGTCGGCGTGCGACTCGACGACCGCCGGGAGGTTGTAGTCGGCGGGGATATCCCACTCGAACGACGCGAGCTCGTCATCGTACGTGAGTGCCATGCACGCCACGTCGGAACCGTACCGGATAATCATTCGGGTCGTCGCAGTCGGCGGGTCGGGCGGTGCAGAGCCGGCGGCGGTCGGCACAGTACGACGAATCTGTGCGTCGACGGTCGAATCGATGGCCGACGCCGCGCTCCGACCGGTCGGCGCGATACGCTCCGAGAGACGCGGGAAAATCGCTGACGGACTGGACGAGTTCGTCGACGGTCGATACGATGTTCGTGGAGAGCGGCCGGGCACGTGGTTCGACTCGCGCCCGAAGGAGGAGTAGGATTCAGTACGGATAGCTCTTCAGGCAGACCGCACCCGTTCGCGTGGGTTTTTGTCCCCTCCGAGAGAGTGACTCGCATGGAGTACACCACCCTCGGCGACACGGGGATGACCGTCTCGCGAATCTGCCTCGGCTGTATGAGCTTCGGGACGAGCGACTGGCGCGAGTGGGTGTTGGACGAGGAGGCCGGACTGGAACTCGTCGACCGCGCCATCGACCTCGGTATCAACTTCTTCGACACCGCGAACATGTACTCGAACGGCGAGTCCGAGCGCATCCTCGGGAAGGCACTGGAGGGCCGCCGCGACGAGGCCGTCGTCGCCACGAAGGGGTACTTCCCGATGGACGACGACGACCCCAACTCGGGCGGGCTGTCGCGCAAAGCCATCGAACAGCAGCTCGACGCGTCGCTCGACCGGTTGGGGATGGACACCATCGACCTGTATCAGACGCACCGATACGACTACGACACGCCCATCGACCAGACGCTCGCGGCGCTCGACGACGCGGTCAGACGAGGAAAAATTCGCTACTTCGGCGCGAGTTCGATGTGGGCCCATCAGTTCTCCGAAGCATTGTACGCCAGCGACCTGCTCGGCTACGACCGCTTCGTAACGATGCAGAACCACTACAACCTGCTCTACCGGGAAGAGGAGCGCGAGATGCTCCCGCTCTGCGAGAAGGAGAACGTCGGCGTCATCCCGTGGTCGCCGCTCGCCCGCGGATGGCTCGCCCGTCCGCACGAGGAGGCCCGCTCGACGAAGCGCGGCGAGACCGACAGCCTCGCGCACGGTCACCCGTATCTGGAGGGCGGCGGCCGAGAAGTCAACGAGCGCGTGCAGGAACTCGCCGACGAGAAGGGCGTGAAGATGGCCCAGATCGGCCTCGCGTGGCTGTTCCACAAGGACTGGGTCGACGCGCCCATCGTCGGGACGACGAGCATCGAACACCTCGAAGACGCCGTCGAGGCGCTCGACATCGACCTGAGTTCGAGCGAGATGGAGTATCTCGAAGAACCGTACCAGCCGGTACGCGTCTCGGGTCACGAGTAGCGACGGCCGTCCTCAGTCGTCGGCTTCGCTGACCCCCGGCACGGCCACGGACTCGCCCGTCGCCAACCGACGCACTGCCCGCGAGGCGACCAGCGCGATACCGATTTCAGTGAAGCCGACGACGACGAACGCCTCGAAGTAACCGAGCAGTTCGGCCGACGACCCGCCGAGGAGAAACCCGGTCAGGAAGCCGAGGCTGCCGAAGATGTTGAACCCGCCCATCGCCGCGCCTCGCTCGTCGGCGTCGGCGATGTCGGTGACGAGCGCCATCGTCGCCGGCGAGACCAGAGCACCGAAGACACCGACGAGCACCATCGCTCCCGCCGCGAGCGTCAGCGACGGCGACGCGCCGACGACGACGATGGAGACGCCGTACAGTATCGACCCGACGACGACCGGGAGGAAGCGTCCGATTCGGTCCGAGAGCACCCCCATCGGATACTGCAGGAGCGCGAACGGGCCGAAGAACATCGCGAGCACGAGTCCCGCCCCGAACGCGTCGAGGCCGAACACGTCGCGGAAGTAGTAGATGCCGACGAGCGAGAAAAATCCGGCCGTGAGGCGGTCGATGAAGCCGAAGGCGTACGGCACCCGCAGCGCCGGTCTGTCGACGACTTTCCGGAGAACCTTACGCGCCCCGGCGCGTTCGTCGGTGCCGTCGGGGCCGTTGGTGCCGAGGTCGTCGCGGCTGTTGGTGTCGGCGGCGGCGACGTCGCTCGCGCCGCTCCCGCTCCGTTCCGCGCCCGGCGAGCGGTCGGTCACCGTCGCCGTGAGGACCGCGACGAGGCCGAGTAACACCGCCGCGCCGTACACGGGCGCGAGCGGGTCGGCGGTCGAGAGTCGGCCGCCGACGACCGACCCGACGGCCGCGCCGAGGCCGATGGCGATGCCCGCCGCGCCCATGTTGCGGCCGTTGCCGCCGCCGAGGTCCATCAGCATCGTCATCGACAGCGAGAACGCGCCGATGGTGAACGCGCCCCCGACGACGCGAATCAGGAGGACGCCGCCGAAGCCGACGCCGAGCGAGGGGACGGCGCTCAAGAGGAGGTAGCAGGCGACGCCGCCGACTGCGCCGACGACGATGAGCGGGACGCGACGGCCGGTCGCGTCGCTGAGCGCGCCCCAGAGGCCGGCGAAGACGACGAACGCCGCGTACTCGGAGACGAGAAACCACATCCCCGCGTCGAGATCGCCGGCGCCGCCGAGCGCTCGCACGAGGTCGGAGACGCCCGGGTAGAGGAGCACCTGCGAGACCAACACCGCCCACACCGAGAGCGCGAGCGTGAGTCGTTCGCGTCGCGCCGAGTCGTTCATATCGGTCATTCGAATCGATGTCGGAAAGCGCTGTCTCTGTGCGTCCGCGAGTTCGAGTTCAGAACGTCATCGGCGGCATGTCGAGGAACGCCGTCTCGAAGCCCTCGTGACGCGCCGACTGCGGCGGCGTGTCGACGACGAGTTCGAGGTCGTCGTCCGCCGACAGCCCCTCGACGTTCGCGCCGTAGTGGAATCCGACTTCGGGGTCCAGCGCCGCTTCGAGCGCGACGTCCGTCCCGCCGACGGTCGCCGACAGCCCCATGCTCGGAATCACGAGCCCGTTTTGCGGCGTCCGCGGCGAGACGAGGAGGTAGGGACGGTCGCCGAAGCGACCGCCGGAGACGGCGCTGGCGGCGAAGACGGCGTCGCCGCTCGTCTGGGTACCGAACGACTCGCCCGGCAGCGCGTCGGGGGCGGGCGCTCTCCCGACGGGCATCGTCGCCCCGTTCGGCATCTCCATCTCCATCGCTTCGAGCGCGCCGGGGTTCCCCTGGCGGTCTTCGAGTATCGTGTACGGGATGTCGTTTCGCTCGCGTTCGCTGTACTCGAACTCCAGTTCGACGCTGGCGGGTTCGCCGAACTTCCCCTCGAACTCGCCGAACCGGCGGATGTTCGTCCCGCCGACGTCGACGCGGACGGTGTAGCTGCCGTCGCCCGGCAGCGGCCAGTTGTCGCCGTAGTGAAAGCCCATCCGCTGTGAGAGCATCTCGTAGACGACCTCCTCCTCGCGGTTCCCGTCGCCGTCGGTCGTCTCGACGGTGACGCCGCTGCTGGGGATGGTGACGCCCGACTCGGCGTCCCAGACGCTCACCATCAGGTGAATCGCGTCGTTGCGCCCGACGTCGACGCGCTCGGTCTGTCGGCCCTGAACGGTCCAGAAGCGGTGCGGCCAACTGTACATCACGCCGACGGTGAGATCTCCTGCGTTCGCCATCCCGACCATCTCCATCCCCTCCTGGTGAGTGGGGATGTAGGAGGCGGACGGGCGGTTCTCGACGACCGGCGGTTCGCGGCTCGCCGTCGTCTCGAACAGGTCCGTACAACCCGCCAGCGAGCCCGCGAAGCCGACACCGACCGCGCCGAGGAGGGTCCGTCGTCTCATGCGCGTGGCTAGGCGGGTGCGACGGTTACGGGTTCTGGTCCGCTTCTCGAAGCGGGTCCCCGAGTCGGCGGTCCCGCCTCAGGGTTCGAGTAGCCCGTCGACGAGTCGCGTGAATCGGTCGACGAACCGTTCGGGGAGCGACGGCGACACCGACGCGAGCAGGCGGGCGGTCGCTTCGGGCCGCGCCAGCGCAAGCGTCACCCGGCCGCGACTGTCGTAACGTTTCTCGACGACCGACTGCTCTTCGAGCCGTTTCGTGTGCCACGCGAGCGTGCTCCTGGCGATGCCGACTTCGTCGGCGACCTCGGCCGGGGTGGCTTCGTCGCGTTCGAGCAGCACGCCGAGCACGTCGCGGGCCGTCTCACGTCGCACCAGCGCCAGCACGCCGCGTTCCCACTCGTCGAACGTCGACGGGTAGTAGTGGGTCTTGCCGTACAGGTGCGTCTCCGCGACCCGTTCGTCGCGGCCGAGTCGTCGAAGGTGGTACTGCACCTGACCGGGCGCGAGGTCGAGCGCCCGGACGAGTTCGTTGAAGTGGACGCCGGGGTTGTGGTGGACGTGCGCCGCGATACGGCTGCGCGTCGCGCTCACTATCGCTCACCCGTCGGTGACGCCCGCTCGATACTGCGTGCGTAGTACACCGCCGCGATGACGAGCGCGACCATCACGAAGTCCAGTGCGTGTTCGATGGCGTGGTGGGAGGGAAACGGGATGACGCCGCCGATAGTGAGGACGGCGACGCCGCTTCGGGCCAGAAGCGCCGCGAGTGCTAACACGACGAGCGTGTGCGACCGCGACTGCCGACGTAACAGCGCGATGAGTCCGACGGCGACGATGAGCGTCGAACTGAACCCCGCCAGCACGACGGCGGCCACCTCCGGGGCGCTCATCGTCGGCGCGGCGTGTGCTGAGAACGTGTGCATCTCTATCTGGTCGGGGTTACGCCTCGACGGTTATGGCTTGATTGGTGTGGTTCTCGAAAGCGAACGCTCTCGCTTCGGTGCTGTGGACGGTTCGACGGCCACACCAGAACCCCTATCCGCGAAACGGGCATAGAAACGACGATGAGTCCGGGGACCGACGAGTGGAGTCGAAGAGACGTGCTGAAAGCCGCCGTCGCCGTCGGCGGCGCGGGCGCGCTCTCGGCCTGTCTCGACCTGGCCGACGAACCCGTCCCGGAGGGCACCTCCGACCTTTCGACGCTGCCGGAGCGGCAGCACGCCTGGAACGACTTGCTCGCGCGCGACGGCGCGGAGAACGTCGAACTCCCGCGTCACCAGACGTTTCTGTATCTGACGCTCGACCGCGACGGGACGCCGACGACCGCCGACCGCCGCGCAGTCGAGAACGCGTTGACGACGCTGGACCGCGCCTACGAGCGGAGCAACGAGGGACTGATTCACTCGCTGGCGTTCTCCCCGGCGTACTTCTCGCGCTTCGACGACCCGCTTCCGGAGAACGTCGACCTGCCGGAGCCACGGGCGCTATCGCCGTTCGAAACCCCCGCGTTCGACCGACAGGACGCCCTCTTACATCTGGTCAGCGACCGCGCCGACGCGCTGCTGGAAGCCGAGGAGGCGCTGACCGGCGAGCGAGACACCGTCAACGGGGTGACGATGGAGACGCCGCTGTCGGCCGCGTTCTCCGTCGACTCCCGGCGGACGGGGTTCATCGGGAAGGGCATGCCCGCCGAGCGACAGGACGTGGGCGGCGTCCCCGACGGTAAACCGGTGCCCGAGGAGTCGCCGCTGTTCATGGGATTCAAGGCCGGATTCGCCGGGAACCAGGCGACCGAGGAGTACGTCACCATCCCCGACGGCCCGTTCGCGGGCGCGACGACGAAACACGTCTCGAAGCTCCGTCAGCGCCTCGACGACTGGTACGTCGAGCAGGAGTTCGACGACCGAGTGGCCGAGATGTTCAGCCCCGAGCACGCCGCCGAGGGACTCGTCGAGGGCGTCGGCGACAACCTCGGCGACAGCAGCGGCGTCACGCCCGAGATAGTCGACCGCATCCGCGAGCACGCCCAGCAGTACGGCCGGGTCGGCCACGCCCAAAAGGCCGCCCGCGCCAACCGCGACGAGGAGGGGAACGTCCGCCTCCTCCGGCGGCACGTCGAGTCGACCGACGACGACGAGGCGAGCCTCCACTTCCCGGTGCTGCAGCGGCGCATCACCGACTTCGAGGAGGTGAGACGGGCGATGAACGGGACCGACCTCACCGACGAACCGGCCATCCGACAGCGGGTGAACAACGGGATTTTGGAGTACATCTTCGTGGAGAATCGCGGGAACTTCCTCGTCCCGCCGCGTCGCCTGCGCGCGCTGCCGACGCCGACCGGCGAGGTTCCGGGGCTGTAACGGGGCAGCTCAGACCGCGACCGGCCGCGAGATGACCCAGAGCGATAACACCGCGTACCCGACCATCAGCGTCGAAAGCGGCGTGTGGGAGACGACCGCCGCGCTGCGTCGAGCGCGGAACACACAATCCAGTGGTAGATATCCGGTGATAGTTACTTGTTCACACGGCACGTAGATCGACACATGCCCACCGTACAGTTCCGCGGACGCGACATCGACTGCGAGGAGGGTGAGGTGCTGCGCGACGTGTTGCTGGCGGCCGGACTGTCGCCGCACAACGGGCGCGCACAGCAGTTGAACTGTCGCGGTCACGCAACGTGTGGAACGTGCGCCGTCGAGGTGGAAGGCGGCGTGAGCGAGATGGAGAAGCGGGAACGGCGTCGGCTCTCGCTCCCGCCGCACAGCCTCGACTCGGGGCTTCGACTCTCCTGTCAGACCCGCGTCGAAGGCGACGTGCGGGTGACGAAACACGAGGGGTTCTGGGGTCAGCACGTCGACGGTGAACGCGTCGTCTCGGAGGAGCACGACGACGCGGCTAACCGCGTCTGAACGCGCTCAGTACTCGTAGAAGCCCTTGCCGGTCTTCTTGCCGAGGTCGCCCGCGTCGACCTTCCGCTTCAGCAGGTAGGCGGGTTTGTAGCGGTCGCCGAGTTCCTCGAACAGCGTCTCGCTGGCGTCGAGACAGATGTCGAGACCGATGTGGTCGGCGAGTTGGAGGGGGCCCATCGGGACGTTCGTGCCGAGTTTCATCCCCTTGTCGATGTCCTCCTTGGAGGCGACGCCCTCGTCGTAGGCGCGGATACCCTCGTTGAGCCACGGCATCAGGATGCGGTTGGTGACGAACCCCGGTTTGTCGTCGGACTCCCACGTCTCCTTGCCGAGCTCCTCGGAGAACTCGTAGGCGAAGTCGACGACGTCCGAGTCGGTCTTCTCGCCGCGGACGACTTCGACACCCGTCATGATGGGGACGGGGTTCATGAAGTGCAGGCCGACGACGAGCCCCGGTCGGTCCGTTGCGCTGGCGATGGTCGTGATTGAGAGCGTGGAGGTGTTCGTCGCCAGCACCACGTCGTCGGGGACGACCTCGTCGAGGTCCGCGAAGATGTCCTGTTTGATGTCCATGTTCTCCACCGCGGCCTCGATTACGAGGTCGCAGTCGGCGAGGTCGGAGAGTTCGGTCGTCCCCTCGATTCGGCTCTGAACCGCCTCGGCCTCGTCCGCGTCCATCTTCTCCTTCGAGACGAACCGCGAGAGACTGTCGTCGATGGCCGAGAAGCCGCGGTCGAGGAACTCCTGTTTCAGGTCGCGCATCACCACGTCGTAGCCGGCGGTGGCGGCGACTTGGGCGATGCCGTTACCCATCGTTCCCGCGCCGACGACGCCGACGGTCCGAATGTCATCGATATTCCGCATAGTTCCGTCTGCTTCGGGGAGTCACCTAAGCGTAGCGGAGCGTCGTCGCGAACGCCCATGGACGGGACGCGCGAGTCCCTCCGCGCCTCGTTTCGTTCCACTGGACCGACACCTACAGAAACGTTGAAGTGACGGTACCGAAAGAGATAGTTGATTGCCGTGGCAGACTGTCCCGAATCAAGTAACGTTCGAGACCTGCTCGCGCTCCACCACGTCGGGCCCAAGACGGCGCACGCGTTGGACGCTGCCGACGTGACCGACGACGACGTCCGCCGCAAGCGCGTCTCTTACACCGAGTTGGTCGACGCGGGCGTCAACCCCGGTGTCGCCGCGCGTATCCGCCGCGCGCACTCGCTGTCGTGGTCGTTCGAGTCGAGCGGACAGGACCTCGAACGCCGGTCGGCGCAGGTTCGGGGTCTCGGCGACGCAGAACGGGCGTGGGTCGCGGCGAGTTCGGGGGACTGGGAGTCCCACGAGGTTGCCGCGGACGATTCGGACGACGAGTGGCCTCGGAGCGAGCCGCCGACGTTCGACGTCGCCGAGACCGACGGCAGCGGTGAGTCGGCGGCCGCCGAGGCCGCGTGGCGCGCGCAGAGTCGTCCGACGCCGCTGACCGTCCTCGACTCCGTCGACGACGAGGACGCGGCGCTGCTCGCGGAGGCCGGGATCGTCTCGGTTCGGAGCCTCACGACCGCGAACCCCGAACACGTCGCCGACGTGCTCGAACTCGACGCGACGACCGTCCGTCGGTGGCACGCCGCCGCCTGTCGGCATCGCCGGTGACTATTTACTCATAGAGTAGTAAGTTTTGAAATCGGTGAACTCCGCTCTCGTCCGCTTTCAGCGCCTATCGGGGCGATGTCTCCGGTTTCGCTTCTGGCGGTTTCGGACCGAGGATTTATATAGCAGTTCACCGGATTTTGAACCGATGATTCCATCGGCAGATGCGGCCATCACCCGGGACGACAAAGCGTTGATCCTCGCGTACGACCACGGCTTAGAGCACGGTCCGGTGGACTTCGAGGACGTACCGGAGACGACCGACCCGGAGACGGTGTTCGACATCGCGACGCACGACGCCGTCACGGCGTTGGCGGTCCAGAAAGGCATCGCCGAGGGTTACTACCCCTCCTACGAGGACGACGTGAACCTGCTGTTGAAGCTCAACGGCACGTCGAACCTCTGGATGGGCGAACCGAACAGCGCGGTGAACTGCAGCGTCGACTACGCCGCCGAACTCGGCGCGAAAGCCATCGGATTCACCGTCTACGGCGGCTCGAACAACGAAATCGAGATGGTCGAGGAGTTCCGCGAGGCCCACGAGGCCGCCCGCGAACACGACATGTCGGTCGTCATGTGGTCGTACCCCCGCGGTCAGGGGTTGAAGAACGACACCTCCGCGGACACCATCGCGTACGCGTCGCGGATGGGCCTCGAACTCGGCGCGGACATCACGAAGGTGAAGTATCCGGGCTCCGCGGAGGCGATGCAGTGGGCCTGTGAGTCCGCCGCCGGGTCGAAAGTCGTGATGAGCGGCGGGTCGAAGACGTCGGACCGAGCGTTCCTCTCGACGGTGGAGACGGCGATGCGCGCCGGCGGCTCCGGACTCGCCGTCGGACGCAACGTGTTCCAGCGCGAGAACCCGAAGGAGCTACTCGACGCGCTCGAAGCGGTCATCTTCGACGAGAAGACCGCCGACGAGGCGCTCGGACTCATGCCCTCCTCGAACGGCAACCGCGCGACCGCCTCCGACGACTGATGGGACGCTCCGCAGACACGGGGTCGAACGGGCCGACGGACCGGACGGTCCGCGAGATACTCGAAACTATCGCCGAGCTGGCGCCGACCGTCCGCGACTCGCTACCCGGTCGCCGCCAGAAGAGCGAGACGAAAAACCCCAGCGGCGAGACGCCGATGGCCGCCGACGTGTACGCCGACGAACTGTTCGAGGAGGGCCTCGGCGGCCTCGACAACGTCGGCGAGTACGCGAGCGAGGAGCGCGAGTCGGTCGTCGAGACGGGCGAGGGACTCTCCGTCGCCGTCGACCCGCTCGACGGGTCCTCGAACCTGAAGTCGAACAACACGATGGGCACCATCGTCGGCGTCTACGACGCGCCGTTGCCCGCGCGCGGCGAGAACCTCGTCGCCGCGGCATACGTGCTCTACGGACCCATCACGACGCTCGTCGCCGCCGTCGAGGGAACGGTGACGGAGTACGTCGTCGACGACGGCGAACTCGAAGCGGTCCGCGAGAACGTTCGGTTGCCCGAGGACCCCGGCGTCTACGGGTTCGGCGGTCGGGTCCCCGACTGGCCCGACGACTTCGAGGCGTACGCGCGCGAGGTCGAGTCCGACGAGTCGCTGAAACTGCGCTACGGCGGCGCGATGATCGGTGACATCAACCAGGTGCTCACCTACGGCGGCGTGTTCGCGTATCCCGCGTTGAACTCCGCGCCGAACGGAAAACTTCGCCTCCAGTTCGAGGGGACGCCCATCGGCTACATCGTGGAGAGCGCCGGCGGCGCGTCGACCGACGGCGCCCGGTCGCTGATGACGGTCGAACCGACCGACCTCCACCAGCGCGTCCCGGTGTACGTCGGTAACCAGTCGCTCGTCGACCGACTGGAGTCGGCGCTCTCCTCGTAAGCATCGGCTCGGACACGCCGCGCGCGGCGGCGTCGACTGGGCCGTAGCGTCGGCCGCGGCCGCGGCCGCGACGCTGACTGCGGTTGCGACGTCGACGATTCGGACAGTCGACCGGGACCTGTAACTCTTCGTGATAAAACCGTCCGTAACGTATTAATGTCGCTGCTGCCCAGTCCGCGGCATGAGTGAGACCCGTCCGTCGCGCGTGCTCTGCGTCGACGACGACGCGAGCCTTCGCGCGTTGACGACGGCGCACCTCGAACGACAGGGGCTCTCGGTCGTCACCGCCCCGGACGGGCCGTCCGCGCTTGACACGCTCGCCGAAGCGGAGTTCGACGGAATCGTCAGCGACTTCGAGATGCCGGAGATGGACGGTCTCGAACTGCTCGAGGCGGTGCGAGCGCGATACGACGCGCTGCCGTTCGTCCTCTTCACCGCGAGAGGCAGCGAGGACCTGGCGAGCAGGGCGATTTCGGCCGGCGTCACCGACTACATCAGAAAGAACGGCGGGGCCGACCAGTTCGAGTTGCTCGCCAACCGCGCGGCCAACTACGTCTCGCAGTACCGCGCCGAGCGGGCGCTCGACCGGAGCGAGGAGCGATACCGACGACTCGTCGAGACGTCGCCGTCGCCGATCGGCATCTACACCGAGGACGGCCGCCTCGCGTACGTCAACGAAGCGGCGGTCGGCTACTTCGGCGCCGAGGACACGGACGACCTCGTCGGGCGGTCGATATTCGAACTGGTCGACGACTCGGACTTCGACCTGGCTCGACGACGAAGCCGGCGCGTCTTCGAAGAACGCGCGGTGGCCGCACCGACCGAGCTCCACCTCCGCGGCCTCGACGGACGACCGCTACACGCCGTGTTGGCGACCGCGCCGATCACGTTCGAGGGTGCCGACGCCGCTCAGATAGTCCTGAACGACGTCACGGAGTTCAAGCGGACGCAGCGGGCGTTCGAGCGCGAAAAGCAGTTCACCGAAGCCGCGCTGGACGCCCTCGACGACGTGTTCTTCGTGGTGGACACCGACGGCCGCCTCACCCGCTGGAACGGGCAGTTGAACGAGGTGACCGGCTACGACGACGCCGAACTCGAAGGGATGCCGGCGAGCGCTTTTTTCCCGGCCGACGACGCCTGCGTAGAGCAGTCCGTCGAGGCGCTGTTCGTGGACGGGACCGTGACGTTCGACGGCGAATTGCTGACGAAGTCGGGCGAACTCGTCCCGTTCGAGGTGCGCGCGGTTCGCATGACCGACGAAGCGGATGGCCTCATCGGTGCCTGCGGCATCGCCCGCGACGTGACCGAGCGACGCGCACGCGAGAAGGAACTCGAACAGTATCGCACGGTCGTCGAGACGATTCCGGACGCGACGTACGTGTTAGACGCCGATGGTTACATCCAGATGGTAAACGACGCTCACACCGAGGGGACCGGCGACTCGCTGAACGACCCCGTCGGCGTGCACGTCAGCCAGTACCTGAGCGAGGAGGGAATCGCCCGCGGTCGACGGGTGATAGAGTCGTTGCTCGCCGACGAGAGCCGGTTCTCGGGGCGCTTCGAGTTCGAAATCGAGAACGCCGACGGAGAGCGACGCCGATACGAGGACCACATCTCGGTGCTCACCGACGAAGACGGACGGTTCGACGGCTCCGTCGGCATCGTCCGCGACATCACGGAACGCATCGAGCGCGAGCGAGCGCTCAGCAGACAGAACGAACGGCTCGACAAGTTCGCGAGCGTCGTCAGCCACGACCTCCGGAACCCGCTGAGCGTCGTCGACGGCTATCTCGAACTCGCTCGGGAGACGGGCGAAGAGGACCACTTCGACGCGATGGAACGCGCCGTCGACCGGATGGAGAACCTCGTAGACGGCTTGCTGTCGCTGGCGCGCAACGGCCGAGTCGTCGACGAACGCGAATCGGTCGAGTTGCGAAGCGCCGCCGAACGCGCCTGGGGGTACGTTCCGACGAACGGGGCGACGCTCATAGTCGACGGCAGCCACACCGTCGACGCCGACGAAGCTAGACTGCGCGAACTGTTCGAGAACCTCTTTCGGAACTCGGTCGAACACGGCTCGCCGCGCGGTCGGGCGAAAGCTGACGACGCGGACGGCGGCTCCGCGGGCAGCCGAGCGGAGTCCAACGGCGAGCGCGACGGGACGGTGACCGTCCGCGTCGGTGCGTCCTCGGACGGTTTCTACGTCGCCGACGACGGTCCGGGCATCCCCGAAGACGAACGCGACGCGGTGTTGGAGTACGGCTACTCGACGAACGAGTCGGGTACGGGTTTCGGTCTCACCATCGTCGCCGAGATAGCCGAGGCTCACGGGTGGGAGGTCACCGTCTCCGAGAGCGACAGCGGCGGTGCGCGGTTCGACTTCCGCACCTGAGCCGTTGTCTTCGCGCCTGTACCGCCGTCTCCGTACCTGAACCGCCGTCTCCGTACCTGAGCCGTGGTTCGGCCTCCGAACCGCGGCCCCGCTCTCGGTTCGGTGGCGATTCTACATGGAAAACAATTTGCGACCACCTTACGCAGTCGAGCGTATGAAAGTCCGCATCGGCGAGGGCGCGAGCGACGACGAAGCGAACGCTATCGCCCGAGCGCTGGCGACGCACCTCCGAACCGACGTGTCGGTCCACGTCGGCGACGGCGACGACCCGGTCGCGGAAGCGACGACCCCGGCCGACGCGTACCCCATCGAGGACGACCTCGAACCCGGCGAACGCGAGGCGGCGCTCCGTGCCGAAATCGAGGACATCCTCGGCGGCGGTCCCGAGAAGTACAAGGAGCGCTTGCCCGAGCAGGGGAAACTGTTCGTCCGCGACCGACTCGACCTCTGGTTCGGCGACGACGAGAGCGAACTGAAGTTCGAGGACGGCAAGTTCGCCGCCTTCGACGAGTGGCATCCCGACAGCCCCGAGGTTGAGGAGGGAGACCCTGGCAACCGCCTGCCCGGCGACGGCCTGCTGACGGGCGCGGCCGAGTTCGAGGGCCGCGACCTCCACTTCATGGCGAACGACTTCACCGTCAAGGCGGGGAGCATGGCCCGCCTCGGCGTCGAGAAGTTCCTCCGGATGCAGCAGCGCGCGCTCAAGAGCGGCAGACCCGTCCTCTACCTGATGGACTCCTCTGGCGGTCGAATCGACCAGCAGTCGGGCTTCTTCGCCAACCGCGAGGGCATCGGGAAGTACTACTACAACCACTCGATGCTCTCCGGGTACGTACCCCAGATCTGCGTGCTCTACGGACCCTGCATCGCCGGGGCGGCGTACACGCCCGTCTTCGCCGACTTCACTATCATGGTCGAGGAGATGTCGGCGATGGCCATCGCGTCGCCGCGGATGGTGAAGATGGTCACCGGCGAGGAGATCTCGATGCAGGACCTCGGCGGTCCGGAGGTCCACGCCGAGCACTCCGGAAGCGCCGACCTCGTCGCCCGCGACGAGGAACACGCCCGCGAACTCGTCTCCGACCTCCTGACGTACCTGCCGAACAAGGCGGGCGAAAAACCGCCGCGGAGCGAACCCAAACCCCCAAAATTCAGTCCCGAGGGTATCGACGAACTCATCCCCGAATCGCCGAACCGCGCGTACGACGTGCTCGACCTGATAGAGCGCATCGCCGACGCGGAGTCGGTGTTCGAGATAAAGTCGGCGTACGGCTCCGAAATCGTCACGGCGTTCGTCCGCATCGACGGCCGACCGGTGGGCGTCGTCGCCAACCAACCCACGGAGCGCTCGGGGGCCATCTTCCCGGACGCCGCCGAGAAAGCCGCGGAGTTCATCTGGACCTGCGACGCCTACGAGATTCCACTCCTGTACCTCTGCGACACGCCGGGCTTCATGGCCGGGTCGCAGGTCGAGAAGGATGCGATTCTGGAGAAGGGCAAGAAGTTCATCTACGCGACGTCGTCGGCGACGGTCCCGAAACAGACCGTCGTCGTCCGGAAGGCGTACGGCGCGGGCATCTACGCGATGGGCGGCCCCGCCTACGACCCCGAGAGCGTCATCGGTCTGCCGTCCGGTGAGATCGGCATCATGGGTCCCGAAGCCGCCATCAACGCGGTCTACCGGAACAAACTCGACGCCATCGAGGACCCCGAGGAACGGAAGAAGCGAACCGAGGAGCTCCGCGAGGAGTACCGCCGCGACATCGACATCCACCGCATGGCGAGCGAAGTCGTCGTCGACGAAATCGTGCCGCCGAGCGACCTCCGCCGGGAACTCGTGAACCGCTTCGAGTTCTACGCCGACGTGCAGAAAGAGCTCCCGGACAAGAAGCACGGCACGGTGCTGTAATCTCGGCTTACCGCCGAACAACGCCGCGTAGGCGGTGCGTTCTGCGTTTTCGACAATAGCCAGTGACCGGTAGCGACTCGTTGTCGACGAGTACGCTGCGGATTACCAAGGCTCATTCCCGCGTCTTCGGTGGTAATGAGCAGAGAGGACGTGAGCGGCTTCGGGGCCGCCGGAGCGAACGGGACCGTCGCGGCGTACTCACCGATAACGACACTCGCGCGGTTCGAGCCGCACCTCTGGGCGTTCGCGCTGCTCGGGTTCGCCCTCGACGTGGGACTCACCGCCTACGGTCTCTCGCTGGGGCTCGCGGAGATGAACCCGCTCGCGCGGACGCTCATGGAGACGGTCGGCGTCGTCGAGGCGATGCTGCTGCTCAAAACGTTCTCGCTGGCCGTCGCCCTCGTCGGCTGGAAGATTCTCCCGGCGTTGTATCGGTTCGTCGTCCCCGCCGGACTCTCGCTGCCGACGTGGATCGCCGTCGGAATCAACAGTTCCCTCATCGTCTCGCTGCTGTAGCCGGTCACCTCTCTCTCTCTCGGCTCGTTCTCCCCGTATCTTTTTGAGTGACAACGAGGCCATGCCCGCCCGTGACCTGACCGTCACCGCGGTTCCGACGAGGCGGGTGTGCGGCCATCCGACCGCGGACGATGTAGCGCGGCCGCCTGCTCGCCACTACTCCCCGATAGCTCGTTCCTACCCGTCGGACTCGGGCCGCTTCAGCGACAGCACCGTTCGGTCGAACTCGCAGACCAGCTCCTCGTCCCGCTCCTCGTCGCCGACGACGAACGCCTCGACGTGCATCGTCACGACGCCGCGCTCGCCGTCGCTCGTCTCGCGTTTCTCCGTCACCGTCGACTGCGCTCGGATGGTGTCACCGTGGTACACCGGCGCGGGATGAGAGACGTCGTCGTACGAGAGGTTGGCGACGATAGTGCCGTCGGTGGTCTCGGGAATCGAGACGCCGACGGCGAGACTCATCGTGTAGAGACCGTTGACGAGGCGCTCGCCGAACTGCGTGTCGGCCGCGAACGCCGCGTCGAGGTGCAGCGGTTGCTGGTTCATCGTCATGTCGCAGAAGCGCTGGTTGTCTCCCTCGCTCACGGTCCGGCGCGTCGCGTGCTCGATGGTCTCGCCGACCTCGAACTCCTCGTAGTAGCGTCCGGTCATGCTCGCCGCGTCGGCCGGTCGGCGCAAAATCTTACCGGTCGATGCTGAGGTTCTCCCCCGACCGCCTCCGCAATATCTGACCGGACCAAAAGACATTAACAACAATTATGTTGTTCGGAACGGAAGCGCAGACGAATGCTCCGGAGATGCCCTTCGCCGGCGGACGCTCCGGTCCTGTCGCACCGGAAGCGTGCGACTGCGAATCACAGACACGAGAGAGTCATCTATGGCAGCTAAAGGTACATCGAAGGTCGAAGAAGAATCGGAGTCGGCGGTCCAAACCGCCCGGCGGCAGTTAGAACGAGCGGCGGCACAGGTCGATGTCGACCAGGGAATCATCGAGCGGTTGTCGTACCCGGACAAGGTCCACCAGGTGTCGATTCCACTCCGTCGCGACGACGGGTCACTGGAGGTGTTCACCGGCTATCGAGCCCAGCACGACAGCGTCCGCGGGCCGTTCAAGGGCGGTCTGCGCTACCACCCCGACGTGAGCGCCGAGGAGTGCGTCGGCCTCTCGATGTGGATGACCTGGAAGTGCGCCGTGATGGACATCCCCTTCGGCGGCGGCAAGGGCGGCGTCGTCGTCGACCCGAAGACGCTCAGCGAGGGCGAGAAGGAGCGACTCACGCGTCGCCTCGCCGAGGAACTCCGCGACATCATCGGTCCGATGCACGACATTCCCGCCCCCGACATGGGGACGGGCCCGCAGACGATGGCGTGGTTCATGGACGCCTACTCGATGCAGGAGGGCGAGACGACACCCGGCGTCGTCACCGGCAAACCGCCGGTCATCGGGGGCAGCCACGGCCGCGAGGAGTCGCCGGGCCGCAGCGTCGGCATCATCGCCCGCGAGGCGATCGACTACTACGGCTGGGAGCCCGCGGAGACGACCGTCGCCGTCCAGGGCTTCGGCAGCGTCGGTGCGAACGCGGCGCGCTTCTTAGACGACCTCGGCGCGAAGGTCGTCGCCGTCAGCGACGTCGACGGCGCCATCTACGACCCCGACGGCCTCGACACGAAGGACGTGGAAGGTCACGACGAGCAACCCGGCATGGTGTCCGGCTACGACGCGCCGGAGACGCTCAGCAACGAAGAACTGCTGGAACTCGACGTAGACGTACTCATCCCGGCGGCCGTCGGCAACGTCCTCACCGCCGACAACGCGAACAACGTGCGGGCGGAGATGATCGTCGAGGGCGCGAACGGACCGACGACGTCCGCCGCGGACACCATCTTCGAGGAGCGCGGCGTCCCCGTGATTCCGGACATCCTCGCGAACGCCGGCGGCGTCACCGTGAGCTACTTCGAGTGGCTTCAGGACATCAATCGCCGCGCGTGGCCGCTCGAACGCGTCAACGACGAACTCGAGACGGAGATGCTGAAGGCGTGGAACGCCGTCCGAGCAGAGGTCGACGAGCGGGGCGTCACGTGGCGCGACGCCGCCTACATCGTCGCGCTCTCTCGCGTCGCCGAGGCCCACGAGGTTCGAGGACTCTGGCCGTAGCGCGTTCGCCCGCCGTATCGTCGCCGAACCGATTCGAGTCGACCCGGACCGGCGGAACTTAAACCGTCGCTCCGCATCGTTCGAGGTATGTCCCGACGTAGCGTACTCTTCTCGCCGGGTGACCGCCCGGAGCTCATGCGGAAAGCCCCGACGAGCGACGCCGACACCATCGTCTTCGACCTCGAAGACGCCGTCTCGCCCGAGCGAAAGGCCGACGCCCGCGAGGCGATTCGAGACGTGCTCTCGGACTCCGAGTTCGACCCCGACGCCGAGGTCTGCGTCCGCCTCAGCGGGGTCGATCTCGGTGCGGACCTCGACCGAATTCTCGCCGACGACGCTCGGCTCGACGCCGTGATGCTCCCGAAGGTCGCGTCGGAGGCGGACGTCGAGCGAGCGGCCGACCTTCTCGACGAGCGCGGCCGAACGCTCCCGGTGCTCGCGCTCGTCGAGAGCGCCGCGGGCGTCCTCGCGGCGGAAGACATCGCTGCCGTCGATGCGACCGACGCGTTGGCGTTCGGGGCCGAGGACCTCGCCGCCGATATCGGCGCGACGCGGACCGAGGAGGCGACGGAGGTGCTCTACGCCCGCCAGCACGTCGTTCTCGCGGCGAGTGCAGCCGGCGTCGACGCCCTCGACATGGTGTACACCGATTTCCAGAACCCGGAGGGGTTAGCCGAGGAGACGTCGTTCGGGCTCACCCTCGGCTACGACGGGAAGCTCGCCATCCACCCCGCGCAGGTACCGGTGATAAACGACGCGTTCACGCCGAGCGACGGCCGAATCGAGTGGGCACGGAAGGTCGTCGCGGCCAAGGAGAGAGCCGACGACGAGGGTCGCGGCGTCTTCCAGGTCGACGGTGAGATGATAGACGGGCCGCTGGTCGCGCAGGCGGAACGCATCTTGGCGCGGGCGAAGGCGGCGGGGAAGCTGTAAACACGAGTAGCGGTGGCGATTGCTGTTGCTTCGGCAAGCTTTAATCGTTCTCCGAGTCCTCTCTCAGAGCATATGTCTGAGGAGGCCAACCCGTTCGAGAGTTTACAGGAGCAGGTGGACGACGCGGCCGCGTATCTGGACGTCTCGCCCGACGTACTCGAACGCCTGAAGAACCCCGAACGCGTCCTGGAAGCGAACCTCTCCGTCGAGATGGACGACGGACGGCTCGAAGTGTTTCGCGCGTATCGCTCGCAGTTCAACGGCGACCGCGGCCCCTACAAGGGCGGTATCCGCTACCACCCGAACGTCTCGCGCGACGAGGTGAAGGCGCTGTCGGGGTGGATGGTGTACAAGACCGCCGTCGTCGACATCCCCTACGGCGGCGGGAAGGGCGGCATCGTCATCGACCCCAACGAGTACAGCGAGAGCGAACTCGAACGCATCACCCGGTCGTTCGCCACGGAACTCCGTCCGATAATCGGCGAGGACAGAGACGTCCCCGCACCCGACGTCAACACCGGTCAGCGGGAGATGAACTGGATCAAAGACACCTACGAGAAACTGGAGAACACGACCGCACCGGGCGTCATCACCGGCAAAGCCATCGACTCCGGCGGCAGCGAGGGCCGCGTCGAAGCGACCGGTCGCTCGACGATGTTCACGGCGCGCGAGGCGTTCGACTACCTCGACAAGGAGATGGAAGGCGCGACGGTCGCGGTGCAGGGCTACGGCAACGCCGGGTCTATCGCGGCGTACCTCATCGAGGACCTCGGCGCGAACGTCGTCGCCGCCTCCGACTCCAGCGGCGCCGTCTACAACGCCGACGGCTTCGACGCGCGGGAGGCCAAGGAGTTCAAAGCCGAGACGGGCAGCCTCAGCGGCTTCGACGGTGCGACCGAGGAGATGAGCAACGAGGACCTGCTGACGCTCGACGTCGACCTCCTCGTCCCCGCCGCGCTCGAGAACGCCATCGACGGCGACCTCGCCCACGACGTGCAGGCGGACGTCGTCGTCGAAGCGGCGAACGGACCTCTGACGCCGGAGGCCGACGACGTGCTCACCGACCGCGACGTGGCCGTCCTCCCCGACATCCTCGCCAACGCCGGCGGCGTCACCGTCTCGTACTTCGAGTGGGTCCAGAACCGCCAGCGCTTCCACTGGTCGGAGGAGCGCGTCAACGACGAACTGGAGACGGTCATCGTCGACGCGTTCGAGGACCTCGTCGACGCATACGAGTCCAACGACGTGCCGAACTTCCGCACCGCCGCGTACGTCGTCGCCATCCAGCGCGTCGTCGACGCCTACGAACAGGGCGGTAACTGGCCGTAGACGCTCGCTGTCTCCTCCCCTCGTCCTCTCGCCCCACCCACCCGTCTCTCTCCTTCGTCCTCTCGCCCCACCCACCCGTCTCTCTCCTTCGTCCTCTCGCCCCACCCACCCGTCTCTCTCCTTCGTCCTCTCGCCCCACCCACCACTCACTCCGTCTCTCCCCTCCACCTCTCGTCTCCCACCCCCGGTCGTAGCGTACTCCAGCGACCCCGGTCTACGCGAATCCGTGTCCGGTTCTCCCGACTGGTTCCGACGTCACAGCCTCGCTTCTCGCCTCCGGAACCACTGACGGTCGTCACCGGTTCGAATTTCGAAACTGGCCCCGACTGAATCCGCACGATGCTGTATAGTTCTCAGAACCACGTTCCCGATTGATTCAAGTCGCTGCACTACCCGCCTGTACGTAATGCGTCAGGACCACCTCATCTCCGCGGCGAACCTGTCACGGGAGAGCATCGAGGCGGTGCTCGACCGGGCGGCGGCCATCGACGCCGACCCGGCCGCGTACCGTCAGCGACACGCGGGGGCGGTGCTCGCGCTCTGTTTCTTCGAACCGAGCACGCGCACCAAGATGAGTTTCGACACCGCGATGAAACGCCTGGGAGGGACGACCGTCGACATGGGCACCGTCGAGTCGTCGTCGGTCAAGAAAGGCGAGACGCTCGCCGACACCGTCCGCGTCGTCGAGGGGTACGCCGACGCCATCGTCCTCCGGCATCCCTCCGAAGGCGCGGCGAAGATGGCCTCCGAGTTCGTCGACGTCCCGCTCGTGAACGCGGGCGACGGCGCGGGTCAGCACCCGAGTCAGACGCTCCTCGACCTCTACACCATCCGCGAACGAGCGGGGTTGGACGACCTCTCGGTGGGTATCATGGGCGACCTCAAGTACGGTCGGACGGTCCACTCGCTCGCGCACGCGCTGACGAACTTCGACGTCCGCCAGCACTTCATCAGCCCCGAGAGCCTCCGCCTGCCGCGAAACGTCCGCTTCGACCTGCACGAGGCGGGAGCGCACGTCCGCGAGCACACCGACCTCGAGGCGGTGCTCCCCGAACTCGACGTGCTGTACGTCACGCGCATCCAGCGCGAACGCTTCCCCGACGAGAACGAGTACCGCGCCGTCGCCGGACAGTACCGAATCGACGAGGAGACGCTGGAGGCCGCCCGCGACGACCTGAGCGTGATGCACCCGCTGCCACGGGTCGACGAGATCGCACCCGAGGTGGACGAGACCGAGTACGCGACGTACTTCGAGCAGGCGCACAACGGGATTCCGGTCCGGATGGCGCTGCTCGACGGGCTGCTGGCGCGGGCCAAGGAGGGTAGCCGATGAGCGACCACGAACTCCGCGTCTCGAAGATTCGCAACGGGACCGTCATCGACCACGTCACCGCCGGACAGGCGCTGAACGTCCTCGCCATCCTCGGCATCGACGGCTCCGAGGGCGAAGGGGTCAGCATCGGCATGAACGTCCCGAGCGACCGTCTCGGTCGCAAGGACGTGGTGAAAGTCGAGGACAGAGAGCTGAGTCAGTCGGAGGTCGAGGTGTTGTCGCTCATCGCGCCGGAGGCGAGCATCAACATCATCCGCGACTACGACGTCGTCGAGAAGAGTCGGGTCGACCGTCCCGAGACCGTCACCGGCCTGCTCTCCTGTCCGAACCGCAACTGCATCACCAACGACGACGAACCCATCGCCTCGAAGTTCACCGTCGTCGCAGACGGGGTGCGCTGTGCCTACTGCGGAGAGATCGTCCGCGACGACATCGCCGCCCATCTCGACGTGCAGACGTAGCGCGGCGACGACCACCGCTCGAACGCGGTTCTCCGAGTCCGGCAAACCCGCAGATAGGGACGCGATATCCGGGGGTTTGGTCACAATACCTTTGTACCACCCGACTGTATCCGTGGCCATGTCTGGAAAGGCAAAACTCGTGCTCGTACTGGCGATGATGACGCTCGTCTACGTCTTCGCCTCCGGCGGAGCCGAACCCGTCGAGGTCGAAGTCGAAGCGTAACCCGCGAGTTTCGGTCCCCGACTCTTCGAATCGCCGAGGGGTGAGCCGACGCTCTCCTCGACTCGGGTGCGCTCGACTACCCCGCGACCGGGTCGACACCGAGTTGCCGCAGCATATCGAGCAAGTCCCAACACGCGTACGTCTCGGCGATCTTCCCGTCTTCGAGGCGGTGGATGACGATGCCGCCGATCTCGAACTCGTTGCCGGTAGGCTTGATGCCCATAAACTCGCCGTCGTGGGTTCCCCGCTCCGTCGCTCTGACGACGACGTAGTCGTCGACGACGAGGAGTTCGTCGATATCCACGCGAGCGTCGCCGAACGCGTCTTTGAACCCATCGACGAACTCGACAAACGCTTCACGGCCCGTCATATCCGGATTCGGTCCCAGCTCGTGGCGGACGTAGTTCTCGGTCAACACCTCGTCGGCGACACCGTAGTCACCGCCGCCGACCAGCTCGTCGAAGAAGCGTCTGACCGTCCGTTCGTTTCGTTCCCGTTTTTCGGGTTTCAGTACCATCTTCCTCACCTCGTTCGCAGGGTGTCAGTAGGTCGCACGCGAAGATTAGTATTCTCGCTAATACATCGGACAGTTCGACGAGCCAGTGTCCTCGCGGAGTGGGTACGCCGTCTCCGTCAGAACGAACGACTTAGGGACGGTCACCGCCAACCGGCGGGTATGTACGGGGTCGTCACGCGCAACGCAGAGGAAGTCGAGTGGCCGGACTTCGACGCCGGGTTCTACGAGGTCAAAGACGTCACCGGTCGCGCGGCCGCGCCGCTTCCGAACGCGGTCAACATGGTCTCGTGTTTCGGCGACAACGCCGCCGCCGACGAGAATCCCGAGCTCGTTCCCGTGAACCGAGAGGGCGAACTCGCCACTCGCGACCGGACGTACTTCGACTGGGCGTACATCTGCCCGACGAACGAGAAGTACCGCGAGGGGCTGCTCGAAATCATCGAGGACTGCGCCGCCGAGAACGGCGACGTGCGCCTCGACGACGTGGGGTTCCCGCGCGAGGGGTACTGTCACTGCGAGCGCTGCGAGCGGCAGTACGCGGAGTGGGCGGAACAGCGTTCCGCCGAAGAACCGAGCGGGTCTCGTCCGCGAGGTGACGAGGGCGACGACTGGTTCGCCTGGCGCGCGTCGGTCATCACCGAGTTCGTCGCCGAGGCCACGGAGCGCATCCCTGGGAAGACGTATCTCACCCTCTACCCCGACCCGTATCCGGGGCATCTCTACACGCGCGCCGGCCTCGACATCGAGGCCTTGGCGGAGCACGTCGACGAGTTCGTCGTCCCCCTGTACGACATCCACTACGCGACGACGTACTGGCTCGAATCCATCGCCAAGGGCTTTCAGAGCCGACTGAACTGGACGCCGGACGAGTCGACGCCGCCCTCCGGCGGAGGCGACGGCACGGGTACGCCCTTCTCCATCGAACTCTACGCCGTCAACGTAGACGTAGACGACCTCGTCCACGCGACGGAAGTAGCCGAGGCCTACGCGAACGACGTGTTCTTCGGCTACGACGCGAGCAACGCCGCCGCCGCCGTGCGTCGCAAACGTGCCGACGCCCGCGAGGGTGTCACCTACGGCGACGAGTGACCCCGACGACCGGCCGGGTCTCCCTTCCGGGCGGTCACGGTGGTCCGTAGCTTGCCGCCCAGACGACAGCGATTCCGAGAAGCGTCACGAACACCGCGAGCGCGACGAGTGTCAGTAGCGTGCGACCGCCCGTTTCTCTCGGCTCTGCCACGTCTCCGCTCGGGAACCGACGGAGGTGGTTCGCTCGCCCGTCGACCTCGGGCCGAGTTCGGCGGAACGGTTTTCCCCGACCGTGATGCAAGGTAACACGAGTTATGGCATCCAAACAGAGTGCGCGTTCGCGGTGTCTCAACTGCGGCTTCGAGGCGCCGTCCGGCGGAGACGAGTGGGACCGCGTCGAAGTACCGCGATTAGGCGAGATGACGCGCTGTCCGGGGTGCGGGTCGACCAACGTCATGAGCGGACGATAGATGGGAGGGTCCAGCGGGCGCCGCATCCGCCCCCGTTGGCCGGGCTGCTCCCGCTTTCGCGGTCCGAGCCGCTCCCGTCGTCCGCTCCCGCCGTCCGCTCCCGCCGCCCCGTCCGCCCCAGTCGTCCCGAGCAACACCGCACCACGGGTTCGGCGGGACGAGTAGATTGTAGTCTGTCACTACCGATATCGTCGTCCGGGTCAGGTTCCTCAGCGCGACAGCCGGACAGAACGAACCCCGTACAGACATCTGTGCTCGGCGATTTTGTCCCCCGATGCGGAGATGGTGTTAGGCAGATAAACTCTACTGAAATAGGGCATATACTCGGATTGAATAACCGCTTTACCGATAGTTCGGCCATGAGCACCCCCGGGCCGGGAGCCGAGTCGATAGTGATTCCGGCGATAAGTGCACCGAGCAGTGTCAGTTTCGTCAGGTCGCTGGGCCGCCGCGACGTTCGTCCGATAACCGTCTCCGAACGGAAGACCGCCTCCGGCTTCTCGTCCCGCTACAGCGCCGAGAGCCACGTCGTCCCCGGACCCGGCGAGGACCTTCAGGGGTACGAGGATGCGCTCCTCTCGCTGGCCGAACGCTCCGACGTTCGGACGCTGGTGCCGATGCGCGAGGCGGACGTGTTCGTCTTGGCTCGCCGACGAGAGCGGTTCGCCGACCACGTCTCGACGCTGTGGCCGTCGTTCGAGCAACTCCGGACCGTCCACGACCGCCTAAGGCTCGTGGAAGTCGCCGCCGACGCGGGCGTGAGTGCACCCGAGACGCAACTGCTGAGCGAAGTCGACGACAGGGACCGAAACCGCATCGTGAAAGGTCGGTACTCGGTGCTGACCCACGAGTACGAAGCCTCGGTGCCGCCGCGGAAACTGCTCGACCCCGGCTCTACGAGCTATCTCGAAGCGGGAACCGAGCCCGACGTGGCGTCGATCCGCGGCGAGATGCGACACGACCCCATCGCACAGGAGTTCGTCGACGGCGACGAGTACGCGCTGTGGGCGCTGTACGACGACGGCGAACCGGTCGCCACGTGTCAGAAACACCAACTTCGCGGCTGGAACTACGCCGGCGGCACGAGCGTCTACCGCCGTACGGTCCGACTGCCCGAGTTGGAAGCGGCCGGGCGCGCGCTGTTGGACGAACTCGACTGGCACGGGTTCGCCTCCGTGCAGTTCAAGCGCGAGCCGGAGTCCGGCGAGTTCACGCTGATGGAGATAAACCCGCGCGTCTGGGTGTCGCTTCCCTGTTCGGTTCGCGCCGGAGCCGACTTCCCGCTGTACTACTGGCAGACGGCCACCGGTCGACCGGTCGACATCGACCCGGAGAACCCCTACGAGGTCGACGTCGCGACCCACCTGCTCCGCGGCGAAGCGGCACACCTCACGAGCATCCTCACGAACGAGGAGTCGTTCGTCGACCCGCCGACGCTCGCCTCGACCGCCGTCGGGATGGCCAAGTCGATGTACCGGCCGAAACACCGCGGTATCGACTACCTGAGCGCCGACGACCCGCTCCCGTTCGTCCGCGGCGCGCTCAACGTCTCGCTCGGGCAGATGAAGAACGCGCTGTGAGCGCGTCGGCGTCGTTCGTGTCCGCCTCCGCTACTCGCCGCGGAAGTCGGGCGAGCGCTTACCCATAAACGACTCGACGCCCTCGGTGTGGTCCGCCGTCTCGAACACCGCCGACTGCGCGCCCGCCTCGTTGGCGATAGCCGACGAGAGCGACAGTTCCCAGCCCTGGTCGAGCAGTCGCTTCGAGGTCCGGAGCGCGACGGTCGGTCCCTCGGCGATTTTCTCGACGAACGCGTCGACCCGCTCGTCGAACTCTTCGTCGGAGTACACGTGGTTGACGAGGCCGAGGTCGAGCGCTCGCTCCGCGTCGAGCAGTTCGCCGGTGAAGACGAGTTCCTTCGCCACGTTGTCGCCGACGAGTCGCGGGAGGAGATAGGAGGTACCGGAGTCGACGGCGAGGCCGACCTGCCGGAAACCGAAGCCCATCCGGGCCTCCTCGCTCATCAGTTGCACGTCGCAGGCGATGGCGACGTTCGCGCCGGCCCCGACGGCGACGCCCTCGATTTTCGCCACCGTGGGGAACTCGCACTCGGCGAGTCGCTGGACGCATCTCCCCGTGTTCTGGATAATGTGTCGCACGGCTTCGTCGAGCGACCAGCTCCCCGACTGCAGTTCCATCATCGCGTTCACGTCGCCGCCCGCCGAGAACGACCCCTCGGAGCCGGTGACGACGACGCAGCGAGCGTCCGACCCCTCCAACTCGTCGAGCGCGTCGATGAGACCGTCGGCGACGTCGACGGTGAGCGCGTTGCGCAGACCGGGGTTGTTCAGCGTGATGGTGGCGACGCCCGTCTCCGCGTCTCTGTCGAGGAGCACGGCGTCGGTACCGCCGTCCGTGCCGATTTCGGATTCCGTAGCGTCGTCGTCGCCGTCGGAGTCGCCCTCAGTCATCCGACGCCTCGGCCTCGCCAACGAGTTCGAACTTCTGGACCTTCCCGGTCGTCGTCCGCGGCAGTTCGTCGACGAACTCGACCTCTCGGGGGTGTTTGTACTCCGCGAGGTTGGTGAGGCAGTACTCGCGGATATCGTCGGCGCTCACGTCTGCATCCGGCGCGCGGACGACGAACGCTTTCACCGTCTCGCCGCGGCGGTCGTCCGGGATGCCGACGACGGCGACGTCGGCGACGGCCTCGTGCTCGAACAGCAGCTCCTCGACCTCGCGCGGGTAGACGTTGTAGCCCGCGGTGTTTATCATGTGCTTGGCGCGGTCGACGACGTAGAAGAAGCCGTCCTCGTCGTGGTAGCCGAGGTCGCCGGTGTGGAACCAGCGCTTGCCGTCGTGCTCGGTGAACACCTCGGCGTTCGCGTCGGGGAGGTTGTAGTAGCCCTTCATCACGTTCGGCCCGCTGATGACGAGTTCGCCCGTGATTTCGTCCAAATCCACCTCGTCTTCGTCGACCGGACCCTCCGAGACCGGGCCGATCTCCTGGAACTCCTCGGTGACGATGCGCGCGTCGATGCCGGGCAGCGCCTTCCCGATGCTGCCGACGCGGCGGCCGTCCTTGGGGCTGTTGAAGTGGGTGACGGGGCTGGTCTCGGTGAGGCCGTAGCCCTCGTAGACTTCGACCGGGTAGAGCTCCTCGAACTTTCTGAGAACCTCGACCGGGATGCCCGCACCGCCGACGCCGCAGAGCCGAAGCGAGGAGAGCTCGAACTCCTCGGCGTTCGGCTGGTTGATGACGTCGTTGTACATCGCGGGGACGCCGTGCATCAGCGTGAGCCCCTCGTCGGCGACGAGCGACATCGCCTCCTGGGCGTCCCACGACGGTAACGGGTAGTACGCGCCGCCGCCGAACAGCGTCGCGTTCATCACGACGGTCATGCCGTAGATGTGGAACAGCGGCAGTACCCCGAGCTGTTTGTCGTCGGCGCGGATGCCGTCGGGGACGATGGCGATGGACTGCTCGGCGTTCGACGCGAGGTTGTGGTGCGTCAGGAGGACGCCCTTCGGTTGTCCCGTCGTTCCGGACGTGTACGGCTGGACGGCCTCGTCGTCGTCGTCTCGGTCGACCGTCTCGAACTCCGGGTCGCCGCAGAAGGCCTCGAACGACGTCGCGCCCGCGGACTCGCCGCCGACGCCGACGACGTGTTCGACGTCCGTCTCGTCCTGTACCTCCTCGACGAACGGCACGAGGTCCGAGAGCGCGACGACGACTTTCGCGCCGCTGTCGGCCAGGAGGTGGCCGATTTCGCGGGCTTTGTACTGCGGGTTCATCGGGACGACGACGCCGCCGGCTCGGAGCGTCCCGTGGAACGCGACGACGAACTGCGGGAGATTGGGCAGGTAGATGGCGACGCGGTCGCCCTCGCCGACGCCGGCCTCGGCGAGACCGGAGGCGAACGCGCCGGTCTGTCCCCAGAACTCCCGATAGTTCACGTCGTTGCCCTTGAAGCTCAGCGCGAGGTTCTCGGGGTGTTCCTCCACCGTCGAGGCGATGTTTGTGACTAAATTTGTCATGTGCCATCTCACCACATGTCCGCCGTCGCTAAAAGGTTTGTTTCGAACAACGCTCGTAAACCGACGACGGGTGTCGATTTCCCCGTCGCCTCGCACCTCGTCGCGCTCCGTTGCACCTCGTCGAACTCCGTCGCACTCGCCGCGCTCCGTCGAACTCCGTCGCAGTCACCGCGCTCCGTCGAACTCCGTCACACCTCGTCGCACTTCGTCAAACTCGTCGCGCTTCGCTCGGCAGTGACGGGACCCGTTCAGTATCGCAACAGAGAGTCGAACGTTACGCCCGCGATACCCGGTCCCTCGGGGACCGAACTCTCCCCGTCTATCACCGGAACCGGGTCGTCGGCGAGGTCCTCGGCGAGCAGGTCGCCGGTAGCGAGACCGCACGGCGAAACCCCGGGGAGCGCGGCGGCGACGTGGACGGCGGCGGCGCGCGCGACGGCGGCGTCGACGGTGGTCGTGACGACCGGTTCGACGTCGCATCGGCGGAGATACCGCGCCAGCGACAGCGTCGGTCCCGGGCCGCCCAGCGCCATCGGTTTCAGAACCAGCACGTCGGCGTAGTCGCGGATGTTCAGCGGCAGCGACACGGACGAGTCGTACAGCGTCTCGTCGAGGGCGACGCCGACGCCGCGACCTCTCAACCCCGCGTGCCCGTCGAGGTCGGCGGCGGGGAGCGGTTGTTCGACGTACGAGAAGTCGAGGTCGGCGAGCAGGTCGACCGCCCGCTCGGCCGTCCCGCGGTCCCACGCGCCGTTGGCGTCGGCTCTGAGAACGACGTCGTCGCCGACGGCGTCGCGCACCGCTCGAAGCCGCTTCTCGTCGGCCTCGAACGGTCGCGCGCCGACTTTCAGTTTGAGACAGTCGAAGCCGCCTTCCACCGCGATTTCGGCCGCGGAGACGGTTTCGTCGAGCGCCCCGTCGCCGACGGTGGCGTTGACCGGGACGGTCGCCGGTCGAGCGGCTCCGCCGCGCCGCGTCCCGAACTGCTCGGCGAGCCAGTCGTGCAGTGCCACCTCCCGTGCGCGAGCCTCGACGTCCATCCGCGCGAGGTTCACCGCGTGACGGGCCGCCGGTCCGAGCGTCGCGGCGTCGAACTCGTAGCCCCTGTCTGCGGCGTCCTGCAACTCCTCCAACCGGGCGCGACACTCGACGTACGACTCGGTCCACCCCGGGAGCGGCGTCGCCTCGCCGACGCCCCGGACGCCGTCGTCGGTCTCGACGCCGACGAGGAAACCGCGGCGTTCTCGTATCTCGCCGTTCGCCGTGCCGAGCGGCTTCCGGAGACGAAGCGAGAACGGTTCGACTCTCACACCCCGCATATCACATCACAGACCCGACGGCCACCCCGGCGGCGAACAACACCGCGTACGCCGCCAGCAGTTTCCCGGTCCGTTCGAGCGCGGGGTTCAGTTTCTCGCCTTTCGTCTCGGTGACGACGATGCGGGTCAGCCGAATCGCGAGCGGCAGCGTGAAAAACGGCAGGAGCACCGTCCACGCGTAGTCCGCCGCCAACCAGAAGTAGGCGGGAACGGCGTAGGCCAGCGCGAACATGGCGACGTACTCCGCCCGCGCGAAGCCGTACCCGTAGCGGACCGCGAGCGTCCGCTTGCCCGTCGTCGCGTCTTCCTCCCTGTCTCGGACGTTGTTGACGACGAGGATGTTCGTCGAGATGGCCGCGACGGGCAGCGAGGCGAGAATCACTTCGAGGGGAACGGTTCCGGCCGGAACGCCCACCGCGAGGGGGTCGGCGAGAATCGAGGCGGCCTGGACGTAGTAGGTGCCCGTGACCGCGACGAGGCCGAAGAAGACGAAGACGAACACGTCGCCCAACCCGTGGTAGCCGAGCGGGTACGGGCCGCCGGTGTAGGCGATGCCGCTGGCGACCGAGAGGAGACCGATGACGAGGATGGGGACGCCGCCGACGTAGACGAGGTACGTGCCCAGCAGGATGGCGGCGGCGAAGGTGAGATACATCGCCCGCTTCACCTCCTCGGGGTCGATGAGACCGCCCGCGGTTACCCGAGTAAAGCCCTCGCGCGCTTCGGTGTCCGCGCCCTGCATCGCGTCGTAGTAGTCGTTGGCGAAGTTCGTCCCGATCTGGATGAGCGCCGCGCCGACGAGCGCGGCGACGGCGGGCCAGAAGGCGAAGACAGAGTCGTGGAACGCGAGTCCGACGCCGACGACGACCGGCGCGGCGGCGGCCGGGAGCGTCTGCGGCCGCGCCGCGATGACCCACGCCTTCCGGCGCGAGATGTTCTGCGTACTCATTGGCTCCGTCTCCGTGCTAGGGAGTCGTCAAATTTGGCATGTCGGGTCGGCACCTCGACTCGGAAGTCGGCACCGACCTCGGCGTCGCCGACGAGAACATCGAGCGAGCGGCGTGGTTCGAGGAACTGCCCGAGGAGACGTTCGACCGGAAGTTCGCGGAGGCAGTGTTGAGCAAGGCCGAGAGTAAAAAGCTGAGCAAATCAACGGTGTAGCATCCGCGCGAACGACAGAGTCGTGAGCGCGGTTCACCGGTCGCGCCGTGCGCGACCGGTCTTTTTTGGTCCAGATTTTTTGGCGGGGTTCGAGCGCCGCGAAGCGGCGTGAGGACCCCGTTAAAAAAGGTGGGTTAGTAGTGCCATGGGTAGTCCGAGAAGTTCGGCTCCCGCTTCTCCAAAAAGGCGTCCCGGCCCTCCTTCGCCTCGTCGGTCATGTAACCCAGACGGGTCGCCTCGCCCGCGAACACCTGCTGGCCGACCATCCCGTCGTCGATGGCGTTGAACGCGAACTTCAGCATCCGAATCGCCGTCGGGCTCTTGCTCGTGATCTCCTCTGCCCACTCGAACGCCACGTCCTCCAGTTCGTCGTGCGGAACCGCCTCGTTGGCCATCCCCATGTCGACGGCCTCCTCGGCGGAGTAGGTCTTCCCGCGGAAGAAAATCTCGCGAGCTTTTTTCTGGCCGACCTGCCGGGCCAAATAGGCCGACCCGAATCCGCCGTCGAAGGAGGCGACGTCGGGGTCGGTCTGGAGGAATTTCGCGTGTTCCTCGGAGGCGAGCGTCAGGTCGCAGACGACGTGTAAGGAGTGGCCGCCGCCGACGGCCCAACCGGGGACGACGGCGATGACCGGCTTGGGCATGAAGCGGATGAGTCGCTGCACTTCGAGGATGTGCAGACGGCCCGCCTTCGCCGTCTTGACGGCGGGGTCGTCGTCCTCGGCGGCTTCGTCGTCGCCGCGGTACTCGTAGCCGGAGCCGCCGCGGACCGACTGGTCGCCGCCGGAGCAGAACGCCCACCCGCCGTCCTTCTCCGAGGGGCCGTTTCCGGTCAGGAGCACGCAGCCCACGTCGGCCTGCTTGCGGGCGTGGTCGAGCGCGGCGTGGAGTTCGTCGACGGTGCCCGGGCGGAACGCGTTGCGCACTTCGGGGCGGTCGAAGGCGATGCGGACGACGGGCGCGTCGACGGCGCGGTGGTAGGTGATGTCCGAGAAATCCGTCGAGACGACCTCCCAGCGGTCGGGGTCGAAGAGCTCCGAGACCATACCGAACGCGGGTCCGGAGCCGCGAAAAAGGTTGCCGTCGGGCGGCCGCGCGTTCGCCTCGGTGCGTCCGCCGCTGGTTCACGCACTCGCCGTTCTAAACTCGTATATGGCGTGACACGCCCGAAGCAGCGCCGCGACTGCCAGCGGCGGAACGGCGACGGCGACGACGACGCCGACGAAGTCACCGGAAACGGCGCCGACGCCGATGCGCGGGCCGGCGGGAAGCCCCGGGAGGAGCGCGAGGCTGGTCGCTGCCCACAGGGCGACGTTGTAGCCGACGACGCGGAGGCCGGCCAGCGCGTACGACCGCGGCGGCCACGCCGGACCGACGCCGACCCAGTCGCCGCGGAACGCGCTCACCGAGACGGCGAGCGAGACGAAGGCGACGCCGAAGACGAAGACGACGTCGGCGGCGGCGAAGAGGCTTCGGCCCGCCGTCACCGAGAGCAGCCAGAGCGTGGCGGGTATCGTCAGGACGGCCACCGAACCGCCGCCGGAGAAGAGGTCTTCCAGGACGCGGCCGAGTCCGTCCGGCTCCTCGCGCGGGCGAAGCTGCCGTTGCTCGGTTGACGGGTCCGTGCCGCGGCGCGGTGAGGACATGCGTTAGGCGTTCGTCGGGAAGTACGTAAATCTCTGCTCGGCGGGTGTCGGGCGACGGTGTCCGGTCGTCGGAAACGAAGACTCTCCGTCAGTGGAGGTCGGCGACGCGTTCGACGACCTGCTCGTGTAGCGCCTCCCGCGTTCGGTGGCTCTCCTCGGCGTCGGTTCGAACCTCGATGACCTGCGTGCCGGCGCTCGCGACGGATTCGGCGTACGCCTCGCGGAACTCCTCTCGTGCTTCGACGCGCTCGAAGTCGAGGTCGTAGAGGTCGCCCGTCGCCTCGAAGTCGAGGCCGTGCGGCGTCTTGAACTGCGAGGTGAAGGGCGGGTCGAACTCCTCGATAGGGAGCATGTGGAAGATGCCGCCGCCGTCGTTGTTGACGAGGACGACCGTGGCGTCCACCTCACACCGTCCGAGCGCCAACAGACCGTTCATGTCGTGGTAGTACGCGAGGTCGCCGAGGACGAGCGTCAGCGGGTCGGTCGTCGCGCTGCCCGCGCCGAGCGCCGTCGAGACGATGCCGTCGATGCCCGACGCGCCGCGGTTACCGAGCGCGGTGACGTTCTTGTCGGAGGGGCGGGCGAACCGGTCGAGGTCGCGGACCGGCATGCTGTTGGAGACGAACAGCGTCGACGGGTCCGGCGCGAGGTCGGCCACGTCTTCCAGAACCTTCCCCTCGAACAGCTCGTCAGCTCGGTCGACCGTCTCCCAGTGCTCGCGGTCGGCCGCGAGCCACCGGTCTCGCCACGCAGCGCTGTCGGGACCGGAGACGAGGCGGGCGACGTGGGCGGCGAGGCGGGAGGGGTCGGCGACGACGAGGTCCGACGCCGCGAACTCGGCTTCTCGCCACTCGGCGGCGGGGTCGACGACCAACTGCCGGGCGCCGGTCCGCGCGAGGTACTTCCTGAGCGGCTTCGAGGTGGGCGACGCGCCGATCCGAAGCACGACCTCGGGGTCGGGCCAGTCGGCGACGGCCTCGGCCGCGAGGAAGTCGTCGTAGCCGCCGACGACGGGCGTCGTCCGGACGTGGCCGCCGAACCGGAGACCGGAGAGCGGGTCGGCCAGAATCGGGAACCCGGTGCCGTGCGCCAGAACCGCCACCGCCTCCGGGTCGACGCCCGGCGGGTCGGCGGGTCCGGCGACGACGAGGCCGCGCTCGGCCGAGAGCAGTTCGGCTATCTGCTGCAGCTCCCGGTCGTCCAACTGCGGCACGCCGCGGGTCGTCCGGACGTACGCGCCGTCGTGGTCGCCGCCGCTACCCCCCTCGCGGCCGTGAGCGGCCAGCGGCGGGAGGTCGGCGGGCACGTCACCGTCGACCGGTACGGGTTCCAGCGGCTTGCGGAACGGGACGTTCAGGTGAACCGGACCCGAGGGCGTGCCGGTCGCCTGCGCCAGCGCGCGGTGCGCCGTCGTCCGGAGCCCGCGGAGTTTTCGGTCCGTGGCCTCGGGCTCGGGGAGGTCTTTGTACCAGCGGACGGAGTCGCCGTAGAGCTTCTCCTGGTCGATAGTCTGGTTCGCCCCCGAGTCGCGGAGCTCCGGCGGGCGGTCGGCGGTCAACACGAGCATCGGGACGCGCGCCTGCGAGGCCTCGACGACTGCGGGATGGAAGTTCGCAGCAGCGGTGCCCGACGTGCAGACGAGCGGCGTCACGTCGCCGGTTCGTCGCGCCCGGCCGAGCGCGAAGTACGCCGCCGAGCGTTCGTCGAGGTGCGAGAAGACGTGGATGTCGTCGTGACGGTCGAACGCGGCGGTCAACGGCGTCGAACGACTGCCGGGAGCGATGCAGACCGCCGACACGCCCGCCTCGGCGAGTTCGTCGACGAGCACGCGCGCCCACAGCGTGTTTCGGTTCGGCGCAATCATCGTTCAGACCTTGGCGCGCGCCGTCAAATAGGCGGCGCGATAGCCTCGTACCGCTCCTCGCTTCGCAAGGGTCGTCGCCGCTCGCTCAAGAGACCTATAACGGACCGCGCCGACGGGCGACCGTGAACGACGAACACGCCCTCGTCGAACAGCACGACATCGATTCGGAAGACCAGTTAGACCGCGAGATTCTCCACCTCGTCCGCCGGCTTCGCCGAGAAGGGTACACGCTGCGGGAGCTCGTCCCTCGACTGCGGCGGAAGGCGGACTACTACGCCGAGTTCGCCGAGGAGTACGACAAGTGGGACTACACGCCCTCGGAGTCCGGTCGAGCGGCCGTCGACGACGAGTGACGAACGGCGGGAGAAGAACGGGTAACGGGTCGCCTCGCAGACTACCGCTCCAACTCGTCCAGAATCGGTCGCACTTTCGGCTGGAGTTCCTCCCACTCCGCCTCCGGGTCGCTGTCGCCGACGATGCCGTTGCCCGCGAACAGCGTCGCCCGCGTCCCGCCCGCGACTCCGGAGCGAATCCCGACGGCGAACTCGCCGTCGCCTTCGGCGTCGAACCAACCGACGGGCGAGGCGTACCAGCCGCGGTCGAACGACTCGGTCTGTCGAATCGTCTCCAGTGCCGCCTCCAGCGGCAGGCCGCCGACGGCGGGCGTCGGGTGCAGCGCCTCGACGAGCGACAGCACGTGCGTGTCGTCGTCGAGCGTCGCCGAAATGGGTGTCCAGAGGTGCTGGATGTTGCTCAGTTTGCGAATGCGTTTGTCGCGGGCGGTCACGTCGCCGAATCTCTCTAACTGCTCGCAGACGGTGTCGGCGACGAGTTGCTGTTCGTGCTGGAGTTTCTCGCTCTCCAGCAGCGACGCGGCGAAGTCGGCGTCGTCCTCGGGCGTCTCGCCGCGCGGCATCGACCCCGCCAGCGCCTCGGTCTCGACGGTTCGGCCGTCGCGCTTGACGAGGCGCTCCGGCGGCGGGCCGAAGAAGGCGGCCTCGTCGGTCGGTTGGACGAGGAAGCGATAACACTCGGGGTACGTCCGGCGCAGCCGTTCGAGCACGTCCGGGATGTCGACTCGCTCGGCGAGTTCGAGGTCCAGCGCCGTCGCCAACACGACTTTCAGCAGGTCGCCCGACCGGATGCGTTCGGTGACCTGTTCGACCTGCGCGACCCACTCGTCTCTGGGTGTCCGCCAGCGTCTGTCGACGACGCCGGGCGACCCGCCGCTGGGTCGCATCATCGGCAGTTCCGAGAGCGAATCGCGCGCGGCGTCGAGCGCCGAGTCGGCCGTTTCGGGCGTCGCGTCCGGCCCGTACTCGACGACGGTGAGCCACGTCGCGTCGTCGCCGCGGGTCAACTGCACGCGCGGGAGGACGAACGTCGCCGCCGCGAAGCCGGTCCACGGCGGCGTCTCCTCGTGACCGGCGTCGAACGAGAGGCCGCCGAGCATCCGCGGCCGCGTCGCCGCCGGCCCTTCGTGGTCGACGTCGTCGAAGACGGCGGCCGCCTCGTCGCGGAGGTGGTCGAACCGCTCCGGTCCCGACGCGCTGAGGTGCGCCGCCGCCCCGCCGCCGACGAGTTCGAGGCCGTCGGGCGACGCCCAGTGGACTCGGGGGGCGGTCTGGTCGGCGAGGAAGGCCCGAAACGAAACGTCCGGAATCTCGCAGGACCGACTCACGAGCGTCGCCTCGGCGTGCGACGCCGTCGTCTGCTGGTTGCGCTGCGCCGGGTTCATCTAAGGGGGGTTAGGACGCGGGGCTTTTGAACCCCACCTTTTGCGCTGCGGGCGCGCTTCGCGCGCCCTCGGCAAAAGCTGTCTTCGCGGTGAAACCGCGAAGGCTTAGCAGACGCGAAGCGTCTGCTCTCGGACCAAAAGCACTCGTCACTCACTTCGGCGGCTTCGCCGCCTCCGTTCGTTCCTCGGCCCACTCGCTCGGCTTCGCCTCGCTCGCGGAGAACAGCTTTCAATCGGAAAAACAGCACATAGCGCCTCTTTAGTTCCCCCTCTCGTAGTATTCGTTCATAAGAGTGCGTCGATTCAACCACTTTTGGAATTCTTCTCGGTTTGATTGGCAGATGAAGATGAAATTCACCTTGCAGTCCGCTTGCTCAAGAACTTGGTAATCAATCTCATCGCTGATGATTTGATTTTCAATGTCTCTAAGCTGTATAATTCCCTCAAGCGGGTACGGAATGTCATTTCGAATAGCAAATAGTGTATCACTCAATGAACTCCAGTTATCGAGAGACGTGATGCCTTCAAATGAAAAATCGCCTTCTCGTCCAATAACTTCAACCAAGTTGGCTCCCTCTGGTGAGTCATCTGCGGGGAGTAACTGGCATTCACAAGAAAAACGATACAATGTTGAAATATTGTCTATATCTAGTTCTTTGATTCGTGGTATCGTGTTGTCATCAAGAAGGTCATTCACTACACGTTTTGTTTGAATATAATCCTCGCTGTGGTTCACCGTCTTCATAACACTCTCTCTAGTCTGCTTTTCTCCTTGGATATTCCCGGGTAAAAACGCACTCAGTCCAGCCCGAAGTTTGCTTCTTTCTTCCTCTTCTCTGACCACTTTCGAGGTATCATCAATTCGATCGAAGAACAACTGTTGAATGTGTGAGGGCGAATAATAGAGAATGTGTTGATACGATATACTGTCCATTTACAATGGGTGTTGTAGTATCGGATTATAGTATTTTCTAGCGTCCATCGTTTGGGCTAACAAGTCCAAAACATAGGGCATTCGTGGAACATCAGCTCCCTATCTAGTGCAAATTCGTCAGGTAGCTACTGCCGTGGAATTCGACGAAACTACGTTATCAGGGCCCTGTTGAAACCCTCATCCGATGACAGATGTGGCGTGCTGAATACAGAGGGATGTATTCAGCAAGCCATTGATGTTTGTTTCACTCAGCCAGTAATGAAACAGCCCTCAGGTAGTGTGCATTTACCGCTTCAATCTCGCACCGCTGTCTGCTCCGGAGGATATAGGTCGCATCACAGACATACAGTAGACAGTTCAATATGCACGACGCTATAGCCGAGACACTTCCGGGGTGGGCCACCTATCTTGCGGTGGTTTTCACCGTCGTCCTTGGTTTTCTTGTGGGCGATTTCTTTGGACTCGGTATTCTAAGTCGGGTTGTAGTAACTCTAGCTATGTATGTGATATTTAGTAAGACACTCAGCCTCATTTTGAACTAAAGAAGTATATACAGTTGCTTTTATTGAATATGAGAACTACCTGTATTTAACACCAAGACTAGCAGGGGTCGAGTGACCGACTCGCGCCCTGTATTCAGCACGAATCCTGAAATCTATCACCGCTTGAGGGTTTCAACAGAGCCGTTATCAGCTATACCGCTCTTCGTTCCACGGATTAGCAGTATTCGAGTAACCACGTTTCTCCCAGTAACCACGCTCGGCTTCGGTGAGGAACTCAACGCCCTCGACCCATTTGGCCCCTTTGTAGGCGTACTTGTGCGGGGTGACGACGCGGAGGGGGCCGCCGTGGTCCGCCGGGAGCGGTTCGCCGTCGTACTCGTAGACGAACAGCACCTCGTCGCGCATGCACTCTTCGAGCGAGAGGTTCGTCGTGTAGCCGTCGAGCGCGTGGAACATCACGTGGACCGCGTCGTCGTCGACGCCGGCCATCTTCGCGAGCGTCGGGAACGTCACGCCCGTGAACTCGCAGTCGAACTTGCTCCACCCGGTGACGCAGTGGAAATCCTGGATATGGGTTTCTGCGGGCAGGTCTTTGAACTCCTCGTAGGAGAACTGCAACTGCTCGCCGACCGCGCCCCAGACGTCGAACTGCCACGACGCCGGGTCCCACGAGGGCGTCCCGCTCTTCGAGAGCACCGGGAACCGCTCGGTCTTGCGCTGGCCGGGCGGGAGTCTATCCCCGCCGAACTCCTCGTAGAGACCGGTGACGTTCTTGCTCATACCGCATCGTTCGTCGCCACTCACCTATCGTTGTCGACTCTCTCCGTGAATTTGTACAGGGGCGCTGGTGGATGCGCGAAAACGAAACCGACGTTTGCGGCTCCACGACCGTCATCGTGATAGCTCGTACCGTAGGGCGCCTGCGAACGTTTCACTCGGCGTCAACTTTAAATACGGCGTATCCAAACCCACGTTCGATAAATGCCCAAAGTAAAGATGAACATCCCCGAGCACATCGAGATGCAGATCGCCCAACTCGTCGAACAGGGCGAGTTCGTCAACCGCGAGGAGGCGGTCGAAGAACTGCTCTCGACCGGTATGAAGGCTTACAAGACCAGCGGACCGATGGACAACGACGAACCGGGCTTCGAAGACGACGGGATGATGGGCCACGAAGACGAGTACGTCTTCTGAGCCACTCGTGTCGGTGTGGCAGAACGCCGCAATAACCCTTAAAACGAAAACAGACCTACCGATTTCTATGCACAAGGACGACCTGCTCGAACTACACGAACAGATGGTGATTATCATGGAGTACTTCCGCTCCCAGGAGGGCGTCGACTCGTCGCTGTTCGACCCCTACGACGAACTGAGCGTCGAGCCCTCGCACGTCCACAAGTCCAAGAGCGAGCACAAACACGCCGTCTTCGTCCTCGGCAACGCGCTGGCGAGCGCGATGAGCGACGACGAGTTCTCCAACGCGGGCCGCGTCGGCAAGCGGATGGAAGAACTGGCCAACGACGCCGAATCGAAGATATAACCCGTTTTCGACGCGCCCGTCGTTCCGCCACGCTAACGACTATCGTCCTCCCCCGTGAGCGTCCGCCATGGACCGGACGCTCATCGCCGGGAAAGTCGAGCAGGCCCGCGCCGCCGTCGCCTCCGACGACACCGACTGCTGGATCACCTTCTGCCGCGAAACCGACGAGGTCGACGAACCGTGTCTCCCCTACATCCTGGGTTTCGACGTCGTCTGGCCCACCGCCGTCGTCGTCGGTCCCGAGGCGTCGGCCGTCGTTCTCGGCCGCCACGACGCACCCAACGCCGAGCGGCTCGGCGTCCACGACGTCTACCCCTACGACGAATCGTTCGTCCCCGCGCTCCGGGAGGCGCTCGACTCCGTCGCCGCCGACGCCGAGACGGTCGCCGTCAACTTCGACCGCGACGACAACGTCGCCGACGGCCTCACGCACGGTCTCTACCTCCAACTCCGGGACGCCATCGGCGACGAGTACGAGTTCGCGAGCGCGGGCGACGTCGTCCGCGAGGTCCGCGGGCTGAAGTCCGCGACCGAGCGGGAACGCATCTACGCCGCCGCCGAGACGACCGAGGAGCTGCTCGCCGCGATGGTCGAGGCGTGGGACCCCTCGTGGACCGAAGCCGAAATCGTCGACTGGCTCCACGCGCGGATGACCGAGCGTGACCTCGGCAGCGCGTGGAGCTGGGAGTACTGCCCGACGGTCCACGCCGGCGGGGCGAGCGAAGTCGGCCACACGCTACCCGGCGACCGCAGCGTCCCGAGAAACGAGCTCCTGCACGTCGACTTCGGCGTCCGTCAGGACGGCTACTCGGCGGATATCCAGCGGCTGTACGTCCGCGGCGACGTGCCCGACGGCCTCCGGTCGGCGTTCGAGGACGTTCGCGCGGCCATCGACGCCGGCCACGAGGTGCTCGAAGCGGGAGTGGAAGGGCACGAAGTCGACACCGCGGCGCGGGAGGCGCTGACCGACGCCGGGTGGCCCGCTTTCGAGCACGCCTTCGGCCACCAGGTCGGCCGCGCCGCCCACGACGGCGGGACGTTGCTCGGTCCGCTCTGGGACCGCTACGGCGACGCTCCGAACGGCGAGGTTCGCGTCGGCGAGATATACACGATGGAGCTCGGCGTCGACACCGAGTGGGGCTACGTCGGCCAAGAGGAGATGGTCGAGATAACCGAGACGGGGACCGAGTGGGTGGTCGACCCGCAGACGGAACTGCGGTCGTTGTGACCGAGAGGGAGCGCACACGGCGCACCGAGCATCGGGTTTGATACTCCGGCCCGCCTTGGAGTCGGTATGTTCGCGGTTCCGTCGTGGCTCCCTCTCTCTCGACTCGCGCTCGTCGCCGTCGCCGTCGCCTGTCTGTACGTCGCGTGGCGGTTGGACGACCGCCGGGAACGACGAGTCGCCGCGCTTCGGTCGCGGCTGCTCTACGGGGTGCCGTGGGGGACGCTCGTCTCGGCGCTGTTCGTGCTCGCCGTCTACCTCGTCGTCCAGGGTGGGTACCAGTACTGGTATCGGCCCGTCGTCGTCCCCTTCCGAGCGTGGTCGTATCTCTACCCGACCGGCATGCTCACGGCCGCGTTCTCGCACTCGGGGGCGGGCCACCTCCTCGGCAATCTGTTCGGGACGCTGACGCTCGCGCCGCTGGTCGAGTACGCGTGGGGTCACTATCCGACGGCGCGCGAGGGTGAGAGCCTCGGGTCGTCGAAGTGGCGCGCCGACCCGCGGGTCCGCGCGTTTCTCCTCTTCCCCGCCGCCGTCGTCGCCGTCGGTCTCTTCACCGCCCTGTTCTCGGTGGGCCCCATCGTCGGCTTCTCGGGCGTCGTCTTCGCGTTCGCCGGGTTCGCGCTCGTCTACTACCCGCTCACCACCGTCCTGGCGCTGTCGGCCAGTCGCGTCGTCGACCTCCTGTACGACTCGCTGGTCGACCCGACGACCGTCGCGTCCTCGCGCGAGACCATCGTCTCCCCGTGGTGGGCGCAGATAGCGATTCAGGGGCACGCCATCGGGCTTCTCGCCGGCGTGTTTCTCGCGCTGTGGCTGGTCGACCGCCGCGGCGACGAGTTCCCTTCGGCGTTGCGACTCTGGACGGGCGTGCTCCTCTTTTCGGTCTCGCAGTCGCTCTGGGCGGTGTACTGGTACCGCGGCGGCGACAGCTACGTGCTCTTTCGCGCAGTCGGTCTCGCCCTCGTCCTCCTCTTGGCGACGCTCGTCGCCGCCGCCGTCGGTGCGAGCGGCCGTCCGCTCCTCGGCCGGGTCGGCGCGTCGGTTCGCGAGCGGGCCGGCGACGTCGTCGGTGACGGCTCGGGGCGTCGAACGCGAGAGAGCGGGGACGAGAGGGGCGGCGAAAGCGGCGGACGAAACGGACTCCGGTCGGTGACGGGCCGGCAGGCGGCCGTCGCCCTGCTGCTGGTCGGCGCGGCGGCGATAACCGGGCCGGCTATCGCGGTCAACATGGTGACGACGGCGGGCGACGACTCGCCCGGGGAGTCGGTGCAGGTCCGCGGCTACGAGGTGACCTACGCCGAGAACGTGACCAACGGGATGGTGTCGGTGCTCGACCTCGAAGGGTTCGGCGAGTCGACGAGCGTCACTACCTCCGGCGTCGTCGTGCGCAACCCCGACCGAAACATCTGGACGAGAGAGGTGTCGAAAGCGCAACTCGCGTTCAGAGGGCGGTCGGCGGTCCGCGTCGGCGGCGTCGGGTGGCGCGAGACGGTCGTCGCGAACCGAACCGGGTGGTCGCTCGCCGGCAGCAACGCGAGCTATCGAGTGACGCTCGCCGTCGACGGCGACGAGACGACGGCGTACACGTCGCCGCCGGCGACCGCCGAACCGGTCGTCGCCGGACAGAACGTCTCTATCGCGGCCGAGAACGAGAGCTTCCGCCTCGTCGTCGGCACCGAGAACGACACCGTCTCCGCGCCCGTCCCCCGGACGAACGAGTCGGTGACGCTCAGAGAGATTCGGTTCACGAACCGAGACGGAAAACTGTACGCCGAGACGAACGGGACCCGGGTGCGAGTCGCGTCGAGAGAGCGGTACCGGTGAGCGAGTTCACGACCACCGAATCCGGAACACCTCGGTGTCGAGGTCCTTCGTCGCCTCGTCGTGGAAGTCGAACTGTCGCTCCAGCGTCAGCGTCGCGCCGAAGGCGTGGGTGACCTCGCCGCCTTCGTCGGCGGCGAACGACTCGACGAACTCCCGGCTCCCCCGGTTGTGAATCGAGTACGAGACGTCGGCGAGTGCCGCCGCGGTGGAGAGAAACGCTCGGTCGGCCCCGCGGTTGCCGTTCTGCGCTCCGAACGGCGGGTTCATCAGCACCGTCGTCTTCGAGGCGCTGTCGGAGACGCACAGCGGGGCGCGCGTCGCGTCGGCGCGAACCCAGTGAATCGGCGTCGTGGTTCCGACCCGGCGTTCGTTGTCGCGGGCGGTGGCGAGCGCTTCGGCGTCGAGTTCGACGCCGACGACGCGGTCGGGGCCGCGAAGCGCCGCCCCGAGCGCCAACATCCCCGTGCCGGTGCCGAGGTCCACGACCGTCCGGCCGTCGACGTCGCCCTGCAAGTCCGCCAGGTGAACGACGTGGGCGGCGATATCCGGCGGCGTCGGATACTGTTCGAGACGGACCTGCGGGTTATCGAACCCGGCGACGACGGCCAGTTGCGTCTCCAGCGCGCGCCTGTCTCCCATCAGGCGAGAGTAGCGTCCCCCGAGAGCGTAAGCGTGACGCCCTCCTGTTCGGCGCGTTCGCGGAGCGCCGCGAGTGCGGGTTCGACCTTCTCGGTCGCAGCCACTTCGTCGACGACGACGTCGAGCCGACCCGCGCCGAGGAACGCCGCCGCGCGGACGTGGTCGCGGAGACGGTCGGCTTCCCGCTGAGTCGCCAGCGAGCAGTCCTCGTCGAAACGCGCCTCGACGACGAGCGTCGCCGGCTGGTAGCCTTCCTCGCCGAGCTCCGCTTTCAGGTCGCGGAGGTACGACGGCGCAGTCGAATCGAGCACCGTCGCGTCGAGACGAACCGGGGTGACGTCCGCCGGGCGACACCCGTCGAGCGCCTGTCGAACGTCGTGAGAGTGAGTAGTACTCATGCTACCACCGCATACCTTTTGGTTATACAAAAACCTTTGTGAATGCACAGTGCGCATAACTATCCGGCGTCGAGCGCCGTCGGGAGAGGATCGAGATGGAGATTCGCACGGACCTCACGAACACTAATACCCGATGCTGACATAACGACTCATGGGGGTCACACGCTCCAACCCCCACTCCCCTCGAATCCGGTGTCTACCGACCGCGAAACGCGTCTCACGTCGTGGACACCGGAACTCCCTGTCGTATGATTCCGAGCGGGAACTTCAACCTAGTAGACAACACTACGAGCGACCTCCAAATTTGTATTACATTATATATAATTTACCAAACATGGCAGAAGGCGACGCCTTGTTACGAATTGTCAGTCAAAGTTCTGTTACAAAGGTTTAAACCTTCCGTTGCCCACAAGCTTTTTATGGAACGTCCGAGTCGGCAGCGTCAGCGAGAGCAGCAAGCGGAACAGACGTCGGACGAGACCCTGCAGTGTCCGGAATGTAGTTCTACTGATGTTATCACGGACGCAGACCAGGGTGAACTCGTTTGCGACGACTGCGGCCTCGTCATCGACGAGCGCTCTATCGACCGCGGACCGGAGTGGCGGGCGTTCAACCACTCCGAGCGTCAGTCGAAGTCCCGCGTCGGCGCGCCGATCACCGAGACGATGCACGACCGCGGGCTGACGACGACCATCGACTGGAAGGACAAAGACGCCTACGGGCGCTCGCTCTCCTCGGAGAAGCGCAGTCAGATGCACCGACTGCGCAAGTGGCAGGAACGCATCCGAACCAAGGACGCCGGCGAGCGTAATCTCCAATTTGCGCTCAGCGAGATCGACCGGATGGCCTCCGCGCTGGGCGTCCCGCGGTCGGTTCGCGAAGTCGCGTCGGTCATCTACCGCCGCGCGCTCAACGAGGACCTCATCCGCGGGCGCTCAATCGAGGGTGTGGCCACGAGCGCGCTCTACGCGGCCTGCCGACAGGAGGGGATTCCGCGAAGCCTCGACGAAGTCGCCGAAGTATCCCGCGTACCGCAGAAGGAGATCGGTCGGACCTATCGCTACATCTCGCAGGAACTCGGTCTGGAGCTGAAACCCGTCGACCCCAAGCAGTTCGTTCCCCGCTTCGCCTCCGCGCTCGAACTCTCCGAGGAGGTGCAGGCGAAGGCGACCGAAATCATCGACGTCTCCGCCGAGCAGGGCCTGCTCTCGGGGAAGTCGCCGACCGGGTTCGCCGCCGCCGCCATCTACGCGGCGTCGCTTCTGTGCAACGAGAAGAAGACCCAGCGCGAGGTCGCCGACGTCGCGCAGGTGACCGAGGTCACCATCCGCAACCGGTACCAGGAACAGATCGAAGCGATGGGCTTCCGTTGAGCTGTCGGCTGACCTGAAAGTATTTATCTCGCGTTCTCGACGGCGGTGACGTGAACCGCCGTGCAATCCTCCACGCACTCGGGAGCGGTGTGGCCGTTGGCCTCGCCGGAGTGCGCCGTGCGCGACGACGCAGCGCCGAGCGAAGGTGAAGTCGCAGCCGACGCCCGGACCGTATTCCGACTGGACGTCCCGCGTATCCGGACGGCCCGCGCTATCCGCGAGTGACTACTGCTTCACGAAGACGAACACTTCCCGGTTCCACAGTCCGAGTTCGTAGCGCGTCGACTCGTACCCCTCCAGTCGCCGAGCGACCTGACTCCGCCTCTCCCCGTCCGCGACGACGACCGCCGGTTCGCCGGCGACCATCGTCAACCCGTTCGGGTCGGCGACGCTCGTCTGTCGCGCGTCGAGGCGCTCGAAGTACCACGGGAGCGGGAGCCGGTTCCCCCACGCGTCCGACACCGGCGGCCGGCGGTCGCTGTCGGCGTTCAGCGTGTAGAACGCCTCACCGACGTAGACGACGTCGGGGCCGTCCGTGCGCTCCATCGCCGCCGAGGCGTTTTCGAGCATCGGTTCGAGCGGTTGTGAGGGCTGTGCGTACTGCGCGAGGTCGTCGTCGGGGCCCGGTTGGCCGTAGACGTTCGCGGCGACGACGCCGCCGACGTGCGCCAGAAGGACGAGCGAGACGAGTGCGACGACGCCGACGCGGGCCGCTCGGTCGCGTTCGAGTCCGATACGCCCCATCCGTGCGAGCGCCGCCACGCCGAGCGCCGCCGGAAGCGTCAGCGCGGTCACCGTGTGGACGGCGAGCCACGGCGCGAACTGCTCGGCGAGCATCGGCACGAGAAGCAGCGAGACGCCGGCCCAGAAGCCGAAGAAGTGCAGCAGCGGTCGCCGCCCGCCGGTCAGATAGCGGTCGTAGAAGAACGCCCCGACGGCGAGACCGAGCACCGGGAGCGACGCGGTGACGAGCAGTTCGGCGTAGTCGAGGACGTACGGGAGCAGTTCGTGGCCGTCCGTCCGCCGGTAGTCGACGCGGACGGCCCAGAACTTCCGGAACGACCCGAGAAACGCCGACTCGACCGTCGCCGGGAGCGTCGTCAGGTTCCAGAGGCCGACGCCGTCGGCGTCGCCGGCGCGGGGCGCGTAGAAGACGAACACCACGCCGAGCAGGAGGAACGTCGAGCGCGCCAGCGGCGTCGCCCGCGAGACGAGTCCGCGCCGGATGCGTCCGGCGGCCGCGACCGGGTTCGAATCGCCGCGGACGCGGAGGTGGTCGAACGTCAGCACCGCCGCCAGCGCCCAGCAGAGGAGCGTGACGACCGCGAAGCCCGACGTGGAGAGCAGGAGACCGACTGCGGCGACGCCGGCGTACAGCGACCCGCGACTGTCGGCGTCGACGGCGCGGAGGAAGCAGCCGACTGCGAGCAGCGAGAACGCGGTCAGTAGCAACTCGCCGCGGGCGAACCGCGAGTAGTAGAGCAGCACCGGTTCGACGGCGAGGACGAGCGCGAACGCGACCGTCTCGTCGTCGCGGAGTCGGCTTCGGTAGAGGAGCGCGACGAGCGGGAGCAGCCCGCCCGCGAGCGCGACGACGAGGCGAGCGGTGAAGTCGTTCGCGCCGAAGAGCGCGAACACGTGGCGGTTGACGAGCGGGAGAAACGTCCCGCCGGCGACGGGGCGGTACTCGAACGCGCCGGTGTCGAGGTAGCGGAGCGTCCAGTAGCCGACGCGCGCTTCGTCCCAGTGAAACGCCCTCGCGCCGAGTCCGGCGAGACGGGCGACGAGACCGACGACCGCGAGCGCGGCGACCGCGAGCGTCGCGCGGTCGAACCGGGAGCGGGCGTCGCCGCGAGGTGTCATGTCCCTTCCTGCCGCACCCTGGGGTAGAAGCCTTTCGGGTTTCGCCGCTCGCGGCGTCGGTACGTGTTCGTAGCGTCAGTACGGGTTCGCAGCGTCGGTACGGGTTCGTAGCGTCCGTACGGGTTCGTAGCGTCGATACGTGTTCGCAGCGAGGCGGTTCGCAACCGTCAACAGGCGCAACGACGTACCGCGTCGTATGTCGATACTCGACTCGCTGCCGAGTCGCCCGCTGTCGGACGCCGAACTCGCCTCGCTGAACCGCGCCGACGCCGTGGAGTTGGCCATCGCCGTCGACGACGGCGGGCCGACCGAGGCGCTGCTGTTGGCGACCGAGTCGTGGGTGAAGGCGCTCGTGTTCGGCGGCGAGGACGGTGGATGGCGAACCGCGGACACCGTGTCGCTCGACGAGGTGGAGCGGTACGAAGCGCTCAAGCGGTGCGAGGAGAGCGCTCGGTCGCTCCGCGCCTGACCGCCACCCGAACTCGAAAAACGACGCCGACCCCGACGCGGTCGGGTCACCGCGTCGGGAGAGACTCTCGGGGCGTTTTCGGGCGAGGGTTCTAATCACTGGTCTGCGTACACTCTCGTATGTACGACCGAATCCTCTTGCCGACGGACGGAAGCGAGGCGGCGGAGGCGGCCGCTCCCGACGCGTTCGAACTCGCCGAGACGTACGGTGCGGAAATCCACGTGCTCTACGTCGTCGACACGCGGACGCTCGCCACCGTCGACTTGGGTGCCGAGAGGGTTCTCACGATGCTCGAAGAGGAGGGCAATGCCGCCGTCGAGCGTCTCCGCTCCCGGGCCGAAGACGCCGGCCTCGACGTCGTCACCGCCGTCGAGTCGGGCTCGCCGGCGAGTATCATCGTCGATTACAGCGAGGACCACGACGTCGACCTCGTCGTCATGGCGACGCACGGCCGACGCGGACTCGACCGATATCTGCTCGGCAGCGTCGCCGAGCGGGTCGTCCGGGGTTCCGACGCGCCGGTGCTCACCGTGAGGTACGTCACGGACGCCGAATAACGTCGTCGTACACCGAGTAAGTCGTCGATACCGCCGATGGGCGGGAAGAGTGCGTCCGCTCGACGTCGTTCGAAGGAACTCGGTCCGGTGAGGACCGGTCCCGAAATCAGAGGCATGGTCGCCGCGCAGGCGACGGCGTTTGCGGCCGTCGCGGCCGGTGGAACGTCCGGACACGGGAGCGTCCGGCTACGCCGACAACCGGTACAGAGCACGCGCGTTCCACGTATAACTGTTTCCCAGACTGACCCCGTCTGGTCGCCGTATCGACGCGACAGCAGTCCGAACGACGCGGTTCGGAGACCTCTCCGTTACCTGCCGTCTCCTCGAACAGTCTGTCTGGCCGAACGGACACGAAGGGCCTACGGAACTACAATCTCGGCGTAATCGAGCGTGAAACGGATTACGATGGCCGTGATACTGCCCGAGCGTCGGGAAATACCGGCTTGTTCGCCATTTGGCTGCACGTTACTTTGGGTGTGTAGTCCCTCGGTGAGAGTGCATCCAGACAGAGACGACGCCGACCGCCGCACCGTCCCCCTGGTGCGACTTCGGCACCGTCAGTGAGCTTGCATGGTTCGCGTCCGGATGCGATTCCCGGTTCAGTGCACTCCCCCTGAATCGGACCTTTTCGGAGCCCGGTCGTGACCGCGATTACCGCGCGGTCTGTATGGAGACCGACCCGACCGTAGGTAACTATAGGGAGAAGACAGTATCCGTTTCGGTGAAAATATAGAAAGTTTTATCAATGTCCTGTTTGATACCCCAGTCGTTGCTACAGAAGCCCCCGGACAGCAATCGTGCTTAGCGGGCGTCTGTTGGCACACCTGACACACCACCTTCTCCGAAACCGATCACCGAGCCGACAGCGACGCGACGGAGTCGGACGGTCGACGACTGCGGCTTCGACCCGGTAGCCACAAGCAGGTCGATTATGAATCGGGCAGAGTAACCAGAGAGCGATTGTCGGACGTGCGGACGGGTACGCCACAGGTTCGTCGGCACGCGAGGCCCCGACAATCACACGGTCACTTTCCGTCCGACCGCTACACCGCGACCGGCGGGTATCTCGCCGCTGCGTCTTCGAGCGTGTCTCGGCGCCCTATTCCGTCGTTTTCGAGGCGACAGTATCTACCATAAAGAGTTTTCTCCGGGCTTTTCGTACCGGCGAGTATGCCCGAATACACCGTCGAGTTCGTCGGCACCGGCGAGACCATCGAAATCTCCGACAAGCAGACGATTCTCAAAGCCTGTATCGACGAGGGAATCGCCCAGGAGTACTCCTGCCGCGTCGGGATGTGCCTGGCGTGCTCGGCCGAAATCGTCGAAGGAGAGGTCACACAGCCCGCCGCGCGCGGACTCACCGAAGAGGAAGCCGAAACGTACGCGCTCACCTGTATGGCTCGCCCCCAGAGCGACCTGAAGCTCGACCGCGGGAAGTACCCGCCGAGCATCGAGAGCGACGCACAGGCGACGGGCGACGCCGCCGCGGCCGACGACGACTGACCGACTCCACTCTCTCGTTCTCTCCGGTCGCCAGTGCCGACGGCGTCAGTCGGCGGCCGCCGCGCAGTTGTTGGGGCCCAGCTCCAACTCGAACGCCTCCTCGTCGTCGACGGCGTCGCGGCCGAGGTTCGCCTCGATTATCTCCGCGAAGTTGTTCGGTCGCGGCGGCATCCCCGACAGCGCGTAGTCGACGAACGCCGGTTCGTCCATCGAGAGCGCTTCCAACCGCGACCTCAACTCACCGAGCGCCGCGGTGTACGCGCCGTCCCCGGCGGGCTCGGCGCCGTCGCTGTAGTGACCGGGAGCGACCACGGTCTCGTCGGGCAGCGTGAGGACTCGCTCGTGGAGCGTCCGATGCAACTGCCGCGCCATCTCCTCGGCTCCCTCGTCGCCGCGTTCCAAATCCGGACGGGCGACGCCCTCGGTGAACAGCAGGTCCCCGCCCAGGAGGAGGTCCCCGACTCGGTAGGCGGTCATCTCGGTGGTGTGTCCCGGGACGTGCATCGCTTCGAGCGTCGCGTCGCCGACGCGGAGTTCGTCGCCGTCGTCGATCAGTTCGGCGTCGAACGCGAGTCCGCGGTCGGCCGCGCCCTCGGGAACGACGACGGTCGCGTCGCTCCGCTCGGCTACGTCGCGCACACCGCTGACGTGGTCGGCGTGGACGTGGGTGTCTATCGCGTACCGGAGCGCCGCGCCGCGGTCGCGGGCGTCATCGACGTACCGGTCGGCGAACAGTCGGAGCGGGTCGACGACGGCGGCTTCGTCGCCCGAGACGACGAGATGCGCGAGACAGCCGCTCGCGGGGCGCTGGTACTGAAACACCCGCGCGCCGTCCGCGTCGGCGTCCAGTTCTTCGCTGTGGTACACCCGCGCCCACCCGCGCATCCCGTCTTCGAGGTTCACCGCGTCGACGCCGTGCTCGCGGAGCGCCGCGGCGACCGTCGTGCTCGACTCGCCGCGCCCGCAGACGACGACGACGCGCTCGCCGTCGTCGAACTCGTCGGCGAGGTCGCCGACCTCCTCTCTCGCCTGCGCCTGCACGAACCGCATGTACGACAGGTGCGTCGTCTCCACGTCGCCGCCGCCGAGCGGCCACCGGTCGGCCTCGTCGCGGTTTCGAACGTCTAACACTCGGACTCGCCCGCCGGCGCGGAGCGTCTCGGCCAGCGTCGCCGGAGAGAGTGTGGTCTCGTCGCTGCTCACGGGTCGGCGTACGCTCTCCGACGGCAAAAGCCCGCGGCGGCGAGAGCGAACTCCCCCGACGCGCGGTGAGGCGAACGTTGAACCCGCGAGCACCCGTCACGACAGGTATGGACGCCACAGAGTTCCGCGAGACGGTCGAAGCGTCGAAGCGAACCGAACTCGACAGGCTGGGTTCGAGCCAACTGCTCGTCGCACTGACCGACGCCGAACTGGACGCCGAGTCGGTGCTCCGCGTCGCCGCCGGAAGCGAGGCGGCCGCCTACGGGACGTTCTCCTCGTGGGCCGAGGTTGAGGACCACGACGCGGCCCGCGAGGCGTTCGAGACGGTGGCCGAGCAGGAGGCCGAACACTACGAGCGCGTCGTCGCCGCGATGGACCACGCCAGCGACGCCGCGGAGAGCGTCGAGGCGGCGGCCGAGGCCGACAGCGGCCCGATGCACGCCTACCTCCGCGGACGCGACGACACCGTCTCGCGCGTCGCCGGCGGGATGGTCGGCCGGTCGCTCGTCTCGCTGCGGACGCACACCCAGATTATCAGTTTCTTCGTCAACGAAGCCGACGAGAAACGCGCCGACCTCTTCCGGGACCTGAAGAACGAGACGAAGGACACCCTCGAACGCGGGTTGGAGCTCTTAGACGGCGGCTGTGAGACGGACGACGACTGGGAGCGCGCGCGGGCGACGGCGGAGTACGTCGTCCAGTTGGCGTACGACGACTACGCCGACGCGCTCGGCGAGTTGGGTCTGAACCCGAAGTCGGTGTGCTGACGGGTCGAGAGACGGGTCTCACCCGCTCGCGGGGACGATTCGGTACAGCGCACCGCCGTCGAACGTTCCCCCGAGCACGAACAGTTCGCCCGCCGGGTTGCGGCCGAACGAGAAGACGCGTCCGAGGTTCTCGCTTCCCTCACCGACCACGTCGACGACGCGCGTCGGCCACATCCCTTGGCCCTCGGGTCGCGTCGCGACGAACAACTCGTTCTGCGCGTCCAGGTCGGCGAAGACGTACCGACCCTCTAGCGCGGGAAGCGCCGTCCCGCGGTAGACGTAGCCGCCGATGACGGAGTTGCCGGTGAGCGGCCCCTCGGCGTGCGAGTACTCGACGATGGGGTCCACGAGGCGTTCGCCGCCGCGGACCGACTCGGCCGTCCGGTCCGGACAGGACTCCGCCGCGAAACAGCGCGTCCCCTCCTTGACGTTCCACCCGTAGTTGCCGCCCGCCGTGACGAGGTTCACCTCCTCGTAGTCGCTCTCGCCGACGTCGCCGACGAAGAGGTTCTCGGCGTCGAACGACAGCCGCCACGGGTTGCGAAAGCCCCACGCGTAGTGTTCGTCGAGGCCAGGACGGCCGACGAGCGGGTTGTCGTCGGGAGTCGCGTACGGTTTGCCGTCCTCGCGGCCGTCGACGTCGATGCGCAGGATGCTCCCGAGGAGGTTGCGACGCACGTCCTGGGCGTTGCCGCCGGGGACGGCGTCGTACCAGTCGTCGACGTGACCCGGCCCCACGTCGCCGCCGTTGCCGCCGTCCCCGACGGCGACGTACAGAAAGCCGTCCGGTCCGAACGCGAGGTCTCCAGCGTTGTGGTTCGGTTGCGGTTCCGGGAGTTCGAGAATCGCGCGTTCGGAGTCGCGGTCGGCCCGTCGGCCATCGTCGCTCACGGCGAACTCCGCGAGCACGAACGTGTGGCTGTAGTTCCGCGGCGTGTTCGCCCGCCGCGGCGCGCTGTAACGGACGAACAGCCGTCGGTTCTCGGCGAAGTTCGGGTGAAGGGCGATGCCGAGCAGCCCCTTCTCCAGGTCGACCTCGACGGCGTCCCGCAGGTCGAGAAGCGGTCGGTCCCGCACCCTCCCGGCTTCGACGACCGAGACGACGCCGCGCTGCTCGGCGACGTACCGCTGGTCGGAACCGGGGACGAACGCGACGTCCAGCGGTATCTCGAACCCGTCGGCGACCGTCTCGATGCCGACCGAATCGGGAATCGCCGTCCCCTGCGCAGACTCGACCTCCGACGGGTCGGCCGCCGCTCCGAGCGACCGCTCTGTCGACGCCCCTGCGGCGACGCCGGTATCCGCCGCCGTGGCGACGATACCCACTACTGCGCCCGAGAACGCCGTCCTGAGCAACTCCCGCCGACTCGATGAGGGTTTCACACCGGTGTAAAGCGAACGGAGTGAGAAGTAATTACATGCGAATTCTGATAATTTCGGCGACTGTCCCTCGGGTGCGTACTCCGGCGTACGGGGACGGTCTCGGCGGGTGACTCGTCGCGTCCAGTCCGTGAACAGCGTCGTCCAGTCCGTGAACAGCGTCGTCCAGTCCGTGAACGGCGTCGTCGAGGCTACGAGTAGGGTCACCGAGCCACGACACCGTCGCCCAGTTCGCGGACCGCGCCGTCGACACCCGCGCTCAGACGGCGCTGTTGGGGTGGTACTCCTCGAACTCGTCGCGGAGCACGTTGCAGATTTCGCCGACCGTCGCGTACACTTTCACCGCGTCGACGATGAGCGGCACCAGGTTCGCATCGCCGCGGGCGGCGTCTCGAATCGCTTCCAGCGCGTCTTCGACGGCCTCCGCGTCGCGGTCGTCTCTCAGTTCCCGCAGCGACTCGACCTGCCGGCGCTCGTCTTCCTCCGACACCTCCTCGATGTCGACGTGGGCCTCCTCGTCGACCTGGTACTCGTTGACGCCGACGATGACGCGCTCGCCCTGTTCGATCTCGCGCTGGCGCTCGTAGGCGACCTCCTGAATCTGACGCTGGACCCACTGCTCTTTCACCGCGTCCAGCATCCCGCCGCGTTCGTCCACCTCGTCGATGATGTCGAAGGCGTCCGACTCGACTTCGTCGGTGAGGGCTTCGACGTAGTAGCTCCCGGCGAGAGGGTCGATAGTGTCGGCCGCGCCCGACTCGTGGGCGAGAATCTGCTGGGTTCGCAGGGCGGTGCGGACGCTCTCTTCGGTCGGCAGCGACAGCGCCTCGTCCTTCCCGTTGGTGTGGAGGCTCTGCGTCCCGCCGAGGACGGCCGCCAGCGCCTGATACGAGACGCGGACGATGTTGTTCTCGACCTGCTGGGCGGTGAGCGTCGACCCGCCGGTCTGCGTGTGGAACTTCAGTTGCTTCGACTTGGGGTTCTCCGCGCCGAAGCGCTCTTCCATTATCTTGGCCCACATGCGGCGGGCGGCGCGGAACTTTGCGACCTCCTCCAGCACGTTGTTGTGCGCGTTGAAGAAGAACGACAGTTGCGGCGCGAACTCGTCGACGTCGAGGCCGGCGTCGATGGCCGCTTGGACGTACTCGATGCCGTTACCGAGCGTGAACGCCACCTCCTGGGCCGCCGTCGACCCGGCCTCGCGGATGTGGTAGCCCGAGATGGAGATAGTGTTGAACTTCGGCGTCTCGGACGCGCAGAACTCGAATACGTCGGTGATGAGCCGCATCGACTGCTCCGGCGGGTAGATGTAGAGGTTGCGCGCGACGTACTCCTTCATGATGTCGTTCTGGATAGTGCCGCGCAACTGGTCGCGGTCGACGCCCTGCTGGTCGCCGACGGCGACGTACATCGCCAAGAGCACCGCCGCGGGCGCGTTGATGGTCATGCTGGTCGACACCTCGTCGAGCGGGATGCCCTCGAACAGCGTCTCCATGTCGCGCAGCGAGTCGATGGCGACGCCCGACTTGCCGACTTCGCCCGCGGCCATGTCGGCGTCGGAGTCGTAGCCCATCTGCGTCGGCAGGTCGAAGGCCACGGAGAGACCGGTCTGGCCGTTGTCGATGAGATACTGGTATCGGTCGTTCGTCTCCGCGGCGGTGCCGAAACCGGCGTACTGTCGCATCGTCCACAGTCGCCCGCGGTGCATCGTCGGGTAGACGCCGCGGGTGTACGGCTCCTCGCCGGGGAAGCCGATGTCGTCGACGTAGTCGGTGTCGGCGACGTCGTCGGGCGTGTAGAGGCGGTCGACCTCGTTGCCCTCGGTGTCGGTCGTGAACGTCTCCTCGCGCTCCCCGAACCGCTCCAGCGTCGGCCCGAGCGTCTCCTCCTCCCACTCCGCCTTCGCGGAACGAATGCGCTCCAAATCGTCGGGGTCGAACATAGTCGAAGATGAAGATAGGCGGTACCTTAAGCGTTCGAGAGACGCCGTCGGTTGCCGCCGCGCCGTCGAGACTCCAGTCGATGCCCGCTTAGCACGTCGATAATAAAGCCCTCGCCGCCGTCTCGTTCGACCGAGATGGATTCGGAGCACACCCGGAGGCGGGTTCTGGAACTCGCCGGCGTCGGCACCGGCCTCGCGCTCGCAGGCTGTGTCGGCGGCGGCACCGACGCGCCGGCGTCGGAGGGCGGCGACGCGTCGTCGACGCCCGAGTCGACCGACTCGCCGACGGAGGCCGAAACCGAGACCGAGACGCAAACCGAGACTCCCGACCCCACTATGAGTACCGTCTTTCACTTCACCGACGACGTATCGCACCAGGAACACGCGCTCGGAAACGTCAGCAACCTGCTCGCCGACGACACCGTCGACCTCGACGACGTCGTCCTCCTCGTCAACGGGTCGGGGTTCAAACTCGTCTACGAAGAGCAGACCGAACACGCCGAGAAACTGCAGGAACTTCAGGAACAGGGCGTGTCGATTCGCGCCTGCGAGAACACGATGGATCGGTTCAGCGCGACACAGGACGACCTCGTCGACGGCGTCGAGACGGTCCCCTCCGGCGTCGGCGAACTGACGAAGCTACAGGCGGGCGAGGGCTACGCGTACATCAAGACGCCGTAGAAACCGGGGCGTTCGACTCTCCGTCGCCCCGTCGTCCGTTCAGTCGCCCCGTCGTCCGTTCAGTCGCCCCGTCGTCCGCTCAGTCGCCGTCTTCGGCGAGTGTAACCTCGAACGGCGCGTTCGTCGGCGCGTCGCCCGGCGCGAGATATCCCGTTCCGAACGCGGTGTAGACGCCCCGGTCGTCGAGCGTCACTTCGGTCGTGGTCACCGTGTCGCCGCCGTCGGCCCGCTGGACAGCCAGTCGATGGGTTCCGGCGGGGAGCGTCGCGGTCGCCGTTCGAGCGTAGCCGACGCCGTCGAACAGGGTCTCCTCGCCGTCGTCGCGGACGACCCGCAGCGCGTTGCTGTCGGGCGCGGCGTTGACGAACTGCAGGCGGGCGCTCCCCCGTTCCGGAAGCGAGAGGTCCTCGTCGAAGAGGCGGAATTCGACCGGTCTGTCGGTGTTCTCTCCGAGTTCGCCGAGGACGACACCGGTGTAGCTCCCGACCTCGAAGTCGATGGCGTCCTCGAAGAAGACCCGGTCGGGGTTGCCGGTCGCCACGAGGCTGATGTCGGTCCGCTCGGCGCCGAGATACAGGTACTGGCTGATCTGTCGGAACGTCTCGTCTTTCAGCGCCGCGTCGCCGAAGACGACGATGTCGATGTTCGGCGCGTTCGGGACGGCGTGGACGACGCGGAGGTTCGCCCCGCCGTCGGTCGACGTCGGGCTCCGCGTCGGGGCGTCGGTGCCGGGCGGCGTCTCGGTTCCCGGTGTCGGTTCGGCGGTGGACGGCGGCATCTCGTCTTCGAAGAGCGTCCCGCCGCAACCGGCGAGCGCCGAGAGGAGGGCGACGCCGCTGGCGTGCAGGAACCGTCGGCGACGTGAGTCGGGCATCGTCCGCTCAGTAGTTCTCCGAATATCTCAACGTTTCCCCCGTTATCAAGTAGTGAAATTGAACTGTACGCTGAGAGTACGAGTTACCGTCGGCTGCCCGGCTGCGGGTCGACGTGCGGTTCCGGCAGCAGCGACTCGAACGGTTGGGCGTCGAGCCACTCCAAGAGGTGGACGAGCTGGTCCGTCGCCGCCTCGAAAATTTTCTCTCCTTTCTCGGGCGTCGCGTCCGTCTGGTCGCCCAGTACCCCGTTCTCGGTGTTGTCGGCGGCGTCGTAGAACGTGCGCGCCCCGAACTTCCGCGGGTCGGCGTCCGCGAGGCTGACGACGCCGCCGTCGCGGGCCGATTCGAGTTCCCCTTCGCGGACCAGTTCGCGGGCGATGTGCATGATCATCGCCGTCTCCTTCGGCCCGCCGTGAGGGCCGTTGTGCTCGAAGATGTCGTTCACGAGGTCCGGAATCGATTCGTCCCACATCCACTCGATGGCGTACGCCTCGCCGTCGTCGCGGAGGCGACGCCCCACCTCCCGGAGGTGGACGGCGTTGCCGCCGTGGGCGTTGACGTAGACGACCCGGTCGATGCCGTGGTACGTCAGGTTGCGCGTGAGGCTCTCGACGTAGTCGCGGAAGGCGGGCGGGTCGACCCACATCGTGCCGTGGAACTGCCGGTGGTGGGGGCTGACGCCGACGTTTATCGTGGGCGTGCAGAGGTGGCCCGTGCGTTCGGTCGCGGCCCGCGCCAGCGACTCGGCGATTAGGTGGTCGGTCGCAAGGGGGAGGTGCGGCCCGTGCTGTTCGGTCGAACCGAGCGGAACGACCGCGAGCGACTGTTCGGCGACGTACTCTCCGAGTTCCGGCCACGTCTGGTCGGCGACGTACATGGTCGGATGTGGGGCGGCGGGTGCAAGAAGTTAGGTGTCGGTACGGAACCGGTCGGGTCAGTCGGTCCCGTCGGTTTGCTCGGCGACGACCACCAACGCCACTGCGTGGACGGGAGCGACCAGCGTCGCACTGAGTACCGGCCCGACGGGAGAGACGCTGCCCAGCGCGAACGTTGCGAGACCGACGACGAGGACGAGACCGAACACCGTCCAGCGGTGACCACGGGTGAGGCGGGCGCTTCGACCGAACGCCGTCGAGATGTCCTCGCCGGCGACGACGAGAACCGGAACGAGGAACACGCGGACGAACACCGCGAGCGTCCCGACGAACAACAGCAACCCTATCGGGCCACTGACGGTGCCGACGAGGCCGAGCAGCCGAAATGCGACGTGGAGTAGCGCGAGCAGTCCGAGATACGAAAACAGTTGAGCGCTCCTCGCGCGGCCACCCAGTACGCGCGACAGCGTCAACCATCCGGCGACACCGACGGCGAGAAACGCCGTCAGTTCGAGACCGAGCGTCGTGAAAAGCGGTGCTACCTTGAGGTCGACCAACGCTCCGAGCGGCGTCGTCGTCGCTCGACTCCCGGTCGGATAGACGAGATAACTGATGTCGATGCCGCCCCCGCCCATCCGGTCGACGACGTTGACGGGGACCGGGTCACGGCGACGGAGGTAATCGACTATCGTGACGACGACGCCGGCGAAGAAGAACGGAACGACCAGTCCGGGGTCGCGCCGGATGCGGTGCAGGGCGGTCCACAGCGCCGACCACACCGAAAGCTCCGGTTCCTTTTCACCGAACTTCGACCCCAGTAGCGCCCTCCGGTCGCTCATCTCGCTTCCCCCGGCCCCAGCGCGTGGACCGTTTTGAACGAGGTACAGAACAGCATCTCGCCGCTGACGATGGGCGTCGACAGCGGACTGTCGATCTCGAATCGCCAGTGCAAGTCGCCCGTCGAAGCGTCGAACGCGGCGATGGTGTCGAATTCGGAGATATACACAGTGTCGTCCCCGACGACGGGTGTCGTCTCGCGCCAGCGACCGCTTGCAGACCACCGCTGTTCGCCGGTTTCGAGGTCGACAGCGTAGAGACGATTGTCTGCCTGCTGGTCGAACACTTCGCCGACGACGTACACCATCTTCCCGCTCGAATCGTCATCTGCGGACACATCGGCCACCGCCACCGCGCCCTCGGTCTGGTTGCCGCCGTGGTCGAATCGCCACAGTTCGTCGCCGTTTGCGGGGTCGAGTGCGGTGACGCCCTCGCGGCCTGGAACGAGAATCGCCTCCGACGTGGCGGTGACGGGGAGCACGAACTGGTCCGTTACTTCCGTCTCCCACAGCATCTCGCCGGTTTGGGCGTCGAACGCGCCCACAGCGTAGGGCCAGTACGAGGCGTAGACGGTTCCGCCGAGGTACGCCGGACGTCCGGGCTCTCCGAGCGCGCCCTCGCGGCCGAGTTCGCGCTCCCAGAGCATCCGCCCGCTGCTGGCGTCGACGGCGTAGAGGTGGTCGGTTCCCGAATTTGCCCAGTACAGCGTCGAACCGACGGCGATAGGCGGCGGCATCGTCGGTGGTCCGAAGATGGACGAACTGGGACTCTCTCCGTCCTGCCGCCACCGCCGCACGCCGAACTGTCGGCCGAGAATCGTGTAGCCGCCGTCGGCGTTCAAGCCGACCAGTCCCTCGACCCCGGCGAGGGCGAGCGTGTCGCTGGTGTACGCGTCCACAGGAACGATAGCAGGATTCGATTGTGAACTGCCGTCGTAGGTGAACAGCGCCTCACCGTCGAACGCGTCGAGCACAGCGACCGAGTTGCTGACGAGGTACAGTCGGTCGTCGGCGAGAATCGGCGGCGAGAACGTACTGGAGAGGTCTTCGGGGTCGTGGCTCCACACCGAATCGACGGTCTCACCGGGGCCGCGAGCGTCGGGAACGTACCCGGTTCCGGCGGCGTCGTACCGCGGCATCGGCCAGTCGGTGAGCGAACCGCTTCCCGTGGCGGCCGCGGCGTCGTCGGCACTACCGGTGTTCCTCACACCGATAGCGCCGATTCCGGCCACACCGAGCGCGCTGAGGTAGCCTCGTCGGGAGGGCGAGTCGGAGACCATACATCGAGCGAACGAGTCGACCCGCAAAACTGTTGCTGTCGAGACACCATCGCCGCGACTCGCCGCGCAGTCCTCGCGTTCTCGCCGGCGTTCGCCACGTTTTTGCCCGCCCGCCACGACGCTCCGGGTATGTTTGGTGGCGGCGGTATGAACCCGCGGAAGATGAAGCAGATGATGAAGCAGATGGGCATCGACGTCTCCGAGATAGACGCCGAGGAGGTCATCATCCGAACAGCCGACGAGGAACTCGTCTTCAGCGACGCGCAAGTGACGCAGATGGACGCACAGGGACAGCAAACGTACCAGATCGTCGGCGAACCCGAGTCGAGAGCGCTCGGCGCGGGTGACGCCGGCGCGGGCGGCGCCGGTGCCGAGGACACCGTGGACGTCGAAGCGAGCGACGCCGGCAGCGAGGAGATTCCCGAGTCGGACGTCGAAATCGTCGCGACGCGCGCCGGTGCGAGCAAAGACGAGGCCCGAGAGGCGCTCGAAGCCGAGAACGGCGACCTCGCCGCGGCGATCTCGCGCCTGGAGTGATACTCCTCGTCCACGGCGACCGCGAGTACCTGCGCGGCCCCGGCGACGAACTGCAGACGGACCTCGGCGTGCTCACCGTCCCCGAGGACGTCTCGGCGGGCGACGTCCTGGAGACGCATCTCGGCGAGGAGTTCCTCGTCCGCGAACCGCGCGGCCCCGACCTGTTCAACCACTTCGAGCGGACGGGCGCGCCGATGATGCCGCGCGACGTCGGCCTCATCGTCGGCCACACCGGCGCGGCCGCCGGCGACCGAGTGCTCGACGCCGGAACCGGCACGGGCGTCCTCTCGGCGTATCTCGCTCGCCTCGGCGCGGAAGTGACGACATACGAGCGCGACCCCGAGTTCGCCGACGTCGCGCGCGAGAACATGGAACTCGCCGGCGTCGACGAGCGAGTCGACGTGCGGACCGGCGACCTGACCGAGGAACTCGACTCGCTGTCGGGGTTCGACCTCCTGACGCTCGACACCGGCGACGCCCCCGAGGTGGTCGCCCACGCGCCCGACCTCCTCGTCTCCGGCGGCTTTCTCGCCGTCTACTCGCCGTTCGTCGAGAACTCCCACGAGACGGTGCGGACGGCCCGCGAAGTCGGTCTCACGGGCGTCGAGACGCTCGAGACGATTCAACGAGAGATGGACTTCAGCGACCGGGGGTCGCGCCCGTCGACGGCGGGAGTCGGTCACACCGGCTATCTGACGTTCGCCCGCAACGAGTAGCGGGTTCACGGAGTTCGCGCATCGAACGCCGCGTTCGACTTCGCCGACGAGCGCCGCGTTCTACACGACCAACGAGCGCCGGTTGCGACGACGCGGGTCGTTCCTGCCCAAAATATCGGCCGTTAGCCAAAATTTCTGATATCTTTCGACCGGAACGCGTGGCGACGCCGGGTGAGAAATATGTGTGTCCGCGTGGGCACTGTCGTGTAGAAACATGGGAGACATAGACGTAGCAATCGGCGTCGACGCGGACTGTGTCGCTGGCTGGTTAGGGTCGTACGGCGGGGCAGACTCGCCGGCGGACCTCTCGCGCGGGCTCTCCGCCGGGAACGAGGGCATTCCGCGACTGGTGCAGCTGTTCGAGGACGAGGGAATCGACACGTCGTGGTACATCCCCGGTCACACGATAGAGACGTTCCGCGAGGAGGTTCAGGCCGTCGCGGACGCGGGTCACGAGATCGGCGTCCACGGCTACTCTCACGAGAACCCGACGGACCTCTCCCGCGAGCAGGAAGACGAGATTCTCGAACTCTCGAAGGAGCTCGTCGAGGACGTCACCGGAGAGGAGCCGGTCGGCCACCGGGCGAGCTGGTGGGAGTTCAGCGAGAACACGCCCGAACTCGTCGAAGAGCACGGCTTCCTCTACGACAGCAGCTTGATGGAGCGCGAGTTCGAGCCGGGGTGGATGCGGAAGGGCGACAGCTGGGAGAAGATACAGTACGACAGCGAACCCGAGACGTGGACGGAGCCGTACCGGTACGGCGAGGAGACCGACGTCGTCGAGATACCGATCAGCTGGTACCGCGACGACATCCCGCCGATGCTGTTCATCAAGCAGCCCAGCTACCACGCGGGGTACAAGGACCCGGAGATGATGTACGAACAGTACTACAAGCGGCAGTTCGACTACCTCTACGACCGGCGGGGAGCCGGGGTGTACACGTTCACCATCCACCCCGACCTCCACGGGCTACCCCACATGATCTCGCTCCTGCAGGAGTTCATCGGCTACGTTCGGAGCCACGAGGACGCCGAGTTCAGGACGCTCGAGGAGATTGCGCGCAAGTACCGGGACGACCCGTCGATCTACGAACCCGAGGGGGCGTACGTGTAGCGGCCGCCGCAGAACCACTAAGTCGACGGCCTCCCAACAGAACTCACGCCATGAGCACCGACGAGATGTCCGAGATCGACGAGACGCGAACGTGGCCCGAACTCGCCCTCGGCCTCTACGAGCGGTTGACCGGGCGAGGCGCGGAGATAACGTACGAGTTCGAGGATATGGAGGTGGACGTGCCGAGCAAGACCGGCGAGGACGCCGACCACGCCCACTGGCGACTCGACGGCACGCTCCGCATCAGCACCCGCGAACCGGACGAGTGACCGACGACGTGACCGACGCGCGCCGCCCGCTGGACGTCACGGCCGAACTGACGCTGACGGTCGAGGACGAAGACGTCCGCGTCGTCGGATACGGGGAGTTAGTCGTCGTCGACGCTCCTTCCCTCGCCGGGGCGCTCGCGCTCCTCCGCGGGACGGGACGACTGCCGACCGAGCGGTTCGGCGAGAACGTCCGCGCGGCCGACGTGACCGTCGACGTGCGCGTCGACGGGGTGAGCGTCGCCCGTCTCGGACCGGGTATCCGGCCGGACGCCCTGTCGAGGAGAGTCGGCGTCGCGCCGGCCCGGCTCTCCCTCGGCGGAGCGGCGCTGGCGCTGCTCCGGCGGTAGCCGCGGGCTACCGCGTCGCCCGAATCAGCGCGAACAGCTCTTCTCTGAACCGTTCGGGGTCGAACGCGTCCGCCAGCGACGGCGAGCGGCCGGCGTCGGCCTCCATCGAGTCGTCCTCAGCGACGTTCGTCGGGTACGCGCCGCCGGCGAGCAGGAACTCGCCGCGAGCGTCGGTCGGCCAGGCGGCGAGCCACCCCCGGACGCCGACGACCGCTCCGCCGGCCCGGGCGCGGGCGTCGTACCCCGCGAGTCTGGCCTCGGTCCCGCGAACGTCGAACCGTCGCTCGGAGGCTCTGTCGACGGCGAGGAAGCCGCGTTCGCGGAGCTTCGTCTCGAAGCCGGCCATCGACCGGTCGGCGACCAGCCGGAACAGCGTCCGCGACGCGGGTGGTTTCGGGGCGAGTCGAAGTCGGCTCGCGAAGAAGAAGCGGCGGACCGGAGTCGAATCGGGCCGTCGCGGGAGGCGCTCGGCGAGCGTCGCGTTTTCGTAGACGACCGTGTGAGCGGTCACGCGGACGAGTCCGGCGTCGAAGGGGCGTTCGACGCTCGACTCGACCTGTCGCCACCCGTCGAGGCGGTCCTCGGGGACCGCCGGGGGTGGCACGCGCATCGTTCAGTGGTCGTCTTCGCGCCACTTGTGTTCGCACTCGGTACAGACGAAGAATCGCGTCTCGGACTCGTCGGCCGAGCGAATCTGCTGCATGTACCAGTAGGCGGTGTCGTTGCCGCACTCGGGGCAGTGTGCGGTCGTCGTCGGCAGGCCGCTCGTGCCGCCCTCGGACTCGATGACTTCGGACTCCTCTTGAGCCTGCGTCGTCACCATCGCCTGCTCTTTGGCCTGGTCGCGCAGTTTCTCGTGACCGCACTTCGTGCAGACCCAGTTGTCGCCTTGCGTCTGCATCATCGAACCGCATTCGTCGCAGAACTCCATAGGAGTGATATCAGCGTACTCGGCTACTTAAACGTCGGGATTCGGCGTCGGAACCGCCCGACGGCGCGTCCGCGTCCTCGGGACGGCGACGGCATCCGGCGCTGTCAGGCGTCGCCCTCCGACTGTCCCGGTTCTCCCAGCGCTTCGACGGGCAGGACGTTGTACAACTCCTCGGACAGCTCTTCGGAACTGCGGAACCTCTCGCTGCGCGTCTCCGAAACTAACTCGCCGAGGTTCGCCTCCCCATCGGCGAGCGCTACGGTCGTGTCGGCGTACTCCGCGACGGCCTCGTCGCGGGCGACCGGGTACGAGAGCCGCTCGAAGGCGGTGTCGACTCGACTCAGTTTTATCGTCTCACTCATGGGTTCTATATCGCCTTCGAGACACATAGCTTCGGCGTCCCCGCCGCGGGACGGTGAGTTTCCGGCGCAGCGCAGTCTGCGATTCGGTGACACGATTTTCGGGTTCGCGCTCGGACGACACGCGAGCGGTTACGACGTCTCTAAGCGGTCTGTGTCGCCGTCCACGGGCGAATCCGCGTCGCAGACGACCGGGTCGTAGTCGCTCTCGACGGAGTAGCCGCCGCAGGTCGGACAGACGTGGTACTCGACCGAGTACGTCTCGCCGCACCCCCGACACTTGTACGGCCCGCCGTTCGCCTCGCCGCTCTCGGAGAGGCGGTCGGCGATGGCCGCGAACGGGTTCATACCTCTGCGAAAGGAAGATTATAACATTGTTATGAATGTACTAAAAACGGTAGAGTAACTCGTTAGTGACTATCTAATCGGACGACATTCACTCGAAGTCGGGGTCTCGTTTGTCGAGGAACGCGTCCATCCCCTCTCGCTGGTCGTGCGTGCCGAACAGTCCGCTCCACGCCCGACGCTCGTAGACGAGGCCCGCGCCCTGCGGTTCCTCGTGAACGGCGTTGATGGTCTCTTTCGCCGTCTGCAGCGCGAACTTCGGTTTCGCGGCGAGTTCGGCAGCGCGGGTGGAGACGACGTCGTCGAGTTCGTCGTGGGCGACGACTTCGCCGACGAGGCCGTGTTCGTGGGCGTCGGTCGCGTCGACGCGGTCGCCGAAGTAGATCATCCGCCGGGCGAGTTCGTCGCCGACGAGGCGCGGCAGTCGCTGGCTGCCGCCCCATCCGGGCGTGATGCCGAGGTCGATCTCGGTCTGGCCGATGACGGCGCGTTCGGAGGCGACCCGGAGGTCGCAGGCCAGCGCGAGTTCGCAGCCGCCGCCGAAGGCGTAGCCGTTGATGGCGGCGATGACGGGGGCGGGAAACGTTTCGAGGCGGTCGGCGACGCGGTGACCGAGTTCGGCGTATTCCTGCGCTTCGGGCACCGAGAGCTCCTTCATGTAGGAGATGTCCGCGCCGGCGACGAACGCCTTCTCGCCCGCGCCGGTGAGGACGACGACGCGCGCGTCGGCCGCCTCGGCCTCGTCGAGGGCGTCTTCGAGCGCTTCGAGCGTCTCGACGTTGAGCGCGTTGAGTCGGTCCGGTCGGTTGACGGTGATGGTCGCCACGTCGTCGCTGTCGATGTCGAGGAGTACGGTCTCCGCCATACTCGTGGGTCACGCCGATTCGGGATAATCGTTCGGCCCGCGGTCGATACAGCGGCGAGTTCCGGTCGACGAACGGTCTTCGCTCGCATCGGTGACGCCGAGAGCGCGGTACGCCATCTCAGCCCGCGGTCCCGGCCACACTCCAGAACACCGATATCCTCCCTCCCCGAACACCCGGCAATGACCCTCTCGGACGAGGACAAGGAGCGGTTGGCGGACGTGGTCAAACTCCAACCGACGAAGAACAAGGAACTGCAGGACCGCTGGGACCTCGACAGCGGCAGCGAGGTCCACCGCTACCTCGAAGGCACGCTCAAGGAGTACTACTACCGCGACGAGAACAGCCTCATCCGGGCGACGACGGAGGCCGCGGAGCTGCTCGGCATCGACCCGCCGGTCGAGGACGAACGCGACGAGGGCGCGCCGAGCGTGCTTCGCGTCCCCGAACTCGAGTCGCGGGTGTTCGAGGTCGTCGCCGGACCCGACGAGCGCTCCGAGAGCGTCGTCAGCGTGCTGAACAAGCTCCGCGAGCGGTTCGACGTCGACCCCGAGGCCGCCGACGTCCGCCGGGCGCTGCAGAGCCTCAAGCGGAAGGGCGTCGTCGAGGTCACCTACCGGACGGTGCCGACGTTCAAACTCGCCGTCGACCGCGACGAGGTCGACGTCGAAGTCGTCTGAGTCGGAGACGCGGCCGCCCGCGCGTCCTGTACCACGCCCACGACCGCTGGCGACGTCCGGCCGCTGGCGACGTCCGGCCATACACACACCCCCTGCCGAAACGTTCATCCGAGCGCTCCCCCCTAACGCACCCCGATGAGAGACGACGAGGGCGACGACGCCGACGAGTCGACTGCCGCGACGTCGGAAGGAAGCGGCCGAACGCCCGAACGCGACCGAGACGGCGGCCCCGGCGCTCGCCCGGGGACGGTACACGTCGACGCGTTCGGCGCGGTCGGCGACGGCGACGCCGACGACGGTCCCGCGTTGCAGGCGGCACTCGACGCCGCCGCCGACCGCGGCGGCGGAACCGTAACGCTGCCGCCCGGTACGTACCGCCACGAGCGCTCGCTGCTCTACGGTTCGAACCTCGTCGTCGACGGTCACGGCGCGACGCTCCTGTTCGACCCGCCGGACCCCGACGCGACGGCGCTCGTCCCGCGAAGCTACGGCGGCGGCGAACGGGTGAGACAGGTCGTCGTCGACGGACTGACCCTCGGTTCGGTCGACCCCGCGAAGGGGAACGGTATCGGCGTCGCCCACGCCGAAGACGTCACCGTCCGCGGCTGTCGGGGCGAGAACCTCCGCTGGCACCTCGTCGACGTGGCGGGCGGGAAAGACGTGCTCGTGCGGAACTGCTACGCGGTCGGTCTCCGGTCGGCCGCCTACCAGGCGGACAACCTCACCGAGCGCGGCGGCCTCGTCGTCGCCCCGCCCGGAGGCGGCGTCGAGAACGCCGCCGTCGACGGCTCCGCCAACGAGAACGTCGCCATCGTCAACAACGTCGCCGAGGACTGCGCGCGCGGCGTGCACCTCCACCGCAGCGGCGGCCACGACCTCTCGGTCGACGGGAACAAGATCCGACGCTGCACCGACGTCGGCATCCTCGGCGACGACGGCACCGACTGGCACGACGTACGCATCACCGGCAACATCGTCGAGGGAACGGAGACGTCGACCGGCATCCGCCTCGACGGCCGCTACCGAAACATCTCCGTGGAGAACAACACCGTCAGGAACCACGGCGGCGACGGCATCACGGTTCACCCCGGGGGCCACGGAGCGGCGGGCGACGTCTCCGACGGGCCCGACGAGTTCGAGGAGGCCGTCGCCGAGGGCGTCAGTGTCTCCGACAACACCATCGAGTGCGTCGGCGGTGCAGGTATCGCGCTCCGCCGGGCCTCGGGGGAAGTCGCCGACAACTACGTCTACGACGTGGGAATCGGCGGGAGTCGGCGTGACGGCTCGACCGAGGGCCGCGAAGACGGGAGCCTTCGAGGCCGTCCGATCCACGAACCGTCGGGCGTCGTCGTCGAGCGCGGCGACGGCGTCACCGTCACCGACAACGTCTGTCGCGCCGTCGCGGGCGTCGGGTTCGTCGTTCGCGGCGGCCGCAACGTCGCGGTCACGGCGAACGAACTGTTCGACTTCGAGGTCGGCGTGCTCGCCGTCTCCGACCCGACGCCGACCGCCCGAGTGCGGGTCGCGGCCAACACGCTCGAAGGCCGGGAGGGTTCGCAGTGCGGCATCCGTCTCCGCGGCGGCTTCGACCACCGCCTCGACGGGAACGACTGTCGACGGGTCGACCGCGGGGTCGAACTCCTCGGCGTCCGCCGCGTCTTCTTCCGCGACACCGACGTCGTCGGCGGAGGCGACGACGGGGACGACGGGGAGGTCGGCTATCTCCTCGACGGCTGCGAGGAGCTCCGCTTCCGCGACAACGACGCCGACGGCTTCGCGCGGTCGACGGTTCTCACGGGGTCGACCGATATCGAGGGGCAGCTCCCACACGCCGACGTTCGCGTCGGCTCCGACTGTGCCGACGTGACGTTGACGTTCCCGGGCCGCGCGCCGCCGACCGAGGGACGCTTCGACGTCGGATGCCGCGTCCGCAACGTCGAACCGTCGCCCGGAGGCGCGATGGGTTGGGTCTGCGTCGACGGCGGCGACCCCGGTACGTGGCACCCCTTCGGCCGAATCGACCACGACTCGGTCTGACGGGTCTCAGGAGTCGGGCGCGGACGGTTATCAGGAGTCGGGTGCGGACGGTTATCGGGAGTCGGGCGCGGACCGCTCGCGGACGCGCGCACGCCGCCGTTCGAGCAACCGCTCGATTCCCTTGCCCGGACCGCCCTCTATCGGCCACCCTCTCGTCCGCCACTGCGGGGGTTCGGGCTGGAAGGAACCGCACGACCCCGCGCACTCGGCGGCGGTCTGGTGGCGACCTTTCGCCGCGCACCACGGGAGGAGCGCGTCGCCCGCGCGTCGAAGTTCGAAGTGCCGACAGTCCTGGCGCATCGTCGAGTGGTACGACCGCCAGCCGCGGCCGTAGGCGCGCTCTGCGAGTCGCAGACGCGTCTCCGCTCGGTCGCCGCAGTCGCCGCTGTCGACTCCGTCTCCGTCCGCTCTCGGCGACAGCGAACTCGGGTACCACGCCACCTCGCCCGCGTCGGCTCGGACCCCGGCCGAGAAGTCGAGCGCGAGGATGCCGACATCGACGGGGATGCTCTCGAGCAGCGCGGGTTCGACGGCCGCGTCGGTCGCCGCTGTCGCCAGCCACACCTCGTCGGCCAGCGCCGTCTCCACGTCGTGTTCCAACTGCCCCGAGAGCGCGCGCGCGGCGCTGGCGTCCAGGTCGGGTTTGTTCTCGATGGCGACGATGCGACGAACCCAGTCGGGGTACGGCGCGATGCGGCGAATCTCGATTCTCCGCCCTTTACGTCGCTTCTCGACGACGCCGCGGGCGGCGGCGCGGTGGATCGCCGCGAGGACGTAGCGCCACGGGTAGCCCGGATGGGGGAGCGCGTCGCGGTACCACGTCCACTCGGCAGGTGCGTGGCGAACGACGTGCAGGAGGTCGGAGTCGAGTTCGTCGTCACCGAACGCCGCGCGCGCGGCGAGCGCCTCGGGGTCGGCTTCGACGACGACGGTGTCCCAGCGGCGTCGCTTCGTGCCGAGCTGCCGCGCGACGACGAGCGCCGACTCGCGGTCGCTCTCCGGGGGCCACGCGCGTTCGGCCCACCGGCAGGTCAGAAGCTCGAAAACGAACTCCGAGTCGGCCGGATAGCTCACGGCCGCACTGCGAGCGCAGTCGCTATTCGTGTTACGGAACGCGGCGCGAGCGCGCGCCGACCCGCCTCACCCGCCGCGGGTCACGCGAGGTACTTTCGCTCCGGTTCGTCGTCGCCGTTCTCCGAGACGAGTTCGTTGAGGTAGTTGTGCGCCTCTTCGAGAATCTCGCGCGGGCCGTCCTGCGTGATCGTGTTGATGGCCTGTTCGTAGTCGCGCCACTGCAGGTCGCGGTGCTCGCTCGACAGCTCCGCGCTGGCCTCGAACGAGCGCGCGATGAACAGGTGGACCGTCTTGTGGATGGTCTTGCCACCGGCTTCGAACACGTAGTCGTACTCTCTGCGGAACCCGTCGACGAGGCGGAAGTCGTCGATGCCCGCCTCCTCTCCGATCTCTCTAATCGCCGTCTGCTGCAGTTCCTCATCGCCTTCGACCCCGCCTTTCGGGAACTCCCAGTCCCCGGGTCGGCTCTTCAGGAGCAGATACTCCCGTCGGCCGCGGGTGTCGCGGAAGAGGATGGCTCCAGCACTGACCGCTTCGACCGTCATTGTATCCACGTAGACCATCCCGTGTTAAGAGAATATCGGAGGCGTCGGCACAGTCTCGCACAGTCGACGCTCGACGGCGCGATTTCTGCGGAAACGTACCCGACTTTATCAGTGACCCGCCGTCGTCGACCGGTTCGCGCGCGTCGACGGTGCGGAGCGGCGGCTCCGTCGACCGAGAGGCGAGTCCCCGTGCGGAACAGTCACGCACGCCGCACGCTGTAGATGCGTTTTTACCGCTCCGCGTGCGAAACTGAGAGTAACCCCCCAGCTCATGACTTTTGTAACCAAACTCACTTTCGAAAGTGGTGACCGCGCCGTGCTCGACGACGTGGTGACGGGACTCAAACGGCTGCTCGAACGGAAAGGAGCGGAGTGCAAAGGTCCGCACTCCTCGTCGCCGGACCGACTGAGCGTCCCGCAGTACCGAACTCTCACGCGCGGCCGGGAGTTCTCGCCGTGGTCGTACACGGTGTACACGCGCCGACTCGAAATCCACGGCGCGGACCAGATCGCCCGCAGCGTCGCCGAGCGGCAGTTCCCCGACAGCGTCCACGTCGAAATCGAGATCGAGCAGAAGAAACCGCTCGGCCACCGCCAGAACTGACCTGCACCGGCGGAACTGGTATCTTCTCGTCGACGGTCGCCGTCCGTCTCAGAACGACGCCTCGGACCTGTCGAGCACCGCGAGCAGCTCCGCGGTGCCCCGATGCGACGCGGCGTCGAAGGAGTCGACGCGGATGCGCACTTTCCGGTCGAGGAGTTCCCCGTCCGGGTCGAGTTCGACGTCGTCCGCGGTCGTCGCGAGTCGCAACACCGTGTCGCCGATGCGGACGACCGGGGTGTCGCCGTCGACGCCGGTGACGTACGCTACCAGTCGGTCGCCGACGTCGTACGAGGGGGTGCTCGTCCGGAACGTCCACCCTGCGAGGAGCTTTCGGAACGCCCCACCGCCGTCGGTCCGCGCGTCGCGCTGCGACGAGCGGTCGCTCATACGCGACTCACCTCCTCGGAGACGCGGTCGGGGACGTACTCGCGGCCGTAGCCGGTGACCGCCGCGAAGACGAACACGCCGACGAGGAACCAGCCGTGGAACACGTACGGCCAGACCGAGGCGGGGTTGACGAGCATCGCCTGCGTGAACCACTCGTACTCCTCGGGCAGGCCGAGCATCACCGAGTAGCCCGCGAGCACGCCGCCGCCCCACGGGAAGATGTAACCGAGCGCCGAGGTGTTGGCGTCGAGGATGTTGGCCCGACGGTAGCCGTTGATGTTGAACCGACGGCCGAGCGTCGAGACGTACGGCGCGATGGCGATTTCGGCGGCCGTGTTGATGGTTATCATCGCGTTGACCAGCGCCGTGCCGAGCACCATCGTCAGTTCCGAGCGCCGGACCGAGGTGGCGACGCGGTTCAACAGCACGTCCTGGATGGCCTCGAAGCCGCCGCCGCGCTGGAGCACCTTCGCGCCCGCGACGATGAGCAACACGAGGACGATGAGCGGGAAGAAGCCCGCCGCGCCGCTGTAGATGCTCCCGCCGACCGACGGGTCGGCGTCGGCCCCCGCGGGAATCGTCTCGACGACGGCCCCGACGACGGGTGCGTCGGCGAAGGCGGCGGCGATGCCGGAGGAGGCGGGTGCGTTGAACACGAGCATCTCGCTGGCCGGCGCGAGGCCGAGCGCGAGGTTGAGGACGATTGCGACGATGAGCCCCCAGGAGATGGCCTCGACGATGTGTCGGCCCGAGACGGCCGTCACGATGACGACGGCGATGGAGAGCAGATGGACGAGGCCGAGCGCCGTCGCGTCCTCGATGACGGTGGCACCGACCGACATGGGTTCGCCGGCCATCGCGCTGCCGGCGACGAGGTAGGCCGCGAAGGCGAGCACGGCGGCGATGACGGCGTACTTGAACCGCGAGGCGACGACGCCGCCGATGTCCGCGTTCTGGGTGACGGCGCTGACGATGGTGGTGTCGCTGACGGGCGCGAGATTGTCGCCGAACACCGCCCCCGAGAGGATGGCCCCGAACAGCAGTACGGGGTTCGCGCCGAGGAGCACGCCCGCCGGGAAGACGAGACCGGTGAAGGCGATAGCGGTGCCGTAACCCGTGCCGATACCCGTCGCCAGCACCGCGGCGAGCAGGAACGTCAGCGCCGGGAACAGCGCCGCGCCGACGCTGAGCGCGTCGGCCGCCCAGACGAGACCGGAGACGAACTCGCCGACCTGTATCGTCTCGGCGAACATCCCGGCCCACAGCCACGCGACGATGGCGGTGACGGCGACGCGCTGGGTCATCCCCTCGAACAGCGCGTTGGCGTAGTGCTTCCAGTCTCCCTTCACGAACAACATTCCGAGGATGAGGCCGAGGAGCATCCCGGCGACCAACCCCGTCGTGTCGCCGATGCCGAAGAGACCGCTCTGTACGATAGCCCATACGATGAAGAACGCGATCGGGACGGTGCTCGCGAGGGGACCGCCGCGGAAACGTAGCGGCGGGCCCTCGGAGTCGTCGCCGAGTTCCGCACGACTCATATCAGTTCTGTCGACTCGGGCCGGACAAATAAGCGATACGTCTCGGCGAACTGTGAACCAGCGAACCAGTCCGTCCGGCGACGGTCCGTTCCGATTGCCCTTTTCTCCGGCTTTATGTGAACGCCTCCCAATCTCCGCGACATGAGCCAAAGCGAGTTCGACTACGTCGGCTTCCGCCGCGACCTGCACCGCCACCCCGAACCGGCGTGGCGAGAGTTCTACACCACCGCCCGCATCGTCGACGAACTGGAGAAACGCGACCTCGACGGGTTGTTCGTCGGCCGAGAGGCGCTCGCCGACGACCGCCCCGGCGTCCCCGACGACGCGGAACTCGACGAGTGGTTCGAGCGGGCCCGCGAGGCCGGCGCGCGCGAGGACGTCCTCGAGAAACTGGAGGGCGGCTACACCGGCGCCGTCGCCGTCGTCGAGAAGGGCGAGGGGCCGACCGTCGCGCTCCGCGTCGACATCGACGCGCTGCCCATCACCGAGGCCGACGAGGACGACCACGCGCCGGTCTCGGGTGACTTCCGCTCGGAGAACGAGGGGTTCATGCACGCGTGCGGCCACGACGCCCACGCGACCATCGGTCTCGGCGTCCTCGACGCGATCATCGACAGCGACTTCTCGGGGACGTTCAAGGTGTTCTTCCAGCCGAGCGAGGAGATCGTCTCCGGCGGCGGCCCGATGGCCGACAGCGGCCACCTCGACGACGTGGACTACCTGCTGGCCGTCCACATCGGTCTCGACCACCCCTCGGGCGAGATCGTCGCGGGCGTCGACGGTTTTCTGGCCGTCCACCACTTCCGCGCGGAGTTCACCGGCCACCCCGCCCACGCCGGGGCGCGCCCCGAGGAGGGCGACAACGCGGTGCAGGCGATGGCCGCCGCGATTCAGAACCTCTACGCGATTCCCCGACACGCCGACGGCGCGACTCGAATCAACGCCGGCCTCGTCGGCGGCGGTACGGCGACGAACATCATCCCCGAGGAGTCGTTCATCGACGGCGAGGTCCGCGGCGAGACGACCGAACTGATGGAGTACATGCAGGAGAAGGCGTACCGCGTGATGGAGGCGGCCGCGGAGATGCACGGCTGTGAGGTGTCGCTGACGACGGAGGGCGAGGCCCCCAGCGCTCGTAGCGACGACGCACTCGTGAACGTCGTCTCCGCGGTCGCAGGCGACAACGACGGCGTCACCTCGCTCGTCGAACGCGACGCGCTCGGCGGCAGCGAGGACGCGACGTTCCTCATGCAGAAAGTACAGGACAACGGCGGGAAGGCCGCCTACGTCGGCGTCGGCACCGACCACCCCGGCGGCCACCACACCCGGACGTTCGACGTGAACGAAGACGACCTCGACTTGGGTATCGAGGTGCTCGCCGACTCGATTCTCGAAGTCGCGGCGACGCGGCCGTAGGGCGACGCGTTCACCTCCTCTTCCCGCCCTATCGCCTGACGACCAACGTCACGATTCCGAGGACGAGGAGCGCGATTCCGTACCACAGCGAATCGCCGGGGAGGTACGCGAGAATCAGCGTGACGATGCCTGAAGAGAGAAGCGACCAGCCGATGGTAGTTCGGTACGTCATACAGTGGTGACGACGCGCAGACTGATAGTGGTGGGGGCGGTCCGTCGCGGACGAGGCCGAATGCGGTTCCGGTGCGGTCTGCGGTACTCACTCGTGCTCTGCGCCGCGAGCGAGTGAAACGAGCGAGCGGCCTTTTTGGTGCAGATTTTTGCAAGCGGGGGTGCGCGAAGCGCACCCTCCGCAGCAAAAAGGTGCGTTCTAGTACTTCGCTTCCGCGCCGGTCGTCTCGTAGATTCGGTCCATCAGGTCGTCGCGGTGGATCTGCCACCCCGAGAGCGCGCTCGGGCGCGTCGGGTAGCGGTCGTAGTGGTTCATCAGTTGCTCGGCGAGTCGCTTCGTCTGGTAGAACGTCTTTATCTCCCGCCAGTAGCCGGCGCTCTTGAACGCGGTCTGCGCCATCAGGAGCGGGCTCATCGACGTTTTGCCGGAGTACAGCGCCTCGGCGAGTTTCTCGCCCGGCAGCGCCGCGAGCAGCCCCATCAGATCGTCGACGTCGACGGCCGTCGAGAGGACGTTGTACACGTCGAGGCCGGCGTAGCGGCCGCCGAAGTGGTCCATCACGCGCTCGTTGTAGTGCCAGAGCGCGTCCTCGGATACGTCGCCGTCCGCGATGGCGCGGACGGCCTGCTCGGCGGCGTACTTTCCGGCGTAGGCCGCCCCGGCGATGCCACCGCCGGTCGTCGGGTTGACGTGACCCGCGGCGTCGCCCGCGGCGATGAACCCCGGCGCGGTGGCGGAGTCGTACGGTCGGCGGGTCGGCAGCGCCGCGCCGAGTTTGTCGGTGACCGTCGCGCCCTCGAACTCGGGGCGCGCGCGGAGGTCCTGTTTGAGGTCCTCGACGAGTTTCATCGGCTGCTCGTTCATCTGGAAACCGAGACCCGCGTTGATGGTCGTCGACGTGCGCGGGAAGTACCAGAGGTAGCCCGCCGCGCGCTTCGTCGGTTTGAACACGAGCGCGTCGTCCCACTCGACGGGTTCGTCGACCTCGACGATCTCGCGGTACGCCGAACAGAACTGCGAGTAGCGGACGTTCGTGTCGAACGTCGCCCCCGAGAGGTCGGCTTTGTCCTGCAGAAGCGACAGCGAACCCGCGCCGTCGATGGTGACGTCGGCCTCGAACTCGACGACGTCGCCCTTGTGCTTGCCGCGGACGCCCGTGACGGTGCCGTCGTCGGCCTGCGTCACGTCCTGGACGACGGTGTCGTAGTGGAACTCGACGCCGGCGTTTTCGGCACCTTCGATGAGGAGGCGACCGTACTCCCAGCGGTCGATGACCGCGAGTTCGCCGGGGACCGGGATTTCGAGCACGGTGTCGTGGCTCGGTATCTCGAAGCGGCCGTGGTCGACGTCCGTGTTGGTGAACGCGGGCTGAATCTGCGCTTTCGGAATCGACTCGGGGAACGCGTCCGCGCCCTTCAGCGCGTCGCCGCAGGCGATGTGTCCCGCTTCTTCCTCGTCCTTCCGCTCGACGATAGCGACGTCGAGTCCCGCGTTCGCCACCGTCGCGGCGGCGTAGCAACCGGCGGTCCCCGCGCCGACGACGACGACATCGTACTCGTGCGTAGTCATTAGTCGTGAGTCTCGTAGGCGGAAGCAAAACTCTTTATTCCCAAATCTGTCCTTCGACCCCCGACATAATTGCCCCCGCGCGAGTTCCGCCGGCACGGGATATCCTCACGTACAGTCGGTTCACCGTACCGACGAAACGACTTACTCGTCGGCCCCGAATACGCGGTTATCCTCCCCGGAAACGTACTCTACTCGTTATGTCTTCGCACGGACGACCCCCGACAGACGACCGACGGCCGACGCTCGGTCCCGAGGCTCTCGACGCGTTCGCCGACGCCTTCGGCGGGGAGATACTGCTCCCGTCCGACGCGGGGTACGACGACGCGCGCCGCATCTGGAACGGGATGATAGACAAGCGTCCGGCGGTCATCGCTCGCTGCTCGGGGACCGCCGACGTCGTCGCCGCGGTGCGGTTCGCCCGCGAGCGCGACCTCCCGCTCGCGGTCCGCGGCGGCGGCCACAACGTCGCGGGCACCGCCGTCTGCGACGACGGCCTCGTCGTCGACCTCTCGGGGATGGACGGCGTGTTCGTCGACCCCGACGCGCGGCGGGTCCGCGCGCAGGGCGGCGCGACGCTCGGCGACGTCGACCGCGAGACCCTGCTGTTCGGTCTCGCCACCGCACTCGGCGTCGTCTCCGAGACGGGTATCGCCGGACTCACCCTGAACGGCGGGGTCGGACATCTCCGCCGGAAGTACGGCCTCTCGCTCGACAACCTCGTCTCGGTCGAACTCGTCACCGCCGACGGCTCGGTGGTGACCGCCAGCGAGTCGGCGAACCCGGACCTCTTCTGGGCGATTCGCGGCGGCGGCGGCAACTTCGGCGTCGTCACCGCCTTCGAGTACGAACTCCACGAGGTCGGACCGGAGGTGTTCGGACTGTTCGTCTGGCACCGCGGCGACGACGCGCGAGCGGTGCTCGACGCCTTCCGCGACTACGCCGCCGACGCCTCCCGAGACGGCAGCGTCGTCCCGTTCTACGCGACGGTTCCCGAACTCGACGAGTTCCCGGAGGAGGCGCGGGGCGAGTCGGCGGTCGTGTTCCTCGGCTGCTACGACGGTCCGGCCGAAGACGCGGAAGCCGAGTTCGAGACGCTGCGAACCGTCGTCGACCCGCTGGTCGACTTCAGCGGCGTGATGGCGTACACGGCGCTTCAGTCGATGCTCGACGAGGACTACCCCGACGGACTCCGCTACTACTGGAAGGCCAGTTACGTGACGGAACTCACCGACGACGTCGTCGACCTCGTGATTCGATACGGACGCGAGAGTCCGTCGACGCTGTCGACGGTCGACGTCTGGCACCTCGGCGGCGCGATTTCCGACGTCGCCCCCGAGGAGACGGCGTTCTGGCACCGGGACGCGCCGTTCATGGTCACGTTCGAGGCGAACTGGGAGGACCCCGAGACCGACGACGCGAACGTCGCGTGGGCTCGAAACGGCCTCGCCGAACTCCGAGAGATGGACGTCGCCGCCGGCGCGTACGGTAACTTCCCCGGCTTCGGCGAGGACCCCGCGCGGACGCTGTTCGGCGAGAACTACGAGCGGTTAGTCGAGGTAAAGCGCGAGTACGACCCGGAGAACGTGTTCAGGCTGAACCAGAACGTCGCGCCGAAACCGGCGACCGGGGATGTCCGATGACCAGCGTCGCGTCGACAGACCGCGCAACGTCGAGCGACGGGACCGAAATCGCGTACGAACGAACCGGCGACGGGCCACCGCTCGTCTTGGTTCACGGGACCGCCGGCGACCACACCGACTGGCAGCGAGTGCGCCCGGCACTCGACGAACGGTTCGCCGTCTACGCGCTCGACCGACGCGGCCGAGGTGAGAGCGTCGACACCGCGAAGTACGCGCTCGAACGGGAGCTCGAAGACGTCGCTGCGGTCGTCGATTCGGTCGACGAACCGGTCGTCCTGCTCGGTCACTCCGCCGGGGCGCTCTACGCGCTGGAAGCCACGCTGCGAACCGACAACGTCGAACGGCTGGTGCTGTACGAACCGCCGATTGCCGAGGTCGGAGAGCGTCTCGTCCCCGCAGAGACCGTTGCCCGCATCGAAGCTCACCTCGACGACGGTGACCGCGAAGAGGCGTTCACGGTGTTTCTTCGGGAGGCCGCCGGCGAGTCGCGGGAGGATATCGAGGCCCTGAAAGCCGCTCCGGCGTGGGGCGTCGGCCTCGAAACGGCGCACACTATTCCGCGGGAGATTCGCGCCATCGACGACTACCGATTCGACTCCGACCGGTTCGCGGCGTTCACGGTCCCGACGCTGCTTCTGTCCGGTGGCGAAAGCCCGCCGTTCATGGAGCGAGCGACCGCGCTCGTCGACAAGGCCCTGCCGAACACCCGAGTCGTCACGCTTCCGGGGGCAGGCCACGAGGCGATGAACACCGCGCCCGAATCGTTCGTCGAGACGGTGGTCGAGTCGCTGCGCTCTCCGGGGTGAGCACGTGGAGCAAAGGGGAGACGAAAGAAACGCTGCGACGGCTACCGGTCTTCGCCCGACTCGTAGTGTTCGCCCGCCGCTTCCGGGAGTCGCGTCTTCCCGAACAGCGCGAGCACGACGATGACCGCCACGTACGGAATCGTCCGCACGAGCGACTGCGGGACGGCGATGATGGCCGCCGCCTGCAGGCGCAGTTGCAGCGCGTCCAGTCCGGCGAAGAGGAACGTCGACAGCAGCGCGCCGACGGGGTTGTAGTTGCCGAACAGGTAGGCGACGATGGCGATGAACCCCTTCCCGTTCACCATCGTCTGCCCGTTGCCGACGAACTGGCCGAGGCTGAGCGACAGCGCCGCACCGCCGATGCCCGCGAGCAACCCGGAGATGAGCACTGCCGCGTAGCGGACGCGGTTCACGTCGACGCCCGCGGTGTCGAGCGCCTGCGGGTTCTCCCCGCTGGCGACGACCCAGCGGCCGAACGACGTGCGGTTCAGCGTGTACCACGACGCCGCGGTGGCGACGAACATCAGGTAGACTATCGGCGACGTGTCGAACAGCGCGCCGAAGAAGGGGATACCCGCGAGGCCGGGCACCGTGACGGTGCCGAAGGTCTGCACGCTCGTGGTGTTCGGGCCGCCGTAGATGACCTGCGAGGCGAACGGCGCGAGTCCGAGCGCGATGAGCCACACCGCGAGGCCCGCGATGATCTGGTCGGCGCGGAACTCGATGCAGACGACGGCGAACAGCGCCGCCAACAGCACGCTGGCGACGACGCCGACGAACAGGCCGAGCCAGATGTCGCCCGTCACGTCCGTCGCGTAGACGCCGACGAACGCCGAGATGATGAGCAGCCCTTCGAGGCCGATGTTGATGACGCCGCTCTTCTCGGCGAAGATGCCGCCCAGCGCCGCGAAGGCGATGGGAACCGAGAGCCGAAGCGTCGCCGAGAGCGCGCTCTTGGTGAACATGACGCCGAGGATGCGCCCCGGCGTCGACGCCGGGGCGACGAGCCCCCACAGCACGAAGACGGCGGCGGCGACGAGCGCGACGATGCCCGCGATGCGCCGCGTCGAGAGGTCGGAGGTGCGGCTGAGCGTCGCGTTACTCATTTCGCTCACCTCCGGTCGCCGCGGCCGAGTCGTCGGTCACGACCCCTCCATCGGTCGCGACGGGGCGTTCGTCGGAGCTGTCGACGACGAACTTCTGTCCGATGAGTCGGAAGAACTCCGGCATCGCCACGAAGAGGATGATGAGCCCCCGGAGCACGCCGACGAGTTGCGGCGGCACGTCCGTACTCACGTCGACGATGATGGAGCCGCTCTTCAGGATGCCGAACAGCAGCGCGGCGAAGCCGACGCCGAGGGGGTTGTTGCCCGCCAGAATCGAGACGGTGATGCCGTCGAAGCCGTACGCCGGGACGCCGGTCTGGTAGTTGCCGAGAATCATGAGCACGTACATCGCGCCGCCGACGCCGCCGATAGCGCCCGACAGCGTCATGCTGGAGACGATGGTCCGCGCGGCGTCGACGCCGCCGTACTCGGCGGCTTCGGGTTGGATGCCGCTCGTGCGGATGTCGTAGCCGAACGACGTGTGTTCGAGCAGGTAGTACGACGCGCCGACGAGCGCGAGCGCGATTCCGAGCGCGATAATCGAGAAGTCGTCGCGCGGTTCGTACAGAATCGGCGGGATGGTGGCGAACTCCGGGAGACCGACCGTCTCGTTGGCCGGGCTCTCGGGGTCCTTGAACGGGTTCGCGACGAGGAACAGCGCGACGCTCGTCGCCACGAAGTTCAGCATGATGGTCGTGATGACTTCGTTGGCGTCGGCGTACGCCTTCAACGCCCCCGGAATCGCGGCGAACAGGCCGCCGGCGAGCGCGCCGACGACGAGGCCGAACGGGACGAGCACGAGCGTGCCGACGAGACCCGAGACCAGCGAGGAGGCCCAGAGGACGGTGAGCGCCGTCGCCAGCGCGCCGACGACCAACTGACCCTGCATCCCGATGTTGAAGATGCCCGCGCGGAACGCGAGCGCGACGCCGAGGCCGGTGAAGATGAGAATCGTCGTCTCGCGGAGCGTGACCGCCATCTGTCCGTTCAGCGGCGTCCACCCCTCGCGGAACGGCGGCGCGAGTTGCCCCTGCAGGGGTTGGAACAGCGGGTTGATGGGGTTGCCGAGCGCGCCGAGGAAGAGGCTGTCGTAGACGGCGAAGGGGTCGTAACAGAAGCCGACGCCGAAGAACGTCGTCGCCGCGGTCGTACACGTCGTCATCCGACCGGCGGCGAGGACGATGAGGACGCCGACGAACATCGAGAGCACGAGCGCGGCGGTGCTGATGAGCACCCGCTCGAACGCCGAGGCGCGGACGAGTCGCTCGAGCGCGCTCCGACCGCGCGCGCGCCAGTCGCCGGCGCTCATCGGCTCTCACCCCCGGCGGTGGCGCCCGCGTTGTCGTCGTCGGTGGTCCGGTCGCCCGGCCCCGCGTCGTCGGTGGCCCCGCTGCCCGGTCTCTCGCCGCCGTCGGCGGCACGGAGGCTCGTCGCCGACGACTCCTCGGGCAACTGCTCGCCCGCCATCAGCAGGCCGATCTCCTCCTCGGTGACCGTCTCGGGGTCGACGACGTCCATTATCTCGCCGTCGTGCATCACCGCGAGGCGGTCCGAGAGCCCCTGAACCTCTTCGAGTTTCGAGGAGACCAACAGTACGGCCTTGCCGGCCGACCGCAGGTCGAGCAGTCGGTCGTGGATGAACTCCGTCGACCCGATGTCGACGCCGCGGGTCGGGTGGGTGGCGACGACGAGCGACGGGTCGCGCTCGAACTCGCGGCCGACGATGAACTTCTGCTGGTTGCCGCCCGAGAAGGCGGCGGCCTTCGCGTCGCGGTTCGGCGGGCGAACGTCGTACTCGTCGATGATGTCCTGGGCGTGGGTCCGCGCTCGGTTCCACTCGATGCGCCCGTTCTCGGCGAACGGCCGGCTGTGCTGGCTGCCGAGCAGCCCGTTCTCGGTGAGGTCGAACTCCATCACGAGGCCGCGTTCGTGGCGGTCCTCGGGGATGTACGCCATCCCCTCGTCGATGCGGCGCTGGCGCGACCACGCCGTGATGTCGTCGCGCCCGAAAGTGACCGTGCCGGCGGTCGGCTTTCGGAGGCCGGTGATGGCCTCGACGAGCTCGGACTGCCCGTTGCCGTCGACGCCGGCGATGCCGAACACCTCCCCCTCGTGGACGGTGATGGAGACGTCCGAGACGGCTTCGACGCCGCGTTCGTCCTCCGCGGAGAGGCGGTCGACCGAGAGGACCGTCTCGCCGCGTTCGACGCGCGGTTTCTCGACGGTCTCCAACACTTCGCGGCCGACCATCAGCTCCGCGAGCCGTTCGCGGGTCACGTCGGCGGCCGCGACGGTCCCGACGTTCCTCCCGTCGCGGAGGACGGTGATGTCGTCGGCGGCGTGCATCGCCTCGCCCAACTTGTGGGTGATGAAGATGATGGTCTTGCCCTGTGCGGTGAGCTCCTCGAAGACGGCGAAGAGGTCCTCGACTTCCTGCGGCGTCAGCACCGCGGTGGGTTCGTCGAGGATGAGGACGTCAGCGCCCCGGTAGAGCGCCTTCAGAATCTCGACGCGCTGCTGGACGCCGACGCTCACGTCGGCGATAGTCGCGTCGGGGTCGACGTCGAAGCCGTAGCGGTCGCAGAGCTCGACCACCTCGCGGCGGGCGCGGGTGCCGTCGACGGCCAGCCCGCCCCACTTCCGGGGCTCGTTGCCGAGGGTGATGTTCTCGGTGACGCTCATGGGGTCGACCAGCATGAAGTGCTGGTGGATCATCCCGACGCCGGCGTCGATGGCGTCGCCCGGCGAGTCGAAGCGTCTGGGTGGCTGTACGTATCGGTGGGTCGTCTCGTCGTCGGCTTCGAGTCCGTCGCCGTCGACGTAAACGTCGCCCTCGGTCGGTTCGTACAGTCCGTAGAGGACGTTCATCAGCGTCGTCTTCCCCGCGCCGTTCTCGCCGAGGAGCGCGTGTACCGACCCCCGTTCGACGAGTAAGTCGACGTCGTCGTTGGCGACGACGCCGGGAAAACGTTTGGTGATTCCGTCGAGATGGACGGCCGGTTCCATTGGTAGTGGCTTGTTGAGTGTGTGCTTAAGAGCGTGGTTTCGCGGATTGTTCGACTATCGAACCGTTTTCGGTCCCCGACGGACCGAGTTACAGGTTCAGTTCCGACGGATCGGCCGGCACCGAGATGTCGCCGTCGATGATGGCCTGTCGCGTCTCGCCGACGGTGGACTTCACGTCCTGGGGAATCTCGCCGCCGATGCTGTCGCCGTAGACGGCCGCGACGCCCTCCTGTTCGAGGCCGAGCGTCGTGACGCTGCCCCCCTCGAACTCGGCGTTGACGACGCTCTCGATGGAGGTGTAGACGGCCGTGTCGACGCGCTTGACCATGCTCGCGAGGATGACGTCCGCGTAGCCGGATTTCGTGAGCGACTGGTCCTGGTCGACGCCGATGGCGAACTTGCCGGCGTCCTGCGCCGCCTGGAAGACGCCCGTCCCGGCGTTGCCGGCGGCGTGGTAGACGATGTCGACGCCGTCGTTGTACATCGCCGTCGCCGCCTCGTTACCCGCCTGCGTGTCGTTGAAGTTCCCGACGTAGCTGACCTGCACGTCGATGTCCTGGCTCACCTCGGCGACGCCCGCGCGGTAGCCCGCCTCGAACTTGCCGATGAGGTCGCCCTCGACGCCGCCGACGAAGCCGACCGACGACTGGTCGGGGGTCGTCTCGCCGCCGCCGGCGCTGAACTCCTGTTGGGTGAGCAGCCCGGCCATCTGACCGACGAGGAACGACCCCTCCTCTTCGCCGAACACGTAGCTCTCCACGTTCGGCTCCTCGACGACGCTGTCGACGATCATGAAGTTCTGGTCGGGGTAGTCGGGGGCGTTCTCCGCGAGCGCTTCGGCCTGCAGGAAGCCGATACAGCAGATGAGGTCGTGTTCGCCGCTCTGGGCGAACTGCTGCTGGTACGTCTGGAACTCCGTCACCTCGCTCGGCTGGACGTTGTCGTGGGTGACGCTGTACTCGTCGGCCGCCTGCTGGACGCCGGTCTGCGCCTGGTCGTTGAACGAACCGTCGCCGAGGCCGCCCGTCGCGTACACCATACCGACGCTCACGTCGGCGCTGCCGGAAGCGCCCGCGCCGCCGTCGCTCGACTCGTTGCCCGAGCCGCTGTCGTTGCCGCCGCTGCTCTCGTTGTTGCCGTCGTCTTCGGTCGGACCGCCGGTACAGCCGGCAAGTCCCGCGATTCCCGCCGCGCCCGTCGCCTTCAGGAGTGTCCGCCTATCCACATTCATGACTACGTCTGGACGAAGGTGGCGGCGAAATAGGCATAAAGGCGTCGTTTGCGCCGGACGGCGCTCAGAGACGCCCCGAACGCCCGACGGTGGTCAGTTCTTCGCCGTCTCGACGGCGCGTTCGACGACGGCACCGGCGTCAGCGACGAGCGAGTCGACGTCGTCGCTCTCGGCGTAGAGCCGAACGTACGGTTCGGTGCCGCTCGGACGGACGAGCAGCCACGAACTGTCGGGGAACTCCAGTCTGACGCCGTACTCGGTGTCGACGCTCGCCTCCGGGAAGGCGTCGGGAAGCGTCCGTTCGAGCGTGGCCATCGTCTCGCGCTTGGCCTCGTCGGGACAGTCGACGCTCACCTTCCGGTAGGGGCGTTCGGTCACGGGGTCGCGCAGCGCGTCGAGACCCGCGTCGGCGACGAGTCGGCCGACGACCGCCGCGGAGACGACGCCGTCTATCCACCCGCCGAACTGCGTGTGGATGTGTTTCCACGGCTCGGCGGCGAAGACGACGTCGCCGCCGGCGTTCTCGGCGGCGGCGATGCCCTCGTGCAGCGCGCCGAGGCGGACGCGTTCGACGCGGCCGCCGGCCTCGCGGACGCGTTCGTCGATGCGCGCGGAGGCGTTCGGCGTCGTCACGACGACGGGGTCGTCGGCGTTGACGCTGCGGACGTAGTGTTCGGCCAGAATCGCGACGACGGTGTCCTCGTGAACCACCTCGCCGTCGGGGGCGACGACGACGATTCGGTCGGCGTCGCCGTCGTGACCGATGCCGAAGGCGAAGGGGTCGCCGTCGTCGCCGGCGTCGGCGACGAACGTCCGGAGGTCCCGGAGCGACTCGGGCGTCGGCTTGCTCTCGCGGCCGGGGAAGTGCCCGTCGACGTTCCCGTTGAGCGTGACGACCTCCGCGCCGAGCGAGCGAAGCACCTGCGGGGTGGCGAGACCGGCCATCCCGTTCCCGCAGTCGACGGCGACGCGGAGCCCCGCGAGCGGCGCACCGCGGCCGCGGGCGTAGTCGACGACGGCGCTGCGGTACGCCGAGAGCACCGCCTCGTTCTCGCTGTCGCCCCACTGGTCCCACGCGGTGGGCGGTTCGTCGCCGGCGACGCGCTCTTCGACCGCCCGCTCGGCCGTCCGGTCGTACTCGACGCCGTCGTCGAACACCTTGATGCCGTTGTCCGTCGGCGGGTTGTGCGACGCGGTGAGCATCACGCCGCGCCGACCCCGCGAGGCGAACGCGAGCGCGGGCGTCGGCAGCATCCCGGCGCGGCGAACGCCGGCACCGGCGGACAACAGTCCCGCCTCGACGGCGGCGGCGAGCGCCGGCCCGGTCACTCGTCCGTCGCGCGCGACGACGAACTCCGCGCCGTCCCGACCGACCGCGCGGCCGACGGCGAGGGCGAGTTCGGGCGTCACGCGCTCGGTCGCGCTTCCCCGGATTCCGGCAGTTCCGAACAGTTCCATACGCGGAGGTATCGGGCGGTGTACTTAGATGGTCCCGATTCGGCCGCGCCCGCGGCCCGACGTATTTTGCCGGTCGCCCGCGAACGTCGCCCATGAGCGAGACACCGTCCGACTCCGACAGAACCCGCGCGCACGTCTTCGTCACCGGCCGCGTCCAGGGCGTCTTCTACCGAGCGAACACCCGCGATACGGCGAACGAGCGGGGCGTCGACGGCTGGGTTCGCAACCTCGACGACGGCCGCGTCGAAGCCGTTTTCGAGGGCGTTCCCGACGCCGTCGACTCGATGGTCGAGTGGTGCGAGAGCGGCAGTTCGGACGCCGAGGTCGACGACGTGAAAGCGGAGTACGAGGAGCCGGAAGGGCTCGACGGCTTCGAGGTCCGACGCTGAGCGGCGGCGGAGAGGCAGAGAAGCGGGGAGCGTGGGGAGCGTCTGTCACGCGAAGGCTATCTCCTCGCCGCACCATCCACTCTCGTGAACGACATCACCACCGCAGTCGACATCGACGCACCGCCCGAGACGGTCTGGCGCGTCCTCACCGACTTCGAGAGCTACCCCGACTGGAACCCCTACACCGTCGTCTCCGGCCGCGCCGAGGAGGGGACACGGCTCCGCGTCTCGCCCGGCCCGGAGGCCGGGCGTGTGCCGACGTTCCGACCGCGCGTGCTCCGCGCCGACCCGAACCGCGAACTCCGGTGGATCGGCCACCTGTACGTCCGCGGCCTCTTCGACGGCGAACACCGGTTCGTGGTCGAGTCTCGCGACGACGACCGTTCGCGACTCGTCCAGTCGGAGTCGTTCTCGGGGGTGTTCGCGGGACCGATTCTCCGACGCATCGGAGCCGACACGGAGGCGAACTTCCGCGGCGTGAACGAGGCGCTGAAAGCGCGGGCTGAGGCGCTGTGGGCCGACCGAGTGGGCAGCGCGGATTCGAATATCACCGCCGGTACCGGAGAGTCGGCGACCTGACCCTTCCCGAGAGAAACGTTCATACCGTGACCGCGTGAGAACCGGTCCGATGCACCTCGGTAACTCGTCGCCACGTCGCGCACAGACCGTCCGTCGCCTGCCCCCTCTTCCCGCCGGAGGCCGCCCGTGAGGGTCGCGGCGATTCCGTGGACGATTCTGACCGTCGTCGGACTCGTCGCCACCCTCTCGACGGGTTTTCTCATCGTCCGCGGCCCGTTCTTCGGCGGACCGACGCTCGACCCGCTCTCGCTTCTCGTCGCCACCGGCGGCTTCATCGCCGCCATCATCGCCCTCGCGTTCGGCGGGTCGAAACTGGCGCGCGTCGTCCTGTTCTGACTCCCCGCCGGAGTCGCTGTCGGCGACGACCGTGCGCCGAAACGGCGTATTCGGTGTCGAGGATGCCTCTCTCGGACGAGCATTCGAAAACAGGGGTTCGGCCGACTCGGGCCCGAGCCGTGCTGGCGGCTACGAATCGGAGTCCGCTCTACCGACGAGCGCCTCGATACCGCTCCCGGCCGCGCGGGTCAGCACCGCCGCCATCGCGGTTCCCGCGCTCCAGATGGCCGTCTCCTCCGGCGGTTCGGTCCCCTCGCCCTCGTACAGCACCGAGAGCAGGAAGATGTCGTCGTCGGCGAGCACTACCCGGCCGGTGAAGTCGCCGGGCGCGTCCGCGGGGGGCGCGGCGACGTCGACGGCGTCGTCGCGGGCGAACACCTCGCGGACGGCGGCGCTGGCGCTGACGACGTCGACGTCCACTCCCGCGTCCGCTCGCTCCCGAAGCGCGACCACCACGTCGTCGTCGAGCAAGTCGACGGAGTCGGCCCCGAAGAGGATTCGTCGCTCCGCGCGGCGGACCAGGTCGACGGTCCGGTCGTCGATGGGTCTGCGGCCGCGGACGGTCCAGACGTCGTCGCGGGTCTCCTCGCCGTGTTCCTCGCTTCGGAGCTCCGCGAGGGCGTCGAAGGCGCGGTCCCGCTCGCGTTCGAGGCGAACGGTCAGCAGTTCCTTCGCCGCCTCCAAACTGACCGGGCGGTACCGCTTCGGCGTCGACTGCTGCAGTTCGACCAGACCCCGCGCTTCGAGGTCCTCGGCCGCGCCGTACACCTGCGAGCGCGGGACGCCCGCGAGGTCGTGGACGTCCTTGGCCGTGCCGGTGCCGAGTCGGTGGAGCGCGACGAAGACCCGCGCCTCGTAGTTCGAGAGACCGAGGCGTTCGAGCGCCTCCTCGACGTCGCGTTCGTCGGGCCTGTCGTCGGTCATCGTTCCTCCCTCGTCTCCCGCCCTTTCGACTGTTTCGTTTCCGGGCGGGCCGGTCGGTCGCTTCGTTCGTCCGCTTCGGTTGCGAACCTGCCGCTGCTTCGCTTCACTTGCGACGTAGGTTTGCTCGTTACACTCACAAACCCACCGTCGCGGCACTTCACTTGCGACGAGGTGTCACTCACTACGTTCGTGACACTACCGCCACTTCGCTTCGCTCGTGACGTAGGTTTGCTCGTTACACTCACAAACCCACCATCCGTCGCGACGCCGTCGCCGCGGTCCGGAGCGCCCGCCCCGTGACCGATGGGGACGGCGGGGTCGTTGCCCTGGTGCCGGTCCCACAGCACGAGCACCGACGGGAGCACGAGCAGCGAGACGAAGAACGAGTACGCGATGCTGAGCGCGGTCAACACGCCGAACTGTCCGAGGACGTCCAGCACCGAGAGCACGAGCACGCCGATGCCGAACGTCGTCGTCAGCATGCTCCCCGCGAGCGCACCGCCCGTCCCGCGAACGGTTCGGTCGAGCGCCGTAAACAGCGAGTGCGTCCGCCGCTCGTCGACGAACCGGTGGACGACGTGGACCGAGTAGTCGATACCGAGACCGATAGTGATGGCGAGAATCGTCGCCGTGAACGCGTTGAACGAGATTCCCAGGAGGCGCATCGTCCCCGCGATGAGCGCGACGGCGACGCCGATGGGAATGGTGTTGACGACTCCCAGCGAGGGGTACCCCTCGACGAGCCAGTAGACGAAGACGAGAAACACCACCGTCACGACGAGGGCGAAGGCGAGGCTCGAAATCGCCGACTGGAGGATGAGGTCCGACACCGCCTTGAACACGACCGTGTTGCCGGTGGCGATAGCACCGTCGCCGCGGAACTTCTCGGCGACGCTCCGGGCGTCCTCGGTCACCGCGGTCTGGCTGGCGCTGGCCTTCGTCGAGTAGGTGACGCGGGTGCTCCGGCGGTCGTCCGAGAGATACTCCTGCGCCTGCGCGCTCGCCGGCGTGTCCATCAGCGCGTCGTACACGTCGCCGAGGTTTCGGTCGGGAATGCCGTTTCCGTCGGCGTCGTTGCGGTCGACCACCGCCGCGAACTCGGGGTCGCTGGCGGCTTGCGACTGGATGACCGTCACGATGCTCTCGGAGTCGGCGCGGCCGCCCGACTGGACGAACGAGTCAGGCGGGTCGTCGCCGGCGCGGTGAAGCTCTTCGAGCGCCGTGTCCCGCTCCATGTTCGTCTCCCAGTAGACGGTCGCGCTGCCGCCCTGCGTCGTCTCGAACTTCTCTTCGAGGAAGTTCAGCGTCGCGACGACCGAGTAGTCCGACGGCGCAAACGGCTCCGGGAGCGCGTCGAGGTAGTCGGGCGTCTCCTCCGGCGGGAGGAAGTCCTCCTGGGAGAAACTCGTGTCGACGCCCGTCGCGTACGCGCCCGCGACTGCGCTCAAGAGCACGACGGCGAGCAGGAACAACGCGGGAGCCTTCCCGGCGACGACGACGCCGCCGCGGAGCGCCTCGCCGAAGCGCGACCCCTCCGCGCCCAGCGGCGACTCGCTGAACGTCGGAACCGGCCAGTCCTCGCGGCGGCGGTCTATCCACACCTTCGCCGCCGGGAGGAAGATGCCGAAGATGAGGAACGTGAACACGATACCGACGGCGGCGACGACGCCGAAGTCCCGAATCGGCGGGAGGTCGGACACGAGATTCGAGAGGAAACCGATGACCGTCGTCCCGGTGACGATGAAGAACGCGACGAGCAGTTGGTCGGTCGTCAGTCGCATCGCGCCGTCGATGTCGTGGCCGTCGGCTCTGTCCTCGCGGTAGCGGTTGATGGCGTGGATACCGAAGTCGATGCCGACCGCGAGCAGTAGCGGCGGCACCGCGATCATCATCTGACTGAACGGGATGCCGGCGAGGCCGAGGAACCCGAACGTCCAGACGACGGCCATGAGAAGCGACAACCCGCCCAAGAGCAGGTCCACGAGGTCGCGGTAGGCGACGACGAGGAAGAACACGATGAAGATGACCGCCGCGGGCGTCACGATGAGAAGCGAGTCGGTGATGACCGAACTGAACTCGTCTGCGGTGACGCCGCTGCCGAAGACGGTGATGTCGTCGCTCGTCGCGGCGACGACGCGCTGCGCCTGCTGTTGAATCGGCGTGAGCGGACTCGTCCCGCCCTGGCCGGCGGCCGACGACTCGTAGCCGGGAACGTCGTGTTGGACGACGCCGATGGTCGCCGACGCCGACGCCGACCGGCGGTTGAAGTCGTTACTCAGCGTTCCGGTGAGCCCGGGGTTGTTCGCGTTCTCCCTGACCGCAGTCCGAATCTCGCCGGGCGAGGCCCGCTCGACGGCGGTTATCTGCGCGTCGAGCGTCTCCGCCTCGGGGTCGAGCGTCTGTGCAACGACGCTCGCGGCGCTGCTCGTCGACGAGACGCGGAGGTCGGTCCGGTCTTCGAGTGCGTCCTGCGTCCGCAGCATCTCCAGGAGCGCCGGTTTCGCCAGCACGTTCTGGCTGCGCTGGATCAACTGCGTCGACCCGGGTTCGCTCTCGAACGACGCGCCGAACTCGCGGTTGATGTCCTCGAGCGCCTGGTTCGCGGGGATGTCCTCGGCGAACTGCTCGGTGCCCGACTCCGTCGAGACGTTGCCGAGCCCGGCGGTGAAGACGAGCGTCAAGACGAGAAACAGGACGACGACGCGTCCCGACCGCTCGACGATGCGCTCGTCTACCCAGTCGATGGCGCGCTGGTGGTCCAGCGCCATGCTCAGAGGCCGCCGGAGCGTCGGCGGTACAGTACCGCGCCGACGCCGACGAGGGCGATGGCTCCGACGCCGACGAGCGTCAGCGGGACGTTTCCGCCGTCGTCGTTCGCAACCTCGACGGGCAGTTGGTACGTGTCCGAAATCCGTTCGGTGCCGGAGGCGTCCTCGTATCGGAAGTCCATCTTCACCGGGTACGTCTTCGCCAGCGCGTCGCCGCCGACGTTGACGCCGAAGACGAGTTTGGCGCTCTCACCGGGCGCGAGTTCGTCGACGTACGCCTCGCTGTTGTCGGCGCTGATGGGCGATTCGGGGAATACCTTCGCCGACACCTCGCGGAGCGGTTCGTCGCGGTTGTTCGTCACCTCGACGACGAGTTCGCCGCTCTCGCCCGCCGCGAACGTCGTGTTGACGCCTTCGAGACCGAACTCGTCGCGCCGTTCGCCGACGTCGACCCGCACGTCGAGCGGGTCGCTCGTGCGCTGAGTGCCGTCACCGGTCCGGTACTGCGCCTCCAGCGAGAACTGCCGCGGGCCGGCGTCGGCGTTGTCGGTCACCTCGGTCGAGAAGTCGAACGCCGCGCGTTCGCCCGGTTCGAGCGTCCCGACGGCGTACTCCGTCTCGACGGGGTTCACGTTCGAGTTCCGACTCTCGAAGACGAGGACGACGTTGTCGGCGGTCGTCTCGCCGGTGTTGACGAGTTCGCCCGACAGCGACCCCTCCTCGCCGACGTGCAGCGACCCCTCGACGTTCTCCAACTCGAAGGTCTGTTCGGCGAGCGGCGTCACGCCGAAGGAGACGGGGGGCGTTTCTGCGCTCTCGCCGTTTTCGTTCTCGTAGGACGTGGTCGCGCGCATCGTGTACGCCTCCGGGTTCGCGTTGTCGGCGACGGTCACGTCGTACTGCAGCGTCCGGGTCTCGCCGGGTTCCCAGCGCTGTACGAACCGGCTCGCCGACTCGCTCTCGCCGAAGCGGACGTCGGCGTTCGTCGTCTGAACGGAGACGGAGGCGTTGCGGGCGACGCTCTCGCCGACGTTCCGCATCGTGACGTTCATCGTCCCGCTCGCGCCGGCGGGTGCGTCCGTCTCGACGTCGGTGACGACGAAGCGCGCGCGGTCGTCGACGCGGACGGTCACGTCGACGGTTTCGGTCGTCCGCTCGTCGTTGTCGTACTCGTAGGTGAGTTCGAGGTCGAGGTCGTACGTCCCCGACTCGATGTCGTTGGGGACGCCGACCCGGAAGTCGAGGTTCGTCGGTTGGCCGTCCTGCATCGTGCCGACGAGACGCGTCCCCGAACGGACCGAGATGGGCGTCCCACCCGACTTCAGCCTCGCCTCGACGTTACGGGCGTTTCGAGCCTGTTCGTCGACGTCTTCGGCGTCGTTGACGAGTTGCACCGAGAGGTTCGACTGCTGGCCGGGCGTGAGCGTCGGTTCGGGGACGTACACCTCGAACCGGGGGTCTTCGATGGCCGACACCGTCGCCGGCGTCGTGAGCAGTGCGAGGACGAGAAAGACGCTGAGTACTTTTCTGCGCATGTATTGAGTAGTGTCCGGACGGCGGCGCCGAGCGACCGATGCCGGGGGATTCGGTCGGTGTCGACGCTCGCGGTCGACTGGCTTCGCTCCACCGTATACGCCGCTACTACATAAGTTGTTGTAAATTTCTACAAACTACCTATCGATTCGTTCGGACACCGACGTGCGACGCCCTCCCAAACGAATCGGCGGACGGAGGGGGAGCGGCGGGAGCGGCGAGAGAGTCGAGAGCGGTCCGAGTCGGCCGACAACGGAACGAGCCTACGGGGCGGTGGCGTACCGGGCGTCGAGATGGCCGAGTATGCGGTCGACGATGGACGGGTCGTACGTCCAGAAACCGTAGAACTCCCGGTTCCCGCGCTCTTCCGCGAGGAGCGCGCAGCTATCGCTTGCGACGTCGCCGCCGTCGTAGACGACGAACCACGAGTCCGCAATCTCCTCGGTATCGACGACGTGCGGCGTGACGCCGGCTATCTCGGCGGACTCGCCGCCCTCGGCGGCGTACACGTGGACGTCGAGGGTCGTACTCCCGAGCTGCGCGTACACGTCCGATTGGGCTTCGAGGGCGCGTACGCGCTGGAAGCCGGCGTGGAGTGCCCCCGATTTCGACCGCCAGGCGCGGTCCTCGATCTCCCTCGACGCCGCGACCATCTGCCCGACGTCGTACGAGGTGAACGTCGTCCCGTCGAGATGTTCGAGCAGTTTACTGAACCCGGTCCGCTCGCCGATTCCGCGCCGAAACGGCGCGGTCAGCGACTGTAAATCGACAGCCGTGAGCACGTCGCCATCCTCGCTCAGCACCGCGAACCCGCCGGGGCCGCCCGCGGCGCTCCCCTCCTGAACGGAGACTCGTTGGGAGGCGAAGTACGCCTCCAGTTCCTCGACGACGGACGGGGACGCCGGGTCGAACACCGTCAGCGTCTTCTCCCGGCTCTCCACCCCCTCTATCACTGCTCTCAGCGACATACCCCCCGTACTCTCTCGGCGTCTAAATGAGTTGTTCGTCGGAGTGACAAGAGATATATCCTCTGAGAATAATGTCAGGATAGATGACAGAGCCGGTCGCACAGACCGGGGCCGGCCGGCGTCGGGTCGTCGTCCTCGGCCGCGGCGAGTTCGCCGACGAACTGGTGGAGACGCTCCGCGACTCCGCCGTCACGGCCGCGCACGCCACCGAGGCGGCGGCGGCGCTCTCCGCGCTCAGCGACGGACCCGTCGACTGTTTCGTCGTCGTCGCCGACGGCTCGCTCCCGACGCCGGCGTCGGAGCTGTTCTCGCTCGCGCGCAGTCGGACGACCGCACCGGGACTGTACGTGAGCGACGAGACGGCCGCACTGCCGCCGGCGGTCGAGCAGGTTCCGGCGGACACGACGCACGCGACGACGCGAGTCCGTCGGGCGTTGCTCGACTCGGCCGTAGACGACGTCCCCGCGTCGACGACGACCGACTCCGTCGGCGCGTACGGTTCGACGGTCAGTCACGAACTGGGCAACCAGTTGATGAAACTCGACTTCGCGGCTGATTCGGCGTCCGACGGAGACGAGGCGAGACGACTCGACCGGGTGCTCTCGCGCCTCCGACGGCTGGCCGACGAGGCCGAAGCGGTCGGCCGCGGGACCGCCGCGCCGGAGACGGTCGAACTCGACGCCGTCGCGGCCGACGCCTGGGACCGCGTCGAGGCGTCCGACGCGGACCTCGTCGTCGAGGCCGACCGCTCGCTGGAGGCGGACCCGCTGCTTCTGGTGCTGTTCTTCGAGAACGTGTTCAGAAACGCCGTCCGCCACGGCGGCCGTGACGTGACGGTACGCGTCGAGACGACGCCGCGGGGGTTCGCCGTCGCCGACGACGGGCCCGGGTTCCCCGAGGACGCGCGGCTGTTCGAGTGGGGGCACACCACCGGAAACGGCTCCGGAACGGGACTCGGTATCGTCGCTCGCATCGCCGACGCGCACGACTGGACCGTCACCGCGTACAACGACGGCGGGGCGGTGCTCGACGTTCGAACCGAGTGACGAGAACGCGTTCGAGGAGCGGGGAGAAACCGAGCGAACGCCGCGGACGGCGCTCCGACTACGAGGCGTCGCCGGGGCCGATGGCGACGGCGTAACTCTCGGAGCCCAGTTCCTCCAACTGGTCGGTGGTCTGTCGGCGGAGCGTCGCGAGCCGCCGCTTCAGCAGTTCGTAGTTCGAGTCCGATTCGAGCCGGCGAGCGCTGTGTTCGGTCTCCAAGAGCGCGACTTTCGAGGCGACGGCGAAGAACTCCTGCAACTGCGAGTCGTACGTCGCGCGGACCAGCAGACTTTCGACGGCCGCGAACAGGTCGTCGCGGCGGACGGGCTTGACGAGGTACTCGTCGAACGGCATCTCCGCGACATCGGTGGTCGGGTCGACGGCGGTGACCATCGCCACCTGCGGCGGGTTCTCGCGTTCGTGCAACGCCGAGAGCACCTCGTCGCCCGACATACCGGGCATTCGACGGTCGAGTAAGACGGCGTCGGCGTCGTCGGCGAGTTCGAGCGCCTCCGCGCCGCTGGTAGCGGTCAGCACGCGATAGCGGTCTCGCAGGCGCTCGGCGTGGCCGTGCGCGATGTCGGGGTCGTCGTCGACGACGAGTACGGTGTGGTCCATAGTGCGCCTCTCTTTGTCGACTGTGTTCTTTCCAGCGTGTTAATATTTTGGTAATACATCACAGTCAAACGAGTTGACAATATCGTCAGACGCCGAGGCGCTTCCTCGCGCCGGGGGACGAACTCGCGTCAGTCGGGGGTGACACCGAGATCTTCGAGCGCCCAGCGGACGATTTTCGCCTCGACGACGGCCCGCGTCTCGGCGTCGGCGTCGGTCAGCACGCGGTCGGTCTCTTCGAGGAATCGTCGCTCCGTCTTCGTCTGGTCGGGTTCGTCGCGCGTCGCGTTCAGCAACGCCTCGAAATCCTCGCGGAGGTCGAACGACGCGTAGGCGACGTTGCAGCGCGAGAGGGGACTCATCCCGAGGTTCGACACGAAGTCGGTGACGGTCTCCCAGTCGGAGTCGCAGAAGTGAATCGACACCTCGCCGACGATGTCGCGCCACGCGATGGGGTCGCCGTTGCGCATCAGCGTCACCGCCCGCGGCGGCAGGTCGAGTCGGGCGACGGTCTCTCGTTCGCCGCAGAGACAGCACGGCCTCTCGGTTTTGCCCGTGTACATACCTCCGGTTGGAACCGCGTGAAGTTGGACGTGTCGAGCGAACGGGGCGGCGGTGCGAGACGGGTGAGCCTCGTCGACGAACCGACCGCGTCCCGGTTCGTCACTGCTGCGGCGGCGACTCGACGGGCGACTCGACGGGTGACTCGGTGTCGGCGGCGAGCCACTCGCTGGCCCACGACTCGATCTCCTCGAACACCGGGCAGAGCGACCGCCCTTTCGGCGTGAGGCTGTAGTACGTCGCCACCGGCGCGTCCTCCTCCAGTCGCCGGTCGACGAACCCCATCTCCCGGAGGTCGTCGAGCACGCGCGAGAGCGTGCGCGAACTCGCGTCCGTCGAGCGCTTCAGTTCGTTGAACCGCTTCTCTCCCTCCTGGAGGTCGTGCAGCACGATGAGTCGCCACTGCGACCCGATCTGTTCGAGCGAGTCGATGACCGGACAGACCGCCAGCGGCTTCTCGGTGTCGAGATTGGATGACATCGGTGTTACCTGGTCACGTCTATGTCCGCGAACGGATATATAGGTTCGTATCGAATACCAGGTAACGTGATGCAACCACGTTTCAATCAGATAGCAGAAACGGATCGTTCACCGACCGAACGCGGCCAGATAGCGGGGCGAGCGCGATGACGGTGCTACAGAGCACCGTCGCGTTCGACGGCCCGGCGGGACTCGCGTTCCTGCTCGGGCGCGTCCTCTTCGGCGCGATTTTGGCGTTCAACGGCCTGAACCACTTCCTCAACGGCGACCAGTTAATCGGCTACGCGCGGGCCAAAGGCGTCCCCGCGCCGGGGATCGCCGTCCCGTTCACGGGCGGGATGCTGCTGTTCGGCGGCGTCGGCGTCGCCCTCGGCTTGCTCCCGACGCTCGCGGCGGGGGCGCTCGTCGTCTTCCTGCTCGTGACGACGCCGCTCATGCACGACTTCTGGGCCGCGCCCGCGGAGCAACGGCAGAGCGAGATGACGAGTTTTCTGAAGAACGTCGCCATGCTCGGCGGCGCGCTCGTCTTCCTCGGCCTCAGCGCCGTGCCGTGGCCGTACGCGCTCTGAGCCGACGGCAAACCACCTCGAACGACCCCGAACCTCCAGTACCGTTAACCGACTTTCGGACCAACGACGGACGACACCCATGACAGACGCACCACCGACGACCGGACTGCACCACGTGACGAACATCTGTACCGACATAGAGGAGACCAAGGCGTTCTACGAGGACGTCCTCGGCTGGCACACCGTGAAAATGACCCAGAACTACGACGACCCGGGGACGCCGCACTACTACTTCTCGTCGACGCCGGAGGGCGAGCCGGGGACGAACGTCACCTACTTCGAGTACCCCGACTCCCGCGGCGTCCCCGGCCCGGGAGCGAGCCACCACTTCGCCTTCGGCGTCGAGGACAGGGAGACCTTAGATGAGTGGCGCGAACACCTCGTCGACCACGGCGTGCGCGTCTCGAACGTCAAGAACCGGACGTACTTCGAGAGCATCTACTTCACCGACCCCGACGGCCTCGTCTTCGAACTCGCCACGATGGAACCGGGGTTCACCTACGACGAGGCGGAGCCGGGGAGCGACGAGATAGATCCGTTCGAGAAGGGCTACGGTGACGACTGAATGGAGGGCGCGCCCGACGCGTTCGGTTCCTCCTATCGGTTGCTCGCGGGGTCCGTCGTTCCGCGCCCCATCGCGTGGGTGAGCAGTCGCAGCGAGGATGGGGTTGACAACCTCGCGCCGTACAGCTTCTTCAACGTCGTCACGCCCGACCCGCCGGTCGTGATGTTCTCGCCGGTCGGCGTCGGCGACGACCGAAAGGACACGACGGAGAACGTCCTCGCCACCGAGGAGTTCGTCGTCCACGTCGTCACCCGCGACCTCGCCGAGGCGATGAACGCGACGAGCGCGACGCTCGAACGCGGCGAGAGCGAGTTCGACCACGCGGGGTTAGAGAAAGTGGAAGCGACGACCGTCGACGCCGCCCGCGTCGCCGACGCGAAAGTCGCCTTCGAGTGCCGCCTCTACGACGCCCACGAGGTCGGTCGGTCGACGATGATTCTCGGCGAGGTCGTCCACGCCCACGTCGCCGACGAACTGCTCACCGACGGGAAGATGGACGTGACGAAACTCGACGCAGTAGGTCGACTCTCGGGCAGTCAGTACGCGACGACCGACGAGCGGTTCTCGCTGGAACGGCCGCCGTGAACCGCGGACGCGCCGCGTAGCGCGTCGGTCGAACGACGAGTCGCTTTCGTCCGGCGTCCGTCGTGTCGTCACCCGCGTCCCGCCCGCCTCCAGCGTCCCGCCTGCCTCCAGCGTCTCGCCTGCCTCCCGCGTCCCGCCTGCCTCTAGCGTCTCGCCCGCCTCCCGCGCTCGGTCGCTGGCGCGAAAGTCCCGTCGTCGACCCGCAGGAGGCGACTACCGGCGGGTCGGAGGAGAATATAAGGACGTAAGTGTGGTATTGAATGTTATTATTCCCTCCCTGAAAGCGTTAAGAAGGGTCGCTGGCTACCGTGGTCCAAGATGTCACGGAGCACCGACGCACGAGACGGAGAGAAACGAACGATGAAAGACGTGAGCCACACCGCGCCGAACGGCGTCTCCGCGGACAACGTCTGGCGACGCGGCGGTAACCGAGACGAATCCGACCGCGACGACGAGTAACCGCGCGAGTACGACGAACTTCTCTTACTCTCCGAAAACGACGAGATACACTGCACCAGCGACGCCGCCGGCGAACATGGCGACGCCGAGGACGACGAATACACCGACGAGAACTGTCGTCCCGAGCAGTCCCGGTCCGAGAAACGAGAGGGTCGCCGCCGCGGCGAAGCAGACGAGCGCGACCGCTCCGGTGATGAGCAGCGTCGAGCGCGGGGTTAGGTCGTCACCGTATGCCACGTCCCCCACCACGACCTTTCGCGTAGTAAAAGGTCGCACGAGTGAACAACTCGACATATCGAGGTACAGTTACCGTCGAACGTATCTTATCTTCAACTAGTCTGACGATAGAAGTCTCCAAAAATACTCAATAATTTTATCACGTCGTTGTTCTTCGACTCGCCCGTGATAACAGTCGAGGACCTCAGAAAGGAGTACGGCGGCTTCGTCGCCGTCGAGGGGAGTTCGTTCGAGGTCGACGAGGGGGAGATATTCGGCGTCGTCGGTCCCAACGGGGCGGGGAAGACGACGACGCTGAAGATGCTCTCGGGGCTCGTCGAACCGACGAGCGGGGCGGCGACGGTCGCCGGCTACGACGCCGCCGACCCGGCGATGCGGGCGTCGCTCGGTTTTCTCCCCGAGGAGTCGCCGCTCTACGAGGACATGACGCCGCGGTCGTACCTCCGCTTCTTCGCGGACCTCTACGACGTACCCCGCGAGGTGGCGGTTCGGCGGAGCGAGGAGACGCTCGACCGCCTCGAACTGGAGCACCGCGACCGCCGCCTCGGCGATATGTCGAAGGGGATGAAACGGAAGGTCGCCATCGCGCGGTCGCTCGTCAACGACCCACAGGTCCTCATCTACGACGAACCCGCCAGCGGCCTCGACCCGCTGACGACGAACTACGTGCTGGAGTTCACGAAGGAACTCGCCGCGGCGGGCAAGACGGTGCTGTTCAGCGCGCACAACCTCTACCACGTCGAGAGCGTCTGCGACCGCATCATAATCATGAATCGCGGCGAGATCGTCGCCCGCGGCACCGTCGCCGAGATTCGAGAGCGACACGGCGAAACGGCGTACCACGTGTTCACGACCGTCGCAGTCGACGGCGCGGACCGGGTCGAGGAGGCGCCCGACGGAGCGGCGCGCTATCGCCGCGTCGTCGACGATATGGTCGCCGTCGAAGCCGTCCGGAGCGAGGCCGAATCGAGGGGCGGCGAAGTGGTCGACATCCGAACCGAGGAACCGAGCCTCGAAGCCCTCTTTCTCGACATCGCCGGCGGCGGAACCGTTTCGCCGCCCGCCCGAGGTGAGTCGTGAGCGGTTCGTCGAGAACGCTCGCCGCTCGGTCCGCCGACTGGACCCGGAAGACGGTCGCTCGACTCGTCGACTGGACCCGGAAGACGCTCCGCGTCGCCCGCTGGGAGGCCGCCAGGACGGCGGGCGTCTTCGACCGGAAGACCGCCGGTGCAGCGTTCGCCGCCGCGCTCCTCGTCGGAGCGTTCGGCGCCGCCGCGCTCTCGACGGGCGGGGCGGGCGTCGCCCTCGACGAGAACATCTACCGCGTCGGCATCGCGGCCGACAGTCCCTACTACGACGCGGTGGCGGAGAGCCCCCCGCTCGCAGCGCGTCCGCCCGACGAAGCGGCGCTGAGAGACGGCGAGATAGACGCGCTGGTCCGTGGCAACGGAGTCGAACCCGCCGACTCCGAGCGCGGCCGCGCGGCCGCCGCCGCCTATCGGTCGGCGGTGCAGTCGTACAACGACCGCCGGATGCTCGCCGAGGAGAACCAGTCGGCGGCGTTCCCCGTCGTGGTCGAGATACGGTACGCCGACCGCGGGGAGGCGTCGGGCGGGTCGGCCGCGACGGACGTCGGCGGCGACACCGAGTCGTCGGGCGGTGACGAGTCGTCGGGCGGCGACGAGTCGTCGAACGCCGAGAGCGAGTCGGGTGCTTCGGGCGGGACGGGCGAGTCGGCCGGAGCCGACGAGTCGGACAACGCCGAGGGTGACGGGGGTCTCGCAGTCCCCGACGTCGGCGGCAGCGGTGCCCTCTTCGGCGGCCAGAGCTCCGGGTCGCCGGCTGACATCGCGCCGCCCTTTCCCTTCGGGTCGCTCGTGCTCGCGTTCGCGTTCCTCGTTCCGGTGAACTTCGTCGTCCAGTCGTACGGCAGCACGATGCTGAACGAGCGCATCAACCGCCGCGGCGAACTGCTTCTCGTCGCGCCGCTGTCGCCGACGAGCATCGTCGCCGGGAAGACGCTGCCCTACGCACTGGCGATTCTCGGCGTGACGACGCTCATCGCCGCCCTCGTCGGCGGCGGACTGCTCTCGGTCGCCGCGGTGTTCCCGCTCGCGCTCGCGTACCTGGCGGCGACGTTCGTCGGCGCGATGTTCGCGCGCTCGTTCAAGGAACTCACGTTCGTCACCGTCGCGCTGTCGGTGTTTCTGACGACGTACGCGTTCGTCCCGGCTATCTTCACCGACGTGACGCCCATCGCGCTCATCTCGCCGCTGACGCTCGTCGTCCGCGACCTGCAGGGCGCGGCGGTGTCGGCCGGCGAGTACGCCTTCGCCACCGGCTCGTTCTACTTCGGGTCGGGCGTGCTGTTCCTGCTCGGCGTCGGCGTCTACCGCGAGGAGGACCTGTTCACCCAGCGGTCGGTCCCGCTGAAGTTCCTCGACGCGCTCGACAGCCGCCTCTCGGGGAAGCGCTCCGTCGCGGTGCTGAGCGCGCTGTTCATCCCGTTCGTCTTCGTCGCCGAACTGCTCGCGGTCGCGGTGCTGTTCGCGCTCCCGGTTCAGCTCTCGATGCCGCTTCTCCTGGCGTCGATCGCCGCCGTCGAGGAGTTCGCCAAGAGCGTCCACGTCTACGCCGGCTTCGAGAAGAACCGCTTCGAGCGGTCGGTGCCGACGGCGGTCGTGTTGGGTTCGCTGTCGGCCGTCGGCTTCTTCGCCGGCGAGAAAGTGACTGCCGTCGTCCAACTCGTCGGCCTGCCGGAGTTGGCGCTCGGACGGGCGGCGTTCGCCACCTCCGGTCTCCCCGGTATCGGCCCGGCGGGCGCGGTCGGCCTCCTCCTCGCACCGCTGCTCTTGCACGTCGTCACCGCGAGCCTCACGGCTATCGGCGCGAGCAGGAACCGGCTGCTCTACGTGGCGTCGCTGGTGGTCGCCGTCGCCGTTCACACCTTCTACAACCTCGCGGTGGTGGTCTCCCTTGCGTGACCGACGACTCACCATCGCGCGCCGCGAACTCTCGGTGCTGCGTTCGGAGAAGACTATCGTGCTGGCGCTCCTCATCCAGCTGTTCATCGCGGCGTTCTCGTCGTTTCTCGTCGTCGGACTCGTCTCGCTGTACGACCCCGGCAGCTCGGAGGGGTACGACGTCGACGTCGGCGTCTCGGGGGAGGCTCGCTACGAGCTCGTCTACGCGGCTCACAGCGTCTCGGGGGCGCAGCCGGTTCTCTTCGACTCGGAGACGGCCGCCCGACAGGCGTTCGACCGTCGACAGGTCGACGCGATTCTCCACACCGACCGCCGCGGCGGGCGCGTACACGTCACGGCGACGGTTCCCGACGACAACGTTCGGACGACGGTGACCGTCACGCAGGTACGCGACACGCTGCGGGAATTCGAGCGCCGCGAACGGTTCGAACGTTCGGAGTCGCTGTCGAGAACTCCGCTGGAGCTACCGGACGCGCCGGCGTCGAGCCCGTACCACGGCTTCACCTACACGGCGCTGATTCCGCTGTTGCTCTTTCTCCCCGTGTTCATCAGCGGGTCGCTCGTCGTCGACTCGGTGACCGAGGAGTTCGAGCGCGGCACGCTCGAACTGCTCCGCGTCGCCCCGCTGTCGCTTTCGGACATCGTCGACGGAAAACTGCTGGCTGCGGCGGGCCTCGCGCCCGCGCAGGCGGCGCTGTGGCTCGCGGTGCTCTCGCTCAACGGCACCGCTGTCTCCGGCGCGGGACGACTCCTCGCGCTCGTCGCCGCGCTGGCGGTGCTCGCCGCCGGTTTGGGCGTCGTCGTCTCGCTCGTCGCCGCCGAGCGCCGGACCGCCCAGCTGCTCTACTCGCTGGGCGTTCTCCTCGCGTTCGCCGGCGCGACGCTCTCGCCGCTGAGTCCCACGAACGTCGTCGCCCGCCTCGCCATCGGCAGCGCCGACGCGACGGTGACGCTCGTCGTCGCCGGCTACGTCGTCCTCGCCGTCGTCGCCTACGGCGGCGTTCGCACGGCGGTCGGTCGGTTCGACGCGACGAGCGTCTGACCGGCCGTCACGACTCGCACCGGCGGGACTGATTTTTTGCAACTTCGGCTCGTCTACTCGACCATGCGGATACTCATCGCCGGCTCCCACGGCGGCGTCGGAACGCGCGTCACCGACCTCCTGAGCGACAGCGACCACGAGGTCAGAGCGATGGTCAGAGACGAAGCGCAGGTCCCCGAGATGGAGTCGTACGGCGTCGAGACGGTCGTCGCCGACCTCACGAGCGACGACGACGTCGAGCGTGCGGTCCGCGGGTGCGACGCGGTACTGTTCGCCGCCGGCTCCGGCGGCGAGGACGTCGAGGGCGTCGACCGCGACGGGGCGATTCGGACGATAGACGCCGCCGAGGCGTTCGGCGCGTCGCGCTACGTCATGCTCAGTTCGATGGGCGCGGACGACCCCGAGTCGGGCCCGGAGGAGCTGCGCGACTACCTGGAGGCGAAGGCCGCAGCCGACCGCTACCTCCGCGAGAGCGAACTCGACTACACCGTCGTCCGACCGGGGGCGCTGACGAACGAAGACGGGACGGGCAGAATCGTCGCTGACGAGCGACTCGACGGGCCGGGCGAAATCACGAGAGACGACGTCGCCGGGACGCTCGCCGCGGCGTTCGAAGTCGAGAACACCGTCGGCAAGACGTTCGAGATTCTCGCCGGCGACGACCCCATCGAGAGGGCGCTGGAGAGCTTGGACTGAGCGGAGTGGCGCGGCGGGCGGTCGGCGTCGCTGCGCGTCCGTTCGCGCTCAGGGGGCGACGATTTCGACGACCGTCTCCGCGTCGACGACGAGGTTGTACGCCGCCTCGTCGTCGTTCCACAGACAGAGCACGTTCTCGAACCCGAGCACCGCGCCGTACGCTGCTTCCGCGAGCTCGCGGTTCAGCGCCGACTCACGCGTGAGCACGGCGTAGTGGTCGACCGACTGGCTGCCGTCGCCGATTTTGAACACCGGGTTCCGGCCTTCGTCGTCGGCGAGGTCGTGGCTGAGTTTCACCGCCAGGAGGTCGATGCGGTCGGTGACGTGGGCTTCCATCTCGGCCATCCGCGCGTGTCGGCTCCGGTCGGCGCGCAGGTCGACGCGTCGTTTTCCGTCTCTCCGGAGGATGCTGTAGGAGAACTGCACCGAGGTCTTGGTGAACGTGCCGTCGCTCGCGCCGCCCTCGTCGAGGCGGCGCTGGAACGCCGGCGGCTCCACGTCGTCGCGCACGTCGAACGACCAGCCGCGGTCCGAGGGCGTCATCCCCGGCCACAGGCGGAGTTCGGGCGAGTACACCGTCGCGCCCGCCTCCGATTCGACTTCGCGTTCGACCTCTCGAAGTCCGATGCTCGTGTTGCGGTCGGCGGGCGCGAGCGCGACGACGGAGCCGTCTTCGGCCAGCGCGCCGAGGTAGCGACGGACGACGGAGACCGGGTCGTCGACCTCGCTGAGCACGTTTCCGAACAGTACGAGGTCCGCGTCGCCGAGCGCGTCGAGGTCGAACGCCTCGGCCGTCTCGCGGTGAACCGTCGTCCGAAAGTTCTCGTTCGTCTCGTCGAGCAACCGTTCGAGCACGTCGGCGGCGGGGCTCGGTTCGACCGCGTGGTAGTCGACCAGGCAGTCGTCGGGCAGGTAGTCGTGCAGGCCGAGCGCCGGACCGCCGACGCCCGCGCCCACGTCGACGACGCGGAGCGTTCTCGGGAGCAGGCCGTTCTCGGCGAGGTCGTTCAGCACGTAGCCCACCTCGGCGTAGTAGTCCGCGAGGTGGTAGACGGCGTAGCCGAGCGCGGCCGTCTCGTCGTACTCCACGTCGTTCTGGTAGTAGTAGTCCTCCTTCAGCCGACGGACGGCCTCGCGGAGTTCGTCGCCCGACTCCCCCGTGTGCCAGTTCGCGCCGTAGCGCCCGACGAGCAGGTCTTCGACCGCGAACGAGTAGGCCTCGGGGAGTGTCGTCGGCCGCCAGTCGCGGACCGGAACCGGCGCGTCGTCGACGGGGACGAACGTGCCGTCCGCCTGTTCGACCAACCCGAGGTCGAACGCCTCCTCGCGCAGGGTCTGCTTGACGACCGCCGGGTGCGGGTAGCCTTCGACGTACTCGGCTATCTCCTCGGGGTCGATGGGGCGGACGTTGCGGAGGTACTTCGCGTTCGAGACGACGGCCTCGCGGTCGGTCATCGGTTCTCACCTCCGTCGTCGGCGCTGTCGTCGCCGTCGCCGGCGTTGCGCCCGAGTTCTTCGGGGTCCGCGGTCTCGTGGCGCCCCGCCTCCCGGTACAGTTTCTCGAACGCCTCGCCCTCGGCGTCGGCGATTCGGGCCGCCGCCTCGGCGACGCCCGTCGCGCCGTCGAACGTCTCCTGAATCTCCGCGTACACGCGCGGGGTGCCGCCGGTGACGGTGTCGACGACGTCGTCCAGCGCGGCCGAAACCGGGGTGGCGAACTCCTCGCGGACATCCTCGGCGGCGAGCGCGTAGGCGAGCACCGCGGCGTGTGCGCCCGACTGCACCGTCTTCATCGCGCCGTCGTGCTCGCCGGCGGTCGTCTCGAAGACGTCGTTGCCGGCGGCGGCGAACGCCTCGTCGACGGCGTCGAGCGTCGGCCCGCCCTCGTCGACGACGGCGGCGACGTTGCCCGGCGCGTTCTCGGGGGCGAACAGCGGGTGGTAGCTCGCGCGTTCGCAGTCGGCGGCGTGTTCGCGCAGCGCCGACAGCGGCCCGGCCATCACCCCGGTCACGTCGAAGACGGCCCTGTCGGCGTTCGGCGCGTGCGCGGCGATGGCCGACTCGACCGCGGAGATGGGGACGGCGAGGCAGACGGCGTCGAAGCGTTCGTCGGTGTCCGTCGAGACGGCGCGGGCGTCGTGGGCCGCGGCCGCCGCTTCGGCGGCCTCGGAGTCGGTGTCGGCGAACGCCACCTCCGCCGAGAGCGTGTCGGCGACCCAGCGACCCATCGCGCCCGCACCGACGATGAGCAGTTTCATTGCGCGTTCGTTGCCAACGCCGTCGCAAAAGGCGTTCGATGCCACCTTTTTGCTGCGGGGGTGCGCTTCGCGCACCCCACTTGCAAAAATCTGGACCAAAAAGGCGCTCGCTCTCTCGAGCTCTCGTTCGCCTTCGGCTCACGAGAACTTCGTTCGCTCGCGTACAGCGGCCAAATTCCCGCCGGAATCGCTCCAATCCGAGACCACAGCACAACCCACTTCTCTCACCATCAACCGATGACAACTACTACCGAAAGCGGAGTTTGTCGTGTTCTGTATACCGTTTGCCAATCCGTATCTCCTGCCCTCACAACCCCAACTTCAACACTCGATTCACCGCGAGCACCGAGAAGCCGACGCCCATCACGCCGACGAGCAGGCCGACGGCGACGGCCCACCCCGCCGCGTCCGAGAGCGCGCCGACGACGAAACTGCCGGTCGCTCCCAGGAGCATGTACGCCGTCCGGACGAGGCCGAACCCCGCGCCGCGCTCCTCCGCCGAGAGTTTGTCGATGAAGCGCGACTGGATGGGCGCGCCCCAACTCATCGCCACGCCGACCATGCACGCGCCGACGACGAAGACGGGGAGCGTCGACCCCTCGATGAGCGTGGCGTAGCCGACGACGCCGAGACCCATCGACAGCGAGGCGGCGGCGTCGCGGTCGAACCGGTCCGACAAGTAGCCCATGACGGGTTGGGTCGCGCCGTGGACGACGAAGTACAGCGAGAACAGCGCGCTCGCCGTCGCCACCGAGAGGTCGTGGTATGCGACCAGAAACGTCGGGAGGAACGAGGCCGTCGCCTGCCAGGTGAACGCGCCGGCGACGGCCAGAATCGTGGTATAGACGATTTCGGGGCGCGAGAGCAGCTCGAACAGCGACGCGAACGCGAACCGTTCGCGCATCGGCTGGTCGGGTCGCTCCGGCGTCGTGGGTTCGATACGCCGCTGGAACAGGAGGAACACCGGAACCGCGGCGATAGCGCCGAGCAGCATCGAGGCGCGCCAGTCGTAGCGGGCGGCGACGACGGCGGCGACGACGGGCACGGAGAGCCCCGCGAGCGGCCCGCCCGCGACGTGGACGCCGATGGCGCGACCGATGTTCGAGAACTGCTTGGAGATGAACGTCGTGGCGACGGTGTAGTGCAGTCCCGCGCCCGCGCCGAGCGCGAGGGTGAACAGCGCGAACGTCGGAAACGACGGCGAGACGGCCAGGAGGAGGCTACCGACCGCGGTGAGGCCGACGGCGGCGAGGATGACGCGACGCTCGCCGAACCTGTCGCCGAGGACGCCGCTGGGAAACTGCATCGTCGCGTAGGCGGCCCACATCCCCGCGAGGGCGAGACCGACTGCGCCGTTCGACACCTCGAACTGGGCTGTGATGTCGGGGACGACCGGACTGATGGCGAGGCGCGCGACCATCGTCGCGAAGAACGCGAGCGTACAGAGGACGAGCACCGTGTTCCGGTAGCGCCAGTTCACGCCGGGAATTGTCGACACCGGAGCAAGTGGGTTCGGATACCGGCAGCGGGCGGAAGACTGTTGCCTGAGAAACACTTTTGCCCGTGCGTTCGGCTTCCATCCTATGCGCGTATTCGTAGCCGGAGCGACGGGGGTGTTGGGCCGCCGACTCGTCTCGCAGTTCGCCGACCGCGGACACGAGGTGGTCGGCCTGACGCGCGACGCCGAAGGCGACGACCTCGTCGCCGACCGCGGCGGCGAACCGTATCGGGGTGACCTCTTCGACGCGGACTCGCTGGCGCTGGCCGCCGAAGGTGCCGACGTCGTCGTCCACGCCGCGACGTCGATTCCGACCGATCCGCTGGCGGCCGAGAACGAGTGGGAGCGAAACGACCGCGTCCGGAGGGAGGGAGCCCGCGCGCTCACGACCGCCGCCGCGTCCGTCGGCGCGACGCAGTATCTCCAACAGAGCGTCGTCTGGGTGGCCGCGAACTCTCGGGGCGACTTCTTCGACGAGTCGTCGCCGCCGCAGCCGACGCGCCTCACGCAGTCGGCCGTCGACGCCGAGCAGATCGCGATGGCCGCGAGCGAGACGGCGCCGTTCTCGGCGTCGATACTGCGGTGTGGCGTCTTCTACGCGCCGGACGCCGTCCACACCCGGCAGTACGCCGAACGGCTGCTGCGGCGGCGACTACCCGCCATCAGTCGAGGGCCGCTCGGCCGCGGCGAGGTCGTCATCGCGCCGCTTCACGCCGACGACGCCGCGAGCGCGTTCGTCGCCGCCGCCGAGTCGGAGGCGACCGGACGGTGGCACGTCGTCGACGACGAACCGGTGTCGACTCGGGAGTTCCTCGAGACGTTCGCGGCGCTGTTGGACGCGCCGAGACCGATTCCGCTCCCCGCGTGGGTCGTCCGGATGACCGTCGGCCCGGCGGCCGTCTCGCAGTTCACCACGTCGATGCCGACGACGAACGACCGCTTCCGCGAGTCGACGGGGTGGGACCCGACGTATCCGACGTACCGCGAGGGACTCCGACAGGTCGTCGACCGCTGGCAGGGCGACGGGACGCTCGACGCGCTCCGGGCGGGGTCCGTCGACGGTTCGACGAACGGCGTGCTGGAGCGACGCTGACACGAACAGTGAAGGTGCGACCGCGTGAACGTGGCCCATGACCGACAAACCGCTCGACGGACGCGTCGCCTTCATCACCGGAACCAGTCGCGGCATCGGGAAAGCGCTCGCGCTCGCCTTCGCCGACGCCGGGGCCGCCGTCGTCTCGACGGGCAAGACGATGGACGAACACGAGCGACTGCCGGGAACCGTCACGCAGACCACCGAGGAGATACGCGAGCGCGGCGGCGACTCCATCGCGCTGCAACTCGACGTCCGAGACGAGTCGAACGTCGAATCGGCCATAGAGGAGACCGTCGACGAGTTCGGCGGCATCGACCTCGTCGTCAACAACGCGGGCGCGATTCAGTTCGGCGGCGTCGACGACATCCCCGCCAAGCGCTTCGACCTCCTGATGGACGTCAACGCCCGCGGGGCGTACGTGACGACGCGCGCGGCGCTGCCGTACCTCCGCGAGAGCGACCACGCCCACGTCGTGATGAACTCGCCGCCGACGACGATGGAACCCGCGCCCGGCAAAGCGGCCTACGCGCTCTCGAAGTACGGAATGACGTTTCTCGCGCGGTCGCTCGCCGACGAACTGCGGAGCGACGAGGTCGCCGTCAACAGCGTCTGGCCCGTCTCCGCCATCGAGACGGAGGCGACGCGCCACTTCGAACTCGGCCGACCCGAGGACTGGCGCAAGCCGCAGGTCGTCGTCGACGCGATGCTCGAACTGGTGACGCGCGACCCGACCGAGTGTACGGGCAACGAGTTCTACGACGAGGAACTGCTCCGCGAGGCCGGCGTTTCGGAGTTCGCGCGGTACGCCGTCGTCGATGGGGCCGACCCCGGCCCGACATCGGCGCAGCTGTTCGATTCGAGATACGGGCAGAGCGAGTAACTACCGCGATTTGCCGGCAACGGTCTCAGTCGACGACGAGTTCGACGGGGTAGTCGGTGAAGTTCTCGTAGCCGTCCTCGGTGACGACGGCGATGTCCTCGATGCGGACGCCGCCGACCGCCGGGTCGTAGAGGCCGGGTTCGATTGTGACGACGTGGCCGGGTTTCAGTTCCTCGCCGTCGCTGCTGAGGCGGGGGCCCTCGTGGACGTCGAGGCCGACGCCGTGGCCGGTGCTGTGGATGAAGCCCGTCTCGGTCGTCGGGTCGCTTCGGAACGTCGCGTGGTCCGCGTTTTCGTAGACGTCGCAGACGGCGTCGTGGACGTCTTTACCGGTCGCACCGGGTTCGAGGGCGTCGAACGCTGCGTCCTTGGCGTCGGCGGTTAGCTCGAACCACTCGCGAATCTCCGCCGAGGGTTCGCCCTTCACGAACGTCCGCGTCATGTCGGCGTGATATTTGGTCGATTTGCTCCGCGGGAAGATGTCGATGATGATGGACTCGTTCGCCAGGAGCGGGCCGCTGCCGCGGTCGTGGGGGTCGGCGGCGTGCTCGCCGCAGGCGACGATGGTCTCGTCGAGCGCGCAGCCCTCGCGGAGGAGCGTGATCTCTATCTCCTGCTGCACGCGCTCGCTCGTCAGCGGGTCGCCCTCGTAGACGAGCGTGCCGTCGGCGGCGACGTCGGCGGCGCGGATGAGGTCCTCGGCGGCTCTCATCGCCGCTTCGTTGGCCTTCTGGGCGGCGCGGACGTTGTCGACTTCCTCCGCGGTCTTCACGGCGCGGATGTCGCCGAGCACGTCGCGTTCTTCGACGGTCACGTCGCCGCCCTGCTCGCGGAGGCCGTCGGCGGTGCCGAGCGGGAAGCGCTCGGGCGCGAGCACCGACTCGACGCCCGCGTCGTCGAGAAACGCCGCGATGGTCCGGGCACGGCCCTCTTTCGGTCCGTACTCGGCGACGCGTCGTCGGAAGTCGTACTCGGCGAGGCGGGAGACGGCGTCGGCGCGGCTCTCCTTCTTCGCGCGGCCGTACTCCAGGCCACTGACGAGCAGGCGCGTCTCGACGCCGGTGAACACGGTCACGAACGGGTCGGGGGCGTCGAATCCCGAGAGGTACAACTGGTTGGAGTCACCGCTGTCGGCGTCGAGAAGATAGCCGTCGAAACCCTCGGAATCGAGGTGTGCTGCGAGCGAGGAGAGGTTCGGTTCCATATCTCCGAGGGGACGCCGCGACGGTAAAGTGGTTGGCTTCCCGGAAGAGAGTCGGAACGGAATGTCACCGCGTCCGGTACCCTGATACCGGCCCGCACAGAGTGGCGAGTATGGACGCGGAACTCTCTCAATCTCGGGTGCGCGGCACGGCTCGCGCACCGCCTTCGAAGAGCTACACCCACCGGGCGATTCTCGCCGCCGGCTACAGCGACGGCGCGACCGTCTACGACCCGCTTGTCAGCGCCGACACGAAGGCGACGATGCGCGCTGTCGAGGCGTTCGGCGGCGACGTGACCCGCGAAGGTGACACGCTCGACATCGACGGCTTCGGCGGCCGTTCCGGCGTTCCGGACGACGTCATCGACTGTGCGAACAGCGGAACGACGATGCGTCTCGTCACCGCGTGCGCGGCGCTCGCCGACGGCATCACCGTACTGACGGGCGACGACTCGCTCCGTTCGCGCCCGCAGGGCCCGCTGCTCGACGCGATTTCGGAGCTCGGCGGCCGCGCCGAGAGCACCCGCGGGAACGGGCAAGCGCCGCTCGTGCTGAAGGGGCCCGTCTCGGGCGGACGAGTGGCGATTCCGGGCGACGTGTCATCGCAGTACATCTCGGCGCTTCTGATGGCCGGGGCGGTGACCGAGGAGGGGATCGACGTCGACCTCGAAACGCAACTGAAATCCGCGCCGTACGTCGATATCACGCTCGAAGTCCTGCGGGATTTCGGCGTCAGCGCGGAGGCGACCGAGCGCGGGTTCTCGGTCGCGGGCGGGCAGTCGTACGAACCGACCGACGGCGAGTACCACGTCCCCGGCGACTTCTCGTCGATCTCCTATCTGCTCGCCGCGGGGGCCGTCGCCGCCGACGAGGACCACGAACTCGTCGTCGAGGGTGCGTACCCGAGCGCGCAGGGCGACGCCGCCATCGTCGACGTGCTCGAACGGATGGGCGCGGCTATCGAGTGGGACCGCGAGAGCGGCCGCATCACGGTCAGAAAGTCCGAACTCTCGGGCGTCACCGTCGACGTCGGCGACACGCCCGATTTGCTCCCGACCATCGCGACGCTCGGCGCCATCGCCGACGGCGAGACGCGCATCGAGAACTGCGAGCACGTCCGCTACAAGGAGACGGACCGCGTGAGCGCGATGGCCGACGAACTGACCGAAATGGGCGCTCTCGTCGAGGAAGAACGGGACGTGCTGACGGTGAAGGGCGACGTAACCTCGCTGTCGGGCACGACGGTCGACGGCTACCACGACCACCGCATCGTGATGGCGCTCTCGGTGGCCGGACTCGTCGCCGACGGGACGACTCGCGTCCGAGGCGCCGAGCACGTCGACGTCTCCTTCCCGAACTTCTTCGACGTGTTCACCGAGTTGGGCGCGGACGTTCGGCTGCGGGAGTAACGCGACGCGGTGGGGGCGAGTCGGTCGCGTAATCGAGTTGGCTAACAGACGGCGCGTCGAATGTGGCGACTGACGCGAACCGGGACGCCGTACACCCGCCTCGGCCGGTTCGCGGCGATTCGTCAAATCACGGGGGGTCTGGCCCCGCTTTCGTACAAAAAGATCCGGCCGAGAACGGTGTCGTCACGCGGGCGTGGAAGGGCCACAGACAGCCGATTTACCGCTCTCCGACGCCCGTCCGCCGCCGAATCGCTTCGACCCACCACGTCTTGAAGACGAGAATCCCGGCGGTGCCGACGACGGTGCCGACGGGCTTTCGCCGAATCGCCGAGACGAGCGCCACGGTTCCAGAGACCGCGTTCACTACGTTGAGCACGTTCGGATAGCCGAAATCCATCGTACCCTTTCCGTCGCTCAGCCACGCTTCTTCGGCGAGGACGACCTCGCTGAACCAGTTGTCGGTGCGCTTCGGTTCGCCGAACAGCACCGGGTTGACGACGGTGAACGCGACGACCGCGGCGAGCAGCCGCCACTTTCGGCGGTAGATGGCGTACATCAACACGGGCGTGATGGCGAAGCGCGTCCCCGCGCTCCACGGATTCGAGTGTCTGCGCCAGAACCAGTTTTCGAGTCGCGCACGTAGCGAGCGCTGGTCGACGTTCGACGAGTCGACCGAGGCGGGGTCGGTCATGCGGGAGCGTACGTGACCCGCCGAGATGAGGGTTCGCCCCGCACTGGGCGAAGTCTCGCCTCTCGCCGCCACGATTGCGCCTTTCTACAAACACTAAATGGCCGCGACACCGACCCCCCGGTAATGAACGGCAACGGCTTCGGACGACTGTTCCAGTTTTCGACGTACGGCGAGAGCCACGGCGACGCGATGGGCGTCGTCGTCAGCGGCTGTCCCGCGGGCGTCGAACTCGACGAGGAGGAGATTCAGCGCGAACTCGACCGGCGCAAACCCGGCCAGTCGATGATAACGACGAGTCGGGGCGAACCCGACGAGGTGTCCATCCACAGCGGCCTGCAGGACGGCTACACGACGGGCACCCCCATCGGCATGACCATCGAGAACAAGGACGCGCGCTCGGGCAAGTACGAACCGTTCGTCACCGCGCCGCGACCCTCGCACGGCGACTTCACCTACTCGGCGAAGTTCGGCACGCGCAACTGGGGCGGCGGCGGGCGCTCCTCGGCGCGCGAGACGGTGAACTGGGTCGCCGCGGGCGCGGTCGCCCGGCAGGTGTTAGAGCAGTCGGAGTACGACGTCCAGATCAAGGCGCACGTCAACAAGATCGGCGACGTCGAAGCGCCGGAGGTGACGTTCGAGGAGATGCTCGAACACACCGAGGAGAACGACGTTCGGTGTGCACACCCCGAGACTGCCGAGAAGATGCGCGAACTCACCGACGAGTACCAGAAGGCGGGCGACTCCATCGGCGGGAGCATCTACTTCGAGGCGCGCGGCGTTCCGCGAGGATTGGGCGCGCCGCGCTTCGAGTCGTTCCCCTCCCGCCTCGGCCGAGCGATGTTCTCGATTCCGGCGACGACGAGCGTCGAGTACGGTCTCGGCAAGGAGGCCAGCGAGTGGACCGGCCACGACCGAAACGAGGACTGGGAATTTGGAGAAAACGGCGACCCAGTCCCCGTGGGGAACAAACACGGCGGGCTTCAGGGCGGCATCACGACGGGTCAGCCCATCTACGGCGAGGCGACGTGGCACGCGCCGACGTCGATTCCGAAGGAGCAGACGACCGTCGACTGGGAGACCGGCGAGGAGAAGCAGGTGCAGGTCGTCGGCCGCCACGACCCCGTGTTGCCGCCGCGCGCGGTGCCCGTCGTGGAGGCGATGCTCTGGGTGACGGTGCTCGACTTCATGCTGCTCGCGGGGCGCATCAACCCGGACAGGTTGGACGGGCGCGTGGGAGAGTACGACACCGAGTACCACCCGAACAGTCCGGAGAACGAGTAGCGTCGAAGCGCTCGGCGCTCTTAGCGTCCGGTCGCCGTGACTGATATTTCTAGTGACCGGACGACGAATACATTTGTAAACAAGGAACTCGGTTCGTAGTTGTAAACGACCGCAAATTCCGGCAACCGACGGGCGATTCTGCAATTCTTCATAATCATTCTATGACAACCTATAGCAAAGACTTTACTTCGACGCTGGCTACAATCGCACACTGGCGGCCCGACACGGGCCAGGACTCAAATATGACTAACGACGAACTTATCTGGCGAATCGCAGGGGGGTCCGGGGACGGGATCGCCTCGACGAGCCAGAACTTCGCAAAGGCCCTGATGCGCTCGGGCCTCAACGTTTTCACGCATCGACACTACCCGTCGCGGATTCGCGGCGGTCACACGTACACCGAGATTCGGGCCTCCGCCGACCCCGTCAAGTCCCGCGGGGACGGCTACAACTTCCTGCTGGCGCTGGGCGACTCGTTCGCCCGGAACCCCCAGCAGAACGCCTACTACGGCAACGAGGAGATCAAACCGCTCTCGGAGAACCTGGACGAACTCCGCGAGGGCGGCGTCATCATCTACGACTCCGGCCTGCTCGACGCGTCGGAGATAGAGGACTTCGACGAGCGCGTCGAGGAGAACAACTGGCACGTCTACGACCTCGACCTGCGCACGATGGCCCGCGAACACGGCCGCGAGGTCATGCGCAACACCGCCGGCGTCGGCGCGACCTGCGCGCTCGCGGACATCGACCTCGAGTGGATCGAGGAGCTGATGACCGACGCGATGCCGGAGAAGATTCTCGAGCCGAACCTCGAAATCCTTCACGAGGCGTACGACATGGTCGAAGAGGAGTACGATGTCGACGCCCACGACGTGAAGATTCCCGAGGGCGAGCACGACGAGGAGCAGGTGCTCATGTCCGGGTCGGACGCCATCGCCTACGGCGCCATCGACGAGGGCTGCCGCTTCATCGCGGGCTACCCGATGACGCCGTGGACCGAGGTGTTCACCATCATGACGCAGAACCTGCCCGAACTCGGCGGCATCTCCGAGCAGGTCGAAGACGAGATCGCGGCGGCGGCGCTCGCGCTCGGCGCGAGCCACGCGGGCGTGAAAGCCATGTCCGGCTCCTCGGGCGGCGGCTTCGCGCTGATGTCCGAACCGCTCGGCCTCGCGGAGATGACCGAGACGCCCGTCGTCCTCGTTGAGGCGATGCGCGCCGGTCCGTCGACCGGGATGCCGACGAAACCCGAGCAGGGCGACCTCGAACACGTCCTGTACACCTCGCAGGGCGACTCCCACCGCATCGTGTTCGCGCCCGGCACGGTCACCGAGGCGTACACGCAGACGCGGAAAGCGTTCAAAATCGCCTACGAGTACCAGATTCCGAGCATCGTGCTCTACGACCAGAAGCTCGGCGGCGAACTCGTGAACGTCCCGGCGAGCCACTTCGACGAGGACCCGAACCCGTCGCTCGGGTCGACGCTCACCGAGGAGGAGATCGCCGACGCGCCGCACGACGAGTCCGGCAAGTTCTCGCGGTTCCGCTACGACACGCCCGAGGACAACGGCGTCGCGCCGCGGTCGATCCCCGGTCAGAAGGGCGGTCGCTTCCTCGCCACCGGTAACGAGCACATGCCGGAGGGCCACATCAGCGAGTCGCCCGAGAACCGCGTGTTCCAGATGGACAAACGGATGCGCAAACTCGAAGCCATCCGCGAGGAACTCGACGGCGACGGCGTCAACAACACGCTCCACGGCGAGGAAGACGCGCAGTACGGCTTCCTCACCTTCGGGAGCTCCCAGGGCACCGTCGAAGAGGCGGTCGACCGCCTCAACGACGCGGGCCACTCGGTGAAGTCGCTCGGCGTCAGCGAGATGGCGCCGTATCCGGTCGAGCAGGTGAAGGAGTTCATCGAGAGCGTCGACGAGGTGCTCGTCGTCGAGATGAACGCCTCCGCGCAGTTCCGCGGACTGACCCAGAAGGAGATCGGACAGTACGGCGAGAAGCTCTCGAGTCTCCTGAAGTACAACGGAAACCCCTTCGAGCCCGAAGACATCGTCGAGGGCTTCGAGGTGAACATCGTCGAAAACGACGACCATCCCCACACGCGAACGAAGTTCGTACCAGCAGCGGGTGACTAATCATGAGTGCATTCAGCGCAATCGGAGAAGGCAAAGAAATCGACCGCAACGACTACACGCCCGGACTCGAACCGCAGGCCACGTGGTGTCCCGGCTGTGGTGACTTCGGCGTCCTGAAGGCGCTGAAGGGCGCGGCCGCGGAGCTCGGCAAGTCGCCCGACGAGATGCTGCTCGTCACGGGTATCGGCTGCTCGGGGAAGCTCAACAGCTACTTCGAGAGCTACGGCTTCCACACCATCCACGGCCGCTCGCTGCCGATCGCTCGCGCGGCGAAGCTCGCCAACCCTGGCGTCGAAGTCGTCGCCGCCGGCGGCGACGGTGACGGCTACGGGATCGGCGGCAACCACTTCATGCACAGCGCGCGCGAGAACCACGACATGACGTACATCGTGTTCAACAACGAGATCTTCGGCCTCACGAAGGGCCAGACCTCGCCGACGAGCCCGATGGGCCACAAGTCGAAGACGCAGCCGCACGGCAGCGCCAAGCAGCCGCTCCGGCCGCTGTCGCTGTCGCTGACCTCCGGCGCGTCGTACATCGCGCGCACCGCCGCGGTCAACCCGAACCAGGCGAAAGACATCATCGTCGAGGCGATGGAGCACGACGGCTTCTCGCACGTCGACTTCCTCACCCAGTGTCCGACGTGGAACAAGGACGCCCGGCAGTACGTCCCGTACATCGACGTTCAGGACTCCGAGGACTACGACTTCGACAACACCGACCGCCGCGAGGCGGCGGAGATGATGCACGAGACCGAGGACGCCCTCCACGAGGGGAAAGTCCTCACGGGCCGCTACTACGTCGACAGCGACCGCCCGTCCTACCAGGAGGAGAAACAGCGCATCGGCGAGATGCCCGAGGAACCGCTGGCCGAGCGGTACTTCGACGACAGCTACGAGTGGGAGCGCTCGTACGACCAGTTCCTCGACAAGCACAAGTAACCGCGAGTACCGCGGCGTCGTCGCGTGACTCGCCGTCTTTTCTTTCGACCGCGTCCCGAGAGCGAGCGGTCTCTCGGTCGGTATTTCACATCCCGAAGAACTGATTTCGCGTTCGCAACATATTTTTGCCGTGAACCGAAATAAACGCACATGGGAGCCACATCCACGGAGGACCGCATCCTCGCCGTCTTGGAGCAGGATGCGCAAGCCTCCTACGCCGACATCGCGGAACGAGCGGGGGTGTCGAAACCGACCGTCCGGAAGTACATCCGGAAACTGGAGGACAGCGGGGTCATCGTCGGGTACTCCGCCGACGTCGACCCGAAGAAACTCTCCGGACAGTCGATCGCGCTGGTCGGCGTCGACGTAGAGAGCGAACGCTACGTCGAAGCGACGCGCGCGATGAAAGACCTCGACGCGGTGGAGGCGCTGTACACCTCGTCGGGCGACCACATGCTGATGGCCGAGGTGCGCGCGAAAGACGGCGACTCGCTCGGCGACGTGATCAGCGACCACATTCTGAGCATCGACGGCGTCACCGCCGCTCACCCTTCGTTCCTCCAAGAGCGTCTGAAGTGACCGACTGACGAATCGAGCCCCGCGAGCGTTCAGTAGCGACGGCCGAGCCCCGCGAGTACGGCGACGCCCGCCGACCCGACGAGGACCGTCACGGCGTAGCCAACCCACAGCGGCGTATTCAGCCCGCTCGTCAGTTCGAGAACGCCGTACACCACCGTCACGACGCCGACGAAAAACGAGAACCCACCGGCGAGATACGAGGCCCGCTCGCCGTCGGCCGTCCGCCGCGACCGAGCGTCCCGGAAGTGCTCGTCGCCGTCGGCGAAGACGATGTGGTAGCCCACTCCGACGACGAACCCGCCCGCGACGAGCAGGGTCACTCCCGTCACCCAGTCACCGACCATGGCCCTCACTGGTTCCCACACTGATATGAACGTTCGGACCCGAACCAGTTTCACTCCGGTTGGGAAACACTAAGAACGCCCCGAGGTCAACTCCGAGACGATGAGCGGCGAGACGCTTCCCGGCGCGAGAGGAGACGCCGAGGAGCGTATCGTGTTCCACGTCGACATGGACTGCTTCTACGCGTCCTGTGAGCGGCTCAAAGAGCCCGAACTCGACGGAGAGCCCGTCGTCGTCGGGATGGGGTACGAACCCGGCGAGGGCCACGGCGCCGTCGCCACCGCGAGCTACGAGGCCCGCGCCCACGGCGTCGACAGCGCCCAACCCATCACGCAGGCGCTCGACGCGCTCCCCCGCGCCGCCGACGCCGAGTTGGACGACGACGGCAACCCCGCGGACCCCGACGTGCCGGCGGTCGGCTACTATCGCCCCGTCGACATGGAGTACTACAAGGAGGTGAGCGCGCAGGTCAAAGAGATTCTCCACGACTGCGCCGACGTGGTTCGGGAGGTGAGCATCGACGAGGCGTACCTCGACGTGACCGAGCGGACCGCCTGGCAGACAGTGAGCGGAGGGAGCGGCGATGGAGGGAACAGCGATAGAGGTAACGACGACGGAAGCGAGCGGACCCTCGCGGAGGGGTACGCTCGCCACGTCAAGCAGCGAATCGACCGCGAAGTCGGCGTCACCGCCAGCGTCGGCGTCGGCCCGAACATGAGCGTCGCCAAAGTCGCCAGCGACTACGACAAGCCGAACGGCCTCGTCGTCGTCCGCCCCGAGGAGGTCTGGTCGTTTCTCGACCCGCTGGACATCGAGGAAGTCCACGGCGTCGGCCCCGTCACCGCGCGCGAACTCCGCGAGATGGGTATCGACACCGCCGGCGACCTCGCAGCGGCGGACCCGCACCGCCTGGGAGAGACGTTCGGCGAGCGGGGTCGCGAACTCCACCGCCGCGCCCGCGGCGACGACGACAGGGCAGTGACGCCGACGGGGCTCCCGAAGAGCCTCTCGCGGGAGTCGGCGTTCACGAGACCCACCTCCGAGAGCGAGGCGATGCGCGAGAAAGTGCGCGCGCTCGCGGCGGACGTCGCCGAGCGCGCGCAGAGTCGCGGGGCGCTCTACCGCACCATCGGCATCAAAGTCGTCCAACCGCCGTTCGAGGTGAACACCCGCGCGAAGTCGCTTCCCGGACCGGTCGACGACCCCGGGCTCGTCGAGTCGGTCGCGCTGGAGCTGTTGACGGAGTTCGACGGGAGCCGGGTCAGAAAACTGGGCGTCCGCGTCTCCAACCTCGACTTCGCCGAGGGCGACCAGGCCAGCCTCGACGGGTGGGAGAACGCGACCGGCGAAGCCGTCGAAGAGACCGAAACGTCGCCGTCCCGGTCGAACGACCCCGCGACGAGCACCGCGAGCGACGGTTCCGAGACGAACGACTCTGATACGAACGACGGCCGGACGAAGCGGACCCTGGGCGACTGGGCGGCCGACCACGCCGACTCGAAACGGCGGAGAGACGCCGACTCCGGCGAGAGATCGACCGAATCGACGGACGGTCAGGCCTCCCTGACCGAGTTCGAGTGACCGAACAGCCATCCGGATGACAGTATCCGACACTCTTATTTGCGAACGTTTCGGAATCGAATCATGAAGCGACGGGGGATCCTCGGTCTAGTCGCGGGAACCACCGTCGGGTGGACAGCGGCGTCGTTCGTGTTTCTGAGCAGCGGCGACGACGCGGACGGTGCGAACGGTACGAATGGGGCGAACGGCACGAACGGGGCGAACGATACCGACGCCCCCGTCGACGAGAGAAGCGGGGAGACGCCCGCGGCGTCGTCCTCGCAGACCGAGAGAGCCGGACAGTCGTCCGGTGAGTCGGTCGACGACGGAGAGGCTGAAACGGAGGCGGACAGCGCCGACGACGAACCGACGACAACAACCGCGACGACGACGGAGGAACCCGCAACGTCCCAGCCGACGACGGAACCGGAGAACCTCCGCGAGAAGATAGACGTACACACGACCTCGACGGGCGTCGGCGACGAGCCCGGCGAGGAGGTGTCCATCAACTACGTCATCAGAAACGACCACGAGTTCGCCGTCGACATCGCGTTCGAGGCGACGCTTCGCCTCGCCAACGGAGCGACGCAGCGAACGGAGCGCACCGCCCGAATCGACGGCGGGTCGCTCACGAGCGGCGAGTTCGTCTTCGACGACCACGAGCGGCGCGCGACCGGGTGGGGGTTCTCGTTGCAGACGGTCGAACGGGCGTCGACGCAGCCCTGAAACGGGATACGGCCGCCGCGTCCGAGAGGGGGTACGACAGCAGGAACTATAGGGTCCGCCTCTGAGGTAGCCACCAACGACCAACATGACGGACGTAGAAACCATCACCGTCGCGGACGTGAGCGACGGACCGGGCGGGACCGACGACGCCGAACCGGGAACGACCGTCCGCCTTCCAGCGGTCGAGATTCTCACCGGACGCGGCTTCATCACCGGCAAGTCGGGGTCCGGGAAGTCGAACACCGCGAGCGTCGTCATCGAGAAGCTGCTCGACTCGCAGTTCCCCGTCCTCATCGTCGACACCGACGGCGAGTACTACGGGCTGAAGGAGGAGTACGAAATCCTCCACGCCGGCGCCGACGAGGAGTGCGACATCGTCGTCAGTCCCGAGCACGCCGAGAAGATAGCGACGCTCGCGCTCGAACAGAACGTCCCCATCATCCTCGACGTGTCGGGCTACCTCGACGAGAACGATGCCGAGGAGATGCTGTTGCAGACGGCGCGACAGCTGTTCGCCAAGGAGAAGAAACTGAAGAAGCCCTTCCTGATGCTCGTCGAGGAGTGCCACGAGTACATCCCGGAGAAGGGCGGGATGGGCGAAGCGGGGAAGATGCTCATCAAAATCGGCAAGCGCGGGCGGAAACACGGGTTGGGAATCGTCGGCATCAGCCAGCGCCCCGCCGACGTGAAGAAGGACTACATCACCCAGTGCGACTGGCTGGTGTGGCACCGTCTCACGTGGGGTAACGACACGAAAGTCGTCGGTCGCATCCTCGGCAAGGAGTACGCCGACGCCATCGAGAGCATGAACGACGGCGAGGCGTTCATGATGACCGACTGGAGCGAGACGCTCCGCCGGGTCCAGTTCCGCCGCAAGCAGACGTTCGACGCGGGGGCGACGCCCGGCCTCGACGACTTCGAACGCCCGGAGCTCAAATCCGTTAGCGGCGACCTCGTCTCGGAACTGCGCGACATCTCCGACGAGGAGGCCCAGAAAGAGAGCACCATCGCCGACCTCAGACAGGAGTTAGAGAAGAAGGACGCCGAGATTCGGCGGCTCAAGCAGGAACTGGAGGAGGCGCAGGACCTGAGTCGGATGGCCGACCAGTTCGCGCAGGCGCTGCTCCAGAAAGCAGAAGCGCCGTACCGCGGCGGCGACGGTCGGAACTTCGCTCGGCCCGAGCACGCGCAAGCGGCGCTCGGCGAGTACGAATCCGACGAGACGCCGGCGATGGTCGGTCCGGTCGACTCCGGGGCCGCGACGCAGAACGGTCAGCGGGACGCGACGGCGGCGGAAACGTCCGCAACGAACGAGACGAAAGCGAGTGTCGCAGAAACGACCGAGGGAGACGGAGCCGACGGTCGACCCGACGAACCCGCGTCGGAGTCATCGACGGCACCGGCTCCAAGCGAAGACGCGACCCGAGACGGTGACGGCAGGCCGTCCGGCGGCTCTCGGCGCGCCATCGTCGACGAACTCCGGGAGGTCGTCGAATCGCTCGACGACGTGACCCGCGAGATGCTCGCGTACTACAGGGCGAAGGACCTGAGCACGCCCGTCGACGCCCACGTCGGCGCGGGCCACTCCGGCGACCAGCAGCTCGCCTACGGCCGGAACCGAGCGCTCCGAAAGGCGGGGTTCATCGAGCACGTCGGCCGCGGTCGGTACCGGTACACGCTCCCCGAACTCGTCCGCGACGAGTACGCCGACAGACTCGCCGAGGGCGAGTTCGCGGCGACCGTCGCTGCCGTCGAATCGTCGTTTTCGGACCTCTCGGTCGGTCGAGTCGGCGGGGACGGCAACGCCGACGGACCCCTCGAATCGGCTTCGGACCCTGCGACGACAACCGAGAACGCGACCGACGAAGCGGACACCCGGCAAGACGACGAACCGTCGGAGTCGGCGGAGCCGGCGGAGTCGGCTGCCTCGACGGCAAACGGAACGACGCCGGGCGTCGTCGGACACGAACTCGAGAACGCTGAAATCGTCGAGAACTATGCGGAGTCCGAAGTGTCCGAGGCGGTACAGGACGGGCTCTCAGACGACGAAGCCGAAGCGTCCGACGGCGTCGAAACGGCGGCCGAGGGGGAGACGACGCCGTCCGACGACGCCGAGATAATCGAGTGACCGTCGTCGGGTGGCTGACCCGTTTCCGACCGGTGACCGATTCGCTCTCGACTCTCCGCCGGTCCGACCGCCGATAACCGGACGTTGCCGGACGACGGTCCCGTCTAGGCGGCCCTTACAGTTCCGAGACGAGGTCTTCGAGCGCCGCCCGCGGGTCCTCAGCCTTCGCGACGCCGCTAGCGAGGAGGATACCCTCCGCACCCAACTCTGCGGCGGCGGTCACGTCGTCGCCCGTCGAGACGCCCGCACCGCAGAACAGGTCGACGCCGTCGTCGACGGCGTTCACCGCGTCGACGGCGTCGCGGACGATGTCGGGGTCGGCGCTGCTGACCGAGACGTCGCCGCCGATGAGCTCCGGCGGTTCGACGGCGACGGCGTCCGGGCCGAGCGCCGCGACGGCACCGGACTGTTCGGGGTTGTTCGCGCAGACGATAGTGTCGAGGCTCGCGCGCTCGGCGGCCTGCATCGACGCGTCGATGTCGGCGAGTTTGAGGCGGTTCTCCGAGTGGTTGAGGAGCGTGCCCGTCGCGCCGGCCTCGGCGACGGCCTCCGCGAGCGTGCTGCCGGTGTGGCTGCCGTACTCGACGGGACTGACGTGCTGGGCCCATGTCTCCACGTCGGTCTCGGCGACGCGCGAGAGGTGCGCCGCCTGCGGCGCGACGGCGATGCGGACGCCGGAGTCGTCGGCGACGTCGCGGGCGGCCGACGCTACTTCGACTGGGTCGCACGGATACGCCTTCAGGTTCACCAGGATGAACATACCGATAAGAGGCGTCGGGGGCGGCAAATAGGTTCGTCTTCCCGAAACCGAGCGAACGCCGGCTTCGGTGCTGCGTCGGGGGACGGTTCGAGCTATCGTCGGCGGTATCCACGACTTACAGCGAGTAGGCGAGCTATAGCTATATTCGCTCCCGTCCTACGTGAGAGTATGTCGGGAGGAAGACGATGAGCACGGGAAGTTCGCCGCAGGTCGAGGAGGTACTGGAGGCGCTGGAGACGCTCGGGCCCGTCGTACGGAGAGTCGCGTTCTGGACGGCGGTGGTGATACCGGTGGTTCTCATCGGACTCGTCGTCACGAAACCCGGACTCCAAGGAGAGCGGGGAACCTGGTTTCTCGCCTTACTGCTGTTGAACCTGGTAGCGCTCGTCGTCGGCCACCGCCACAACCGGTAACTCGACTCAGTCTTTCCGTTTGACGACGTCGCCGAGCGTCGTCGTCGTCGACCCGCCGCCGGACCAGTCCGCGTCGTCGGTGTTCCCGCCCTCGGTGAGCGAGATGTCGAGTTTGCGCTCCAGCTTGTTCCGCACGGCGTCGCTGGGGAGGATGTCGCCGCGTTCGAGTTTGCGGATGAGACTCGCCTTCTCGTTGAGTCGCTTGGCGAGGTCCTCCTGGCTGAGACCCTCGGCCTCGCGGGCCTCCCGGATTCGGTCGTCGTAGTCGCCGGCGATCTCGTCCATATCGTCGAACATGTCGCGCCGGCGACGGCGAGACCCTCCGGACGAGGACGAAGACGAGGAGGAACTGGACGAAGCGTCCGATTTCCCGCTCGACGAGGTGGAGTACTTCGTCGAGGCGGAACTGGTGGATTCAGTGCGGACCTCGGTCCCGAACCCTTTGCAGTTCTCACAGAGTTCGAGTTCGGCACCTTCGACTTTCGTGGTTGTGAGCGATGCCTGCTCGGCACCACACATCTCGCACTGTGGCATACGCCCCGTAGACGACGACGTGGTATAAAATACACGACGGCGGTGTCGACGCCCGGTTCAGTTCAGGTCCGACCACGCGCCCCAGAAGCGCTGGAGCGCGGTGAAGTGACCGACGACGGCGAACAGCACGAGCAGCAACCCGACCAGCGAGAGACCGGCGACGAGCGGTCCGGGGACGACGGCGGCGACGACGCCGACGAGGCCGACGAGCGCGAGTCGGTCCGCGCGACCCAGCAGGCCGCCGTACTGGCGACCGAGGCCGACCGCCTGAATCTGCGTCCCGAGGTAGGAAGTCATCAACACGCCCGTCACGGCCGCGAGACCGAGGCCGTAGCGACCGATTCCGGCCGCTAAACCGACCAACACGGCGATGTCGGCGTATCGGTCGAGAACGTGGTCCAGGAGGTCGCCGCCCGAGGAGGCGACGCCCTGTTCGCGGGCGAGCGCGCCGTCCAGCAGGTCGAGCCAGCCGTTGACGAAGACGAAGAACGCGCCCAGAACGTACCAGACGGTCGCGTCCGGCGACGCGACCCAGAACGCCCCGCCGGCGGCGACGGCGAAGCCGAAGGCGATGACGCTCACGCCGTCCGGTGTCAGTCCCAACTTGTTCGCGCCCGTCACGAGCGGGTCGAGCAGCCGGTCGGCGACGGGGCGCAGTTGGTCGAGCGTCATAGATACTCCAGGTAGTCGACCGTGCCGGCCGACGGCTCGCGGTCGCCGGCGACGACGGCGCGAATCGCCTCGGCGACGGCCGCCGGCGACCGGTCTGTCGTCTCGATTTCGTACACGGAGTCGACGCCGTTCTCTTCGACCGCTTCGGCGAGAATCACGTCGAGCGCTTCGCTCTCTCGGTTCTCCGCGGCTTTCGCCTCGTTTTCGCCACGGTCGAGGAGGCGAGATTCGAGCACGTCCGGCCGACAGCGGAGGACGACGACGCGGTCTGCGGACAGGAGGTGCGCGAGGTGGGACTCGACGACAGTCACGTCGCCGCCGTCGTCGTCGGAGTCGCCCGCTTCGCCGTACTCCTCGTCGACCCACGCCGCCAACTTCTGGACGTCGACGACCAGCGAGTCGCGCTCCTCGTCGCGTTCGGTCCAGAACTCACGGTCGCGCACCTCGTCGTTGAGGTGGGCGACGGCGAACTCGTCTTCGAGCAGCGCCGTGGCGCTCGTCTTCCCGGTGCCGGGCGTGCCGGTGACGGCGACTCTCATGCTTTGGCCTCGGTCAGAACGCGGTTGAGCGTCTCCACCGCGCGTTTCGTCTGCTCCTCGGTACCGCAGGAGATGCGGATGCAGGCGGGGAGTCCGAAACTCGAGCAGTCGCGGACGATGACGCCCTCTCGCTGGCAGGCGTCTGCGACGGCGGTTCCGTCACCGACCTCGGCGAGCACGAAGTTGCCCGCGCTCTCCCACGTCGGCGCGTCGAGGTTCTCGTACAGGTATTCGCGCGCCCAGCGTGCGCTCTCGACGCTCTTCTCGACGTGGTCGCCGTCGTCGAGCGCGGCGAGCGCCGCGCGGCAGGCGAGTTCGTTCGCCGCGAACGGCGTGTTGACTCGGGCGTAGGCGTCGCCCCACGTCTCGGGCACGACGGCGTAGCCGATACGGAGGCCGGCGAGACCGTACGCTTTCGAGAACGTGCGGAGGACCGCGAGATTGTCGTGGTCGCCGAGCAAGCCGACCGCGCTTGGCTGGTCGGCGTACTCGCCGTAGGCTTCGTCGACGACGACGAGCGTGTGGTCGTCGACGGCCGCGAGAAGCGAGACGAGTTCCTCGCGGGGGAACTCCGACCCGGTCGGGTTGTGCGGCGAGGTGAGGTAGACGACGCGCTCGCCGTCGTACGCGCCGAGGACGTTCTCGGCGGTCTGCGCGAAGTCGTCGCCCTTCGAGAGACCGTAGGTGGACGAATCGCCGTGGACGTACCGCGCGCTCATCGAGTAGTAGGCGAAGCCGGGTTCGGGGACGAGAATCCCGTCGCCCGGGTCGAGCATCGCGCGGTGGAGGTAGTCGATGGCGCCGTCGGCGCCGGGGCTGACCCACACCTGTTCGGCGGCCACGTCCCACTTCGACGCCAGTTTCTCCGTGAGGTCGGCGTGGGAGGTGGTCGGGTAGACGTCGAGGTCCGGCGCGGCCGCTTCGACGGCGTCGACCGCGTCGGGACTCGGCCCGTGGGGGTTCTCGTTCGACGAGAGTTTCACGAGGTCGTCGGGGTCGAGACCGAGTTCGCGGGCGACCTCCTCGATTCCCCGGCCGGGGACGTACGGTGAGTTCGCGGAGAGGTCCCGTGGTTCCATGTTCGGTACGTGTTTGTGGCGGGTCTTAAGGGTGCTTACACCGGACGAGAGGCGGGGACGACGACGGGAGTCCGCCGGCCTACAGACGGGGCCGTCGGTCGGGACGAGACCTCGAAAGTTTATGACCGAGAAGGGGACCACCCGCTTCCGTGAACTGACTTACGCCGCGACGGGGTCGAGGCGGGTGTACGGTGCGCCCCTCACGGAGACGATGCAACTCCGCAAGGGCGGCGACGAGGAGTACGTCGACGGTGCCGTCGTCGTCGAGGTGACCGACGAGAATCCGTAGTCGGTCACCGAAAGCCATACACTTAGTAAGCGTCGTGCGTCTCGCTCACCAATGACAGATAGATACGCCGACCGCCGGTCGGCGCTGTTCGAGGAACTCCCCGAGTCGGTCGAGACGGTGTACGTCGCCCCCAGCGAGACGCTTCGCTACCTCTCGGGGCTGTCGATGCACCAGAGCGAACGACCGACGCTGCTCGTGCTCTCGCGGGAGGCGGGACCGGCGGCCGTCCTCCCGGAACTGGAGACCGACCGCGCCGCCGACGCACTCGGCGACGACGTGCCGTTCTACACGTACGGCGACGCGACGGACCCGACGCGGGCGGCGAGCGAGGCGTTCGACCGGCTCGCCGCCGACAGGGCGTTGTCGGGCGAAGCCGCCGTCGAGTTTCGGTCGACCCGGGTGCTGGAGTACACCCTCCTCACCGACTACCACGACCCCGAGTCGATACGCGACCTCGAACCCGCCGCGGCGGCGCTCCGGGCCAGAAAGGACGAGTCCGAACGCGACTCGATGCGGAAGGCGGCGCGCATCAGCGACCGAGTGCTGCAGGAGACGTTCGAGGACATCGAAGTCGGCACGACCGAACGCGACGTGGAGCGAGCCATCGAAAAGCGCGTCATCGACAGCGACGCCGACGGCTACGCGGGCGGCATCGTCACCGCCGGCGAACGTACCGCCTTCCCGCACGCGAACACCGGCGACACGGAAATCGAGGAGGGCGACCTCGTGATGATAGACTTCTACATCCGGGTCGACGGCTACTTCTCGGATATCACCCGCACCGTCGCCGTCGGCGACCCCGGCGAGGAGTGCCGCGACATCTACGAAGTCGTCCGCGAGGCGGCTCGCGCCGGGCGCGAGGCCGTCGCCGAGGGCGTCGAGTATCAGGAACTCGACCGCGCCGCGCGGCAGGTCGTCGACGACGCCGGCTACGGCGACTACTTCCCCCACCGACTCGGCCACGGCCTCGGGTTGGAGGGTCACGAGCCGCCGTACCTGGTCGAAGGTAACGACGCGACGCTCACCGTCGGCAACGCGTTCACCGTCGAACCGGGCGTCTACGTCGACGGCGTCGGCGGCGTCAGAATCGAAGACGACGTGTTGTTGACCGAAGACGGAGCGGAAGTGCTGACCGAGACGCCGCGAGACCTGCGAGTTCTGTAGCGCCCGGCGGAGCGAGTCTGCGACTCGTCGGCCGGAGCGTCGGACCGCGGCGCCGGCGTTCCTTTTTCATCGTTTTGTCGCCAGCGAGTCCGACCGCCGGACGTATTTTTATGCGTAACTGCTCCGTAGAACGGCACGCTATGGAACTCACCTGGCACGGACATTCGACGTGGTACGTCACCGTCGGCGACACCGACCTGCTCATCGACCCGTTCTTCGACAACCCGAAGACGTCGCTCGACCCGTCGGACGTCGACGACCCCGACTACGTGCTCCTCACTCACGGCCACGCCGACCACATCGGCCACGCCGGCGAGTTCTCCGACGCAACGCTCGTCGCGGTGCCGGAGCTCGTCTCCTACGCGAAAGAGGAGATGGGCTTCGAGGACGCCGTCGGCGGCATGGGGATGAACATCGGCGGCACCGTCGAGTGCGGCGACGCCTACGTGACGATGCACCGCGCCGACCACACCAACGGCGTCAACACCGGCTACGAGTACGACGTCGGGATGCCGGGCGGGTTCGTCATCTCCGACACCAAGCCGACGCAGGTGTCCGACGACGAGTCGACCACCTTCTACCACGCGGGCGACACCGGCCTGATGACCGAGATGCGCGAGGTCATCGGTCCGTACCTCGAACCCGACGCCGCGGCGCTACCCATCGGCGACCACTTCACGATGGGCCCGTGGCAGGCCGCCATCGCCGCCGACTGGCTCGACGTCGACTACGCGTACCCGATGCACTACGACACGTTCCCGCCCATCGAACAGGACACCGACGACTTCCGGCGCGAAGTGGAGGCGACGGGGTCCGACGCCGAAGTCGTCGTCCCCGAAGCCGACGAGTCGTTCACCCTCGAAGAGGGGTACTGAACCGCCGGGAAGGTCGGCGTTCGCGACTGTCCGGATTTCGCGTCTTTCACCCCGCTAAAACGACCATTTTTGTGAACGGCAGTGGTTGAGAGAGATGTATGGCGAAAGAGGTACACACCGTTTCCGAGGAAGGGTACAGCGCGACCAGTCAGATACGGGAGTTCGAGGTGGATATCGACTCGAATGGCGAGGACGCCCCCGACACGCTCGAGAGCCTGCTCGCGGCGTACGCGTCCTGCTTCGTCCCGGCACTCCGCGTCGGCGGGCGCCAGCGGGGCGTCGACGACCTCGGGCGCATCGAGATCGACGTGACTGGGGAGTTGAACGACGACGACAAACTCGAGTCGGTCGCCTTCGACGTCCGCGTCGAACCGGCGCTCGAAGACGACCAGGGCAAGGAGATCCTCGAGCGCGCCTTCGAGCTCTGTAAGGTCCACGACGCGCTCAAGGAGAGCCTCCACGCGGAGACGACCATCGAGGGCGGGTCGGACTAACGCGCGACGGCCGGGTCCGGGTCGTCGCGTCGTCACGTCACGTCGCCCCCGCCCGGTATCGGTCCGACCGGTGCCGGTCCGTCGGCGATATTTCCCGGCGAGAACCGCCGAACCGTTACCGAGAACGAGCGAGTATTTTCCGGCGGAGCGGGGTATCAGTTGGTCGCCGATGAAGCAATCTTTAGGACGTTCCAGTTCCACGTTCGGTACGTATGACGGACATCCAGACGACGACAGTCAGCGAAGAGGGCTACGCGAGCACCAGCGAAGTCGGTGACTTCGAACTCTCCATCGACGCCACCAACGAGCAGGGGCCGGACCCGAACTCGGTTCTCGTCGCGGACTACGCGTCGTGTTTCCTCCCCGCGTTCCGCGTCGGCGGCTCCCAGCGCGGCTTCGACGACCTCGGCAAACTCCAGATCGACGCCGAGGCCGACCTCGACGGCGACGACGACCTCACGGCGATTCGCTTCGACATCTACGTCGAGGCCGACCTCGGCGACGAGGTCGACGAAGTCGTCTCGCGCGCAGAGGACATCTGCCACGTCCACGCGGCGCTCCGCGAGGAACTTCACGCCGACGTCGCGGTCAACGACGGCGCGTTCTGAGCGCGCGCTCGTAAACGCCGATTTTTCCGGAACTGGAGGGCGGAGAGTCGCTACTGTCGACGGTAGCTTCGATAGCTCATCGCCTGTCCGTCGACGATGACCGTCTCGCGCTCTTCGGGGTCGTACACGGGGCTCTGAGTCCGCTCGTCGCGGAAGCGGTAGGGACTGTCGTCGCCTTCCATACCCCCCGTTCGTCGTTCCCGTACAAAATTGTGAGGGGTGTTCTCACGAACCACGAATGTTCGGCGGTCGACTCAGTCGTCGGCCGCGACGGACGCGGACTCGTGGTCGACTGTCGTCCCGAGCACGTCGAGGAACTGCGAGAGCCACTCGGGGTGGTCCGACCAGTCGTGTCCGGTGACGAGGTTGCCGTCGGTGGTCACCTCGTCGACCCACGCGCACCCGGCGGCCTCGCACTCGGCGCGAACGGCGGGGTAGGAGGTCATCTCGTAGCCGTCGAGGACGCCCGCCGCGGCCAAGATTTGGGGGCCGTGACAGAGCGACGCGACGGGCTTTCCCTCCTCGAAGAAGTGGCGGACGTAGTCGAGGACCGCGTCGTACGTTCGGAGGTACTCCGGCGCGCGCCCGCCGGGGACGACGAGGCCGTCGTACTCCGCGGGGTCGACGTCGTCGAACGTCGCGTTGAGCGTGAAGTCGTGGCCGCGCTCCTCCAGATACGTCTGGTCGCCGCGGAAGTCGTGGACGGCGGTCTTGATCCGGTCGCCGGCCTCCTTCTCGGGGCAGACGGCGTCCACCTCGTGACCGATCATCTGCAGGGCCTGGAACGGCACCATTATCTCGAGGTCCTCGCCGAAGTCGCCGACTATCATGAGCAGTTTCTTGCCTGACATGGCGTGTGAGAGTGATTCACGCAGGGAGATAACGTTTCGTCGGGGCGAACCGGTCGCGGTTCCGATAAGTCCGGCTACCGGTCGCCGACGACCCGCTCGATGTCGGCGAAGGAGTCGAGGACGTAGTCGGGTTCGACCGCCGACTCGGCCAGCGCGCGGTCGTCGGCGATTCCGGTCTTCACGAGCACCGTCGTCATCCCCGCCGACGCGCCCAGCGCGATGTCGGTGTCGAGTCTGTCGCCGACGACGAGACACCGTTCGGCGTCGTGACCGAGGCGGTCGAGGGCCAACCGGCGGGCGTGCGCGGAGGGTTTACCGAGCGTCGCGTCGGGCGAGCGACCGACGACGCCCGCGACGGCGTGGGTCATCGCGCCCGACCCCGGCAGGTCGCGGTCGACCGCCGGGATGGTCATGTCGGGGTCGGTGCTCAAGAACGGAACCGACTCGTCTTCGAGCGCGACCATCGCCGCCACGAGGTCGTCGTAGTGGAACCCGCGGTCGATAGAGACGACGACGGCGTCGGCGGCCGTCGGGTCGGCCGTGACGGTCAACCCCGCGTCCTCGAACTGGTCGGTGAGGCCGGTCTCGCCCACGACGAACAGCGAGTCGTTCGCGTGCTCGGCTTCGAGGTACGCCGTCGTCGCCGTCCCCGAGGTGAGCACTTCGTCGGGGCCGACGTCGACGCCGGCGCGGGCGAAGCGCTCGGCGTACGCCGGGGGCGCTTTCGTCGGGTTGTTCGAGAAGAAGACGCGGTCGACGCCCGCCCGACGCAGGGCGTCGAGTCCGCTCGTCGCTCCCGGTATCCGCTCGTTACCCCTGAGAACCGTCCCGTCGACGTCGAGTACTGCCCCGCGAAACTCCATCGTCCCTCGTACGCCGTCCGCGATGTTGAACCCGGCGGTGGCCGAACGGTCGCACCGCCGCCGACGAACAGCGTTCGGTCGCATCCGTCCCCGTGCGGGGCGTTTTCACGGCGAGAGTCGGAGTCGAACCAAAGAACAATGTACTCCCAACCCCTCTATCGGACACCGTGACGAACACGCAGTTGACGCTCATCCAGATAGACAACTACGGACCCTGGACGGTCACCCCCGAACCGAGACGGGAGATGGACCTCCAGACGCTGCAGTCTCGCCTCTTTGCGGACCTCGCGCAGTTCGTCGGCAGCCGCGACGGCTACGCCTTCTTCACGCGCTTCGACAACATGGTCGCGGTGACCAACGGCCTCGATCGCGCCGACCACGAGCTCATGCAGGAGTCGATTCGGAACCGCTATCCAGTCACCCTGAGCCTCGGCGTCGGCGTCGACGAGGTGCCCGTCGAGGCCCTCGAACGGGCGACCGAGGAGATTCAGCTCGCCGGCAGCGCCCAGGACGGCGACCGCCGCGAGGTGCTCGGCGGCGAGTTCCGCGCCTCCTCGGGCACCGACGACCTCAACATCGCCCACTTCGACGTCAACGACGCCACCGGCAAGTACACCGACCGCCTCAACGAGTTCGACTCGTTCATCCACATCGAGCAGGGCTACGCCAGCCTGATGCGCCACATGCGCGAGGCGCACGGCGCGCTCTCCTTCTTCGTCGGCGGCGACAACATCATCTCCGTCTGCCCCTCGCTGTCGGAGAGCGAGTACCGAAGCGCCATCGAACACGTCGAGTCGGAGGTCGGCGTCGAACTGAAGGTCGGCGTCGGCGCGGGCGAGAGCGCCCACGTCGCCGGCTTCGCGGCCAAGCACGCGCTCGAAGACTGTCGGCACCGCGGCACCGACGTCGAGTTCGCGGCCGCACCGGCGCACGTCGGCGACGACTGACCATGCCCGCACGCTCCGTGACGTTCACCGCGCCGCGCGAAGTCCGCGTCACGGAGTCCGAGATTCCGACGCCCGACCCCGACGAGATGCTCGTCGAGACGACGTACTCGGCTATCAGCCCGGGGACGGAACTGCTCATCTACCGCGGAGACGCCCCCAGAGAGCTGAGAGCCGACGAGACCATCGGCGCGCTCGACGGCTCGCTCGACTACCCGCTCCGGTACGGGTACGCGGCCGTCGGTACCGTCGCCGCCGTCGGCGCCGACGTCGACGAGGCGTGGACGGGCCGGCGCGTGTTCGCGTTTCGTCCCCACGAGAGCCACTTCTGCGCCTCGCCGAGCGAACTCCACGCGGTGCCCGACGACTGCTCGATGGCGACGGCGTCGCTGCTGCCGAACGTCGAGAGCGCGGTCAACTTCGCGATGGACGGCCGACCGATGGTCGGCGAGCGCGTCGTCGTCTTCGGGCAGGGGCTGGTCGGTCTGCTGACGACGGCCGTGCTCTCGTCGTTTCCGCTCGACGAACTCGTCACCGTCGACGAGATCGGCGAACGACGGCAGCTATCCAGAGAGTTCGGCGCCGACGAGAGCATCGCCCCCGAGGAGGTCGGCGAGCGATTCGACCCGTCGGGGCCACTGGACGGCGGTGCGAGCGGACGCGTCGGCGACGGCGCGGACCTGACGTTCGAGCTGTCGGGGAACCCCGCCGCGCTCGACGCCGCCGTCGGCGCGACGGGGTACGACGGCCGCGTCGTCGTCGGGTCGTGGTACGGGACGAAACCGGCGACGCTCGACCTGGGCGGGCGGTTTCACCGCAGTCGCATCCGACTCGAAAACAGCCAGGTGAGCACGCTCGACCCGCCGCTTCGCGGCCGATGGGACAACGACCGACGCCTCGACGTCGCGTGGGACTACCTCGCGGAACTCGACGTCGAACGCCTGCTCACACACCGTGTTCCCGTCGGCGACGCCGAACGCGCCTACGAGTTGCTCGATTCGAACGCCGAAGCCGCCGTGGGTATCCTCTTTACGTACCGCGACCCGTAACGAGAGTATGTACTCGGTAACCGTCCGCCGGTCGTTCATCGCCCAGCACTTCCTGACGGTCCCCGACCCCGGCCCGGAGGGCGAGTTGCACTCGCACCGCTTCGACGTCGAACTCCGGTTCGAGGGTCCGACGCTGAGCGAGTACGGCTACCTCGTCGACATCGACGACGTGAAGGCGGCGCTGTCGCCGGTCGTCGAGCGGTACCGCGACGCGACGCTGAACGATCTCCCGGAGTTCGAGGAGGAGAATCCGAGCGTCGAGCGACTCGCGCGGATTCTCTGCGAGGCGGTCGTCGACGAGGCGACGCTCGACGGCCCCGAACGGGTCCGCGTGACGGCGTGGGAGGACGAGGAGGCAGCGGCGGCGTACGAGACGGCGCTCTGAATGCGCGTCGGCCTCCTCGTCTACGGCGACCTCGACGAACGCTCCGGGGGCTTTCTCTACGACCGCCGGCTCGTCGACCACCTGCGCGAACGCGGCGACGACGTCGTCGTGTTCTCGCTACCCGAGCGCGGATATCTCCCCTCTCTGGCGGACAACGTCGACACCTCGCTGTCGCGCCGAATCCGCGCTGCCGACCTCGACGTCCTGCTACAGGACGAGCTCTGCCACCCGTCGCTGGCGTGGTTCAACCGTCGACTCGGCGTCGACGCACCGGTCGTCGCCGTCGTCCACCACCTCCGCGTCGACGAGACGCGCCCGACGTGGCGAAACGCGCTCGTTCGGCGTCTCGAACGGGCGTATCTCCGGTCGGTCGACGCGTTCGTCTGCAACAGCGAGACGACGCGCCGGGCCGTCTCGACGCTCGTCGGCGACGGCTCGGCCGGGACTACCGAACCGTCGGTCGTCGCCTACCCGGCGGGCGACCGCTTCGGGACGACGGTCACCGGCGCTCGCGTCCGAGAGCGCGCACGCGACGGCCCGCTTCGCGTCGTCTGCGTCGGCAACGTCACGAGACGCAAGAACGTGGAGACGCTCCTGGCGGGGTTGGCGCGAGTCCGCCAACGCTGGGAACTCGTCGTCGCCGGGAGTCTCACCGGAGACCCCGAGTACGTCGAAGAACTCCGCGCCGCCGTCGACCGGGCGGGGCTGGCCGACCGCGTCCGTTTCACCGGCCGACTCGCGGACGCGGAACTGGCGGCGCTGTACGAGCGAAGCCACCTGTTCGCGATGCCCTCGACGTACGAGGGGTTCGGCATCGCCTACGTCGAAGCGATGGGGTTCGGACTCCCGGTCGTCGCGTCCGCCTCCGGCGGCGCGAGCGAACTCGTCGCCGACAGAACGAACGGCTATCTGGTCGACCCCACCGACCCGACGGAGGTGACGGACGCCGTCGCCCCGCTGTGTCGGAACCGCGAACGCCTCGCGCGGATGGGGTTGGCGGCGTTGGCGACGTACGGAGCGCACCCGACGTGGGCAGAGACGGGCGCGCGCATCGCGGCGTTTCTCGACTCGCTCGTCGGTTCGGATTCGGTCTGAGCGGCCGGTTCGACTCGGCGCCGGCCGGGTCGTGCCGAACGGCTGCGTCGGTGAGACGACGGTAGGACGGTCGTCGGGAGACCGCGGTCGATGTCGAAGAGCGAAGGACGAGCGGCGGCGGAGAACGGCGGCGGAGAGCAGTAGTCAGGCGAGCGGCGGCGGCGAAGAACGACGGCGGAGAGCAGTAGTCCGCGAGCGGTGGCGGCGGAGAGCGGCGGTCGGGCGTGCTACTTCCGCTCGCGGTGGCGGCGTTGCGCGTCGGTGCCCGAGACGAGTTCGAGTTCCGGGACCTGCTCGTGGACGGCGAGCGGACCGTGTACCTCGCGGACGTGCTGTCGGAGGTTCGGGACGCCCACGGCGACGAACTGTTCGTCACAGCCGTCGACCGGGCACGGTCCGGTGTACCTGTACGGTTCGCCTCTGGGTCGGTCGCTCATCGCCGCTCTCTCCCGTCCATGGGGACGCCTACGTGTCTCCGTATGTAAACCTTCTTTTTTGTGATTGCGGATTCAGTGGTAGGAGGGGCTCGGACTCGGCTCCGCGTTCTCCCCGTCGAACGGACGACTGTCGACTGCGGCGGTACGTCGGTACGCCTCCCGAAGAGGCGAACTTCGATGCGCTCTCGGGGGTCACAGTTTCGGCGTCGATGCCGGGCGCTAGACGCCGGCCGAGAGCTGATAATCTACCGTTCGGCAGTTTTTGGTAGTAACTTGGAGAAAGCTTATTATTAGAGAGTTCACCGAGTATCTTGATGTCCACGACCGGTCCGTTCCGAAAGTCGACTCGTCAGAGCGAGGGTTCGCAGCACTCGAGCCGGGAACTGAAACTGGGGAGTCCGCCGACCACCGCCGTCGAAGACGGAATCAGCGACGAACAGATCGCGTGGCTTCAGCGGTTGGTCGACGCTCGGAGGAGCGACAGAGAGCCGAAGTCGCGCGACGAGTAGCGGCCGGCCGCAGTCGAGAAGCGCCGGTCGGAGCGGATGGTTACCGGAAACCGCCTTCGGGGAGTGCGCACGCACTGCTCGACGGTGGGTGTCGCGAGGAGTTAGTGGGGTCGGAGGGATTTGAACCCCCGATCGACTGATATCTCCGGTCCGCCTCGGAACTCCAGAGGGTCGTCGTCGCGAACCGATGATCAGTCGGTCGCTCGGTATATCAGTCTGGAGTTTCGTCCCGGGCGTCGCCTCTGGAGTCAGTCGCCATGCCGGGCTTGGCCACGACCCCTCGTCTTCTCATTGTCGCAAAACCACTAAAGGGGTTTCGATTCGGTTACCGGTCGTCGTCGGCCCACTCGCAGTCCTGACATTTGTAGCCGGTGACGAACTCGGTGACGCTCGGCATGTACCCGACGCTGAGGACGTTGCCGCCGCACTCCGGGCAGTCGAAGTCGGCGTCGTCGATGCTGTCGGCTTCCATCGGGCGTTCGCCCTCGACCAGTTCGGCGAGTCGTTCGGCCGTCACCATCCGGCCTTCAACGACGCGATTGCTCATACGTCTCCCAGACGACGAACCCACCTAAGTTCTCTGTCTTCGTCGACACACCGCCATCGGCCCCGAGATTTACCAATCTACGAAGCGAACTGTACGCTATGGTTGACGTCAGTGGACACATCGGAATCGCACTGTTGGCACTCTCACCGGCGTGGTTTCTCGTCGACCGCGAGTCGGCGGTGGCGTTCATCGCCCTCGGAACGCCGTTCGGAATGCTACCTGATATCGACCTGTACCTGAGCAAGGCGGTCGCGACGGTCCAGCACCACGGGGTCACCCACACGCTTCTGTTCGTGGGTATCGTAAGTGCCGTGCTCGGTCCGCTTCTGGGTCGAACGCTCGTCCCGTGGTTGGCCGACCGAGGGTCGCTGTCGCGGGCGGCGGACGCACTCGACCGACCGTCGACGTTCGCCGGATTGGCGGTGTTCGTCGGCGGGGCCGCTCACGTGTTCGGGGACATCCTCTCGGCACCTGACATCTCACAGCCGATAGAACCGCTGTGGCCGCTCGTTCCGGGGAGCGTCGGCATCGACGTCGTCTACTACAACTCGAACCCGGTGAACTTCGGACTGCTCGCCGCGGGCGTGTTGGTCAACGTCGGGTTCTGGTGGTGGCGGAAGTAGCGTCGGAGCCGAAACGGGGCGGTGAACCGTCGGCGTTCAGAGCCACGGCGCGCGCGAGTCGTCCTCGCCGGGGTAGCCGTACGCGGGACCGGACTCTTCTTCGGGGTCGTCGTCCCCGTGGACCGCCGACCGCGGGGCGTCGCCGCCGTCGGCGACCGGGTTGTCGGCGACTCGGCCGTCCGAACGCCGGTCGTCGGACACCCGGCCGGTGGGCGGCCGGTCGTCGTAGTCGCTCGGTTCGCCCGTCTCCGCGGCGTCGGCGTCGTCGGACGCGCTGGGGTCGTACGAGAACGCAGCCGTCACGCAGAGCACGCCGAGCGCGACTGGGTAGTGGGTGTTCATGATGCCGAGCACCGACAGCGCCAGCATCGCCAGCGCCACCGAACTCCCGAAGCGGAACAGGTCGATGTCGACCTTCCCGCGCAGGTGGTCGCCGAAGACGGCGACGCCGAGCGCGAAACCGACGCCGACGCCCGCGGCGGCCGCGCCCGCGAGCACGGTCACGGGGTCGAGGTCGACGACCAACTGCGCGCCGGCGGGGTCGAAACTCGCCACGAGACCGAGGCCGATGATGACCGCCGGACCCGGCAGATACTTGCCGACCTCGGCGCTCGCCGTCTTCGCCGCGATAGCGATGATGACGACGCCGGCGAAGCGCTCGAAGATGGCGATGTTCAGCAGACTCTCGATGGTTCCCGCGAGGGCGGCCTCCACGGCCGCCAGCGGAATCAACACGGCGCCCAAGAGCAGCACCGACTGTATCTGTTCGCGCCGCGTCCCGTCCATCTCCGCGAGGATGACCGCCATCGTCGCGGAGCCGCCGAAGATGAGAAGCCCCGTCTCGACGATTCCCACCGGTGAGAACATCGTCGCGCCGCTGGCGGTCGTCGTCGTCAGCGCCCCCGCTAACACGAGCGCGGGGAAGATACCGTCGACGAGCGGCAGCGCCATCACGGTCGCCAGGAGACGCGTCGCGCCGCCGACCTGCTGCTCTAAGCGCAGCGCAATCGGGTGCTGTGAGACACTCATCTGAGACTAACGGCCGTCACCTTCGGCCAGACGGTGATACGAGCGCAAGCCCGAGGACGCGGACCACCACGGTCGTCCTCCGCCTACAAACCCCGATTTAATTGTGAGCCACATCGCTGTAAAGAGGGTGCCGGAGTTGCAGTCTGGTCGACCGGCAGTGCGCAGTGCGGCTGAACTCTCGGAGTTCATGGCTGAACTAATTCGGACAGAACTATTAAGTGTTGTGTGGGAAGCGAGTGCATACGGCAGCGTACTCGCACTCTAATTTATAAGCCGAACCTACGATTTGACGAATAGTTACTCGTTTTGCTGTAGTATCCACGACGGACCGCTTCGTATCGGGTAAATATTGCACCGAACGGCGAACCGTCCGCCGTGACGCCCAAATATATACACATAGATGTATAGTACTCGCGATTACAGTGAGAAACATCCGCAAGTGGATGCTATCTCGCAACGTTTTTGTCCGGACGGCCGGGACCCCTTACATGGCGAACGACGTTCCCGACGACACGTTCTCGGAGAAACTACGAGTACCGGAAGCGCTGACGTTCGACGACGTCCTCCTGCGACCGATGGAGAGCCGCGTCGAACCCGACGACGCGGACGTGGCGACGCGAGTCTCGAAAAACGTCGAACTCAACATCCCCGTTCTCTCGGCGGCGATGGACACCGTCACCGAGAGCGGCATGGCCATCGGGATGGCCCGCGAGGGCGGTCTCGGTGTACTGCACCGGAACATGCCCGTCGAGGCGATGGTCGCCGAGATCGAACGCATCAAGCGCGCGGACGAGCTCGTCATCCGCCGCGAGAACGTCGTCACGGCGCACCCGAGTCAGACCGTCCGCGAGGTCGACGCGATGATGGAGTCCGAGGGCGTCAGCGGCGCGCCCGTCGTCGACGACGACGACATCGTTCTCGGCATCATCTCCGGCACCGACATCCGTCCGTACCTCGAAGTCGGCGAGAGCGACGAGGTCCGCGAGGCGATGACCGACGAGGTCATCACCGCCGGCGAGGACGTGACCGCCCGCGACGCGCTCGAACTGATGTACGACTACAAAATCGAGCGCGTCCCCATCGTCGACGAGAACGACCGCCTCGTGGGACTGGTGACGATGCAGGGCATCCTCCAGCGCCGCGAGCACGAGCACGCCGCCCGCGACGACGAGGGGCGACTCGTCTGCGGCGTCGCCGTCGGCCCGTTCGAGACCGACCGCGCCGTCGCCGCCGACGGGGCGGGCGCGGACGTGCTGTTCATCGACTGCGCGCACGCGCACAACCTCAACGTCATCGACAGCGCCCGTAGCATCAAATCCGAGGTCGACGCCGACGTGGTCGTCGGCAACATCGGCACCCGAGAAGCCGCCGAGGCCGTCGTCGACTTCGCCGACGGCGTGAAAGTCGGCATCGGGCCGGGGTCCATCTGTACGACCCGGGTCGTCACCGGGTCGGGGATGCCCCAGATAACGGCCGTCGCCGAAGTCGCCGACGTCGCGAGCAGGGAGAACGTCCCGGTCATCGCAGACGGCGGGATTCGCTACTCCGGCGACGCCATCAAGGCCATCGCCGCCGGTGCGGACGCGGTGATGCTCGGTTCCTACTTCGCGGGGACCCAGGAGGCGCCCGGCCGCGTCATCACGATGAACGGCAAGAAGTACAAGCAGTACCGCGGCATGGGCAGCGTCGGCGCGATGCGCTCGGGCGGCGGCGACCGCTACCTCAAAGACGCCGACGAGGACGAGGAGTTCGTCCCCGAGGGCGTCGAGGCCGCCACCCCGTACAAGGGGACGCTCGCCTCCGAGCTCCACCAGCTCGTCGGCGGCATGAAGTCCGGGATGGGCTACGTCGGCGCGGAGACGCTCCCCGGGTTCAAAGAGCGCGCCCGGTTCGTCCGCGTCTCCTCGGCGGGCCAGACCGAGGGCCACCCCCACGACGTGATGATCACCGACGAAGCGCCGAACTACAGTCCGCAGGAGTAAACGGCCGGACGCCGGCGCTTCGTTCGACGCCGGACGGCGAAGTCGATTTTACGACGGGTCGGTCGGAACGAAGGAACAGTTATTAATCGTTATGTTGTCGATTCGACTCTGATGGACACCGCGGAGTTACGTCGAGCGCTCGAAGACGCCGAGCTATCGCAGTACCAGGCCGACGCGTACACGGCGCTGCTCCGACTGGGTTCGGCCAGCGCTACCGAACTCGCCGACGCCTGTTCGGTTCCGACCGCCCGAATCTACGACGTTCTCCGCGACCTGGAGGCGAAGGGGTACATCGAGACGTACGAGCAGGATAGTCTCCACGCCCGCGCGAACGAACCGCAGGCCGTGCTCACCTCGCTTCGGGGCAAAGCCGAGCGGTTCACCGCCGCCGCCGCCGAAATCGAGGAGCGCTGGGAGCAACCCGCCGTCGACGACCACATGGTGAGCATCGTCAAGCGTTTCGAGACGGTGTTCGACCGCGCCCGCGACATCGTCCGCGAGGCGGAGACGGAGGTGCAGGTGTCGGCGACCGCCGAGCAGTTCAGGCGGCTTCGGCCCGCGCTCTCGGCGGCGTACGACAACGGGGCGGTCGTCAGCGTTTCGCTTCACACCGATTCGGAGACGACCCCCGACGCCCTGCCCGAGGCGAGGGCGTACGAGGGAGTCGCCACGGAGGTCCGCCACCGGCGGCTGCCGGCGCCGTTCATCGTCCTCGTCGACCGGAGCCAGACCTGTTTCACGCCGCACGCGCGCTCGGTCAACCGATACGGCGTGCTCGTCGACGACTACACGCTCACGTACGTCTTCCACTGGTACTTCCAGACGTGTCTCTGGGAGGTGTGGGAGACAGTGTACGATGCGCGCCCGACCGAACCGCCGCTCGTCTACGCCGACATCCGACGGTTCGTCCGCGAGATGGAGCCGTTGCTCGACGACGGGGCGACGATTCAGGTCCGAGTCGAGGGGTTCGACACGCAGAACGGGGAGGCGACGTCGTTCACGGGGACGCTCGTCGACGTCTCGTACGCCGGAACGTCGACGAACGGCGAGCCGCCGCTGTCGCAGCTGGCGGGCGAAACCGCACTCACGGTGGACGTCGACGGCGAGACCAGAACCGTCGGTGGCTGGGGAGCGGTCGTCGAGGATATCGAGGCCAACAGGCTGACCGTCGAATCGGTTCCGTAGCCGAAGAGGACAGATTTCTTACAACAGCGCAGCTGCTATTTCACTCACAAGAGGTATCTTGATATAGCGTCGTCCGCCATGGAGGTGATATGGGCGTTTGCCGGGCAACGAGGGGAGGCCGATGACCGACGAACCGCCGCTGGTGCTCGTCGTCGAAGACGAAGCCGACCTCGCCGACCTCTACGTGGCGTGGTTGGACGACGAGTACCGAGTCCGTACCGCGTACGGCGGTCACGAGGCGCTCTCGGAGTTGGACGACGACGTCGACGTCGTGCTTCTCGACAGACGGATGCCGGGTCTCTCGGGCGACGAGGTTCTCGACGCCGTCAGGGACCGGGGTATCGACTGTCGCGTCGCGATGGTGACCGCCGTCGAACCCGACTTCGACATCGTCGAGATGGGGTTCGACGACTACCTCGTCAAACCGGTCACCCGCGAGTCGCTTCTGGGGACCGTCTCGGACCTCCTCCTTCGGAGCGAGTACGACGACGGCGTCCGCGAACTGTTCGCGCTCGCCTCGAAGAAGGCCGTACTGGAGGCCGAAAAAGACGAGTCGACGCTCGCCGAGACCCCCGAGTACCGGCAACTCGACGCGCGACTCAGCGAGGTGCGGTCGAATCTCGACGAACGGTTACAGGGCGTCGACCACGACAGTTTCGTCGGGATGTACCGAGATATCGACCGCGAGGACTCGTTCGGGTTCGACGAGTTCGACGAGTAATCGACCCTCTCTGGTCAGTTCTTCCGCCTCGGTGCCGGTTATCGCCGCCCGTAGCCCCACTCTTCCATCACGTCGACGACGTCGCCGACGTTCCTGAGCCCGGCCGTGACGACCGCTTCGCGCACGTCCAGCGACATCACGTCGTCGCCGTCGAATCGGTCGGCGAGTTCGCGTTCGAGCGCGTCGAGCCGTTCGGCGGTCGTCGGTCGGACGTAGACGGGGAGCGCGTCGCGGTCGGCTTTCACCGTTCGACGGGCGAAGATGAACGGCAGTTCGACGGCGTCCGAACCGGCCGACGCGTCGGCTCGGTCGGCAGCGGACTCGGCTTCGGCGTCCGGCTCTCCGTCGGGCGTCGACGTTTCGGCACCGTTCTCGACGTTCGCCGGGACGTCGCCGTAGGTGTCGCCCGCGGCGCCGTACCGGTCGTCTTTGGTCATTGCGCCACCTCCACGTCGAGCGCCGCCTCGACGCTCCCGCGTTCGACGATGCGGGCGACGGTGTCGAACTGGTCGAGCAGGTCCTCCTCGTACGGACGGAGGTCTCTGGTCTCGGCGCTGTCGGCGAACTCGAAGACGCTCATGTGGTTGCGCCACGCCTCCTTCAGCACGTCGCGCTTGCGGACGCCGAACGGCGTCACCGGCTTGCCGTCGGTCTCCAGTTCCTCGCGGACCTCCCGGTAGATGTTGGAGTCGCCGACCTCGTTGGGGACGACCGCGAGGATACCGAGCGCGAACGCGTCGTCGAACGTCCGGAACCCGCGTTCCATGCTGTCGAGCGTATCCTCCAGACCGTCGATGGAGACGCTTCCCTTCCGCGTGAGCTCGATGGGGATGACCACGTCTCGCGCGGCGACGAGCGCGTTGTCGACGAGGACGTTCAGCGTCGCCGGGGGGTCGACGAGGAAGTAGTCGTACTCGCCCGCCAGCGGCGACAGCGACGAGCGCAACTGGAACTCGCGCAGCGAGGTGTTGCGCGCGGCCATCTCGCTCTCGATGTTCGCCAACCCCTCGTGAGACGGAATCAGGTCGAAGTCACCCGCGTCGACGACGAGCTCGGACGCGTCGCGTTCCTGGTCGAGGAGAACGTCGCCGAGGTGGTCGTCGTCGGTCGTCTTCAGGTCGCCGAAGCCGACGTGATCTGTCAAGCTACCGAGTTGCGGGTCCAAATCGACGACGAGGACGTCCGCATCCCGCCGCCCGAGCGCGGCCGCCGTGTTCGTCGCCATCGTCGTCTTCCCGACGCCGCCGGATTCGCTCCACATCGTCACTGCCCGTTTCATGGCCTGCGCTTTCGCAGAGCCGTACATAAATCTCCGTCAGACAATCGCGCCGTCGAAACCCGCTGGATAGCTCCGCTCATACCTTCTTAGACATATATCTGGAAATATGTCTGGAAATCAATCCGGGTAGATTTCCAGATATCTGTGTGGAAATTCGATAGACGGCGTCCCCGCCTCAGGTGACCCTTCCTCTCGGAGGCCGGACGCTGTTTCTGCTCGGAAGGGGATTCGTCCTCGTGTCGACCGTCGTCGATTTGCTTTCACGGCGTTCGGCCGTCTGTGTAGCCGGTGAGCATTTCCTCGTACGCCGGCTCCGCCGTCGTTCTACCGGCGCTTCGAAAACAGTTATTCTGGCGGCGTCTCGATTCGCCCCATGCAGGACTCTGCACGCGTACAGAAAGCGATCCGTGAGTACAAACTTCGGAGACTCATCTCGCTCGGATTCTTCGTCGCGTTTCTCGTCGCCGTGGGGACGCTCCAGTTCGGCGGCGATAGTACTCTCGCCGTCGTGTTTTCTCTCGCGGCGCTTGTGCTCACCGTCGTGATCGGTATGCGACTCTGGCAGTGACCTCGAATTCGGGAAGTCGACACCGATGCAGATGCGGGCTGCCTCGACGGTCTCGTCACCTCCACAGTTTCGTCGAACTTCAACGACCCGACGCCCGTGTGAACTGAAATCCGGTCCGATCCCAGAGCCGGCAACGCCGAGCGGGACCGGGACCTGGCTACTGCACCGCTCTGGACTGTCGCTGGGTCAGCAGCCTACGGTGCGAGCGTGAGGCCGTCTTCGGCAACGACTACGTCGCCGTCGAAGACCGACTCGGCATCGCGTTGCATTGCGTCGAGGTCGCGGTACGGCATGATGTGCGTGAGAACGAGCGTCTGCACGCCGGCGTCCTGCGCGATCTCACCGGCGTCTGTCGCATCACAGTGATTGGCGGTCAACGTAGACCTGTCGAGTCCTTCTTCTCCTGCTGCATGCTGTGGCCACACGAACTGCTCGTCCGCGTTCGGGACGCGGTCTTCATCGACTGGGGCGGTGTTGCAGTCCTGAACGAGGATGTCCGCGCCGTCGGCGAACTCGGCGAGCGACGGGATTTTCCGTGTGTCACCGGAGAAGACGATCGACGACCCCGTTTCGTGCTCCTCGAACCGGTAGGCGTACGTCTCGACCGAGTGCTCGACTGACACTGCGTCTATCTTCCAGCCGTCCATCTGGCGACTGAACCCGTCCGTCACGAGTTCGGTTTCGATACCGGAGATGCCGTCCGTCGGGTAGATATCCTTGCGGTACTCGATGTCTTCCGCGTAAACGTCGTACAGCGCGTCGACGAGCCGGTCGGTGCCGTCCGGGCCGTACACCGTGAGCGATCCACGACCGGCCTCGGTCCAGCTCGTGAAGGCGAAGTGGAAGAACGACGCGTTGTGATCCATGTGATGGTGAGTGAAAAACAGCGTCTCGATCTCTCCCATATCGACGTCGGCGTCCATCAGGCCGTAGACCGTCTTGGGCCCGCAGTCGACCATCACCGTGTCGCCTGCGACGTCGATCACGAGGCTCGTGCCGCCACGTTCCGGAATCGGAACAGGACTTCCAGTCCCGACGAGGGTGATCTCCATGGAAGAGCGTACCACAGCTTCGCCTTTGTATGTTCGTGCCTCTACCCGACGTGCGGTCCCGTACGCGCTCTAGGCCGAGTCTCCCGACGGAACGTGGCAAGAACGCACTTGTCGCTAGCCTCCCGAAGAATGAGTAGATGGCTTCGGAGTGAGACGAGGGCACAGGAACTGCAGTCGCGCTCGGAGCCGGAGTAGCAACTGGCCCTGCAACAGATCAACTACCGATGGAGAGATTTCCCTCGAACTACGCTTCGCCGTCACGGTCGACGACGGACGGTCCAAATAATGAGTCGACTCTGTTCTCCTGCTCGAGGCTCTCGGGCGTTACGAACCGTCGACCTCAACCACGTAGGACGTCATCGTCTGGATCTTCGCATCCTTCGCGTGGCTACTGAACTCGTAAACGTCGCAGAAGGCGTACACCGTGCCGTCGGCGAGGTTCACCGTCCCGTCTACCGACGCGGTCGCTCCGTGCGTGATGACGTGGTCGATGGTCAGCGCCGTCGTGTCGACGTCGACCATCTCCTCGACGGCGTCGGCGAAGTCGTCTCGTCCGCTGATCTCTCGGTCGCTGACGATGGTCCATTCGACGTCGTCGGTGACTGTATCGAGGAGACACTCGACATCGTTTTCGGCGAACGCGACGTTGAACTCCTTGAGGAGCGCCTTCTTTGGGGCGTTTCCGCAGTCCTCCCCGACGTGACCGTCGTCATATTCGGACGTCCTCGTCGGCCGTGCCGGCGTACGCTTCCTCCAGCGTCTCGATGTCGAGTTTCTGCATCCCGAGCATCGCCTCAGTGACCCGCCCCGCCCTCTCAACATCCTCGTCTCTCTGGAGTTCGGTAAGGACCGACGGGACGACCTGCCACGAGACGCCGTACCTGTCTTTCAACCAGCCACACCGGCCCTCTTCCCCGCCGTTCGCGGCGAGTTCGTCCCAGTAGTAGTCGACTTCGTCCTGATCGGAACAGTCGACGAGGAACGAGATCGCCTCGGTGAAGCCGAAGTCGTGGTCCTGAGCGCTGTCCATCGCTGCGAAATGTTGGTCGCAGAGCGTGAAGTCGGCGAACATCACCGTTCCCTCCTCGTCCGGCGGCTGGTCGGGGCCGTAGCGAGCCACGTCGTTGACCCCGGCGTCGTCGAACACCGACGCGTAGAACGCCATCGCGTCCTCCGCCTGGCCGCACCGTTCGCCGACGAACATCAGGGACGGAACGATCGTTCGGTCCGGAACGTCGTCGGCGTGGATCACCTGCCACGAGACGCCGTAGGCGTCCTCGGTCCAGCCGTACCGGTCGCTGAACGGGTACGAATCGAGGGGCATCAGCGGTTCGCCACCCCCCGACAGCTCTGCCCAGAGCTCGTCGACTTCCTCCCTCGTCGGACAGTTGACGACGAACGAGATCGCCGGGGTAAACTCGAATCGAGGGCTACCGTTGAGCGCGAGGAACGACTGTCCCTCGAGCTCGAACTCGATGGTCAGGATACTGCCTTCCGGTCGGCCCGAAGCCTCCGCTGACATCTCGTCGTACCGACTGATGGCGCCGACTGACGAGTCGTCGAAGATATTCGTATACCGGTTCACCGCCTCCTCCGCGTCGCCGCCGAACCAGAGGTTCGGAGTGATCTTCTGCACGGTCACGCCTCCCGGTATCTCGACGATACGGGGTCGGTCGTTCGCGTTTTCTGCTCGGCTTGACGGTCTATTGGTGGCATCGTTGGTCTCCGTTCGTGGTCTCACTCCGTCTCCAGTTGCTCCTCGACTTCGTCTTGGGCCTCCTCCCAGGCAGGGTAGGCGCGCTCGATCTTCTCGCGGCCGGTCGGGGTCAGCTTCAGTTTGCGCATCCGGTCGTCGTCTGACTCTGCCTCGTCGATCCAGCCTTCGTCTTCGAGTCGGTTCGCACTCCGGGTGAGCGACGTCCGGTCGAGTCCGAGGAGGTCGGCGAGTTCCCCCAACGGAGTCGGTTCTGTCTGTGCCAACGCAGCGAGGATGGAGAACTGCGTCGCCCGTAGGCCGTGGGGACGAAGCTTCTCCTCGTAGAGCCGCGTGATTTCACGCGCTCGTTTCCGTGCGGCGAGACAGTGGCAGTTCTTGGTGGCGGAGAGGTCCACGCGGGTGGTACGCGGCACGTGCATATACACGTATCTGTCCTGTCGGTTTGGTTCGTGCCGAAACGAGACGAGTTGAAGAGTGTGCGCTCACGATTCGCATCTACGGACCGGTGTCTCGCTCAGAGAGTGCTGAAACCGTTCGCGGTCGAACACACCTCCCGCGGATCCTGCGTCGGCCTTCCGAAAATGTACGGCCTATCCCGGTTGGGCAGAATCGGTATCGCAAAGTGTAGTTTATGGGTCGCTCACCGAGCGTCGACGAACCGCTCGATGCGGTCCATCGCCGTCCGCAATTCGTCGAGACCGGTCGCGTAGGAGACGCGGAGGTGACCCTCACCGCCGGTGCCGAAGACGCTACCGGGGACGACGGCCACGTCCTCCTGGCGAAGTAGTTCCTCCGCGAAGCGCTCGTCGTCGCCGCCGCAGCGCGGGAACGCGTAGAACGCGCCGCGGGCCTCGAAGCAGTCCAGCCCCATCTCGTCGAACCGCGAGAGGACGAACCGCCGGCGGCGGTCGTACTGGTCGCGCATCTCGACTACCTCTTGGTCGCACGACCTGAGCGCTTCCAGTGCGGCGTACTGCGCCGTCGTCGGTGCGGAGAGCATCGAGTACTGGTGGATGCGGTTCATCGCTCGAATCGCCTCCGGCGGTCCCATCGCGTAACCGAGCCGCAGTCCCGTCATCGCGTAGGCTTTCGAGAAACCGTTGAACACTACGGTTCGCTCGCGCATCCCGGGGAGCGTCGCGATGGAGGCGTGCTCGCCCTCGTACGTGAGCGCGGCGTAGATCTCGTCCGAGAGTACCATCAGGTCGTGGTCGACGGCGAACTCCGCCACTTCGGCGAGTTCGGAGCGACTCATCGTCGCCCCGGTCGGATTGTTCGGATAGCAGAGTATCAACTGCTCGGCGTCCTCCGCCCCCGCGTTCGTCAGGTCCTCGTAGGTGAGCGCGAAGTCGTTCTCGACCCGCGTCGGCACGGCCAGCGGCTCACCGCCGGCGAAGACGACGCCCGGAACGTACGAGATGTACGACGGTTGAGGGACGGCCACGCGGTCGCCGGGGTCGACGAACGCCCGCATCGCCACGTCGAGCGCCTCGCTCGCGCCGGTCGTCACGAGAATCTCCTCGTCGGGGTCGTAGTCGAGGTCGTACCGCCGAACGTGGTCGGCTATCTCCGTCCGCAGTTCTCGCATGCCGCGGTTCGCCGTGTACGAGGTTCGCCCGCGTTCGAGCGAGTCGATGGCGGCCGTTCTGGCGGCCCACGGCGCGCTGAAGTCCGGTTCGCCGACGCCCAGCGAGATGACCTCCTCCTTCTCCTCGGCGAGTTCGAAGAAGCGCCGAATCCCCGACGGCGGGACGCGTTCGACGCGGTCGGCGATTCTCATGGCGAGATCGAGAGGCGGTCGTCGTCGTCTCGGTCGCCGAAGACGATGCCGCGGTCCTTGTACGTCTCCATCACGAAGTGCGTCACCGTCTGCGTCACCTCGGGGATGGGCGCGATCTGCTCGGAGATGAACTGCGAGACGTCGTGCATCGACTCGCCCTCCACGAGGATTGCGAAGTCGTAGTCGCCCGAGAACAGCCGCAACGACGACACCTGCGGGAACTTCACGATACGGCGAGCGATGTCCTCGTAGCCCGTCTCACGGTCGAGTTCGACGTTGAGTTCGACCTCCGCCTGAACGTGTTCGTCGTCGTCGGCCAACTGTTGCCAATCGACCACCGCCTGATACCCCCTGACGACGCCATCGTCTTCGAGTTCGGTGATCGTTTCCTCGACTGTCGCCTCGTCGAGACCGGTCTGTCGCGCAATGTCGGTCGTGCTCTCCCGAGCGTTCGACAGCAGAAGGTCGAGAATCTTCCGTCGCTGGTCCATACGGCCTCGTTATCGCCATCGATGTAAGGGTTTACGCCCGACGCAATAAACCGAATAGCGCGATACGGACTTTGGGTGTCCTCTCGCAACAGCTGGTGAGACAGCAACGAAAGTCGGTCGGGTACAGTGTCTAAGCCGAATCGCGCGCATGGTTCTAAGACGAACGTTTCCGCGAGAGTTCGCACGCGACCGTTACCGTTGAGGCCGAAATCCTGCGGCCGCGTCGGTTCGGGTCGCTATCATCCGAGAAGGCCGCCTTCGACGGTGATTCGAGTCGGCCCACATATCACGCCGGAGGACGCCCGTCGCTCGCGCCGCCGGTCTTGTGAAGTCTCGACCGAGCGGTGAGGCCGCGAAACCGCAGTATTGAGGTGGTGTTGGCGGCCGGACTGCACCACCGCGCTGAGGCTATCCGTCCGTGCGACCTACTGACTCGACAGGTGGTACACGATGGCACAAGCATACCCCTCTCGGATGCCGACCGAGACAGGCTCTCGGGTCTGGACCGCGTCGGCGTTGGCGGGACTCGTCGCCGGAATTGCGATGGGTCTCGTCATGCAGTTCGTCATGAACGCGATGCCTCTCATCGGGGCGCTCGTCGGGCAACCGACCGTCGTCGGCGGGTGGGTTCTCCACCTCGTCATCAGCGTCGTCTTCGCGCTCACGTTCGCGGCGATAATCACGCGCACGTCGCTGTCACGCTACGGTCGAACGACGCTCGGCACGGTCGGCCTCGGACTCGCCTACGGTGCGGTCCTCACCGTCGTCGCCGGCTGGTTCGCGCTGCCCATCTGGGCGAACGCGGTCGGCGCGGGACCACTCCCCGTCCCGCTGGTGGTTCCGATGGGCGTGGTCACGCACCTGCTGTACGGTCTCGTCCTCGGCGGCGTCTACGCGTACGCCCGCGGGACGACCGAGTCGGAACCGACCGAGGAGACGAACGCTCCCGCCTGAGCGTCGGACCCTGAACGTCGGACTCTCTTTTTCGGACGCGATCGAACCGCTCAGGCGACCCACCCGTCGCCGACGAGTTCGCCGACCAGTTCCTCCCAGTCGTCGAACTCGACCGAACAGTGCGGGCTCTGCGAGAGATGTGCCGGGAAGGCGTCGACGCCGTCGTCGAGCGTCGACAGACAGAACGGACAGCGAGACGGGTCCGCCCACGCGCGCGTCAGATACGAGATGTGCGGAGTGTACACGGTAGCGACACGACAGCCCCGGGGTAGTTATACTCCGACGGTTCGCATCGAAACGTTATACCGCCCCTAGCGACCCTTCTACAGCATGAACTATCTCCCGTGGGCGCTTCTGGCGCTGGTGACGTACACGCTCGTCGCACCGCTGATGAACTTCGCGACGACCGGGGATTCCGCGGTCCCGAGCAACGTCGCGACGCTGATGTCGAACACGATTCTCGTTCTCGTCACGCTCGGTCTCGTCGCGTTCACGAACGAGAACGCGGTCAACTACATCACCCATCCGAAGTCGCCGTACATCTACGCCGCCGGTCTCTGTCTCTCCATCGGCATCCTCTCGTACTACCGGGCGCTCTCCCTGGGACAGGTGAGCGTCGTCACCCCCGTCTTCGGCATGTTCCTCGTGACGAGTTCGATACTCGGAATCGTCTTCCTCAACGAGTCGTTCACCGCCCGGAAGGCCGCCGGTATCGCTCTCGCGGTCGTCGCCGTCTACCTCGTCACCGTCGAGTGAGTCGGCCCCTCGCTCTCCGGACGCGACAGAACCGGTACGGTGGGCGCTCTCTTCGGTGACTCAGTGTAGCTATCCGTATAGATAGCCGGATAGATACCCAGATAGCTATTCGAATTGCCGTCGGGGAACGCGGACCGATGAGGTCCCGGCGGAGTCGACCAACGCCGTCGAAAAGTGCCGTGTGGACGAGGGGTGAGCGTCGCGCTCGTCTCGGCTACGCCCTCGCGGTTTCGAGTGCGTTCCGCGCGTTCTCGATGGCCGCGTCGCGTTTTGCGGGATACGCTTCGACTTTCGCCCGGAGCGTGATTCCCTCGCCGAGGCGGACTTCACCTCTGAACGCCGCCTGTTTGTCGAGTCGGACGAAAAACGAGCAGTTGTCGTCGACTCTGTCGTCCAGTTCCGCCAGGAGGCGGTCGAGTTCGTCCAGTTCGCTCAGCTGTGAGAGGACGTGCCTGAGGTCGTCGGCGTTCTCGACGCGCGCCGAGAGAACGACGATACGGTCGCCGTGATACCCTTTGTTCTCGACGCGCTCGACTTCGAACTCTTCGGGGAGGAACGTCCGGAGCGCCTCCTCGACTCGCTTTTCGTCCTCGGTCGCGTAGCAGAAGCTCCGAACGTCGATGTAGTGAAACGGAACGCTGGCCATGGACGGGGTACTCGGGGAACCGAAAAAAGCCCTACTCCTCGTCGGCGTCAGTGTCGGTGTCGGCGTCGCTCTCCTCGGTCGCCTCCAACGAGTCGGCGGAGACGCCCGTCTCCTGGCCGTCCTCGAAGCTCACCGTGTACGTCGCCTCGCCGAACATCGTCTCCATCACCTGCGTGACGGTACCGACGTCGCCGTCGAACTCGCTGTGTTTGTCGTGGAACACCACGCGGTCGTCTTTTTCGAAGCTCATACCCTCCGTTCCCGTCGATGGCGTAAAAGGACGATGGTTCGACGCCCGTCGGTCGAGCGCCGCCGCGCGGACCGGCAGGCGTTTCACCGGCCGCGACCCCTCCGAAGACGTGTCTCTCGTCAGCGTCAGTTGCCCCGCCTGCGGCGCGTCGGTGTACGTCTCGCTTCCCGCCGGTCGTCGGTTCGTGACGGCCGAACCCGGCGAGGGGGTCGGAGACGGCGAAGAACGCACGGACCTGGAGACGACGACGGCGACGTGTTCGGCGTGCGACGCCTCGTTTCCGGTGATACACGGCGGTGGCTCCGGCGAACGATAGCGAACGGGCGACCGGCGTCGGACGCACCCCGCGGTCGGGCAGCCGCGCTCCGGCCTCGTTCGACCGCGGTCGGTACGCAGCGCACGGTCCCGGTGGACGTCCTCGTATTCGAAACTCAGGTGACGACCGCGTAGACGAACAGGAACCCGAAGTAGAGGACGACCAGTGCACCGAGCGAGATGAGGCGGAATCGCTTGAGGTCGGCTTCCTCGGCGGCGTAGGCGTCCCGGTACGCTTCGACTTCGGCCGCGGAGAGCGCGTCGGCGTGGTTCAGTCCGCGGTGGAGTGCGAGATGCCGCTCCTCGACGAACGGGTCGCCGCAGTGGCGACAGCGGAAAGCGGCTTCGCCGTCGTCGACGCGCCGTCGGCCCGCTGCGTGGGGGACGTCGCTACTACTCGACGGCTCGGTGTTCGGCGCGCCGCTGTCGTCGCGGTCTTCGCGGTCTTCGGTTCGGTCGGGTCGCGGCGTCGAGTTCGAGTCGGTCATATGTAGGGTGGCGTCGCGGGTGGTTCGCTCACGATCCAGAGGCTGACTATCGTGTACAGCACCATCACGACGGTGACGCCGTACTGGCTGTGGATGGCCTGCAGACGGTCGGGAAACAGTTCGTACGCCACCGCGTGGGCGACCCAGACGGCGACGAGGTGGCCCAAGAGGACGAAGAACAGTTCGAGGCCGCCGAACCACGACGGCAGCGACGCCAGCGTGAGCGGGTTCTGCGGCGGCGCGAGCGTCGAGAGCGTCGCCAGGTCGACGAGCGTCGAACCGCCGACGTCGAGGAGCGTGGGCGACAGCGACAGCATCACGCCGAGGTTGTGCGCGAGGTGGTAGCCCGCCGCGATGGCGAGCAGCGACGGCGCGAACCGCTCGGCGAGGAACTCGGTGCTGTGGTACGTCTCGGCGTAACGGCGGGCGAGTCGCGCCGACCACCAGTACACCCGGAGGAAGAGCAGAAACCCGAGCAGGTAGACGAGCAGGTAGCCGAGAAGCGGCGGCGTCCCGAGGCCGACGAGTTCGATGACGAACCACGCCCAGAGGTTCGTCCCGACGAAGCCGTCGTAGGTGGTGACGTAGACGACGGCGACGACGAACGCCACCTGGTCGCGGCCGACGACCAGCCCCGCCTCCGAGAGGCCCGCCCCCGGCAGGCGGAATCGAACGCCGTCGTCGGTGCGGTCGAGCGGCGCGGCGCGGCCGTAGAACTCGAACGCCCGCGAGATGGGGTCGACCGTCCCGAACCATCGGTCGGGACCGAAGACGACGCTGCCGAGCACCGAGACGCCGGCGTAGGCAACGATGACCGCCGCGAGCGCCCGCGGTTCGTCGCCGATGGGCGCGACGACCTCGACGAAGATGAGCGCCAACAGCCCGGCGACGGCGGGCCACGCGCCGTAGCGCTCGGGGTACTCGCGGTTCAGCGACGGGAGGAGTTCGGCGAGCACGCGGAACGGGTTCAGCGTCGGCCACGTGTTGCCGACGAGGTAGACGGAGGCGACGTAGCCGCCCCACCAGCCGACCCAGACGACGAGAATCGCGAGGTTTCTGAGCTGCGTATCCGGGCCGACGAAGCCGACGTACACCGTGAGGGCGAGGACGCCCACGCCGACGAGTCTCCCCGCCGCGCGGAGGAGTCGACCGGGCGACGAGAGCGTCCCGCCCCAGTCGTGAATCGAGCGGATGAAGCGTCGGTCGGTGACGAAACTGGCGAGGAGAAACGACGCGCCGACGGCCCCGCCGCCGGTGAGCAGGAAGAGCCACGTCGGAATCTCGAGCGTCCCCGGGGCGGCGCTGCGGACCGCCCCGGCGTGAGCGGCGGCGACGCCGACGAACGCCGAGAGCGCGAACGCGGCGGCGACGAGAGCGGCAGCGAGCGAACCGACGAGTCGAGACGCCGACCGGCGGTTGCGGTCGGTCGTCCCGGCGTCGCCGTCGCAGGGGGCGGAGTCGTCGCGGCTTCGACGGCCGGCCGAGCGGGGGCGTGGAGCCATCGCCGAGAGTAGGGCGAGTCGCCACGAGTAAGTTGCGACTTCGCGCCACCCGTCGACGGTCGAACCAACTGCAGGCGATTACTCCGCGCCGCAAGTAGGGAGGTTTTTTAGTGGACCGACGGCAACTCACGGGCATGAGTACGCAAGAATCACACGAGGACCACGGGCACCACCTCCCGGCCGTCGAGGACTGGCCGCGAGGGTTCGGCGAGGCGTCGTGGTGGCCGTTCGTCACCGCCGTCGGCGGCGCGGGGCTGTACGTCGGCGCGGCGCTGTACATCATCGCGGCGGGCAACCCCGACCTGCTGCCGGCCATCGCCGGACCGGCCGTCTTCGTCGGCAGCGTCGGCCTGTTCCTCGTCGGCATCTACGGCTGGGTGTACCACGCCTTCGTGAGCCACTTCTGGTCGCGCGACACGCACGCGAACGGGTCGATGGCGCTCAAGTGGGGGATGGTCGCGTTCCTCGGCTCCGAACTCGCGACGTTCGGCGCGGTGTTCACGTACTACTTCTTCATCCGCGCCGGGACGTGGCCGCCGCAGGAGCTACCGCACCTGCTCGGTTCGCTCGTGCTGGCGAACACGGCGCTGCTCATCGCGTCGAGTTTCACGCTCCACTGGGCGCACGTCGCCATCCGCCGCGAGAACCGCCGCCAGTTCATTCTCGGTCTGGTCGTGACGCTCGTGCTCGGTGTCGTCTTCATCGCCGGACAGGTGCTCGAGTACTACGAGTTCATCGTCAACGAGGGCTTCACGCTCACCAGCGGCATCTTCGCCAGCGCGTTCTTCGGACTCACCGGCCTCCACGGCCTGCACGTGAGCCTCGGCGCGGTGCTCCTCGGCATCGTCCTCGTCCGCGCGCTCGCCGGGCAGTACTCCGCCGACCGTCACGTCTCGGTCAGCACCGCCTCGATGTACTGGCACTTCGTCGACATCGTCTGGATCTTCCTCGTCGTCGTGCTGTACGCCGGCGCCGTCGTCGGCGGCGCGTAACGCCGGACGGGCACACGACACACGTTTTTCGCATCCCATCTTCGAGCGCCGGCCGCGGGCGCGACGCGAGCCGTCCGGCGCGCGCCGTTCGCCGAAACAGTTCTCACGGACGAGCGAGGAGGTGACCTATGAGCAGCGAGGAGACGGGAGAGCTGTACGACACGTACGTCGCCGCGCTCCAGCACGGATTGGTCGAACTCCCCGAGGGCGTGCGTCTGCTGGGCGTCGTCCGCCGGCCGACGCGGTGGTTTCACGCCGCCGTCGACGAAAACCGCCCGTCGCTCGCGCCGCCGGAGACGCTCTTAGACGAGTTCTCGCGGGAGCGCGACGACCTGAAGATGGCCGGTCTCTGCGACGAGGGCGCGCACAACGCCGCGTGGGAGAACATCGGGTTCGGGGAGCGCTATCGGGAGTATCTCGACGCCGACGAGCCGCGGGCGGCGCTGGAGTCGCTCGCGGCCGAACTCCGCGCGGGCGACGACGCGGCGCTCGTCTGCTACGAGAACACCGAGAAGAAGCGGTGTCATCGGACGGTTCTTCGGGACGTGCTCGCCGACCGCCTCCGACAGTAGTTCCGGGCGGAACGACTAGCTTCGGTCAGAGCAGATAGTTCCGGACAGCGTTACTAGCTCCGACCAGAGCGGCAGTGCGACGCGCCGTTCTCATCACCCGCGTAACACTTATTCGGCAACAGTACACGCGTTCACTATGCATTCGAATCCGCGGCGAGTCGCGCTCAGCGTCGTCCTCGCCGGGGCGCTCGTCGCCTCGGCGGTGCTGGGCGGGACGTACCTCTCGCTTTCGGCCCCGTTCTCCGGGAGCGTCTACGAGGGCGTCGACGGCGGCGTCGGCGACGGCGAGCGCGTCGAGAACCCCTACGGCGAGGCGACGGTGACGTACGACGAGTACGGCGTCCCCCACGTCGACGCCGAGAACGAGGAGGCGCTGTACTTCGCGGTCGGCTACGTGCAGGCGAGAGACCGCCTCTTCGCGATGGACCTCCAGCGGCGGCTTATCTCCGGTGAGCTGTCGGCTGCGGTCGGCGAGGCGGCCGTCGAATCCGACGAGTTCCACCGCTCGATGGACTTCGAGGCGGCGGCGGAGGCGTCCTGGGAGTCGGTGCGGGACACCGAGGCCGGCCCCGGCGTCGAAGCGTTCTCGGCGGGCGTCAACCACTACGCAGAGACGCAACCGCTGCCGCCGGAGTTCGGGATGCTCGGCTACGAACCCGACGAGTGGACGCCCGTGGACACGCTGCTCGTCGGCAAGCAGATCTCGTGGACGCTCTCGGGCAACTTCGCCGACATGCGCCGCGAGACGGTTCGCTCGCGCCTCGGCGCGGACGCGGCGGCCGAGCTGTATCCCGACGCGCTCGACCACGAGACGCCGAACGTCCGCGGCGAGTCGGACGCGGTACCGTACGCGCCCGACGGGAACGTCTCCGAATCGTTCGGCGGTGACGAGTCGGCGGGTGTCGCCGGAACCGAGACACCGGCATCGCAGTCCGCCGACGTCGCCGGCCTCTACGACTGGGTGCGGGCGTACGAGTCGGAACCCGGAGTCGGCTCGAACAACTGGGTCGTCTCGGGGAACCTCACCGAGTCGGGGTCGCCGCTTTTGGCGAACGACCCGCACCTGCAACTGACGGTGCCGGCGCTGTGGTACGAGATGCACCTCACGACCGACGAGACGAACGTCCGTGGCGTCACCTTTCCCGGAATCCCGTTCGTCGTCATCGGCCAGACGGAGGACGTGGCGTGGGGGCTGACGAACGTCGGCGGCGACTTCACCGACCAGTACACCTACGAGACCCGCGACGGCGAGTACCTGTACGACGGCGAGTACCGACCGTTCGAGACGACGACCGAGACCATCGAAGTCGCCGACGGCGAGGACCGCACGGTTACGGTGCGAAAGAGCGTCCACGGGCCGGTCGTCGAACGCGAGGGCGTCGAGGTGGGCGTCGCCTGGCCCGGCTTCTCGGCGACCAACGAGAGTCTGGGCGTCTACCGGTTGAACCACGCGTCCGAGATGAGCGACGTGGAGGAGGCGCTCGAAATCTGGGACGCGCCGGCGCAGAACGTCGTCGCCGTCGACCGCGCCGGCGAGACGCTGTACTACCCCGCCGGAAAGTACCCGATTCGCCGCACCGACGGCGACGTCGTCCGCGGGAACCGAATCTTCAACGGCTCCGCGGGCGAGGGCGAGTGGCGGGGTTACGAACCGTACGGTACGTCGTCGTGGTCCGGCTTCGCCCCGTTCGACGCCATCCCGCACCTCGACAACCCCGACTACGTCGCCACGGCGAACCAGCGCGTCGTCGACGACCCGCCGTTCTACGTCGGGACGAGCATGACGTTCGCCGACCCGTATCGCGGGCAGCGAATCTACGAACTGCTCGACGAGCGCGCGAACGCGGGGACGCCGATGACGCCGGAGGACATGAAGCAGATTCAACGCGACGTGGAGAGCGAACGAGCGGCCGCGTTCACCGAGTACGCTCTGTCGTCGACGAACGCCTCGGTCGGTCTCTCGGCGGCCGCACGCGAGGACGCCCGAACGCTCCGCGGGTGGAACGGGTCGATGCGCGCCGACTCGGAGGCGGCGCTGATTTACGCCGTGTGGATGCAGGAGTTCACGAACGCGACGTTCGCCGACGAGTTCGGCGCGCAGGGCCTCGACGAGGGGTACTACCCGCGCGACTACGTTCTGCAGGGGTTCGCCGAGGACAGCGACTGGTACGACGACAATCGAACGAGAGCGGTCGAGACGCGCGCGGAGATCGCCGCCATCGCGATGAACCGGACCGCCGAGCGAATCGACGAAAGGGGCTACGAGACGTACGGCGACTACAACCGACTCGACCTGAACCACCCGTTCGGGCAGGCGTTCCTCGACTACCCCGAGCGAGCGATGGACGGGTCGCCGGACACGGTGTTCAACTTCCGAACCGAGAGGCAGGTCGGGAGCAGTCTGCGGATGGTCGTCAGTTTCGAGAACGACTCATCGGCGAGCATCCCCGGCGGCAACTCCGGTAACCCGTGGTCGCCGCAGTACGACGACCAACTTGATATGTGGGCCGACGGTGAGTACAAACCGATGACGCTCGACTCGCCCGGGGGCGACCCCGACCTCGTGTTCGTCGCGGAGGGTTCGTCGTGAGCACCGGTACGCGCGCCGACTCGGCGCTCGCGCCGATACGCACCGGTCGGTACGCAGAACTCGCGCTGATTCTCGCCACCGCCGTCGGCGTCGCGGCGACGACGGTTCACTGGACGGGCCTCGTCGTCGGCGGCGTGCTCGTCGGCCTCGTCGCCACCTCGCTCTCGCGCGCCGTCGTCAACGGTCTCACGTTCGGCCTGGTCGTCCTGTTCGCCTTCGCCGCGTGGTTGCTGTACGAAGGCGCGCTCTCGACGGCGCTCCAGACCGGTCAGATCGGCGTGCTGGCCGTCGTAGCGGCGTTCGCACTGCCGCTCGCGGCGGCCGTCGCGGTTCGGGCGCTCGTCTGAACACGACGCCCTCGCTTCGACCGGACGACCGCGCGGCATAGAAGATAACGGCGCGGCATAGATGACGACCGCGCGGCATAGAACTATATTTCGAGCACCGCATATGTGCATGTGTCCGGGAGCAATCGCGTCCGCCGCGAGAGCGCGCTCGCCAGTCTCCGCCGCCGTCTCGGCGGATTCGCGAGCGTCGCCGCGCTGGCGACGCTGTTCGTCGCCAGCGCGCTCTCTACGACTCGCGCCGCGACGACCGCGGCGGTCGGAACCTGGTTCCTCGTCGCCGCCGCGGTTCTCGCAGTCGAACTCTGGTGGGCGCTTCGACAGCTCGACCGGAACCGTCGGGCGGGTGAGACGCTGTTCGCTCGTCTCGGAGCCGGCAACCTCGTCACGCTCGGTCGGGGCGTGCTCTTGGCGTGGGTCGCCGCGTTCGTCGTCGTCGACTGGGCCGAAACCGCCGCGTTGCTGTGGATACCCGCCGCACTCTACGGAACCGCCGCCGCGCTCGACCTGCTGGACGGGACGCTCGCGCGACGAAACGACCGCGTCACCGGCTTCGGCACCACGTTGGACCTGGAATACGACGCCCTCGGCGTGCTCGTCGCCTGCTCGGTCGGTGTCGCCGCCGGGCTGCTGCCCGTCTGGTATCTCCCGGTCGGCTTCGCACGCTACGCGTTCGGCCTCGCACGCGACCTGCGCCGTCGCCGCGGGGCACCCGTCTACGACCTGCCGCCGCGCGTCGGTCGCCGCCTGCTCGCGGGGCTCCAGATGGCGTTTCTCGCCGTGGCGTTGTCGCCGGTGCCCGACCAGCGCGCGAGAGCCGTCGGTGCGGTGGCGTTCGGCGGCGCGCTGCTGCTCGGGTTCGCCCGCGACTGGCTCTACGTCTCCGGGCGCGTCGGCGACGGCGCGACCAAACCGACCGAACACGTCGTCGACTGAGCGGTCCGGCGACGACGGGCTCCCTCAGCATCGACCGTACACGTCGAGGTGATGCGCGACAAGCGAGAGTTCGCCGCGTTCGACGGCCGCGTGGCGCTCGTCGGCCCACGCGTCGAAGCCGTCGATTTCGCCGCTCTCTCCCACGGAGTCCTCGAAAAACGAGAGCAGGTGGTGCAGAAAGTACGCCTCGTCGCCCGCGTACGGTGGCGTTACAACCCAGTCGGAGCCGCCCGCGGCGAGCAGCTCGCCGCCGGCCTCGGGGGCGGCCGCGAGCAACTCACGGCCCGTTCGGCTTCCGCCGGGACGGTTCGGGGCGTCCATACTCGCGTGGTAGGCGTCGACGATTCGGGCCTCCAGTTCGGGCTCCGGCGTCGGCGCGAACCCCGTCTCGCCGTCGAAGGTGACCGGGAAGTACCAGCGCCCGTCGGCGGCGAGCGCCGAGAAGATGGCCGGGAGCGCCGAGTCGAGGTCGACGACGTCCAGAAACGCGGCGGCGACGACGAGGTCCCACCGCCTTTCGGTGGCTTCGAGGAAGTCGAAGGCGTCGGCGGCGACGAACGAGACGCCGATCTCCTCGGTCGCGGTCGAGAGTACGAGGTCGTGTCCCGCGTCGTTCTCGATTTCGTCGCTCTCGCCGCTCTCGTCGCCGCCGTCGACGGCGTACCCCGCCTCCGACGCCCACTCGACGCACCGCTGGCGGCCGCGTTCGAGGCTCGTCCCGTCTCTGTCGACGAGCGTGTACGAGACTCGGTCGGGAAGGCGGTTCCAGTCGAGCAGCCGGCGAAGCATCGAGCCGAGACCGCCGCCGAGGTCGAGAACGCGGACCTCGTCGCGGGCGTCGGCGACGGCCGCGAGGTCCGCGGTCACCGCGTCGAGCGTCGGGCGGTGAAGCGCCCGGTCGTCGACGCGCTCTTTCGCCGCGAGATAGCGCTGAAACGAGTACGACTGGGGACGTGACACGGCCGTACGTCGGTCGCGGGAATCAAAGAGCTACTGACGAGGGCGAGAGAGCGGCGGTCGTAGCCGGAGGGAAAATCGGCAGCGGTCACCCGAAAAGCCGCCCCAAAGGAGGCGGCGGTCGGCCGATGGCTGACAGCCGTCAGACGGCTGACTGACACGTACTTGCGCGTCCGGAAAGTATTTGCTTCGGGTGTGGTGAAGTAGCATCAAATGGACAGCGACGTAATCGAGACAGTCACCGGGTGGGAGGAGCGACCGTTCGACGGCGGGTACGCCGGTCTCTCCGACCTCGCGGCCGCGGGGTTCACCGGGGCCGTCAGCGCCGACATGGCGTGGGCGTTCTTCGTCAATGGCCGCGTCGTCGGCGTCTTCGGGGGTACCATCGAGTCCTTCGAGAGCGCCGAGGGAACCGCCTACACCGCACCGGACCCCTCGCTACCGCTGCTCTTTACGATGCGAGAGCAGGGCGGCGAGACGCGGGCGAGCTACTACACGAACGAGACGTCGATCTCGGAGGCCGACGCCACGCTGAAGTCGGGGAAGTTCACGGGCTACATCGAACTCTCCGAGAACGTGCTCTCGGGCGACTACTACGTCGTCTACCACGGCGGCAAGTCGATGAGCGCGGCGTTCGTCGGCAACAACCGGACGCTCCTGACGGGGGAGGAGGCGTTCGAACGCGCCGACGACGAGGTGGGCATCTTCGAGGTGAAAACCGCCGACGTCGACGTCGTCGAGATTCCGGAGCCCGAGCCGGAACCGGAGCCAGCGCCCGAGGAGTCCGCCGCGGAGGACGACCAGGGAGACGTGACGTTCGGCGCGGTCGGAAGCGCCGAGTCCGAGGCGGCGACCGACGAGCCGGCGAACGCGACGGACGGGACGGCGAACGCGACCGACGCCGGAGCCGAAGAGGACTCGACCGCGGACCGAGCGGCGGTCGATTCGGAGTCGGATGACCGGCTCTCTGGACCCATCGCCGAGACGGAAGAGGTCGCCACCGAGACCGAGACGCCGACGGACCCGACGCCGGCCGAAGCCGAGGCCGCCGCGCACGCAGCCAGCGAGCAGGCGAGCGACGAACCGGCGAGCGACGAACCGACGAATGCTGACGCCGGAGGCGCCTCTACGGGGACTCCCGAAGTCGGCAGGGGCGAGAACGACGACGCCGACGGCGACGACAGCGACCACCAGCGGACCGATACGACCGCCCAGACGCACCCCGAGCCGCGCGAGCCTTCGAGTGACTCCGCGGCCGTGTCCGCGGGCGAGGACGCCAACGCGGCCGACGGTGCCGTGGACCCCGACGTGTTCTCCGAGGAGGCCGAGTGGCGGAACGCGAAGTCGATACCGGCGCTGGACCCCGAACAGACCGAGGTGAACGAGTACGCGGACGACGACGGACGGCGGCGGCGGAGACGTCGTCGACAGGCCGCGCAGACCGACCGCACCCCCGACGAGGACGCCGCCGCGCGGCGCTCGAAGGGCGGTCAGCCCCGGCAGGCGGCCGCGCAGAAGCAGCAACCGACCGCCGCGAGCGCCGAACTCGAACAGCGCCTCGAACGCGCCGTTGCGGCGAAGGAGACCGCCGAGACCGAGCGCCAACAGGCGCTGGAGCGGCTCTCGACGGTCGAAGCCGAACGCGAGGAGCAGCGCGAGCGCGCCGACCGCCTCGCGGAGTCGGTCGAGCGGTTGGAGGAGACGGTCGAGTCGCTCGAAGCGAAACTCGAAGCCGCCCAAGCCGGGAGCGACGACGGGTCCGCGCCCGAGCGGACGATGGGCCGCAAAGAGGCGCTCGACGGGACGAACCTGTTCGTCCGCTACGGAACCAAGAGCGGCGGGACGCTGGAGAAAGCTCACGCGGGCGAGGTCGACCGCCCCGAGGTCATCGAAAATCTTCGGCTCGAGCACCACACGCGCTTCGAGACCGAGGGACTCCACGTCGAAGGGGAGTCCTACGAGGAGTTCCTCGAAGGCACCGTCGAGCACGGTTTCGTGAAGTGGGTCGTCGACGACCTGCTGTACGAGATCCGCGACACTGGCAACGTCGCCGCGATGCAGGAACTGTTCGACGCGATTCCGAAGATAGACCGGGCCGAGCTCGGCGGCGATGTCTCGGTGCAGTTCACCGAGAACGGCGAGGAACACCGCGAACAGCGGACGTTCGACGTGGTGCTGCGCGACCGGATGGGCAACCCGCTTCTGGTCGCCGACGTCAACGACTCGCGGGCGGCGGCGTCGGAGGCGATGATGTCCTCGCTCGTCCAGAACGCCGGACAGGTCGCCGAGACGAGCGACTCGCTGGGCGCGTCGTTCCTCGTGACGACGAGTTACTTCGAGCCGGAAGCGTTAGAGACGGCCGCCGACGCGACGGGCGGTGGACTGCTCAGTCGCGGCAAGCGAAAGAGTCTGGTCCGACTCACCAGAAAGCGGGGATTCCACCTCTGTCTCGTCGAGACCCGTAACGGCGACTTCCATCTGAACGTTCCGGAGCTCTGAGAGAACAGCTACCCTTCGACTTCGACCGCGTCTTCGATTTTCATCGTGTCGAGCTTGTCGACGATCTCGTCGAGTTTGCCGTCGAGTTCGTCGACGAACTCGGCCGTTCGCTCGGTCGTGATCGCACCTTGGCTCGACGGCTCGATGAGGTTCTCCTCCTCGAGGACGCGCAGCGAGTAGCGGACCTTGTGGTGGGGGTAGCCGGTCTCGTTCGACATCTTCACGATACCGATGGGTTCGTTCTCGATGACCATCTTCAGGACTTGGAGGTGTCGTTCGAGCATGTCCACCTCTTTTTCGAGTCTGTCTATCATGCCATTTGTTAACTTGTCTTCGCTCCCTTTAAAAGTTGCTGTCCGGTCCGGCGAGAACGGTAGGGATTGTCATTGTACAACACGTCTATTGTTAACCGTTTGGATTCGCCACGAGGCGGAGGGAGATACACGTTCGTGTTCAACTCTCCTGAGGTCGGCGGTCGCCTGTGCGCACCCGTGTTCATTTTTCGACGACGGACCGTAACCGGTTTAGCGAGTGCCGCAGAATCGGCGACTATGACTGTCACAATCGTCGGCTCGCAGTTGGGCGACGAAGGCAAGGGCGCGCTCGTCGACCTCTGGGGCGGCGACGCCGACGTGGTCGTCCGCTATCAGGGCGGCGACAACGCCGGACACACCGTCGTCGAAGACGGGACCGAGTACAAGCTCTCGTTGGTTCCCAGCGGTGCCGTGCGCGACAAGATCGGCGTTCTCGGGAACGGCTGCGTCGTCAACCCCGAGACGCTGTTCGAGGAGATGGACGCGCTACGCGAGCGCGGCCTCGACCCCGACGTTCGCGTCGCCAAGCGAGCGCACGTCATCCTCCCGTATCACCGCCGACTCGACGGCATCGAGGAGGAGGCGAAGGCCGACTCGGGCGTGAAGGTCGGCACGACCGGCCGCGGCATCGGCCCGACGTACGAGGACAAGGCGGGCCGCCGCGGTATCCGCGTCGGCGACCTGCTCGACCCCGAGATTCTGCGCGACAGACTGGAGTACGTCGTCCCGCAGAAGCGCGCCATCGTCGAGGACGTCTACGGACTCGAAGCCGGCGACGAACTCGACGTCGACGCGCTCCACGAGCGGTGCACCGAGTACGGCCGCCGACTCGCCGAGGAGGGGATGCTCGTCGACTGCGGCGACTTCCTCTACCGCCGCCGCGACGAGGGCGACAACGTGATGTTCGAGGGCGCGCAGGGCACGCTCATCGACATCGACCACGGCAACTACCCGTACGTCACCTCCTCGAACCCGACGGCCGGCGGCGCGGCCGTCGGTTCGGGCGTCGGGCCGACCGTCGTCGGCCGCGGCGAAGTCGTCGGCATCGTCAAAGCGTACCTCTCGCGCGTCGGCGAGGGGCCGCTGCCGACGGAGCTCGACGGCGACGAGCGCGAGGAGGAACTCGCCGACTTCATCCGCGAGAAGGGCGGCGAGTTCGGCACCGTCACCGGTCGTCCGCGCCGCATCGGCTGGCTCGACGTGCCGATGCTCCGCCACGCCTCGCGCACGAGCGGTTTCACCGGTATCGCCGTCAACCACGTCGACGTGCTCGCCGGCCTGGACGAACTGAAGGTCGGCCACGCCTACGAACTCGACGGCGAGGAGATTCGTACGATTCCCTCGACGACCGACGAGTGGGCGCGCTGTGACCCCGTGCTCAAGGAGTTCGAGCCGTGGCCGGAGGTCGACTGGAGCGACGTCGCCGAAGCGGGGTACGAGGCCATCCCCGAGGCCGCCCGCGACTACCTCGACTACCTGAGCGAGCAGGTCGACGCGCCCGTCTACGCCGTCGGCGTCGGTCCGGACCGCGAGCAGTCGGTCGAACTGGCGAACCCGTTCGAGTCGCAGTAGACGGTCGAGAGCGGCGAACCGACCGTCGCCGCCGTGTTCTCCGTAGAACCGCACGACGGCTCTCCGAACCGACACGCTCTTACTCCTTCCCGGAGTCCGGCCGCTATGTTCGTCTCATCGACGGCGAGCGGCGGGTCGGCGTCGCTCGGGGAGGTACGGTGAACGCGTTTCGCCTCGTCGACCTCTCGGAGACGGTTCGGGAGGCGATTCCCCCGGAACTGGTCGACTGGTTCGTCCCGCTGACGGAACTCGGCGGCGTCGCCTTCTCGGTCGGGTTCCTCTGTCTGCTGTACTGGCTCACCGACCGCGAGCGAGCGGCGACGCTGACGGCGCTCGTTCTCGGCGGGGCGGCGCTAGTCGTCGGACTGAAGGGCGCGTTCGCGCTCCCGCGGCCGCCGGTGGAGACGGCGCTGGTCGTCGAAACGGGCTACGGGTTCCCGAGCGGGCACGCCGTCATCGCAACGGTGCTGTACGGCGGTCTCGCGGCGCTCGTCGACGCCGGTCGTCGCGCGGTTCGCTACGCGGCCGCCGCCGCGCTCGTCCTCGTCGTCTCGCTGTCGCGGGTCGTCATCGGCGTCCACTACGTCGGCGACGTGCTCGCGGGCGTGGCGTTGGCGGCGGCGTTTCTGTGGATCGCACTCCGAATCACCCGGAGAGAACCCTCGCGGGCGTTCGTCCTCGCGGCCGGTCTCGGCGCGGTCGGTTACGCGCTCGCCGGGCCGACAGTCAACGCCGTGACTGTCTTCGGCGCGGCGGTCGGCGGCGCGCTGGCGTGGTACGCGCTCGAACCGACCGCGCGCCCGGCCTCTCGACTAGAAGGGGCGACGCTCGCGCTCGTCGGCCTTCCCGCGGTCGTCGGCATCCGCGTCGCCACCGAGGCGGTCGGGACGCTCTTTCCGGCGGTGTTCGCACTCAGCGTGCTGCTGGTCGGGTTCGTCGTCGCGTTTCCGGTGGTCGTCACGGAGCTCGGTGGGAAGACGGGCGTCGCGTCCCGTTGAGCGCGCTACCCTCCGCGAGACCGTCGTTCAGAAACGTCGGGTAACCCGCACGCTTTTTATCCGACGCATCCCACCGTTCGGACGATGAAGGAATCCCTCATGGACATTCTCTGCGACCCGCTCGACAAGAGCGACCTCGAACTGGAAGTCGACGAGCGAGACGACGACGAGATACTCGAAGGCCGACTCATCGGGACGGAGACGGGCGAGGTGTACCCCATCGAGGACGGCATCCCGAACCTGCTGCCGCCGGATATGCGCGACGACTGAGCGGCTCGCGACGGGAGTTTCCGCGGCACTCGTCCGAAGAACCCGCCCGATACGTCGCTGTAACGCCCTGTATCTTTTTGCCGTCGCGTACTAAGTGAGGAGACATGTCACAGACGCTCCCCGTCGAAGTGAACGGTGAGCGACTCCACGCCGTGGACGCGCCCAGCGAGTTCACGACGGCAGGGTCGTTCGTCGTCGACCTCGTCAACCGCGGCGAGGCGGTCCACGTCCACCTGCGCCTCGGCGAGGCGCTGTCTCGGGTCGCCCGACTCGACGGCGGCAACCACTACGTCGAACGCGGGACGAACCTCCCGATTCACATCGCCGTCGACGAGTCGCTCGACCGAAGCGTGACCGACACCGTCGAGATATCGGCGGGTTACGGTGCGGAGAAGACGACGGTCAGCGTGACGGTCGAACCGCCCGAGGACGACCCCGGCGTCGACGTCGACGAACGCCTCAGTCGCCCGCCGACCGCGGAACAGACGTCGAAATCGGGAACGACGACAGGTGCGGGAACGCTCGACGACGTCCGTGACAGCGTCGGCGACGTGGGCGTCCTCCCGCTCGTCGGCGTCGGCGTCGTCGCGCTGACCGTCGCGCTCGGCGTCGGGTTGGTGCTCAACAGTCCGGTGGTCTTCGTCGCCGTCGGCGTCGTCCTCGGCGTCGCGCTCAGTTTCGCCGCGAGCGAACTCCGCTGAACGCTTCACTCGTCGGTCGGCGTCCCCGATAGATCGCACAGCCACCTTTTCTTCGGTCGCTTCGCCCCCTCGAAAAGCTGGACCAAAAACCGCCGAACGCTTCACTCGTCGGTCGGCGTCCCCGACAAATCACACAGCCACCTTTTCTTCGGTCGCTCCGCTCCCTCGAAAAGCTGGACCAAAAACCGCCGAACGCTTCACTCGTCGGTCGGCGTCCCCGACAAGTTTCCCTCGTCGTCGAAACGCTTCGCCCGCAGGAACCGCGCTCGGTAGCGATTCGCGCCCTCGTACACGTCGGCCTCCCGAATCTCGTCGGTTCGGCCGTCGGCGACGGCGTCGATTATCTCCTCGACCTGTTCTTTCTCGCTCGGCGTGAGCTCGAACTCGTAGGTCCGCGACTCCTCGCGCTCGAGCGTCGTCCACTTGCGGGCGGCGGCGACGACGAGCGAGCAGGGTTCTCTGCACGGGAAGACGCCGTCGCCCCGGTCGGCGTCGAGTTCGGTCTCCTCGTCGGCGTCCCACATCCGGCGCTTGAGGCACTGCGAGTCGACGCAACAGGACTCCGCAATCCACTCGACGGCCTCCTCGTCGAGTTCGTCGACGACGTCGTAGATACCCGTCTGGCGCTCGGCCGTCTCGTTCCAGTGGCTCACGTCGAGACGACCCTCCCGTTCCCGGTACCAGTTCGGAACGGTCGCGGGGTAGACGACGTCGACCGCCTCGACGAGCGCCCGACCGTCGAGGTCCGCGAACGCCCACCCGTCGCGGAGCGTCGGCGCGGTCTTCAGCGGTCGGTACCGTCCCCTCTCGTCGTACGTGGCGATGCCGCGGGCCTCCAGGGGGTCGGTGTACACATCCAGCGACGAGAGGTCCGCGTCGGCGTCGGCGACGTGACGGAGGTGGTAGCGACGCTCGCCGTGGTCGGCGACGGTCGCGGTGACGCAGAGCTGTCCCCACTCGCGGCTGACGCCGTCGGCGAGCGCCTCGTACCGCTCCGGAACGCCGTGGTCGTCGGCGCGCTCGGCCCATCGGAGGAACGCGCGGCGCGCGCTGGCGCCGTCGCGTCGGCCGGAATCGGCCTCACCCGTCTCCCGGTCGCCGAGACCGACCTCGCGCGTCCAGTAGAACCAGTTCGAGACGAACCACGGGTTCGACTCGGCCACCTCGCGGAACTCGGCCTCGGAGAGGCCGGTGCGCTCGGTGTGCGGGGTCCGGAACCCGTAGCCGTCGTCCCGGTGGTTCGCGTTCAGCCCGTCGAACTCGACGCCTCCGTCGGCCGCTACGGCTTCGACGAGCGCGTCGAGTTGTCCGGCGCGCATCAGTCACCCGCCGCGGGCGACCCCCGCGTTCGCTCCCGGACGGTTTCGACGGCGTCACCGACGTCCGCACCCGCCTCCGCGGCGCGTTCGAGCACCACGTCGGCCATGAGCGACTCGGTACCGACCGCCCCGGCGTACCAGATGCGGTGGCCGTCGACCTCGGCGGGCACGTCGTATCCCGTCCGGTAATCGTCGGTGAGTCCCATATCCTCGGGGATGTCCTCCTGTGTGTGGAAGCCGTCGGCGATGAACAGCGGGACCACCACCACGTCGTCGCTCTCGAAGTACTCCGTCACGTCGTCGACCTCGGGCTCTTCGTCCATGTACAGCGCCTGCACCTCGTCGAAACGGTCCATCTCGCGGATGCGCTCGGCGTGGTACTCGATTGCCTTCGCGCTGTTCTCGTTGCGCTCGGTGCCGTGACCGACGACGGCGAGGCCGAACCCCGCTCCCACTTCGGGGTCGCCCGTCACCGACTCGGCGCGGCGGACGAGCACGTCGGTCATCGACTCGTGAGTGCCGACGGGACCGCAGTAGTGAACGCGCTGGTTCGTGTCTGCGGCGGTGAGCGTCGCGTGACTGGCGCTCAGGCCGTCGGAGTCCCACTCCGAGACGTCCCAGCCGTCGAGGCGAAGCTCGCGGGGGATGACCTGCTCGGTGAAGTAGCCCTCGCTGATGAACATCGGGACGACGAACACCTCGTCGGACTCCACGGTCCTGAGGACCTCTCTGAGCGACGGTTCTTCCTTCCAGAAACCGGTCTTCACCTCGTCGAACGCGCCGACGTCGCGGATGGTGTCCGCGTGGTCGTAGGTCGGGGCGCTCGAATCCGGATTCAGGTGAGACCCGTGGGCCACGATGACCAGCGCTTGCATGTCCGACGCTGAGGGCGCGACGCTCTTAGGGACTTCGGGTCCGGCAGTCCGACCCGGTTCGTTGCGGTGGTTCTCGTGCGGTTCTGCGGCGGTCGGGAGGGGAGGCGTCAGCGGGAAGTCGGTTCGCGTGCGGGTCGAGTGCTGTTCGAGTGCGGTTCGCGTGCGGTTCGTCGACCGTTGACGGTTCAGGCCTCTATGCAGACGCCGGTTCGCGGGATGCAGACGTGGCTGCGGCGACCCAGCGAGCGGCGCGCGGCGAGCACGGCGACCGTCACCAGCGTCGCCGCGCCGACGCCCGCTAACACGAGGAGGGTCGCCGTCGGGTAGGAGGCGACGACCATCGCGGCGAACGCGACGAGGAGGAAGACGAACGTCTGCACCACCGATTCGACCGTCGTCGGGAGCGGTTCCGGGTGTGTTCTCATCACAGATAGAGAGTGGACCGCCGAAGCGATAAGGATGATCTGAATGATATTTCTGTACGCGATGTTACTGAAATTCGCTTCAGTCGGCGGCGCGGCAGGGACCCTCCGGGTTTTTGTACATTCCCCGTGACCCGCGGCCATGTCACTGGCCGCAGACGCCCGCGACGCCGCCCGCGAGCGACCGTTTCTGTTGACCGCGCTCCGGGCGGGCGTGGTCAACTACGCCGCCGCCGCGTCGCATCTCGACGTCGACGGCGAGACGGACGCTATCGCCACCGCGCTCCGTCGGTACGCCGAGGAGTTGCCGCCGCTGGAGACCGAACCACGGGACGCTCGCGTGACGATGCAGAGCGGAGTCGGCGTCGTCGACGCCGCGGACGCGGAGTCGGCGAACGGAGACGCGTTGCTGACGCTCGGCGGACGAGCGGTCGTCGCCGGCGACGGGTCGCAGACGGCCATCTTGGCCACCGGCGAGGTGGACGCCGACGCGCTGACGACGGTGCTCGGACGGTTACAGACCGCCGAGATTCCGGTCGACGCGGCGGCGACGGCGGGTGGTTCGTTGCTCGTCGTCGTGGGGCGTCGCGACGGCGTGAACGCGCTCCAGGTCGTCGAGGCGGCACTGGAGGCGGTTTCGGTCGCGAACACTCGGTAGACGACGGTCCGCGTCGCTCCGGAGACGTGTCGGAACCGGTAAACGACACAACAGTTATCGAAACAGAGTCTGACTCTCCCCGGGGGCGCGGATGGGAACATGAGCACGACAAGCGAAGATACCGGCAGCACGGCAGAACAGCGGGGACAGTACGACCTCGACGGTATCCGGCAGCGCGCAGCCAGCCGCACGGAAGCGCTCACCGAGCGTCCGCTCGACAGCGTTCACGCGGTCGAGTACGACGACGAGGCGGAGCGGTGGCGCACGCTCGTCGACGTGGTAGAGCGACGGTCGGTGCCGGATACGCAAGATATCTTGGGCGTGTACAGAATCGAGTTCGACGGCCAGGGGAACGCGGTGGCGTTCGAGCGACTGCAGCGGTACCGTCGCGGGGACCGGATTTCGTTCGCTCACTGAGCCGCGTTTCGCCGGGCGCGCACCGTCGCTCCGTACGACTGCGTCCGAGACATCGCCGAGAGAAATCGCGAGCGAACGACTCGGCGAAGGGGCCGAACGACACGCACCGCCGCCACCCTCTCGCACAGTTCTGAAAGGTCTAAATCCCGTCCCGGACAATCCCCGCCAATGACGCTGTCCGTGACCAACACCCTGACGGGCGAACGCGAAGAGTTCGAGCCGGGCGACCCCGACGACGTTTTGCTGTACGTCTGCGGGCTGACGGTCTCGGACGACGCCCACCTCGGCCACGCCCGGGTGTGGACCCACTCGGACGTGATGCACCGCTGGCTGGCCCACGAGGGCTACGGCGTCCGCCACGTCGAGAACTTCACCGACGTGAACGAGAAGATCGCCGCCCGCGCGGGCGAGGAGGGCCTCGGCGACACGGAGCACGAGGTCGCCGAACACTTCATGGCCTCGGTCATCGAGGACATGCGCGGACTCAACCTCCTGCGCGCGGAGGTCTACCCCCGAGTATCGGAGCACGTCCCCGAGATAATCGACCTCATCGAGACGCTCGTCGAGAAGGGCTACGCCTACGAGTCCAATGGTTCGGTGTACTTCGACGTGACCGAGTTCCCCGACTACGGGAAACTCTCGAACCAGAGCGTCGAGGAGATGGAAGCACAGGGCGAAGCCGACGAGCGCAGCGAGAAACGCCACCCCGCCGACTTCGCGCTCTGGAAAGCCGACGGCGTCGGTGACGCCGCCATCGCCGAACACCGGAAGGATGACCGCCCCGTCGACGACTCGACCGACCGCGGCGAGACGTGGGAGTCGCCGTGGGGCGAGGGGCGTCCGGGCTGGCACATCGAGTGCTCGGCGATGTCGATGACGCACCTCGGCGAGACGCTCGACATCCACGTCGGCGGTCACGACCTCGTGTTCCCGCACCACGAGAACGAGATCGCGCAGAGCGAGGCCGCGACGGGGAGAAAATTCGCCCGGTACTGGCTCCACACCGGCTTGCTGGAGACCAAGGGCGAGAAGATGAGTTCGAGCCTCGGCAACTTCTTCACCGTCTCGGGCGCGCTCGACGAGTTCGGTGTCGACATCGTCCGGACGTTCTACCTCTCGACGGGCTACGGCTCGAAACAGACGTTCAGCGAGGAGGCGATGGCCGAAGCCCGAGAGCGCTGGGAGCGGCTGGAGCGCGCCTACGAGACGGCCACCGACCGCCTCGACTCGACCAGTGCGCGGACGAAAGTCGAGGACGACGAACTGCGAGCGACGGTCGACGAGGCGCGCGAGGAGTTCACGCGGGCGATGAACGACGACTTCAACGTCCGCGAGGCGATGGCGGCGCTCCTGGAGCTCGCCGCGGGCGTCAACCGCCACGTCGAGCGTCACGACGAGTACGACTACCGAGGACTGCGAGAGGCCGTCGAGACGTTCGAGGAACTCGGCGGCGGCGTGTTCGGACTCGCCTTCGGCGACGAAGCGGGCGGCGACGTGAGCCTCGCAGACGACCTCGTCGAACTCGTCCTGGAGGTCCGCGAGTCCGAGCGCGAGGCGGGTAACTACGGACGCGCCGACGACCTCCGGGACCGATTGGAGGCCATCGGCGTCGAAGTGCAAGACAGCGACGACGGGCCGACGTTCCGGTACTGAGCGGCCAAATTTCGATTCGTCGTGTCGCTGTCACGCGAACCGACAGCCTCTTCTCCATTGCGGCATGACAACATCCGACATTCTCATATCTACTGGGACGCCTAACCTCCGGTAAGCGCGGGCGTCGCCGGTCGGCGTCGGCGCACCACCCCATGAAGTCAGACATCGACTACGAACGGTTGTACGAGGAGGTCATCCCCTCCGTCGTCTCCATCTACGTCGCCGAGCGCGGTCCGATGGGCGGCGCTGGGTCCGGCTTCGTCTACGACCGGAACCACGTCGTGACGAACGAACACGTCGTCCGCGGCGGCGACGGGGTCGAACTCCGGTTCAGCGACGGCCAGTGGCGCGAGGGCGAGGTCGTCGGCGTCGACGCCTACACCGACCTCGCCGTCGTCCGCGTCGAGCGCTTGCCCGAGACGGCCGTACCGCTCCCCGTCGCCACCGAGAACCCGAGACCCGGTCGCCCCGTCGCGGCGCTCGGCAACCCGATGGGGCTCGACGGCTCCATCAGCGTCGGCATCGTCTCCGGGTCGAGTCGGTCGATGCCCACTTCCGGCGGCTTCGCCATTCCGGACGTGGTCCAGACCGACGCGCCCATCAACCCCGGCAACAGCGGCGGGCCGCTCGTGGCGCTGAACGGCCGCGGCGAGTCGGACGGCGGAGGCGAGAACGGCGATTCGACGACGCTCTCCTACGAAGTCGTCGGCGTCAACCGCGCCAAACAGGGCGACAACATCGGCTTCGCCGTCTCGCCGGCCATCGTCTCGCAGGTCGTTCCGGGGCTCGTCGAGGACGGCTCGTACCGCCACTCCTACCTCCGGACGCGGACGCTCGACGTGACCCCCACCGTCGCGCGGGCGAACCGCCTCGACGAGCCTCGGGGAGTGCTCGTCGTCGACGTGGCCGCCGGACCGACCGGCGGCGACGCGCTCCGCGGGTCGCGCTACTCGCGGACCGTCCGCGGGCGGGAAGTGCCGGTCGGCGGCGACGTCATCGTCGGCATCAACGGCCGCGCGGTCAACTCCCACGAGCAGTTGATGCACTACCTCATCACGGAGACGCGCCCGGGCGAACCGGTCGAAATCGACGTGCAGCGTGACGGCGAGGCGGAGACGCTACGCGTGGTTCTCGGTGAGCGCCCGACGCCGGGCGGGAGACGCCCGCGGCGACGCGACGGACGCGGCGAGCGCATCCCCATCGACTGAGCCGAGAGAGCGCCGGATTACTCGAAACTGCTACAGTTTCGCGGCCGAAATTCGAGCGCCATGGGCCACTGCCCCCACTGCGAGACGGAACAGCGAGAACTCGTCGAGAGCGACACCGACCTCCGATTCAGCGACGGGACGGTCTGGGAGTGTTCGTCCTGCGGCGCGATTCTCGGCGTCAGTCGAGTCGGCGTCTGAGGTCGTCGACGTGAGCGAGTCGGCGCCGAGGCCGTCAGTCCGTCCGCGGGATGGCGTACGCCCCGGCGGCGAAGAAGACGACGGCGAGCGCGGCGAGCACGGCGAGGTTGAACCAGACCGTCATGTGTGCCTGGTACAACTCCCACCCGCCCTCGTACGTCAGCGCCCGGACGCCGCGCGAGAAGTACGTCAGCGGCGAGAGGTTCACTATCGGCCCGAACCACTCCGGCAGCAACTCCGGCGTGACGAACGTCTCCGAGAGGAACAAAAGCGGCAGTGCGATAGTGTTGCTCGCGGCGATGACGCCGTCCTGGGAGTCGGCGACGCTGCCGAGTATCGTCCCGAGGCCGCAGAACACGACGACGCCGAGGACGACGAACGGAACCAGGAGTAGCAGGCCGGGAGTGAGCGGAATCTCCGCGCCGGTCACGACGACCATCAGCGCGAGGATGAGCAGCGCCGCGAGGCCGATGATGACGACGTTGACGAGCGTCTGCGCGAGCAACCACTCGGTGCGCGACAGCGGCGTCGTCGCCAGTTTCTCGAAGCGGCTCCCCTCGCGGTGACGGGCGATTTCGCTGCCGACGCGCGACAGCGGCGTGAACAGCACGACGGTCGCCAGATAGCCCGGCACGTAGTACGTCTGCGGTTCGGCGAACAGGCCCCCGCCGGTCGGCTGGGTCTGCACCAGCGCGCCGAAGATGAGCACGAGGATGACCGGGAAGAAGAACGTGAAGAACACCGCCGTCCGCCGGCGGAGGAAAGAGTTCCACGCCGCGTCGAACTCCGCGCGGACCCGCCCGGTCGCTGTCATCGCTCACCTCCCGAGCCGGCGGGAGCGCCGGCGTCGACGGTCTGAGTCTCTTCCGCGCCGCCGGCGTCGGCGGTACGTCCCGCGGCGGTCGGTCGGTCGAACGCGGCGAACTCGTCGCCGGTGAGGTGCAGGTAGACGTCTTCGAGGCTCGGTTGCTTCCACGTCAGCGCGTCGTAGCGGACGCCGGCGGAGTCGAGCGCGTCGACGGCCGGGCCGATGCGTTCGGGTTCGACGTCCCGGAAGACGAGCTCCTCGCCGTCGACGGCGAGGTCGAACGCCGGGGTCGCCTTCGAGAGCGCCTCGGCCGCGGCGGACGGCGACGTTTCGGGACGGACGACGAGTCGGCTCTCGCCGCCGTACTCGGCAACCAGCGAGTCGGGCGTCCCGACGGCGACGAGTTTCCCGTCGGCGAGGAGGCCGACGCGGTCCGAGAGCCGTTCGACCTCGGCCATCGAGTGACTCGTCAGGAAGACGGTCGTCCCGCCCGCCGCGAGCCCCTCCAGGAGCGCCCAGAGCGACCGGCGACCCGCGGGGTCGATGCCGGTCGTCGGTTCGTCCAGGAAGAGCAGGTCGGGGTCGTTGACGAGCGAGATGCCGACGCAGGCGCGGCGCTGCTGGCCGCCCGAGAGGTTCTCGTACCACGTGTCGGCGGCGTCGGTCAGGCCGACGTCGGCCAGCACGGCGTCGGGGTCCCGCGACTCGTCGTACAGGCCGGCGTAGTAGGCGACGAGTTCGCGGGCGGTGAGTCGCGCTGGCGGCGAGAACGACTGCGGAAGCAGGCTCACGCGTTGCTCGTCGGCGTCCTCGGGGTCGCCGTCGAAGACGCGAACCGTCCCGTCGGCGCGGGTCGTCCCAGTGAGCGCGCGGACGAGCGTCGTCTTCCCGGCACCGTTCGGGCCGATGAGACCGAACACCTCCCCGGCGCCGACCGACAGCGAGACGCCGTCGAGCGCGACGGTGTCACCGTACCGTTTCCGTACGTCGTCGGCGACCAGTACCTCGTCCATGGTCGGACTCGGAGCGTTCCGGCCGTAAGGATTCGGATTCCGCTTCGTCACGCGACGCGGCGCTGGCGGCCCGTCGGACACGGCCCGGCGCGTCCGCTCAGTCGTCGTCTCCGGGGTCGACGGCCCCCGTCGCCTCGGTCGTAGCGGCGAGAGATGCGGCCTCGTCCTCGTCGAACGCGTCGATACCGACGGTTCGTTCGGTCTCGGCTGCTTCGTACGCCGCCTCCGTGAGCGCCGTCACGCGGACGGCGTCGCTCGCCGGGATGGCGAGTTCGGCGTCGCCGCGGACGGCGTCGACGAAGTTCTCCAGTTTCGCCTCGGTCAGTTCCTCGAACTGGGGTTCGTGGGCGTCCTCGACGTCGACCTCGCCGCCGGATTCGACGGTCAGCGTGTCGTCGGCGAGGCTGATTCGGCCCTCGGTCCCCCAGAAGTGCAGGCCCTCGCCGGGAGCGGGCGTGCTCCGGCCGGCCCCCGAAACGCCGACGCTCGCGGTCACTCGGTCGCCGTCGCGGTCGAGCGTCACCGCCAGCGCGCTGTTCACGTCGACGTCGTGACCGCGGTCGTCGACCGCGGCGGCGACGGAGACGGGGTCGGTTCGCGTCGTCCACAGCAGCGCGTCGAGCAGGTGCGACCCGGAGTCGTACAGCTGCCCGCCGCCCGACAGCGCGGGGTTGCCGCGCCACTGTTCCTCGGCGAACGATATCCACACCTGTTCGAGGAAGCAGACGGCCATGTGCAGGTCGCCGATTGCGCCCTCGTCGACGAGGCGACGAATCTTCTGGAAGCGCCAGTCGACGTGTCGCTGGTAGCCGACCGCGAGGACGAGGCCGGCCTCGTCAGCTCGCTTCTGGAGGTCGCGGGCGTGGTCGAGGTCGGTCACCATCGGCTTCTCCAGGTGGACGTGGACGCCTCGGTCGAGACAGGCGCGAGCCTGCTCGTAGTGCAGCGTGTGCGGCGTGACGATACAGGCGGCGTCGGCGTCCTCGGCGTCGAGCAGCTCCTCGTACGACTCGTACGTCGGGACGTCGTGCTCCTCGGCGAACGCCTCGCGGGCGTCCGGGGAGACGTCCGCCCCGGCGACGAGGTCGACCCCGTCGAGGGCGGCGAGCGTTCGGAGTTCGAGGCGGCCGAGGTCACCGAGGCCGATTCCTACGACGTTCACGGCCGGTGGAGCGTGGGAGCGAGTATCAATCCGTCGGAGTCGGCGCGACTGAGCGAGTCGCTCGGGGGTTTCCGGTACTCACAGCCTTTTGACCGACGGGTCCGAGCGGTCGGTATGGAGTACCGACAACTCGGAGCGACGGGAACGCGCGTCTCGTCCATCTGTTACGGCACGTGGCGATTCGGCATGAAGAGCAACGGCGAGTACGAAACCGACCGCGGGGAGGCCCACGAACTACTCGACGCCTACGAGGCCGGTGGCGGGAATTTCATCGACACCGCGAACGTCTACGGCGACCCCAACGGGACGAGCGAAGACTGGATCGGCGACTGGTTGGCCGAGCGCGACCGCGAGGAGTTCGTGCTCGCCTCGAAAGTGTACTTCCCCTTCGACAGCGAGAACCCCAACGGACGAGGCCTGTCGCGGACGCACATCAGAAATCAAATCGAGGGCACCCTCGACCGGCTCGGCACCGACTATCTGGACCTCTACTACATCCACCGCTGGGACGAGAACACGCCTATCGAGGAGACGATGCGGACGCTCACCGGATTGGTCGAAGAGGGCAAGGTGAACTACCTCGGGGCGTCGACGATGGCGGCGTGGCAGTTGACGAAGGCGCTGTGGAAATCCGACGTCAACGACTACGCGCGCTTCGACGTGACGCAACCGATGTTCCACGCGGCGCAGACCGAGGTCGACGACTACCTCGACGTCTGCGCGGACCAGGACGTCGCGGTCTGTCCGTACTCGCCGCTGGCCGGGGGATTCCTCACCGGCAAGTACGAGCGCGACGACGACGGCAACGCCGTCGGTCCCGACGGGTCGCGCGCGAACCTCGTCGACTACTTCCAGGACGCCTACGTCTCCGAGCACGGCTGGGAGGTGCTTGACGCGATTCGAGAGGTGGCCGACGAAGTCGACGCGACGCCCGCGCAGGTCGCGCTCCGCTGGCTCGTCGACCAGCGCGAGTTCGCCTGCATCCCCATCGTCGGCGCGCGTACCGTCGACCAGATGGAGGAGAACCTCGGTGCGGTGGACGTGAGCCTCTCCGACGACCAGTACGACCGCATCGCCGACGCGCGCACCGGCGACGAGGAGTAGTCTCCGAACCCGTTACCGCCGACTCTACACTTTTCGTTTTCGCCTCCGAAGGCTCCGTATGGAGTACCGACAGCTCGGAGCGACGGGGACGCGCGTCTCCGCGCTCTGTTACGGCACGTGGCGATTCGGGCGCAAGACCGACGGGACGAACGAGACCGAGCGCAGCGAGGCGCACGACCTGCTCGACGCGTTTGCGGAGCGCGGCGGGAACTTCATCGACACCGCGAACGTCTACGGCGACCCCAACGGGACGAGCGAGGAGTGGATCGGCGACTGGCTGGCCGAGCGCGACCGCGAGGACTACGTTCTCACCTCGAAAGTGTACTTCCCCTTCGACGAGGACAACCCCAACGGACGAGGCCTGTCGCGCACCCACATCCGAAACCAGATAGAGGGGACGCTCGACCGGCTCGGCACCGACTACCTCGACCTCTACTACATCCACCGCTGGGACGAGGACACCCCCGTCGAGGAGACCCTCCAGACCTTGAACGGCTTGGTCGAGGACGGCCGCGTCAACTACCTCGGCGCGTCGACGATGGCGGCGTGGCAGTTGACGAAGGCGCTGTGGAAGTCCGACGTCAACGACTACGCGCGCTTCGACGTGACGCAACCGCTGTTTCACGCGGGCTACTACGAGGACGTGAAGGAGTATCTCGACGTCTGCGCCGACCAGGACCTCGCGGTCTGTCCGTACTCGCCGCTGGCTGGGGGATTCCTCACCGGGAAGTACGAACGCGCCGACGAGGACGACCCGCAGGCCGTCAGGGGACCGGACGGCTCTCGGGCGAACATCGACGAGCGCTTCGGCGACTACTACGTCTCCGAACGCGGCTGGAAGGTGCTCGACGCGATTCGGGAGGTCGCCGACGAAGTCGACGCTTCGCCCGCGCAGGTCGCGCTGCGGTGGTTGATGCAGATAGAGCAGTTCACCTGTATCCCCATCGTCGGCGCGCGCACCGAGGAGCAGTTAGAAGAGAACCTCGGCGCGGTCGACGTGAGTCTCACCCGGGAGCAACACGACCGGATACGAGACGCCCGATACGACGAGAGCGGGAACCTCTGGGGCCACTGAGTCGGGGCACTCGCCCGACGGAGTCCCCGTACGACCGCACCGGCCGCCTCAGGCCTCGCCGAGGCGGCTCCGGACGCCCTCGGCGATGGCGTCGACGTCGTACTCGTCGCCCTCGTCCTTGTCGAACACGACCTCGTCGTCGGCGGTGACGCGGAGGACGCCGTGGTCGCCGGTGACGAGTGCCACCGAGTCGAGTTCCCGCCCGAACTCCTCCAGCAACTGGTGTTGAATCTGTTCGGCCCGGTCGAGGTAGCCGCACGGGACGCAGTACTCGATTTCGACGGCTGTCATGTGTACACGTTCGCCAGCTATCGTGTTAAATCTCCGGCGAGCGGGAGCCGTCTCCGGCTATCGGCCGAACGGTCGCCAGTACAGCAGCGCGACGGTGACGACGAACACGACCGTCGAGAGGTCGTACGACAGCGCCGTCGTCGACGCGGCCAGCGCCGACCCGCTCCCCAACACGGCCGTCGCCAGCGAGGCGAGAATCGGCCACGAACAGGAGACGCAGGAGAGGAGACCTAAGATGCCCGAGACGGCCGCGCCCGCGGCGTCGATAACCGTCGCGTAGACGAGGTACGTCAGCGCGACGTAGCCGACGACGCGCCCGGGCATCAGAATCACGTTGAGCGTCTCGCCGCCGTAGATGAGCGCCGGTCCCCATCCCGGCGGGAGCCAGCCGATGCGGAGGCCCGCGCCGCCGTGGGGTGCGGCGAGCGTCACGAGTCCGCCGGCGACGGCCAGCGCCGCGAAGTAGGCGGCGGCGACGACGGCCGCGCGGCGCTTCGTCCGGGTCGACGCGGGCGCGACGGACGTCTTCGCCACCGCGAGGACACCCACGTTTAGCCAGAGCAACCCGTACACTGTGTACCGAGCGGGAATCAGCGTTCCGGGCGTCAACAGCCCGTACGCGAGGAGCGCGGCGAGTTCGACGTTGAACAGGACGCCGGCGTAGAGGAGCGTGTCGTGCGAGGGTCGGGGAAGTGAGCGGGCGAGAGTACTCATGGGTCAGTCGGGTTAGACCGCCAGCGCGTCGACGACGACCGCCAAGAGCAGCGCGCCGAGGTAGGCGTTCGAGGCGTGGAACGCCCGGAACGCCGCCGACTCCGACTGCTCGTAGTGGAGGCGGACGACCATCCAGAGGAACACGCCGCCGAAGACGACGCCGGTGAGGACGTAGAGCCATCCGAGCGTCTCGGCCGCCGCGAGCGCCGCCGCGGCGACGAGCGTCGCGCCGAGGTACCAGAGGATGTGTTTTCGGGTGACCGTCTCGCCGCGGACGACGGGCATCATCGGGAAGCCGCCGCGCTCGTAGTCGTCCTTGTACGCCAGCGCGAGGTTGTAGAAGTGCGCGGGCGTCCACAGGAAGATGACGCCGGCGAGGACGAGGCCGCCGAGGCCGACCTCGCCGGTGGCGGCGACCCACCCGATGAGCGCGGGGAGCGCGCCCGCCGCGCCGCCGATGACGGTGTTCTGCACCGTGTTCGGTTTGAGTACGAGCGTGTAGACGACGCTGTAGAAGAGGATGGCCGCGAGGCCGAGCGCCGCCGCCAGCAGGTTCACCGACGCGAACAGCGCCAGCGAGACGAGCGAGAGGAGAACGCCCCACGCGACGGCGTTGCGGACGGGGACGAGGTCGGTCACGAGCGGTCGGTCGCTGGTGCGGTTCATCCGGCGGTCGATGTCGCGTTCGAGCACGTGGTTGAACGTGCCCGACGCGCCGATAGAGAGGGCGCCGCCGCCGAGCGTCGCGGCGACGGTCGTCGGATTGAGTCCGGGGCCGCCGGCGAGCGCCATCGCGGCGCCGGCGACCAGACAGAGGAGCCACATCAGCCGCGGCTTCATCAGCCGGAAGTAGGCGTTCGCCGTCGCCTTCGCCCGGGCGAGCGTCGACGACGGAATCTCGGGATGTCGCTCCTCGGCGGGCGGGAGGTCCCGCTCGGGCATCCGGTCGGGTCGGTCGTCGGGGTCGCCGGTCTCGGTTTCGAGCGCCCACGCGAGCGCGGCGACCAGTCCGCCGAAGATGGTCATACCGACGACGAGGTGGACGGCCGACAGCGTGGCCGTCGTCCCGTTCGTCGCGACGAACGCGCCGATAACCGCTTGGGCGGGGTACAGGAGCAGCGAGAGTCCGAGCGCCGCTTTGATGCGGGTCGACTCGCCGCGTCGCCACGCGAGGACGCCGGTGGCGGCGACGAGGACGCCGACGACGAGCGCCACGGCCCGGTGGCCGAGCGCGACGTAGCCCATCGCCGACGACGGCAGCGAGAGGCCGTCGCCGCAGGCCGGCCACGCCGCACACGCCGTCGCCGCGTCGGTGAGCGTCGTCGTCGCGCCGACGGCGAGGAGGAGATAGACGCCCATCGCGGTGGCGGCGAGGAGTGCCGGAAACCGGTCGGGAGTGTCTGTCGATTCCACTAGTAGGTCACTGACGGAAGTTAGGAAGCCCGGTACTTAGTCACCGCGCTTTGCGGGGCCTCGACGGCGGGTCAGCGGCGTGCAACCCCCCGAGGTTCGTGGTTCGAACGTCGAACCCGGAAATCTGTCCTTCGAGGGACGTCCCGTCGGGCGAACGGGGAGTCAGCAGGTATTTACGTCGGCTTTCCCAACTCCGCAGTAGCAATGAAGCGTACGCGCATCGCACTCGTCTCGCTGTTCTCCGCAGTGGCGCTGGCGCTCGTCGCCGTCCCGGCGGCGGCTCAGCCGTCGGCGACTGCGGAGCTCATCAACGAGCTCAACGGGAAACTGCTGTATCTGGGGATTCCGATCACGCTTCTGGTCGAAGTCATCCTCATCTACACAGTCATCAAGTTCCGCAACAACGACGACCCGCAACCGACCAAAGAGAACCGGCGGCTCGAGATCACGTGGACCGTCGCGACGGCCATCATCCTGCTGTTCGTCGGCGTCGCCTCCTACGGCGTGCTCGCGAACCCCAACGTCACGTACGCCGAAGAGCCCGGCGCACAGGCGCCCGGCGAGGGCGACAGCGTCCTCGTCCACGCCGAGGCGTACCAGTGGGGCTGGGAGTTCACCTACCCCGAAGAGAACGTCACCGTAGACGGAAGCGAGGCCAGCCCCGTCGTCATCCCGGCCGAGCAAGACATCTACTTCGAGGTCACCTCGCGCGACGTGATACACGCGTTCCACGTCCCGGAGATGGGACTGAAGATAGACGCGTTCCCCGGGCAGAACCAGACCATCAAGACGGTGGCCCACTACCAGGAGAACGAGAATAACGTCTACCAGGGCTACTGCGCCGAGTTCTGCGGTGTCGCCCACTCGCAGATGTACTTCCAGGTGAAAGTCGTCCCGCAGGACGAGTACGAGCAGTGGCTGCAGGAGCAGTCCTCCGGTAGCAACTCGGGTGGCTCCGGCAACGACTCCGGCAACGCCTCGAACGCCTCCGCAGTCGGCGCCCAAGCGGAACTGACCGCCGCCGAGCACTGAATACGAACGACCCCCGTTCTCTATCTTTCCGCCGCCGAGCGTCGGCGCCCGCAAACCGCGACGCAGTGCCGGCCTTTATTACTCGCGTCGGCGCAGTAGCGCACGAATGAGTTCCAGCGACCGACACCGAAATCTCGAACGCATCGTCGACAGCGGCGTCGTCGCGGTCATGCGCGGCGCGGACGCCGACTCGCTCATCCAGACGGCCGAAGCGCTCGAACGCGGCGGCGTCTCGGCCATCGAAATCACCGCCGACAACCCCGGCGCGATGGAGATGATCCGAGACGTCTCGGGCGCGTTCGGCGACGAGGTCATCGTGGGCGCGGGCACCGTTCTCGACGCCGAGACGGCGCGAAGCACCCTGCTCGCGGGCGCGGAGTTCGTCGTCGGCCCGAACTTCGAACCGGACGTCGTCGAGACGTGCAACCGCTACAACGCCGTCGTCGCGCCGGGCGTCATGACGCCCACCGAGGCGGTTCGGGCGATGGAGGCCGGCTCCGACTTCGTGAAGGTGTTCCCGGCGTCAACGCTCGGCCCCGGCCACCTCAAGAGCATGAAGGGGCCGCTCGGTCAGATTCCGATGATGCCGACCGGCGGCGTCGACGTCGACAACGCCGCCGACTTCGTCGACGCGGGCGCGATGGTCGTCGGCGCGGGGTCGGCGCTCGTCGACGGCGACGCCGTCGCCGAGGGCGATTTCGAGGCCATCACCGAGCAGGCGCGCCGCTTCAGCGACGTCGTCGACGAGGCGCGCAACTCGTAATCGACGCGAGAGACGAGAAAGGTCAGCCGAGCGCCCACTCGACGCGGGTCGTCCGCTCGCCGTACACCTCGTCGCGCTCGGTGACGACGACGACGGCGGGCAGTTCGTCTTCGAAGTCGAACACCGCGTCGTAGCCGTCGACGGTCAGGCGTTCGGGGACCGACTGCGGGTTCGAGTCGTTCGCCGACCAGTTCGCCGAGAACGAGCCGTTTTCTTCGTCCGTGTCGCCGGTGACGACGGTGTCGTCCGACGCCGTCGCGGTGCCGGCACAGCCGTCGATGCCGTCGTCGCGTTCGGCGGCGACGACCATCTCGAACGTCCCTCCCTCGGCGTCGTACGTCGCCGACGCCAGCGCGACGCGAAGACAGGCGCCCGAGCCGACGACGAGCGCGCCGGTCACGCGGATTCGGCTCCGCTGTGGCTCGAACGTCACCGACGGTCGTTCCGCGGCGTGTTCGTCGTCGTCGGGTGAGCGACGCTCGAACTCGCGGGTCTCGACCGGACCGCCAGTCGACCGGAGGCCGAGCGCGCCGACGCCGAACAGCGCTGCCGTTCCCGCTGCCGCACCGGCGAGGAGCCCGCGACGGTTCATATCCTCAGTCTCCGGCCTGCACACAAGTACTTTCCGCCAGAGAGGAGTGTTTGTTTCTCCGACTTCTTCGGGGAGACGGCACGATTATCTCCTCGGACCGAGAGCGTGGAGTATGTCCGGAATCGTCTTCTTCCGCACCGAGCGACAAGACAGCGTCGTCGAGTTCTACACCGAGACGGTCGGCGCAGAGGTGTGGCTCGAACAACCGGACTGCACGGTGTTGAAGCACGGCAACATGCTGTTCGGCTTCTGCGACCGCGACGCGACCGACGACTGCGGCATCCTCACGTTCGTTTACGACTCGCGCGCAGAGGTCGACGAGATGCACGCTACCGTCGGCGACGCCGCCCGCGAGGAACCACACGAGAACGAGAGATACGACATCTACCAGTTCTTCGCCGACGACCCCGACGGGCGGACCGTCGAGTTCCAGGCGTTTCTGCACCCCGTCGACCTGTGAGTCGACGAGTTCCGACGCGAACGGTCGTGCGAGGGGAGAGCGAAGACGAACCGGCAGAACAAACGTCGCGCGGGTTTCGTTCCCCCACATGGACGACAGTTCGGTTCGCCGTGGACTCGTCGGCAGCGTAGGTGGCGGAGTCGGCGGCGGTCTGGTGATGTACGTCGTCGGAGCGGGAACCGGGTTGCGCAGCGCCGCGCTGTACGCCGTCGTGTTCGCGGTCACCTTCGCGTCACTCGAACTCGTCCTCGGCGACTGAGTCCGTCTCGACCCGCCGTGACGACGAGTCCGCAGTTCGTCTTCGCGTCAAGTCGTACTGGGGGTGTCGTCGTTCGGCGACTCGCTTTCGTCAGCGTCCGTCGAGTCGTCAGAGTACGCCGAATCGTCGGATACCGCCTCGCTGTTCTCGCGGTTCTCGCTGGTCCCGGCCGTCTCGCTCTCGCTCCCGTCGTCGTCGCTCTGGTCTTCGGCTGCCTCGCGTCGTCGCGCCGCGAGCGCCGCCTGCAACCGCGTTTCCAGCGCCGAGCGGAGCCGCTTCGCCTCCGCTCTGTCGATGTCGACGGCGGCAGCGTCGCGGGCCGAGAGCGAGCGCGACCCCGCAGTGTCGGCAGTGATTGTGGCGACCCGCCAGCGGCGCTGGAAGACGGTCCGCGTGTCGATGACGGTCTGTACGCGGTGGTAGGGGACGATCCGCGTCTGGCGGTTCCAGAAGCCGTTCCGCGTCACGACGTGGCGTTCGTCCAGCCAGTAGCCGCGGTGTTTCCACTTGTAGTGCGCGGCGACCGGAATCAGGGGGAGAATGACGGCGGGGACGAACCACGGGTAGTCGCCGCCGAGCGCGTAGTTCACGCCGTACAGCGCCGCGAGAAGGACGCCGAGTGCGATGAGATACCGGCCGACGTAGCGCCGGCGGATGCGTTTCGGGGGTCGTCGAAAGTCGAACTCGCCGAACTCGTCGATGTCCCGAGCCAGTGCGAGAACTCGGTCCACGCGCGCCAGCGGCACCGCGGCCTCCGACCCGTAGCTGCCGCCCTGTCCCGGCGCGTAGCCGGCCGTCTCGATGGCGAGGGTGGCGTAGCCGAACCGTCGCTTCAGGGGGTTGTCCTCGACGGTGAGCGTCTGCACCTTGTCGAACGGAATCGACCCGTCGTAGCGCTGGACGAGGCCGCGTTCGTACCGGAGTTCGTCGCTCGTCCGGGAGAGCCGAAACCCGTAGTAGTTCAGAACCGCGACGACGACGCCGACGAGCCACGAGAACAGCAGGATACCGACGGCCAGAAGGACGCCGCCGACGGCGAGCACGGTCAGCTCCGAGAGCGACGGGACCAGCGAGGAGAGAATCGGCACCGAACTGGAGGCGAGGAAGGCGACGACACCGGGTACCCGGAGGTCGAACGAGAGCAGGCCGACGAGCGCCAGTTCGCGGTCCGAAAGCGCGAACAGGAGGTCGGTCTCGTCGGTCGCCGACCCGTCGGCGTCCTCGGTCTCGCCTCGCTTTCGGCGGCCGATATCCCGCTGGAGGCGCTTCGCCTCCGCGAAGCTGACGTACCGTATCGCCGCCTCCGTCTCGCTGCCGCCCGCGGTCTCGAAGTCGACGGCCGCGATGTCGAGAAACCGCTGGAAGACGTTCCGCCGGATGTCGACGTTCTGAATCCGGGCGAGCGGAATCTCGCGGGTCCGGCGGGAGAACACCCCCGACCGGATGTCGAACGTGTCGGCGGTGAGGTCGTACTCGTAGCGTCGGTAGTACGCTACCTCGTACCCGACGAGCGCGAAGCCGATGGCCAAGAGCAGGCCGAGCGCGACGAGGAGGCCGCCCGCGCCGAACGCCTCCAGCAGTCCCGTCGCCCCCGTGAACAGGAGGATGAGAAGCGAGAACAGGAGACTCCCCGCCTTCTGGGCGACGCGGTACGGTATCGACAGCGGCGAGAGCTTCATACCGCGTCGTCACCCTCGGCGCGGATGGCCAGTCGCTTGATACGCTCTTGGAGGTCGTCCGAGCCAGACGCCGAGAGACCGGGGATGGTGACGTCCGCGCCACGCGACCCGGCGGTGTAGACGACGGTGGTCGCCAGCCCGGCGAGACGTTCGACAGGCGACCGCGAGGAGTCGACGTGCTGGATACGGACGAACGGGACGACCGTTCGGACGCGAGTGAACACGCCGCGCTCCAGATACAGCGAGTCGTCGCGGACCTCGTAGCGCCAGTAGCGGTACCGGAGGAGGGCGACGGTGACTCCGAAGAACAGCACGGCGAGAAAGACGGCGACCGGAAGCCAGAGCCCCTGCTCGAGGACGAATCGGTCGAACACGGCGGCGAGCGCGCCGACGACGGTGGCGGCGACGACCGCCCGCAGCGACCACAGCAGTCGCACGCGGGGGTGGAGTCGCATCATCGACGACGCACCCCGTCCCCCCGGAGGTGCGGTTCGCTCTTCGCTCGCTCGACCTCGTCGTCCCGTCGTCGTCTCGCCGACGCTGCCGTCGGCCGGAAGCCGCTCATCGCCGGTCGTTTCGAGGGAGCGAGTATAAATCCCGGTACCCGTCGGGGTCAGGCCGTCGCGGCCAGCCGTCGCTCGACGCGGCGGCGGGCGCGTCGAACCGCGTCGACGAGCGTCGTCACCGCCGACAACGCCGGGTACGTGTACGGTCGGTCGTGATAGAGAAACGTGGGGAGGTCGACGTCGGTGACGCCGAGTCGCTGGCGGTGGCTCCGGATCTTCGACTGGCGCTCGGCGTGGAGCGACCCCGCCCGTCGTTCGAGCGCCGAAACGCGTTCTCTGAGGTCGTGGAGGTCGTCGAACGACCGCTCGGGGAGCGGGCGGTCGTCGAGCGAGCGGAGTCGTTCGACGACAGCGTCGATACCGTCGAGTACCGTCCCCAGCGACTCGGCCTCCTCGTCGAGCAAGGCGACGAACGACTCGCGGTCGGCCGCCGCCTCCTTCGCCGCCTCCGCGACGACGCGCTGCAGTTCCGGCGTCAGTCCGTCCGTCGAGACGAGCGCGCCGCCGACGCCGGTGCCGAACTCCTCGACGATGCTTCGTCCCACGGTGTCGCCGTACTCGCTCTCGTAGTGCGGCACGGCCATCACCGTCCGTTGATAGGCGTTCAGGACGCGCCGCGTCGCGTTCGGTCCGCCCTCGCCGACGCCGCTACCTCTGACGGTCGCCGGAACCGTGCGGCCGGCGCTCGCCGGCTGTATCTGCGCCAGTCGGTCGCCGAACGCGCGAAACGCCTCGCGCTCGTCGACGGTCCGACGACGCTCTTTGCGAACGATCTGGCGGGCGTCTCGAACCGTGTGCCCGACGGCGTCGAGCGTCGGGGCCCGCTCGGTCATCGCCCGACGTCCTCTGTGTGGGTGCCGAACGCCATCCGCCGGTCGGGCCGCGACCGCCCGGTCCGCGCCGACAGTTCGATACGCACGCCCCCGTCAGAAGAAGGATATTCGCCGCTCACGCGCTCTCGTCTCATCGCCCTCACGAACGCCTGCCACCGAGATAAAAATATCGGCCACCGGTCGAATTGAAATAATTACCGCTCTATAGACCTATACATCCTTCTGTGCTAACATGTAACGGTGTTTCGAGGGGGTCGCAGTCCACCGCCCGAAACGTCTGCTACGGCCCGCCGCCTCCGCGTCCGACCGCGAGAGGAGGGCGGTAGGTCAAACACCTGTTTGTCCCTTGGGAAGTTTCTTTAAATGTTGCTCGTATCTGTTCGCCATGCGTATCAGTTCCCGAACGATTGCGACGCTGGCGGTCGCACTCCTGTTGGTGACGGCGGGGTGTTCGGCCAGCAGCGGCGGCGACGCCGGCGGCCAGAGCACCGACCTCGTCACGTCGGCCGGCGGCGGCGACGGCGGGTCGGCGAACGACGCGGCCGCCGAAGGCGAGACGGCGAACGCCGACAGCGACGCCCAGTTCGCCCAGCAGCGCGAGCTAATCCGCACCGGCGAACTCCGGATGGAGGTCGACGAGTTCGAGACGGCCCGCGACAACCTCACCGCGGCCGTCGAGGCCCGCGGCGGGTACGTCAGCGACACGAGCGTCTCGAACCGCGGCGAGGGTAACGAGACGTGGTCCGAGGGTCGTATCGTCCTCCGCGTTCCGCAGGAGAACTACTCCTCGATGGTCGACGCCGCCAGAACCGAGGGAACCGTCGAGTTCGAGGAGACGACGACCGAGGACGTGACCGACCAGGTCGTCGACCTCGAAGCGCGGTTGGAGAACCTCCGGGCCGAGCGCGACCGCCTCCGCGAACTCTACCAGCAGGCCAACGAGACCCAGGACGTGCTGGCCGTCCAGCGCGAACTCTCGGACGTCCAGACGGAGATAGAGCGCCTCGAAGGGAGACTCCAGTCGCTCGAACAGCGGGTCGCGTACTCCACGCTCACGGTCTACCTCGAAGAGCCGCGGCCCGAGGGCCTCTACGACCGCGCCGCGTGGTACGACACCGGCGTGCTCGCGGCGTTTCTCGAATCCGTCAGCGGCGTCGGCGTCACGCTCCGCGCGCTCGTGGTCGGCGTCGCCTACGCCGCCCCGTATCTACTGGTGTTCGGCTTGCCGCTCGTCGGCGCGGTAGCGCTCCTGTACCGACGCGTCCGCGGCTGAGCGACCGTCGACCGGTCCCCGGCCCCTCCGTTTTCGCCTTCTCGGCTCGCGTCGCTACTCGAGTTCCGTGCCGTCCCGCGGACAGTACTCGTAGGCATCGTCGTCCGTCCGAAAACCGCAGGTCTGACACCGCCGGGTCGCTCCCGCGGCCGTCGCGCCGCGGAACAGAAACGGGACGAACGGCAGAAACAGTAAGAAGACGAGACTGTCGAAGTACCACCACAGCAGCGCGCTGACGAGGAGGCTGCCGGCGAGTCCGAGAAGCGCCGTCAGCGTCCGTGACCGAACCATGCGCCGACGATACGCGCTCGGCGGACAAAAGGCGGACGACCCAGCCCCGTCATTCCAATTTCGGTCGCACCGCCGGCGGGAGCGCCCCGACGAGCGCTTCGAGCGTCTCCCGGTCGCCCGCCGCGACGTACGTGCGCTCGGATTCGACCGACTCGACGCCCGCCTCGGCCGCCAGCAGCGAGCCCGCGTACTGTTCGTACACGTCCGGGTGGAACGAGACGAGCCCCTCGATTCGGCCCGTCGCCAACAGGCCCCAGTCGACGCAGGGCGACCACGTCTCCAGCACCCGCTTGCAGACGCCGTCGAGCGCGTCTATCATCTCCTCGCCTCGTTCACGTAACTCAGCGTCGCGGACTGCCGGGAGGCCGAGGACGAACGAGACGGTGCCGTGTTCGAGCGGCAGGTCGCTCCCGCCGCCGAGTCGAATCGGTTCGCCGTTCACCGTCGCGCCGCGGCCCCTGCGGGCGAGATACAGCGACTCGGGGAGCGGTTCGTAGATGGCCGAGACGACGGGTTCTCCGTCGTCGACGACGGCGACGGCGGAGGCGAACATCGGCAGTCCGGCGGCGAAGTTGTTCGTCCCGTCCAACGGGTCGACGACCCACTCGTAGCGGCCCGACCCGGAGCGTCCGGCCTCCTCGGTGTGGAGGGCGTGGTCGGGGAACGATTCGCGAATCACGGAGACGACCCGCGCTTCGGCGGCGCAGTCGGCGGCCGCCTTCACGTCGTCGGTGCCGAACTCGCCGTCGACGGTGCCGTTTCGGAACTCGTCGCGGAGAAACTCCCCGCCCGCGCGCACCGCCCGCTCGGCCACCGCGGCCAGGTCGTCGGCGTCGACTGCTTCCATGGTCGCCGATGCGGGGCGAACGGTATGAGCGGTTCGGAGTGCTTCGGCCGTCGAACCGGCCGGCGGGACGGACGGGTGGCCCGCCGGACGTACGCACGGGTGGCTGTTTAGATATCTATCTATATATCTTTCCAGAAATCTCTACAGAAATGCGGCGGACAGCCGTCGCACGCGACGTGCCGATTGGCCAACGTATTTCGGGGACCCCGGAGAGATACGACCGATGAGCGAGCCCATCCCACTCGAATCCTTCTACGACTTCACTCAGATTTCGACGGCGTTCGACGTCTCGCCGGACGGCGAGCGACTCGCCTTCGTCACCGCCGAGTCCGACCAAGCGGAGGAGAAACGACTCACCTCGCTTTTCGTCGTCCCGACCGACGGGAGCCGAGAGCCGCACCGACTGACCCGCGTCCCCGGCGGCAGTCAGCCGAAGTGGGGTCCCGACGGCCGGCGACTCGCCTTCGTCGCCGCACGCGAGGAAGACACCGAGCGACGCGTCGGCTGGCAGGAACGCGACGAGGACGAGGAAGACGGGGAGACGGAGAGCGACGCCGACGACAACGCCAGCAACGGTAACAACGGCGACAACGGTGACGAACCCAAATCCCAAGTGTGGCTGTTCGACCTCTCGCTCGGCGGCGACGCCCGACAGGTGACCGAGTTCGACGAGGGCGTCCGCGAGTTCGACTGGTCGCCCGACGGCGACCGCCTCGTCGTCTCCGCGCGCGACCCCACCGAGGAGGAACGGGAGTACCTCGAACGCCGCCGCGACGGCGGCCCGGTCGAGACCGAGCGCCTCCAGCACAAAGCCGACGGCGTCGGGTATCTGGACTCGGTGACGACGTACCTGTTCGTCGTCGACGCGGAGTCCGGCGACAGCGAGCGACTCGACGACGCCTACGGCGGCGGCGCGTTCGAGCCCCTGACGGGGATGAACCCCGCGTGGGGGCCGAGCGACCGAATCGCGTTCACCTCCTGCCGCCTCGACAACCCCGACGATACGATGGTTCGGGACGTGTACGCCGTCAACCCCGACGGCGGGAACCTCGAACGGTGGACCGACTCGGATCTCGCTATCAACTCGCCGACGTGGTCGCCCGACGGCGACTCGCTCGCCTTCGTCGGCAGCGACCCCGAGAACTGGTACGTTCCCTCGCAGCTGTTCGTCCACGACGGCGACGAGTACGAGTCGCTCACCGCCGAGCTCGACCGGACGTTGGCCCGCGGTGCGAGTCCGCAGTGGGCCGGCGACGAGACGCTGTACGTCCTCGTCGGCGACGAGGGCAAGACGCGACCGGTTCGCGTCGGCACCGACGGAACCGTCGAGCGCGCCTTCGAGGCACAGGGCGACGACCGCGCGGTGAAAGGATTCGACATCGGCGGCGACGCCGCGGGGTTCCTGCTCTCGCACCCGAGTGATGGACAGGACCTGTTCGCACTCGACGTGGCCGACCTCGGCGCGGAGTCCGAGACCGAACCGGCGTCGTTCACCCGCCTCTCGCGGGTCAACGGCGCGTTCACCGAGGAGTACGAGATGCCGCAGGTTCGGTGGGTGACGTACGACTCGGATGTGTCCGAGCGACGCTCGGACGCTCGGGAGACGGAGTCTCCCGGTGGGTGGGAGATAGAGGGAATCGTCTACGCGCCACCCGAGTTCGACTTCGAGAATCCCGAGGAACACCCCTTAGTCGTCGCCATCCACGGCGGCCCCATCTCCTACGACGAACCCGAGTTCCGCTTCACGCACGCGGCGTTCACCTCCCGCGGGTACGTCGTGTTCCGGCCCAACTACCGCGGCGGCTCCTCCTACGGCCGGCAGTTCGCCGAGACGCTCCGCGGGCGTTGGGGCACCGTCGAGGTAGAGGACATCGCCGCCGGCATCGAGGAGATGGTCGACCGCGGCTACGCCGACCCCGAGCGCGTCTTCGGCCACGGCTTCTCCTACGGCGGCATCGCGCAGGGCTTCCTCGTCACGCAGACCGATCTGCTCACGGCCGCCGCACCCGAGCACGGCCTCTACGACCTCCGCTCGGCCTACGGAACCGACGACAGCCACATCTGGACCGAGACGGAGTACGGCGTCCCGTGGGAGGCCGGCGAGTCGCTCGACGCCTCCTCCAGCATCCTCGACGTCGGCGAGCTCTCGACCCCGCTTCTCGTGATGGCGGGCGAGGAGGACTGGCGCTGTCCGCCGTCGCAGTCCGAGCAGTTGTACGTCAGCGCGAAGAAGCAGGGCGTCGACGCGAAGTTCGTCCTCTACCCGGGCGAACACCACAACGTCGGCGACCCCGACCGCGCGATTCACCGGATTTCGGAGATTCTCGACTGGTACGAGCGGCACGACCCGGCGTCGGAGTGACTCGGCGAGTGACTCACTGACGGCTACGCTCGAGGTACCGCTTCCCGGCGTTCTTTCTCGCCGCCGGTCTCCTCGTCTATCGGGCGTAGGGGTAGTCGACCACTGACGACAGTTCTGCGACAGAAACCAAAGACCGCGATACGAAATCCCGAGTCGTCCGAGGCGACGCGAGCAATGTCGTCTCGGACGAGCGACCGACGGTCTGAAGCATCGCCGAGCAGGCGGACGGCGCTCACCGTCGACCACAGCGTTTTGCCGCCTCCCGAGGAACGGTGAGTCATGCTGCGGCTGGAAGACCCGCTCGACATCGGCGGCCTCACCCTCCCCAACCGCCTCTATCGAGCGCCGCTCCTGGAGTGCGCCGGCAACGAGGACGACGCCGTCGAGACACTCGTTTCTGACCTCGAACCCGCCGCCGCGTCGGGGGCGGGGCTGGTGTGTCAGGGCGCGACCATCGTCCGCGGCGAGGGCGGCTGCGCCGCCCCGGGGATGACGCGCGTCCACGACCCCGATTTCGTGGCCGAACTCTCGGAACTCACCGACGCCGTTCACGCCCACGGGAGTACCATCGCCATCCAACTGGAACACGGCGGCCTGCGGAGCATGGAGACGTGGCACGCGGGCTACCGCGCCGCCAACCCCGGACTGCAACAACTGGCCGTCTCGCGGCCGCCGTGGCCGCTTCGGTTGCTCGATGCGCTCGGCTTTCTCAGCTACGATGCGCGCGTGCTCTCGACCGACGACGTGTACGAGTTGGCGGCTGACTTTGGCCGGTCGGCGGCGTACGCCGTCGACGCCGGCTACGACGCAGTTCACCTCGCCGGGGCGAACATGGGCATCGTCCAGCAGTTCCTGTCGCCGTTCTACAACCGCCGCACCGACGAGTTCGCGGACGGCGTGCGCTTTCTCGAACTCGTCCATGACGAGGTTCGCGAGCGAGCGGGCGACGTGCCTCTCATGACGAAAGTACCCGCGGAGACGGAAGCGCCGCCGTTCGTCCGCAATCGGCTCTCCGCAGTCGACGCCGTCCGAATCTGCGAGCGACTGGACGAGATGGGCTACGACGCGCTCGTTCCGGTGAACGCCTCGGTGTTCTGGGATATGAGCATCGTCCGCGGCGAGTTTCCGACGCGAGCGTGGCGCGACGAAAGATACCGAGAGGGATACGCCGAGGCGTTCGGCGGTCGGACGCGAGCGGCGCTCGTCGAACTCGGCAACTGGGTGGAGTCGCTCGCGTACGACTTCGAACCGGCGTGGAACGCCGAACTCTGTCGCGCGGTACGAGAGCGAGTGGACGTGCCGGTACTCGCCGAGGGCGGGATTCGAGAGCGGGGACAGATGGACCGACTGCTGGGTCGCGACTGCGACGCAGTGGGGATGGCGCGGCCGTTCTACGCCGAACCCGAGTTACCCGCGCGGTTGCTCGACGGTGCGACGAGAGAGACTCGCGTCGTCTGCGAGAGCTGCAACAACTGCGCGGTGCCGCAAGCGACCGGCGAACCGGGGATCTGTCGAACGCCGCCGGTTCTCCGGCGAGTGGGCGAGTTACGGAAAGCGGGCGCGTACGAGCGAAACGACCCGTCGCGGCCGAAGTAACGAGAGGAGAGCGGGAACGTCGGCGCTGGGTTCGTCCAGCGGTCCGCTCAGCCGAGGACGTAGTCGAGCTTCGGGTACTTCTCGATGAGCGGCTGCCCGTCGACCTCGTACTGCTCGATGTAGGCGTCGAGGCCGAGGATGCGGCCAGCGCCGAACGCCGCGACGGCGAGGAACACGAGCGCGTAGGCGAAATCGCCGTTGATGACGCCGTGTTCGATGCTCCAGTTCCCGAAGTAGAACATGAGCATCATGAGCGCGCCGAAGAACGCCGCGAGGCGGGTCATCACCCCGAAGATGAGTCCGAGGCCGATGAGGAGTTCGCCCCACGGGACGGCGACGTTGACGAAGTCGACGAACCACGGCGTGCTGCCCATCCACGCGAACAGCCCCGCCAGCGGGTTGCCGTTCGTCGCGGCCACGTTCGTCAGGTAGCCGCCCGCGTCGAAGGGGACGACGAGTTTCTCGACGCCCGCCCACGCGAACGCGACACCCATCATGAGGCGGAGCGCGAGGACGAACCAGGCGCTGAGGCTGTGGGCTTCACCGGTCACGGTGTAGCCGCCGATACTGCTCTGGAACGTGTTTTGGGTCGTTTGGGTCATCGTCTTCACCTTACAGTTGTACCATTGTCCGGCAACCCCATATAAATGACATCTCGTTCCCGGCGAGTGAGAACCGTGCAGGAGGGTGGCACGAACCAGCCGGTTCCGACACCTGTCACGGCGTCCGAGAGTCGAGAGCGAACTCTCGGAACTGCGAAGTCGCCTCGGTCTACAGCCTCGCGCGCACCGACGAGAGTTCGGGCATCGAGACGCCGACGACGTTCGAGAGCGCGTCCGCGCCGCCCAGCAACCACTCGGCGCGTTCGATTCGCGATTCGAGGTCGCCGGGACCGATCCGGTAGGCGTCGACGATGTCGCGGGGGGGCACGTCCTCGGCCCAGTCGTGGAGGATGCGCGCCGTCTTCACCGCCTCCAGCCACCGCTCGAAGTTCTCGGTCTCGCCCATCTTCGTCGTGAACTCGGCGGCGTGTTTCGTCGCGTACTGGTACATCGCCGCGCGCTCGCGGTTGCCGAGGTACGTCCCGTGCATGTCGGGCGTGTCGCAGACGATTTCCAACGCCGTCAGCTCCGTCGTCGTCTCCATCCCGGCGGCGATGCGAAGCCCCGAGACGATTCGCGCGCCGGTCTCCGGCGAGAGGTACTGCCGCGACACCTGTGCGCCGAGTTCCGTCGCCGCGAGCGTCTTCTCGTCCGCGATCATCTCCATCGCCACGAGATCCGAGATGACCGCGTCGACGACGCCCGAGAGGTCCATGTCGGGCGTCTGGTGCGCGTAAAACGTCGCGCCGAGGAGGTCGAGGATGCTCTCGCGCGAGTCGGCGAACTCGCTTGCGACGACCGACAGCACGTGCGTCCGCAGCGCCTCGCGGTCGGCGAGCTTCGACTCCACCGCTTCGGGCTCCGCCTCCACGTACCGCGTCCGCAACTCGTCGCGGGTGTTCTCGTCGCCGACGAGGACGGCCTCGCCGTAGGGGTCGAGATGCGGGCGGCCCGCCCGCCCGCACATCTGGTGAACTTCGAGCACCGGTAGCCACGCCATCTCCGAACCCGTGTACCGCTTCTGGTCGCGGATGACCACGCGCCGCGCGGGGACGTTCACCCCGGCGGCGAGCGTCGGCGTCGCGCAGATGACCGATATCTCGCGGCTCCGAAAGCCGTTCTCGACGGCGACGCGGTGGTCGCTCCGCAGGCCCGCGTGGTGGAACGCGACCCCCGAGTCGAGCGCGTCGGCGAGCCGTTCGCCCGTCTCCGTCGCGACCGCGTCGAGCACGGCGTCGGCGACGCCGGAGGCCGACCCCAACCCATCCTGCGCGAGTCGCCGCGCGAGCGACTCGGCTTCGCGGCGCGACCGGACGAACGCGAGCGCCTGCCCGCCGTCGTCGACGGCGCCGGCGACCAAGGCCGCGGTCGCTTCGGTGTCGGCGTCGGCGCTCGGCGGCAGTTCCCCCGCGTCGCAGTCGACGGTGAGGTTCGTTCCGTCGTCGAAGTTCACTCGCTCATCGCAGTAGACGCCGGTTCTGAGGTCGATGGGCCGCCACCGGTTCCGGACGAGTTCGGCGTCCAGCCAGTCGGCGATGTCCTCGGGGTTGTCGACGGTGGCCGACAGCGCGACGATCTGCAGGCCCGGAGCGCGGCGCTGGAGCGTCGCCAGCGTCACTTCCAGCGTCGGACCCCGGCCCTCCGCGCCCAACAGATGGACCTCGTCGACGACGACGCAGGCGAGCCGTTCGACCCACGACGCGCCGTTTCGAATCGCCGAATCGACTTTCTCGCTCGTGGCGACGACGACGTCGTAGTCGGCGAGCTCCTCGCCGGGCGAGTCGAAGTCGCCGGTGGAGATGCCCGCCTCGACTCCCGGAAGTTCGGCGAACGCCTCGTACTTCTCGCGGGCCAGCGCCCGCAGCGGGACGACGTAGAGGCCGGGACCGTCGGCCGTGAGCATCGCCAGTTCGGCGATGAACGTCTTTCCTGACGCAGTCGGAATCGCGGCGACGACGCCGCCGCCGTCGCAGACGCCCGCCTCCACCGCGGCCGCCTGCGGCGGGTAGAGTTCGTCGATACCCTGCGCTTCGTAGTGGGCGACCAACTCGTCGGATAGCGGCAGGTCCCGGACTCGCATTGTCACTCTCTGTCTCCGGCTTCGGGTAAAAAGGTACGCCGCGGAGCGAGAGTGTGGCGACTCGGAACGTCGCATCGGTCGACGGCCGTTCGTGTCAACTCGGGGGAAACATCTATGTTCGCCGGGTTTGTCGTCGAAGCAATGCCCGTCACACACCTCCCGCTGCGCCGCTCCGCCTCGGTCGGTGCAGTCGTGTACGCGGTCGGTTACGCGGTGGCGCTCGTTGCGACCGCCGGATACGCTGGTGCGGTCGCCGCCGTCGAAGTCGCTGGTGAGACGACGGACGCCGCCCCGCTCGGCGAGATTTTGGGTGTCGACCCCGCGTCGTGGATCACCTCCGGTTGGCTGTTCTACAACGCCCATCTCGTCCCGACGAGCGTCCCCATCGCCGACGCCGTCAATGGACTCGGCGGGTTGACGAACCGTTCGCTTCTGGCGACTCTCGGCGGACCGCTGTACGCGCTGTATCTGCTGCCGCCGCTGTTGCTCCTCGCGGCGGGCTACGTCGTCGTTCGGACGAGCGAAACGCCCGGCGAGAACGGCGCGCGAAACGCCGGGGCGAGCGTCGTCGCCGGCTATTTCCCGCTGTTTCTTCTCGGGGCGTTCGTCTTCACCGTCGGCGCGGCGGACGCGCGGACCGTCGCGTCACCCGCCGGGCTTCCGTCCGTGTTCCTCGGTCTGGTGTATCCGCTGGTGTTCGGGAGCATAGGCGGGTTGGTGGCGGGCAGACGTGCCACGGCGTCGACGCCGACCGGAGAAGTCGCTGACGCGTAGCGAGACGGGTGGTGGCTCCTCGAAAGAGGACTCTACTGGGGCAGGAGCCCTCAGAACGTAACAGAACTGTCGTGCGGAATCGAGAGGACTCCTCTCTCGCGGGCCCGCTTTTTCGCATCCCGGACGTTGGACTCGCGTCGAACGGGCACGTTTGAGTTCCAGACTCGTTGCGAAATCGACATCTGGAAGTGAACGGAAGCTGTTGTTTTTGTGTGTGATTAACTGGGTCAAAACCTCCCTTTTCCCTATCGAGCATCTACCGAACGAGTGAGAAAGTACGCACTGTACGTCCATTGTCTCGATCGACACGAGTAGGACAGTGACCTCACCGTTTGCGTCGTTAGTTACACCCATATGGAGCGTATCACGCAGTCCAGACTCGCGCCGCTTTGCCTATGACCAATCAGCATACGCCGAACGGCGACGACCAGCAATGTAAATCGACAACCGCCTACCGACACACGTTCGACTGGCAGACAGACTCAGTAAGTGAAGAGCTCGTCAAGGCAGTAGCCGAGTTGACGAACTCGGAACCGACCGAACTGCCGGTTCTCGCGGACTCCGTCGACCCCGACGCCCTCGACAACCTCTTTCGAAATCGCGCCGATGGTCGCCCCCGCGACACCGACGGTCGCCTCGTCTTCGACTACGACGGTCACCAAGTCCGGATTACGACCGACGGCACGATTGCCGTCGACGTGGCCGAATCTCCGAGTGGCGACTGACCTCGATTCGTCCGTGCTGTCGTTCTACGAGTCGTCGAAATCGAGAACCGCCACTGCTCGTTCGCGCTCTGCACCGGACAAGTCGAGTCGGTCGTTCGGATGTCGCAACGACGGAGAGCCGCCGTCGAGCGCGCCGTCCTACAGCATCCCGCCGTCGTCCAACCGCTCGACGGCTTCCTGTAGTCGCTCCTTGCTCGCCGCGTAGGAGATGCGAGCGTAACCGGGTGCGCCGAAGGCGCTGCCGGGGACGGTGGCGACGTGCGCCTCCTGAATCGCGTCCTCGCACCACTGCTGGTCGTCGTCAGCGACGGGAATCATCATGTAGAACGCGCCGTCGGGGACGGAAACGTCGACGCCGCGTTCGTCGAACATCTCGACGAGCATGTCGCGGCGCTCCTCGAACGCCTGCACCATCTGGTCGACCGCCGTCTCGGTGTTCGTGATGGCTTCGACGCCCGCGTGCTGGACGAAGTTCACCGCACACGACACCGAGTGACTGTGGAGCTTTCCTGCCTCGGAGACGAGTTCTTCGGGCGCGTGGAGGTAGCCGAGACGCCACCCGGTCATCGAGTACGCCTTCGAGAAGCCGTTGATGGTGATGGTCCGGTCTTCCATCCCCTCCAAGGTGGCGAGACTCGTGTGTTCGACGCCGTACGTGATCTGCTCGTATATCTCGTCGGAGATGACCGCGAAGTCGTGGTCGACCGCGAGGTCGCGGACGCCTTCGAGCGCCGCGTCGGAGTAGACGGCCCCCGTGGGGTTGCTCGGGGAGTTGACGACCAAGAGCTCAGTATCGTCGGAGACAGCGTCCGCAAGTTCGTCGAGCGCCGGTTCGAGTTGGAACTCGTGCGGCGAAAGGTCGACGCGTGAGAGGTCGCCGCCGGCCAACTTGACCATCGCCTCGTAGGAGACCCACGCCGGGTCGAGGAGGACGACCTCGTCGCCGTCGTCGACTACGGTCTGTATCGTCTCGTACAGCGCCTGCTTGCCGCCGGGCGTGACGATTATCTCCCCGGCTTCGGCGTCGATGCCGTCGCCGCGGAGTTTCTCGGCGATAGCCTCGCGGAGTTCGGTGATTCCGTTCGAGGAGGTGTAGCCGGTGTGTCCGGCGGCCATCGCGTCCTGTCCCGCCTGGACGACGTTCTCGGGCGTCGGGAAGTCGGGTTCGCCGACCGAGAGGTCGACGACGTCGACGCCGTCGGCTTCGAGTTCGCCCGCGAGGTTGCTGATGGCGAGCGTCGCGCTCGGTTCGACACGGCCGACACGGTCAGAGAAATCGAATTCGTAGCTCATGGAAGTTCCTCCAGTAGGTCGAGTGCGGCGTCGACGGCGTCGGCTCCCTTGCCGACGCGTTCGCGCGCTTCGGCGCCGCTCATACCCGGACCGCTGACGCCGAAGGTGACGGGTACGTCGCGGTCGAGGCTCACCTGCGTGAGCCCCTGCGCCGTCGCGTCGGCGATGACCCGGTCGTGGTCGGTGTCGCCGGTGACGATCGCGCCGACGACGGCGACGGCGTCGACGTCGTCGCGGCGAGCGAGTCGGTCCGCCGCCAGCGGGGCGTCGTACGCGCCCGGCACGTGGACCGTCTCGGCGACCGTCGCGCCGCGCGCTTCGGCCGCGTCGCGGGCGGTCGCCTCCATCTCCTCGGTGACCGACGAGTTGAACCTCGCCGCCACCAGTCCGAGTGTGACCATACGGGTGAGGTGGAGAGGCCGGCCCAAAGACCTACCGTTAGCCGCCGCGATTGCGGCGGTCGACACGGTTCGTCGACTCGGTTTATCGGTTCGATTCGTCGGACCGGTCGGTGGCCGCTCGGGGGCCGGTCGGTCTGGCGACGAACACAAGAGTTGTTATGCCCCGTGTGCGAGAGGCGAGGTATGACTAGCGACGACGGGGTCGGTGCGTCGGCACCGACGAACGCCGTCAGCCGTTCGGAATCGGAGACGGCGACGCCGGAGCCGCTACTGGCCGGCGCTCGGACGCTCTACGCGGTCCTCGCCGTCACCGCCCTCGCCCTCCTCGCACGCGTCGTCGGCCTCGGCGCGCGAATCATGCACTGGGACGAAGGCAGAGTCGGCTACTGGGCGCTGCGCTACCACGAGAACGGCGAGTTCTTCTACCGCCCCATCATCCACGGCCCGTTCATCCCCGTCGTCAACGACTGGGTGTTCACGCTCGTCGGCGTCTCGGACTTCTCCGCCCGCCTCGTCGTCGCCGTCGTCGGCGGCCTCTTCCCGTTGGCGGCGTGGCTGTTCCGCGAGCACCTCGACGACACAGAGGTCGTCGGCCTCGCGCTCGTCCTCGCGGCCAACCCCCTCCTCGTCTACTACTCGCGGTTCATGCGAAACGACGTGCTCGTCGCCGCGTTCTCCGTGTTCGCGCTCGGCTTCGTCGTCCGCGCCGTCGACACCGGCAGACTCCGCTATCTGTACTTCGCGGCTGTGTCGATGGGACTCGCGTTCACGACGAAAGGAAACGCGATTCTCTACATCGCGTGCTACCTCGGGGCGGCGGTGCTGGTGTTCGACCACCGGCTCGTCGAACTCGCCGCTCGTGGCGACTCCGTCGGGAGCTACCTCCGTTCGCGACCGGCGTGGGCCAAGCGAAGGCTGACGAGCCGGTGGAACACGTTCGAGTACGGCGCGGGCGTCCTCGCCGTAAACGTCGTCGGCGCGCTCCTCGTGTTCCTCGCCATCGTGGCGTTCTTCTACGCGCCGCGCCCGGAGCTCGGGCAGGCGCTCGGCAATCCGGCGGCGCTGCCCGGCGTGCTCGACGAGGCGACGGTCGGCGCGGCCGAGTCGTTCTACGACAGTTGGGGGTCGGGCGACCACCAGGACCACCCGTACCTACCGTTCTTCTACGGCCTCTCGGAGACGCTCGTCTACGGCGCGGGGCTCACGCTCGTCTTCGCCGTCGTCGGCCTCGCCGTCGACGGGTACGGCAGTCGTAGCGCACAGGTCGACGGCGGGGGCGACGGCGGAGGGCGCGGCCGCCGCGGCCGCCGGTGGCTCGTCGCGTTCGGCCTCTACTGGGGCGTCGCCAGCCTCGTCGGCTACCCCATCGCCACCGACATCGAGGCCCCGTGGGCCGCCGTCCACGTCGTCGTCCCGCTGGCGTTCCCCGCGAGCGTCGGCATCGCCTACCTCTATCGGGAGACGCGCGCCTCCGTCGTCGCCCGCGACACCGTCAGCGTCGGACTCGCCGCCATCGTCGTCGTCGCGGCGCTGTCGGGCGTCGTCGGGGCGAACGCCGCCTACATCGACAGCACCAGTCAGGAGGACAAGGAGGTGCTCCAGTGGGCGCAACCCGACAACGATCTGAAGGCGACGATGCAGACGGTCGGACGAATCGCCGAGACGAACGAAGGCGTCGACGTGCTGTTCTACGGCAGCTACCACCCGACGACCGACGAGACGCTGCTGTACGTCGAGAACGAGGAGAGTCTCGAACGGATGCCGCCCGGCGGCCCGGCGTGGCACAGCCGCCTGCCGCTGCCGTGGTATCTCGAACGCGTCGACGCGAACGTGACGAGCACCGAGCCCAGCGAGAACGGAACGGAGCTACAGAACCCGCCGCCCGTCGTCGTCGCCTACGAGTGGGAGGCCGACAACCTCCGCGAGCAGTTGCCGGGGTACACCGAACACAGACATCTGTTCCGCCTCTGGAGCGACGAAGTCGTCGTCTTCGTCGACGAGTCGGCGATACCCGAGGAGTGACGCGTCCGCCGCGAGCGTGGACGACCATCGCCTTACCGCGCATCGTTGCGACACGCATCGCCCCATCGCGCACCGTCACCACAGGCGTTCGTACGCCGCGCATCGGTGCACACGTTCGTGTCTATTTCGACAGACAGTGAGCAACGTTTATGCAGTAACATCCACAACCGAGCGACCGTGACTCTCACGCTTCCCGGTCCGACGATAGGCGTCGTCGGCGGCGGGCAACTCGGCCGGATGCTGGCGGAGGCGGCCGCTCCCCTCGGCGTCGACGTCGTCGTCCTCGACCCGACGCCGGACTGCCCCGCGTCGGTCGTCGCCGAACAGGTCGACGGCTCGTTCGACGACCCCGAGGGCGTCCGCGAACTCGCCGAGCGCGCCGACGTGCTGACGTTCGAGATTGAACTGGCCGACCCAGACATTCTGGAGTCCGTGCGAGACGAGTACGGCGTCGCCGTCCACCCCTCGCCGGAGACGCTGCGGACGATTCAGGACAAACTCGTCCAGAAGCGGACGCTCGAAGACGCCGGCGTTCCGGTCCCGCCGTTCCGCCGCGTCGACGACGTCTCCGACCTGGAGGCCGCCGTCGAGGCGTTCGGCGCGGTGATGCTGAAGGCGCGCACCGGCGGCTACGACGGACGAGGGAACGTCCCCGTCCACTCCGTCGACGAGGCCGAAGACGCGCTGGCGGAACTCGGCGGCGCGCCCGCGATGGCCGAGTCGTTCGTCGAGTTCGAGCGGGAACTGTCGGTCATCGCCGTCCGCGGCGACCGGGAGTTGAAAACGTTCCCCGCCGGCGAGAACGTCCACGAGGACGAGATTCTGCGCGAGACGGTCGTTCCCGCGCGGACCACGGACGACGTTCGAGCGCGCGCCGAGGAAGTCGCTCACGACGTGCTGTCGCTGCTCGACGGCCGCGGCGTCTTCGGCATCGAACTGTTCGAGTCCGACGGCGAGATATCGGTGAACGAGATCGCCCCGCGACCGCACAACTCCGGCCACTGGACTATCGAGGGAGCGCTGACCTCGCAGTTCGAGCAGCACGCTCGGTCGGTGCTCGGGTGGCCGCTGGGTGCGACGAACCGACGGGGTGTCGCCGTCAGCGCGAACCTCCTCGGCGACGTCGAGGAGACGCAACCAGCCGAGCTTCGCGGCGTCGAGACGGCGCTGTCGACGCCGGGTGCGAGCCTCCATTGGTACGGTAAGCACGAGGTCCGCCCGCTACGGAAGATGGGCCACGTGACGCTCGTCGACGACGAGCGGGGAGACGCGACGACCGACGACCTGCTGGAAACCGCACGCGGCCTCGCGGACGAGCTAACGTTCGGCGACGGCGGATTCGGAGACACCACGGAGACGCGAGAATGACCGACGAGATACGGGACCTCATCGACCAGTTGGAAGCGGAGGCCGAAGAGAACAAACCGGCCGCGGAGACGCCCGACGTCGGTATCATCATGGGTTCGGACTCGGACCTCGACGTGATGGCCGGCGCGTACGAAGCGCTCGAAACGCTGGGGTTCGAAGAGCAGACCGAGTACGACGACGCCCCCGATTCGCGTTTCTCGTTCGAGAGCTACGTCGTCTCCGCACATCGGACGCCGAAGTTGATGTACGCCTACGGCGAGACGGCCGCCGCGCGCGGCGTCGAAGTCATCATCGCCGGCGCGGGCGGGAAGTCCGCGGACCTGCCCAACATGACCGCGTCCATCGCCTACCCCCTCCCCGTAATCGGCGTCCCGGTCCAAGAGAAGTCCGTGGACTCGGTCATCGGCATGCCCACAGGCGCGCCGATAGTCGCCGTCGACGCCGGAAAGTCGTTCAACGCGGGACTGTCGGCGGGCCAGATTCTCTCTCGCGCGCACGAAGAACTTGTAGACCGACTCGTCGAGTACCACGACGGTCTCCAGAGCGACGTCGCCGAGGCCTCCCGCGACCTCCACCGACTCGGCCTCGACGGCTACAGGGGCCGAAAGGGCTAATACCGACGCGTCGGCGGCCACTCCTCGCCGAATCGCGGCCTCGGGACTCGACGGCCTCGTTTTCGCCCGAGAAAGCAACAATCAACGCTTATAGGGTAGCACACCCAACCGCCGGACGTTGGAAACTCCGGTATGAATCCATGGATAGCCATTGGCGCACTGGCGGTCGTCGGCATCGGCATCCCGATTGGGATGATGGCGGTGTCGGCGCTCCTACGCCCGAGTGTGCCGGAACAAGGAAAGAGCGCCACCTACGAGAGCGGTGAGATCCCGACGGGGAGCGCGCGCATCCAGTTTAACATCCAGTACTACATGGTTGCGCTGCTGTTCGTCGTCTTCGACATCGAAACCGTCCTCATCTTCCCGTGGACCGTCATCTATCGCTCCGCGCTGGAGCAGGGTGTCAGTCTCGGAGCGGTGTTGACGCCGATGCTCGTCTTCGTCGGCATCCTCGTCGTCGGTCTCCTCTGGGCGTGGCGCAACGGCGCGGTCGAGTGGGTTAAAAGCCCGCGCGCGACCCGTCGGAAGACTGAGAGGCAATCATGAGTAGCGACCAGCCATTCGTCACAGACGATTCACAAGTACTGACCGATACCCGCGACGCCCGCTTAGCGGGCGCAGACGACCGGTTCAACTCCAAACTTCGGGAGGCGTTCGGGTCTTCGCCGTTCATCCTCACGAAGTTCGACAAGTTCATGAACTGGGTCCGCGGCTCCTCGATGTTCATGCTGCAGTTCGGTATCGCCTGCTGCAGCATCGAGATGATGCACACGTACGCGGTGAAACACGACCTCGACCGCTTCGGGTCGGGCGTGCCGCGAGCGTCGCCGCGACAGGCCGACGTCATCATCGTGCCGGGCACCATCGTCTCGAAGTTCGCGCCGCGGATGAAGCGCGTGTACGACCAGATGCCCGAGCCGAAGTTCGTCGTCGGCATGGGCTCCTGTACGATCTCGGGCGGCCCGTTCCAAGAGGGGTACAACGTCGTCAAGGGCGCCGAGGAGGTCATTCCGGTCGACATCCACATCCCCGGCTGCCCGCCGCGCCCCGAGGCGCTCATCTACGGCGTCGTCAAACTCCAGGAGCGCATCGCTAACGGCGAGAGCTCGCCGGTCGTCGTCAAACCGTACGAACTCGAACAGTTCGGCGACCTCGAACGCGACGAAGTCGTCGACAAACTCGCCGAGGAGATCGACACCGACGACCTCGTCATGCGCTACAACTGGGCTGATTCGCCATGAGCCTGGAACGTCCCGAGGCGTCCGAGGGCGCGAGCGTCGAGCGGCACAGCGCCGACGAACTCGCCGACCTGCTCGGTGACCTCGTCATCGGACGCGAGGAGCACATCAACGCGCCGGGATACGTCATCCGGCCGGACTCGGTCCAGGAGACGCTCTCGCTTCTGAAGAGCGAAGCGGGGTTCGACCACCTCTCCTGCGTCACCGCCGAGGAGCGCGCCGACCGCTACGAGTCCATCTACCACCTCAAGAAGTTCGACGACCCGACCCAGGAGGTCAGCGTCGTCGTCCCCACGGCGAAGGACGAACCGGTCAGTCAGACGGCCGAACCCGTCTTCCGGACGGCGGACTGGCACGAGCGCGAGGCGTACGACCTCGTCGGAATCGAGTACGAAGGACACCCCGACATGCGGCGCATCCTGCTGCCTGAGACGTGGCAGGGACACCCGCTGGCGAAGGATTACGACCAGGAACGTCCGCAGGTCGTCCCCCTCCGCGAGCACGCGAATCCGCTCCAGGAGGACCACAAGGACGACCAGGACTCGGAGACGATGTACCTCAACATCGGGCCGCACCACCCGGCGACCCACGGGGTGCTCCACCTGAAGGCGACGCTCGACGGCGAGCAGGTCGCCGACGTCGACCCCGACATCGGCTATCTGCACCGCTGCGAGGAGCAGATGTGCCAGCAGGGTACGTACCGGTACCAGATCATGCCGTACCCGGACCGCTGGGACTACATCTCGGCGGGGCTACTCAACGAGTGGGCGTACGCGCGCGCGGCCGAAGACCTCGCGGACATCGAGGTACCCGAGTACGCGCAGGTCATCCGGACGATGGGCGCGGAACTCTGCCGCATCGCCGCCCACATGCTGGCGGTCGGCACGTTCGCTCTCGACGTTTACGGCGACTTCACGGCCATCTTCATGTACGCCATCCGCGAGCGGGAGAAGGCCCAGAACATCCTCGAGGACCTCACCGGTCAGCGGCTGATGTTCAACTACTTCCGGCTCGGCGGCGTCGTCTGGGACCTTCCCGAGCCCCGAGAGGAGTTCTTCGACAACACGCGCGACTTCCTCGAGGAGCTGCCGGCGGCGCTCGAGGAGTTCCACGACCTCATCTCCGGCAACGAGATTCTGCAGTCGCGCACCATCGGCACCGGCGTCCTGCCGCCGGAAGTCGCGAAGAACTACGGCGCGACGGGACCGGTGCTCCGCGGCTCCGGCGTCGACTACGACCTCCGCCGCGACGACCCCTACGGCTACTACGAGAACCTCGACTGGGACGTCGTCGTCGAGGACGGCTGCGACAACTACTCGCGGCTGCTCGTGCGCATGCTGGAGGTAGAGGAGTCGGCGAAGATCATCGAACAGTGTATCGACATCCTCGAGGACTGGCCCGAGGACGAGCGGAACATCCAGGCGAACGTGCCGCGGACGCTCCGCCCCGACGACGACACCGAGATCTACCGCGCCGTCGAAGGCGCGAAGGGCGAACTCGGCATCTACATCCGCGCCGACGGAACCGAGAAACCCGGGCGCTTCAAGATTCGAAGCCCGTGTTTCTCGAACCTCCAGACGCTGCCGGAGATGTCGAACGGCGAGTACGTCCCGGACATGATCGCGTCGCTGGGCAGCCTCGACATCGTACTCGGTGAGGTCGACCGATGACGCCGCTGCAGCAAGGACCGGTACTGCTCCCCGAGCGCATCGCGGACCTGCTCGGTCTCGGCGACGGCCTGCTCGGACAGGTCGTCGGCGGACTCGTCGCCGCGTTCCTCATCGCGAACATCATGCTGGCGATGACCGCCGTCGCCGGTCCGTGGGCCAAACGGAAGATCACGGCGGCGTTCACCGACCGCATCGCGGTCAACCGCATCGGGCCGTTCGGCCTGTTCATCATCATCGCCGACGCGGTGCGTCTGCTCTCGAAGGAGCTCATCGTTCCCGAGGGCGTCGACCGCCCGGCGTGGGACCTCGCGCCCATCATCCTGCCGGCGTCGGCGCTGCTGGGCTTCGCGGTCATCCCGATGGGCAGCGGCATCCAGCTGGCCGACCCCGAGACGGGGCTGGTGTTCGCGTTCGCCGTCGCCTCCATCGCGTCGCTGTCGCTCGTGATGGGCGGCTACGCGTCGAACAACAAGTACTCGCTCATGGGCGGTCTGCGCGCCGTCGCACAGAACATCGCGTACGAGATTCCGCTCATCGTCACGGCGGCGTCGGTGGTCATCTTCACCGGCACGCTCCAGATGAGCGAGATCGTGGCCGTCCAGCGCGAGCCGCTCGTCGCTCTCGGCGGCGGCCTGACGATTCCGCAGTGGTTCGCGTTCGTCAACCCGTTCGCGTTCGTGCTGTTCCTCGTCGCCAACATGGCCGAGATCGGTCGCAACCCGTTCGACATTCCGGAAGCGCCGACCGAGATCGTCGCCGGCTACCAGACCGAGTACTCCAGCGTCTACTTCGTGCTGTTCTACCTCGGGGAGTTCCTGCACATCTTCCTGGGCGGCGCGCTCATCGCGACGCTGTTCCTCGGCGGCCCGGCCGCGCCCATCGCGGCGCTCAACGTAATTCCGGGCTTCGTCTGGTTCCTCATCAAGATCTGGGCGGTGTTCCTGTTCACGCAGTGGGCGCGCTCGGCGATTCCGCGCGTCCGCATCGACCAGCTGCTCGACATCGGTTGGAAGGGGATGCTCGTGCTCTCCTTCGCTAACCTGGTTCTCACGGCCATCATCGTGGGAGTGATAGCATGATCGGAATCCTGAAATCGATGGCAACGACGATGAAACACGCCCTCGACGGCCAGACGTTCACCGTCGAGTACCCGGACGTCGCCCCCGAGGTGAGTCCGCGGTTCCGCGGCGTGCACAAGTTCAGCCAGGAGCGCTGCATCTGGTGCCGCCAGTGCGAAAACGTCTGTCCGAACGACACGATTCAGATCGTGCAGGACGACAAGCGCAACGGCGAGCAGTACAACCTCCACATCGGTCAGTGCATCTACTGCCGACTCTGCGAGGAGGTCTGCCCCGTCGACGCCATCCTGCTGACGCAGAACTTCGAGTTCACGGCGGACACGAAAAACGAGTTCGTCTACAACAAGGAACAGCTCAAGAACGTCCCCTGGTACAAAGGAATCGACCCCCTCAACTCGCGCAACCCCGACCGGGACGCGTGGGTCGGCGAGGGAGACGGCGAGGTCGACTACCAGTAATCGAGAGCGACGCGCCCGAAGTCGGGTGCGTCGTACGTTCTCGAAACCTTCAAACGGATACCTCAAGGAGACACACACAATGGTTTATGAAACCCTGGCGTTCGCGCTGTTCGCCCTCGTCACCGTGGGCTGCAGCCTGGGCGTCGTCCTCGTGCGGGACATCTGGCACTCCGCACTCCTGCTCGGGGGCGCGCTCTTGAGCGTCGCGGTGCACTACGTGATGCTGCAAGCGGAGTTCCTTGCAGCGATGCAGATTCTCGTCTACGTGGGCGGGGTCCTCATCCTCATCACGTTCGCCGTGATGCTCACGCGGACCGACCCGGAGGTGAGTAGCACATGACGACCAAACCGCAGTTGAACGACGATTCGAACTTCCTCCCGGGGCTCGCGGCTCTGGGACTGTTCGTCGTGATGGCTGTCGTATTCCTGCAGGCGGAGTTCGGTGAACCGCAGGGGTTCCCGGCCGACGTCAGCATCGTCGCCAGTATCGGCTACGCGATGTTCGACATCTCGGCGGACCAACTGCAGCAACAGATCGTGAGCGCCGAGGGCTTCCTCGCGGCGTTTCTCATCATGGCCATCGCGCTCGACGTCGCCATCGACGCCGCCGTCTACCTCGCAAAGCGCGAGGAGGCCGGCGAAGTCGTGACCGCGCTCGTCGACGACGTTCGCAGCGACGACCCGACCAGCGGCGGGGAACCGACCGACGGACGCGGGCCCGCCGCGCGAGCGGACGGTGGCGTCGCGGACGACACGACGACAGGAGGCGATCACTGATGGTGCCCCCGCAGTACTACCTGCTCCTCGCGGGCGCCGTCTTCTGTATCGGCCTGTTCGGCATCCTCACGCGTCGGAACGCGCTGTTGTTCCTGATGTCGGTCGAGTTGATGCTGAACGCGGCGAACATCAACCTCGTCGCCTTCTCGGTGTACTGGGGCAACGTAACGGGCCAGACGCTGAGCCTGTTCACGATGGCGCTGGCGGCCGCGGAGGTCGCCATCGGTATCGGCATCATCCTCACGCTCTACCGCAACTTCGGTGACGTGGACGTGACTGACGCAGCGTCGATGAGGTGGTAACTATGGTAGGTGCATTCGACTTCGTTCCGGCGATCGTTCTCCTGCCGTTCTTCTCGTTCCTGATAGCGCTCTTCGCGGGCAAGTACATGCCCAAAGGCGGGGCGCTCGCGGGCATCACGGCCACCGCGGGGTCGCTGTTGCTCTCGATATGGACGGTTCTAACGGTAGCGGGCGGCGCAACGCTTCGACAGACACTGTACACGTGGGCGGGCGCAGAGGAGCTCCCGTACGAACTGACGTTCGGGCTGCTCATCGATCCGCTGTCGTCGATGATGCTGCTCATCGTCACGCTCGTCGCGTTCCTCGTCCACGTGTTCTCGCTCGGCTACATGAACGACGAGGGCGAGACCGGCCTGCCGCGGTACTACGCCGGACTCGGCCTGTTCACGGCGTCGATGCTCGGCTTCGTCGTCGCGGACAACCTGCTGATGGCGTTCATGTTCTTCGAGCTGGTCGGGCTCTGCTCGTACCTGCTCATCGGCTTCTGGTTCCGCGAGGAAGCGCCGCCGAGCGCGGCGAAGAAGGCGTTCCTCGTCACGCGCTTCGGTGACTACTTCTTCCTCATCGGCGTCGTCGCCGTCTTCGCCACGTTCGGCACGGCGGCGTTCGCCGGCGAGGGAAGCTTCCCGGCGCTCGCCGAAGCGGCGCTCGCGGGCGAGGGCGCGGGCGACGTGAACACGCTGTTCGGTCTCGACCCGCAGGCGTGGTTCACCGTCGTCGGCCTGCTCGTCCTCGGCGGCGTCGTGGGCAAGTCCGCGCAGTTCCCGCTGCACACGTGGCTGCCCGACGCCATGGAGGGCCCGACCCCCGTGTCGGCGCTCATCCACGCGGCGACGATGGTCGCCGCCGGCGTCTACCTCGTCGCGCGGATGTACGGCTTCTACGCGCTCACCCCGACGACGCTCGCCATCATCGCGTTCATCGGCGGCTTCACCGCCCTGTTCGCGGCGACGATGGGGCTCGTCAAGCGCGAAATCAAACAGGTGCTCGCGTACTCGACCATCTCCCAGTACGGCTACATGATGCTCGCGCTGGGTTCGGGCGGCTACATCGCCGCGACCTTCCACCTGATGACGCACGCGTTCTTCAAGGCGCTGCTGTTCCTGGGTGCGGGGTCGGTCATCATCGCGATGCACCACAACGAGAACATGTGGGACATGGGCGGCCTCAAAGAGCGCATGCCCACGACGTACTACACGTTCCTCGCGGGTTCGCTCGCGCTCGCTGGCATCTTCCCGTTCTCGGGCTTCTGGTCGAAAGACGAGGTGCTCTACGAGGCGCTCGCCCACGGCCTCGGCGGCAGTCCGCTGCTGTTGGCCGCGTGGGCGATGGGCCTCCTCGCCGTCTTCTTCACCGGGTTCTACACCTTCCGGATGGTCTTTTTGACCTTCCACGGTGAGCCCCGGACGGACACGGCGCGCAACCCCCACGGCGTCCGCTGGAACGTCAAAGGACCGCTCGTGGTCCTCGGCGTGCTCGCCGTCGTCGCCGGCTTCATCAACATGGTTCCGGTGGCGAAACTGACGGGACTGCACATCGAGTTCCTGCACGACTGGCTCGCGCACGGCCCCTCGGGGCTGACGAGCGAGCACTACGGCGAACTCACGAGCCAGTACGCGGGCTACTCGACGGGCGCCATCGGCAGCGAACTGACGACGGTACTGCTGTCGGGCGGCCTCTCGCTGGGCCTCGCGCTCGCGGGGTCGGCGCTCGCCTACTCGTTGTACAACGTTCCGTCGCCGGTCGAGCACACCGACCGCCTCGGGGGCGCCAAGGACGTACTGTTCAACAACTACTACCAGGACGAGTACCAGGTGTGGCTGGCCAACGACGTCGCCCGCGGCATCTCCCGCGGTGCTGACAAGTTCGACCAGGGCGTCGTCGACGGCGTCGTCAACGGCATCTCCAGCGTCAGCCTGCTGTCGGGTAGTCGCGTCCGCCGCGTCCAGACGGGCGTGGTCAGCAACTACGCGGCGCTGTTGACGCTCGGACTCGTCGCACTGCTGGTCATCCTCGGTCTCGAAGGAGGTTGGTTCGTATGATAATCGAAGCGCTCATCGCATTCACGTTCGTCGCCGCACTGGTCGCGTTCGTCCTTCCGGACCGACTCGCCGGTCGCGGCGCGTTCGTTCTCAGTCTGGTTCCCGTCGTCGGGAGCCTCTACATGTGGTCGCAGTTCGACGCGTCCGGCAACGCCCTCCTGCAGGGCGGTCAGACCGCGTTCGAGACAGTCGTCCCGTGGCTCCAGGTCGCGGGCTACGAGATCTCGTGGTACGTCGGCGTCGACGGCATCAGCCTGCCGCTGGTCGTGCTGACGACGGTGCTCACCTCGCTCGCGATCGTGAGCGCGTGGACGCCCATCCAGCACCGCCAGTCGCAGTTCTTCGGCCTCATGCTGTTCATGGAGGCGAACCTGCTCGGCGTGTTCACGGCGCTGGACTTCTTCCTCTGGTTCATCTTCTGGGAAGCCGTCCTCGTGCCGATGTACTTCCTCATCGGCGTCTGGGGCGGTCCACGCCGGAAGTACGCCGCCATCAAGTTCTTCGTCTACACGAACGCGGCGTCGCTCATCATGTTCATCGGCTTCATGGCGCTCGTGTTGGGTCTCGGCGACTCGACGTCGTCGTTCGCGCTGCCCGACGTCGCACAGGCGCTGCGCGCCGGCGAACTCGGGTCGTTCTACGGCCTCGACGCGAGCACGCTCCGAGTCGTCGCCTTCGCGGCGATGTTCTTCGGCTTCGCCGTGAAGGTGCCCGTCGTCCCGGTCCACACCTGGCTGCCGGACGCTCACGTCGAAGCGCCGACGCCGGTGTCGGTGATGCTGGCGGGCGTCCTCCTGAAGATGGGGACGTACGCCCTGCTGCGGTTCAACTTCACGATGCTGCCCGAGGTCGCCGTCGAGTACGCGCCGTTCATCGCGGCCATCGCGGTGCTGAGCGTCATCTACGGCGCGATGCTCGCGCTCGCACAGCAGGACCTCAAGCGCATCGTCGCGTACTCCTCCGTCTCGTCGATGGGGTACGTCATCCTCGGTCTCGTCGCCTACACCGCCTACGGCGTCGGCGGCGCGACGTTCCAGATGGTCGCCCACGGCCTCATCTCGGGGCTGATGTTCATGGCGGTCGGCGTCATCTACAACACGACCCACACGCGGATGGTCGGCGACATGTCCGGCATGGCGGACCGGATGCCCGTCACGACCGGCATCCTCATCGCCGGCGCGTTCGGCTACATGGGCCTGCCGCTGATGGCCGGCTTCGCCGCCGAGTTCTTCATCTTCACCGGCGCGTTCCAGTCGACGGTCATCGCGGGTAACGGCCTCGCGATCTTCACGGCGGCGGCGATGTTCGGCATCGTCATCGTCGCGGGCTACCTGCTGTTCGCCATGCAGCGGACGCTGTTCGGACCGTTCCGTCTCGAAACCGACTACGAGGTCGGTCCGGCGCCGCTGCACGACACGCTGCCGCTGGCGGTGCTGCTCGTCTGCATCATCGCTCTCGGCGTCGCTCCGGAGATATTCTTCAGCATGATCACCGACGCAGTCGACCCGGTCATCGGAGGTGTGCTGCAATGACGGCACCCGCCGCACTCACCGCGCTCGCGTCGCCGCTCCAGATGGGCCAACTGCCCGAGTGGGCGGCGCTCGCGCCGGTGCTCATCCTCGCGGTGACGGGGCTCGTACTCCTGCTCATCGACAGTATCGACGCGGACACGACCAACAGCGCGCTACTGGCGGGCGTCTCGACGCTCGGTGCCGCCGCCGCGCTGGCGGCCACCGCGTGGTCGCTCGCCACCGGCGTCGGTCAGGACAACGGCGCGATCTCGCTGTTCGCCGACGCGCTCGTTGTCGACGGCATGAGCCTGTTCTTCACGGCCATCTTCACGAGCGTCGTCGTGATGGTCACTATCGCCAGCTACGACTACCTGCGCGACCACAAGCACCAGGGAGAGTTCTACTCGCTCGTGCTGTTCGCCGCCAGCGGGATGGCGCTGATGGCGTCGGCGAACTCGCTGGCAACAGTGCTCGTCAGCCTCGAACTCGCTTCGCTCCCGTCGTACGTGCTCGTGGCGTACCTCAAGGACAACCGCGGCAGTGTCGAAGCGGGACTGAAGTACTTCCTCATCGGCGCACTCTCGGCGGCGGTGTTCACCTTCGGCGTCAGCCTCGTGTACGCCGCCACCGGATCGCTCATCTTCGCGGACGTCGCGGAGGCTCTTAGCGGCGGAGAGTTCGTCGGCCTCGCCGGTCTCGGCATGCTGATGGTTCTCGGCGGCTTCGCGTTCAAGACCGCCTCCGTCCCGTTCCACTTCTGGGCGCCGGAGGCGTACGAGGGCGCGCCCGCGCCCGTGTCGGCGTTCCTCTCGTCGGCCTCGAAGGCCGCCGGGTTCGCCGTCGCCTTCCGCGTGTTCGTCGAGGCGTTCCCGCTGGCGACGGTTCCGGAGGGCATCAACTGGGTGCTCGCGTTCCAGATTCTCGCCGTCGCCACGATGACGCTCGGCAACTTCGCCGCGGCGACACAGGAGAACGTCAAGCGGATGCTCGCGTACTCCAGCATCGGTCACGCCGGCTACGCGCTCATCGGCCTCGCGGCGCTCTCGGCGGGCGGTAGCGCCAACGGCAACGTGCTCGGCGCGAGCATGGCGCACCTGTTCGTCTACGGCTTCATGAACACCGGCGCGTTCCTCTTCATCGCGATGGTGGAGCGCTGGGGCATCGGCCGGACGTTCGAGGACTACAACGGTCTGGCGACGCAGGCACCGGTCGCCTGCGTCGCGATGTCGGTCTTCATGTTCAGCCTCGCCGGCCTCCCGCCGTTCGGCGGCTTCTTCTCGAAGTACTTCCTGTTCTTCGAGGCCATCGAGAACGGCTTCTGGTGGCTCGCCGCCGTCGGCGCGCTCAACAGCGTGCTGTCGCTGTTCTACTACAGCCGCGTCGTGCGGGCGATGTGGTTCGAGGACCCGAGCGGGTCGCTCGACCTCGGCAGCCAGCCCGTCGGGCTGTACGCCGCCGTCATGATCGCCGCCGTCGGGACGCTGCTGCTCCTGCCCGGCTTCGCGCCGGTCATCGAGACGGCACAGACCGTCGCCGGAACGCTGTTCGCCTGAACTCGCCTCGACCGCCGAGTTTTCGTTTTCTCCGTTTCGCACTGTGGTTCCGCCTCCGGGAGTGACGACGCTCGAAGCGCGAGGCGCGACCCGACGCCGGCGTCCGACCTGACGCCCGACTCGACGCACCCGTATCGCCGACGTCCGACGCGCCGACGTCCGACTCGACGACACCCGTATCGCCGCCCCGTCCGCCGCGAGGACGGTAGGGTTTTCCCCCGAGGCGACCGAGAGTCGGGTATGGTGAGGTGGCTGCTGCTCGGCTGCGGCCCAGTCGGTCACGCGATGCTCGAGATGCTCGCCGAGCGCTCCGGCCGCGTTCAAGTGATCACCGACGACCCCGAGCGCGTGACGTCGTTGCGCGAGGAGGGCGTCAGGGCGATACACGCCGACCCGACCAACCCCGAGAGCTATCCGACGACGGCCGAACTCATCCTCGTCGTCGGTGAAGACGCCGGTCGAAATCTCGCCGCCGTCGAGAGCGCGCGTCGCCGGTATCCGGACGCGCAGGTGACGACGTACGCGGGCGTCGACGCCGACCCGGAGTTCGTCGAGCGACTCCACGCGAGCGCCGACCGCGTCGTCGACGCGACGTCGGTGCTGACAGACCACGTCGTCGGGATGGTCGACCACGAACCCGCCCGCCGTCTCCGCAGACTGCTCACGGTGCTGCGCGAACTGGACGGTCCGCTCGCCGTCGTCACCCACGACAACCCCGACCCCGACGCCATCGCCAGCGCCGTCGCGCTCTGTCGGATCGCCGAGACGGTCGGCGTCGAGGCCGACGCGTGCTACTTCGGCGAGATATCGCACCAGGAGAACCGCGCGCTCGTCAACCTGCTGGACCTCCAGCTCCGGAATCTGGAGTCGAACGACGACCTGGAACCGTACGCCGGTATCGCGCTCGTCGACCACTCGCGCCCCGGCGTCAACGACGGCCTCGACCCCGAGACGCTGGTCGACATCGTCATCGACCACCACCCGCCGCGGGCCCCCGTCGAAGCGCGGTTCGTCGACCTCAGAAGCGAGGTGGGCGCGACGAGCACGCTGTTGGCCGACTACCTCGAACGACTCGGCCGCGACCTCGACCGGACGGTCGCGACGGCGCTGCTGTACGGTATCCGCGTCGACACGAAGGACTTCACCCGAGAGGTGTCGAAGATGGACTTCGAGGCGACGGCGTACCTGCTCGAGCGCGTCGACGCTTCGGTTCTCGAGCGCGTCGAGACGCCGAGCATGAGCGCCGACGTGTTCGAGACCATCGCCCGCGCTATCCGCAACCGCGAGGTTCGCGGCACGGCGCTCGCCTCCTGCGTCGGCAAGATAACCGACCGCGACGCGCTCGCGCAGGCCGCCGAGCGACTGCTCGACATGGAGGGGGTAGAGGTCTCTCTCGTCTACGGCTTCGAGGGCGGAACAGTCTACGTCTCCGGGCGCGCTCGCGGCACGGACATCGACCTCGGCGAGACGCTCAGAGACGCCCTCGGACAGATCGGCAGCGCCGGCGGTCACGCCGACATGGCGGGCGCGCAGCTCCCGCTCGGCATCCTCGAGAACGTCGAAGACGACGCCAAGGAGCCGTTAACCGAAGTGGTCCGCGGTATCGTCAGCGGTCGGTTCTTCGAGACGCTCGACACCGCGCCCTCCCTCGGCGTCGGCGATACCGAAGAGCTGACGCTGGAGTTTCCCATCGACGAGCGGAACTGAGCTGAGCGTCGGTACGGCTCGACAAGGGCGACACCACGCTTTTTGCCGCCCGCTCGCGTACCCTCCAGCATGTCCGGGAACGCCACGGTGAAGGAGTACATGACCCGAGAGGTGTCGACGGTCTCGCCGGACGACACCGTCGCCGACGTCGCCCGCCGAATCGTCGAGAGCGACGGCCACAACGGCTTTCCCGTCTGCAACGGCCGGAAGGTCGAGGGGTTCGTCAACGCCCGCGATATCCTGATGGCCGACGGCGACGCGCCCATCTTCACCGTGATGACCGACGACATCATCGTCGCGCACCCGGAGATGAAACTCACCGACGCCGCCCGCGTCATCCTCCGGTCCGGCATCCAGAAACTCCCCGTCGTCGACGACGCGGGCAACCTCGTCGGCATCATCTCGAACACCGACGTCATCAGGAGCCAAATCGAGCGCGCGACGCCCGAGAAGGTGGGGAAACTGATGCGGACGCTCGAACAGATTCACGACGTGCCGGTCCACGAGGAGCGCCGACTGATCTCCATCTCGTCGCTCATCCCCACGCAGGGGCGCGTCTACGCCGACGAACTCGAAGGCCGCCGGTACGAACTCGAACGTGGCCTCGCCGAACCCCTCGTCGTCATCGACAACGACGGGACGCTGCTTCTGGCCGACGGCCACCACCGCGTGCTCGCCGCCGCCCGCTCGGAGATGGACGAGATGGACGCCTACGTCATCGTCGTCGACGACGTGGTGGAACTCGGGATGCAGCGCACCGCCGAGAAAGAGGGGCTCTCCTCCATCGACGACATCGACATCGTCGACTACGCCCGCCACCCGCTCATCGAGACGACGAAGCGGTTGCAGTAGTGCAGTAGCCGAGCGACGGCGAACTCCTCGCGCGTTCGTACCCGGTCCACCGAAGCTGTTATTTTCGCCCGATAAAATCGAGTTTTATGGTCCTCGGAGCCCTCGATCCGCTAGGAATCTTCGTCGGTCTCTACGCCGTCGCCGTCGGTGTACTCGGCGTCGCCCGACCGCAGACGATGTTCAAGATGCGTCACTGGCTGTCGGTGACAAGCGACTCGGAGTTGAGCGAACTGGGCGTCCTCTGGTACCGGGTCAGCGGCGCGCTCGCACTCCTTCTCGGCCTCTGGCTGCTGTACGACTGGGGCAACGTCGGACTGGTCGTCGCACACTGGCTGGGGTCGTCCGCCGTACCGTAGCCGACTGCGGCGTCCGGTGCGGACGACACCTCATCGACTCTTTCGCCGGTTCCGCCGCTCGAAGCCGAGAATGAGCAGGCCGATGACCGCCCACGCGAGGATGGGAATCGGCTGCGACAGCGGCCACCACGAGGCGACCGGGAGCGCCGCGAGAACGACCGACACCAGCGCCACGACGAGGAAGAACAGTCCGACCGTCTCGTTCGGTCTCATCGTCTCACCGTCGGCCGCCGCGAGTAAACCGTCTTCGACACGCGACGGCGGCGACACCGAGCGCGACGACTCGGCGTGCTCGGACGGTGACGGTACCGACGGTCGGCGGAGGGTCGTTCACCGCTCCGGCGCGTCGAACGTCTCTCGCCACTCCTCGACGAGTTCGAGCGCCGCGTCGCGCGTCTCGACGGATTCGCGGCGGTACGTCCGCCCCTCCGGGGCCTGTTCGAGTCGGTCGAGGCGAACGACCCACCGGCCCGCGCCCGTCTCCCGCAGGCGAATCGTCGCCCATCCGTCGGCACGTTTCCACTCGGTGAGTCGCTCGGTCGTCTCGGCTCTGGTCCAGCCCATACCCCCCGTTGGACGCCCGCGACTAAACTACGACGCCGTCCGACTGTCGCCGTCGGCGCTCGCGTTCGAGTTGACGTTCGCGCTCGCGAGCGGACCCGTCTCGTGACCGCACGCCGGACACACCGCGTATCCGAAGCAGTCGTATTCGATGACGTCCGCTCGTTCGGCCGTTCCGCACGCGCTGCACTCGAAGTACGCCACCCATTCGAATCCCATGTACGGTCAGTAGACACGAGTGTCCTTAGTTAATGAGCGCCTGTTCTCGGGTACGCGAGCCTCTACGCCCTCCAGAAACGGAAGACTGAGCGCCTATCGACTCGGTTCGATGTCGTCGTCGGGCGAACGACGTGGGAGAGGTCGTTTAGCCGCGCGTCAGAGTCGAGACAGTCGAGAGCGCGCGGGCGACGACGCCGACCGTGTACGGCGTGTAAAGCGGTGTAAAATCGGCTGCCGGCAGCCGACTCCGACGACGTTCAAACGGTGATTTACATCGGAGTCGGGCCGGCGACGGCCGTCTCTCGGCCGTAGCGTTTCCGCAAGTCGTCGGTTTCGATGGCGAGGGAGGGCATCGTCTCGACGTCTCGTCGACGCTCCAAAGAGCTACCGCCATCACCAGTACCTCGCGGGGTTTATCCACTCGCCGGCAGTATGTCAGTTATGCGCACGGCTGTACTCTCCGAGGACCTCCAGTTACAGATAGCGGAGCGTGACCGCCCCGAACCCGAGGACGACGAGGTGTTGGTCAGGATGCGGTCGGTCGGCATCTGCGGGTCGGACGTTCACTACTACGAACACGGACGCATCGGCGACTACGTCGTCGACTCGCCGCTGGTGCTCGGTCACGAGAGCGCCGGCGAGGTGGTCGAGGTCGGTTCGGCGGTCGACGACCTCGGCGTCGGCGACCGGGTGACGCTCGAACCGGGCGTCCCCTGCGGGCGCGACGATTGCGAGTTCTGTCGCGCGAACGAGTACAACCTCTGTCCGAACGTCCAGTTCATGGCGACGCCGCCGGACGACGGCGCGTTCGCCGAGTACGTCGCCTGGCCCGCCGACTACGCGTACCGACTCCCCGAGTCGGTGTCGCTGCGGGCGGGCGCGCTCATCGAACCGCTGTCGGTCGGCATCCACGTCTGTCGCCGCGCGGGCATCGGACTCGGCGACGCCGTCTACATCTCCGGTTGCGGTCCCATCGGGCTGTTGGCGATGGAGGTCGCCCGCGTCGCGGGCGCAGAGCCGATTGTCGTTGCCGACGTCCTGCCCTCGAAGCTCGAACGGGCGCGCGAACGCGGCGCGACGGTCGTGAACGTCGCCGAAGAGAACCCCGTCGACGCCGTCGAGGAGGCGACTGGCGGGCGCTTCGCCGACGTGGTCGTCGAGGCGTCGGGTGCGGAGCAGGCCATCGGGGGCACGCTCGACGTGGTTCGTCGCGGCGGCACCGTCGTCCTCGTCGGTCTCGCCGCCGACGGCGTCGTCCCCTTCGACACCAACGACATCATCGACAACGAACTCGACCTGCTGGGGTCGTTCCGTTACCGCCACACCTACCCGACGGCCATCGAGCTGCTGGCGAGCGAGCAGGTCGACGTAGAGGGGATAATCGACTTCGAGATGGCTCTCGACGACGTCGACGAGGCGTTCCGGCGCGTCCAGGCCGGCGAAACGGTAAAAGGGATGATTTCGCTCGGCTGAGGGGGGGATGGGGGGTTGCCGAGCGAAGGGAAGTCAGAACGCGAGCGCGAAAGCGGAAGCGGCGGCACTCGACCGTGCGGGTCAGACACGGTCCGTGCCGACTTCGAGACGACGGGTGTCTCCGACGAATCGAAACGCTCGCGGGTGTCTCACCTTTGCCGGGTCTGTGGGGAACCCAGGCAGTTCGACGAAACCGTCGAACGATAAAAAGTGAGCCGCCTAACCGGTTAGGTCAGTCGACGTTCTGCGAGATGCCGTCGAAGTAGGCGGTGAGCAGTTTCCCTTGGCTGCGGCGGAGATGCTCGTGGAACGTCGGCGGCGACACGCCGAGCGCCTCGGCGACTTCCTCCGCCGTGCTCCCGCGGGGCCACTCGAAGAACCCGGCGAGAAACGCCGTCTCCAGCACCTCCTTCTGCCGTTCGGTCAGCGCTTCGTCGAGCGCGTCGCGGAACTCGACGCCGCGGCCGTTCGTGCGCTCGCGTTCGCGCTGGGCGCGGAGCGAAACGTTGGGGTACCGGTCTCGAAGCGCCGTGACGACGGAGCGAACGTCGGCGACCGCCGGGAGTTCGACGGTCATAGAGCCGTCCTCGCCGTCGGCGTGCGCCTCCCTCAGGACGCCGCCGAGGTCGGCGACGACGGACGCGACCGTGGCGTCCGGCGGCGTCAGCCGGAGGACCGCCTCGTCGTCGTACTCGGCGACGACGACGGCGTCGCCGTCGGCCTCGCGGGCGGCCTCGACGACGGTCGCCGAGTCCGCTCCCTCGACGGCGACGAACTCCGAGAGCGAGCCGTCGTCGGCCGTGACGACGCCCTCGATGGAGACCGAGGCGTCAGCGTCGGCGGCGACGGTGAGAAAGAACGGTCCGGGGACGGTCACGTCGAACTTGAGTTCGACGACCGAGTCGCTGACGAGCGCGTTCCGCTTCTCGGCGGCGTTTATCGCGTATCCGATGGTCTCGCCGAGTTCTCGCAGCACCGCGATTTCGTCCTCCTCGAACGCCGCCGAGCGAGTCGCGTATAGGCAGAGCACCCCGTAACTCGCGTCCCGGTAGACGAGCGGAACCGCCGCGGCCGAGTCGAGTCCGCGCTCGGCGGCCGTCGACTCCGGGTCGAACGCGTCGTCGTCGACGGCGTCGGCGACGCAGACCTCACCGGTCTCGACCGCTGCCAGCGCCATCTTCCCCTCGGCGTCGACCTCCTCGGGCGTCGCGTCGTCGAAGCCGCGGCCGCTGGCCCACGTTCGGGCGAGGACCGACTCGCCGTCGTAGCCGCGCTCGCCGATCCACGCGAAGCGGTACGGTCGTTCCCCGGCGAGGTGAGTACAGACCTCTCGCTCTATCTCCTCGCGGGTCGACGTCCGGACGAGCGCCTCGTTGACTTCTCGGATGACGGCGTTGATCCGGTTCAGCGTCTCGACGCGACTGGTCTGTCGCTGGAGCGCCTCGATGCGGCGCTTCCGCTCGGTGATGTCGCGGCCGATACCCGAGACGCCGACGGGGTCGCCGTCCTCGTCGTGGAGCAACGCGCCCGTGAACTCGTAGGGGATGCGCTCGTCCTCGGAGGTGAGAAGCGACGCCTCCTCCTGGGCCTTGCCCGTCTCGACGACGCGAACGATCGCCTCCGTGATAGCCGAGCGGTCCTCAGGTGCGATGAAGTCCAACGGTATCATCTGTTCTATCTCGTCGTCGCTGTATCCGGTCACCTCCCGCAGCCGACTGTTCCACTGCAGGAACCGACCGTCGAGATCGAACAGAAAAAATACGTCGGTGAGCGTGTCGATGGCGCTGTCGAGCAGCGCCGACGCATCCTCGTCGACACCTTGTCGCTGCATTGGTCTCCGTTCTGTCGCCGAGACAATAAGCGGCCCGTTCAATCACTGAGCCGATATCGTCCGCCGGTCGTCGCGGGCGACGACGGCGAGGGGGGCGCCGTCGACCGTCGCCGAACGTCGGGGTCGGCGGAACCCGACCTGAGTCGCCCCCGAGAGACCGTCCGCGGTCGACGGCCGGCGCCACAGCGTTCGAGGCGACCCGCGGGGTTCGGTCCCTACGGTCGGCGTGGCGGTCAGACGAGCGTCGTCTCGTCGAGGGTGGCGAGGTCGCCGCCCTCCGCTCGCTCGACGGCGTCGTAGGCGTCGACGAATCCGGCGCCGGCGCTGGCCGGTTCGTAGCTCGATAGCGCGTCCTCGGCTTCGGCTTCGACCGTCGCCAGCAGTTCGCGGGCCGTGGGTCGACTCCCCTGCGCGGCGACGTGGGCGTCGACGACCAAGGCGGCGATACCCGAGACGTGCGGACAGGCCATGCTCGTCCCGCTGATGCTCGCGTAGTACAGTTCGCCGTCGTCGACCGTCGTCGCCCCCAGCGGGTCGTCCGGCGACATCGTGCTCACGATCTCGTTTCCGGGCGCGGCGACGCCGGTCCGGTAGATACCGAGCGGTCCCGACGCTTCGCCGGACTCGTAGTACGTCGCCAGGTTCGACAGCGCCGTCTCGCGGTCGTAGTTGCTGCCGTCGTCGCGGCCGCGCGAGGAGAAGTCGGTGACTTCCTTTCGGTCGTTCGTCGCGGCGACGCCGAGGACGTGCGGCGCCTTCGCGTAGTCGTTCAGCGTGTCGTACCCCGGTCCGGAGTTGCCTGCGGCGAACACCGGGAGGATGTCCGCTTGGTAGGCGTACCACGAGGCGACGTTGAGCGTCGCGTTCGGGTCGAAGTCGTCGGTACTCGACGCGCCGTAGGAGTTCGAGACGACCTGGTACGTCGAGCCGTCGCCGTTTTCGAGCATGTGGTCGAACGCCGCCGCCGCCTTGAGAATCGAGAGGCCCGCGCTCGTCGAGTAGGAGGTGAGCGTCGCCGCCGGTGCCATCCCCTTGTACTGGCCGTCGCTCGCGCTGCCGTCGCCGGCGACGGTGCCCGAACAGTGGGTGCCGTGTCCGATCTCGTCGGTGTCCAACGCGCCCGCGTCGAGCCACAGCGTCTCGGTGCCGGTGAGTCCCAGGGGGTCGCCGACCCACTGGTAGTTCGCGTCGAGGTTCGCCGCCAGGTCGGGATGGTCGCCGTCGATGCCGCTGTCGATGACGACGACGTGGGCGTTCTCGCCGGCGTAGCCGAGGTCGCTCTGGACCTCGGCCGCCCGAGTCACCTCGCGGCCGTCGTCGTTGAAGTATTCGAGGTCGCGGTTCGCTTCGACGTAGCGAACTTCGTCCCAGTCGGCGACGGTCGCTATCTGCGCCCCCGTCAGTCGGCTAAAGCCCACCGGGAGCACCGAGAACTCGTGGTAGCCGTCGACGAGCTCCAGCGAGTCGAGCAGACCCACGTCGTCGTTCGACTCGAAGACGACGAGTACCTCCTGTAGCGCGTCGCTCGCCGTATCCAAGGTGTCGTCGACGAGCGAACCGAGCGTCCCCGCCCGCGCCCGACCCGCGAAGGGGAGCAGCGATGCCGCGCCGGTCAGTTTCAGTACGGTCCGTCTTTCGAGCGTCGGTGTTTCGTCCATCGTTGGTGTCGATAACGTCGGCCGAGACGCGCCGCCTCCCGACGGCGAACGTCCCTTCGTGCCGAACGGACACACTTTCGATTGAGCTGACTAAGTACATTAACCTAATCAGATTAGGTTAGTTGTAATAAGTGTGCGAAATCAGCGTACGGTTCGCACAAATCGGTGAGTGAGGGAATATCGACGCGAACACGACAGGGCGACACCCGCCGTCGCACCGGAGTCGGCAGACGAGGCGACACACCGGGCGTCGTAACGGTGGAAAAAGGTGTCGTACCGACCGAATCCGGAGGGGTCGGCGACGACTACTCGGCGTCGGTCTCGTCGTCGGCCGCCGCCGGGACGAGCGCGTCGACGTCGGCGTGCTCGAACAGCAGTTCGCGCATCAGTTCGACGGTCCGCTCGTCGCGCGTGCGACCGCCGCGAATTATCTCCTCGGTGCGGTCGATGGCCGACAGCGTGTCCGCGTTGAGCACGAGCACCGGGACGCCCTCGGACTCGGCGCGGCCGACGACCGCTCCCGAGGGTCGGTGGCCGCCGGTGAGGACGAGACACTTCACGCCGGGTGCCTGGAGCGCGGCGGTCTGGACGTCCGCGCGGTCGCCGCCGGTGATGACGGCGGCGTCCTTCGTCCGGCGGAAGTAACGGAGCGCCTCGTCCGCGCCCATCGCGCCGACGAGGAAGCGTTCGACGTAGGCGTCGGTCGGCGCGTCGGTGACGAGTTCCGCGCCGAGTTCGTCGGCGAGGTCGGCGACGGAGATACCGGCGAGTTCGCGCTCGCGCGGGACGACGCCCAGGACGGGCACGTCGCGGCTTTCGAGGAAGGAGACGACTTCCGTCTCCAGTTCGTCGTAGGCGGCGTCGCCGACGCGATTGAACAGCACGCCGGCGAGTCGGTCGTCGCCTTCGTCGCGCACGTCGTCGACGGCGGCGAGCACGTCGTCGAGGTCCGCGGGCGTCGCGTAGTCGGCGACGAGAAGCACCTTCGCGTCGAGCAGGTCGGCGATTTCGGGGTCGGTGAGGTCGACGATGCCGCCGGTGGTGTGTTTGCCGCCGCCTTCGACGAGCATCAGATCGGTGTCGGCCGAGAGCACGTCGTAGTACTCGCGGACGATCTCGGCGAGGTCCTCGCCGCTCTCCCGGCCGCGAACCGCGCCCTGGATGAACGTCGGCGAGTAGACGATGGGTTCCATCTCGTGCATCTCGGCGTCGGTGCCGAGCAGTTCCCGCGCGAGCATCGGGTCCTCGTCGAGCGTCTTGCCGACGTTGCTCTGCAGTCGCGTCCCCTTCGGCTTCATGTAGCCGACAGAGAGGCCGCGGTCCTGCGCGAGCAAGCCGAGCGCGAGCGTCACCGCCGTCTTTCCGGTACTGTCCTGCGTCGAGGTCACCAGTAGGGTTTCGGTCATGAGTGTGTGAGGGTTTCGTGGTCGCTTATAGTTGGTCCGGGTCGATGGTCAGTCGCACGTCGACCGCCTGTACGCCCGTCTCGTCGCCCTCTTCGGGCAGTGCGACGAGCGGGTTGATGTCGAGTTCGAGGATGGCCGGGAAGTCCGAGACGAGCTGCGAGAGCCGCTGGATGGTCTCGACGATGGCGTCGCGGTCCACGGGGTCGCGGCCGCGCGCGCCGCGCAGCAGCGGCGCGGTCTGAATCTCGTCGGTCATCTCGCGTGCTTCGCTCTCGGAGACGGGCGCGACGCGGAACGTCGTGTCCTCCAGAATCTCGACGAAGATGCCGCCGAGACCGAACATCAACAGCGGACCGAACTGCGGGTCGCGGTTCATGCCGACGATGGTCTCGACGCCGTCGTCGAGGTTCACCATCTCCTGGACCTGGACGCCGAGAATCGTCGCGTCCGGCTGATAGTTCCGCGCCCGCGTGACGAGGTCCTCGTAGGCGTCGAACACCTCTCCGTCTTCGACGCCCACCTTGACACCCCCGATGTCGGACTTGTGGAGGATATCCGGGCTGACGATCTTCATCACGACGTCGCCGTCGATCTCCTGAGCGGCCGTGACGGCGTCCTCGGGGCTGTCGACGATGTCGCCCGCCGGAATCGGGATGCCGTAGGCGTCCAAGAGATCCATCGCTTCGACGCCGATGCGGGTGTCGCCGCGGTCGGCCGCCGCTTCGAGTATCGACCGGACGTGCTCGCGGTCGACGTCGAACTCGACGGGGTCGTCGTACTCGCGCTTGCGGATGTCGCTGTACTCGCCGAGGGCGTCGAGGCTCTCGACGGCGCGGGCGGGGTCGAAGTAGTTCGGGATGCCCGCTTCGCGCAGGACGCTCTCGGCGGCGTCGACGCGCTCGCCGCCCATGAAGCAGGCGGCGACCGGTTTGCCGTGTTTCTCGCGGAGTTCGACCGTCGCTTCGGCGAGTTCGCCGTAGTCGAGCACCGCGGTGGGTGCCGAGAGCACGAGCGCGCAACCGACGTTCTCGTCGGCGAGCGCGACGTCGAGGGCGTCGCGGAAGCGGTCGATGTCGGCGTCGCCGACCACGTCGACCGGGTTGTAGATGTTCCCCTCCTCGGGCAACTTCTCGCCGAAGGCGTCGAGCGTCTCGTCGGAGAACGTCGCCATCTTCAGCCCCGATTCGCCGACGGCGTCGGTCGCCATCACGCCGGGGCCGCCGGCGTTCGTGATGACGGCGATGTTCTTCGACTCCGGCAGCGGCTGGTTGGCGAGCATCTGCGCCGCGTCGAACAGCTCCTGCGGCGACGACGCGCGCAGCACGCCCGCCTGCTCCAGTCCGGCTTCGTAGGCGCGGTCGGAGCCGGCGATGGTCCCGGTGTGCGACGACGCGGCTTGCGCGCCGGCGTCGGTCTTCCCCGATTTGACGAGCAGAATCGGCGTACTCTGCGTCACCTCGCGGGCGGTGTCGATGAACTCTCGGCCCTCCTCGATGCCTTCGAGGTAGCCGATGACGACGTCGGTGTCGGGGTCGTCGCCCCACTCGGCGACGAAGTCGGTCTCGTCCAACACGGCTTTGTTGCCGAGCGAGACGACGTCTTTGAAGCCGACGCCCTCGTCGTTGGCCCAGTCCAAAACGGCAGTGATGAACGCGCCCGACTGGCTCATGAAGGAGAGGTCGCCTTCGAGGGCGTTGTCGGGGCCGAACGTGGCGTTCATCCCGTTCGGTGTGCTCATGATTCCGAGGCTGTTCGGTCCGACGAGGTTGATGTCGTACTGCTCGGCCGCCTCGCGAAGTTCGCGTTCGCGGGCTGCGCCCTCACTACCGGTTTCGCCGAACCCGGCGGTGATGACGACGACGTTGTTCACGCCGCTCTCTCCGGCGTCTCGGACGGCGTCGACGGCGATCTGCGGCGGCACGACGACCACCGCGAGGTCGGCGTCGCTCTCGCCGACGGAGTCGACGCACGGGAGTCCGAGCACCTCGTCGTAGTTCGGGTTCACCGGCACGACCTCGCCGTCGTAGTCGTCGACGAGGTTCTGCGTGATGGCGCGGCCGATGGACCCTTCACGCGCAGTCGCGCCGACGACGGCGATGCGTCCCGGCGCGAACAGTTCAGATAGCGCTCCCATCACATCCTACTACCCGGCCTCGGCGCATAAGTTCGGGTGTGTGTTCGCTCACGTGGTTCGACGTGTCACTCACAGACGACGGTGAAGATTCGACGAGCGAGACGAGCGCTCGGTCGACCGTGCGTTCACTCAGCAGACGTGGTCGCCGCCGTCGACCCACACCGTCTCACCGGTGACGAACGAAGCGTCGTCGCTGGCCAAGAACAGGTACGCGCCGGGGAGCTCGTCGGGCGTCGCCGCGCGGAGGGGGAGCGTCGGCTGGTCGGTCGCGTCGCTCTCCGGCCCGATCTCGCGGGCGCGCTCGGACCACCCCTCGGTTATCTCGGTGGCGACGGGACCGGGCGCGACGGCGTTGACGCGCACGTCGTGTCGGGCGAGTTCGAGCGCCGCGCTCCGGGTGAGCATCCGAATCGCGCCTTTCGTCGTCGCGTAGTGGGAGTGTTCCCACTCGGCGACGCCCATCGTCGTCGAGGCGGTGTTGACGACGACGCCGCCCTCGCCGCGCGAGATCATCTCCTCGGCGGCGAGCTGCGTGCCGAAAAACGCCCCGTAGGTGTTCACCTCGTGGACGCGCCGTAGCTCCTCGGGTCGGACGTCGCGGAACCGCTTGCTGACGTGGATTCCCGCGTTGTTGACCATCACGTCGACACCACCGTACTCGCGGGCGCGCTCGACGACGGCCTCCAGTTCGGCGGGGTCGCTCACGTCGCACTCGAGGAACTCGGCGGCGACGCCGCGTTCCCGGGCGAGTTCGTGCGTCGGTGTGGATTCGTCGAGGTCCTTCGGTCCCTCGCGCACGTCAGCGTTCAACACGGTGGCCCCGGCGTCGGCGAACGCGAGCGCGACGGCTCGTCCGATTCCGGAACTCGCGCCCGTTACGACGACAGTGTCTCCTTCGAAGGTCGGCGACAGATGTCCCATGGAGTCGCATACGGGTGGGAAACACCTCAACGCTCGGTCGGAGGCGAATCTGTGGCGAACAGGCGGCCGCGTCGAGTCGTGGTGCCCGCGAGCGGGCGGCCGCGCTCCCGCCTCGTCCGACTCGCGGCGACGGTCACGTCACGGTACGGGATGGTTCCGTCTTCGTATTTGAACGTCGGGGAGCGACGCCGGCGAGCGGCGGCGGACAGAATCAGATGAGGTCGTCCGGGTCGTGTTTCTCGCGCATCCGCGTCGCTTCGGCCGCGTACGCCTCCCGGGTGTCGGCGTCGTCGACGCGGCCAACACTCCCGGGTCTCGCGTTGACGGCGGCGGTGGTGTCGCGCACGTCGCCGAAACTCGTGAGCGCGCGCTCCTTACGGAGATACCGCGACCCGTCGGGGGTCGCGTAGACGAGGATGACGATGTTCTGTTCGTCGTCGGAGTACGTTCGTTCGACGAGCCACACGCGTACGGTGTCCTCGGAGTCGTCGGAACTGTCGACGTCGGGGGCGCTCATCGGCCCGTGTTACGCCTCCCGGACGGAAGTGGGTTTCTCGGACGCCGCACTCACAGCACCCCGAATCCGAACTGCGGTCCGAACGCGACGTGGAGCGCAATACCGACGACGAGCGCCGGAACCGTCGTGTAGATGCTGGCGACGACGGCGGCTTTCTTGTCGATGGCGAGGAGCGGGAACAGCGCGTCGCCGTCCTGACTGATGGCGTTGGCCGTCAGCGCCGAGAACGGAATCGCGCCCTCGGCGTACGCCGTCGCGAGCAGAATCTGCGGTCCACAGCCGGGAATCAGGCCGACGAGCGCCGCGCCGATGGGTGCGAGAACGCCCGCCGCGGCGGCGAACAGCTGCAAGTCGACACCAGTCACGAGGATACCGTACTCGTACAGCAGGTAGGCCGCGAGAACCCAGACGGTGACGAACGACGTCTCCATGGCCGCGTGCGTCAGCGTCTCGTAGACGTTGCCGAACGTGTCGCGGGCCCGGCCGACGTGACCGTGTCCGATGTACCGACGGCCGACGAAGTACAGGTAAAAGGAGAGCGTCGTCCCCACGAGTCCGAAGACGGTGAACGCGCCCGCGAAGGTGGCGCCGGCGACCATCGGTACGTCCGGCGCACCGCGGAAGAGGTAAACTACGCCGGCGACGAGTCCGCCTATCGCTGCGACCCACCAGACCGCGAGTGCGGCTTGGCTCAGACGGCGGAGAAACGGCGCGTCGCTGACGGTGTCGTCGACCTCGCAGCCCTGCGCGTCCTCGTAGTGGTGCACCTGGCTGCCGACTGCGGGGGAGGCGACGCCGCCGTCGGTCACCGTGCGACCGACGCGGGCCACCGCTCGGTCGATGCGGTCGACGCCCATCCCGAAGCGGTCGATGCCGTAGCCGAAGGCGACCGCCGAGACGAAGGCGAGTCCGTAGGCGTACAGCGCCGCTTCGGGCGCGAGCACGAGGATGATGAACGCGGAGTCCCCGGCCGTCGCGATGAGCGTCGCAACGACGGTACCGAAGGAGACGCTTCCGCGGACGTACAGTGGCATCATCACGATAGCGCCGCCACAGCCCGGAGTCAACCCCATCATCGCGCCGACGAGCGGTTGGTACTTCTCCTCCGATTCGAGTCGCGCTATCAACCGTCCGTTCGTGCGGTACTGGATGTAGCTGAACGCTAGAACGGTTATGGCGACGAACGCGCTGACTTGAACGAAACCGTCGCGGACCGACGCGAGGAAGATATCGAACAGTTCCGTCGAGAGTCCGGCCTGGCCGAGCACGGCGGGATTACCCATCGCTCGACCACCCTGAATTAGACATATCTAATTCTCTATTTTGCCTACTACAATATATAACTTCGTGTTAGCTCTAACCGCGGGTGACGTCGACGACGGTGGCGTTCGCGTGCTCGCGGAGCGACTCCGGCGTGAGCGCGAAGACGGCACTGGGCGTACCGGCGGCCGCCCAGACGGTCTCGTACTCCAGAAGCGAGGGGTCGATGAACGTTCGGATGTCGGAGTCGTGACAGAACGGCGGCACGCCGCCGATAGCCCAGCCGACTCGCTCCCGAATCAGTTCCGGGTCGGCCATCGAGATGGCATCCGGTGCGACGCCCAGCTCTGCGGCGAGCGCGTCCTCGCTGACTCGGTTCGCGCCGCTGGTAATCGCGACGACGAGCGACACGGCTCCGTCGTCGCCTTCGACGGCGAACACGAGGCTGCTGGCGATCTGACCGACTTCGCAGCCGACGGCGTCGGCGGCGTCGGCGGCGGTTTTCGTCCCTTCGGGGAACTCGCGAACGGTCACGTCGAGGCCGTGTGACTCGGCGGCGCGTTCGGCGAACGCCTGTGCGCGGGGGTGCATGACACCTGATAACACGCCGGCGACAAAACAGCTACGTAGACGGCAAGCGACTACCGATGCTACGCGTTCGCGGACGAGGGAACCGGCTCGGGCAGTGCTGTCGCTCCGAGGACGGCGACGTAAAAAATGGGTACGAGTCGCTACAGTAAGAACGACAGGATCGCCAGGACGATGAACACGAGGATCAGGATGCGGGCGATCTCCATCGTGACGCCCGCGATGCCCCGCGCACCGACCACGTAGGCGACGATGGCGAGAATGATGAACAGCACCGCGAGTTCCAAGAACCCGCCGGACTGCAAGGGAACTGCCGCCGTCGCGTTTGCGAGTTCGGCTAGCATCCTCGCCACCCCGCGTACCGTCCGCCGCTCGTCGTTGTATAGCTCATCGCACCCAAAGATGCGACTGCGATAGGATTAGTTATAGTTCGTACTTCCGCGAACATTTCGGTCACAAGACACTTCGCCGAGCGCGAACGGTGAGAGACGGTGAACGTCGACTCAGTCGGCCGGTTTTCCGGGTTAAGTCGAGTCGAAAACTGGTATTACCGCGCCTACTCGCCCGAAACGACGGTCGGTTGCGACCGTTCGAGACGGCCGCTCGCGTTCCGCCGGCGTCGGTCCGTCGACGACGCGGGAGTCGCTCAGTGCGAGTGGCCCGTCGCCTCGGCGAGCGTCATGCCGAAGCGTTCCTCGAACAGTTCTTCGCCTTTCTCGTTTATCTCCACGAGGTCCTGCGGCGTCTCGCCCTCCGAGTGGTGGACGATGGCGTGCGCGCGCTGGACGAACGACAGAAGCAGGATGTCGCCGACGACCTCGGTCGGTTGCTCGCCCTGTTCGGAGAGTACGTCGACGAGACCGGCGGGCAGTTCGACGGCGTCTGTGTCGCCGTCGGGTCCTTCGATGGTGTACGTCTCGGTTTCGACCATAGGGGGAGTGGGCGATACGTACTAAAGGGTCTGTGGGTATCGATGCGGGTGACGCCGGTCGGAGACGGGTTCCCGCCGTTTCTCCAAGAGACTCTAGACCGTCGTGTGAACCGCTCCTGGTTGGACGGACCGTTCCTGTATTCGTGACATTCGCGCATGAATAGTGTGAACAAATCTCTATATCGACGTACAACGTACACGATTGTTGGTGAAGAAATGTCGTCCGACAGATCGACCGAGAGAGGGATAGCTACGTTACCAGTGTTCGGCGAACGATTACCGGGACGGGAGTACGGATGGCCGCGTCGGGCGGTCCTCAAGGCGATAGGTACCGGGGCCCTCGCGACGATGGCCAGCGGTACCGCCGCGGCTACCGGAGCAAACGGAAACGGGCGGTCTATGGGAAGGTTCGGCCTCGGCGAGATGGGGACACTCGGCGGCGGCCGCGTTGCGACGTTCGCACTTCCTGACCGGCACGGGCGGACGGGTGCGCTCGGGGTGTTTATCACCGCTGACACGCTCGAAACGCTCCCCGAGGAACCGCAGATGCTCCACCTGCACTTCCCGCGGACTCCCGGGACGAACTTCACGTACTTGGGTCTCGACTGGACGCCGATGGGCCACCAGCCCGTGGAGATTTACGGTCTCCCCCACTTCGACATCCACTTCTACCTCATGGAGGAGGACGACGTCGAAGCCATCGGACCCGGTGTCGCGGAGTACACGATTCCGGACGCTCAGATGCCGCCGGGCTACGTAACCGCCGACGCACTCGGCGCACCGCGCGAGATCGTCCCCGGTATGGGCGAACACCTCGTCAGCCCGATGGCGCGGGAGTTCCAGGGAGAGCGGTTCACTCACACACTTGTCTGGGGCGCGTACAACCCCGACGGCGGCGACGAAGGTGAACTCACGTTCGTCGAGCCGATGGTCACGACCGAGTATCTGGAGGGTAAACCCAGAGATGTCCGCGCGCCCATCAGCACCCCCGAGGAGTTCGCCGCGTCGGGGTACTATCCAACCGAGTACGCGATTCGCTACCTCGACACCGTCGACGCGTATCTCGTCACCCTCGAATCGTTCGAGTGGTTCCCCGGTGTCGAGTGAGAGAACAGACCGAAGGGTCGAACGACGGGCGACGGTGAATCGCCGTCTGCTCGTCGTCGGCGACCGCTCGTCTCGCCTTACCGTGTCTCGACAGTATCGAGCGAGAGCTGTCCGTCCGAACGACCTCGAACGCGACTCAGTCGTCGGACTCTGCGGCCGCCGCCTCGGTCGTCTCGGCCCCGCCGCGTTCGAGGCCTTCGAGGTAGTCGTCGGCGTCGATGGCGGCCTTACAGCCCATCCCGCCGGCGGTGATGGCCTGCTGGTAGTGGAAGTCGACGACGTCGCCCGCGCCGAAGATGCCGGGGACGTCCGTCTCGGTCTGACCGCCCTCGAAGCCGCCTTTCGTCTTGAGGTAGCCCTCGGGGTCCATCTGCACGCCCGTGTTTTCGAGGTACTCGGTGTTCGGCGTGTGACCGATGGCGTAGAACACCGCGCCCGCCTCGAACTCGAACTCGTCGGTTTCGGGGTCGTCGAGGCGGTCGGTCGGGTGGCCCTCGGGGTGTCGAACCATCGTCACGGTGTCGACGCCCGCCTCGGGCGACCCGTGCAGTTCCGTCACCTCGGTGTTGAGCACGAGTTCGATGTCGCCGTCTTCGACCTGCTCCATCACGCGGTCGATCCAGTAGTCCTCCGCGCGGAACTCCTCGCGGCGGTGGACGAGGTACACCGTCGACGCGAACTTCGTGAGAAAGGACGCCTCCTCCATCGCGGCGTCGCCGCCGCCGACGACGACGATCTTCTCGTCGCGGAAGAACGCGCCGTCGCAGGTCGCACAGGTCGAGAGCCCGTAGCCCATCAGTTCGTCCTCGCCGGGGATGCCGAGCGTCCGGGCGCTCGCACCGGAGGCGGCGATGAGCGCGTCGGCCGTGTACACGTCGCCGTTGGTGAGTTCGACGCGGAACGGCCGCTGGGAGTCGTCGACGTCGGCGACGACGCCGTTCTTGATTTCGCTGCCGAAGCGCTTCGCCTGCGACTTCATGTTGTTGACGAGCTCGGGGCCGCTGATACCCTCGGGGAAGCCCGGGAAGTTGTCGACTTCCGTCGTGAGCGTCAGTTGGCCGCCGGGTTCGGACCCCTCCAACACCAGCGGGTCGTTGTTCGACCGGGCCGCGTAGATGGCGGCCGTGAGGCCGGCGATACCCGTCCCGGCGACGATGAGCCGCCGGTGTTCGACGAATCCGTCTTCTTCGGAGATGTCTGTCATTGGGGTGTCTTGGCCGCGGGTTTGTATTTAATTTGTGCTGTTCGACGCGGGCGGCGCAAGTCGGTCCGGAGACGAGCCGGTCGATGCGACAGGGGAACGCTTAGGCGACGACGCGCGCATCCATCGGTATGGCTGCGGACCTCAAAGAGAAGACGACGCGCTACGAGCGGATGCTGGCCGACGCCCTCGACGAGGCCGAGGCGCTCCCGCCCGAGGGAACGCCGCTGTCGGCGATGGCCGACGACTGCCGGGAGATGGCCGAGTCGTACCTCGACGACGGCCGCCACTTCCGCGAGGCCGACGACTGGGTGAACGCGCTCGCCTCGTTCTCGTACGGATACGGCTGGCTCGACGCCGGCGTCCGGATGGGGCTGTTCTCGATACCCGACGAGACCGAACTGTTCACCACGTGAGTTGGCGCGTCACCGCGTCGACGACGTGAGTCGGTGCGTCACCACGTCGACGACGGGAGTCGGTGAGTCACCGCGTCGACGACGGGAGTCGACGGCGGAGACGCTCGCGGGAGAGTGCGAGCAACTCGCACAGCCTGTATGTTCCGGCGATGTGTTTAGGTCGGTCGGTGAACTCTCATTCGGTGATGGAGTCCGTCCTCTGGTACGTGCTGACGAGCACGCGCGGCGGCGACAACCGACTTCGGCTCCTCGTCGCTGCCGACGACGAACCCCGCAACGCCAACCAGTTCGCCGCCGACCTCCACCTCGACTACAAGACCGTGCGCCACCACCTCGACGTGCTCGTCGAAAACGATATCCTCGAACCGGTCAGCGAAGGGTACGGGGCGCGGTACCGACCGACCGACAAGGTCCGTCACCACTGGGAGACCGTCGAAAAGATACTCGAAGAGGCCGACGGCGACCGGTACCCCGTCTGAGCGAGTCGAGAGAACCCGGTGTCAGCAACCGCGCCGTGCGAGGATTCGTTCGATGATGTCGCCCGTCGAGAGCAGTTCGTCGGGATACTTCGGCTCTCTCGCGGACGCGCGTTCGACGGCGCAGTCGATACCGCGGGCGGTCAGCGCCGACTCGATGGCCGCCTCGTCGTGGTGTTGGTCGTAGCCGAGGACGATGAGGTCCGGTTGAATCTCCTCGATGGGGACGAAGATATCCTCGCGGTGGCCGAGATGCGCCTCGTCGACGACGCCGAGCGCGGCGACCAAGTCGCGGCGCTGACGGTCCGAGAGAACCGGTTTCTCCTTGTGGGTGACGTTGTCGCCTCGGGCGACGATGACGTGGAGTTCGTCGCCCATCGAGGCGGCCTCGGTGAGATAGTGAACGTGCCCCGGGTGGAGCAGGTCGAACGTGCCCTGTGCGATTACCGTCGTCATGCGTCGAAAGCCTCGTCTATCATGAGTCCTCGGAGAGTTCCCGGTCGATGTCTTCCTGTGTGAAGTCGAAAAACGCCTCGTCGTCCGGCAGCTCGACGTCGAGCACGTCGAGTTTCCGACGCTTGCCCTCCCGGTCGAACGCGCGCCAGTCGTTCCGCCCGTACGGTGCGCCGATGATGATGTGAGCGTCGCCGCTGCCGAACGTCGCGAGGTCGGCGTCGCTCGGGCGGAGCACGCCGTTGGGGTGTGAGTGAACCGACCCGACGGCGTGTCTGTCGTTGGGGACCATACTCGTCTTGACCGTCGCGCTCACCGGGTTCGACTCCGTCCCCGGAATCACCAGCACGTCGGTGATGACGGTGCCGTCGCGGTCCAGCCCGAGGTCGCGGGCGTCCTCGCCCCGAAGGAACCCCATGTACTCGTTCGGGTGTGTCTCTTCGGAGGCTTCGAGGGCGAATTCGAGCGTCTCGGCGGCGATCCCGAGAATCTCACTCGACCGGAAGAGCCGCATAGCAGACAGTGCTACCCGTCGCCTTCTAAGGGTTCCGGAAGGGTCGCCGTCCGGGTCGAGAGCGGTCCCGTCGGGACAGGATGTAAAGCTTAAGGCGGGACCCCCACGTAGCACGCCCATGACCGATGACACCGCCGGAGATTCCGGCGCAGGGTCCGATTCGAGACCCGTCGTCTACGATCTCGCTCCCGATTGCACCGTCGCGGACGTGGAAGCGGGCGCACGCTACCACGCCGTCGTCAACGGCGTCGTCGACTACGGCGTCTTCGTCGACATCTCCGACAGCGTCTCCGGACTCGTCCACGAGTCGAACCTCGACGCCGAGTACGACGTCGGTGACAGCCTCGTCGTCGAACTCGTCGAGATAAAGGAGAACGGCGACATCGCCTTCGAGGAGGCCGACGTCGACGACTACCGAACGGAGACCGTCGACCACGAGCCCGACATCACGTCCATCGCCTCGCTCTCGACGGGTACCGACGCGACCATCGAAGGCCGAATCGCGCAGATAAAACAGACCGGCGGCCCGACCATCTTCCACGTCACCGACGACACGGGAATCGTCTCCTGCGCCGCCTTCGACGAGGCCGGCGTCCGCGCGTACCCCGACGTCGAACTCGACGACCTCGTGCGCATCGACGGCCGCGTCGAGACCCACGACGGGACGATGCAGGTCGAGGTCTCCTCGCTCGCCGCGCTCGACGGCGAACGCGCCGAGACCGTCGGCGACCGCCTCGACGACGCGATGGCCGAGCGAGCGGAACCGCACACCGTCGAGCCGCTCGTCGAGTGGCCCGCGTTCGAGAAACTCCGCGACGACCTCCGCGACGTGGCCCGCCTGCTGCGCCGGACCGTGCTGGAGGGCCGCCCGATTCGCGTCCGCCATCACGCCGACGGCGACGGCATGTGCGCGTCGATTCCGGTGCAGTTCGCGCTGGAGAACTTCATCGCCGAGGTTCACGAGAACCCCGACGCTCCCCTCCACCTGTTCAAACGCCTGCCGAGCAAAGCGCCGTTCTACGAGATGGAGGACGTGACGCGCGACCTCAACTTCGCGCTCGAAGGCCAGGCCCGCCACGGCCAGATGCTCCCTCTCCTGTTGATGCTCGACAACGGCAGCACCGAGGAGGACGTTCCCGCCTACCAGAACCTCGCGCACTACGACATGCCCATCGCCGTCGTCGACCACCACCACCCCGACCCGGAGGCGGTCGAACCGCTGCTCGACGCCCACGTCAACCCCTACCTGTACGACGAGGACTACCGCATCACCACCGGGATGATGTGCGTCGAACTAGCTCGGATGATCGACCCCGACATCACCGACGAACTCCGCCACGTTCCCGCCGTCGCCGGACTCGCTGACCGCTCGAAGGCCGAGGTGATGGACGAGTTCGTCGAGCTCGCCGAAGAGCAGGGCTACGACCGCGAGGACCTCGGTGACATCGGCGAGGCGCTCGACTACGCGGCCCACTGGCTGCGCTACAGCGAGGGCAAAGCGCTTGTCAACGACGTGCTCAACGTCGGCTGCGACGACGACGAGCGCCACCGCGAACTCGTCGAGTTCCTCTCGGCGCGCGCCGAGCGCGACGTCGACGTCCAACTCGACGCCGTCGAGGACCACGTCGAACACGAGCGCCTGAAGAGCGACGTCCACCTCTATACGGTCGACCTCGACAACTTCGCGCACCGCTTCACCTACCCCGCACCCGGCAAGACGACGGGTGAACTCCACGACCGCAAGGTTCGAGAGACGGGCGAGCCCGTCATCACCATCGGCTACGGGCCGGACTTCGCCGTGCTCCGTTCCGACGGCGTCCGCCTCGACATCCCGCAGATGGTCGCCGAGCTCAACGACGAGGTGAAAGGCGGCGGCGTCTCCGGCGGCGGTCACCTCGTCGTCGGCTCCATCAAGTTCGTCAAGGGCATGCGCGAGGAAGTCATCGACAGCCTCGTCGAGAAGATGGCCGAAGCCGACATCGACGACGAACTGTCGAGCACCGCCGCGCTGGACTGAGGAGACCGCTACTCGAACTCGATTTCTCTCGCCCCCACGACCACGGCCAGCGCCGCCGCGGCGACGACTGCGACGCCGACGCCGACGGGGAACGGTCGGCTCTCGCCGTCGCCGCTGACCCGCCAGTCCGCCGCGAACACCTCCGCGTAGTACCCCGCCGCCTCCTCGCCGTCGAGGGCGACGACGACCTCTCGGTTCTCCCGCGCGGAGTGGTTGTTCCAGTTGAGACTCCCGACGAGCGCCGTCTCGCCGTCGACGACGACGCCTTTCGCGTGCACCTTCCCGTACCGTCCCCGCGGGTCGGCGAGACGAACCGAGAGCGGCGCGTCGCTGCTGTCGGCCCACTCGTTCAGTCGGTCGGCGACAACGCGGTTTTCCTCCTCGACGTACCACGCGCCGGAGAGGAGGAGACGGACTCTGACGCCGCGCTCGGCGGCCCGCGTCGTCGCCCGGACGAACGGCTGACGAGGACCGCCGACCGACGGTTGGAGCACGTCGATGGACTCCTCGGCCTCGGCGAGTTCGGCGACGACGGCATCTTCGGCGTTCCCGGGGGCGGTGAACAGACGCACGCGTTCGGCACGGACGGAACGGGGGTCGAACTCGCTCGCGTACGAGTCGCTCGCGGGCTCGGGGGCGACGAACGTCGCGCTGCGGCGGTACTCGGACCACCGTTTCGCGTCGCGCCAGCCGGCGTCCGTCTCGAACACCGCTGCGAGTTCGTCGGCCGTCTCGGCGTCGTCGACGCGGACGCCCCACCCGCGGCTGTCGCGGCCGCCTGTGCCGCCGGGTTTCCAGTTTTCGGTGAGCACGAGCGCCGAGTCGTCGACGACGGCGTACTTGGCGTGGTGGTAGCTGTAGCGGGCGCGTTCGCCGTCGACGACGCGCACGTCGATACCTTCGGCCGCGAGGCCGTCGAGCAGGCGGGCCTGACGCTTCGAGACGCCGCCGACCGGCCCGCCCTCCACGAGGACGCGAACGTCGACGCCGCGGTCGTTCGCTCGGCGAAGCGCCGCCGCTGCGCGTTCGGAGGTGAACGTGTAGCCCGCGAGCAGGAGCCTGTCGTCGGCGTCGCGCAGCGTTTCGAGGGGCACCCGCGGAGCGTCGGGGAGGACGAACGTCGTCGCGTCGGCCGCCCCAGTCTCGGGGACCGACCGAGGTTCGAAGCCGCGCGGTCGCCAGTGGGGGTCCGCGTCGCGAAGCCACCGCTCGCCGCTCGGCGCGCTGTCGTAGCCGACCACGTCGACGACGTGGCCGTCGCGGCTGAGGACGAGACGCTCGCCACCGTTCGACAGTAAGAGCGCACTTTCGACGACCGGCGCGTCGGTCAGATTCCGCGCGGCTTCCGGGTCGGACGTGAGCGCGACGCGGCGCGACGAAGGGACCGCGACGGTCGACTCCCCGTCGGAGAGCGTCCAGTTCTCTCCGCCCGCGGTTTCGACGACGACGAACTCGCCGACGTCGCCGTCGCGGACGGGGTTCGGGTAGAGTTCGACGATGCGGCCGGAGGGGTCGCTCGACGGCGCGGAGCCGTTCGTCACCGTAGAACCATTCGGCGTCGTAAGACCGTTCGGCGCCACAGAGCCGTTCGTCGCCGTAGACCCGTTCGTCGGAGCGTCGGGCGTCGACGCGGCGAGGGCTGGCGACGCCACTCCCGCACAGACGGCGAGCAGACAGCAGACGGCCGCGAGGCGACGGGACACGACACGGGGTGGTCCCGTCCCCGGGGATAAACGTTCGCTTCGGTGTTTTTTTGACTTCGACAGACGGTGAGACTGTCATGGTCACGGTGAATCTCGTAACCGGTCTCGAACTGGCAGGCTACGCCCTCGGCGCGCTCGGCGGCGCGCTCGTCTTCATGGAGTTCTTCCAGGAACCGACGTACGTCGAGTACGACCCCGATTTCAACGGCTACACCGTCGACATCTCGCCGCAGGAGGTCCGCGAACACACGTGGCTCGGCCGAGTCGGCGGCTTCTCTATCGCACTCGGCTTCGCGCTGCTGTTCCTCTCGACGTTCCTCGCGTAAAAACTGAGATTAGAGATCAGGTCTCCTTACGCCGTCGGTGTCGTCGTGTCGAGCGACTGCTTCGCCTGGTCGACTTCGTGTTGGACGATGAACGAGTCGTCGTCGGTGTGCTCGGCGACGGTTTTCAGCGCCTTCTCGGTGCCAATCTGGCGGAGCGCCCACGCGGCGCTCGCGCGGACGTTCGGGCTCGCGTCGTCTTCGAGCGTGTCGGTCAGCGGGTCGACGGCGCGGGTGTCGCCGATGAGGCCGAGCGCGCGCGCGGCGTGCGGCCGGACGTGGTCGTTGTCCATGACGAGTTTGTCGGCCAGCGGTTGCGTCGCCTCCTCGCTGCCGATCTCGCCGAGCGCTTTGAACGTCACCTTCTGCAGTGCGGGGTCCTTGTCGGTGTCGACGTAGTCGACGAGCGTCTCGACGGCGTCGAGCGCGCCCGACCCCATCTTGCCGAGCGCCCTGATGCTCGGCTTGTCGCGCTTCTGTGCGCGCTGGTGCATCGCGTCGAACGCGCGGGCGTCGTTCATCCGCGTGATGGCTTCGAGACAGTGTTCCTCCATGAAGTCCGACTGGAGACTGTCGAGCGCGAGCAGCACCATCTCGACGTTACCGCGCTTCTCGTGCTCCTTCAGTGCGCTCCACTCCGGCGGGTAGTCCTTGTAGTGGCCGAGTACGTCGTAGAACCCCTCGGCTTCGAGCTGTTCGCGCGTCTCCAGGTCGTCCCACTCCTGGGCGTCTTCGAGGTCCGATTGGAGCGTCTCGGTGGCTTCGAGAAGCGACGCGATGGTCTCTTCGTCCTCGTCGGGGTCGAGCGACGCCGACTCGACCGTCTTCGCGACGGCGTCGAGCGCCGAGACGAGGTCGCTCTCGTCGCCGGTGGAGACGGCCGCGTCGACGACGGCGTCGCTTTCGTCGTCCTCCTCGAAGATTTCGGCGACCGTGTCGAGGAACGACTCGACGGCGTCGGCGACTTCGGCCTCACCGCGGTCGGTCCACCGCGTATCCTCGATTTTCGTCTTCGACTCTTCGACGTTCTCGACGACCTCCTCGGCGTACGGTCCGCGCTGGGATTCGAGGTCGTCTCGCAGGTCCGAGAGCCGCGACTCGAGCTCCTCTCGCGGGCTCTCCTCGTCCTCGTCGTCCGGCTCGGGCAGCTCGGCTGCTTCGAGGTCGGCGGCGATGATGTCGAGCGTCTCTTCGGCCTCGTCGAGGTCAGCCTCCGTCTCCGCCGCGTCGAGTTTCTCCTCGGCGGTGTCGAGGCGCTCGTCGAGGCTCTCGGGCGTAATCTCGGAGGATGCGTCGGTGGCCGACTCCTCGTCGGGCGCCTCGGTGGGCGTCTCGTCGTCCCCGTCAGTCATATGCTGAGTCTCCGCACGTGCGTCAAAAGAGCGTTTCCCTTTGGACCCCCGCGACGGAGAGGAAACTGCGGCCACGACCCTACCCGCGCGAGACCATGACGAACCCGCGCCGTTCGTGGCCGCCGTGTGCCGGCCTGCCGTACTGTGTTAACGACCAGCATGTTACTAGTACACACCCAACTATATGCATCTATCGCGGCGTATCAACGCGACTGACCCACCGTTTCTTCTGACTGAGTTGAGGTACCGGACCGAATCGCTGCGTCGAGGCGAACGGGCGTTAGTCGACGAACTCGGCCCGAGGATACCGACCGAGCAGTGGATACTCGTCGGTGCTTTCGACGGATGATTTGACCACGGACACGAACCGCGACCCGACGTTCCCCTCGCCGGTTACGAGTACTGTCTACCCGGGCGAAGCTTCCGCACAACACGAACGGACTAACGACACATAGGGAAAGTATTTTTTGGAAAACCAAAAAATGATTTTTGTAGACTCAACTTTTAAGTGGGTGGCGTCCGTACGAAGGAGTGCTATGAGTACCCAGAAAACCGTCCGTCAGCCCGCCGACGAGGTCGAGGAGACGGCGCTCCGCATCGAGAAGGACAAAGCCGAGCAGATAATCGACGCGCTGAACACCGACCTCGCCAACGCGTACGTTCTCTACCACCAACTGAAGAAGCACCACTGGAACGTCGAGGGCGCGGAGTTCCTCGAACTCCACCGCTTCCTCGAGGAGGCGTACGAACACGTCGAAGAAGGTGCGGACCTCATCGCCGAACGCGCGCAGGCGCTCGGGGGCGTCCCCGTCGCCGGTCCGTCGAACCAGGAGGAGCGCGCCACCGTCGAGTTCGAGGGCGAGGACGTGTACGACGTCCGTACCTCGCTGGAAAACGACCTCGAGATGTACGGCGACATCATCGAGGACATGCGCGAGCACATCCAGCTCGCCGGCAACCTCGGCGACCCGGCGACCGAGGAGATACTCCGGACCATTCTGGTCGAAGTCGAAGAGGACGCCCACCACATCGAGCACTACCTCGAAGACGACACGCTCGTGCTCGAAGAAGCGACGCACTGAGACGAGGGCTCGTCGGCCGACCGGACGATTCTTTTCTTTTTCGACGCCGCAGCGACCGCCATCTCGCTCGCACGAGCGGCGGAAACGCGAATCTGACGGATCCGCGCGGTGTTCGAGGCGTAGCGAATAGAGACGAAGCGCGGCGTGACTTCGCCGGGAGGGTTCGAAGAAACTACCGTTCGAGAGCGACCGTGAAGTCGGTCGCTATCCAGCCGTCGTTGTTTCCGTCTTCGGTGAATACGGTTCGGTTCTGTGAGGTTTGACACGCCGAAACGGAGAACTCGGGTTCCGCTGGGCGGGCGGAGTCGTCGTCGCGGGCGTCGGAGACTGCCATGGTCGTGTTAGGTGAGCCTAAAGCAAAGTATGTTTTGGTTGCCCTAAACTGCGTCAACTCGTGAACGTGACCGAACGGGCGGCGTCGTTCGGCGTCGTTCGGCGTCGTTCGGCGTCGTTCGGCGTCGTTCGGCGTCGTTCGGCAGTCGACCGCGACGCGAGCGGGCTCAGATAGCCAGCCACTCGGTCGAGAGCGCTCGGTCGGGGAAGCGCCACCGGTGTTCCGGCGTCTCGTCGCAGAGCCGAAGCTCGATGACGGCGTCGAACGAGTCCGCGAGTTCGTCGACGAGCGGGTCGTCGCAGGGAACCGAGAGGTGGTAGTGCGCCATCCCGGCGACGGAACCGACTCGACCTCCGACGACGCTGACGAAGCGGCGCACCGACTGGACGCCGCAGTCGTCGACGAGCGGCGACAGCGAGTCGAAACAGAGGCGGAGTTCGCCGGCGTCGAGTCCGTCCGACGCCTCGAACGCCGCGATGGCGTCGCCGATAGCCCACGACAGCGACCCGAGGTCGTCGGCTTCGACGTACTCTCTGGACACCGGGCCACCGAGATTCGACCCCGAGAGTCCCTCGGAGGCGGCCGCACCGCGGACCACCGCAGACTGCGAGACGACGCGGAGCGAGTCGGGGTCCCGAGACCCGTTTCCGAGCCGTTCGTGGGTGTAGACGCCGTCGGTGAAGACGAACAGTCGTTTGCGCGACTCGGTCACCGCGTCGCCGAGAAGTCGGCGGGTGAGAGCCTGCCGAGCGTCGAGTGCTGCGGACCCGACTACGAGGATGTTACACCCCCGGCGCTTCAACTCCGAGAGCGTCTGAGTGACGGATTTTTGCCCGGGGGCGTTCATTATTCGAAAAGAGACGACCGTGTGTACAATAAATATTGTGGGTGCCGACCGAGCGGCGAGTCGGTACTCGTTTTGTCGATGCCGCCGTAGCATCGTCGATGACGGATTCACTGTTCAGTTCCCTGACCCTCCGCGGAACGGAGATCCCGAACCGCGTGATGGTTTCGCCGATGTGTCAGTACTCCTCGCCCGACGGCGTCGCCACCGACTGGCATCGAGTCCACCTCGGGAGTCGAGCGGTCGGCGGGGCCGGTATCGTGATGACCGAAGCGACGGCCGTCTCGCCCGAGGGACGCATCTCGCCGGACGACCTCGGTATCTGGACGCAGGAACAGGCGGACGCGCTCGCGCCCATCGCGTCGTTCATCCGTTCGCAGGGGAGTCACCCCGCGATTCAGTTAGCCCACGCCGGGCGGAAGGCGAGCACCCATCGTCCGTGGGACGGCGGCGGTCCCGTCTCGCCCGACGAGCGCGGCTGGGAAGTGTACGGGCCGACCGACGAACCCTGGCCGCGCGAGGAGTCGTATCCGAAGACGCACGCGCTTGACGCCGACGACATCGAGGTCGTCGTCGACCGATTCGCCGAAGCCGCCAAGCGCGCGCACCTCGCCGGCTTCGAGATAGCCGAGGTCCACGCCGCCCACGGCTACCTCCTCCACGAGTTCCTCTCGCCGGTCACCAACACGCGCGAGGACGACTACGGGGGCAGTTTCGAGAACCGCACGCGGCTCGTCCGCGAGGTCACCTCGGCGGTCCGGACCGTCTGGCCCGACGACAAACCGGTGTTCGTTCGAATCTCGGCGACCGACTGGTTGCCGGACCGCGAGTCGTGGGACCTCGAACAGTCGGTTCGCCTCGCGCCGCTGCTCCGGGAGGCGGGTGCGGACCTCGTCGACGTGAGTTCAGGCGGTATCCACCCCGACCAGCAGATCACGAACACGGGTGCGGGCTATCAGGTCCGGTTCGCCGAGTCCATCCGCGAGGAGACCGAGATGCCCGTCGGCGCGGTGGGGAAGATAACCGAGGCCGAGCAGGCCGACCAACTGATTCGAAACGAGCGCGCCGACCTCGCTATCGTCGGTCGAGAGCACCTCCGCGACCCGTACTTCACGCTGCACGCAGCCGAAAAACTCGGCGTCGACGTCGACTGGCCCGTGCAGTACCGGCGCGCCTAGTCGCGGAACGGAGCGGACACCTGCCGAACGGACGGGACAAAGCCTTATTCCCTTCAGGCGACCAACACGGAACCATGAGCCGCCGCGACGACGACCTCGAAGAGCTTCTCGGGGAGTTAGAGGAGACGCTGTCGGAACTCCGCTCCGAACTCCGTGAGGGGCGGGCCCCCCGCCGCCGACCCTTCGAACCGCCGACGCCGAGAGACATCCTCCGATTCACCGAGGAGTACACCATCCCGACGGTCATCTCGACGCTGGAGGCGACGATTCAGGCGCTCGAACTGTTCCGGAGACTGCTTCGGCTCGCCGACCCCGAGCGCGCGATACGCGAGGAGAGCAGAAGCGCCCGCGAGACGACCCGTCGTCACGCCGACGACGTGGGCCGCGTCGCCGTCGACGGACTGGAGCGCGCGCTCTCGGAGCTTCAGCGGGCGCTCTCGGAGGCTGATCTCCCCGAGAACGGCGAGTCCCGCGACATCGTCGAAGAGGCGCGACAGCTCTCCAGAGATATCGAAGAGCGTCTCGCCGACAGTCGACGGCGTACCCGCGACTCCGAACGGCGCGACCGCTCGTCGGACGGTCGGCCACGAACGACCCGGGAGCGAGGCGGTCCGATGCGACGAAACGGACGCGACGACGCGTTCGACGACGGTGCGGTCAGAATCTCCGTCAGCGACGAGGAGAGCGACGAAACAGACGGAGACGACTCCGACGACGCCGAATGGGACGGAGACGATTCCGACGACGCTGAACGGACCGGAGACGACTCAGACGAGCCACCGACGGTCGACATCGAGTCGGAGTTGGATTCGATTCGCGACGAGGTCGAGCGAGCGGAGCGCGGCGAGGAGCCCAGACCCGAGGACGACGAGGAGTAACGACTCGGAACGGGGTAGCGAACAGACGGCGAATCGGAGCGCACGACGGGTCACCGTACTCCTGCCTCGGCCGTCGTGCGCGACTCGTTAGGTCACGCGAGAGGCTGGCCGCGCCTTCCTTCAAAAACGTTCGCCGTCCGTAACGGAACGGCAAGGGAAACAGCACGCCGAAACGGCGTATCGTCGTCTGTGCTACGAGACGTGGAATCGCTGGTTTCGGTCGGCGGCTGCGGGTGCGTTCAGGAGTGCGGAGCGTCCACCGTCGACGCAGACGCGACGGCGACGGTCTGTACCGGGGGAGGGGGTACCGAGTTAGCGAACCGGTCGGAACCGGTAGCCGTCCCACTCTTGGCTCTCCTTCTCGCGGATGCCGGCGTCGGGATCGCGGAGCTCCTCGGCGTAGACGGGTTCGACCTCGTCGCCGATTTCGACCCCGTGGCTCTCGCCGTCGACGTCGAGTTGACCGATGGCGCGCACCGGTTCGCCGTCGACGTCGAACTCGACGATGGCCAGCGAGTTCGGCGCGCGGACGCCCGGCGGCGTCGCTGTGCTCGTCGTCCACGTGACGACGGTGGCGCTGTACTCGCTCAGGTCGACGGTGTCGACCGGTTCTTTTCCGTCGGGGCCGAGCGGGTGCGGCGGGTACGTGATGCTGCCGTCGGCGTACCGTGCCGCTTCCATGGGTGGGTTCTCCGTCTCGCGGGTCTCTGTCATCGTTCCGCCTCCAGAATCGTCGTGGTGACGCAGTTGCCGAACCCGCCGACGTTGCACGCCAGGCCGGTGTCGGCGTCGACCTGTCGGTCGCCCGCGTCGCGGGTGAGCTGTCTGTAAATCTCGTACACCTGCGCGACGCCCGACGCGCCGAGGGGGTGTCCCTTCGACTTCAGCCCGCCGGAGGTGTTGATGGGGAGCTCGCCGTCGCGGTCGGTGACCCCTTCCTCGACGGCTTTCCAACCCTCGCCCTTCTCGAAGAAGCCGAGGTCCTCCGACTGCAGGAACTCGAGGATAGTGAACATGTCGTGGAGTTCCGCCACGTCGACGTCGTCGGGACCGAGGTCGGCCATCTCGTAGGCGATCTCGCTGGAGTTGACGACGCCGCCCATCGTCGTCGGGTCGGCGCGCTCGTGGACGACGTGGGTGTCGGTCGCGCCGCCGATGCCCGAGACGACGGCGTACTCGTCGGTGTACTCGCGGGCGACCGACTCGGGGCAGAACAGCAGCGCCGCGCTCCCGTCGGTGATGGGACAGAAGTCGTAGAGGCGAAGCGGGTCGGCGACGACCGGCGACTCCAAGACAGTGTCGAGGTCGACCTCCTTTCTGAACTGCGCGTGAGGGTTGTCGACGCCGTTCTTGTGGTTCTTCACCGCGACCTTGCCGAGGCTCTCGCGGGGGGCGTCGTACTCGTGGAGGTAGAGGCGAGCGGTCAGCCCTGCGAAACTCGGGAGCGTGACGCCGTGTTTGTACTCGACGGGATGAGTGAGCGAGGCGATGACGTCGGTGGATTCGGCCGTCGTTCGGTGGGTCATCTTCTCGCCGCCGACGAGCAGCGTCATCTCGCTCGCGCCGGAGGCGACCGACTGCCAGGCGGCGTAGGTGCCCGCGCCGCCCGACGACGAGGTCTGGTCGATGCGCGCGGTGTAGGCGGGCATCGCCGCGAGGTCGTGCGCGAGGGCGTTCGGGACGCCCGTCTGGCCTTCGAACTCGCCGCTCGCCATGTTCGAGACGTAGAGGTGGTCTATCGCGTCCGGTGCGACGCCCGCGTCGTCGAGACAGGCCCGCCCGGCCTCCGCGAGCAACTCGCGAATCCAGGCGTCGCGCTGCCCGAATCGGGTCATCGACGCACCGATGATCGCTACGCGTTCCATACCGGACGCGTGCGTGCCACCCGCTTACCGGTTTCCCTTCTGGAACGTCGAACGCGTCTCAAACGGTTTAACCTCCCCGCGAACCGAACGGTCGGTATGCGCACAGCAGACGCCGTCGCCACCGCCGGCACCGTCGCCAGTCTCGTGCTTCTCGTCGCCGTCGCGGTCCCGTACCTCGTCGTCACTAACCCGGAGGCGCCGCTGTCGGCGTACTACGCCGCCGGTTCCGTCGGCGCGAACAGCGTCGGCTTCCTCGCGGCCATCGCCGCCGTCGTCTTCCTCTCGGGGCCGCGCGGCAACGCCGAACCGGACCTCGTCGCGGGCGTCGCCGTCGTTCTCGGACTCGCGATGCTGGTGTTGTCGCTTCTGTGGGCGACAGCTATCGACCAGACGCTGCTGTTCAGTTTCCCGCCGGAGGCCGCGTGGATACAGAACCACCGCTGGGTCGTCGTCGCGCTCTCGGCCGTCGTCGCCGTCGTCGCCGGCGTGTACGCCCGCGAAGTAGTCTGAATCCGACCGTCGAACCGCGCGCCGTCTTCGTATTCTGTGCGACGAGAGTCGAAAGGCCCTTAAGTCGGACCGGAGTAGTTCAGAGTGGACTAGGTCGGGCAGTTAGGCCCTGCTCGTCAACCCGCCATAGAGTCTTTAGCGGGGACCGAACGTCGGGCGCGTCCGGTCAGACCGGTACGGGCCCCGAAAGCCAACGTAGAAACCTCGTCCTGCGGGGACAGCGGCTTCGCGTCGCTCGTCCGCAGGGGCGAACCGTCACGATTCATCGGCGGTACTGGGTCAGGCGCGGAAGCGAGCAGCCCACCGTCGGACGTGTGTCGCTCGTAGGATCGCGGGGTGGAGGAGGCAACCGGGATTCCCCGTACCGGAACGCCGGGCAACCCCGACCGTCCGCATTCATACTTCGTTCTCGACGTTCCCCGAGCGACGCGTCTCGCGGCCGCCGGCGACGACGGCCGCGCGCCGGACGCTCCGGAACCCATAGGTTCGGTCGTTTCCAACGACGCGCCATGAGCGAAGCCAGCGCCGGCGACGTGGAGGCGCGCTACTACGAGACCGAGGGCGAGCGCATCGTACAGTTCGCGCGCGATGGACGGACCGCCGCCATCGCCCAGAACGTCGACGGCTACGCGATGCTGAAAGTTCGGCCGACCGCCGACGGCGACGAACTGGAGCGCTACTACGGCTTCGACATGGCGCTTGACCACGCCGCCGAACTGCTCGGCGTCTCGCCGCACGACCTCCCGGTGCCCGACGACGCCGGCGACATGGGGATGTAGCGGACGACGGCGTTCGACTCGGACGACGTTCGGCTCACCGACCCCAGTAGAAACGCGGCGCGAGGAACAGGTACGCCAGCGCCAAAAAGAGGAGTCCGAAGGCGAACCCGCCGCCGACTCGGTGGGGGAACAGAATCGCCAGCGCCTGCACGACGCCCATCACGAGCGCGTCCTGGGTGTGCAAGTCGGGGTACGGAACCGTCGTCACCATCAACACGGCGAGCAGCGCGGTCAGTCCGACGAGCGGGAACGGGTCGGTGAAACCGACGAGGACGCCCGCGGCGAGAATCGTCGCCGCGAGCGTCGTCGGGACGCCGCGGGTCTGGTCGGAGTCGGCGTCGTAGGCGGTGTACATCCCGAGGCGCGTGACCGCCAGCGCGACGAACAGCGCCGCGACGGCGAGGGAGACGGCGACGCGAAGCGAGTCGAACCCCCAGGCGGCGCGGACCGCGGCCACGACGACCATCGCCGGAGCGACGCCGAACGACGCCACGTCCGCCAACGAGTCGAGGTACGGCCCGGCGTCGGTGCCGCCGTAGCGCCGGGCGAGGACGCCGTCGAGTCCGTCGGCGATGGCGGCCAGGAGGATGAGTCTCGCCGCGAGACCCGGGTAGACGTTGGCGGCGGCGACGGCGAGAAACCCCAGTCCGGCGTTGCCGACGGTGACAACGTCGGCGATGCCCAACCGACCGACGACGAACCGGGAGTGCATATTTTCGGGGTTGCAGAGGTGCGGTATACGTCTTTACATCCGGAGTCGGTCGGCGTGCCGTCCGAAGTCGTCGACGTGCCGTCCGAAGTCGTCGACGTGCCGTCCGAAGTCGTCGACGTTCCGTCCGAAGTCGACCGCCGATTTCGACGCGCAGACCACGCCGCCTTTATCCGGCCGGTACCGAGGGCAACGTATGAATCGACGCGCGTTTCTCGCCGCGGCTGGGGCGACCGGACTCACGGCGCTCGCGGGCTGTAACGGCGTGAGCGGACAGGGGGACGACTACGACGTCGGGATGACGGCGACGGCGTTCGACCCGCCGGAAGTCACTATCTCCGTCGGTGAGGAGGTCGTCTGGCAGAACACGAGCACCCGGGACCACACGGTCACCGCCTACGAGAACTCCATCCCCGAGGAGGCCGAATACTTCGCCACCGGCGGCTTCGAGAACGAACAGGCCGCCCGCGACGGCTGGCGCGACCTCGAAGGCGCGCTCAACAACGGCGACACGTTCGCGCACACCTTCGAGGTGCCCGGCCGGTACGAGTACGTCTGCATCCCCCACGAGACCGGCGGGATGGTCGGCACGGTCGTCGTCGAGGAGGGCTCGGAGTCGGGCAACGAGTCGCAGTCGGGCGACGGCTCGTAGTCGAGCGACGGCTCCGCGACTCGGTTCGGAAAAATTCGTGTCCGCGGCGGCGAAGCCGACTTACTCGGCTTCTTCGGCGACTTCTTCGGCCACGTCGGACTCGTCGACGTCGACGGCGGCCTCCTCTTCGGCTTCGACCTCCTCGGGACGCGCCTCCAGCGAGAGCTTCTGGACCTCGACCCGGCGGAGCGGGTAGATGGTCTTCGCCTCGCCGTAGATGGCCGAGGAGAGCCGGCCCTCGACGACGCTGTCGATGAGCTGTTCGAAGCTTCGGTCCTCGGCGGCCTCGCGGACGAGGTCGATCATGACCCGGCGAATCGCCTGCTCCTGGCTGCGGTCGGCCTTCTTCGTCGTGAACGCCACGGGCTGGACCTGGACGCGGTAGTCGTCGGTCGTCAGCACCGTGATGTTGACCTCGACTTTCGAGGCGCCGCGGCGAACCAGACTGCGCAGGTAGTCGCGCGTCAGTTCGTGCTGGATGAACTCGGTGTACGCCGAGTCCGAACCCACGTCGTTGATCTTGAACGTGAGTTTCGTGTTGTTCGCGCCGGCGTCGTCGGTAAGTTCGCCGAGCGTGGTCTCGATGGTGCGTCCGTACACCATCTCCGGTTCCTCAGCGACGGTCTTGCCGAGTTCGGCCCGGTCGAACTGCTCGGGCGCGAGCACGGAGTACCATCGCTTGCCTCGTTTCTGCTTGGATACTGAACGTTCGCTCATGTTGTGTCTCTAACTGCGTCGATGACGGTCTCTGCGACCGTCAGGTTCACCACGTAGTCGTCGACCGTGGCCTGCAGGCCGCCGGTCGTCTCCCGCTCGATGACGGTGACGATGCGATCGTCACTCACCGTCGTCGTCATCTCGTCGGTGTCGTCGGGGGCGAGCGCGGCGGCGACGAGCGCCGCCTCCTCGTGCGTCGTCTCGACGCGGGCGGTCCGCGCGGCCGAACTCGCGTTCGGACTCACGCGCGAAGCGCCTCCCGGAACGCCGCGGTGAACGGGTGTTGGTCTGTCGTCGATGCGTCCGATGTGGTGGTCGCGTCCGTGTCGTCCGTCTCCTCGGTGTCGAAGCGCGCTTCGCCCTCGTCTCCTCGTCCGTAGCCCGCGCCGCCGAATTCGGCGGCCGCGGTCGCCATCGTCTCTCCCAACCGTCGGGAGTCGGCGCTCGCGGCGGCGGCGGCGCCGTCGCCGGCGGCGAGCACGACCGGCTCCGGCGACCGGAAGTCGCGGGCCAACCGTGCGACCGTCGCCAGCACGCCGAGCGAGTCCGACCCGAGGTCGGTCCGCACGACGAAACAGTCGGCGAACCGGGCGGTGTCGGCCTCGCGCAGGACGGTGTGAGCTTCGAGCGCGTGGGTGCGCCACGCGTCGAGCGCGGCCTGTCGCGTCGCGTCGGTGGCGTGACCGAGTGCGAGCGCGACGCCGGTTCCGGGGCGCTCCCGGGCGACGGCGCAGAGCACGTCGGCGTAGCCCTCGACCGTCTCGAACGGACCGTCCGGCGTCTCGTACGGGCGCAGAACGCGGTCGAGCGACTCGACCGCGCGCGGCGTCGCGTCGGCCGCCCCCGTCGCGTCGAGCGCGGCGAGGGAGGCGACGGGGCGATGCGCGTCCGCGTCGAGATCGGCCGGCAGACTCGTCTCGGCCAGCAGCGCCCGCGCCGACTCCACGTCGCCGGAGTACGGCGCGTAGAGCAGCGTCGAGTGGGCGAGGCCGTCCGCGAGGTCACCGACCGGAACGCCGACGCCGGGACGGTGCGTCGCCCCGGCGGCTTCGGCGGCCGAGCGGAGCGCGTCGTAGTCGTCGGCTTCGAGCGAGTCGCCGAACGCGGCGATGCCCGCGAGTGCGAGCGTCGCGTTCGACGTGTCGCCGAGTTCGCTCGCAGCGTGGTACGCGGCGAGCGTCGCCGGTGCGTCGTCGCCGGGGACGGCGAGCGGCGCCGACGTCGCGCCGACGGAGACGACGACGTCGTCGGTGTCGGCGGCGACGGCGGTCGCCGGATTCGGTCGGAGTTGGACGTGGAACGGGATATCGGCGCTGCGCAGCGCACGCGCGAGGATGCCACTCGCGGCCAGCGAGTCGCCGTCGGCGCGCGCGACGACCCGGACGAAGGGGGCGTCGGCGAGCGCCGCGGCGACGGCGGCGGGGGCGGTCTCGGCGTCGGCGGAGCGCGCGGTCGACATCGCTTATTCGAGGAGTTCGACGGCGACGTCGTAGCTGTAGCGGAACGACGGGTCGAGCGCGTCGCCTCGGTAGTAGTTGACGAGGCGGCGAATCTTCGACTCGGTGTTCTGCAGGGCGCGACGGTTCTGGTGGTCCTGCTGGTTCTCCTGGACGTGCTCGCGGAGTCGAATCGCGCGCTGCATCAGGTTCTTGAGGTCCTCGGGGAGTTCGTCTTTCGCGTCGTTCTCCTCGAGAATCTCGGTGAGCTTCTTGCCGGTCGCGAGTTTGACGTTCGGGACCGGGGTACCTTTGACGCCTTCGTCGCGCAGTTTCAGGCCGATGACGCTGGGGTCGTGGCCCTGCTCTGCGAGTTCGACGACGCGCTGTTCGACGTCGTCTGCGTCGACGTCACTCCACTCGGGGGATTCGTCTGTCACCGGGCGGTCCGAACCGGACGAGCCGCGGCGACGGGTGTGCATTCGTGCCATAGTTCGAAATTGGAACGGCACTGACCGCAGAAAGCGTGACCGACGGCTGTCGGTGCACTTCCGCAATCCCAAGCCCGGAGAGAGAACCCGGGCGAGTCAGAGTTGCGGCCGTGCTGTTCCCACAGGCTCTTTCTCCGTCCGACGTTAAACCGTTTCGACTCGTCGCTCGCGTCGTCTCGAAGTCGGAGCGTTCGCCCGACGGCGTGCGGACGTGACCCAAGCGCTTCAACGAGTCGAAGCCCTTATTAGTCGGTCAGGGATACGTGAGAGTGCAGACGAGGGCTCGTAGATCAGTGGTAGATCGTTCCCTTGGCAGGGGAAAGGCCGCGGGTTCAAATCCCGCCGAGTCCATCAGTTTTCAGACGAACGTTCGAAACCGGTAGCGCCCGGTCCTGCGATCACCGATCCCGCTCGTCTTCCGGGGCGTCGGAGAACAGCGCGCCCAGCAGTTTCGAGAGGCCGATTCGGACGTGCTGGTGGAACGTCGGCGCCGAGACGCCGAGCGATTCGGCGACCTCCTCCCCGGAGCTGTCTCGCGGCCAGTTGAAGAACCCGGCGAGGTACGCCGTCTCGAGCACCGCGCGCTGGCGTTCCGTCAGATCCTCCGACACCGCCGTCTGAACCTGCTGTGCGGACCGGTCGCGCCGGGTCGTCTGCCGTTGGGCGACCACCTCCGCGTCGGGGTACGCCTCCCGTACCGCCTCGCTCACCCGCCGTACCTCCGCGCTCGGCGGAAGGTGGACCACAAGGTTGAGGTCGCCGCTCTCGATGGTCGCCTCCTTGACGTAGCTGCCCTGTGCGGCCAGCGTCGAGATGATCGGCGGCCTCTCGAGGTTGAGTTCGAACTGTACGGAGCCGATACCCTCGTTGATTATCTTGAGGCTCTCGAAGTGGGAGATCTGCTCGACGAGGTCCCGGAAGGAGTCGACCACCGCTTCGTCGACCACCCCGTACGCGAGGTACGAGTCGCCGCCGATGGGTATCACGCGGTCGATGGTGATTGACCCGTCCGGAATCTCGGAGACGCCCTGCTGCTGGAGCATCTTCTCGACCTGGAACCGGACCTCGGTGACGTCGTCGCTCATCAGAGCCACCTTCCGGTCGAGCGCGGCGGTAGCGTGGCCCACGATTTCGCCGAGCTGGCGGATGACTTCGTACTCCTGCCCCTCGAAGGCGTACGGCCGCTCGGCGTACACGTTCAACACGCCGTACATGAGTCCGTCGTGGGCGATCGGAATCGCCGCCGACGACTCGAAACCGTACTCGAGGGCGCGCTCGCGCCAGTGCTCGTAGTCGGGGTTCGTTTTGATGTCCTGGGCGACCTGCATCTCTTGCGTCCGGATCGCTCTCCCGGTCGGCCCGGTGGCCGTCTCGCTGTCGTCGGCGGTGATGGTGACGTCGTCGAGGTAGCTCCCGACGCCGGCCTTGGCTCGGACAGTGATCTCCTTGCTGTTGTGGTCGAGCGCGCCGACCCAGGCGAACAGGTACGAGTCGGAGGCGACGAGTCGGTCGCAGACCAACTGCTCGATGTCGTCGTGTCTCGACTCCCGGACCAGCGCCTCGTTGATGTCGCGGACGACGGCGTTGAGGTTGTTGAGCGCCGCGAGCTGTTCGTGCTGGTGGGCCAACCGTCGCTCGCGGTTCTGTCGCTCTATCGCGTACCGGATCGACCGCTGCAGGAGTACGCTCGTGAGTTCGTCCTTGACGAGATACTCCTGTGCGCCCTGTTCGACCGCCTGCAGGCCGACCGACTCGTCCTTCAGTCCCGTCAGAACGACGATGGGCGTGTGCGCCGCGCGTTCGAGCACCGTTTCGAGCGTCTCGAGCCCTTGGCTCTCCGGCAGACCGAGATCCAACAACACGACGTCGACGTCGCGGTCGTCCAGGAGTTCGAGTCCCGCCGTGAGGGAGTCCGCGTGTCGAAGTGACGGCGCGCTACGCGCCCCGTTCGAGCCGTCCTGCGCCGTGGCTCCGACCGGCTCTCGGAGGAACTCCTCGATGAGTCTCACGTCGCCGGGGTTGTCTTCGATCAGGAGAACTTCGAGTTCGTCTCCGGACATTAGCGTTCGTCGCACGACGGAAGCCGGACGATCGAGAGCCAAAACGAGTTGAACGACTGTATCGTCTCGACGAACTCGGCCGGGTCGACCGGTTTCGTCAGGTACGCGTTCGCGTGCAGTTCGTACGATTTCACGACGTCGGACTCCGCGTCCGAACTCGTCAGTACGATGACCGGAATTTTCGCGAGGTCAGCGTCGCTTCGGATCTCTTCGAGCACCTCGTCGCCGTCCTTCCGCGGGAGGTTGAGGTCGAGGAGGACGATGTCCGGACACGGTGCGTCGGCGTGCTCGCCGCGTTTGAAGAGGAAGTCCAGTGCCTCGACTCCGTCGGTGACGACGTGGAGGGTGTTCTCTATCTGCCCCTGCTTGAACGCCTCCTCGGTGAGACGGACGTCGCCCGGGTTGTCCTCGACGAGCAGAATCTCCGCCGGTCGTCCGGTGCCGATACGGTCACTCACCGCGACCACCCGCCGCCGGCAGGGTGAACGAAAACGTCGCCCCCTCGCCGGGTTCCGACTCGACCCAGATGTCGCCGTCGTGGCGCTCGATTATCCGTTCACAGAGCGCGAGGCCGATACCCGTCCCGTCTCGTTCGCTCTGCCCGTGGAGACGCTGGAACACGCCGAAGATGCGGTCGGCGTCGTCGGGGTCGATGCCGATACCCTCGTCGCTCACCGATATCGTCCACTTCGTGCCGTTCCGTTCGGCAGCGACGTTCACTCGCGGCGGTTTGTCCCCGCTGTATTTAATCGTGTTGTCCAGCAGATTCTGGAACACCTGACGCAACTGCCCCTCGTCGCCGTAGACGTGCGGGAGCGTCTCCGCCTCTATTTCGGCGTCGCTATCCTCGATTTTGATCGCGAGGTCGTCGCGGACGTCCGCGAGGACGTCGTCGAGATCGACCGTCTCGAAGGGGTTCTGCCGGGAGTTTATCCGCGAGTACTTCAGCAGACCGTCGAGCATCTCGCGCATCCGGTCGGCGCCGTCGACGGCGAACTCGAGGAACTCCCGGCCGTCCTCGTCGAGTTCGTCCCCGTAGCGTCGCTCGACGAGTTGGAGGTAGCTGGAGACCATCCGCAGCGGTTCCTGGAGGTCGTGGGAGGCGACGTAGGCGAACTGCTCCAGTCGCTCGTTGGAGGTTTCGAGCATCCGCTCGTACTCCCGACGTTCGGTCACGTCCTGGACGACGAGCATACCCGCGAAGACCGCTTCGTCGGCGTCTCTCACCGGGAGCGTGTGGGCCAGCAGGTGGCGGTCGTGGAACTCGACCTCGAAGGAGTTCGCCTCGCCGTCGAGCGCCGCGTGAAAGTACGGTTCGACCTGCTCGACCAGCTCGTCGGGGTATATCTCGGAGACCCTGTTGCCGACCCGGTCCTCCGCGCTGATGCCGATCTCGTCCATGAGCTGTCCGCCCGCGGCCGTGTACTTCAGGTCGTCGTCGAACAGACCCACCGCTCCGTCGGGGAAGTGTTCGACGAGCGTCCGGTACCGGCGTTCGCTCTCTTCGACCCGTCGCTGATTCTCCCGACGCTCGGTGATGTCGGTCACCGTGACGACGCCGCGAGTCACCTCGCCGTCGGCGCCCCGAACCGGCATCCCCTGCGCGCTGACGATGCGACGCTCGCCGTCGGCGGCCTCGATCTCGTAGACGTCCGGGTCGGTCACCTCCTCGCCGTCGAGCACCCGCGACATCGTCCACTCGCCGGGATCGACCGCCTCGCCCGACTCCGCCCACACCGCCGGAAACCGCGCGTACTCCGCGACCGATTCGGCGTCGAACACGTCGCCGCCCCCGATCTCCTTCGCCGTGTCGTTAGCTTCGACCAGTCGGCCGTCGGCCTCCGCGACGACGACGCCGATGGGGAGCACCTCGAACAGCGACTCCAGTTGGTTCTTGTTCCGCTGTAGCTCCAGTTCGGCGCGTTTTCGCTCCGTGATGTCGGTGAGCGCGCCGGGGAACGTGACGGGGGTGCCGTCGTCGCACTCGACGTGTCCTCGCGCGACCACCCACCGGAACTCGCCGTCGACGTTCCGGACGCGGTACTCGGACTCGTACTCCCCGCACGACTCGACTGCCTCCTCGATGTCGGCGGTGACCCGGTCGCGGTCGTCCTCGTGGATGGCGGAGACGTACCGGTCGAGCGGTACGCCCTCGCGGGCCGCTTCAGGGTCGATCCCGAACGTCTTGGCGAACGACCGGCCGACGACCATCTCGTCCCGTCGGATGTCCCACTCCCACGTGCCGACCGCGCCCGCGTTGGTCGCCGCCTCCAGTTGAGTTTTCGCCTCGCGCAACTCCCGCTCCTGCGCCTTCTGCTCGGTGATGTCCTGCGCCATCGTCATCCCGGCGAATATCTCGCCCTCCTCGTCGGCTATCGGCACCACGTGGATGCTCCACTCGCGGCCGACGTACGAGACCTCGACCGACGCCTCCCCTCCGTCGAGGGCCTCCCGCATCGCCGGTTCGAGCGCGTCGCCCACGTCGTCGCCCCACGTTTCGCTCGGCGTTTGGTGTTCGACGTCGCTCGGAGAGACCGGGAGGTAGTCGAAGGCTCGCCCCACCGCGAGGGTGTAGCGGAGGTCGTCGTCGAACAGGGTGACGATGCCGTTCGGGAACGACTCCGCGAGCGTGCGATAGCGTTGCTCGCTCTGTTCGAGGGCGCGCTCGCGCTCCTTTCGGTCGGTGACGTCGCGGAAGTAGACGGAGAGCCCCGTCTCCGAGGGGTACGCCCGTACCTCGAACCACGTGTCGAGCGGGTCGGGGTAGTACTCCTCGAAGGAGACCGTCTCCTGTTCGTACATCGCCCGCTCGTACTTCGATTTGAACGCCCTGCTCTCCGCTTCGGGAAACGCCGTCCAGATGCGTTCTCCGACCAGCGTCCGCCCCTCGGGGTTGACCAACTCGTGGGCGCGCTCGTTGAGATAGGTGAACCGCCACTCCTCGTCGAGTGCGAAGAAGGCGTCGGAGATGCGACCGTAGATCTCGTCGAGCTCGTGCTGCGTTCGCTCGTTCTCGATGGCCGACGCGAGGATGTTCGCGACGCTCTGGACGAAGCTGGCGTCGTGTTCGGTGAGTTCCAGGCGCTGGGTCGCGTGCACGCCCAGTATCCCCCACGGTCGTTCGACCGACCCGACGACGACGCTGATGCCGCTGACGACGTCGTGGTCGGTGAGCAAGCCGGGACCGGAGAACCGCTCTTCGCTCCGTAAGTCGTCGACGACGACGGGGCCCTCCGTGGCGAGGGTGTACCCCGCCTGCGAGGCGCGGTCGGCCGGTATCGTCGCCGCTCCGACGAGGTCGCCCCGCCAGCCGACGCCCTGTCGGAGAAAGAGCGTCTCTCCGTCCGGCAGCAACTCGAGAACCTTGCAGTACTCGCAGTTCAGCGTCTCGGCGACGGCGGCCGTCGCGTCGCGCATCAGCGCGTCGAGGTCGTCCGCTTCGAGGGCCTGTTGGCCGAGTTCGGCGACGATCTCCTGCTGTCGGACCCGACTGCGGAGTTCCCCGTCGGCCGATGAGGAGGTATCCATTCTAAGAGGGTAACCGAGCGGAACGCGGTAAAGCTTCTCGGTACGTGTTGTATCGTTTAGTGTTAGTGTGCACCGTTTCGATACTTTCGTCCGTTCCGAGGGGGAACGACCCGACGCGGGGCGCGGGTTCTCGGGGTGACCGCCGGCGTCCCCGGTCGGGTTTCGGGGAGGACGGCGGTGCGTTCGCCGCTCGGTTCCCAGAAGACGTTCGGCGTCACTGGATGCGTTCGCGCACCCACCGCCTCGCTTTTCACCCTCGCTCTCCTCTCTTTCCCCGTGCGACGAACGACGAAACAACTGCTCGCCGCCGCCGGAGGCGCGCTCGCACTGTGGACCGGCTGGGGCGCGTACTCGACGTACAGCGCCGAACGTGTTCCGTACGAGGCCGTCGCCGAGTACGGCGACGTGGAGATACGTCGTTATCCGCAGTCGGTGCTCGTCGAGACGGCGGCCGGCGACGAAGAGACGGCGTTCCGACGACTGTTCCGCTACATCACCGGGGCGAACACCGGCGACGAGGAGGTGTCGATGACCGCCCCCGTCGCCACCGAGGAGGCGCGGACGACGAGTCCGGGCCGAGCCGAAGCGGGCGAGGAGGTGTCGATGACCGCGCCGGTCCGCACCGACGACGAACGGGGTCGGGTGACAATGGCGTTCTACCTGCCCGCGGAGTACACCCCCGCCACCGCGCCGACGCCGACGAACTCGCAAGTTCGCCTCGTCGTCGAGCCCGCTCGAACCGTCGCAGTACGGCGGTTCTCGTGGTACGCCAGCGACGGCCGAGTGCGACGCCAGCGACGGCGGCTCCTCGACGGACTCGACGCCGCGGGCGTCGAGGCGCTGGGTGAACCGTTCCTCCTGCAGTACAACGACCCGTACACGCCGCCGTTCATGCGGCGAAACGAGGTCGCGGTGGAAGTCGAGATGGAATCGGAGTGAGCTCGGAAAACCGGGTCGCGCACCGATTCCGGAGCGAGTGAGCCGCCGGCACTCGATTCGGTCGGAACCTCCGAACGCCGCGGGAATCGTCGCTCTCGAAAATCTGTACGCGGAGTACAGCCATGAATTTTTATAGGTTGAGCACAATCAACTTCCAATGCAGAAATCCGGGCCCGCGCGAGAGGGGCGACTCGCGCGCGAAACGTGGGGGAGAGGCCGCGCGCAGTCGGAGCTCATCGGCGTCGTGTTGCTGTTCGGGCTGGTCATCGCCGGGACAGCGGCCGTCGTCGCGCTCGGCGGCGTCGCCATCGACGACGCGCAGGGGCAGTCGGAGTTCGACCGGGCCGAACAGGTGATGACGCTGTTCGACTCCAGAGTGGCGACGGTCGCACTCGGCGACGCCGACGTCAAGACCGTCTCGCTGGGACGCTCGGACGGCCAGTACACCGTCGACGAGTCGAGCGGTCGGCTCAGTATCGTCCACGAGAACTACGACGGTGGAGAAAACGACAAAGAGCTGTACAGCGAAACGCTCGGAGCGGTCGTCTACCGCGACGCCGACGGCGGTACCATCGCCTACCAGGGCGGCGGCGTGTGGTCAGTGCCTTCCGAGGGCCGTGCGTCGATGGTGTCGCCGCCGGAGTTCCACTACCGCGACGGGACGCTCACCTTGCCGGTCGTTCGGACGACGGGTTCGTCTACGTCGAGCGGAGGGTCGGGCGCCCGCATCCGTTCGCAGTCCCGCGGAGAGCCGGTGTACCCGAACCCGTCGGCGACGTACGAGGAGGAAGAGGAAGAGAACCCACGATACTACCTGAACCCGGTCGAGAACGGACGCGTCGTCGTCGAAGTGCAGAGCGACTACTACCGCGCGTGGGCGGCGTTCTTCCGGAGTCGAACCGAGGGAACGGTCGAAGTGCATCCGGAGACACAGACGGCCACAGTCGCACTCGTCACGCTCGGGACGAACGGCGACTTCCAGATGCCAGCCGAACGCGGGTCGATAGACGTACGCGGGATGGCCGAGCACGAACTCGACGACTTCAGTATCACGCTCCGCCCCGACAGAACCGACAGCGCGAACTTCAACAACCTCCAGTGGTCGCTCGGCACCGAGACGGGTAACCAACAGTTCGAACTTCACCTCAGAAAGAGCGGCGGGAACAAGTGTACTATCGACGTGTCGGCGACCGTCTACTACTCCGACGACGGCGGCGACAGCTATCACGGTTGGTACGACGAAGATGCCTTCGAAACCAACTGCGAGGACATCGACGACGACGGCGACGACGAAGTCGTGCTGGACACTAACCTTCTCGACGAGGAGTCGTCGCTGAACTATCAGAGCCTCTCACAGAGTCAACTGCTGCATTTCAAACCGAGAGATCTCGAGGAGGAGGCGACGTTCGACGAGCACGACGTGGACGGCGAGGCGACGTACGGCACCGGCGACGAACTCCCGCTCTCGACGCTGCTCCAACACTACTTGTCGCTGCTCGCGCCGTCGTTCGAACTCACCGTCTACGACAAGAACTCCAACACCATCAGCGAAGGCGCCTCCAGCGGCCGTATCACGTACACCGGCGACGACAACTACGTCACGTATCTCCAGGTGAGTGAGAGCGAAGTCGTCGTCGAACTCGACTGAGAAGAACTCGAACCGCCTCGGCCTACTCGAACTCCACGTTGAGATACGTCGCCGTCACGTGCACGCGGTCGATTGGAACGTCCGAGCACGTGACCGACGCCGCCGCCGCGCCCGTAAGTTCGCACTCGCGGCCGAGTTCCGACTCGAAGTAGCGCTCCCACGCGGGCGCTCGCTCCGCCGTCGTGTTGAGCCTGAACGTCACCGAGGTCGTCGCCTCGGGGAACCGCTCGGTTCCAGCGTGTTCGGCGCGGACGAGCACCGTCGTCGACCCGCCGACGTTCGACCGGCCGTCGCCGGAGTTCGTCAGAATCATCGGGACGACGAGGATTCTGTCCTCGCCGGTTCCCCGGGAGACGAAGTCGGGTTCGCGGAGCATCACCGAACCGCCGCCCGGGTCGGTGCGGATGAGCGCGCCGTTCTCGTACGCGAGTTCGGCGCCCGACCCCGTACGGAAGATAATCGGTTGATACGACTTCTCGATGAACATCGACTCGTCGTCGGTGACGTTCATCGAGTTCGACTCCCCTAACAGCAGTTGCGCCTCGGCGAGTTTGAGTTCGGTCGCCCGACTCGGCGCGTCGTCGTGGTGGATGTCGGCGATGTTGTCGGCCATCACGTCGAAGGCGCGCTCGGCGTTCGTGAAGCGCTCCGCGTCGCGGGCGTCCTGCAAGCCGGAGAAGCCGGAGACGTAGACGACACCGACCGTACTCGTGACGAGCGCGAACACGAGGATGAAGCTGACCGTCTCGCTGACCGCCCGGGAGCGGCGACTCGGTTCGCCGCTCGCCCGAGTACGACGGTCACGCACTCCCGATCACCAACTCGGAGCCAGTGTACTCGATGCGCACCGCGCCGCCGCTCACGGACTCGGGAACGATGGCCGTCCGCGTCGCAAACGGGACGGAGACGGTCACGTCCGGATTCGACGTCGACAAGCGAATCACGTCGCCGTCGCCGTCGCCGTCGTCGTCGGCCACGTCGACGACGTAACTCGACCCGACGACGCGCGGGGGGAGTTGCCGGTCGAGTCGCACGGTTCCCGAGGGGGCGGACCGCGCCAGTGCGTCCGCCGTTTCGAGGTCCGCGGCCAGTTGCTGACCGACGACGCGGAGTTCGTCTTCGACCGTCCGGTCGCGCTGGTCCTCGACGAGTCCGCCGCCGGCGACGAGCAAGCCCGAGATGAGGATGCCCGTGATACCCAGCGCGAGGACGTACGACAGCGTCGTCGACACGGCGCGGTCGTCTCGGGTCGGCGAGGGCGACGGCCGGAACGAGCGTCGACTACGCATCGGGCTCACCCGGGGCGACCCGTATCGTGGTCTCGTAGTCGAGGTCCGCCGAGTAGTACGTCAGCTCGACGGTCACAGCGTAGATTACGTCTTTCGGGTCAGGCCCCGACTCGTCGATGCTTCCCTCATTGATGACGAATCGGTAGGTCCCGCTCACCTGGTCACTGTTCACGTACGATATATCGTACGTCGCCGACTCCTCGAAGAACTCCAGCGCCGGACAGGGTTCGCCGCCGACGGTGGCCGACGTGAGGTCGACGGTGACGTACTCGTCGGTGGCGGACGCGCCGTCGTAGAGCGCGCACTGCTCGGTCCCGCTGGGGCCGTCGACTTCGACGCGCAGGTCGTCGTCGCCGACGCGTAGGAGTCGAACCTCGTGGACGTCGCTTCCGTCGTCGAACTCGGTTGCGAACGCGTCCTCGGAGTCGGATGCCAGCGAGTCGATTCGGACCCGCTGTTCGAACGCGCGGAGACCGTCGACGTCCGAGGCGACGGTCCAGTCGGTTCCGGGATCCTCATCGGCAGCGACGAACGGACCATCTGACTGCGCGACGGCCGTACCGACGTCGACTGCCGCGTCGGGGTCACCGGCGAGCGAGACGTTCACCACGCGGCCGTTGCGAATGTTGTAGTTGCCGACTTGACTGTCGAGTTCTCTCACGCCGCTCTCGACGGCGGTGGGGTCGACCGACGCCCGATTCCGGTTCTCGTACTCTATGAGGCCCGCGACGCCGTCCTCCACGTCGGCGCGGGTTTCGAGCGCCGCCGCGCCGCCCGCCGCGTCGGTGCTGCGCGTTGCGAGGTTCTCCGTGTAGATGGCGGAGTTGAGGATGAGCGAGAGCGCGACGAAGACGACGGCCAGAGAGAGCGCGCCGACGAGGAACAACTGCGCTCTGTCGCGGAGCGTCGAATCGGCGTCGACGTCTTCGCGGGCGCGTTCGGACCGACTCACATCCGCCACACGACCACCTCCACCCGGAGTACGTTGTACACTCCACTGTCCGCTCCGTCGGTGTCCTCGGCGTAGAAGTTCTCGCCATCTATCTCCGTTTCCGTCGGTTCGGCGACGCCGTCGTCGTCCTCGTCGTCGTACAGCACCGCGTCGTCGTACAGCGTGACGAGGTGTGTCGCCGTCGCCGCGTTGTCGCTCGGTTCGCCCTGGTAGAAGAGCCGCTGGCGGCGCTCGTCGCCCGCGTCAGTGTGGTAGCGGACGTAGACGTTCGCGACGACGCCGCGGTCGCCGAACGTCGAGCGGAGCATCCGCCCGAACTCGGTCGGCGGGTAGCCGCCGGTGTAGTACGTTTCGCCGGTCGCACCGCGGAACTCGTCGTCGTCGTCGCCGTCGGAATCGCCCCAAAAGAGCAGCGTCCGTTCGAGCGCACCCGAGTCGACGGCGGCGGTGAGCAACCCCTCGGCCGTCGCCTGCTGTTGGTTCTCGATGTGCTGGCTGGAGGTACTCGCGGATAGCGGCGTCACCGCCGTCACCTGCAGCGCGAAGATAACGCTCGTGAGCAGGATCATCGCCGAGAGCACCGCTTCGAGGGTGTGCGCCTGCCCGCGGTCGCTCCCTCTCGGGGTCCTTCGGGTCACCAGACGCGCACCTCCAGCTGCGCGGTCTCACCGGCGAGCGAGACGGTTCGCCACGCCACGACGACGGAACTGCTGTCCGTCGGCGGCGTCGGACCGGCCTCGAATCGGTTCGCGTCGTCGCAGCCGCTCGCGTCGGCTTCGACGATGCGCCGCTCGTCGTCGTCCCAGCAGAGGCGCTCGACGCCGTCGCCGGTCCGGTCGCCGTCGAGGGTGACGTTGAGGCGGACGCGATCGGAGACGCCGACGCGTTCGTTCACCGTCGACGCGTCGGTGTCGAACTCACAGTCGGGGTCGCCGGCCACCGACGCATCGAAGAACGCCGCTGCGCACTCGCCGTCGACGCGGTACGGCGTCTCGGGCGCGCTGAGCGTCCCGCCGACGAGCTGCGAAGCGACTCTGTCGGCGACGACGGTGTCTTCCTGTCCGCCGCCGGCAAACGGCGAGAGCATCGACGGGACGAACGCGACGACGAACGCGACGGCGAGGAGGAACACGCCCGCGCCGATGGCGAAGTCGATGGTCGTCTGCGCGCGCGAACTCGAACGCTCACTCATCCCACCACCACCCACACCGCCAGCGCGATGGTCTGGAGGACGACGACGAACTTGACGCCCGAGATGATGTCGGCGTCGCGGATGTAGCCGCTGATGAACGCCGACAGCACGGCCTGCAAGGTGACGGCGTGGAAGAACAGCACCGAGAGCACGTTGGTGTCGACGCCGCCGCCGAAGCTCATCCCGCCGGCGCTCTGTCCGCCGCCGCCACCCTGCGTCAGCCCCGACATCACGTCGAGGAACTGCGTCTTCAGGATGGCCATCACGGCCAAGAGCGTGAGATAGGTCATGATGATGATGACCACCTGCATCCGCGCGCGCGACTTCCGCTCGCGGTCGATGTCGTCCTGGTTCTCCGACGCTTGCGCCGCCGTCGTCAGCACGTCCGTGATCTGGCTGGACGCCTCCTGCGCCTTCGTGATGAGTTTGACCGTCCGCGCCAGTCGCGGGATGTGGTACTTGTTGTTGAACTCGACGAGCGCCTCCCTGAGACTCATCCCGTAGTGCACCTTCGCGTACATCACGTCGAACTCGTCGGCGAGTTTCCCGGACGACGTGTCCGACACCGTCTTGACCGATTCGAGCAGCGTCTGACCGGTGTCGTTGGCGCTCGACAGCTTCCGGAGGTTGTCGGAGAGTTTGCCGATGACCGCGTTGCGCGAGTAGACGTTCCACGTGTGGAACACGGCGAGCGGGACGGCGACGATGTACGACGGGACGTACCACCAGACGAACGTCCCCCAGACGGGTTGGGCGACCATCCCGTCCCACGACAGCGGCGCGACGCCGTTGGCCGCCGAGACGCCGATGACGACGGCGGCGACGGGGAGCGTGAAGACGAGCGTGAAGAGCGGGTTGTCGCGGAAGAAGATGTGCGGCCGCTTCAGCAACTCCTTGGTCTTGAACGTCCCCTCGCGGTTCTTCACGCGGTCGAAGAGGCTGAACTCGCCGACGAAGCTCTCGACGAGACCGAGGTGGACCAGGCTCTCTTTGTTCGTCTCGGCGAGGCGGTCGCTGCTGTCGGCGGGGTCGAGGTAGCCGTCGCCGACCTCGTCCTGCTTCACCGTCGAGACGAGGACGAGGAAACCGACCCCCGTCAGCGGGATGAGCCCGTAGACGGTCGCGTACAGGAGCATGTCGTCGGCGTTGCCGAGCATGCTCATGATGACGAGGATGATGATGAGAAGCAGGGGAAACAGCGAGAGCGTCATGTACATCTCGCCGAACAGCTCCAGCGTTTCGAGCGTCAGCTCCTGCTGCTGCTTGGCGGTGCGCATGTGCTTGTCCTTCTTGTCGTCGAGGAACTGCTGCATGTTGCCGCCGGAGTTGACGATGGAGAGCATGTCGGTGAGAAACTGCGAGAGCTCGTCGCTCGGCGTCTCCATCGCCTGCTTCTGGATGGCGGTGCGGTAGTCGGTGCCGAAGTACTCCGTCTCCTGGACGATGCTTCGGAACTCCAGTGAGACTTCGCCGTAGGTGTCCTCCGCCTTGGCCATCGACTCCAGAATCTCCAGTTGGTTCAGCCCGCCCACCGACAGCGCGTACATGAACGAGATGGAGTCCGAGAGCAACATGTCTATCTCGCGCTTGCGAGCGGAGGCGGTGGAGTACGGAATCGCCAGCAGCGTGCCGAAACCGAGACCGAAGCCGAGCGAACCGAACACGAGTCCGGTGATACCGACGGCGGCGGGCATCTTCATCGCCTCCAGGAGGTCGACGACCGCCGGGCTCGGGATGCGCGCGCCGAGCGACAGCATCTCCGTGGTCACGATACCGAACTGGAACAGCGCGTAGCCGAGCAGCGTCCCGGTGAGCCACAGCGCGAGGCCAACGAGCACGCCGACGGCCAGCGCCTGCGAGATGTACAGTTCGACCGTCGTCGTCACGCGCGCCTGCGAGAGCTTCTCCTCGACGTCGGCGACGAAGTCGCCCTCGGGGTCGAACAGCCACGTGAAAAGCGGGTAGAACGCGTCGCCGAGCTTCTCGCCGGCGTTGGCGCTCCCCGCCCCGCTCGACCCGGTGTCGAGGCTCATTCGCCGCCCTCGTCTGCCGACGCAACGCTGCTGGTCGACCGGCCGAAGTCCCACTCGTCGGTCACGTCGGAGCCGGCCTCCTCGTCGGTGGCGTCCGAGTCGGTAGACTCACTCCCGTCGGTTACGTCCCCGTCTCGGACCTCTTCCTCGTCAGTCGTCGCGTCGTCGTCGGACTCATCACCGTCCTCGTCGGTCGTTGCGTCGTCGTCTGACTCATCACCGTCCTCGTCGGTCGTCGCGTCGTCGAACGCCGAGGGGTCCTCGGCGTTTCGGTCGGTGACGTGCTCGGAATCCGCCGTCGACGTCTCCGAATCCGGTTCCGTCGTCGACTCCGCTGCCGTCGACTGCGAGGCCGACTCCGTCGCCGACTCCGCGGATTCTGCCGACTCCGCGGGCTCCCCGGGTTCGCCGTCGGTGAGCGCCGGGACGTCGCTGTCGTCGTCGTCGCCGTCCGCCAGTTCGGGGTCCGATTCGGCGGCGTCGAGCTCGGGGTCGTCCGTCCCCTCCCCGAGCGCCGGGCCGTCCACCGTCGGCGTCTCTTCCGGCGGCGTCGCCGACGTCGCCTCCACGTCCGCCGCGGGTTGGACGTCCGAGAGCGCGTCGGCGACGCTGCCGACGGGTTCGCCGCGGTACTGGTCGAACAGCTCCTCCTCGGCGCGGTCGAGAATCTCGCGGGCCTCCGCCAGCGTCTCGGCGTCCGGGTCCGGTCGGGGCACCATCTCCTCCTTCTCGGGGTCGATGTCGATGAGCACCGACTCCATCTCGCGGAGGTCTTCGAGGCTCCGCTCCAGTCGGTCGGTGGCCATCAGCGTCAGGATGGTCTCCGGGTCGTTGATGAACGCCTGGAACGTCGCCGCGACCTGGGTGTAGGTGTTCAACCCCCGGTCGATGAGGTACGCGAGGACGACCTGCCGCTGGAACATCTCGGTCTGCAACGTCTCCTCGGACCACCCGCGGTCGAACTTGATCTCGTCGAGGGTGTTCGAGTCGCCCATCAGGAGGAACTCGTCGTCCTCGGCCTGCCACTGGTAGACGTCCTGGACGTTTATCTCGTCGTTCTCGGCGTCGTAGTGGTTGATCTCGGTGAGCGACTTGTTCCGGCGGACCTTGTTCCCCTGTACCCGGGTGGAGGTCTGGATAGAGACGAGGTCCAACGCCGAGAACATCGTCTTCGAGACGTTGATGGGCTCGGTCGTGAAGCGCTTGAGCACCTCACCGACGGAGTCGGCGTGGAACGTCGTGTACGTCGTGTGCCCCGTCGACATGACCTGAAACAGCGTCCGACCCTCCTCGCCGCGAATCTCGCCCATCACGATGTAGTCGGGTCGCTGTCGGAGCGCGGCCTCCAGCAGGTCGAACTCGTCGACGTCGCCCCCGTCGTCGTCGGAGAAGGAGGGCCGGGTGACCGACGCGATCCAGTTGCGCTGCGGGAGTTCGACCTCTCGGGTGTCCTCGATGGAGACGATCTTCGTGTTCGAGGGGATGAAAAGCGAGACGGCGTTGAGGCTCGTCGTCTTCCCGGACGCCGTGCCGCCGGCGAAGATGAGCGACTTGTGGTTCTCGATGCAGAGCCACAGGAAGGCCATCTCGTCGAGCGAGAACGTGTGCCAGCAGATGAGGTCGATGGGCGTGAACGGGACGTCCTTGAACTGGCGGATGGTGTAGTTCGTCCCGTGGTCCGACACCTCTCGACCGAGCGTCAACTGCGCACGCGAGCCGTCCGGGAGGGTGGCGTCGACCTGCGGACGTCGCTTCGAGATACCTTTGCCGGAGCGCTGCGCGAGTTTGACGACGAAGTCGTCCAGTTCGGTCTCGTCGTGGTAGACGTTCGTGATTATCTGCTCGTAGTCGCCGTGGTAGACGAACACCGGCGAGTTGTAGCCGTCGCAGGAGATGTCCTCGACGTTGATGTCGTGTTTGATACCGTCGATGCGCTCGTAGCCGATGAAGTCCCGCGTGAGGAGGTAGAGCAGTTTCTCGACCTGGTACTCGGTGAGGTCGGCGTCGTCGTCGGCCAGCACCGCGGGTTCGGGGCGGGCGGCGATACCGTCGAGCTCGGCCGTTTCGCGCGTTACGGGGCGGTAGCCGAGCAGGCGGACGAGTTTGCCCGCGACGCCTTCGTCGTCGCCCGAGACGCCGAGGCGGTCGGCAAGCGTGTTCGCGAACGGCTCCGTCTGTTCGCGGCTGTAGAGGTCGTAGCGCTCCAGCAACTCGTACGTCTGCTCTTCGATGACTCGGCGGCGGTGGCCGTCGCCGCCGACCACGTCGTCGTCGGCGTACTTGATGGCCGTCCGGAGCTTCCCCGTGAGATACTCCGACAGCTCCGTCTCCAGCCGGTTCATGTGCGGCTGGACGAGGTAGTACTTGTCCTCGTTCTCCTTCGTCGAGTGGAAGATGACGACGAACGAGTACGGTTTGTTCACCCAGTAGCGTTCGACCTCCTCGAAGTGCGTCTTCTTCGCCATCGGCACCGCCTTCTCGAGGTCGTAGCGGTTGGCGACCGTCGTCGTACCTGCGTCCGTCGAGAAGAACGCGTCCTCGTCGAAGTCCTGCCTCGTGTCGACCGTGCGCTCCTCGACGAGTTCCTCCAGTTCCTCGGCGCGGTCGCTCAAATGCGAGATGGTGTTCTCGATGGCGTCGGGGTCGTGTCCCAGCGCGTCGACGGGGTCGAAGCGTTCTATCTCGCCGTCGGCGTCGCGCGGGCGACTGCCGTCGTCCTCGTAGTAGTACTCGCGCTTGTAGTGCTCCCAGATGTACTCGTCTTTGACGACCGGCGTCGTCTCGGGGTCGCAGAACGCCTCGAACAGCTCGTGGAGCGTCTCGGCGTTGCCGCCGGCGAGCCCCACCCGCGAGTCGATGTCGTCGGGGTGAAAGCCCAGAAACGACACCGGGTCGAGCGGGATGCGGTCCCAGTCTGCGCCGACGGGTTTCGTCTGTCTGTCCTCGTCGTCCTCCCAGCGGTCGGTGCCCGGCGCGGGTCGAAGCCCGCGGTAGAGGTCGTCGGCCGCTCCCGGCGGCCCGTACTCCTCCAGGTAGTCGTCCCACGTGTACTCCCCCACGGCGGCCGGGCGACGCGCCTCGGTGTCCGACGTGCCCTCGCCGGCGTCGTCGAACTGCCCGGAGTCCGAGTCGGCCGCGTCGTCGATAGCCATTGGGAGTGAGTTGTGTTCATTATTGAAAAGTCCTTCCACCAATTAACTCTCAATTACTTTGGACTAATTGAGGGTGCAGATGGGCTACCGGTAGTCGGAGAACCGAGATGCCGCCGCGTTTTCGGCCCCGTCGAAAGCGTCGGTTCCGCCGGGAACGCCGTGGAGAGGGCTCGATGCAGGGTGGTCGCGTCTCGCGGAGGCCGCGTCTCGCTGATGTCGCTCTCGTGGATGTCACGTCCCGCGGAGTAGTCGTACCCGACCGGCTACTCGAAGAAGTCGACGACGTCGTCGTCGTATCCGACGATGGCGGGTTGTCCCTGCTCTCTGGAGAGCCTGAACGAGTGCGTAGAGAACCCCAGTCGCTGCAGCAGGTCGGTTATCTGTTCGTAGTTGTTGTGCGTCTCGACGTAGACGAGACGACACCGGTCGGCCGTCAGCGACTTCCTGAGACCGGTCAGGACGTCGACGCCGGCCCCCTGGACGTCGACTTTCGCCACGGTCGGCGGGGGCGCGAGTCCGTTTTCGACGAGTGTGTCGCCGGACGTCGTCTCCGTCGGGATGCGTTTGAGCGGCGTCCCCCTCGGATAGATCGTGTCGAGCGACCCGTGTTGTGCGCCCGAGTCCGCGGTGTCGTACACGTTGAACTCGGCCGCTCGTCGACAGTCCGACAGGGGAGAGCGAATCACCTCGGCCTCGATGCCGTTCGCTTCGAGATTCGCCTCCAAGCGGTCGGCGTTCGGCGGGTACGGTTCGAACGAAACGACGGTACCATCGGTGAGTCGACTGCCGACGAGGCAGCTATAGATGCCGATGTTCGCGCCGATATCGAAGAACACGTCGTCGGGACGAACCTGCGAGAGGAGGTGTCTGAGAAGGCAGTCTTCCTCCCAGATACGGTAGTTGAGATTTCCCCACTCGACGACGTTCGTCGGGGTAAACACCGCCCTCGCCCCGCCGGATTCGACGAAGCACCGCGGATTCGACCGTAGGTACGCTCGAACCGCCGAGTCGTGAACGAGCGTCGCGTACTTGTGTGCCCGCGTCCCGCGGAGGAGACCTCCAATAGCGCCGACAAATGTCATACAGATTAAGCTCATCTGTCGCATATTTATGTTTATTTAAGGACATTTGGAAGCTACCGTCAGCGTGAGAATTGATGCGAACTGCTAGAGTCCGGACCGTGTGACACACTAGCAATGGAGAGTGGCGGCTGCGCGCGACCTCCCTGATTCGAATCCCACACATGTCGCTCTTCGGCCTCACTGCGTTCGGCACGAAGAGCGGGCGTGGCGGGAGTGAGCAAACGCGAAGCGTTTGCGAGCTACGTCGCGCGAGCGAACGAAGTGAACGAGCGTGATGGGATTCGAACCCACGATCTAGAGGTTAGGAACCTCTCGCCCTATCCGCTAGGCCACACGCCCCGACGCAGGTTCGGTGTCGTCGCTAAAAAGCGTACGCTTCGGCGGTGAAAATGATGCCCGACAAGGCGGGCAGAACGGTCAGTTGCTGCTCTGCTCGGTCGCTTCGTTGTTCGTCTGCGTCGACGCGGTCGACGTAGACGGCGAGGTGGTCGTCGTGTCCTCGGTCGAGTCGTCGGAGGAGCCCTCCATCTGCTGGAGTTCCTCTTCGATCTCTTCGCGTCCTTTCTTGAACTCGCCCATCGCCTGACCGGTCGAGCGCGCGAGCTTCGGCAGCTTGTTCGCGCCGAACAGCAGGACGATGATGAGGAGGATGATGAGCATTTCGGGCCCCCCCGGAAGCGCCCCGAACAGTGGTATTGCGGTGTCGAACATCTCTACTCCTGCTTAGCTCTGTGGCAGTTATAGGCTTTTTGCTCAGGAAATTCAGCCCGTTCGGTGACAGGAACCGTCCACAGAGTCCGTCAGGGACCCGAACGGCGTCGATTGCGATACCGACGACGCGGCGCGACGTGACGCCGGACGGTGTCGGAGCCTTCGGTAGCCCCGGCGTGGTGCCGCAAGCGCAAGCGTCATCCGCGTCAGTTGCTTTCGGCGAGTATGGTCGACGTAGGAGACGACGCCCCCGACTTCACCGTACCGCTGGCCGACGGCGACGTGGGTTCGTTCACGCTGTCGGAACGACTCGACGAGACGCCGCTGGTGCTGGCGTTCTTCCCGGCGGCGTTCACGGGGACGTGTACGAGCGAGATGAACACGTTCAGCGACCGCATCGAAACCTTCGATTCCGCGGACGCGAACGTCTACGGCGTCAGCGTCGACACGCCCTTCGCGCTCAACGAGTTCCGCCGGCAGAACGACCTGAGATTCCCGCTTTTGAGCGATACGAACCGCACGCTCGTAGAGCGCTACGGCGTCTCGATGGACTTCGCCTCCCTCGGCGTGGAAAACGTCGCCAAGCGCGCCGTGTTCGTCGTCGACGAGAGCGGGGCGGTGACGTACAAGTGGGTCAGCGACGACCCGGGCGTCGAGCCGAACTACGAGGAGATTCAGACCGCCGCGGCCGACGCCGCAAACTGAGCGGTGACTCTCTGCCGTGCGACGGGTCGGCACACCGAAAGTAAGTTCTTTTCGGCTCCCGAGCGTTGGGTCGGACATGAGTAGTGACGCGAGCGTCGACCCGACGGACGCGACCGACGGTGGGCGAGAGTACAACCCGGAAGCCGACCACGCCTACCCCGACGAGAAGCTGAACGAGGTTCTGCCCGAACTGCTCGACGACCCCGAGGTGACGACGTATCTGGAGGCGCAGAACGTCAACGCCGTCACGCGGAAGGGGTACAACGACCACGGGACGAAACACATCGAGATCGTCCGCAACCGCGCGTTGCGTCTGTACGACCTGCTCAAGCGCGGCGGCGTCGAGTTCAACGGCGCGCGCCAGCAGGGCCTCGACGAGGCCGACGAGCCCGTCATCGTCGCCCTCGCGGCGACGCTGCACGACATCGGCCACGTCGTCCACCGCGACGAGCACGCCTACTACTCGATTCCGCTCGCGGCGGACCTCCTGGACCGTTTTCTCCCGCAGTTCTACGAGACGCCGAGCGTCGTCCGGGTGAAAGCCGAGGTGCTGCACGCCATCCTCTGTCACCACACCGAGGAGGACCCGCTGACCCACGAGGCGGGCGTCATCCGCATCGCCGACGCCCTCGACATGGAACGCGGTCGGTCGCGCATCCCCTACGAGAAAGGCGGCCGCGGCATCAACACCCTCTCCAGCCAGGCCATCAACAGCGTCTCGCTCAAGGAGGGCGACGACGTGCCCGTCCTCGTCGAGATCGAGATGATAAACGCGGCGGGCGTCTACCAGGTCGACAACCTCCTGAAGGCGAAGATGCAGAACTCCCGACTGGAGGAGGACATCCGCATCGTCGCGGTCAACACCAAAGCCGACGACCAACTCGTCGAGCGCATCGAACTGTAGCGTCTCGAATCCTCAGACGCTCGGGAAACCGCCCGCACTGCGTCCGCGACGAGAGCCCGTTTTCCGGTCGTTCCCCGTGCGAACTAGCCGCTAACGCGTCCGGTATGCGGTCATTTATAACTCTCCTCACCATTTCGAATCGCAACTGTGGTGTCGCTTCCGGGCCGGTCGCTGGCACTGCTCAAAAACCGGGAGTTCGCCGCTCTCGCGGGGACGGCGTTCGCCCGTAGTCAGGCGTACTCGACGGTCGTCATCGCGCTGGCGCTGTACGCCGAGCTGTACGACACGACGGGCGTCGTCGAGGGGCTGTTCGGGACGGCGTTCGCGTTCGTGCAGCTCCTCATCGTTCTCCCGTTGGGTCGGAAGATAGACACCGGGAACGCGAAGCACTACCTGCTCGCCGGGTTGGCGCTGAACGTCGTCGTCTTCGGGGCGTTCGTGTTCGTCGACAGCGCCGTTCACGTCATTTTAGTTCGGATGCTCCAGGGGATCGGTGCGAGTCTCCTCTGGATCACCGGGTCGACGGTCGTCGGCGAGATAAGCCCCGACGACGAGAGCGGTCGGTGGCTGGGGTCGTACAACCAGGTCGCGGCGCTCTCCAGTCTCCTCGGTGACGTCGTCGGCGGGTATCTCCTCTACGCGCACGGCTTCACTCTCACGTATCTCGCGCTGAGCGCGGTGACAATCGGCGCGTTCGTCCTCGTGTTCTTCAACCTCCGGTCGAACCCCGGCGGCCGGAAAGACCCCGAGGACGCGACGAGCATCGAGACGTTCGGCGCGCTGTTGGACCGGCCGCTGGTCCGAGCGCTCGTGTTCTTCCGTCTCTCGTTCAGCGTCGGGAAGATGGCGGTCATCATCTTTCTACCCATCTTCGCAATCCGCGAGTTCGGTATCTCGGAGTTCGCGGTCGGGTGGATTCTCGCCGGCGGCAAGCTCACCAAGTCGCTGTCGCAGGGGTACGTCGGCGACCTGACCGACCGCATCGGCCACAAACCGTACTTCGTCGCGACGGGAGCGCTGGTCTACGGCGTCGGGACGGCGTTCATCCCTTTCGCGCTCGTCGCCGAGGGGACGCTCGACCCGGTACGCATCGAGACCTTCGAGGGGACGCTGACGCTCGGCGGCGCGTTCTTCTCGCTGTTCGCCGCCTACGCGGTACTGGGCGTCGCCGACAGCCTCCGCCTCCCGGCGAGCATGGCGCTGTTCGTCGAAGAGGGAGAGCGGTTCGACTCCGTCGCCAGCAGCATGTCGCTTCGCTCCATCTCGTGGAAGATCGGACAGGTGGCCGGCCCGCTGATGGTGGGGTTCGTCAAAGACTTCGTCTCTACTACCGCGGCGTTCCTGTTCGCCGCGGCCTTCATCGTCTTCGCGACCGGTGTGTTCGTCTTCACCTACCGCCGGATGAAGCCGACCGAGACCGCGGCGGCGGTACCCGGCGACTGACGCGTCAGTTCGCCGAGCGCGATTCGCTTTCGGTAGCGTCGCTCTCGACGTCGGTTCCGGTATCGTCGCTCACGGCGTCGCTTTCGGTATCGTCGCTCACGGCGTCGGTTCCGGTATCGTCACCCACGGTCGCCGAGGAGGGAGCACCCGGTCGGTCCGATGCGGTCGACGACGGCGACGGCGTCGACGACCGGCGAAGTTCCTGCTCGGTCTCTTCGCGCCCGCGCTGGAACTCGCCCATCGCCTGACCGGTCGAGCGCGCGAGTTCCGGGAGTTTGTTCGCGCCGAACAGCAGGACGACGATGAGGAGGATGATGAGCATCTCGGGACCGCCCGGCAATCCGCCAAAGAGTATAAACCCCATTTCGATGAATAGAGACGCCGTGCACCGATATAAACTCGCTGTGCGGTCGCCCGAACCGACCGGCGGAACGCCGCGATAGTACTTGAACGGCTTGTCAGTACAGCCAGTCTCCCTTCCGGGAAGGACTGTGAGATACGGACGGTACAGCAGTCGCTGTACTGGTGGAATATCGTAATCGATGGAGAAAGTAAATCGACAGAGCGCACCTACCGAACCGGACGACGACTACACGCTGACGGAGCACTGCGCCGACTGCGGACGAGAGACGGAACAGAAAGTCGAAGTGAGTATCGTCTCGACGAGCGACGAACAGCAGACGAACCCCGAGAATCGGAAGTTCGCACGCGTCCCGTGCCGGACCGCGACGTGTCTCAGTTGTGGCACCGTCACGGAACGACTCCGACGCTGACCGTCCGTCTCCGCTCCGAGCGCAGTTCCGCTCCGCGGAATTTCTGTACCTTCGTACACTCCGGTCCGGCGTAAAAAACAGTTACACTTTGTGACGAACTATCTCGTCGTATCGTGTCGAACCCAGACCTATCCCGCCGACGGTTTCTCGCCGCCAGCGGTGCAGTCGGTGTCGGTGGTCCGGCCGCCCTCTCTCGGTTCCCGGGAGTCGCTGCCCGCGAAAGCGCCCGCTCGCAGGGCGACGGCGAGTTCACACAGCAGGCGGGGGCACAGCCGCAACCCGGCGCGTGGCCGATGTTTCAGAGCGACGCCGCGAACTCCGGCTACCAGATAGACGGCATCGGACCGTCGGAAGGAGTGACCGTCCGCTGGCGGTTCACGCCCGGGGCGAGACAGATTCTCGGCCGGGACGTCAGCGGGATTCTGTCGAGTCCGGCCGTCGTCGGCGGCACCGTCTACATCGGTGCCAACGACGGTCGACTGTACGCCAAAGACGCCGAGACCGGCGACCAGCGCTGGCAGTTCGAGTCCGGGGAGGTGCTCGCGCGAAGCCCCGCCGTCGTCGACGGCACCGTCTACGCGGGGGCGTCGACGGGGAAACAGCCGATATACGCGATAAACGCCGAGAACGGGAGCGAGCGGTGGTCGTTCGAGACGATAGACGCCCTCGGACGGGCGACGAAGGGTCGCTCGCCGAGCAGTCCGACCGTCGTCGACGGCACCGTCTACGTCGGCAGCGCCGAGACGTCCATCGTCGACCCGCGGGGAGCGGTGTACGCGCTCGACGCCGACACCGGTGACACGCAGTGGACCGCCCGAGTCGACGGATACGTCGACGGAACGCCCGCCGTCGACGAGACGTCCGTCTACGTCGGCGGGTCGACGGGGGGAGTGTACGCGTTCGACGCCGACACCGGCGAACTTCGGTGGCAGTTCGACACCGAAGACGTCGTTCGGAGCAGTCCGAGCGTCGTCGACGGCACCGTCTACGTCGGCAGCGACGACACCAACGTTTACGCCATCGACGCCGAGACCGGCGACCAGCGCTGGCAGCACGTCACGAAGAGAGGCGTACAGAGTAGTCCGAGCGTCGCCGACGGCGTCGTCTACGTCGGCAGCGACGACGGCGGCCTGTACGCGCTCGACGTGATGACCGGTCGGCGGCGCTGGCGCTATCCGACCGGCGGATTCGTCAGGAGCAGCCCGACTATCGCCGGCGACACGGTTTACGTGGGCAGTTCGAGTTCGAGCGTCCACGCCGTCGACGCCGATAGCGGTGAGAGACGCTGGCGCTTCGAGACGGACGGCAACGTACTCAGTAGCCCCGCCGCCGTCGACGGAAGTCTGTACGTGGCGGCGCTGGGCGGGTCGGTGTACGCGCTCTCGGGAACGTCTCCCTCGTCGTCCGTGTCGTGACCGGTGTGAGGAGCGACGCCGAGGCGGGCCGCATCGGTACCGGAGTGAGGTGTATCTGCACCGGAATGGGCCGCATCGGCACCGGTGCGGGGTGTATCTATTTTGCCTGCGCGCTCGACTGACTCGGTACCGATGGACGTAGAACTGTTCGGAACGACTGTCGCGCTGGACGAGGCGGTCGTTTCGGTTTCACCGGACGAACTCCGTCGACAGATCGCCGCCTACGAGTCCGGCGAGCGTCGGACGTTCGACCTCGAACTGCAGCAACCCGCCGGCTTCACCGGCGCGGTGATGGAAGCGATGGCCGAGATACCGTACGGAGAGACGCGTACGTACGGCCAACTGGCGGCGAAGCTCGACACCGCGGCCGTCGCCGTCGGTGGAGCGTGCGGGCGGAACCCACTTCCCATCGTCGTGCCGTGTCACCGCGTCGTCGGCGCGGACTCGCTCGGCGGCTACTCCGCCGGTGGCGAGCAGGGGCTCCGACTGAAACGCCGTCTCCTCGACCACGAGCGCGCAAACGAGTGAACCGGTCGCCGCTCGGGGACGATGACGGCGCTCGACACCGCGACGCTAGCTAGCTATTAGCACGTGCGGCGACTACGCTCGACTATGAGCGAAGAGCGCTCCCGGCGGCGGAACCTCCGGATGCCCGCGAACGGCGAGCAGTTCGCACTCGTGACGGACATGCAGGGGTACGGCCGCGTCCGACTCCGCTGCGACGACGGCAAAGAACGGATGGGACGCATCCCGGGTCGGATGCGTAAGCGAATCTGGATTCGAGAGGGCGACGTCGTCCTCGTCGAACCGTGGGACTGGCAGGACGAGAAAGCCGACATCGTGTGGCGATACGACCAGCAGGACGCCGAGCAGTTGCGCGAGGAAGGCCACATCAACGTCGGGTGAAGTCAGCGGTCGGCGGCGGTGCGTTCCGCCGCTCGGCTCGCTACTCCCGGCGAGCCTCGGCGTCCGGATGCCGGTAGATACAAGCACCAGCTACCTCGGAGACGACAACGATTGTCAGCGTGCGATGGTTCGAGAGTTCACCGAGGACGACCGGAACAAACGCGTCGTGACTGCAGAAGGAACCGAGGTCGGAACGATACGCGAGGTGGACGGCGACCGCGCGACGGTCGACCGCGACGACGACGCCGGTCTCACGGACAAGGTAAAGAGCTTCCTCGGGTGGGACGGCGACTCCGACGAACTGCGCACCGAACACATCGACTCCTACGACGAAGGGCGCGTCTGACTGCGAAACTCGCCGTAAGCGGGAATCGGTGCGCCGTCTCGGGGTCGAGCCGTCGACTCGACTGTTTTTCGCTCGGTCAGTCGTCTTCCGACGCTTCGGGTAGCTCCGGGTTGCCGAGCGGAGCGTCGGTGCTCGGGAGGTCGAGCGAGACGTCGCGGACGCCGATGGTGTCGAGAATCCGGCGAAGCGTCTGCCCGCGGTCCGTGCCCCGGGGCGCGTCGATGCAGGAGAGGTGGACGAACGCGCCGTAGATGTCGCCGCCGAGTTCGTGCGACACCGAGAAGAACCGCTGCTGCATGGTGAAGTCGCCGAGCCGGAGCTCGACGACGGGGTCCTCCTCGACGAGGTCGCCGCCGCAGATGTCGCACGTGGGCTGACCGTTGTTGTTCATAGGGCGAGAGAGGTATGCGGCGCAGCGACGAGAAAGTACGGAACAGTCTACACGACCGAGTATGTGGGCGACGGACGCGTCGGCGCACTCCGGACCGGGCGCCGGGGGTCGACTCACTGTCGCAGCGAGTCACCCGCTGTCCGACGTCGCGTCCGCGGACGCGTCGCTCAGGAACTCGTCCATCTTCCGTGCGAGCGCCAGCGCGAACTCGTCGTCGTTGACGGCGGCGTCCATCTCGACGAGTTCGACACCGGGGTCGAGGTGCTCGCGGACGGCGTCGAACAGCGCCTCGTCGGCCTCGGGGTCGAAAAACGGCTCGCCCTCCACGTCGAGCATCGAGACGCCGTCGAGTGGCAGATACACCGCGACGGCTCCCGACGCGTGGTTCACCTTGCCCGCGAGAATCTCGCCGAGTTCGGCGGTCTCGTCGGGCGTCGTCCGCATCAGCGTCACCTGCGGATTGTGCCGATAGAACGTCCGGTCCTCGAATCGCTCCGGGACCGAGTCGGGCGGTCCGAAGTTCACCATGTCGAGCGCCCCGACCGAGACGACGTGCGGGATTCCCATCTCGCCGGGCGCGTCGAGTCGGTCCGGGCCGGCGCTGAGTACGCCGCCGACGAGTTCGTCGGCCCACTCGGTCGTCGTCACGTCGAGTACACCGTCGACGACGCCCTCTCGAACGAGACTCTCCATCGCCCGCCCGCCCGAACCGGTCGCGTGAAAGACGATGGTCTCGTAGCCGCGCTCTTCGAGGTACTCGCGGGCGGTCTGGACACAGGGCGTCGTGACGCCGAACATCGTGAGAGCGACGGTGGGTTTCTCCTCGACCTCGACGTCGGCCTCCCTGGCGACCATCCCGACCATCGCCAGCGCCGCGTTCGCGATGATGCGCCGAGAGAGCTGATTCAGGCCCTCGATGTCGGCGACCGAGTACGTCATCGCGATGTCCTTGAAGCCGACGTACGGTTCGACGTCGCCGGAGGCCATCGTCGACACCATCAGTTTCGGAACACCGACCGGGAGCGCCCGCATCGCCGTCGTCGCGACGGAGGTGTTACCCGACCCGCCGAGTCCGAGGATACCCTCCAACGTTCCCTCGTCGTGGAGTCGCTCGGCGATAGCGGCGGCCCCGCGTCCCATCACGTCCATCGCCTCGCCGCGGTCGCCGCCCTCCCGGAGCGATTGGAGGCTCGTCCCGCCGGCCTCGGCGACGGTTTCGGCGTCCGTGTCCGGCGTGAACTCCGGGTCGTCCATCACGCCCACGTCGACGACGTGAACGTTCACGCCCTGCGCCTCGATCACGTCGCGGGCGAACGCGATCTCCTCGCCCTTCGTGTCGAGCGTCCCGACGATGACGACGCTCACAGCGGCTCACCTCCTTCCACGTCTTCGGCTTCGCCCGATTCTTCCGCGCCGTCGGGCGCGTTCGGTAACTTCGGGACGCCTCGGTCGAACGACGGACTCTCGACGTCCTCCGGCGAGACGGAGGTGCGGTCGGCGCTCATAGCTCGATGTCCTTGAACTCGCGGGCCTGACTCTCGATGGCCTCCTCGGTCGGGAGGCGCTCGATGCTGGACGCGCCGAAGAAGCCGACGACGCCCTCGGTGTTGTCGAGGACGTGTCTCGCGTCGTCGGGCCACGCTATCGGGCCGCCGTGGCAGATGACCATCACGTCGTCGTCGACGTCCGTTGCGGCGTCGTGAATCTCCTGCACGCGCTCGGCGGCAGTGTCGAGGTCGAGCGACGTTTCGGCCCCGATGTCGCCGCTGGTCGTCAGTCCCATGTGCGCGACGACGACGTCGGCACCGGCCTCGGCCATCTCGCGCGCCTGGTCGGTGTTGAACACGTACGGACAGGTGAGCATCTCCTGCTTACTGGCCTCGCGAATCATCTCCACCTCCTCGTCGTAGCCCATCCCGGTCTCCTCCAAGTTCTGCCGGAACTGGCTGTCCTCGTCGATGAGACCGACGGTGGGGAAGTTCTGTACCCCGGAGAACCCGCGGCGCTTCAGGTCGGCGACGAACACGTCCATCTGCCGGAACGGGTCCGTCCCGTTCACGCCGGCGAGCACCGGTGTCTCCTCGACGACCGGGAGCACCTCGTGGCCCATCTCGACGACGATCTCGTTGGCGTCGCCGTAGGGCAACAGCCCCGCTAACGACCCGCGGCCGCCCATCCGGTAGCGACCGGAGTTGTAGATGATGAGCAGGTCGATGCCGCCGCGTTCGGCGAATTTCGCCGAGATACCCGTCCCGGCACCCGCGCCGATTATCGCCTTCCCTTCGTCGACCGTCGCGCGAAGTTCGTCGAGCGCTTCGTCGCGCGTGAATCGGTTTGACATACCACGATACTGTATCACGAGACCGGATAAGTAATGATGGGGAGGTGACAGCAGCGGCGGACTAGTTCGAGATACTCATGCCGGGCACCGGCCACTACGTTCGCGCCGGGCACCTGCCATCACGTTCGCGCGGTACGTCTATGCACACAGCGGACGAACGTTCGCCAATGCGTACCGCAGCATTCACCGAACTCGTCGGTCCCGACGGTGTCGACATCGTCGACGAACCGACGCCGGAAGCAGGCGTGGGAGAGGCCGTCGTCGACGTCGAAGCCTGTGCCGTCAACCGCCACGACCTCTGGATTCTCGAAGGCGACTCCGCGATGGTCGACACCGGCGACCTGCCGTTCGTCAGCGGCCTCGACGTCGCCGGCGTCGTCGCGTCCGTCGGCGACGACGTGACCGCCGTCTCGCCGGGCGACCGCGTCGTGCTGTGTCCGAACGAGACCTGTGGAGTCTGCCGTTTCTGCCGGGAAGGTCCGGAGAACCTCTGCGAGAACTTCTCGCTGTACCACGGCGGCCTCGCCGAATTCGCGCTCGTGACCGCGGACCGCCTCGTCGCGCTCCCCGACGCCGTCGATACCACGACCGCGGCGGCGCTGCCGACCGCCTACATGACCGCCTTACACATGCTCCGGCGCGCCGAGGTCGGGCCCGGTGACCTGGTGTTCATCCCGGGTGCGACCGGCGGCATCGGCGTCGCGAGCGTGCAGTTAGCGGACGTTCTGGGTGCGCGAACGGTCGGTACCTCCTCGTCGTCGGCGAAGCTCGACCAGGTGTCGACGCTGGGCCTCGACCACGCCGTCGAAGGGGCCGACGTCGAGGAGATTCGAGCGGCAGTGCGCGATATAGGGGCGCCGGACGCGGTGCTCAACCACCTCGGCGGCCCGTACACCGAACTCGGACTGGACCTCCTCCGTCGCGGTGGCCGGATGGTCGTCTGCGGTCGGACCGCGGGCGGTCGCTCCGAAATCGACGTACCCGACCTGTTTCTTGGACACAAACGCCTCGTCGGCAGCACGATGGGGACGCAACCGGACCTCGAACGGCTGGTCGAACTCGTCGCCGACGGGGCGCTCTCGCCGGAGATACACGGAACCTTCCCGCTCGAAGAGACGGGCGCGGCCTTCGAGGCGATGGCCGAACGCGACCACGTGGGGAAAATCGTCGTGACGCCGTAGACCGACCCGAGGGCGAAACCCGACCGCGAAGCCGACTACGGCGACGGCGGTTGCGGCAACGGTGACTGCAGCGGCGGTGGTTGCGGTGACGGTGACTGCAGCGACAGCGCGTCTGTCGTCTCGGGGACGAACAGCTATAGTAGCCGTCGCGTGTACTATATCCATGGCACACACTGACACACACGGTGCGCTCGACGACATCAGCTACCTCGCGCGCTCACACCACCGCGTACCTCTCCTGGTGGCGCTCGCGACTCGGCCGAGGAGCGGGGCCGAACTCCGGGACCTGGCGAACGTCTCCTCCTCGACCGTCCGACGGACGCTCCGCGAGTTCGAGACGCGACGCTGGGTGCGTAAAGACGGGTTTCGGTACGAGGCGACGGAACTCGGGGCGTTCGTCGCGTCCTCGGTCGAGGCACTCGTCGGACAGGTCGAGACGGAGCGGAAGCTCCGCGACGTCTGGCACTGGCTCCCGGGCGAGGAGAGCGGCTTCGGCGTCGACACCTGCGTCGGGGCCGTCGTCACCGTCGCCGAGTCGGACGACCCGTACCGACCGGTGAACCGGTTCGCCTCGCTGCTCCGGGAGACCGACCAGTTCCGGTTCGTCGGCGTCGGCATCGCCCTGCTCGAACCCTGCAGAGACGAGTTCCGCGAGCGGGTGCTCGACGGCATGCGCGCGGAGATAATCGATCCGCCGAGCGTCGCCGAGCACATCCTCGAAACGTATCCGGACCACTGCTCGAAACCGCTCGAAAGCGACAACTTCAGCGTGCGGATACACGACGACCCACCGCCGTACGGCGTCTGTCTCTTCGACCGTCGGGTGGGCGTCTGCGGGTACGACCACGACAGCGGAACGGTCCGTGTGTTGATCGACTCCGTGGCCCCCGAAGCGCGCGAGTGGGCCGAAATCCTGTACGAGTCGTACTACCGCGAGAGTCGACCGCTCCGCCGCGAGACGATTCTCTAATGAGGCGGCGGCGCACCGCCGTCTCCCCGAGCGTCGTCGTTAGGTGACCGCCGAGCAGTCGCCGCGCGACGGTCACTCGTCGCCCGACCGGCGGCCGATAGCTACCTCTCTTCACCGGTCGTGTACTCCTCCGGCGAACGGAGACACAGCCATGAAAGACGCACACAAACTCGACTGCGAGTCGGCCGCCGCGGACTGCCGGTTCATCGTCCAATCGGAAGACGAATCGGAGGCGATAGAGCTCGCGAGGCGACACATGCAGGACGTCCACGGCAAAGAGTACAGCGACGACGAACTCCGGACGGAGCATCTGCAGGTCGTTTGAGCGTTCGTCGAGGTGCCGAGCGCTCGAGCGGCGGTTTTTCCGGTGAGAGGTGGGTTCCCGACGCGTTCCACGTCCGTCGGCGGCTCTCTCGCCTCGAACCCGGCGAGATGTGCACGTCGGAGCGGGTGTGAAGAACGTCGCAGCCTCCGTCTGAGTGCCGATGTCTCGAACTGCGGAGGAGAGTGCCGACTACCCGTGTTACTTATTCGCGTGGGGGTCGGACTGTATAGAGTATGTCAATTGACACTCTCGAATCGCTCCACGAGCACCTGCAGTGGGCGATTCAGGTCGAACTTTCGACCATTCCAGCGTACCTCTACGCGATGTACTCCGTCGACGACGACACCTCCGTACCGTACCGGCTCATCCGGAGCGTAGTCGTCGAAGAGATGCTCCACACAGCCCTCGTAGCGAACGTACTCACCGCTGCCGGCGGCGAGCCGCGGTTCTACGACGAGAGCGTCGTCCTGTCGTATCCGATGGCGCTGCCTCACCATCGGCCCGAAATCGTCCTCGGGCTGGAACGAGCATCCCCGGAACTGATCGACCGCGTGTTCGTGACGATCGAACGGCCCAGAGAGGTCGGCGGGTTACCGGAGGACGACGACTACGAGACTATCGAACAGTTCTACATGGCCGTCGAGGAAGCCATCGAGCGCCTCGACACCGAAGAGGGACTGTTCGAGGTGGACCGGACCGACCGCCAGATGGCGGAGTCGGGCTACTACGCCCCGGTGGAGTACGATTTCGAAGAGAGCGGAGGCCTCGACGCCGTCGTCGACCGGGAGACGGCCACCAGCGCCGTCGAGACCATCGTCCACCAGGGAGAGGGGTACCGAGACGCCGAGTACGCCGACCCCGACCACCACGAGCAGACGCACTACTACAAGTTCAAACAGATTGCCGACGGAACCCATCCGCTCGGTGAGACGCGCGCCGTGCCGACCAACCCTCGGGCCGCCGAGTACCCGGAGCATCTCCGCCCGGCCGCGGACCTGTTCAACGCCTGCTACTCCTATCTCTACGTGCTGATGGACGGGCTGTACTCCCCTGTCGACTCGGAGACGAAAGACGACCTCGTCCTCGAACTCTACGGCGTGATGATGGCGGCGATGCGGCCGTTGGCTCGGTGGCTGACCAGACAACCCCTCGCCGACGGCGCGGACGAACACGCCGCGCCGACCTTCGAGTTCTATCGCTTCGACGGCGACCCGGTGGAGGAGTTGCACCGACTCGCTGACGCGGTAACAGAGCGAAATCCGGAACTCGCCCACGTCCACGGCGCGCTGGTGCAGCTTCGGGGCGTCGGTCGGTGAGCGAACGCTCGAACTCCGTCACTCCCCCTCGGTCGAGAAACCGATTCGGCCGTGAGTACCGTCGCAGAAGGGTTTGTCTTCCGAGTGCCCACACCGGCAGAGCCAGACGTCCGTGCCGCGGAAGACCGACCCGTCGTCTTCCCCGCTCATCTCGAACGGGCCGCTGACGTGGAGCGGACCGTCCGGCGTCGGCACGACCGAGAGTCTACCCCCGCCCCCCGTCGCCCCTGTCTCCGCGGAGTTGTCTTCGACAGTTCCCGGGGCCTCGAACTCGATTTCGAGGTGGGAGTTGTCGCAGAGCGGCTTGTTGTCCGAGGCCCCGCATCGACACAGCGCGATTCGGGTGTCGGCGAGCAGTTGCTCGTCGTCCGGCGTCTCGATGACGCTGTCACCGCGGACGTAGTGCGGCCCGTCCGAGGTGACGGTAACGGTGTTCTCGTCGGCGACGGCTTCCTCGGGGCCGTCGTCGGCTCGTTCGTAGTGGAGCGCGCCGGTGGGACAGCGCTCGATGACCTCGGCGATATCGTCTGCGTCCGCGTTGTGCGGGTTTACCCACGGCCGCTGGTCCGTGTCGAACACGTCCGGGAGGCCGCGGACGCACTCCCTCGCGTGGATGCATCGCCGCACGTCGTAGCTGACCTCGATTCCCTCGCCGGTGTACCTGTGTATCTCTTCGTCCATCGCTTGGGTCTAGATGGGTGGGAGAGTTGTGAAGGTTCGTGGCGTGGTCTGTGAATACGTGTAACTAAAGAATTCCTGCGTTAGAGGAAGAAAATCGTTGCAACCTCGAACAGTACATACCCGACAACACCGAGTATCAACAGAAGTTGGAGAACCGCCACAACGGCCTCGTCAGTACTCATCTCGTCCTCCTCGAAAGTAGTTGGTTTTTCAGTAGGGGTAGAATCTACAGGCTCCGTCTGAGACACGTTCATCGGGCCGACATACGTGTCGACTAAGTCAACGGCTCCCACCTCATCGATAAGGCGCGAGAGTGAATCGCCGTCTAACAACTTCACGTTCAAATCGCCCGCCAATTCCTGTGCCTGACGAGTGAATCCACTCGTGGTGACAACTACGACGGTATCAGCATCCTGTTCTTGGTGTCGGAGACTGCTGTACTGCTGGATGTCGCGTGACCCAACGTTGTTCCCCTCGTCGTACCGTTTGGCCTGAATAACCTGCTTCTCCCGGAATGGGGTGGACCTGGTGGCGATTACGTCGATTCCTTTGTCGACGGATTGTTGAGAAGCTTCAGTTTCCCAGCCGCGGCGGCTCCACAACTCTGCGATGAACAACTCAAACTCGTACGGTTCGAGACTACGGAGTCGTTCGTGATGTGCGGTGGTGACAGCCATCAGCCGCGGAACTTGTTGACGAGGCTCTTGGTTTTCTTCGAGAGGACTTTGAGTCCTTCGACGCCGTCGCGGATAGCTTGGTCGAGGTCCGCGTCGAAGTCCTCCCCGTTGGACCAGTTGGGTGCTTGGTTGAACGTCCAGTCGTTGTCGAGGTCTGCATAGGGGTCGAAGCCGAGGTCATGGTTTAGCTGTTCGATTTCGGCGTGCATGGCGTCGACGCTGTCGAACCGGTTGAGTATGTTGCTGACGTAGGAGGGTGAACAGTCGACGCGGTCAGCGATTTTTGTCTGAGAGAGACGTGGGTTGTTGTAGGCGGTGATGAGAATCTTGCGTTGAAGCTCGGTTTTTCGGGCCATGGCTGAGTGACAATTCTGTATACATTCAATACTTCTTTAATGTTACTGTGGTAGGTTCTGGGGTGCTCAATATATTACAGTCCAGAGAGACTGCCAAGCGCACCGATTCTCACGATAGAGGTGACTACAGCCGCAAAGAGTGAGAGCAGCGCCGGCCGGGACCGAGCAAACCGAAGGTTTGCGAGGGTCGGGCGGCGCGCGACCGAAGGGAGTGCGCCGGCCGGGATTTGAACCCGGGCCATGAGCTTGGAAGGCTCAGGTCCTACCACTAGACCACCGGCGCGCAGTTACCCAGTTCTATACGAGAGAATAAGGGTGTTACTCTTCGCATTCGTCGGCCGACACGGACCGACGCGGCACCCGCCGAATCGCTCACGCACCGGTCGAACAGTTGTACGTTAGCAGTTCGTGCCGTTCGGTCGGCTCCGGACCGTCGAACCGCGTCGGCTGACTGACGTACGAGAGCGTGACCGTCGCCAACTTCTCGTCGTGCGCTCGGTTCCAGCGACTACAGAGGTACTCCGCGAACTCGCGCTGCAAGCGGTCGTCGTCCGCGTAACGTAGGTCGCCCATGTACTTGCGCCAGCGGGAACTCGGGTACATCTCCATCGTGTCGGGTCGGTCTTCGACCGGTGGCGACAGGTAGTACGCGTCGACGCGCTCGCCGGACTGGAGTTCGCCGGGGGCGACGTACCACCAGTCGGCCGTCGGCGGGTGCGGCGCGAACATGTTCCACGTGTTGCCCGACGGGTTGAGCGTCAGTCCACCGTCGTCGGGAGGCGAGACCAGACCGACGGCCATGGCGTTCCAGACGAGAATCGCCGCCAACAACACCGCGACGACGGCGGGGGCGGCGCGGCCGCACCAGCGTCGGATAGTAGCCAATCGCGACCCGGCTGTCTGCTCGGACGCGGACCCGGAGTCAGGGCGAAGTCGAGCGAGTCTCGGGGCGAGGCCGAGCCGTCCCGCGGCGCGCTCGACCGAACCGGAGAATCGGTCGACCGACCGGTCCCACACCGCCGGGGGGAGGAACACGAGAAGCGCCGTTACCGAGACGAGCGGGAACAGACCGATGCGCATCGTGAGAAGCATCCCGACGTGCATCCCGGCGAACGCCAGAACGAGTAGCGTTCGGAGGCGGCCCGTGAGAACGAGCAGCAGCGGCGACGCGACGACTAACCCCAGCCAGAGGAGGTTGAACGCGTGGAGCAGCGCCGGGAACTGCGCCAGCGTGTCGCCGAGCAGAATTGTGAACTGCTGGAGGCTCAGCACGTAGCGGACCGCTTCGCCGTCGAGCCAGAGGTCGCCTCTGAGTTTGAACACCGCGTTGACCGCGTAGACGAGCACGACCTGAACCAACAGCGCGGCGGAGGCGAGACTCGCCGCTCGCTCCCTCGGCGTTTCGACCCGTCGAAGCGCGTCGACGGACCACCGCTCGCCGAGCGGGAGGAACAGCCCCCAGAACAGGAGACGACGGAGCACGGAGTCGCCGCCGTTGAGCACGCCCGGGTTGCGCGCGTGCAGCGACACGAGGAGGAGAAACGAGAGTAGCAGCGCTGTTCGCGTGTGGTAGCCGAGAAGCAGCGCCAACCCGCAGAGGCCGGCGAACAGAAACAACAGCGCCTGAACCCACAGGGAGCCCGAGAGCGTGTGAACCGAGAGCTGTGAGAGTGTCGGGTACAGGTCGTACAACAGCGCTCGCGGGAGTACGCCGGCGTCGGTGTAGAACGCCTCTAGATACCGTGCGCGGAGGGCGAGGTCGGCGACTAGCAACAGACCGAGCGAGATGCGAAAGGCGGCCAGCGCTCGCGTGTCGATGCCGAAACGCGCCGTGAGCGCCGCCGCGAGGCGAGCGCGGACGCTCGCCGCGGGAGGAGGGCTTCTCGAATCGCTCATCAGCACGGAGCTACGACGGGTCGGGGTATTCAATCATTCCCATCGGGACTCCGACCGAAACGAACCCGAACGGACGGCGGACCGCCGCACTGTCGGTGCTGTCGAACCGAGGCGTCAGTCGTCGTCCGCGGGCGGCGCACCGGCTTCCCCGAAGGCGCGGGCGGCCTCGCGGACGCGAGCGCCGATTCCCGGCGTCTCCTCGCGTTCGACGGGGCCGTTTTCGCGGATCTCTTCGAGGCTCCGCGGGAACTCCCGCAGGTCGTAGTGGATGCCGATGCCGGCTTTCGCGCCCTGCCCCATCGCGACCGGGACCTGGTTGTGGCCGGGGACGATGTCGCCGACGGCGACGACCCCTTCGACGCTCGTTCGCCCGTGGTCGTCGACGGCGACGGTGCCGTCGTCGTTGAGGTCGCAGCCGAGCTGCTCGGCGAGGTCGGTGTTGTAGTTCGAGCCGTACATCGGGAACCCGCCCCGATACTCCCGGAACTCGCCGTCGTCGAACTCGAACCCATCCAGCCAGCCGTCGTCGCGCTTTCGCATCCCCGTAATCTCCGCCTCGACGACGTCGACGGGGTGCGCGCGGAGTTGCTCGTCGGTCTCGTCGCTCCACTCGGGGTCGTCGCCGCGAAGCAGCAGGTCGACCTCGTCGGTGAAGTTGAGCATGATCATCGCGACGTGGGCGGCGCTCTCGCCGTTGCCCATCACGTACACCGGCCGGTCGACGAACATGTACGCGTCGCAGTGCAGACAGTAGTGTAGCCCCTTCCCCGTCCGCGGCAGCGGCGGGTCCGGTCGCTCGTCCGAGAAGCCGGTCGCGATGACGACGCGCCGAGCGAGGAACTCGCCGTCGTTGCCGACGAGGTGGAACCGACCGTCGTCGGTCCGTTCGGCCTCGGTTATCAGGTCGCGGTGAAACGTCGCGCCGTACTCTTCGACCTGTTCGCGGGCCGTCTGCAGAAACTCGTTGCCCGAGACGTCCTCGGTGACGCCGATGACGTTGTGCGTGTCGAGCATCATCGCGGCGCGGCCGCCGCCCCGGTCGACGACCGCGGTGTCGTGGCCGAGCCGCGTCGTGTACAGTGCCGTCGAGAGTCCGGCGGGGCCGCCGCCGACGACGACCACGTCGTACGATTCCGTCGTACCGCTCGACGCGTCTCGCGCGTCGGCGTCGGAGTCGGCCGGGTCGCCAGCCGCTGAGGTCTCACTCATTAGCCTCCTTTTAGAACGGTTCCCGTTTAATAACTTAGCTCGCGTGCGACCCGTGCGCCCGCCCGCGAAACCGTGACACGGACCTCCGGTGTCGGGTCACAAACCCCCAGTGTCGGGTCACGAACCGTCGGTGTCGAGCTACAGACCCCCGGTGTCGAGTCACGAACTCCGCTGTCGCGTCGGCGGCGACGAGTTCTCGCTCACTCCACGACGGCGTAGCAGTTGCCGCTGGAGACGAACACGTCGACGGGCGCGAGCCCGCTCGAATCGAGGTCGTCTCGGAACTCGTCGGGGTCGTAGATGTGGTAGAAGCGGGGAACGCGCTCGCCGCCCGGGAGCGTCCAGTCCACGGTCGTATCGAATCCCTCGCTCTCCTCGAACTTGCCGTGTTCGGTGCTCCAGGCGCTGACGAGCGCCCGACCGCCGGGGCGGAGCACCCGCGCGAGTTCGTCGAGACTGTCGACTCTCGCCTCCCGCGTCGTGAGGTGGTGCAGCGTCGCCACGTACACCGCGAGGTCGAACGTCTCCGCGCGAAACGGCAACCGCGCGGCGTCGCCGTGGACGAGCGAGACGTCGAAGCCGCGTTCCGTCGCGCGTTTTCGGGCCTCGCGGAGGAGCTCGCGGCTCACGTCGAGGCCGACGACGCGAGCGGCGTGTTCCGACAGCAACTCGCAGTGACGGCCGTTCGCGCAGCCGAGGTCGAGCGCTCGCGTCGCCTGCTCGTCAGCCGTCGACTCGGCGACGAACGACTCCACTTCGGGCCACGGGTACTCGCGGGTCGCCGCGAAGTGCTCGGCGATGGCGTCGTACGTCGCTCGCGGGTCGTCGGTCGTAGGCGACGGGTCGCCGTCCATGGTGGTCCGTTCGTCGGCGAGGATAAACCAGCTACGACCCGCATCGGTTCAACCCACAGGGCTTCGACCCGCACCGGTTCGGCTTGCGTTGCGCCGACCCGCGCAAATCGTCGTCGCGTGCGGCCGGCGCTCGGCGCTCACAGCGCGACGAACGCGAGTGAGGTCAGCGCGAGCAGGGCGGCGACGTGTTTGATGCCGTCCGCGGGCGTTCCTTCGCCGAGTTGCCCCGCGACGACGCCGGAGCACACCGCGTGGACGACGCACATGTGGTACAGCGTGAGCGTGTACAGTTCGACGGCGACGTCCGAGAAGCCGACGAGTCCCGCCGTCGTCCCGGAGGCGGTACCCGCGTCCGGGGCGGCCGCCTGCGCCTCCTGGACCGCCGGGACGAACGCGAGCGTCAGCGCGGCGACGATGGCGAGGAAGACGAAAAACGAGATGTAGATGACCAGCTGGTAGGTGAGCATCTCCTGGCGGCGCTCCTCGCGCAGGCGCTGGGTCGCCTCGGCCTCGTCGGCGGCGATGCGAAGCACCGGTCCCAGGTCGCCGCTGGCGCGAGTGGCGTTGGCGACGAGCGCCGTCGCCCGCGTCACCATCCCTGAGTCGACGCGGCGGTCGAACCGCGCCAGCGCCGTCTCCAGGTCCGCGCCCCACTCGATGTCGCGCCAGAGCCGCCGTACCTCGGGCGTGAGCGCTCCCAGGTCGCTCTCTGCGACGCGCTCGAAGCTCTCGACGACGGTCAGTCCCGCCTCGTTGACGCTCGCCAGCCGGTCGAGGAAGTCCGGCACCGCCGCCTCGTAGGCGCGGATGCGGCGCTTCCGGAGTTGGTGGACGAGCGCGACGCTGCCGAAGGCGAGCACCGCCGCCTCGACGAGCGGCCCGTCGAGCGCCGTCACCGCGGCGACGAACTCGTCCGGTACCGCCGAGAAGTCGACGCGGACGGCGAACCACAGGAGTGCGAGCGGAGCGCCGAACAGCAGCGCTCGAACCGGCCGGTCGAGGAGCGCTCCGTACGGGTCCGAGAGCGTCGACCGAATCGGCCGGAGACGGTCGAACAGTCGGAGCCGTTCTCGGTCGGCCCGCCGCCGGTCGGCCGCCCCGCCTCCCGCTCCGGGCTCGGCGGCGTCGGCCGTCGCCGTCCCGCCGTCGGTCACGGCGCTGGTGTCGGCCACGGCGTCGGTGTCGGCTACGGCGTCGGTGTCGGCCGTGACATCGGTGTCGGGTACGGTACCGCCGGCGGTGCCCTCGTCGCCGGGGTCGAGGCGGTTCGACGGCGGTCGGTACGACTGGGTGAGACTGTCGACGTAGACGACGTACCCCGCCGTCGCCAGCGGGATACCGAGGTAGACGATGAACCGCAGAATCGGGAGCGTGTCGCTCAGCACGAGGCCGATGACGACGAGGATAGTGACGAGCAGCAGCGGTCCGACGACCAGGAGCGAGACGTACGCCTCCGCGAACGTCGCCAGCAGTTCGAGATACCGGAGTTGTTGGGACTCGGCTTTCGACTCGTAGCGTTCGTACTGGTCGCGGAGGAAGCCCGAGAGGTTTCGACCGCTCCCGAGAACGCTCGCGAGGTTCTCGCTGAACTCGGCGAGGTCCTCGCTGGGCGTCCGGCGGGCGGTCCGCGACAGCGCCGTCAGCACGTCGATGCCGAACGTCTCCATCTCGCGGACGGCGACGCCGATCTCGGTCGCCGCCTCGCCGTAGACGTCGTCGTTGTCGGCGAGCGTCGACAGCACCGTCGGAAACGACGTGCCGCTTCTCGACAGCGCGTACGTGAACGCGACGGTTCGAGGGAGCGACGCGTCGATGCTGTTCGAGCGAGTGCGCGCCGTCGCGTCGTGGAGATACCAGCGGAGCCAGTACGAACCGGCGCCGAGAGACGCCGCGAACACCCCGCCGAGTCCCAGAAGCAGCGAAAACCGAGCCGGGTGTCGAATCGACCCGGCGTCGTCGACGAGTGCGGTTCCGGCGAGGGTTCCCGCCGCTTCGAGCGAAGAGACCGAAACGAGGCCGACGGCGACGCCCAGACACGCGCCGACCAGCGCGAGCGCGGCCGAGAACAACAGCGTCCGCGCGGCGTGGGTGTAGTGCGTCTCGGCGACGTGGGCGGCCCGGAGACGGTCGACCTGCCGGGCTTTCCGGGGGCCGTCGCCGTCGACGAACTCGCCGAACAGGAGCGTCGACGCCCGGGTGAGAACGCGGTTCGTCGGCGGGTGCACGAGCGAGAGACAGAGCGGTACGCAGAGCAGCGCCGAGAGCGCGACCGCGGCCGCGACTCCCGTAGCGAGAATCACCGTCTCGCCCCGTCGGTCGCCGGGTCGACGTGCGCGCCCGCGTCGGTGTCGACGGGTTCGTCTCCATCGGCGTCGACGCGCTCGTCCCCGGCGGCGACCCGCGCCATCGCGGCCTCGGCGTCGGCGTAGTACTGGTCGACGAACGCGGTGAAGCGGCGGAAATCCGAGATACCCTGCTCGCAGAGCGCGTCGAGGAACCGCTTTCGTCGGTCGAGTTCGCGTAGCAGCGTCGAGCGACTCCACCCGCGCTCGTCCTGAATCTCGCCGAGCAGGTCGCTGTCGTGGCGAGCGAACTCGTCGCGGCCGGCGTCCCACGAGAACGAGGCGGAGTAGTCGAGTTCGCCCGTCCGCTGGTCGATGCCGCCGAGTTCGCCGACCACCTTCGTGCGGCGGACGCGTTCGCCGTCGAAGCGGGCGAGCGTCTGTATCGAGAGGATGTCGAGCGACTGCACCATCGCCCGCGGCACGTTGATCGGTTCGTTCTCCAGTCTGTTGATGACCGTCTCGATGCTGTCCGCGTGCATCGTCGAGAACGTCGTGTGGCCGGTGTTCATCGCCTGAAACAGCGTGACGGCCTCTTCCCCTCTGACCTCGCCGACGAGGATGTACTCGGGGCGGTGTCTGAGCGCCGAGCGCAGCAGGTCGTACATGTCGACGTCCGCGCCCTCGTGGCGGCGTTCGCGCGTGATAGCCGACAGCCAGTTGTCGTGGTGTAGCGCGAGTTCGCGGGTGTCCTCGATGGAGAGCACCTTCGCCCGCGGCGGGATGAACATCGAGACGGCGTTCATCGAAGTGGTCTTTCCGGACGCCGTGCCGCCGGCGAACACCAGCGACTTGTTGTGCTCGATGCAGAGCCACAGGTACGCCATCTGCTCGACGCTGAAGGTACCGAAGTCGACGAGGTCCACGGGGGTGAACGGCTCCTCGGCGTACTGACGGATAGTGAACGCCGACCCGCGCGGGGTCACCTCCTCGCCGAGGGCGAGTTCCGCGCGCGAGCCGTCGGGCAGCGTCGTCTCGACGATGGGGTCGCCGACGGAGATGTGCCGTCCCGACTGCTGGGCGAGGCGGACCACGAAGTTGTCGAGTTCGTCGCGGTCGAACCGGATGTTGGTCGCGATGTCGGCGTAGTCGTCGTGGTAGGCGAACAGCGGAACGCCGTAGCCGTCGCAGGAGACGTCCTCGATGCGCGGGTCGGCCAACAGCGGGTCGATGCGGCCGAAGCCGCGGAAGTTGCGGTGAAGGTAGTACAGCAGCGTGTGAAAGCTCTCCGCGTCCGGCGAGACGCCGTACGATTCGAGCAGTTCGCGGAGCGCGTCGGCCAGCGGGTCGTCTTCGAGCGCCGCGTTCGCGCTCTCGGCGGCGCTCGCCGCGTCGTCGCCGAACAGCAGCGGTTCCCGAACGTCCGTCGACACCCGGCCGAGCAGCCGTCGTTCGAAGGCGTCGAGGTCCGGTTCGACCGTGTGGTAGCGGTGGGCGTTCTCGTCGGCCTCGTACGTGACGACGACGTAGGCGTACGGCGCGTTCACCCAGTAGCGGTCGACCTCCTCGTGTCCGCTCGGCGGGTCGAACGTCGCGAGCGGTCCGTCGGTCTGCGGGCGGAGCGGGCGGACCGACACGTCGACGCCGCGCAACAGTTCGAGCGTTCGTTCCGCGCGCCGGCGAAGGACGTCGAACCGCGTCGGCGGGTCGTCGGGAGTTATCGAATCGTCTGACATTCTGTTCTTCCGAAGTTCAGCGACCATTCCGGCGCAGGGGTCTTAAAACCGAGCGTCCAGCGTGAGCGGCGCGAGCGGGTGACCGAGCGCGACGTCGCGTGCAGTCGGACGAGCGGGCACGTCGACAACGACGGAACCGTTCGTGGTCGTCATATCGACGACGGAGACAGTCGCGTCGGGGGAACCACATTCGGCGTCGGTGACGCGTCGAAACGGGTCGGTACCCGGACGACGGCGTTACGTTCATACCGCCTCGAACCGAACTTCCTGCTATCGAATGAGGCGGGATTACTTCGAACTGGCAGTCGAACACATCGACTGGGTCGAGACCGGCGACGCGCCCGAGAAGCCGACGGTCGAAATCGACTTCTACGGGCCCGCGGAACTCCTTCAGCGGCGGCTCTCGGACGTCGACGGGGAGCTGCTCGAGGCGAAGCAGACCGACGTCGCGTTTCGGCTCCAGGAATCGCTCGACGAGAACCCGGAGGCGCCGGGCGTCGTCAGCGTCACGAACCGCATCACCGGCGACTTCGTCCTCGAGCTGAACGAGGACGCCGACGACGTGTTGAAGTTCATCCGCGCCGCGCGCGAGTACGGCAAGGCCTCCGGCGACGACGACGGTCGGTACCGGGTCGAACTCTCCATCGAGGGAGAACCGCTCGTCGCCTACGAGAAGACGACGTTTCTGGTTTACAACGCCGACGGCGACCTGATGCGACGGCGGAGTCTCATCCCCTCCGGCGTCGAACTCTGAGTACCGGTCGGCCGGAGTCATTCTCCGCCGCTCGAAACGTCGCCCGAATCACGCCGCTTATAACGCTCAGCCGCCGTATTCGCCCCCGTGAAGAACGTCACCGACCGCACGAGCAACCCGTTCGGCATGCGGCCGTCCTGCGCCGAGTTCGTCCCCGGCTACGGCGACGCCAACGCGCACTTCCACGTCGTCGGCGACCACCCCGGCGTCCACGGCGGCGCCGACGCCGGCGTCCCCTTTACGAACGAGGCGGGTCTGAAACTCCAGGAGGCGCTCGTCGACGCGGGGTTACTCCGCAGCGCGGGCGACGAACCGGACGTTGACCGGACGTTTCTCTCGTACCTCCACATGTGCGTCGCGGAGACGACGCCGACGCAAGCGGAGTACGACGACATGGAACGCTTCTTCGACGCCGAACTCCGCGCCATCGCCGCGCACGTCATCGTGCCCGTGGGCGCGCGGGCGACGAAGCACGTCCTCGAGACGTACACCGCTCAGGCGTGGAAAACCGAAATCGACATGGAGAAGCTCCACGCGACGGAGATGCGCGGTAGCGGCTGGCTCGTCGTCCCGGTCAAAGACCCCGCGGAGTGGGAAGACGACGACGCCGACCGCCTCGTCGAAGCGCTGTTGACGCTCCAGTCGACCGACTACCGCCGCGAGACGGACCTCGGTCGATTCCTCCCCGGCGGCGAGTCATACCTCGTTCGCTGAGTCCGATTCGAAAAATAATTATAATTACCGGTGCTTCGAGACGACTGTCCAGCGATGCGGACGCGTTTTTACGTTGTTGGCGTATCCAACAGCTTCTCGCCCACTTTCTGTTCGATTTGCCACCATCATCGAGTGTTCAGGCCGATATTGGACTGAACCGAGGATTTTTATTAGAATATATCAAATCGGTAGTTGGCGCGCGTGGATGCCCATGCCGCCGCTTGCGACTGCGGACTGGTGCTCACCGCAGTGGCTTGGTCAGAGACGGTCCGCGCTGCGGACCGTCTCCTACTCTTCCGAGCGACGTCACCTCGGCCGCGACGACGCCGTCGAAACGTAACTGGTCGAGCTACGCCGTCGGGTCGTCGGTCCGGTCGCGCAGTTCGGTCCGTCGAATCTTGCCCGTCACCGTCTTCGGCAGGTCGTCGACGAACTCGACCTCTCTCGGGTACTCGTGCGCGGAGAGTTCGTTTCGGACGTGCTGTTTGACGTCTTCGGCGAGGTCGTCCGACGGCGTCTCACCCTCGGCGAGGACGACGTACGCCTTCACGATGTTGCCGCGCTCGGGGTCGGGTTTCGGGACGACGGCCGCCTCCGCGACGGCCGGGTGTTCGCCGAGCGACGACTCCACCTCGAACGGGCCGATGCGGTATCCGGAGGAGAGGATGACGTCGTCGGCGCGGCCCTCGAACCAGAAGTAGCCGTCCTCGTCCTTCTGGGCGAGGTCGCCGGAGAGATACCAGTCGCCGACGAAGCAGTCGGCGGTCTGTTCGGGTTTGTCCCAGTACTCGGCGAAGAAGCAGGGGAACTCGCCGCGGTGGGCGATCTCGCCCGTCTCGCCCGGCCCCAGGGGTTCGCCCGTCTCGGGGTCGACGATGTCGGAGGTCACGCCGGGCAGCGGTTTGCCCATGCTCCCCGGCCGGAGCTCCATCGTCGGGTAGTTGTTGACGACCATGTTGCCCGTCTCGGTCTGTCCGTAGGTGTCGTACACCGTCACGCCGAGGCGCTCTTCGGCCCAGTCGATGACGCCCGCGCTCAGCGGCTCGCCGATGCTCAACGCGTGTCTGAGGTCGAGGTCGACGCCCGCGAGCACCTCTTCGTTCGCCCGCAACATCCGGTAGGCGGTGGGGACGCTGAAGAGGACGGAGACGGGGTACTCGTCGAGCAGGTCGGCCCACGTTTCGGGGTCGAACTCGCCCTCGTACGTGAACAGCGTCGTCCCCCAGAACCACGCGCCGAGCGTGTTGATGGGGCCGGTGAGCCAGCCCAAATCGGCCGTGCTCCAGTAGAGGTCGTCCGGTTGGAGGTCGACGGCGAAGCGCTGGGTCGCCGCGACGCCCGCGACCCACCGGTGTTTGTGGAGGACGCCCTTCGCCAGTCCGGTCGTCCCGCTCGTGTAGTAGAGCAGCGCGTCGTCCTCGCCGCCCGTCTCGGCCGCTTCGTACTCGTCGCTCGCCTCCGACAGCGCCCGGTCGAAGTCGACGTCGTCGTGGCGTTCGTCGCCCCGTCGCCGCTCGCCGCGGTCGCCGTCGGCTCCGAGAACGACGACCGTCTCGACCGAGGGCGCGTCGTCGAGCGCCCGCTCCACCGTCTCCTCGTTCTCGGCGGTCGTGACGACGAGTTTCGCGTCGCAGTCGTCGAGGCGGTAGGCGATGCCGTCGGGGCCGAACCGCTCGTTGACGCTTCCCCACACCGCACCCCGCTTCAGCGCCCCGACGAGCGCGACGTAGTGTTCGGGCACCCGCGGCATATACGAGAACACCCGGTCGCCGCGCTCGACGCCGAGCGATTCGAGCGCGTTGGCGAAGCGGTTCGACTGCTCCTTCAGTTCGGCGAAGGTGAGCGTCTCGCTGGAGCGGTCGGTGCCGACGTAGCGGAGCGCGACGTTCTCGCCGTCGGCGGCGTGGCGGTCACACACTTCGTGTGCGATGTTCAGGCGCTCGGGCGCGTCCCAGTCGGCCTCGCCGTAGATGTCGTCCCACGTGAACGAGTCGTACGCCTCCTCGTACGATTCGAGGTTGTGCTGTGTCATCAACGAACGTGATGGTAACCGGCGAAATAACGGTACGGACAGGTCGTTCAGATGGAATTATCAATATGGACGCACGCGGGCGCTCAGAGCGAGTCGGCGTACTCGCGGAACCGCCGGCCGCCGTCGGAGCGGACGGGCGCGCCGTGACCCGTCCCGACGACGTCGACGTCGTCGAGGTGCTCGGCCAACTGGCGGACGCTCTCGTCGTTGCGGTCGGCGTCGTAGGCGAGCGCCGACGGGAGGCGCGCGAACCGACCGCCGTCGCCGCGGACGAGGTCGCCGACGAGCGCCAGTCCGTACTCGCGGTGGACGAAGGAGGTGTGCCCCGGCGTGTGCCCGGGCGTCCGGTAGGCGACGAACGGACCGACCGCGTCGCCGTCGACGACGCGTTCGACCGAGAGGTCGGGCGCGTCGAGAAACGCGCCGAGCGCCCGCTGGAGAGCCCCCTTCCGGTTGCCGAGCGGCGGTTTCGCCTCGCCGAGCAGAAAGCTCGCGTCGGGTTCGCTGGCGTAAACGGGCGCGTCGAGACCCATCTCCGCAAGTTCGGCGAGCGCGCCGACGTGGTCGAAGTCGTAGTGGGTGAGGAGGACGCGTTCGAGTTCGGACAGCGAGTATCCGGCGCGTTCGACGTACTCGCGGAGGCGTGCGGCGTCCATCGGCGTCCCGGCGTCGACGAGCGTCAGTCCCTCGGCGTCGACGAGATACGCGTTGACGCCGCGGAGCGGTACCCGCCACGTCGTGTCGGAAGGCGGACTCATACGGGCGAGTACGAGCGCCGGAAGGAAAAATCAGGGGAGTCGAACTGTTCGCCGCCGGAGGCGGCGTTCACCGCGTCGCCCACAGATACCTGCCCACGTCGCCGAGGAACCACGTCGCCGAGAGGACGGGCACGACGACGGCCAGCAGTAAGACGAGCGCGACCATCGGCGCGAGCGCGGCGCTCAGGCCGAGCGCGACCGTCGGCGCGAGCGCGCCGACGGCGTACAGCCACGTCGTCCCCGACCCGAACCGGCGAACCGTGACGACGAGCGAGAGCGGGAGTGCGACCGCACCGACGGGAAACAGGAGCGCCTCGGGCGTCGCCGTCGGCGTCTGCGTCGCTTCGAGGACGAACGGGAGGAGGCCGTCGAGACCGTACGACCCGCGCAGCGTCGCCACCGACGGTGCACTCGCGAGCTCGGACGCGAACGCGTCGAGCGCGGGGAGTTGGGCGAAGAGGTACTGCGCGACGCCGGCGACGTACAGTATCGTCGCACCGAAGACGGCCGTCCAGTGGTGCAGGAGAGTTCGACGGCGCGACGACCGAACCTGGTTCTGCCGGCGCTGCTGACGACGGCGTGCGCGGCGTGCCTCCCGCGTTTTCGCGCGGGCATCGGCCGCGTCGGGGTCGTGGCCGCCGACGGAAGCGTCGGCGGTTCGGCCGCTCGACCGGCGGTTCGACCGACCGCGGGAGGTCCCCGTCGAACTCGTCGACGAAGCCGTACCGGACGCCGAAGCCGAGCGAGCGGTCGACGAGCGGGACGCGGAGGTGGTCGACGCGGAACTGCTCGACTTCGACGTGCCGGCGCGACTCGAACGCGACGACGCGCCGGACGAACCGCTCGAACTCGGGGAACTCGACGAGTCCTCGTCGTCGCCCCAGCGCGACGCGGAGGGGTAGCCTTTCATCCGCTTTTTGACGTACGTCCTGTGGCCCAGTCGCTCGTAGTCGGCGCGCTCGGACTCGTCGGAGAGGACGTCGTACGCCCGGCGAATCGTCTGAAACTGCGCGGTCGCGCGGTCGTCGTCGTTCACGTCGGGGTGGTACTCGCGCGCCTTCGCCCGGTAGGCGGCTTTCAGTTCCGCCTGTGTCGCGTCGTCGGAGACGCCGAGGAGGTCGTAGAAGTTTTCGGGCATGCCCTGTTGCGGAAGCGCTACGCAAGCCCCCGGTTTGAATGTACCGGAGCGTGACTTTCAAGAAAAGCCGAAAACGGTAGAACGCGAGGACTGAATCCGTCGTGATCGAAAGTGGGAAACCTCATACGGGTTCGCCGAGTGGGTCGACCGTGAAGCGAATCCAACTGGGAAACACCGTCTTCGAGGGGAAAAACGACGTCTACCTCCTCGACGGGGAGACGACGACCCTCGTCGACACGGGCGTCGCGACGACGGACGTCCGCGAGCAACTCGAAGCCGAACTGGCGGCGTTCGGCGTTAGCTTCGCCGACGTCGACGAGATTCTCCTCACCCACTGGCACTACGACCACGCCGGCCTCGCCGGCGAGATACAGGCCGAGAGCGACGCCGTCGTCCGCGTCCACGAAGCCGACGCGCCGCTGGTCGCCGGCGACGAGAGCGCGCTCTCGGCCGAGAACGAGACGACGCGCCGGAAACTCCGCGAGTGGGGCCTGCCGGACGACCGCCGCGAGGAACTGCTCGACTTTCTCTCCGAGCACGAGAGCCTCGCGGGTCGCCCCGCCGAGGTGACGCCGTTCGAGGACGGCGACACGTTCGCCATCGACGGCCGCGAGTACGAGGCGGTCCACCTCCCCGGCCACTCGGCCGGCCTCTCCGCGTTCGCCTTCGAGGGCGAATCGGGCGAGGAGGCGTTCGTCGGCGACGCGATTCTCCCGAAGTACACCCCGAACGTCGGCGGCGCGGACGTGCGCCTCGACGCGCCGCTGGAACTGTACGTCGACAGCCTCGTCCGCTTCATCGACCGCGACTTCGACCGCGCGTGGCCGGGTCACCGCGACGTCATCGACGACCCCGCTGCGCGCGCGGCGACCATCCTCGACCACCACCGCGAACGGACCGAGAACGTCGTCGGCGTGCTGCGCGAGCGCGGCCCGAGCGACCCGTGGACGGTGAGTGCGGAGCTGTTCGGCGAGTTGAAGAACATCCACGTGCTCCACGGTCCCGGCGAAGCGTACGCCCACCTCGCGCACCTCGAAGAACGCGGCGTCGCCGAACGCGACGGCAACGAGTACGAACTCGTCGACGACGACCCGGATATCGAAGACCTGTTCCCGACAGTCGACGCACGGTCGTAGCGTCAGTCGGCGAGTTCTGTAGCCGGTCGTTCTCTCGTGGTGTTGCATCGCTGACAGCGGTACGCGTCGGCGTACTCGCTGTGCTCGTCGGGGCCGCTTTTCGCGGCACTTCGACCGGACTCGGTAACTCGGTCACTTGAAACTGGTCACACCGCCGCCGGAGACGGCAGGTGTGTCAGACCCCGTCGTCACCGCGATAGCCGCGGTAGAACGCGGAGAGCGCCCGACCGAGCGCCCACGTCACCGCAGCCGCGACGACGGTCCCGAGTCCGAAGAGGACGGTGTGGTCGCGGGATACCGCCCACACGAAACCCGACGCGAGAAACTCCACCGTGACCACGACCGCCGCGAAGACGGCGACAGAGAGCGTCACGTGGCGCACCAGATTCGGGAGGCGACCGCTCCGGCTGAGTGCCGCGAACCCGTCAAGTCTGACGGCGGCGACTTCGGTTACTACCACGTACGAGAGAGCGACGGCGGCGACCGACGCGACGACTTCCCACTCGCCGGAGAGCGAGCCAACGGCGAGCGACGCGAGAATCTCGGCGGCACGAACCGTGACGAGATAGGTGGGGAGTCCGAACAAGCCGAGCGATCCGATGCGGACCGCGCCGGCGACGAGTCGGCCGTGGGTGGAGGGCGTCATACCGCTCGGTGGGTTGCCATCTGTCAAAAAGCTGTGTTCGACGGAGTGACCGCGCAATCGGACACCGAATCCATCGAGAACGTGTTATCGACCGACATGGTGACTTTGTGTTTGCGGAGTGTCGACACCGTATGGGTGAACTCGACGGTACGTCCGCGCTCGTCACCGGCGCATCGAAAGGTATCGGACGCGGCATCGCGGAGGGGTTCGCGAGCGAGGGGGCCGCAGTCGCGATAAACTACCACTCCGACGAGGAGGCCGCCCGAGAGGTGCGAGAGGCCATCGAGAGCGACGGCGGTACCGCCGTCGTGGAACAGGCCGACGTGAGCGACGAGGACGACGCCCGGGAGCTCGTCGCGGCGGTCGAAGAGCGGTTCGGCGGCGTCGACGTGCTCGTGAACAACGCGGGCGTCCTCGAACCGTCGCCGCTCGACGAGATGGACGTCGAGACGTGGGACCGGACCATCTCGGTCGACCTCCGGGGGACGTTTCTCGTCACGCGCTTCGCCATCGAGGGGATGCTCGACCGAGGCGACGGCCGGGTCGTCAACGTCGCCTCTCAGTTGGGTATCAAAGGAGCCGAAGAGCTGACCCACTACTCGGCCGCGAAAGGCGGCGTCATCGCCTTCACGCGCGCGCTCGCTCGGGAGGTGGCTCCCGACGTGCGGGTCAACGCCATCGCGCCGGGTCCCATCGAGACCGACCTCCTCGACGACACCACCGAGGAGTGGCGCGAGAACAAGAAAGCGGAGGTGCCGCTCGGCCGCATCGGCGACGTGGACGACGTGGTCCCGACGGCGATACTGCTCGCCGGCGACGGGGGCGACTACTACACGGGCCAGACGCTCAGTCCCGACGGCGGCGACGCGATGCACTGACTCGCGGTCGGCCGCTCTGAACCGCGGTTCGGGGCCGCGGACGTCTGCGCCACCGCCGTCGTCGCAAAGACGAAACACTAAACCGGCCCGGAAGGGAACGCAGGAGCATGGAACTGCGGGTCATCGACAAGACCGACGAGGAACTCCGCATCGAGGTCGCCGGGGAAGACCACACGTTCATGAACGTGCTCAAGGGCGCGCTCCTGGAGACGGAGAGCGTCGTCGCCGCGACGTACGACATGAACCCCGAACAGTCCGGCGGGCAGACCGACCCGGTGCTGACCGTCAAGACCGACGGCACCGACCCGCTCGACGCGCTGGGCGACGCCGCCGGACGGGTCCAGACGCAGATGGGTAGCCTCCGCGACGCCTACGAGTCGGCCGCCGGCGCGTAAACTCGGCGCTCCGTCCGCTCTCTCTTCCGTTCTGTCCGCCGTTCACTCGGCGGTAGCGTCGTAGCCTTCGCTCGACTCGTACGTCTTCTCGCCCGCCTCGATAGCGACGTCGAGCCAGTTTTCGACCGGCACCATCGGACACTCGTAGCGCGCGGAGTACGCGCAGAAGGGGTTGTACGCGAGGTTGAAGTCGACGACCCACCGGCCGTCGTCGGCGCGGTCGTCCTCGGGGTGTAAGTCGAGATATCGCCCCGCCCCGTACGTCTCCTCGCCGCTGGTCTCGTCGCGGAAGGGCATCCAGAGTCCCGGGTCGTCGGCGTCTCGGCGGTACGCCTGCAGCGTCTGCCGTTCGCCGTCGACGTCGAACCGGAACTCACCCCAGCGGAGGTACCCCCGCTCACCTTCGGTCGTCGTCGCGACGACCACCTGCTCTTTCTCGTCGTGTTCGTGCAGGTCGAGTTCGAAGCGGTAGTCGTCGTCGGGCGGGTAGTACCGCAACCCCTCGAAGTCGTGGCGTTCGGCGTCGGGAATCGGCGACTGCGGGTTGTCGCTGAAGTAGCTGTCTTTGTTTCGGCGGTGCTGTTCGAGAGTCTCCTTCCAGTCGGTCGGCGCGCTCATACTCCGTGTACGTAGGCCAGATAAATCAGCGTTCGTCGGACGTGCCGACGGCGCGCATTGGGGCGAAACGACCGAACGAGAGATGACCGGACGGGAGACGACCGGACGGGAGACGACCGGACGAGAGGTGACCGAACGAGAGACGACCGGACGGACGGCGGCGGTTACAGTCGAACCGGCACGTCGCGTTCGTCCAAGTACTCCTTGACGTCCCGAATCGAGTACTCGCCGAAGTGGAAGATGGAGGCGGCGAGGCCGGCGTCCGCGCCAGCCTCGGTGAACACCTCGTACATATCTTCGGGACCGCCACAGCCGGAGGAGGCGATGACGGGCGTCGAGACGGTGTCGCAGACGCCTTTCGTCAGGGGGATGTCGTAGCCGTCTTTCGTCCCGTCGGCGTCGATAGAGTTGACGAACAGCTCTCCCGCGCCGCGGGATTCGGCCTCTTCGGCCCACGAGACGACGTCGGTTCCGGTCCCCTCGCGGCCGCCTTTGACGGTGCACTCGAACCAGCAGGACTCGCCGTCGACCCGCGCGTAGTACTCCCCCTCCTCGTCGTAGCGACGGCGGGCGTCGACGCTGATGACTATGCACTGACTGCCGAACGCCGCCGCGCCCTCGGTGATGAGTTCGGGACGCTCCAGTGCGGCGGTGTTGATAGAGACTTTGTCGGCCCCGGCGCGGAGCGTCTCCTTGATGTCCTCGCGGGTTCGGATGCCGCCGCCGACGGTCAGCGGGATGAACACCTCGTCGGCGACGCGCGAGACGGTGTCAAGCATCGTCTCGCGGCCGTCGGCGGAGGCGGTGATGTCGAGGAACACGAACTCGTCGGCGCCCGCCTCGTTGTACCGTTTCGCCATCTCGACCGGGTCGCCGGTGTACTCGAGGTCCTCGAAGTTGACGCCGGTGTAGACGGCCGGGTTCCCGTCGTCGTCCAGGTCGACGTCGATACAGGGGATGATGCGCTTCGTCAGCATTCGTTGTCGGAGAATTCGCGGGTGGCGGGTTTCACGGTTTCGACTCCGTCAGTCTCTCCGGTCAGCGGGTGTTCGGGTCACACGCGGCGGTGTCGACGGTGGCACAGTCGCTCGAGAGTGGCACAGCCAATCAGTGCAGGAGGAGTACCGTCGCGACGACAGCGTCGGCTACCCGTCTGGTTTCGAGAGAAAGGTAGAGAGATGCTGACACACCAGTTTGCTCACCACCTTCATGGCGGTCGGGCCGTGACGGCGCCGACGAGTAATCCGTACGGCCTCCGACCGGTAGTAGTCGTCGCCAACATAGATAGGCTAACCGCACGAACGGAGTCGATTCCGACGACTGTCGAAGTTTTTTCCGCCGGCAGTCCGCCTCACAGCAGCCGCGAAAGCCGTTCGTTCGCGGCGCAGACGTGGACGTGGGTCGCGGACAGAGCCGTCAGAAGGGACACCCATAGCAGATTGGGTCGGACGAGACGGGCGAGCGAGCCGCCGCGTCGGATCGTACGACGCGTCAACCGAGACGGTAGACGCGACTCTCCCACGGACGGAGAGCGAGCGCGTCGACGTCGTGTTCGACCGGGGGACCGTCGGCCGCGTCGTAGTTACCGAGCAGCAGTTCGGCGGTCGTGTCGTCGACCGACTCCCGAACCGACGCCGGCAGTTCGAACGCCGTCTTCCGATCCGCGAAGTTGTGCACGACGAGTGCCGTCTCGTCGCCGAGCGTTCGAGTGTACGCCCACAGGCGGTCGTGGTCGGGGTAGTACAGGTCGTACTCGCCGTAGACGAGCACGTCGTTCTCCTTTCGCACGTCGATGAGTCGCCGGTAGTAGTGCCAGACCGACGCCGGGTCGTCGCGGGCGGCCTCGACGTTTATCTCCTGATAGTTCGGATTGACGTTTATCCACGGTTCGCCGTCGGTGAAGCCGGCGTTCTCGTCGTCGGACCACTGGACGGGCGTGCGGGCGTTGTCCCGGCTGTTCTCGCGCAGGCCACCCTTTATCTCCTCGAAGGAACTCACCTCGCCGGAGTCGAGCGCGTCGCGGACGGGGTTTATCGTCTCCACGTCGCGGAACTCCGACAGCGACTCGAACGGGTAGTTCGTCATGCCGATTTCGGCTCCTTGGAAGACGTAGGGCGTGCCGCGGAGCGTGAAGAGGAGCGTCGCGAGCAGTTTCGCCGACTCGGCGCGGTACTCGCCGTCGTCGCCGAAGCGCGAGACGAGGCGCGGCTGGTCGTGGTTGCTCAGGTAGAGGCTGTTCCAGCCGTCGGGAAAGAGGCCGTTCTGCCAGCGGCTGAAGACGCGTTTCAGCTCCCCGAGCTCGTAGCCGTGGTAGTCCCAGATGTTCTCGCCCTGGTCGAGCAGCACGTGGTCGAAGTGAAACAGCGTGCTGAGGCCGTCGCCGTCGTCGCCGACGTACCGGAGTGCCTCCTCCATCGACATCTCCTGGCCGATCATCTCGCCGACGGTGAACACGTCGCGGTCGGCGAGCACCCGGTCGCCCATCTCGCCGATGTAGTCGTGGACTTTCGGGCCGTCGATGGTGGCGTCGAAGTCGTCGTACACGTGCGGCGGGTCGTGCTGGGTGACGCTGTCGGGTTTCGAGACGAGGTTGATAACGTCCATCCGGAAGCCGTCGATGCCCTTCTCCAGCCACCACTCCATCATCTCGAACACCTCGTCGCGCACCTCGGGATTCTCCCAGTTGAGGTCGGGCTGCTTTCGGTCGAACAGGTGCATGTACCACTCCTCGCTCCGCTCGTCGTAGGCCCACGCGGGACCGCCGAAGAACGACCCCCACTCGTTCGGCGGAGCCTCGTGTTCCGGCCCCTCGTGACCGGTGAAACCGTCGACGTCGGTGCGACCGTGCCGCCAGATGTAGTAGTCGCGGTACTCGCTGTCGGGGTCGCGCGACTTCGTGAACCACGCGTGCTCGTCGGAGGTGTGGTTGACGACGAGGTCCATGATGAGCCGAATGTCGCGGTCGTGGAGCCCTTCGAGCAGCCGCTCCCAGTCGTCCATCGTCCCGAACTCGTCCATGATGGAGCGGTAGTCGGCGATGTCGTAGCCGTTGTCCGCGTTCGGCGACTCGTACACCGGATTGAGCCAGACGATGTCGATGCCGAGGTCGTCGAGGTAGTCGAGTTTCTCGATGATGCCGGGGATGTCGCCGACGCCGTCGCCGTCGCTGTCGTTGAAGCTCCGCGGGTAGATCTGGTAGACGACCGACTCTTTCCACCACGCCCGGTCGACGTGCGCGGGGTCGGCGTCCTCGCTCGTCGCGTCCTGTGTCTCCTTCACGACTCTACTCACGGGTGGAGCCCATTTAGTTGTGTTTTAGTAGGCAGGTGCAGAACCCTCGGACATGGCTGACCAGAGCAAACCGAGCGAGCGCCGCGACGTCGACGAAGGGGACGAACCACACCAGGAGGCCGAGGACACCACGGCGGGCGAGCGAACGACCGCCCCGCAGAGCGCCTACACCACGAGTCAGGTCGGGACCGGCTTCGTCGTCCTTCTCGTCGGCCTCCTCGTCGTCTTCGGCGTCCCGCTGCTTCTGGCCTGAGCGGGGAAGACGGGAGAGGCGAAGCCGCGTCGCCGCTGTTTTTGGTAAACCTAAAAACCCGGGCGTCCGTCCGAAGAGACGATGAGCGATACGACCGCGCAGGCGGACGAGAGCGCCGACGCCGAGCCGGAGACCGAACTCGACGAACTCGACCGGGCCGAGCAGAGTAGCAGCGCAGACCGACGCGAACGCTACACGTTCGACGACGTGAGCGTCGTGATGGGCACGTACAACGAGGAGGCGGCCATCGAATCGGTGCTCGCCGACATTGACGAGGTGACCGACGGCCGCGCCGAGGTCGTCTGCGTCGACGGGTCGTCGGACCGCACGCCCGAGATAGCCCGCGAACACGGGGCGCGGGTCATCCGCCAGCAACCGCAGGGGTACGGCGTCGCCGTCGAGGCGGCGCTGGCGGCGGCCTCGCGGCCGGTCATTGTCACGACCGACTGCGACGGCACCTACCCGATGGAACAGCTCCCCCAGTTCCTCGACGCCATCAACGACGGCTACGACGTGGTGAGCGGCGACCGGCTCTACCACGGCGCGGAAGCGATGCCCGCCTTCAACCGCTTCGGCAACGCCGCGTTCGCGCTGCTGGCGAGCGCGCTGATGGGAGAGCGCGTCCACGACACGACGACCGGGATGCGCGCGTACCGCCGGGAGGTCGTCGACGACATCGAGTGGACCGAGAACACGGGGCTCTCCGCGGAGCTTCTCATCCGACCGCTGCTGCGCGGCTACGCCGTGAAGGAACTGCCAATCGAGTACGACGAGCGACTCGGCGAGACGAAACTCGACCCGCTCGGCGGCGGGGCCGCCATCGCGAACTCCATCGTGCGCGTCTGCCTCGAAGAGCGTCGGCGGCGTCGGTAGGCGCTCAGAGCCGAGAGTCGAGGTCGTCGGCGACGCGCAGCGCGAGCGCGGCGATGGTGAGCGTCGGGTTCATCGCGCCGCTCGTGACGAACGCACCGGAGGAGGGAATCCACAGGTTCGAGAGGTCGTGGGTCCGGAGCCGGGGGTCGACGACGCTCGTCTCGGGGTCGGTCCCCATCCGCGTCGTCCCCATGTGGTGGTACGCCGGGCCGGTGTTGTCCGGGCCGACCGTCCACTCGACGTCGACGCCCAGCGACTCCAGAATCGTCCGCTGAATCTCGTTGGCGCGGGCGAGCGTCCGCCGGGTCCGGTCGTCGATACGCCAGTGAACCGCCGGGACGGGGTTACCGTAGTCGTCGGTCGTCCCGGGGTCCAGCGCGATACGATTCTCCGCGCGCGGCAGCTGCCCGACGAGCGCGCCCATCGCGACGTGGTTGCCGTAGCCCTCGCGGAGCTGCGACAGCAGTTCGTCGCCCCACGTCTCGGCCGACAGCGCCATTTCGACCGGCGACGGCCCGGCGTAGTTCAGAAACTCCAGTTTGATGGGGCCGAGGTCGTCGTCGCTCGCCGGAATCGACGACTCGGTCCCCTCCGCGCCCGCGCCCGGGTCGTCGTAGAACTGGTGGCTCTCGGTCGTGATGAAGCCGACGTGGTTCTGTCGCGTCCGCTCGTCGAGCGTGCCGCCCATCCCCGCGAACAGGTGTTCCATGAAGTAGCGGCCGACGAGCCCCGAGGAGTTCGCGAGGCCGTCGGGGTACCGCTCCGACTCGGAGAGGAGGAGCAGGCGCGGGTTCTCGACGCCGCCGCAGGCCAGCACGAACGCCCGCGCCTCCTGTCTGTGCTCCTCGCCGTCGGGCGTCGCATAGACGGCCGCCTCGACGCGCTCGCCCGCGGCGTCGTGTTCGAGTCGCTGGACCGGAACCCGGTCGAGAACGCGCGCGCCTGCCGCCTCGGCCTTCTCGACGTGGCTCTCGGCCGTGTACTTCGCACCGGAGGGACAGACCGGTTTGCACGTGCCGAACCCGACGCAGGCCGAGCGGTCGTCGTACGGTTCGGAGTTGCGCGCGTTCGGCACCGAGTGGGTCGTCACGCCGAGGCGTTCGCAGGCTTCGGCGAACAACGAGTCGCTGTAGGAGGGCTCGAAGGCGGGGAGCGGGTGCGGTTCGTCGCGCGGCGGCGCGAACGGGTTGTCCGACGCGCCCGCGACGCCGAGCGCCGACTCGGCCTCGGCGTAGTAGGGTTTCAGGTCGTCGTAGTCGATGGGCCAGTCGTCGGCGACGCCGTCGCGGCTCCGCCGTCGGAAATCCGACTCGTGGAGGCGCATCACCATCCCCTGCCAGTGGAGCGTCGACCCGCCGACGCCCTTCGCGCGGGCGACGTTCAGCGGGTAGAACAGTTCGCCGGGCGTCGTGAACGCGTCTCTCGGGCCGCCCATCTCCCACACCTCCCTACCGCCGTGAGCCGGGCGAATCGACCGCTCCATCCGTTCGAGACGGTCGGCCGGGTCGAACCGCGGTCCGGCTTCGAGCACGACCACGTCGTGGCCGCGGTCGGCGAGTCGGTGGGCGACGAGTCCTCCTGCGGGTCCCGCACCGACGACGCAGACGTCGACCCGGTCGCTCGGCGTCCGGTCGAGTTCCGGGCTCTCCCGCTCGTCGCCGTCGTCGCTCGCGCTCACCGCTTCGGCCCCCGCCGATAGCTCTCGGTTCCGCCCGCGTACCCTTGCGGGTTCTCGATACCCACCAGTTCGCCGCCCGCGGGCGACGTGTAGAGCGCGTACTGCAGTTCGTCGACGACGTAGTAGCGCACGCGCTCGGCGACGCTCCCCTCGGGGTCGGGGTCGGCCGTCTCCGCGCCCATCTGACGGAGCAGTTCGTCGCGCTCCTCGCGCGACAGCTCAGAAACCGGCGCGTCGAACCAGTCGACGGCGTACGTTTCGACGAGCGCCGCCGTCTCGACGACCCCGCGCTCGTACTCGGGTCGGCCCGACGCGCGGCCGACGACGTACGTCTCGACGAACTCGTCGACGCCGTCGACCGCCGAGGGGTAGACCGCCGCCGCGAGGGCGGTGAGCGTCTCGCCGGTCGGGACGTCCGGCGTCTCCCCTCCGTCGTCGCCGAGGCGGTCCCACGCGAGCGCACTCGCACCGCCGACGGCGACCCCACCGCCCGCGAGCGCCGCCAGCGCGTCCCGTCTCGTCAGCTCCATCGGCCTCGATTTAGGTAGACCTAAACAAAGGAGTTGCGTTTTCGACGGCGACGGGGGTTGAACCGGAGGAGCCACGGAGAGACATCTACATAGCTATCTGGAAAGATATCTGTATAGCCAACTCTGGAATCTCGGGGAGAACGGGCCGCAGACGGCCACGTTCCGACTCGGTCGCGTTCCAACTCGGTCGCGTTCCGACTCGGTCGCGCTATCCCGACGCCGTCGCGTTCGTCGCCACGGAGACGCCGTCGAGGTAGTCCCCGTCGGGGCCGACCCACGTCCCCTCGCGGCCGCACTCGGTCCGGAGGCGACAGACTCGCGTCTCCGGCGGCCACAGCGCACGGACCTCGTCACCGTCCCGGTCGACCGTGAGCTCCTGTCGGTACGTCACCGACTCGCCCGCGGTGCCCGCGAACCTGACGACGAGGTCCAGTTCGCTCGCGCCCGACGGGAGCGGTACCGGTGGCCCGTCGGCGTCGCCGCCCGTCCGGTCGAGGTTCGCCACCCGCACGCCGTCGGGCGTTACCGTCCACTCGACGGCGACGGCGTCGCCCTCGGCGAACCCCCCGACGGAGTAGCGAGCGTACCCTCGTTTGGTCTCGACGCGGACGCTGACGCGCGTCGCTCCGCTCGGAACGCCGACGGTGGTCTCCCCGTCGATTCGTTCGCCGCGCAGCAGTTCGAGTCGCTGCAGTTCGGGGTCGACCGGTTCGACCGCACCGGTCCACGTCCCGCGGTAGGTGAAGCGGTAGAGCGTCCGGTTCTCGACGGCCGCGAGCGTCTGGAAATCCCTGTCGGGGCCGTCGTCGAGCGCGTACACCACGTCGCCGTCGAAGCCGGGGTCGTTGCGCAGATACTGGAACGGGTGGTTCTGCCAGTCGCCGTATGGACTGGGAACGAACACGAGCGCGCGGTCGAACTCGGCGCGCTCGAACGGTTCGTACGTCGTCTCGAAGTTGTCGGTCCGGAGGCGGTTCTCCTCGTAGGGGTCGGCGACGACCGACGCCTCCGCGGCGGCGACGACGGGCGCGGAGACGAGGAGCAGGCAGGCGAGCGCGACGCGAGCGGTCCGCCGATTTCGGCGTTTCTCGACCGCGTCGGCCGCCGCGTCGGCGACGGCGACGACGCCCGCGGCGGCGAAGACGCCGAACGGGACGAGGAGGTCGAAGTGGTAGTACGGGCCGAGCAGGTCGACGAGTCCGTTCGCCAGCCCGTTGTGGGTACCCCAGAAGTAGAGGTTGCCGACGACGACGGAGACGGCGACGCCGAGCAACAGCGCCCTGACTCCGTGGACCGACAGCGCCGTCGATTTCGGCGCGACCGGAGCGCCCGCGCGCCGCCAGCGCAGGGCGGCGACGCCGACGCCGACGGCCGCGAGGAGTGCCCCCGCGCTCCCGACGGCGACCCAGTCGGTGAACAGCATCGAGAGCGCCTCGACGGCGACGGCGACCGCCAGTTCCGGGGTGTAATCGACGACGTAGCCGAGAATCTCGCGCTCGCCGAAGCCGAGGCCGTCGCGGGGGGCGAACGCCTCGTAGGGGAACAACAGCGGGTCGCCCGTCACGGCGGCGTTGTAGCCGAGCGTCAGCGCGACGAACGCGAGACCCGGAACCGAGACGGCGGCCGTCCGGACGAGCGTCTCGCGGAGGCGGTCGGTGCCGAGAGCGCGAGAGAGGACGGCCAGCGAGTGGACGATGAACGGGGCGGCGAAAAGCACCGCCGTGAACTGCCGGGCGAAGAAGGCCGCGCCGACGGCGACGCCCGAAACGAGCGCCCAGCGGCGACTCCCGATTCTCGACGCCCGAACGTAGGCGACGGCGAAACAGAGGTTCAGCAGCGTCGTCGGCGCGTAGGCGAGATACACCGAGGAGGTGAACAGAAACAGCGGCGACGCGAGGACGAACGCCCCGGCGAGCAGTCCGACCCGCTCGTCGAAGGCCATCCGACCGAGAACGGCGACGAGCGCGACGATTCCCGCGGCGACGGCGACGAGCGCGGCGACGTATCCGCCGGTGAGTGCACGAGAAAGGGCGAAGATGGCGGGCACCGCTGGCGAGTACTTGCCGTACATCCGCAGGGTCTCGCCGCCGTCGTCGACGACGAAGAACCACGGTCTGACGACCTCCGCGAGCGCACCCGGACGGAGGAACAGCCGACCCTCCAGCAGCATCGCCGCCTGCGTCAGGTAGACCGCCTCGTCGTCGTTGACCGAGTGGTACGCGAACAGGTCGGTGGCGAGCCACCCGACGACGGCGGCCGCGAGAAGCGAAAGCGCGAGCGTTCCGAGCGCGAAACCGCGACGCCGGAGAACGGACTCGTCGGAATCGGACGTCGAGAAGCGCCGACCCACCCACGACATCAGCGGTCGACGACGGTCTCGGCTCCCTCGGGGAACCACGAGAGGTCGTGCGCCGCCGCCAGCGAGAGCGCGACGCGCTCGCCCCGGTCGAGGTGGACGTCGTGGTTGTGCATGCAGCTAACCGCCTCGCCGGAGTCGAGTTCGATCTCGTACAGCGCCGTCGGCCCGAGGTAGCGCCGGGAGGAGACGACGCCGTCGCCGTCGGGGTCGGGCGTCGCTTCGAGGTCGTCCGGGCGGACCAGTAGCTCTATCGCGGAGCCCTCGTACTCCGGCGCGAGGCCGTGAATCCGCTCGCGCGGAACGTCGCCGATCGCCGTCGAGACGGCGTCGCGTCCGACGGTGCCGCCGAGGAAACTCGCGTGTCCGAGGAACCCGGCGACGAACCGCGACTCGGGGTGTTGGAACACGCGCTCGGGGCGACCGATCTGCTCGATTCGGCCGGCGTTGACGACGGCGACGCGGTCCGACATCGACATCGCCTCCTCCTGGTCGTGGGTGACCGAGACGGCGGTGACGCCGGCCGCTTTGAGGATGCGTCGCACCTCCTCGCGCATCCGGACCCGGAGGTCGACGTCGAGGTTCGAGAACGGTTCGTCGAGCAGCAGCACCGCCGGTTCGGGTGCGAGCGAGCGCGCCAGCGCGACGCGCTGCTGCTGGCCGCCGGAGAGTTCGTCCGGGTAGGAGTCGCGCTGCGCCGAGAGGTCCACGAGGTCGAGCAGTTCGTTCACGCGCGCCTCGCGGTCGGCGTCGTCCCACTCCTTCAGCCCGAAGGCGACGTTCTCGCCCGCGGTGAGGTGCGGAAACAGCGCGAACTCCTGGAAGACGACGCCGACGCCGCGGCGCTCCGGCGAACGGAACGAGCCGTTTCCGGAGACGACGTCGCCGTCGAGTCGAATCTCGCCCTCGTCGGGGCGTTCGAGTCCGGCGACGAGTCTGAGCGTCGTCGTCTTCCCGCAGCCCGAGGGGCCGAGCAGGGTGAGTATCTCTCCCTCCTCGACGGCGAGCGAGAGGTCCTCGATGACCGTCTTGTCGCCGAAGCGTTTGAAGACGCCGTCGAGTTCCAGCACCGGTTCCGTCGAAGCGGTCGACTCCCGCGTCGAACGCACCGCCGTATCGTTGACCATCGTGTCGTTGACCATCGTGTCGTTACTCATCGTGAACCACCGCCGCCGGGTTGTCGTTCGTCGTTCGTCGTTCGTTTCATCGATAGTGGGTCGTCGCTGTCGCGTTCGTCGATTCGTCGGTTCCGTCGGAGTATCATTTCACGTCGTACCCCTCCTGCGAGACGATGACGAGCATCGAGAGTCCCGAGACGGCCAGGAGGATGAGCGCCGGGACCGCCGCGCGGCCGAAGTAGCCCTGACTGTAAGCCGACCAGACGCGCGTGACGAGCGTCTCGAACCCCGTCGGCGCGAGAAACAGCGTCGCCGGGAGCTCCTTCATCGTCGTGAGGAAGACGAGCGCCATCCCGCCCAACAGCCCCGGCGCGACGAGCGGCAGCGTGACGCTCCGGAACGCGCCGCCCGGGGTGCGACCGAGCGTCCGCGCAGCCTCCGGTAGCTTGGGGTCGACCCGGAGGAACGACGCCCGCAGCGAGCCGACCGCCTGCGGGAGGAATCGGACGACGTAGGCGAACACGAGGAGGTAGAGCGTCTGGTAGATGGGCTGCGCGTAGGAGGTGCCCAGATAGACGAGCGCCAGTCCGATGACGACGCCGGGAACCGCGTAGCCGACGTACGTCGCGCGCTCGGCGAGCGTCGCGACCGTCCCGCGGTGGTGGGCGGCGACGTAGGCGACCGGGAACGCAAAAATCGCGGCGACGGCGGCGGTGGCGGCCGCGACGCCGACGGAGTTGAGCACGTACGAGATATCGAACGCCAGGGTCTCGCTGCCCACGTCGCTCGCGCCGCGGACGAACCACGTACCGAGAACCACCGACGGGACGGCGAGCGCCAGCGCGGAGACGCCGGTACAGAAGCCGAGCGCCGGACCTTTCCAGCGGCCGAGCCGGACCCGGTCGGTCGCTCGGCCGCCGCCGTACACCTGCTCGTCGCCGCGGATGCGCGACTCCGCGGCCAAGATGAGAAGCGTCACCGCGACCAACTGCAGCGACAGCAGGGCGGCCAAGTCGCGGCCGAAGGAGTTGAACTCGACGAAGATGACGCGGGTGAACGCGTCGAAGCGCATGATCGCCGGCGTCCCGAAGTCGGAGAGCGTGTACAGCGCCACGAGCAGCGACCCGGCCGCGACCGCGGGTCGAATCTGCGGCACCGTCACGCGGCGGAACGCCTCCCAGCGGGTGTGTCGGAGCGTCCGCGCCGCCTCGACGAGCGTCGTGTCCATCGACTTCAGCGCCGCCCGCGTCGTGATGTAGACGTAGGGGTAGGTGTACAGCGTGAGCACGAGCGTCGCCCCGGTGAAGCCGTAGAGCCGCGGCAGCGACTCGACGCCGAAGGGTTCGAGAAGCCGTTGGAGCGCCCCCTGCGGGCCGAACGCCGTCACGAACGCGAACGCGCCGATGTAGCTCGGGATGACGAGCGGCAGCGACACGGCGACGGTCCAGAAGCGCCGAAACGGGAGGTCGGTCCGGACCGTCAGGTACGCCAGCGGGACGCCGACGAGAATCGAGGCCGCGGTGACCGCGACGACGAGGGCGGCGCTGTTGGCGAACACCTCCACGGTCTGGGGCCGGACCGAGAGCGCCACCGCCTCCTCGACGCCTACGTCGAAGGCCAGCCGGACGAGCCATATCAAGGGGAGGAGGACGACGACGGCCACCGTGGCAGAGGCGAGCGACAGACCGAGCGGCGGCGTCGATTCGCCGAGCGGCGTCGACGCCCCGTTCGACGCGCTGCGGTCTTCGGCGTCGCTGGCGGCGTCGTTCGCTCCGGTACTGTGTTCGGCGTCCATCTGTGTGTTCGGTGTGTAGGTGACGAGTCGGTGGAAACGTCCGCCCTCAGAGGACACCGACGTCGCGCATCAGGTCGACGGTGCCTTCGAGGTCCGACAGTTGCGTCAGGTCTACCCCCTGCGGCGGGTTCAACTCGTCGATACGCGGCAGGTCGCCGACGGGGTCGACGCCGGAGACGAGCGGGTACTCGAACGTCTCGCGGGCGAAGTAGTCCTGCGCCTCCGCCGACAGCAGGTGACGGATGAAGTTCGCCGCGAGTTCCCGGTTGTCGGACGTGTCGACCGTACACGCGCCGGCGACGTTGAAGATGCTCCCGGCGTCGCCGCTCGTGAACGCGGTGGCCAGCGGTGCGTCGTTGCGGCCCGCGAGGATTCGCTGGATGTAGTAGTGGTTCGCGAAGCCGACCGAGATCTCGCCGTCGGCGATGGCCTGACAGACCAGGAACTCGTCGCTGTACTCCTGGACGCCGAGGTCCAACATCCCCTGGAGCCACTCGCGGGTCGGCTCGTCGCCTTCGAGCACGCGCATCGCCGTGACGAACGCCTGAAACGAGCCGTACGTGGGTGCCCAACCGACCTCGTCGGCGAACCGTTCGGCGTCGGGAAAGGCGGAGATGTCGTTCGGGACGTCCGAGGCCGACCACTGGTCGGTGTTGTACGGAACCGTCCGGGCGCGGCCGGAGGTGCCGGTCCACCGACCGTCGGGGTCGCGGAACTCCTCGCGGACGAGTTCGAGCACGTCGTCGGGGAGCGGGGTCGTCCGACCCTCCTCGGCGAGCGTGCCGAGCGAACCGGCGTTGACCGAGTAGAACACGTCCGCGGGACTTCCGTCGCCTTCGGTGATGATCTGGTTGACGAGGTCCGAAGAGCCCGCGTACCGAACCTGGACGGAGAAGTCGTCGTAGAGGTCGTCGATGAACTCGACGAGTTCACCGACGAGCGCCTCGCCGCGGCCGGAGTAGACGGTGAGTTCACCCGAGAGAGCGGGCATCTCCGACATCGAGGTGCCGCCGTCGATGGAACGGTCCCCGAACGGTGACCGACCCGAACCGATCTGTCCGATGCTCTGTGAACCGTTCTGGCTGCCGTCGTCGCTCCCGCCGCCGAGAACACCGTTACAACCCGCGAGACCGGCGACGCCGGCCGTGAGCCCCGCGGCGACGAGGCGACGCCGACTGAGCCGTCCCGTGTCGTTTCGCTCCATATGGATTTTAGGTCTGCCTAAAATAATATAGAACTACCGGTTCGGGCGTCTCAGTCGTCGCTCGGAATCGGGCGTTCCGCGGCCGGCGTCGTCTCGGCCGCGTCGAGCGCCGACAGGCAGTCGAGCCACTCGCGCATCCGTTCGCCGACGAAGGTGAAGAACGCGCCGTTGTTGTACTCGCTCCAGTCGCCCTCGGCGAGTTCGTCGGCGATAGCTTCGAAGACGCCAGCGTACGTCTCGCGGCCGCCGCCGACGCCGTCGACGACCTCCCAGAGATGTTCGTTCAGTTCGAGTCCCGGCACCTCGTTGTTGAGGTCGTCGAACGTCGGTCGCGGGGCTTTGTTGTGTTCGCAGAGCGGCCGTCCGTTGACGACGTCCTTGTCGAGGACGTCGGCGGCGCGCTTGAGGAAGACGCCCGACCAGATGTCGTCGAAGCGCCCGACGTCCCACTCGTTGTCGTCCATCGGCAGTTGGTAGAACGCCGGGACGACCTCGCGCCGGAAGGCGAGGTTCATCGAGCAGACGGTCAGATACTGACCGCGGTCGGCGACGAAATCCCCGCCGAAATCGTCGGCCGAGGTTCGGGTCTGCGCCTGTCCCCGGAGGTCGCCGTCCATCAAGATGCGGACCGCGTCCAGGTCGGGAACGTTCGTCCACAGCCCCTGCGAGGCGACCACCTCGTCGACGTATCGGGTGTCGGTCTCGACCGACTCGTCCATCGCCGCGTAGGGGTAACCGCGGGGGTAGAGCCCGTGTTCGTCGAAGTTCTGGTAGAGGACGTTCACCCACCGCTCGTCGGAGCGGACGCACGTGATCTCTCCCTCGTAGTCGAGATTCTCGAAGTGGCGACCGAAGAAGTCCTCCTCGGGGTGCGGGAGCGTGTCGTCGTCGATGAAGAACCCGTACTCGAACTCGTTGGCCCACAGGTAGAGGAGGCCGAACGAGGTCTGGGCGTGGCTGGCGGCCGGAATCAGGTGAGCGTACTGCGAGAGACCGTGCGCCTCGAACCACTCCCGGCGTCGACTCCCGTCGAACACGTCGCCGGAGACGCCCTCCTCGTCGAGCATCGCGCGCATCGCAGCCGTGTCGCAGAAGTCCTCGGTGACGAGGACGACGTGTAACCGGTCGAGGTCGAACCCGTGGTCTCGGGCGTTCTCGAAGTACGTCCGCATGCACTCGTACTCTCGTATCGTCGGGACGATGACGCAGGTGTCGGCACGCATGGTCGTTGCTCACACGTTTTTAGGACGGCCTAAAAAGCCTGCCGATTTTTAGGATTGCCTAAAACAGCGGCCGTGAGAAACGGGGTGTCGTCGACGACCCCGTCAGTCCAACTCGCGGGCGATAACGTCGCGGAGTTCTCGAATCTCGTCGGCCGAGTAGTCGAGCGTCTCCTCGCCCACGGAGAGCGAAAGCGCCCCACTGTCGGTGGCTTCGCCGAGTTTCACGACGGGCGCGACTCCGTCGAACGCCTCGCGCACCGCCGCTTCGTCCGTCGTCTCGACGATGGCGCGGCCGGGCGTTTCGTCGAACAGCGAGAGCGCGTCGTCGACGGCGACGTCCGCGCCGGCCTCCGCGGTGACCATCTCCGCGAGCGAGACGGCGAGGCCGCCGTGGCTCACGTCGTGGACGGCGAGCGTCGCCCCGTCGTCGGCGACGGCGGCGAGCGCCGAGACGACCTCCCCCGGGTTCTCGGGCAGTTCGGGGAACCGGTCGGCGCCGCCGGCGTGCGCGAGGAACTCAGACCCGCCGAGCGCGTCGCCCGCTTCGCCGACGAGCAGCAGCGTCCCCTCGCCCGAAAACGCCGCGGGCGGGGCGTCGTACCCCGTTTTCGTCCCGACGACGGCGAGCGTCGGCGTGGGCGGAATCGGTCCCGTCACCGAGTCGTTGTACAGCGAAACGTTGCCGCCGACGACGGGCGTCGAGAGGTCGCGACACATGTCGGCGAGACCGTCGACGATTCCCTTGAACCCGCCGTACACCTCGGGTTTCTCGGGGTTGCCGCCGTTGAGACAGTCGACGGCCGCCAGCGGCGTCGCGCCCTTCGCGGCGAGGTTGGCGACGTTTTCGAGCGCGACGGCCCGCGCGCCGTCGTAGGGGGCGGCGCTCGTCCACTTCGGGTTCGCGCCCGAGGAGAACGCGAGTCCCGTCTCTGCCTCCCTGATAGCCATCACCGCGGCGTCGTCGCCGGGTTTCACCGCCGTTCGAAGCCCGACTTCGTGGTCGTACTGGCGGTACACCCAGCGCTTGCTCGCGGTCGTCGGACTGCCGACGACGGCCTCGAAGGCGTCAGCGAGGTCCGCGTCCGGCAGGTCGCGCTCCGGCTGTCGGGGTTCGACCGAGTCGAGGTCGTTCATCGGCGCGCCGTCGGCCAGATACTCGGCGGGCACGTCGACGGCGACTTCTCCGTCGAACGTGCAGACGTAGTTGCCCTCCGCCACCTCGCCGATGACCGAACAGCCGATGTCGTACTTCTCGGCGATTTTCTGGACCGCCTCGACGTCCTCGGGACGCACCTCGTAGCACATCCGCTCCTGAGACTCGGCGAGGAGAATCTCCATCGCGTTCATGTTCGGTTCGCGCTGGTGGACCGCGTCGAGGTCGATACGAGCGCCGAAGCCGCCTTTGGCGACGAGTTCGGAGGACGCGCCTCCGAGACCGGCCGCGCCGAGGTCGCGCGCCGACCGCACGAGTCCGGCGTCGACGAGTTCCTCGTTGGCTTCGATGAGCAGTTTCTCCGTGTAGGGGTCGCCGACCTGCACGGCGGGTCGGTCCTCGGTCTCGGCGTCCTCGGCGAGGTCCTCGCTGGCGAACGACGCGCCGCCGAGGCCGTCGCGGCCGGTGCCGTTGCCGACGAGTACGAGTTTGTTGCCGGCCTCCTGGGCTTCGGCGGTGACGAGGCGGTCGGCGGGGAGGAGGCCGACGCAGGCGACGTTCACGAGCGGGTTCCCCTCGTAGTCGGGGTGGAAGTCGACGCTGCCCGTCACTGTCGGGACGCCGATGGCGTTGCCGTAGTCGGCGATGCCCTCGACGACGCCCTCGAACAGGTAGCGCGAGTGTTCGTCCTCGAACTCGCCGAAGTAGAGCGAGTCGGCGAGCGCGATGGGGTACGCGCCCATCGAGAGCGTGTCGCGGACGATGCCGCCGACGCCCGTCGCCGCGCCGTCGTAGGGGTCGACGTACGAGGGGTGGTTGTGGCTCTCGATGCCGAGCGTGACGTACGTGTCGTCGTCGACGGCGACGACGGCGGCGTCGTCACCGGGACCGATAACGACGCGCTCCCACGGGTCGCTACGCTTCCCGTGTTCGTCCGAGGCGCTTCGCGCCTCGCGCTCGCTGTCGAACGCCGACAGCAACGGCCGAGACGAACGGTACGCGCAGTGCTCGCTCCAGAGGTTCTCGAACAGCGCCGCCTCGGCCGCCGTGGGTTCGCGGCCGAGTTCGGCGACGACGAGTTCGCGGTCGGCGTCGGAGAGACTCATTCACCTCCCTGTTCAGAAAGCGTCGATAAATCCCTTTTCATATGCACGCACGTGTGTATCGTCGCCGGCGAACGGAGCCTCCGGGACCGTGCTCTCCGGGTAGATTTCACAGTCCGGGCGTGAGATTCCGGTAGTTCTATGATTGCACGTGGTCACATCGGCCACTAATGGACGAATCACGCCTCTGGGGAGGAATCGGCATCCTCATCGGGCTCGCAGGTATCGCCATCATACTGTTCTACCCGGATTCGGAGTTCCTCAGTATGCTCGCCGCGGGGCAGGTCACCGAGTTCACGTTCCTCTACGGCGTGGGCGTCATCCTCGCCGTCCTGTTCACCACGGTCATCATCGCTCCGAGCATGCTTCGAAGCAGGTAGGGCGGTCGGGACCGGCGAGTTTTTTTAGACACCCTCCCAAAGGCTGTTCGTGTTATCGGTCGAACTGCACGCGCACTCCGCGCTGTCGTACGACGGCCGCGACCCCGTAGAGTTGCTGCTCGAACAAGCCGCGGCCGTCGGACTCGACGGGCTGGCAGTCACCGACCACGACGAGATAGACGCGAGCATCGAGGCGGCCGAACGCGCCGCCGACTACGGCCTCGTCGGCATCGTCGGCATGGAGGTGACGAGTTCGGCGGGCCACGTGCTCGCGTTCGACATCGACGAGCAGATTCCCGCGGGCCTCTCCTACGACGAGACGCTCGACCGAATCCGAGACCAGGACGGTCTCGCCGTCGTCCCCCACCCGTTCCAGAAGTCCCGCCACGGCGTCGCCCCGCACATCTCGCGGGAACAACTGGCGAGCGCCGACGCCGTCGAGGTGTACAACTCGCGGCTCCTGACCGGTCTCGCCAACCGGAAAGCAGAGAAGTTCGCGCTCGCCAACGACCTCCCGATGACCGCCGGCAGCGACGCCCACATCAGCGAGATGGTCGGACAGGCGGTGACCGAAGTCGGAACGAACGAACGCCGCGCCGACGCCATCCTCGACGCGATCGCCGAGGGCCGGACGGGCGTCGTCGGTACCCGCACGCCGTGGCACATCAGTCTCCGACAGGCCGCCGGCGGGGCGAAGCGGCGCATGAAACACGCGGTCACCGACTTCCTGTGATTCGCGGTGCGACTCCCGAACGCGTCGAGGACGCGTTCGAACGCGGCGACCCGCTTCCCGGGACCGCCGGATTCGCGGGCCGTCTCGACGCCGGGTCGGTCGCCTGCGACGGGCCGCTTCTCGTCCGCGACGTACTCGGCCGACAACCGGTGTTCTTCTCGGAGCGCGACCCGACGACGTGGAGTTTCGACCCGACCGACCTCGACGACCCGAAACCGCTCCCGGCGGGTCACGTCCGGCAGCTTCCGAGTCGGGGAGAAGCGGAGACAGAGAGTGTGCGCGCGTGGACGCTTCCCGACCCGCCCACGTTCGACGACGACGAGACGGCGCTCGACGCGGTTGACGACGCCGTGCTGCGGAGCGTCCGCGCCGTCGACGCCGCCGACACCGCCGTCGCGTTCTCCGGGGGCGTCGACTCCGCGCTCGTCGCCGCCGGGATACCCGACGCGCCCTGCTACGTCGCCGGGTTCGAGGGGTCGCACGACATCGAGGCCGCCCGCGACGCCGCCGAAGCGATGGACCGGGACCGCGACCTGCGGGTGGTCGAGTTCACTCACGACGACCTCGTCCGCGCGGTCCCCGAGATCGTCGCTGCGACGGGGCGGACGAACGCGATGGACGTCCAGATCGCGTTGTCGCTGTATCTCGTCGCGGAGCGCGTCGCCGCCGACGGCTACGACAGGCTGGCCGTCGGACAGGGCGCGGACGAACTGTTCGGCGGCTACGCGAAGGTGGCGAACGCCTCCGACGACCACCGCGTCGACGCCGAGACGGTCCGCGGCGCGACGCGCGAAGTCGTCGCGACGCTGCCCGACCAACTGGAGCGCGACGTATTGGCGCTGCGCGCGGCGGGCGTCGAACCGGTCGCGCCGCTGCTGCACGACGACGTGGTCGCGGCCGCGCTCCGACTGCCGGGTCGCCTCCTGACCGACGGCGAGGAGCGCAAGATTGCGCTTCGACGTACCGCCGACAGAGTGCTTCCCGCTGCCGTCGCCGCCGCGGACAAGAAAGCCGTCCAGTACGGGAGTTTAGCGGCGCGCGAACTCGACCGACTGGCCCGCCGCGCGGGGTTCAAACGACGGATGGACGACCACGTCGGGCAGTACGTCCGCTCGCTGACCGACCGGTAATCGAACAGAGCGCGCTCGGCGAGGAGTCGGCGACTGCTCTGTCTCCGTTTCTCAGGGGTGCGCCGGCGAGGACGAACCGCCGAGTGGCGGCGAGCGGTACAGGAGCGACACCGTCCCTCGGTCGGCGTCGTAGTCGACGACGCCCGTTTCGGCGAGTTTCGGGAGGAGAGAGTGGACGAGATGCGCCGCGTGCGTCTGCGGAGAACCGCCGACGCGAGCGGAGAGCGCGGCCGCGACGTCCGAAACGGCGAGTTCCTCGTCGTCGTCGGCGTCGAGAACGGCCAACGTCGCCCGCATCGTGGTCGTCGAAAACAGGCGGACCCCGGAGCCGGTCCGTTCGTCGTCGAAGTGGGCCGCCAGTGAGGGGACCTGGTCGGTGTCCCGTTCGACGAGCCGGCGACCGGGTGTGAGCGTTCGACTGGCCGAGTCGTACTCGACGAATCCGGCGTCGGTGAGCTTCGGAAGGTGGACGTGGTGAAGCGAGAGATGGAGCGAGGCTTCGCGGTCGGCAGCCGTCGGCGTCGGCGAGTCGAGCGTCCGAATCGCTGTGACCAGTTCGGTGAGCGTCGAGGGGTGAGAGTCGTCCGATAGCAGCGTTACGACCTGCCGGCGACGCGGATGCGAGAGAACCGCCAGTAACTGCGACAGCTCATCCACGTCGTCCGCGGTAGCAGAGGATTGCTCGTCGGTCATCGCGTACCTGCTGTTGCGAGCACGCTCGCATCAGTGCGAGGCCTAACCAGTTAGTGACGATATACAGACACGTTCCGCGCATCGTTCGAGAAGCGCTCGGGATAGCGTTCGCTCCTCACGGTGGAGATGCTGCCGTCAGCGTCGGGTCGATGTGGTGGGTGCAAGCAGGCGGTGAGCGCTCGAACGGGTGGTCACCGCGCAACAGCCTCGGCACCCGTTCGGCAATCGGTCAGGACACACGACGGGGTGGCCGCGTCCTCGTTCAAAAACCCTCGCTACCGACAGACAGACCCGTACCGGCCTCAGCGCCGTACCGGCCTTAGCGCCGTACCGGCCTCAGCGTCGACCGGACGCGCACCCGATGGCTTCCAGACCGAGTTCGACCACGTCGGCGTCGAGGTCGCTCGTCCGGAGGTCGTCGGGGGTGTACCAGTCCCACACGTCTGCGCTCTCTTCGCCGTCGTCGGGGTCGATGGCACGCGAGTCGGTCGTCGCGTAGTAGATGTGGTCGATGTGCTGGTGGCTGACCCCGTCGTCGTGAACGTTGATATCTTCGAGCAACAGATGCCGCGGCCGCGGAATCGTCCGCGCCGTCTCGGAGGCGATGGTGGAGTGATCGGCGAGTAACGTCGGCTCCAGACCCGTCTCCTCGCGGGCTTCTCGGAGCGCGGCTTCGTGGGGGAGTTCGTCTCTGTCGACGTGGCCGCCGGGGGGCAGTCGCAGGCCGAGCCGCTTGTGCTCGTGCAGCGCCGTCGCCCCGTCGTTGACGATGTACACCGTCGCCGTGAAGTGCCGCGTCGTCTCCATGCCGAACGGTGGCGGCGACCGGTTTTAACCGTCGTGACTTCCGGCGACCGAATCGGCGGCGACCGCTTCGATTCTGCGACCGAATCGGTAGCAGTCGCTCCGACTGTGGGTGCGAAAGGGGGAGTCGAATCCGCGGCGGGGGTCGAGCGGTATCGGCAGGCGTCAGCACGCGTTGGCAGGTGTCAGCACGCGTTGGCAGGCGTCGGCAGGCGGCGGCGCACGACCCGACTACGGCAGGTGGACCTGCTCTTCGGCTTCGAGCAGTTCGTGGTACCGGTTCCGGATGGTGACTTCGCTGATGTTGGCGACGTCGCTCACTTCGCTCTGAGTCACCTTCTCGTTGGTCAACAGCGAGGCGGCGTAGACGGCGGCGGCGGCGAGGCCGACCGGCGACTTACCCGAGTGGACGCCCTGTTCTTTGGCGTTCTTCAGCAGTTTTCGTGCGCGGCGTTCGGCCTCGTCGGAGAGGTCGAGCGCCGAGGCGAACCGCGGGACGTAGCTCTCGGGGTCTGCGGGCTGGATTTCGAGTTTCAGCTCGCGGACGACGTAGCGGTACGTCCGGGCGATTTCGTCCTTCTCGACGCGGGAGACGCCCGAAATCTCGTCGAGACTGCGCGGCGTTCCGGCCTGACGAGCGGCGGCGTACAGACTGGCCGTCGAGACGCCCTCGATGGAGCGGCCGGGGAGCAGGTCCTCGCCGAGCGCGCGGCGATAGATGACCGAGGCGGTCTCGCGGACGTTCTCGGGGAGGCCGAGCGCCGAGGCCATGCGGTCTATCTCGCCGAGTGCCTGTTTCAGGTTGCGCTCTTTGGAGTCGCGGGTGCGGAAGCGCTCGTTCCACGTCCGTAGCCGCTGCATCTTCTCCCGCTGGCGGCTCGACAGCGAGTTACCGTAGGCGTCCTTGTTCTGCCAACCGATGTTCGTCGACAGCCCCTTGTCGTGCATCATGTTCGTCGTCGGTGCGCCGACGCGGGACTTCTGGTCTTTCTCCTTGGAGTCGAACGCGCGCCACTCGGGGCCGCGGTCGATGCCGTCCTCCTCGACGACGAGACCGCAGTCGGTACAGACGGTCTCGCCGTGTTCGGTGTCGCTGGCCAACTGTCCGCCGCACTCCGGGCAGCGCAGCGTCTCGTCGGCTTCGTCTTCGTTCTCTTCCTCGTCTCTCTGTCGGGTGCGCTCGCCCGTGTACCGTCGGACACTATCAGTCATTGTTAGGGGTAGTGGGGTGGTGGAGAGACGCCTCTCTCGTGGACTGTTCTCCATCGGGTTGTTCGGAAGCGATTCACTTAAGTCTGGTGCCGAAATTAGGGGTCGAGACGCCTCGAAAACTACGTTCCGGCGGGCCGGTCGCACCGATGGTTTCGATGGTGGATTCGGTCCGGTGGCGCTGGCGTCTCGTCACGGGGGCCGATACTTTTCGCTTTCGCCGAACGTCGCTCTCGTCGGCGACTCGCGGTGCATCGAAACCCTTACTCCCGGCCCCCGACACCGAGACGGTATGAGCGACACGTCCGTCGACGCGGAGGAAGTGCGTCACGTTGCGACCCTCGCGCGGGTCGACCTCGACGACGCCGAGGTCGAGGAGTTCGCCGCGCAGTTCGCCGATATTCTCACGTACTTCGACGCGCTCGACGAAGTGCCCGAAGTCGACGACGAAGCCGAGTTGGTGAACGTGATGCGCCCCGACGAGGTCCGCGAGAGCCTCAGTCAGGAGGAGGCGCTCTCGAACGCCGCGGAGGCCGAAGACGGCTTCTTCAAGGGGCCGAAGGTGTCGTAGATGGCTGCCGACCTCAACATCTTCGTCACCGAGGAGACCGTCGAATCGGACGCCGACGGCCCGCTGAGCGGCACGACCGTCGCCGTCAAGGACAACATCAGCACCGAGGGTCTCCGCACGACTTGCGGGTCGGCGATGCTCGACGACTACGTCCCGCCGTACGACGCGACGGTCGTCGAGCGCCTGAAGGACGCGGGCGCGACCATCGTCGGCAAGGCGAACATGGACGAGTTCGGGATGGGGTCGACCACCGAGACGTCGGCGTTCGGCGCGACGAGGAACCCCGTCGACCCCGAACGCGTCCCCGGCGGCTCGTCCGGCGGCTCCGCGGCGGCGGTCGCGGCGGGCGAGGCGGACCTCGCGCTCGGCACCGACACCGGCGGCTCGGTTCGCAACCCCGCGGCGTTCTGCGGCGTCGTCGGCATCAAACCCACCTACGGGCTCGTCTCGCGCTACGGGCTCGTCGCCTACGCCAACAGCCTCGAACAGATCGGACCGTTCGGCTCCACCGTCGAGGAGGCGGCGACGTTGCTCGACGTGATTTCGGGACCGGACGCCAACGACGCGACGACTCGTGACGCGAGCGAGGCACGAAGCGCCTCGGATGGTCGAACGGGCACCGCCCGTGAGACGGGGACGAGCTCCGACTACGCGAGCGCCGCCGACGGCGACGTCGACGGCCTCACCGTCGGCGTCCCCACGGAACTGGTCGACGGTGCGGACGACCGCGTCGTCGAGGTGTTCGAGGACGCCCTCTCGGAACTCGAAGCGCAGGGCGTAGAGACGACGGAGGTGAGCCTCGAGTCCGTCGGCCACGCGGTGCAGGCGTACTACGTCATCGCGATGTCCGAAGCCTCCTCGAATCTCGCGCGGTTCGACGGCGTCAGATACGGAAAATCGGGCGGCTACGAGGGCAACTGGAACGAGTCGTTCGCCCGCGCCCGCGAGGAGGGCTTCGGCTCGGAGGTCAAACGTCGTATCCTCCTCGGCACCTACGCGCTGTCGGCGGGCTACCACGACAAGTACTACAAGAAGGCCCAGGACGCCCGCGCGTGGGTGGCGCAGGACTTCGACGCCGCCTTCGAGAGCGTCGACGTACTCGCGTCGCCGACGATGCCCGTCCTCCCGCCGAAACTCGGCGAGAGCCTCGACGACCCGCTGCAACTGTACCTCACCGACGCGAACACGGTGCCGGTGAACCTGGCGAACCTCCCGGCCATCTCGGTGCCCGCCGGCGAGGCAGACGGTCTTCCGGTCGGTCTCCAACTCATCGGTCCGAAGTTCGGCGAGGAGCAGATTATTCGGACGGCCAGTGCGGTCGAACAGTAAGCCGCGGTTTTTTGGTCCAGATTTTTCGAGGCGGCCGACGAGCGGAGCGAGGATGGCCGTCGAAGAAAAAGGTGGACGGCCAGCGCCGTCGAACAGTAAGCCGCGGTTTTTTGGTCCAGATTTTTCGAGCCGAGTGCCCGAGCGAAGCGAGGGCCGAGGGCGAAGAAAAAGGTGGGCGTTCAGTGCTCGCGTTCGACGTACCGCGCCTCGAACTCCTCGCGGCTCTTCGACAGGTAGATCGCGCCCTCGACGATGCCGACGAGACCCGGAAGCCCGGTCCAGAAGAACAGGAGGTAGAGGATACCCACCTTCGTCCGGCCGAGGTAGAACTTGTGCGCGCCGAACGACCCGAGCAGGATGGCGAGCAGCGCGGCGACGAGTCGCTTGTCGTCGACGGCCGAGGGCGGCGGGCGCTGACGCACGCCGCAGTGCGGGCAGAGTTCGGCCTCGGCGTCTATCTGTTCGCCGCAGTTGTGACAGTAGACGGTGCCGCCGTCGTCCGCTGTCGTGCCGGTCCCCGTCGACATGTCGGAGTTATCCACCATGTGACGGTGGTCGTCGAGTATCGGCAAAAATGTCGGGGCGTCTCTCCGTCGAGCACCCCACTCTGTTTCCGGTTCCGCCCGAACAGCGTCCGAGGGCGACTCGCTCGTGACGAGAGAGCGGGGACCTCACCGCTTCCAGTACTCGGGCGTCAGGAGGACCAGCACAGGAAGTATCTCCAACCGACCGATCCACATCAACACCACCATCAGCAGTTTCGACGCGTTCGAGAACTCGACGAATCCGCCCATCGGGCCGAGGAAGCCGAAGCCCGGACCGACGTTGCCGATGGTCGTCGCCGACGCGCTCACGAGTTCCAACACCGTCACGTCGAGGCCGACGCGGACGGCGTCGAGTCCGAGCAGTATCGTCGCCACGGCGAAGATGACGAAGTAGAGGAGCGTAAACGCGTAGATGCCGCGGACGGCCCGCTCGTCGAGTGCGCGGTCGCCGAGTCGGACGGGGCGAACCGCCTCCGGGTGTGCCGTCGTGAACAGTTCACGGCGGAGGGATTTGAGGATGACGTACCAGCGGACGATTTTGATGCCCCCACCGGTCGACCCGGCGCTGCCGCCGATGAACATCGCAAACAGGAGGAGGTACTTCGCGGGCGCGCTCCAGGCGTTGAAGTCGAGACTGGCGTACCCCGTCGTCGTCACGATGGCGAGCACCTGGAACAGCGCCGCCCGTATCGACGGTTCGGCGTCGCCGACGTGGTCGGCCGCCGCGTCGACGACGTAGGCCGCGTCGTACGTCTGCCCGGCCGTGACCGCGTCGGGAGCGACGAACCCGTTTCCGCTGAACAGCAGTCCCGCGAGGATGGCGGTGAGGACGGCGACGATGCCGAGGTACGTGTGGAACTCCGTGTCCTCGAGGAACGTCCGCGGGTCGTCCGCCAGCGCGTGCCAGATGAGCGCGAAGTTCGTTCCGGCGACGACCATGAAGGGGATGACGACCCACTGGGCGGCCGCCGAGAACGCCTCGATGCTCCGCGCCTCCGGCGAGAAGCCGCCGGTCGGCATCGTCGTCAACCCGTGAGCGACGGCGTTGTAGAAGTCCATCTGCGGTGCCATCCCGCCGCGGTGGAGACCGTACAGGAGGAGGATTTCGAGGACGGTGAACCCGAGGTACGCAGCCCACAGGAGACGCGCCGTCTGGGCGATACGCGGCGTGAGTTTCTCGATACTCGGGCCGGGCGCTTCGGCGTCCATCAACTGCGCGCCGCCGGCGGAGAGCTGCGGGAGGATGGCGACCGCGAGAACGACGATTCCCATCCCGCCGAGCCACTGCGTGAGCTGCCGCCACATCATGATGGCGCGGCCGTGGGTCTCGAAGGAGATGTCCCCGAGAACGGTCGACCCCGTGGTAGAGAAGCCGCTCATGCTCTCGAACAGCGCGTTCACCGGGTTCGCGAGCGTCGACGCCGGCGAGAGGGGTCCGAGCAGAAACGGAATCCCGTGGGCCTCGACGAGATACGGAATCGTGCCGACGAGGGCGACGGCCAGCCACGTCACCCCGACCATCAGAAAACCCTCTCGCGCTCGGAGGTCCGGTTCGGGGTCGAGGCGCTCTAACCACGTTCCGACCGCCGCGGTGACGAGCATCGTCACGAGAAACGGGACGACCGACTCGCCGTAGTAGAGCGCGACGGCGACCGGCAGCGCGAGCGGAACGACCAGATACTTCAGCACCGTCCCGACGAGACTGAGACTGGCGCGGTAGTCGACGCGCAGATGCATCGACCGCCACCGATTCGACGAAGATGTCACGAGTGCGAGCCTGTTTCGATGCGGAGCGTATGAACGTAGTGGAATCCCGTATTCGGCGGAAACGCCGAGCCACGCGCCGCGGGGACGACGTGCCGCGGGGACGACGTGCCGCGCTCAGAGCCTCGGCGTCACGTCGTCGAGCACTTCGATGTCGACGAAGACGACGACGTGGTCGCCGGGTTCGATGACGGTGTCACCGCGCGGGGTGACGAACTCGTCGTGGCGGGTGATAGCGCCGATGACGACGCCGTCGGGCAGTTCCGTCATCACCTCGCTGATGGGCTGTCCGACGAGGATGCTGTCGCGGTCGACCTCTATCTCCAGCACTTCGGCCTTGTCGCTCTCGATGAGCGCGACGTTCTCCGCGCCCCCCTCGTGAGTGAAGCGGGTGATCTCCTCGGCGACGACTTCGCGGGGGTTCAACCCCACGTCGACGCCGACGGCCTCGAACAGTTCGACGTACGTGGGGGTGTCGATAATCGCCACCGTTCGGCCGGCACCGAGACGGGTCGCGAGCAGCGAGACGAGGAGGTTCTTCTCGTCGGAGTCGAGCGCGGAGACGACGACGTCTGCGTCGCCGACGTGCTCGCGTTCGAGGAACTCGGCGTTCGTCGCGTCGCTCTCCATCACGATAGTGCCCGGGAGTTTCTCGGCGAGGCGTCGCGCCCGTTCGGAGTCGTACTCGATGAGTCGCGGGCGCAGTCCCCGCTCTTCGAGCAGGCGGGCGACGTGGTAGCCGACCTCGCTCCCGCCGACGATGACGACCTCCTCGGGCGACCCCGGCGACTCGGCGGGGACGAGCGCGTCCGAGAACGCCTGAACGCTCTCGGGGCTCCCGATGACGACGACGCGGTCGCCGGCGCTGATGACCGACTCCCCGCGGGGGATGACGACCTCGCCGTTCCGGAGGATGGCCGCGAACGTCAGCGAGTCGAAGCGGTCGGCCTCGCGCACGGTCTGGTCGGCGACGGGGCTGTCGGGACTCACCTCGAACTCGGCCATCTGGACGCGACCCTCCGCGAACGGGTCGACGTCGCGGGCGGCGGGCAGGCCGATGATGCGGACGATGGCCTCCGCCGCCAGCAGGTTGGTACAGACCATGAAGTCGATACCGAAGGCGTCGCCGGACTGCTGCCACGTGCGGAGGTGTTCGGTGTTCTTCACGCGTGCGACGGTGAACGCGTCGCTGATGGCTTTCGCCGTCGCGCAGGCGACGATGTTCGTCTCGTCGTTGTCGGTCGTCGCGATGAGCATGTCCGCCTCGTCGATGCCGGCTTCCCGAAGCACCGACAGCGACGTGCCGTCGCCCTGGACGGCGAGCACGTCCAGCGAGTACGTGAGGTCCTCGACGCGGTCGGCGTCGCGTTCGACGATAACGACTTCGTGGCTCCTGTCGAGGTCGGAGGCGATGCTCTCGCCGACCTGACCGGCGCCGATGATGATCACGCGCACGGAGTCCCCGCACCTCTGTTCATACCACTCGGCGGTCGTCCGACTACATTTGTCTTTTCGTCTCGGGACGCCCCGCTCTCGCGTGAGAACGCGTCCGCCGACCGTGACGGGGCGTTCACCGGCTCGGAGTTCGTCCGGCTCAGAGTTCGTCCGGTCGGTCCCTGACTTCGAGCGTCACCGACCGCTCGCGGCCCTCGAGGTCGGCGACGACGCGTTCGACGACGCGCTCGGCCTCCTTGACGACGAGCGGTTTGACCTTCTCGATGACTCTGTCGAAGGAGACGAACATCGGCAGGTCCAGCGCGCCGTGGGCGCTGTCGGGGTCGAACTCCACCTCGATGACGACGCGGCAGGCGGTGTCGGCGTCCGGCGGCGCGTCTTCGGGGAGTTCGTCCAGCGGTTCGACGAGCCACCGCCCCTCCGCGTTTATCGTCTTCGTCAGTCGCCACTCGACGCGGTGTGGCGGGGCGAGTTCGGTCACCTCCGAGTGGGCGGTGTACGTCAGTTTCCACCACTCGAAGCGGAGCGCGTACTCGGTGCCCGCGGAGCCGTCGCCGTCGGCGCGCACGTCGGTGAGATACTTCGAGTAGTTCGCGTATCGGGGAAAATCGACGAGGAACTCGTACACCTCCTCGGGCGGGAGGTACACGACCGTCGAAACGGCAATCTCGTCCACGGCTGAAGATGTGTAGCCGGTAGCCTAAGCGTTGCGGGAGTCGAGCGTCGGAAAGTCGAGCGTTTCGGCCACCGGAAAGTCGAACGTCGGGAAGTCAAGCGTCTCGACCGCCCGAGGGCCTCACCTCGGACGAGGCACCCGCCGCCGATGTGCAGTGTGACACCAAATCACGTTTAGGCGCGCCTAACAATCGACGCTTTTATTGGATTTAGGTGAACCTAAACAGGTATGCAACGACGCAAGTATCTGGGTCTCAGCGCGGGGGCGCTGGCGACCGCACTCGCTGGCTGTTCGGACAGCGCCGACGAATCGACGCCTTCGGGCGGGTCCGAAGGAAACTCGTCGGCCTCGGGGACCGACGGTTCAGACCAGACGGACGGCGAGACCGACACCGAACAGAGCGGGTCGTACACCGTCTCGATGGTGCCCGTCGGCGACGTGACGTTCGAGTCGGTGCCGGAGACGTGGTTGGCGTACGAAGCGGGATACGCCGACATGGGCGTCGCACTCGGACAGTCCGACGGACTGCTCGCCGTCGGCAACAAGCCGCGTTATCACACGCAGTACTACGACGAACTCGACGGCGTCAGCGTCGACAAGGAGTCGCTCACGCAGCTGCTCGGCGAGAGTTCGCAGATCGACAAGGAACTGCTCTACGAGCTCGACGCCGACGTCCACGTCGTCGACCCGAACTGGCTGGTCAGCGGGTCGGGTTTCGGCCTGGAGATGTCCGATATCGACGAACTCCGTACGAACGTCAGCCCCTTCATCGGCAACACCATCTTCCGGCGGACGGACTCCTCGTGGCACGACTACCAGTACTACACGATGTACGAGGCGTTCGAGAAAGTCGCGCAGGTGTTCCAGCAGCAGGAGCGCTTCGAGCAGTTCCGGTCGCTTCACGACGACTACGTCTCCTCGGTGCAGTCGGAACTGCCCGCGGAATCCGAGCGTCCGAACGCGCTGTTGACGTTCGGTGCCGGCGACGAACCCGAGGAGTTCTCTCCGTATCGTCTCACCGATAAGGGAACGAACAAGAAACAGTTCCACGACCTCGGTATCAGGGACGCGCTGGAAGGCACCGGCGTCAGCGGCCTCTCGACGAGCGAGCGCGGCACTATCGACTACGAGACGATGCTCGAAGTCGACCCGGACGTCTTACTCGTGCGCGGACACGAGGACAAATCCGCCGACGAGTTCGCCGACACGGTGCTGTCGTTCATGCAGCAACACAACGTGGCGAGTCAGCTCTCGGCAGTCCAAAACGAGATGGTGTTCCGCGGCGGCCCAATCTACCAGGGCCCCATCCAGCACCTGTTCACGCTCGAACGCGCCGCCAAGGACTTCTTCCCCGACACCTTCGAGGGCGAACTGTTCGACCGGGGCGCGGTGTCGGATATCGTCTCCGGCTAATCAAGCCGACGCGAGCGTCTCCGCCGTTCTGTCGTGTGACTATCGGTTCGGTCGGTGAGGGCTCTATCGACTCGTTCACCTCGCCCGACTCGTTCACCTCGCCTAACTCGCCCGTCTCGCCCGTCCCGTTTGCCACGCTCGTCCCGTTTGCCACGCTCGTCCCGTTTGCCACGCTCGTCCTATTCGTCTCGTTCGATTCGTTCGCCCCGTCTTCTCACTCAGTTTCGTTCGATTCGAAGATTTCGGCCGTCTCGCCGGCGGTGACGACGATTTCGTAGTCGAGATAGGTGAACCCGACCCGGACGGTCGAAGCGATGTCGCGTCGAGGCGGGACGAGGACGTTCTCCAGCGCGTCCGCGTCGAGGTATCTCCGGAGCGGCGGTAGTCCACGGGGCGTCGTCTCCTCCAGCGCCGCCACTGCGGTGACGACGGCCTCCGTCGCGGTACGGTAATCGTCGAGCGGAACCGACGAGACGAGCCGTGACCGTTCGCCGTCGGCCGTCTCTTCGGTCATCGGAGACAGCTCCTCCGAGGCAGTACGGTCGAGAGGACGGGGCGGAGTCCGGAGTGACGGGAGATGGATGTCACGGATGTCCCGACGGTACGTCTCCAAATACTTATATTGAGTAGAAAAACAGCCGCGGGAACCGGTCAGATGTTCCGATATTCCACCGTATAGTTCACGTTCGTAAATTTCAGAATCTAGTGATAGTCACCCACGCGTACACGTATCGGATATTCTGTTCGGTTGGGAAGACGGATTTACGAGGAGAGGGGAGGTGTGGTATCGCATGACAGCGAACCTCGGCTCGCCGACCGAGGAGCGTACCACGTCGGGGCTCCGCGACAGGCGCGCAGTCGAGTTGTTCGACGCGCTGAGCGACGAACGTCGCCTCTGGGCCGCCGACCGTCTGTTCGAGGCGAACGGTCCCGTCTCGCTGGCGATGCTCGCGCGAGTGCTCACGGCGATAGAGATGGGGACGGAACTCGAAGACCAGACGCGCGAGAGTTCGCCGGCGTACATCAACCTCCACCACAGCCACGTGCCGAAACTCGTCCGCGCCGATGTCGTGAACTACGACGAAGAGCGTCAGACGGTCGAACTCGTCGACCGGGTCGAACCCGTCGGGCGGGTCGAACTCGTGCCGTCGATGGTGACGTTCTTCGTCGAACGCGGCGTCGACACCCCGAACTGAGCCCGCGGGAGGCAATTTAGGTACTCCTAAAAATCGAAGTTCTTTTGACTCGGCGAGACGCCAGTTCCGGGCATGAAGCGTCCGAGAGACACTGGTGGGCGACACCGAGACGGACGGTACACGAAACAGCCATCTCGGGGTCGGGGACGACTCGGACGGCGCCGAGGGGGCGTTCGGTAGATGGCGAGTGACGCTCGAAGCGGCGAGTACGGCAACGCCGGGGGACGGACCCGATTCGGTTGGATAAACGCGCCGCTCGTCTCGCTCGCGCTCGCCAGTGTCGCCGTCGTCGTGTTCGCCGCGCTCGTGCAGGTGAGTTTCGGGACGTACTCGATGAGTATCGTACAGGCGTGGCGCGCGGTGTTCGACCCGGCAGTGCTGACGAGTCCGTATCTCCTGTTGCAGTTCTTCTTGGGGGAGGGGGCCGCAGACGCCGCCGCGAGGGCGTTCGGCTTCGAGGCCACCGCACCGGAGTTGGCGAGAGAGACGATCATCGTCTGGAACATCAGGCTCCCGCGAGTCGTCGTCGGCGCGCTCGTCGGCGCGAACCTCGCCGTATCGGGAGCGATATTTCAGGCCGTAACGCGCAACGAACTCGCCTCGCCGTACATCCTCGGCGTCAGTTCGGGCGCGGGACTGACCATCCTGCTGACGCTCGTGTTCTTCACCGGATTGGCCGTCTACCTGCCGATTCTCGCGGCGCTCGGCGGTACGGTCGCCTTCCTGCTCGTCTACAGTATCGCGTGGAAGAACGGGACGAGTCCGGTTCGACTCGTCCTCGCCGGCGTCATCGTCTCGACTATCTTCGGGTCGATGCAGACGGCTATCTTCTTCTTCGCGAGCGACATCGGCGTCGTCCAGAGCGCGATCGCGTGGACGACGGGGTCGCTGACGGGCACCGACTGGGAACAGGTCCGGACGGCGCTGCCGTGGACGGTGCTGTCGGTGGTGCTGGCTATCGCCGGCGCTCGGCAGTTGAACGTGCTTCTCCTCGGCGAGAAAACGGCGCAGGCGCTCGGGATGTCCGTCGAACGCGTCCGATTCGCGCTGTCGGGCGTCGCCATCCTCGCCGCCAGCGCCGCCATCGCCGTCGCCGGCATCGTCGGCTTCGTCGGCCTCGTCGTCCCGCACATCGTCCGCAACATCGTCGGCAGCGACTACCGTCGGCTGGTCGTCGGCTGTGTGTTCGCCGGGCCCGCGCTGCTGGTCGGCGCGGACGTGGGCGCGCGTCTCGCGCTCAATCCGGCGCAGATTCCGGTCGGCATCGTCACCGGTCTCGTCGGCGGGCCGTACTTCCTCTATCTCATGCGGAAGAAACAGCAACTGGGTGAAATCTGATGGTAGACACGAACGTCTCGACGGAGTCGTCGTCGAACGCGGCGGAATCGTCGAACGCGGCGGAGTCGTCGAGTTCGACGGCGTCGAACCGAACGAACGGAGAGACGCCCGACGAGGAGATGCGGACGGAGGCCGTCGAAGCGACGGAACTCGTCGGCGAGGACCTCGCAATCGGCTACCCGACGACGCCGGAACCGGTCGTCGAGTGCGACTCCGTCGTCGTCCCCGCGGGCGAGGTGACCGCGCTTGTCGGTCCGAACGGGTCCGGTAAGAGCACGCTGCTTCGCTCGCTGTCGAACCAGCTCGAACCGGAACGCGGCAGCGTCCTCCTGGATGGACACGAACTCCAGACGTTCGGGACGAAGGAGCTCGCCAAGCGGCTCGGGCTGCTCTCGCAGGAGAACGAAGCGCCCGGCAGTCTCACCGTCGAGGAGCTGGTCTACCACGGCCGCTATCCGCACCGCGGGTTCTTCGAGACGGTCGACGAGAAGGACGAGGCGGCCGTCGACGAGGCGATCTCGCTGGCGGGCGTCGAGCACATCCGCGACTCGCAGGTCGGAAACCTCAGCGGCGGGCAGAAGCAGTTGGCGTGGATTGCGATGGTGCTGGCGCAGGACACCGACGTGTTGCTGTTGGACGAACCGACGACGTATCTCGACTTGCACCACCAGTTGCGCGTGATGGAGGTCGTCCGGACGCTCAATCGCGAGCGCGACGTCACCGTCGCCGTCGTCCTCCACGACATCGGCCAGGCGGCGCGCTTCGCGGACAACCTCGTCGCCATGCGCGACGGCGAACTGTACGACTGGGGCCCGCCGAGGAAAGTCGTCACCGAGGAACTGCTGCGCGACGTGTTCCGCGTCGAAGCCACCGTCGACGCCGACCACCCGACCGGACCGCACATCTCGCCGCACCGCGCGATGGACGAGTGACTGACCGGTGAGACCTCCGGTAACTGACCGTCGAGGCACCCTTATTCCGGTCGATAGCTGACAGTTCCTACCCTGCCGAAACGTCCACTGTACTCCGCTCTGTCGAAGATTTTAGGCTCGCCTAAAATTCGAAGCGCTTACTATGGATTAGGCGAGCCTAAAAAACATGCAAGATGAGGAGACAGCCTTCGAGCGTAGACAGTTTCTCACGGGGACCGCGGCCATCGCCGCGAGCATCGGAGTCGCCGGCTGTGTCGGCGGTGGAGGCGACGGAGACGGCGGAGACGGCGGAGACGGCGAGAACGACGCGAGCGCCGGAGACGGGTCGACAGCCGACGGAACCGAGCAGACGGGTCAGGAGTCGACCGACAGCGAGACGGGCGAGGGCGGGTACTCGGTCAGCATCTCGCCGATGGGCGAGGTGTCGTTCGACGCCGTCCCCGAGAACGCGATGGCGTACAGCCCGCAGTACGTGGACATGGCCGTGGCTTTCGGTCGCGGCGAAACTGTGAACTCCATCGGCTTCCCGGAGTCGTTCTACACGGGTTACTACGACCAACTCGACGGCGTCGAGTTCGACCCCGAGAGTCGGTCGAAACTGTGGAACGACGGCGTCGACAAGGAGATCTTCTACGAACTCGACTCCGACGTCCACTTCATCGACCCGACGTGGATTCTGAACGTCGGCAGCTTCGGCCTCGACGAGGCCGACATCGAGGAGATAGAGACGAACGTCGGGCCGTTCTTCGCCAACCGGTACAGCCGCGCCCACAGCGACCCCGGCGTCGACGACTACGAGTACTACACACTCTGGGAGCTGTCGGGCAAAGTCGCCGAACTGTACCGGGAGACCGAGCGGTGGGAGGCGCTTCGGGAGGTCCGAGACGAACTCGTCTCGGAACTGGAGTCGAACCTCCCGCCGGAGTCGGACCGACCGACCGTCGGCCTCGTCATCTACGACGCGGACGCGCAGACGTTCTCGCCGTACAAGATAGCGAACGACGGCTTCGGCGTCTCGCACTACCGCCCCCTCGGCGTCCGGGACGTGTTCGCCGAGAGTGACCGGACGTACGAGGCCGACTACGACGCGAGCTACGACCTCGAAGCGATGCTCGAAGTCGACCCCGACGTGCTGATACACAACTTCGACGTGGGCGGGAGCGACCGGTACGAGGCGATGGTCGACCTGAAGGACGACCCCGTCGGCGGCGAACTCACCGCGATGCAGAACGACCGCGTTTACACGGGCGGGTCGCCGCTGCAGGGACCGCTCTACAACATCTTCCAGTTGGAGATGGCGGCCAAGCAGATCTACCCCGAACGGTTCGGCGAGTGGCCCGGCTACGACGCCGACGGGAGGTACGCGATTCCGGAGGACGAGCGGCTGTTCGACCGCGAACGCGTCGCGAGCGTCGTGACGGAGGGTGCGTGATGGGAGACGTGACGGTGCGCGGCGACACGCGACGGCACCAGCCGAGGCCGGTCTCCTCGTCGCCGACGAGTTCCGACGACGACAACGAACCGAAATCGACGACGCTTCACCGGAGTCCGAACTACGAACCGATATGAGCGACACGTCCCAGACTGAAGCCCCAGTATCGAACGACGCGGCTGACCACGACCGCCACGACGTGCTCGTCGTCGGCGGCGGCGTCGCCGGACTGAGCGCGGCGACGTTCACCGCGCGTGCCGGACTCGACACCGTCGTCGTCGACGACGGCAACTCCATCGTCAAGCGAAACGCGCATCTGGAGAACGTCCCCGGCTTCCCGGCGGGCGTCAACTCCCGACTGTTCTGCGAGATGCAGCGCGAACAGGCCCGACGTAGCGGCAGTGCGTTCGTCGACGGACGCGTGACCGACCTCCGGCGCGTCGACGGCGGGGGTTTCCGCGCGGGAGTCGACGGCGACGTGGACACCGACTCCGGACTCTACGCGACGTACGTCGTCGCCGCCTCGTGGAGCGACACCAGCTACCTCGACGGCCTCGGAGTCGACCTCCGGGTCGCTGGAAGCAAGACGTACATCGGCGACGACGGCCTCGGCCGGACGAGCGTCGAGGGACTGTACGCCGCCGGACGGCTGACCGAGCGTTACCACCAGGCGGTCGTCGCCGCGGGTCACGGCGCGCAGACCGCGATTACGCTCGTTCACGACTCGGAGACGCCGTTCTACAACGACTGGGTCACGCCGGAGGGCTACTTCACCGACCGCGGTCGGGAGGTTCCGCCGGGCTGCGAGGAGATCGACGAGGCCGAACGCCGTCGCCGCGAAGCCGAGTCGCTGGAGACGATGCAGGCGTTTTTCGCCGAGTCGCATCCGGAACCGCAGCGCACTCACCCGAGTCTCGTCGACGACGAGTGAAGTTGTCGGATATCTCGGAAGAGTTCAAGAGAGTCGGGTAGTCCGAGTGAGCCGAGAAATCTGAGTGGGCCGAGTAGCCCGAGTGAACCGAGCAATCTGAGTGGGTCGGGTAGTCCGAGTGAACCGAGTAGTCCGTGCTGGGTCGACGTCGAACTCGCCGACGTCGGAGCTATCGAAGAGATTCGGCGAAGCCGACGAGATGCCACCCTCCCACACCTGTTTTCAAATGTTCGGCGGGTCGAGAGAGGGGGTCGGTTCGGCGACAGTCGAGCGCGAGTCAGGGGGTAGTATATAAATTACGCCGTTCGGCCGACGGACCACACCGGTTTTCAAATGTTCGGGGTCGGTTACGTCTGTCGATTAGGTGAGAAAACACTACACTACACTACACTAGTTTAGAAAGATATAATCATAGGAATGGCCTTTCGAGGCAATCACCCGTGTTAACACTGGCCACGGTACCTCGTGACGGAGTCTAAATCCGTATGAGAACGACCGCTGGTCGTCGATGGTCGGCTGATTCCGCCTCGCGCCCCCACCCCCACCCTCTCGAACCCGGAGCATTTGCAAACTGGTGTGAGAGAGGGTCCGTTCGGGTCGCTCGCTTCTCGCCGATTCTCGGGTCTACGAGGCGGCGCCGAACATTTGAAAACCGCTCTCTCTCCGAGTGACGGTGTCTCCGGCGACGGGCCGGGTAGACGGCCAAGCCGTCGGACACGAGTAGCACTTGAAACACGTGAAGCATTTGCAAAGCACTAAGTAGCGGCACACGGCAGGCACGAACAATGGCTCCCGACTCTATTTTCGAAGACGAGGCCGAGGTGTTTCGCGACATCGAGGTGCTCGAAGAGGACTACACCCCCGACACCATCCTCTGCCGCGACGAGGTGATGACGGAGTACATCAACGTCCTCAAACCCATCTACAAGGGCCGTCCACCGCAGAACGCCTTCCTCTACGGCGACACCGGCGTCGGCAAGACCGCCGTGACGAACCACCTCACGACGCAGTTAGAAGCCGACATCCGCCAGAAGAACGAGGACATCGAGCGACAGCACGAACGGAACGACCAGCGAGCGGACGACGACGGGAACGCGCAACCGTCCGTCGAGACCGACGCCGCAGACAGCGCAGACGCCGCCGCCCCCGTCGACCTCACCATCGTCAAGGTGAACTGCCAGAACCTCACCTCCACCGGCGAGCGAACCTCCTCCTACCAGGTCGCCATCGCGCTGGTCAACGAACTCCGCCCGCCGAAGGATATGATCGCCTCCACGGGCTACGCCCCGCAAGCGGTGTACTCGATGCTGTACGAGGAGATGGACGCCCTCGGCGGCACGGTGCTGGTCATCCTCGACGAGGTCGACCGCATCGGCGCCGACGACACCATCCTCTACGAACTCCCGCGCGCGCGAGCGAACGAGAAGGTCGAAAACGCCCGCATCGGTCTCATCGGCATCTCCAACGACTACACGTTCCGGTCGAACCTCTCGCCGAAGGTCAAGGACACGCTCTGCGAGACCGAGATCAAGTTCCCCGCCTACAACGCGATGCAACTGCGCGAGATTCTGCGCGACCGCGCCTCCCGCGCGCTGTACGACGAGACGTACGGCGACGACGTCATCGCGCTCTGTGCGGCGCTCGCCACCCGCGAATCCTCGGGGAGCGCGCGAAAAGCGATCAACCTCCTCCGAAGGGCGGGCGAAATCGCCGAGAACGACGGTCGAACGACCATCGTCGAGGGCGACGTCCACGAGGCGAAAGACGACCTGGAGTACGGCGACATGGTCGACTCCATCACCGACCAGGACGCGCACAAACGCTACGTGCTCGCCGCCGTCGCCCACCTCTCGAAGGCCGACGCGACGCCCGCCCGCGTGAAGGAGGTTCACCGCGCGTACCGCGCCGTCGCCGAGAGTTACGCCGCCGACCCGCTGAGCCAGCGCGGCATGTACAACCACCTGACGAAACTGGCGATGCTCGGCTTTCTCACCTCCCACGACAACAACGAGGGGATCAAAGGCGGCCAGTACTACGAGTTCGAGTTCTCCGACGAGGTCGACCGCTCGAAGGTTCGCGAGGCGTTCGAGTCGATGGGCCACGCCTGGCAAGATATTCGAGTTCAAGGGGATTAGGCCCCGAGTCGCCGAATCATTTGCAAATCGGTGTCTCTCGCCCACCGAAAGACGTTTATCTGGTCCCGAAATCGGACGCCTCGACCTCGCTGGGGCGGGTTTCAGTTCGGAGCATTTGCAAACCGGTGTGGTCGAAGCGTCGAATCCGCGAACCGCACGGTACTATTTACCGTCGCTCCCCACTTCCCACCAGATGCTTCAGGGAGTCAACGTCGCGCTGGGGGTGTCGGGCAGTATCGCTGCGGTCAAAGTAGTCGAACTGGCCCACGAGCTCCGGCGGCAGGGGGCGAACGTTCGCGCCGTCGTGACCGACAGCGCCCGCGGTATCGTCCACCCGTGGGCCGTGGAGTTCGCCACCGACAACCCGGTGGTCACGGAGATTACGGGCCGCGTCGAGCACGTCGAACTCTGCGGACGCGACGGCTGGGCGGACGTGCTCCTGCTCGCGCCCGCGACGGCCAACACGGTCGGCAAAATCGCCGCCGCCGTCGACGACACGCCCGTGACGACCTGCGCGACCACCGCCCTCGGAGCGGGGATGCCCGTCGTCGTCGCGCCCGCGATGCACGAACCGATGTACGACCACCCGGGCGTGCTCGACGCCATCGACCGCGTCGAGTCGTGGGGCGTCTCCTTCGTCGACCCGCGAATCGAGGAGGGCAAAGCGAAAATCGCCACCGAGGAGGCCATCGTGACGGACGTCGCCCGAGCGACGACCGAGCGGACGCTCTCGGGGAAGCGCGTCGTCGTCACCAGCGGCGCGACGAGCGAACGAATCGACCCGATTCGCGTGCTGACCAACCGCGCGTCGGGACGAACCGGCCGTGAAGTCGCCCGCGCCTGCTACGTCCGTGGAGCCGACGTGACGCTCGTCCACGACGGGCCCGACGTTCCCTACGCCTCGGTCGAACGCGTCGAGAGCGCCGCCGAGATGCTCGCCGCGGTCGAAGCCGCCTGTGCCGGCGACGAGGCTGACGACGTCGCACCCGCCGACGCCCTCGTCTCCGCGGCCGCCATCTCCGACTTCACCGTCGACGCCGCCGACGAGAAGATCCGATCCGGGGAGTCGCGGACGCTCGACCTGCGGCCGACGCCGAAACTCGTCGACGCGGTCCGGGACGCCCGCCCCGACCTCCCTATCGTCGGGTTCAAGGCCGAGACGGCGGGCGACGACGAGTCGATGGTCGCCGAGGCGAAACGGATTCTCGACCGGGCGTCGCTGTCGTTCGTCGTCGCCAACGACGCGAGCGTGATGGGCGAGGACGCGACGCGGGCGCTGTTCGTCCGCGAGTCGGGTCTGACCGGCGAGTACGAGGGCGACAAGGCGGGACTCGGCGGGCGGGTCGCCGACGAACTCGCCGCGGAACTCGGAGCGTGACCCGTTCCTCACCCGACGACGTTCCGACCGACGCCGTCGGTCGACAGCGACGACAGACGGCACTTCGCCTCGCCGAACTGCGCGCGTAACAACTCCCGAAAGCGAGACAGAGATAAGAATAGTTTTGCGTCAACAGCTACTCGCTTCATACGATTAGCTAGCATGACGGGTCGAACACGCATGAGCGACTGTTGGCCTGCCGGCCGTCGCCGAACGGAGTTGAGAGACCGTGGCGGGTGAGGCGACCGACGCGAGGAAGTCGACGGAATCCACGGCGCGCGGGACCGGCGCGCGCGTACTCGTTCCAGTCGGCGAGTCGCCGACGCTGCGCAACACCGTCGCGTACGCCGTGCGGACCGCCCGCGAACGCGCCGCCGACGCCGACAGTTCCGCGGCGGTTCACTTCGTCTACCCGGCGTTGTGGCGGGCGGTCGAACCGACGCGCGCCGGCAAGTTCGAACGAGCGCAAGAACTACTCGACCGCGTCGAGGTGTGGGCTCACGAAGACCTCGGCGACGACGAGGCCGACGCGGCGGAACCGACCGTCGAGATAGAGACGGCCGTCGTCGGTGCCGACGAGTACCTGTTCAGTCCGGCCGACTTCGCTCGTGTCATCGTCTCGTACGCGAGAGAACACGACCTCGGCCGGGTCGTCGTCGACCCGGAGTACCAACCGGGCGGCAACGCACCGATGCTCCGACCGCTGGAGTACGAACTGACGAAGTCCGAGTTGAGCGTCGAGGAGGCGCCGGTCGAACGGCCGACCCGCCGGGGGGTGCTCGTCGGGCGAGAGAGCCTGACGCAGTATCTGCTCGTCTTCGGCGCGTCGTACCTCTTCTATCTCACCCTCGGCGGGTTCAGCGGCACGTTCGACCTCGTCACCGGTGCGATAAGCGCCGCCGTCGTCACGGTCGTGCTCGGGAAAATCGCGCTGAAAGGGAAACCGGACCTCCGCACGCTGCCCGCCGAACTCGGTCGGCTCCTCCTCTACACGCCGTACCTCCTCTGGGAGATCGCGAAAGCGAACGTCGCGTTGGCCTACGTCATCCTCCACCCGCGGCTGCCCATCGACCCGAAGATGGTGAAGTTCGAGGCGGCGGTGTGGAACGACCTCCCGGCGACGACGCTCGCAAACAGCATCACGCTCACCCCCGGGACGCTGACCGTCGAGGTGAGCCATCGGGAGTTCTACATCCACTCGCTCACGCAGTCCGCGCGCGACGACCTCTTCGACGGAGCGCTCGAACGCGCCGTCAGGTTCGTCTTCTACGGCCGCGCCGCCGCGCAAATCCCGAGTCCGAAGGAGCGCGGCGCGGCGCAGGAGGACCTCGGCGAGACGCCGAACGACTCGCTGACCACCGACGGGGGAACCAACCGATGAGCGCGACGACCGCCAACGGCGTGGTTCTCGCCGCCGCGGGCGGCGCCGGCGACCCGGCGAACCTCACGCCGTTTCTCACCGACGTGTTGCTCGGGACGGCGGCGGCGTTCGTCACCCTCGCCATCGTCGTGCTCTACCGCGTCGTCAAAGGACCGACGATGCAGGACCGCGTCATCGCCGTCAACGTCATCGGCTCGAACACCGTGGTCATCCTCGCGTTCCTGGCCGCGGCGTTCGGCGAACCCGGGTTCCTCGACGTGGCGCTGGTGTACGCGCTGTTGAACTTCCTGATGAGCATCGCCATCTCGAAGTTCACCGTCGAACGAGGTGGTGTCATATGACGCCCGTCGAGATAGCCGTCGTCGCGCTGCTCGCCGGCAGCGTCTTCTTCGCCTTCGTCGCCGTGGTTGGCGTGCTCCGCCTCCCGGACCTCTACACGCGGGCGCACGCCGCCTCCAAGAGCGACACGCTCGGTGCGGTGCTCGGTCTCGCGGCCGTCGCGGCCGTCTACGGTGCCGGGATTCCGACGGTGAAGGCGGTGTTCCTCCTCGTGTTCATGTTCGTGACGAATCCGACGGCGGCACACGCCATCGCGCGCGCGGCCTTCGACCAAGACATCGAACCGTGGACCGGAGAGGCCGCAGACCGAACCGGCCGCGGCGTCGACGCCGACCGGTCGCCCGAGGACGTCGACGGCTCCGAGTCGCTGGCGACAGACGGCGGCCCCGCGCCGGAGACGAATCCGCGGGACGGCTCTTCTACCGGAGGTGACAGATGACGTTCACGCCCATCGAGGCGGTGACGCTCGTCTTCGTCGTCGGCTGTGCGCTCACGGCCGCGCTGCTGCGAGACGTTCTCGGTGTCATCATCGCGTTCGCCGCCTACAGCCTCGGTGTCGCCATCCTCTGGGTCGTCCTCCAGGCACCCGACGTGGCGCTCACCGAGGCGGCCATCGGGGCCGGCGTGATGACGCTGCTGCTGCTTCTGACCATCGCGAAGACGGTCAACCCCGAGAACGACGCCAGTTTCGAGCGCCCGAGTCTCCGGTCGCTCGTCGTCGTCGTCGCGTTCGCTGGCGTGTTGCTGGCGACGGTGCCGGCGCTGCCCGCCATCGGCGCGGCGGACTCCCCGGTCGTCGGCGGCGAGGTCACCCAGTACTACCTCGACAACGCGTACGAGGAGACCGAAGTCACCAACGCCGTGACCGCCGTGTTGGCCGCCTACCGCGGGTTCGACACCCTCGGCGAGGCGGTGGTGGTGTTCACCGCCGGCGTCGCGGTGCTGCTGGTGCTGCGCCGGGAGGTGTTCGTATGAGCGCCGACGGTTCCGGCGTCGACGACTCCGGCGACGCCGGCGACGGCATCACGCACAACGACGAGCAGGTGCCGTACGTCGAGAGCACCATCATCATGACCACCGTCCGGGTCGTCGCGCCGTTCATCCTGACGCTGGGTCTGTTCGTGATGTTCCACGGCGCGTCCTCGGCCGGCGGCGGTTTCCAGGGCGGCGCCATCGCGGGCACCGTCGTCCTGCTGCTCGCGTTCGCGTTCGGTATCGGTCCGGTCCGCGACTGGCTGAGTCCGGCCGTCATCCTCGGACTCATCGCCGTCGGCGTCGGGACGTTCCTCGCGATCGCACTCGGGTCGGTGTTGCTCGGCGGCGAGTTCCTCCAGTACACCGCCTACCCCGTCCCGCACGCGAGCAAGTACGGTATCGAACTCGTCGAACTCGGCATCGGTGCGGTCGTCGCAGGCATCATCACCGGCCTGTTCTTCCTCATCGCCGCCGGGTTCGACATCGGCGAACCGTTGGAGGACGAACAATGATCGCAGAGATTCTACTCACACGCTACAACTACGTCGTCGTCGCGCTGCTGCTGCCTATCGGTGCGTACATGATGATCGAGAACCGGAACCTCGTCAAGAAAGTCATCGGTATGAACATCTTCCAGACGGGCATCTTCCTGTTCTTCATCACCTCGGCGTACCGCGAGGGCGCGGACCCGCCTATCGTCGGTAGCGGCGGCGAGGCGGCGACGTACGTCAGCCCGCTGCCGCACGTGCTCATCCTGACGGCCATCGTCGTCGGGGTGAGCCTCACGGCGGTGGCGCTGGCGCTCATCGTCCGCATCTACACCGAGTACGGGACGCTCGACGAGAGGAACCTCCGGGAGGTGCGCGCCGATGAGTGACCTGCTGGCGCTGCTGGTCGCTGTCCCGATTCTGGGCGCGTTGCTCACGCTCGTCGCCGGCTACACGTTCGAACGGCTCGGCTGGGGCGTAGCGCTCGTCACGTCGCTGGTGCACACCGCGATGGCGGGAACGGTCGCCGCACAGGTGTACGCCGGCGGCGAACCGCTCGCGTACGCCGTCGGCGGTTTCCGGCCGCCGTTCGGTATCGAACTCGTCGTCGACGGCCTCAACGCCGCCGTCGTCGTACTGGTCGCGGCCGTCGCCCTCGGCGTGCTCGCCTACGCGCGCCGCGCCGGCCCCCACTCGCCGGCGTTCTACACCGGCTACCTGCTGTTGGTCGCCGGCCTCTCGGGCATGAGCGTCACGGGAGACATGTTCAACCTCTACGTCTTCCTCGAGATCACCGGTCTCGCCGCCTACGCGCTGGTGGCGACCGGCGACGACGGACGCTCGGCGGTCGGCGCGCTGAAGTACCTCCTCGTCGGAACCGTCGGCGCGTCGCTGTTCCTCGTCGGTATCGGCTACGCGTTCGTCGCCACGGGGACGCTCAACATGGCCGACCTCGCCGAGAAGCTCGCCGGCGTCGGCTACGGGTCGACGCTCGTCCGGGCGTCGTTCGCGTTCGTCGTGACCGGGCTGGCCGTCAAGACGGCGCTGTACCCGCTGCACACCTGGCAACCGGAGGCGTACGCGAGCGCGCCCGACAGCGTCAGCGCGCTCATCTCGGCGCTCGTCTCGACGGTCTCGGCGTACGCGCTCGCGCGCGTCGTCTACAGCGTCTACACCGTCGACTTCCTCGCGTCGGTCGCCTACGCCCGCGAGTTCGTCCTCGTCTTGGCGGGCGTCAGTATCGTCGCCGGGAGCGTCCTCGCGGTGATGCAAAGCGAGTTGAAGCGGATGCTCGCGTACTCGTCGGTGTCGCAGTTCGGCCTCGTCGTCGCCGCCTTCGCCGTCGCCAACGAGGCGGCGGTGACGGGCGGCCTCGTCCACCTCGTCGGCCACGCCGTCATGAAGGGCGGCCTGTTCCTCGCGGTGGGCGCCGTCGCCGCGCGGACGGGCGTTCGATACGTCGAGCAGTTCGACGGCCTCGCCGACCGCGTCCCGCTCCTCAGCGCCGCGCTCGCGACCCTGTCGCTGTCGATGGTCGGGGTTCCGCCCGCCGTCGGCTTCGTCGGCAAGTGGTACATCGCCCTCGGCGCGATTCAGGCCGGGTCGTGGCCCATCGCGGTCGTCATCCTCCTGAGCACGCTGCTGACGTTGGCGTACTTCCTGCGCCTCGTCGAACGGATGTACTTCCGCTCGGCCGCGACGACGGAGCCGTCCGCCGACTCGCCGACCGGAACCGGGGCGGCCGCCGTCGCCGACGGCGGAAACTCCGGCGACGTGACCGACGACGAGCGTCCGGTGCTCGGCCGCGGTGACGACGCCGACTTCGGCCGCCCGTCCGTCGGGATGGTCGCCGTCGTCGTCGTCGCGGCGGTGCTCGCCGTCGGACTCGGCCCGCTCGTCTCGACCTTCGAACCGCTGCTCGAACCGACGCTCGACCTCCTACTCCAGCCATGACAGAGATTTCATCACTCAGACCGCTCGCGGCGGTCGCCGTTCCGGCGGTCGCCGTCGCCTTCATCTACGCGTCGAACCGCCGGCCGAACGTCCGCGAGGCGTGGACGCTGCTCGCCGCCGCGTCGACGTTCCTCGTCGTGGCGAGTATGGTGCCCGGCGTGCTCGCGGGCGACACGTACTACACCGACCTCGGGGCGTTCGTCCCGCTCGGCGAGGACGCCGTCGCGTTCACCCTGCAGGCCGACGCGCTCGGGATGCTGTTCGGCCTGCTGGCGAGTCTGCTGTGGCTCGTCACGAGCTTCTACAGCATCGGCTACATGCGCGGCCTGCACGAACACGCCCAGACCAGGTACTTCGCGGCGTTCGCCGCCAGCGTGGCCAGCGCCGTCGGCGTCGCGTTCGCGGCGAACCTGCTCGTCCTGTTCGTCTTCTACGAACTGCTGACGGTGGCGACGTACCCGCTCGTCGGCCACGACGAGACGGCGGAGTCGCGCGCCGCCGGCCGGAAATACCTCGTCTACACCTTCGGCGGCGGCGTCGCGGTGCTCGCGGGCACCGTCCTCGTTTACGTGCTCGCCGGGTCGGTGGCGTTCACCCCCGGCGGCATCGAGGGTCTCGCCACCGCGGACCCGACGCTCGGTCGCGCGGCGTTCGCACTGCTGACGCTCGGCTTCGGCGTCAAGGCGGCGCTGATGCCCGTCCACTCGTGGCTGCCCGACGCGATGGTCGCACCGACGCCCGTCTCGGGACTGCTCCACGCGGTGGCGGTCGTCAAATCCGGCGTGTTCGGCATCGCCCGCGTCGTCCTCGAGGTGTTCGGCCCCGAGACGGTCGGAAACCTCGGCGTCGGCGTCCCGCTGGCGGCCGTCGCCGCCTTCACGCTGCTGATGGCGAGCGTCATCGCGCTCCGACAGGACAACCTCAAGCGCCGCCTCGCGTACTCGACGGTGAGCCAGCTCTCGTACATCGTCCTCGGCCTCGGCATCGGGGCCTCGATGGGCGGCGAGGCCGCGAGATACGCGCTCGTCGGCGGGCTGTTGCACATCCCCGCGCACGCGTTCATGAAGCTCACCCTGTTCTTCTGTGCGGGTATCATCCACGTCGAGACCCACACCGACGACATCAGCGACATGGCCGGCATCGGCAAGCGGATGCCGCTGACGATGGCCGCCTTCGGCGTCGCCGCCGCCGGGATGGCCGGCATCCCGCTCGTCGCCGGCTTCGTCAGCAAGTTCTACCTCCTCGTCGGCACCGCCTCCGGCGGCGAGGTCGCCTTCACCGTCGCGCTCCTGCTCTCGGGGGTCCTGAACATCGCGTACTTCTGGCCGGTCGTCTACCAGGCGTTCTTCGAGGACGAGATGCCCGGCGGCCACGACCGGAAGCCGCTCGTCGAACACCGCTTCGGCGGCCGAGCGGACGTCGCCGCCGACGGGGGCCGGAAAGCGGACGAGAACCCCGACGGCGAGGGTTCGGCGCTGACCGGCGGGAACGCCGGTGCCGGTCCGCGGGCGAACGAGGTACAGAAACCCGCCGACCCCGACGCCGACTACGCCGTCGACCGCCACCCGTCGGACCACACGAAGGCGACGAGACAGGGCGGCGAACTCGGCGACGGTGCCGCGGAGATGGCCGACCACGAACCGGCCCACGCCGACCACGACCACCACCACGAGGGCGGCCCGCCGACCGGCGGCTGGGAGCGCCGTAGCTGGCTCGGTGCCGAGAGCACGTGGTTCATGCTCGGCCCGATTCTGACCGCTGCAGTCGGCTCTCTCGTCATCGGAATCGTACCGGGTCGAGCGGTGTTCCTCGAAATCGTCAACGAGGTCGTCACGGCGGCGACTGCTGCCACCGCCGCCGCGACGATGGGGGTGGTGTTCTGATGGCGGTCGACGCGCTGACGACGGTTCCGCCGTTCGTCTACGTGCTCGTCGCCGCGCTGCTGCTTCCGGTCGTCCCCAGGCGCGTCGGCCACGCGCTCGGCGTCGTCGCGACGGCCGTCGTCGTCCCCATCGCGTACCTCGCACCGGCGGGCGTACACTGGGAGACGTTCCTGTTCGGCTTCGAGGTCGCGCTGTTCAACGTCGACGACTTCTCGCGGCTGATGGGCATCATCTTCGGCTTCATCGGCGCGATTGCGGTGCTCTACTCGTACGCGAGCGACGCGTCGAACAAGCAGACCGCCTACGCGCTGTCGTACGCCGGCACCAGTATCGGGGCCGTCTTCGCCGGCGACTGGCTGACGCTCGTGTTCTTCTGGGAGCTGATGGCCGTGACGAGTACGCTCCTCGTCTGGGACTACGGCGGCAAGGCCGTCCGCGCGGGCTTCCGCTACGCCGTGCTGCACGGTATCGGCGGCAGCCTCGTGCTCGCGGCGATAATCTGGCACTACGCCGAGGTCGGGTCGTTCCTGTTCAGCGCCGCCGACGGCATCGTCGGCGGGGGTCCGGCGGTGCTCGCGCTCGCCGCCGTCGGCATCGGCGTCAACGTCGGCTTCGTCGGCCTGCACGCGTGGCTGCCCGACACCTACCCGCGGCCGCACGTCGCCGCCAGCGTCTTCCTCTGCGTCTACACGACGAAGACCGGCGTCTACGCGATGTACCGCGCGTTCCCGGAGGGCCACCTCTGGATCGCGTACATGGGCGCGGCGATGGCCGTCTTCGGCGCGACGATGGCCGTGCTCCAGAAGGACATGCGACGGCTCCTCTCCTACCACATCCAGTCGCAGGTCGGCTACATGATCGCCGGCGTCGGCATCGGGACGACGGTGGCGACGGCGGGCGCGTTCGGCCACGTGTTCAACCACATCCTCTACAAGAGCCTGCTGTTCATGACCGTCGGCGTCATCATCTACCGGACCGGCGAGGAGAGCCTGAAGTACGTCGGCGGCCTCTGGCGGAGGATGCCCGTCACCTTCGTCGCGTTCGTCGTCGCAGCGCTCTCCATCGGCGGTTTCCCCGGCTTCAACGGCTTCGTCAGCAAGGGGATGGTGCTCGCGGAGGCGCACTACGAGCACCTCGACGTCATCTGGTATCTGCTCTTGGCCGGCGGCGTCGGGACGTTCCTCTCGTTCATCAAGTTGGGCTGGTACGCCTTCTACGAGGGGAGCTACGACGGCCCGGTCCGCGACGCGAACCGACTCCAGATGGTCGGGATGGTCTCGGTGGCGATTCTCTGCGTCGTCTACGGCCTGTTCCCGAACGCGCTGTTCGCCATCCTCCCCGGCAACGAGGGCGGCTTCGACTACACGACGTACACCTGGGGACACATCCAGGAAGGGCTCATCCTGTTCGCCCTCGGCGTCGTCGCCTTCGCCATCCTCAAGAAGCCGCTGGACCGACTCGGGCGCGTCCCCGACGTCGACGCGCTCTACAACCCGCTCGCCTTCTACGGCACGCGCGGGCTGGTTCGCGGCGTCACCGAGACGTACGCGGCCGTCGACCGCGCGGCCGTCGCCACCGCCTCGGGCGTCACGTGGACGGTCGGCAACCCCGACGAGGCGCTCAGACGCGTCACGGGGCGGACCGACACCGACGACGAAGGGAACGCCACGTGGCCGGTGTCGCTGCGGGCGGGTATGGGGACGAGCATCCTCCTCCTGACCGCCGTCGTGACGGTCGGTATCGGACTGCTCGTCGCTATCTGAGCGAGCGGCGCTGAAACGTCTCTTTTCGACGGCTCGAGCCGAATCCGACCCGTGCCACCGAACCACGAACGACCGCCGAACCACCAGTATTTATCCCGGTCCACAGAAACTGTCGGCATGGACCAGTTGCGGCAGTCGCTGTGCGACGCGCCCATCATCGAGAAAGGCGAGTACGAGTACTTCGTCCACCCCATCAGCGACGGCGTGCCGATGCTCGAACCGAGTCTTCTCCGCGAGATCGTCATCAAGATCATCCGCAAGGCGGAACTGGAGAACGTCGACAAGATCGTGACGCCCGCGGCGATGGGCATCCACATCTCGACGGCCGTCTCGCTGATGACCGACATCCCGCTCGTCGTCATCCGCAAGCGCCAGTACGGCCTCGACGGCGAGGTGCCGCTGTTTCAGGAGACGGGCTACTCAGAGAGCGAGATGTACATCAACGACGTGGAGGAAGGCGACCGGGTGCTCGTCCTCGACGACGTGCTCTCGACCGGCGGCACGATGAAGGCGATTCTCGACGCGCTCACGAACGACGTCCGCGCGAACGTCGTGGACGTCGTCGCCGTCATCAAGAAGGCCGGCCCGAACGAACTCGACGACACCGGCTACGACGTGAAGACGCTCATCAACGTCACCGTCGAGGACGGCGAAGTCGTCATCGTCGACGAACACGGCGACGGATAGGAACCGGCCGCCGAGACGCGGCGTCCGACCGCGGCGACGCGAGCGGTCGAAGACTGCTTTTTTATCCGGTCGGTTGCGAGTGGCGGTATGGCGCACGCGAACCCGCGGAATCTCATCAGTACGGTCCTCCTCGTCACCGGGGCGCTCGTCTTCGGCGAGGCGCTCCATCAGTCGGTCGTCGCCGGCGAAGCGTCGCTGTCCTCACAGCCGATTCTGCTCGCGTTGGCGCTCGGGACGGTTCTCATCGCGCTCGGCTACTGGGTTCGCGTCCCACTGGACGAGTTGACTCGGGAGACGTCGTCGTCGCGGTCGGAGTCCGCAGGAGACGACGCGCTCGGTGACGCGCCCGCCGATTCCGAGTACGACCCGCGACTCAGCCCGCTCGGAAACACGCCCTCGGACGCCCACGACCGGGGGGCCGCCGACGGACGTGGAGCCGACGACGCCGACGAACTCCGACGGGAGACGGAAACGCGGTCGGAGAACGACACGCCGTCGGAGAACGACACGGACTCCGCTCGTCGCACGAACACTGACCGAAACATCGAGTAGGCGAGAAAGCAACGCGGAGTCGCTTCGAGCGTCCGCGGAACGCTCGCCTCCGGCCGTCCGTGTGAACCCATAGCGCGGGATATATATGACATCACTACGATGAACGGATGATTACCATGTCGCTCAAACATCGGGTCCCGCCGAGGCTCCAGCAGCCAGTCGGCTTCGCCTCCCTGGGTCTGACGCTCGTGGGCGCGGTTATCGGGTACGTCCTCACGATACTCGGAATCACCCTCTACTTCGGCCTCAACGGCCTCGGTGACGCCATCACCACCGTCGACTCGTTCATCGTCATCGCAACCGGCCTCGTCTGTCTCGCCGCCGGATACGCCGGCTGGCGCGGCTTCATGACGTTCGCCTACTGAGATGCCGGTCGACATCCGCGATCATCCGGCCGCGCCGGATCTCGACGCGCTCGGTGACCTGACGCTCGAACCGGTGCCCGCCGAGGAGATCCGTCGCCGCCTCGACGACGGCGACGAACTGCTGGAGGACGAACTCCGCGAACGCGACGACGTCGACGCGTACGTCGAGTTGAACCGCCGGTCGCAGGGCGGCGAGTACGGCGACATCGGCACCGCGCTCTACCGCCTCGTCCAACTGTTCGGCACGCCGCAGTTGCCCGGTTACGAGGCGGGAGGCGACCTCCGCGAGCGAACCGACGAGACGTTCAACTACCTCTTTCGCGTCGGCACCGACGCCGAGGAGCTCCCCGACGAGTGGCTCGTCACCGTCCACGACTGGCACGTCGACCTGGGCGTCTCTCTCGCCGGCTGGGAGTCCGACGGCGTCGACCCCGCCGAGATGGAGACGGCGGTCGGACTCGTCTCGCTCGCGCTCGTGACGAACGTCGTCACCGAACCCGTTCAGTGCGAGTACGAAGACATCTGGTACTGAGGCCGAACGAATGCGCGTGAGCCTTGAGAAACTGGAGGAGCGCGCGTACCGGTGGTACAGAAACGGCGTCAACCGAATCCTCCTCATCTTCGGCGTCGCCATCGCGCTCGCGGTCGTCAGTCTCGCGAGTTTCTTTCTCACCGACGACGGCGTCTCCCGCTTCGAGATCTCGCTCGCGCTCGTCTCGACGGGACTGATAATCTACGGCAGCATCGAGAGCGGCCTCGCGTGAGCGCAGCGTCCGTTATTCGCACCGCTCACCTGTCGAACTCGTTCGGCCCGACCCGTCCGCCGCTTACCGCTTGAAATGCATCGCCGCGAACGCGACGGTGATGGCGAAGACGAGCAGACCGCCGAAGACGGGGACGATAGCGCCCTCGCCGTAGTAGCCCGCGTAGAACCCGCCGTACGCGAGCGCGACGAACGTCGGAACCGACAGCAGAAAGAACAACGAGGAGAGGTAGCTCGCCAGCGTGGGGTCCTCGTTGTGGCCGGCGTACGTCCCGCGCTCGCGCGTCGAGCGCTCGCGCGTCGGAATGTCCTTCGACATGGCCGTCCGTTCCGGCCGTGTACTGATAGGTTCGTCGCTCCGCCCGACCGCCGGACCGCCCGACCGCCCAGCCGCCCGACCGCCGGGCCGTCCGACCGCTACGGCCGGAACGTACCGTCGACGACGACGGCGCTCAGATAGCCAACGAACAGCTGTGGAACCAGACTGGCGAACACGAGTCGGGCGACCTCCTCGCGGAGAATCGACTGAATCAGCAGGTCGCGCGCGACGGGGTCGTACGACAGCAGCCACAGGGGTGCGAGCGCCGCGACGACGTACAGCGCCGTCGAGAAGACGAACGCGACGAGAAACGCCCTGACGCTCTCGCCGAGATCCCGACTGAGGACGTGGACGTACGCACCGCCGAGCAGGCCGGCGACAAACGGAACCCACGCCGGAACCGCCGCGACCATCTGCGCGCGGTTGAACCCGTACGCCGCCAGCGCGACGAGGAGACCGGCAGCGACGCCGACACCGACGAACCGCAGTTGTTCGGCGGAGGCGGAGAGGCCCGCGCCGAGTCGAGCGGGGGCGTCACCGCCTCGCGCGTTCGACTCCGAAAGGGCGCCGGAGTTGCCGTTACCCATCGTTCGTCACCCCGAGGGTGACGCGTACGTTCTCGATGTAGCCGACGAGTTCGCCGCCCACGCGGATGCGGTCCTCCTCGATGGCCGTTCGCGCCGCCTCGGCCTTACCGTCGACGAGTTCGACGGCGACGGTGAACGTCGTCGCCTCTCGCGGCGCGAGAACGGTGTCTGAGAGCGACTGCGTGCCGTACTGGGTGAGCTCTTCGCCGTCGCTGCGCCCGACGACCTGCGCGCTCGACAGCGTCAGCGACTTGCTGGTCGGGTTCTCCGCGCGAACAGTAACTTCGAGCAGTTCGCCGTCGTCGTCGACGCCGATTCCCGTCACCGAGGCCTCGATGGTGTCGCTTCGTGCGACGGCAAGCTGCGTCTGAAACGTCGCACCGAACAGTACCGCGGTCAGCGCGAGTACCACCACGAACGAGACGACCGCCGGCGAACGCAGGCGTGGGCGGAGGCGTGAACGGAGGGCAGGCGCCACGGATTACTCCGCGTGCGGGGTCGCGGGGGTCCGTTCGGCGTCGTCGCCCTCGTAGAGGTGACAGGCGACCCGCCGTCGGTCGAGCGGCCGGGGTCTCGGCACCTCGTTCGCACAGACCGTCGTGAGCGCGTCCAACTCCGCGACGGCACCGTCTCTGTCGCCGTCGAGGTAGCTACGCGTCGCCGACCGCAGCGACGACTCGGTCTCCGGCGGGAGGTCGAGTTCGTCGACGTCGACGCCGACACCCGCCCCGCGTAGCTCGGAGCTGTGACGGTACTCCTCCGGCACGTCGAGCGCGAGTCCCGCGCTGAGCATCCGTTCGGCGGCGTCGTCGCCGTCGAACTCCTTGCGCTCGAACGCCGCCTCCCGGAGGCGTATCTTGTACTGGTACGCGCGGCGGAAGGCGTCCTGACTCCCCTGCCAGTCGTCCGGCGGGATGATGTGAGCGCACCGCGGATGGTACCGGCACCCGGCCGGCGGGTCGCGCGGGCTCGGCACCTCGCCCGTCGCGTTGGCGCGTCGGCGCTCCTCGGCGATCTCCACGTCGGGGACGGCGTCGAACAGCGCCTCCGTGTACGGGTGTTTCGGGTCCTCGATGAGGTCGTCGGTCGGCCCCTGTTCGATGACGTTGCCGAGGTACATGATTGCCGTCCGGTCGCACATGTAGCGGATGAGCGAGAGGTCGTGGCTGATGAAGACGTACGTCAGATCGTACTTGTCCTGCAGCTCCTTCATCAGGTTCAACACGCCGGCGCGGATGGAGACGTCGAGCATCGACACCGGCTCGTCGGCGACGACGAAGTCGGGGTCGACGACGAGCGCGCGAGCGATGGCGACGCGCTGGCGCTCGCCGCCCGAAAGTTCGTCCGGGAAGGCGTCGAGGTACACTTCGGCGGGGCCGAGACCCACGTCGTTGAGCACCGTCTTGACGCGTTCGCGTCGCTCGTCGTAGGAGTCGGTCATCCCGTTTATCTGCAGCGGCTCCGCGATGGCGTCGAACACCGTCATCCGGGGGTTGAGACTCTCGAAGGGGTCCTGGAAGATCATCTGGACGCGCTGGCGGAACTCGCGCTCCTCCTCGCGGCTCAGATTCGAGATGTCCTTGCCGTCGAAGCGAATCTCGCCGTCGGTCGGTTCGTACAGTTTGACGAGCAGTTTCCCGAGCGTCGTCTTCCCGCACCCCGATTCGCCGGCGATGCCGACGATGTCGCCCCTCTCGATGGAGAGGTCGACGCCCTCGACGGCGCGAACCGGTTGCGCTTCGCGCCCGAGGACGGTGTCCACGATGCCCCGGGTCATGTCGAACCACTTGTGGACGTTCTCGATTTCGACTAGTGACTCTGCGTTGCGGTTTCCTTCCATGTTTCCTCCTTCATCGCCTTCGTTCGTATCTCGTCCAGTTCGTCACTGCGGTAACACGCCGAGCCGTGACGCCGGTCGTCCATCGCCTCCTGCAGTCGCCCGCTCTCCTCGACGGCGGCGATATCGTACATCGGCGGGTGGCTCCGCTCGCAGTCCTCGACGGCGAACGGACAGCGTTTACGGAACCGGCAGCCGGGTTCGGGGTCGCGCAGGTGCGGCGGCGACCCCGGAATGGAGACGAGCTGCTGCTGTTTCTGCGTGATGGTCGGGAACGAGTTCTTCAGTCCGAGCGTGTAGGGGTTCGCCGTCTCTCGGAAGATGTCGTCGCGCGTGCCGCGCTCCATGATTTTGCCGCCGTACATGACGGCCATCCGGTCGCAGATCTCGGCCATGACGCTGATGTCGTGGCTGATGACGAGGATGGAGACGCCGAACTCCTCCTGAATCTTCTCCAGTTCCTCCAGGATGCGGTCCTGGATGATGACGTCGAGCGCCGTCGTCGGTTCGTCGGCGATGAGAAGCGACGGGTTGCACGCCATCGCCATGGCGATGACGGCGCGCTGCTTCATCCCGCCGGAGAACTCGTGTGCGTAGTCGTCGGCGCGTTCGGGGTCGATGCCGACGCGCTCGAGCAGGTCGCGGGCGCGGTCGTCGGCTTCGGCCTTCGTCGTCCGCGGTTCGTGTCGGAGGATGGCCTCGACGATCTGGTCGCCCACCTTGTAGACGGGGTTGAGCGCGTTCATCGCGCTCTGGGGGATGAGCGCCACCTCGCGCCAACGGATGTCCCGAATCTGGGAGTCCGTCAGCTGCGCGAGGTCGGTCATCCCGTCGGCGCGGACCGGGTAGCGGTCGTCGTCGATTATCTCCGGTCGCGGGTTGCCGTCGCCGTCTTCCCACTGCGGGAGCGTTCCGTCGAACCACATCTCGCCGCTTTCGATGTAGCCGTTCGAGTCCAGGAGGTGGAGGATGCTCTTCGCGAGCGTCGTCTTGCCACAGCCGGACTCGCCGACGAGGCCGTACGTCTCGCCCGAGTCGACGGTGAAGCTCGCGCCGTCGACGGCGTGGACGTCCGCGTCTTCGACTGCGTATCGTATCGAGAGGTCGTTTACTTCCAGTAGCGTCATATGATTATCTCTGAGGGTTGGTCACGTCCTCCATCGAGAACCCGATGAAGTAGAACGCCGCCGCGATGAGCATGATCGCCAGTCCGGGCGGGAGCAGCCACCACCACGCGGTGAAGATGTAGCCTTCCGACTGGATGCTCTCCAGCATGATGCCCCACGACAGCGTCGCGAAGTCGGCCAGGCCGAGGTACGCCAGCGCCGCCTGCGTCAGGATGGCGGCGGCGGCGTCCTGTGCGAGGTAGACGAACGACAGCGGCAGCACGTGCGGCATGATGTGTCGGAAGACGATGCGGAGGTCGCTCGCGCCGGCGACTCTCGCCGACTCGACGTACGCCCGGGTCCGAAGCGAGAGCGTCTCGCCGCGGATGACGATGCAGTTGTTGAGCCACGAGGTGACGGCGATACCGATGATGATGTTGGTCGTCGTCTGCCCGCGAATCGCCACGAGGACGATGAGCAGCGGCAGGAACGGCAGGCCGTACATCACGTCGACGAAGCGCTGGATGGTCTCGTCTATCCAGGTGTCGCCGTAGAAGCCGCTGATGAGCCCGAGCGGCACGCCGACGAGACTCGACAGGAGGCCCGCGGCGAGGCCGATGTACATCGCCGTCGACGCCGAGTACACCATCATCGTCGCGATGCCGCGGCCGTAGGAGTCGGTTCCCAGCGGCGCGAAGAAGGGGTCACCGAACGCGGGCGGGTGCGGCAGCGTCCGCACCTGCTCGCCGGTCAGCCGGGCGTTCTCGTAACCGATGTAGGCGATCCACTCGGGCGTGTGCGGCGCGAACCAGCTCGGAACGACGGCCCACAGCGAGAATATCGTCAGGATGACGAGGCCAACGACGCCCATCCGGTGTTCGGTGAAGCGGTCCCACCCGCGGCGGGCGCGTTCGATACGCGGTTCCCACGCTCGCTTGTACGATTCGAGTCCGGTCGTTGATTCTCCTTCGGTAGCCATCTAGTTCTCCTCCCCGAACTTGATGCGCGGGTCGAGGTACGTGTACGCGATGTCGGTGACGAGTCGCATCACGACGACGAGCACGGCGAGCATGAAGAACGCCGCCTGCGTCACCGGGTAGTCGTTGTTCAGCACCGCCTCGACGAGGATCTGTCCCATCCCCGGCCAGGTGAAGACGGCCTCGGTGATGACCGCGCCGTCGATGAGGAACGCCAGTCCGACGATTGCGCCGGTCGCGACCGGGATGAGCGCGTTCCGCGCCGCGTGTTTGATCATCACTGTGCGTTCGTCGAGTCCCTTCGCACGCGCCAGGAAGACGTAGCCCTCGTCGACGACGTTGTTCATCGACGGGCGCATGATGAGCATCGCGCCGACCCAGCCGATACACGAGAGGCTGACGAGCGGCAGCGTGATGTGGACGAGCACGTCGGCCATCACGGTGAACGCGTTCCACTCGAACTCGGGGAACTGCGTCATCATGTAGGCGCTCGGGAGCCAGCCCATCTCGTAGTCGAAGAACCAGATGAACAGCCACGCGAGCCAGAACGCGGGCATCGAGTACACCATCAGCGACGTCCCGAAGATGGTCTTGTCCTTCTGGGTGCCGCGCCACCAGCCGAGATACATCCCGACCAGCGGCCCGACGATGTAGGCGACGATGTACGCCGCGCCGAAGAGGATGAGCGTCCGCGGCATCCGGCGGAGGATGAGGTCCCAGACGGGGACGTTCCACGTCGGCGACCGGCCGAAGTTACCGGTCTGGTAGTTTATCATGAAGTTGAGGTACTGTTTCCACAGCGGTTCGTTGAGCCCCCAGACCTCTCGGATGCGCTCGACCTGCGCTCTGGTCATCTCCGGGGAGATCATGCTGTCGATGAACGTCCCGGGTGCGCTCCGGATGAGCACGAACAGCAGGGTCATGATGAGCAGGAGGGTCAGATAGGAGACCACGAGCCGCTTTGCGAGATACTTTCCACTGATTCTGGTCATGGTTTCGAGGTCACGGTTTTCTTAGCACGCGTACTGTTTGCGTTTCTGTGGCATGATTGGGAAGCGTCGTTATGAATGTGTTGGATTACTACGTTTTCTCGGAAAGAAAAGGTTCGAGCGGGCGCTACTCCGGCCGATAACGGGAAAGAAAGAAACGACGAACGGCGGCGACAGTCGCCGTCGGCTCAGTTGTCCTTCTGGTGGACCTGCATGATGTTCGTCCCGAGGTAACTGTCGCCCGGGCCCGGGATGTTACCGACGAAGCCGTCCCACTCGCCGGAGTTGACCGGCCACTGAACCTGCGAGTACGAGGTGATCATCGTCGGGAAGTCGAGGTAGATCTGCTCGACGGCCTGCTTTGCCAGGTCGTTGCGTTTCTCGGTGTCCATCTCGGTGCGGCACTGCGAGATGAGGTCGTCGGCCGTCGCGTCCTCGAACAGGCCGTAGCCCATCGGGTTGTTGAGCAGCGTGTCCGTGTTGGTCTCGCCGTCTTCGTTCTCCTCGCTGTGGTCGTCGGCGTTGTCGCTGTGGAAAAGGCCGTACAGCGAACTCGCGCCGAACGGCGAGAGACTGCTCCACGACATCGGGAAGATGTCGAAGTCCTCCTCGGCGTAGACGGCGTTCAGCATCGTGTTGAACGTCATCACTTTTCGCTCGATGGGGATACCGATAGAGCGGAGGTTCGAGACGTAGCGTTCGACCATCTGGGCGGTCTTCGGCGAGTCCTTCGCCGGGTAGATGAGCATCTGCAGCGGACCGTCGTTCATGCTGGTGATGGTCTCGCCGTTGACGCGAATCTCCTGTTCGGCGTCGGCGTCCTGCAGGACGCTGGATTCGACCTCGCCGAAGCTGTAGTCGTGTTTCGCCTCGCTCTGGCCGGCGCTCACGTCGGTGAGGCTGCCCGGGTAGTCGAGGCCGACGTAGGTGCCGCCCTCGCCGGTGACGACCTGTCCGTCGGTGAGGAACTGGCGGATGCCCTCGACGTCGACCTCGGAACTGGTCGGGTCGACGCCGCGGAAGGTGAACGCCTGCGAAGCCGCGCCGGTCAGGAGCTCGCCGTCGCCGCCCGCGTCCGGACGCACCGCGGAGTAACCCGGCGGCATGACGAAGTCGCCCTCCTGAACGTAGCCGCGCTGGAGCTGCTGGGTCCAGTAGATGTCGTCGAAGGCGAAGCCGAGCACCTGACGGAACGCGAGGTCGTCGAGCGGCGTCCGGCGGAGGTTGAACGAGTAGTGGCCGTACCCGGTGTCGTACCCCTGAACGATGCTCTGGCCGTCGGTCTCCTCGACCTGCTCGACCTTCGAGGTCTCGATGCTGCTGTAGACGGTGTCGATTTCGCCGTTGAGGAACGCCTGCGTGAGCGCCGACTGGCTGCCGTAGATCTTGAAGCGAACCGAGTCGATGAACGGGCCGCCCGCCAACAGGTTGTCGTGGTCCTGGAGCCACTGGAGGTTCTGCAGGGGAGCCTCGTCGCGGAACGTGACTTCGATGGCGGTGTCGGGGCTGTACGTCGTAATCTCGCCCGGACCCGCGCCGATGGGGCCGCCGTTCTCCTGCGGCTGGTAGGCCTGGTAGTCGTCGACCTCTTCCCAGACGTGTTTCGGCAGCAGCGGAACCTGCAGCTGCGTCGAGTCGTAGGTGCCGATGGGCTGGGCGAGCTTCATGTGGACGTCCCAGTCGTTGTCGGCCTCCTCGACCGCCTGGATGGGCTCGACCGTCGAGACGTAGCGCCCCGGCTTCTTCTCCATCAGGTAGTTGTACGTGAAAATGACGTCCTCGACGGTCAGGTCCTCGCCGTCGCTGAAGGTGAGGCCGTCGCGGACGTTGAAGTACACGTCGGGTTCGGCGTCGTCGCCGCTGGCGTTCTCGACGGTCCACTCCGTGTACGCGCTCGGGTTGACGTTGAAGTTGACCGGGTCGATAGTCGTCCCCCAGCAGTAGACGAAGTCGAGGATGCTCCAGGAGTACGCCGAGGAGGTCGAGAGCGGGTTGATCCCTTTCGGCTGCTGGTCCATCCCGACCGTGAACGTTCCACCGCGAGTGATCTCGTCGGGGTTCGTCGTGTTCTTTTCGGGGGTGTCGTCGGTCTCGGAGGAGTTCCCGTCAGTACCCTGGTCGTCTCCGCCGTTGCCACCGTCACTGCAACCGGCGAGAGTGAGGGCCACAGCGCCCGCACCGGAGGCTTTGAGGAACCGCCGACGGCTACCGTTCATCGAATCGTCAGACATGCAGCACCACGTTGACGTATCCCATACTTATATTTGATGGTATTCTCACCAGAGTTCAGTGTGTAGTTAGCTCACATGTAACGAGTGTTCGGGGTCGAAAAACCCGAATTCAGCGGTCTCGGAGCGTCGAGCGACCTTCGATGAAAAAGTACATACTCATTACTACCGCCGACCCCGACATCGCCAGGTAGATATCTCCGGGTACCTGCGTGGGACCGGTCCGCGACAGTGCCATACCCATGAGGCCCCAGAACGCCGCCAGCGCGAACCCGCCGCCGAGCAGGAAGAACGCTTCGACCTCCCGTCCGCGTCGGTAGGAGACCATCCCGACGAGAAACGCCACGCTGACGAGAATCGCCAGCACGCCACGAGTATCGAGCATACCGAGTCGGTACGACCTCACCTACATAAGACCTCCGTGCTCGCGCGTGTACTCCGGCAGTTCCCCGGACTGACCGCGTCCGGGCGCTCGCCGTTTCGTCTCGGACCGTTCGGTTTCGGTAGTCGACGATTCCTCGCTCGCCCCATCGCTTTTGCAGCTCAGGAACGTACCCTTCGAACGATGGTATCCGCACTGTTTATCGTCAGCGAGGAGGGGTACTGGGCCGAGGAGTGCATCGAACCGCTAACCACGCTCTCGGACGCGGGCGTCGACGTCACCGTCGCCACCCCGAGCGGGTCGCCGCCGGTGGTCGACGAGCGCTCGCTCGACCCCGAGACGGTCGGCGAGGAGGAGTCCGAACGGCTCCGAGAGGTTCACGAGTCCGACGACAGACTCAACGACCCCGAACCGATCGCGACGGTGTCGGCGTCCGACTACGACGCCGTCGTCTTCCCCGGCGGGCACGGTACCGTCTGGGACATCAACCAGGACAGACACGCGAGAACGATTCTCCGCGACGCCGTCGACGGCGACGAGGGGAAGGCGCTCGTCGTCTGTCACGCCGTCGGTCTCCTCGGCTTCACGCACACCGAGGAGGGGAAGTACGTCGTCAACGAGCGCGACGTGACCGGCTTCCCCAACGAGTGGGAAGAAGACATCGTCGACGAGAACGACGTGATGCCCGACGGCCGGAAACTGCCGTACTGGGTCGAAGACGAGGTCAAGGGCGCCGGTGCGAACTGGGACGCCGAACTCGACGCCGACACCAGCGTCACCGTCGACGGCGACCTCGTTACCGCCCGGGGACCGGAGTCCTCGCACGCGGCGGCGACGACGCTGCTCGACGAGTTGGGTGTGGAAGCGAAGAGCGCGTAGGCGGCCCGTTCGGCGTCCGAACCGCGACGCTCACTCGATTTTGAACACCGCCTCCTCGATGCTCTCGCTCCGGCAGTCGGGACACCGCGAGGGGTAGTTCACGGGGTCGTCGAAGTTCGAGAACCCGCAGTTTCGGCACTCCGGCGGCGCGACGAGAAACCGTTCGTCGGTGTCGTCGAGCGACTGGGCGACGTGTCGGAGGTGGTCGTAGACGACCGACCGAGGCGCGTCCACCCGCGTCGAGAGACCGCTCGCGGTCAGCGGTTCGTCTCTCAGCGCGTCGGCGATTCGCTGGCGGGTGGTCTCGGTTTCGTTCATAGCTTCGAGTACGGCCGAACGGCCAAATTCCTTTTGTAGGCCGTCGATTCGAGCAAAACAGTCATCACGGCTGGCATTGATTACCTGTCTATGAAAGCAGTCGTCCTTGCTGGAGGCTACGCCACGCGACTTTGGCCGATTACGAAGCACCGCCCGAAAATGTTCCTCCCGGTGGGGGAGTCGACGGTCATCGATACGATATTTGCCGACCTCGAAGCCGACGACCGAATCTCGGAGGTGTTCGTGAGTACGAACGAGTACTTCGCCGACGAGTTCGAAGCGCACCTCGCCGAGTCGGAGTTCGAGAAACCGACGCTCTCGGTCGAGGAGACCAGAGCCGAGGACGAGAAGTTCGGCGTCGTCGGCGCGCTCGCGGAGTTGGTCGAACGCGAAGGCGTCGAGGAGGACCTGGTCGTCGTCGCCGGCGACAACCTCATCAGTTTCGACGCCGCGGAGTTCGTCGACTTCTTCGAGGAGAAGGGGTCGCCGATTCTGGCCGCCTACGACGTCGGCTCCCGCGAGCGCGCGAAGTCGTACGGTCTCGTCCAACTCGACGGCGACCAGGTCGTCGAGTTCCAGGAGAAGCCCGACGACCCCAAGAGCACGCTCGTCTCCATCGCCTGCTACGCGTTCCCCGCCGAGACGCTGCCGAAACTCGACGAGTATCTCGAATCGGACAACAACCCCGACGAACCCGGCTGGTTCCTCCAGTGGCTCCAGTCTCGCGAACCGGTGTACGCGTTCAGTTTCGACGAGGCCTGGTACGACATCGGGACGCCCGAGAGCTACCTCGAAGCCGTCGCGTGGAAACTCGGAGGCGACAACTTCGTCCACGACGACGCGACGGTCGAGAACTCCGAACTCGGCGAGAACGTCCAGGTACTGCCCGGAGCCGAGGTCCGCGATTCGACGCTCGAACGCGCTGTCGTCTTCGACGGCGCGACGGTCCACGACTCGACGCTCCGCGATACGATCACCGACATAGAGACGCACATCGAGGGGCTGCAGTTGACCGAGACGCTCGTCGGCGAGCACTCGAAACTGGTCGGCGAGGAGTGACGAAACCGCCCGCGTAGTCTGCTTTTTGTATCTCTGCCCGCTCTGATTCCTCCGCAGTCGTCTCCTCACTGCTCCCCGAGTCGAGCGTCGGTCACCCGAATCCGTCCTCGCGTCCCGTCCCACTCCGTCTCGTACTCGCACCTTTTGCGCTGCGGACCGCCTCCGGCGGCCCTCGGCAAAAGCTGCACCAAAAGCACTCGTCGTTCACTCCGCTTCGCTCCGTTCGCTCCTCGGCCCGCTCGCTCCTTCGGTCGCTCGCGGAACGAACTCGCTGCTTACCGCTCCCCGAGTCGAGCGTCGGTCACCCGAATCCGTCCACGTGTCCCCTCCCACTCCGTCTCGTACTCTAACTCGATGGGTTTCGACATGTGCGGTCCGTCGGTCACCAGCGTCTCGAACTCGCCGCCCTCGCCGAGGATGTGCACGCCGTACTCCTCGTTGAGCTCCGCTAACTCCGCGATGGCGTCGGCGTCGAGCGTTCGCCCCAGCCACGACTCGTCGAGGCCGTGGGCGGCGACCTGAACGATGCGAATCTCGAATCCGGCGTCGAGCATCGCGTCGGCGAGTTCGCGGGGGTTCTCCTGCCACAAGGGTGCAAAGAGGTCGATGCCGAGTCGGTCGCACATCTGCTGAATCCGGTTCGTCTGGAACTCGCTCTCCACTGCGCCTGCGGTGACACCCGCCAAATCGAGTTCTCCCTGCAGTTCTCGGAGCGCCGCCTCCATCGGTTCGAGTTCGGCGTCGCCCTGTTCGCCGGAGTCAGTCGCTAATTCGGCCTCGAAGGAGCCGGGTTCGACTTCGACGAGTTCGACGCCAACGCTCTCGGCGGCGAGCCGCGCCAGTCGCGTCTCGGGGACGTGGTACATGTACGAGTCGCCCTCGGGGTGGACGGTGAGCAGTCGACTCACGTTCAGCCCGTCTTCGAGCGCCAAGTAGAGCGCCCACGAGGAGTCTTTACCGCCCGAGAAGAGGCTCACCCAGTCGTCGGTCATTGGACGGAGTAGTGACGAACGGGGTTTACACGCTACGATTCGGCGCTCTCGTCGCCCGTCGTCGGGGTTCGCGCGCCTCGTCCGCGTTAGTACTCGTCGAGTTCGGTTTCGAGCGACTGCCACCAGAGGTGGCCCCGCTCTTGTACCTCCATGTGTTCGAGCACGCCCGCGTCGGTCAGCGATTCGAGTCGCTGATACATCGCCTCAGGAGGTACGCCGAATCGCTCGGCGAGATACCCCGTGTTGACGACCGGTTGCGGCGCGCGGCGAATCACCTCGACGATGTCGCTGGTCGGAATTTCGGCCTCGGAGACGCAGTCCGGCATCTTGCGGCGGTCGTCTTCCGCGTCCATACGGTCGGTACTCTCTGGAGCGACTAAGCACTCTGGCGAGAAGCCGATGAATGTACGCGTAAACGACGGATTGGCGGTCGTCCGTCCACGAGAGGTGCGAACCGCGTCGGAGGGGAGACCGCTTCCGGATTCCGGGGTTCGACTCGTGGCGGGAGTTCGATTCGAGACGGGAGTTCGATTCGAGACGGGAGTTCGATTCGTAACGAAATTCGGTGTCGTGACGGGAGTTCGATTCGTAACGAAATTCGGTGTCGTGACGGGAGTTCGGTATCGTGGTCCGCGGTTTACTGGCTCTCGGGTTTCACATGTAGCCGAGGTCGCGCAATCGGCCCATGATGTTCTCTTTGTCCTGTGCGCGGCCCTCTCGTTCGGTCGTTCCGTCCAAATCCTGCATCCACGCCGGGCGTTCGTCGGACTTCGCCGACCCCGACTCGGTGCCGAGCGAGCGGAAGCCCTCGAAGTACTTCGGCGAGACGGGGAGGTCCTCGGCAGTTAGACCCGCGGGCAGGTCCTCGCGCGACCCCGGGACGTGTCCTGCCGGGTAGCCCTCGACGGTGTCGGGGACGACGAACTGCCAGAACGCCTCCCAGACGTCGGCCTCGTCGAACTGGAGGATGGTGTGGATGCGGTCGTGCGGCGGGTACTTCTCGGAGTCGTGGCGCGGGCTGAAGAACGTCTCGCCGGCGCGGGACTCCTGTTCGTCCCAGCGGACGCCCGAGAAGATGCCGTCGAATCCGTACTCGGTGAGCGTCTCGTTCAGCGCGACGGTCTTCAGGAGGTGGTTGCCGACGAACGTGTCGGCGTCGAGGACGAGCGTCTCATCCTCGTACTCCAAACGGGCGAGTTCCCGCTGTGTCGCCTCGCTGAGTTCACTCACGACGAACTCGTCGCCGGGTTCTGCACCGAGGCGGGCGAACTCCTCGTTGCGCGCGACGACGAGTTCGAGGTCCCACTCGTCGACCCAGCGGTCGACGAACGCGGTCACTTCGGGGAAGTGCTCGAAGTGGTCGATGAAGACCACCGGCGGCACGTCGTACCCGTTCTCGCGGGCAACCTCCATCACGACGTAGAGAACGAGCGTCGAGTCCTTTCCACCGGTCCACATCACCGCCGGATTGCGGTACTCGTCGAGCGCCTGCTCGGTGAGTTCGGCGGCCTTCTCGACCTTGTCGCCGAGGGAGGGGTAGTCGGCGGCGGTCTGGGAGCTCCCGGCTTCGTAGTCTACGTCGAGATACTCGGGGAAGTTAGCCATACACTCCCTGTCGTTATACGGAATAATGGTTGTTTCCGCTGTCAGTGCGTCGCACTGTCTCTATCGGGTGCGAGCGGTCACGACGAACATACTAAGCGGTCATTTTCTGCGGTCGTCCCCGAGAACAGGGGTCACATCGGCGGTGAGAGACGCTTCGGAAAGGAGATTCAAAGATCGTTCGGCGGTGTCTCGGCGGCGTTTCGGCCGGTCTTCACATGTAACCGAGGTCGCGCAGGCGCTCCATCAGGTCCTCTTTGTCCTGGGCGCGGCCGGCGCGTTCGGTCGTGTTGTCGAGGTCCTGCAGCCAGGCGGGCGTGGACTCGGTCTTGTCGGTGGAGACCTCGCTGCCCAGCGAGCGGAAGCCCTCGAAGTACTTCGGCGACACCGGGATGTCCTCGTGGGTGAGGCCGTTGGGCAGGTCGTCGTAATCCTGCGGGACGTACCCTTCGTCGGGGTACTCGTCGACGCTCTCGGGCACGACGAAGTGCCAGAACGCCTCCCAGACGTCGGCCTCGTCGAACTGGAGAATCGGTTGAATGCGGTCGTGCGGCGGGTAGATCTCCGGGTCGTGACGCGGCGAGAAGAACGTCTCGTCGGCGCGGGCCTCCTGTTCGTCCCAGCGGATGCCGGAGATGATGCCGTCGATGTCCTCGGATTCGAGGGCGTCGTTCAGCGCGACGGTCTTCAGGAGGTGGTTGCCGACGTACGTGTCGAGCAGGAACGGGAACGTGTCCTCCTCGTACTCGAGGATGTTCCGGACGTGGTGCTGGTTGTGTTCGGAGAGCTCCGAAATCGGGATGTCGTCACCGGGAGTCAGCCCGTGTTCGTCGACGTAGTCGCCGACGTCGGTGTTGCGAGCGTACTTCACATCGAGGTCCCACTCGTCGGCCCAGCGCTCGACGAAGTCGAACAGGTCGTCGAAGTGCTGGTAGTGGTCGATGAACACCGCGGGCGGTTTTTCGAGGTCGTAGCGCTCTGCGACCTCGTTGACGAAGTACAGCGTCAGCGTCGAGTCCTTCCCGCCGGTCCACATCACCGCGGGGTTCTCGTACGCTTCGAGGCCTGTTTTCGTCACCTCGATGGCTTTCTCTATCTTGTGCTGGATGCTCGGATAGTCCTCGGCGGTCTCACCCTCACCGTCGGTGTAGTCTACGTCGACGTACTCTGGGAAGCCTTCGGGCATCTCGTAATGAGATATAATTACCGGAGTAAAGTGTCTTATGGCTCGTCGCAACGCGTGCGTCGGCGTGTGTTCGAATCGCACACTCGGCCCCTCGAGCGTGTCGTGTGCATCCACCGCATCGAACGTGTCGAAAGGCCGCGTAACCGCTCGTCCGGACCCGGTCTGTCGGAGAAACCGCCGCGCGTGCCGTTCAGTTGATGAACTTGTTGTCGCGCCAGTTGATGCCGTTGCCGCCCGAGCTGTTCTGCTGTGGGTTCTCGACCACCTCGACGCTCGCCGGGCGAACGTCGCCTTCGACGATGCGGGTCGCGCGGAGGTCGCCGTCTTCCTCCGTTATCGCCGTGAGCGTCCCTTTCTCGGCGAGTTTCGCTATCTCGCACAACACCTGAAACATCGGGAACTGTAGCGCCGTGTTCTGTAACACCGTCTCGCGGTCGCCCTTGAAACAGGCGAACTCGACGAGTTCGGAGGGAATCTCCTCCTCCTCGTCCTGGGCCCACTGCGGGCCGCCGGCGCGCGGTGGCTCCTCTTCGTACACGCGCGTCTCCGTGACGCTCGCCTTGAGCTGCGCCGTCGGCGTGTACTTGCTCAGGCTCTCGTCGTCGGAGATCGCTTTGATGATGAGGGTGTTGTTTCGTCGTGTGATGTCGATGTCGGCGACCTCCGTCGGGAGGTCGGGATTACCGTCGAAGTAATCCTCTACATCTTCGAGTGGCAGTTCGAGCGTCGAGTGAAGTCTATATACGCGGCCTGACATTTTCTTGTGCTTCTGATGGGGGATGGGTTGGTACTGCGCTGTACGCGCAAATGCCGGTACGCGTGTCCTTTAGGGGCTGTGGGGATATAGGGGCTGCCCTTCTATCCAAGATTACTGTTTGGAAATAAACTACGACGAGCCGAGCGTCGCTTCGAGTTCGCCGCGCTCGTCAAGTTCGGCCAGGATGTCGCTCCCACCGACGAACTCGCCGTCAACGTACGTCTGGGGAATCGTCTCCCACCCGCTGTGTTCCGACAGGGCGGCGCGGTACTGGTCGAGCGCCGGCAGCACGTCCACCGTCTCGAACTCCTCGCGATGCTGGCTGATGAGTTCGACCGCTCGCATCGAGTAGCCGCACTGCGGCATCAGGCGGTTCCCCTTCATGAACAGCACGACGTCGTTCTCCGCGATGGTCTCGTCGACTCGTTCTCGAACCTCGTCGGCGCTGAGGTCGCTTCCCGGTTGGAACGTCATGCGAATCGGTACGACACCCCGACAGATAGGGGTTGCGCCCCGTTGCGGTAGAAGGGTCGTTCACGCTCGCGGGGAGCGACGACCTACCGCTGGCGCGGGCCGCGACTCCGAGCGGCGCGAAGCTTCAAATACGAGGACGGGACCACCTGCTCGCGTGTCGTGACTATCGACCGCGGGCGGTTCGCGGGTGTGCGGCCACCCGCTCGCGGGGACGACTCGATATCGGATAGGCCGCCTGTTCGCCCATCTGTGGTGTCGCAACCTCCGTGTTGCTCGACACGACGCCGACGTTCAATCGAGGTACGTCGTCTCGGTCTGCGTCAACTCGTCCTCCCTGTCACCGGTGTTTCTGGTCGCCGCCGGTTCGAAGAGCAGTATCTCGGCTTCCGCGTCGGCGACGGGTCGATGTTCGACGCCGGCCGGCACGACGAGTAGTTCGCCCGACTCGAGCAGAGCGGCCTCCTCGTCACGGAACTCGATACGGAGTTCGCCCGAGACGACGAAGAACAGTTCGTCGGCGTCGTCGTGGCTGTGCCAGACGAACTCGCCTTCGACTTTGGCGAGTTTCACCTCCTGCCCGTTCAGTTCGGCGGCGACGCGCGGGGACCACTGCTCGTCGAACGAGTCGAACGCCTCGGCGAGTGCGACTTTCTCTGGCGGCAGCGTACTCACTCCTCGCCGACGCTGACGACGTTGATGAGCGAGTAGACCGGAACGCCGTCTATCTCCTCGATACCCTGTTTGTCGACGACGACGACGGCAGCCTCGACGGTCCCTCCGTGGTCGTGGACGGCTTCGATGGTCTGGCGCATCGTCGTGCCGCTCGTGATGATGTCGTCGACGACGTAGCAGCTGCGGTCGCGGATCTGCGCGAAGTTCCGCGAGAAACTACCGCCGAGTTCCTCGATGTCGCCTTCCTCCCACTGGTGTTTCGCGGGAGCGAAGGTGCCGAGGTCGGTGTCGAGTTCGCGGGCGACCACCGTCGCCAGCGGTGCGCCGGCTTTCTCGATGCCGATAGTGAGGTCGACGTCGTCGCCCTCTTTCCCGAGCAGGTCGGCCATCGTCCACGCCATGTAGCTGAGGCGGGCGCTGTCGCGGCCGACGGTGCTCCAGTCGATGTGGATGTCGTCGGGCCCGGTGCCGCCGGAGGGGGAGGCGCTCGTCGCCTCGGGTTCGGAACTCGTCGCGCCGCTGCGCTCGACGAGCCAGCTCGCCGTCTCGCGGGAGACGTTCAGTTCGTCGGCGATCTCGCCCTTCGAGAGGCCGCGTTCTGCCAACTCCGCCGCACTGGAGATGAGGTCATCGACGTTCTTCATACGTACTGAATTGCACGGCGGTTTTTATAGTGGTGTCGTCGTCGTCGAACGCTCGTTCGAACTCGTCGAGGCCGTAGATTCCGGTGACGAGCGAGTCCAAGAGCCACGCCGGCATCGACGCCAGCGACTCCGTCGCCGCCTCGAAGTGTCCGACGTGGGAGTTGACGCTGCCGACGAGCGCCTTGTTGTGGAGGACGAGCTCGCTGTGGAACGCGCCGCCGTCGACCTCGAACTCCCAGTCGCTGGGCACGCCTAGAAGCGCCGCCACGCCGTTCGGCGCGAGTGCGTGGACCGACTGGAAGACGTGTTTCGGGAATCCGGTCGCCTCGTAGACGAAGTCCATCGGTTCGTGTACCTCGGGAATCTCGTCGACCGGCGTCTCCCGGGAGTCGACGTACGTCGCGCCGAGCTCCTCGATAACGTCGATAGTCGGGTCGGGGCGGTCGCGGCGGCCCAGACAGTAGAGGCGGTCGGCGTCGTAGCCGTACTCGAAGCCGAGCATCGCCAGCGTCAGCAGGCCGAGGCTGCCGTTGCCGAGCACGAGCGCCGATTCGGGGCTCCACTCGAACGCGGAACGCGACGCGTAAGCGTGTTCGATGGCTTTCTCGGAGATGGAGACCGGTTCGACGAGGAAGCCGACCGACGCGAGCTCCTCGGGGATGGGCACGAGATACTCCTCGGGGCTCGTGAAGTACTCCGCCATGAAGCCGTGCGCGCCGTCGATGCCGCGCTCGTGGTACTCGCCCGCGGGAGCCATATCGGGTTCGCCCCGCTCGAAGTAGTCGTTGGGTCCGTTCGGCGGGCGGCGAACCGTCGGCACGACGACCTCGCCGCGTTCGAGGTCGGTACCGTTGGGGTCCTCGACGACGCCGACGGCCTCGTGGCCGAGCACGAGGAACTCCTCGCCCTCGGGGAACCCGCCGTGACCCCCGCTCAGCACCTCGTGGTCGGTGCCGTCGACGCCCACGCGAAGCGTTCGGACGAGCGCCTCGCCCGTCGACGGCTCCGGTTTCGGAACGTCGACGACGCCCGGTTTCTCGGCCCCCTCGTACACCGCTATCGCTTTCATACTCGGGCTAGGAGCCTGACCACCAAAACATTTATTCTCTCCCGAGTAAACACTACAACCGTCGGTGAGCCTCGTACGCGACGCTTCAGCCCCGTCGCGTGACGCGCAACACCAGCGAACGTCATCCAGCCTGCCAGCCACGTGAGCGCTCACCGCCACCCGTGCCTCTTTCGCGGTTCTCACTCGTCGAAACGTCCGCAACGGAGTTTATGCCGCGCGGTATCCTACACTCTCTCGTGTGTACACTCACTCTCGCGTGGCAGGTGTTTCCCGACGCGCCCGTCGTCGTCGCGGCCAACCGCGACGAAGCGTTCGGACGCCCCTCCGAACCCCCGGCGCGCATCGAGGACGACCCGGCTATCGTCGCCCCCCGAGACGCCGAGGCGGGCGGGACGTGGGTCGGCTACAACGAACACGGCCTGTTCGTCGGCATCACGAACCGCTGGATAGACGCCGACCCCGCCGCGGACCGCTCCCGCGGACTGCTCGTCCGCGACGCGCTCCGACAGGAGTCCGCCGAAGACGCTGCCCGTCTCGTCGAACGCGAACTCGACGAGCGGAGCTACGACGGGTTCAACCTCGTCGTCGCGGACGCAACTGCGGCAGTTCTCTTCGAGTGGGACGGTCGCCTCCGCGTCTCGCAGTTCGACCCCGGCGTCCACGTCGTCGTCAACGTCGGCGCCGACGACACTTTCACGATTCCGTCGGTCCGCTCCGAAGTCGGCGAGCGGCAGGCCGAGAACGCCCGCCGGCTCCGGGAGGCGCTACAGCCCGAGCCGGGCGAATCCTCGGAGGCGTGGCACGACCGGGCGGCGACGGCGCTCGGCGACCACGAGTACGGTGTGTGCATTCACGGGGGTATCTCCGAGCAACGCTCGGACGGCTCGTCGGGCTCGCCCGACGGTGGGTTCGGGACGCGCTCCTCCTCGCTCGTCGCCATCGGCGACGAGGGTGCGAGCTATCGGTTCGCCGACGGGCCGCCCTGCGAAACCGACTACGTTCGGGTCGAAAGCCACATTTAAGCGGGTCGCGGGACGTGTATCCAGTATGAACCTGCGCACGCCACAGACGGAGGTGTTCGCGTGAGCGCCCCGGACCTCGAAGCCGACCTCACGGCGGACGAGCGCCGCGGACTCGAACTCATCCGCGAGACGCGGGGCATCCACCAGAGCGACTTCTGGAAGCAACTCGATATCGGCTCTCGGAAAGGGAGCCGCATCGCGGAACGACTCGCGGATACGGGTCTCATCAAGCGCTCGGAGACGGTTTACGACGGACACAACACGTACTTCCTCGAACCGGCGGCGCGGGACCTCGACTTCTCGCTGCTCATGGCAGGCGACATGCTCTCGCCGTACATCGGCGAGGAGGAGATCGACCCCAAAAGCGACGCGTTCTCGCAGTGGCTGATGAACCTCGCGTACGACGAGTACTGAGCGCTCGCTCGTCCCGCAGTCCCGCTTTTCCCACCGCTACTCGGTGCTGAGATACATCGCCTTCGACGCCGGCCTGGTCTCCTCGAAGCCGAAGCGCTCGTAGAAGCCGTCCACGTCGGCGACGAGGTTCACGTACGCGTTCGGCGGGGCCTCCTCGTCGAGGAACGCGAGGAGTTCGTCCAGTATCTTCGTCCCGAGGCCCGCGCCCTGGTGGTCCGGATGAACGGCCATGTCCACTATCTGGTAGACGGTTCCCCCGTCACCGACGACCCGACCCATCCCGACGGGCGTCTCGGTTCCGTCTCCGTCCACGGCGAACGCGGTTGCCGCGAACAGCGTGTTCGGCAGGCCGCGCTCGGTACCCTCCCGGGAGCGCGGGCTCATCCCGGCGGCCTCGCGGAGCGATAGATACGCCTCGACGGTTGGCAGCGTCGCTCGGACCTCGTACTGCATACCGGAGAAGGGTCCCAACCGTCGACTTCAGTTTCGGTTCGCCGCGAGAGGCGGGATGTCGGTTACTCGCCTTACTCGGCTTCCTCGTCGTCGCTCGGCGTCAGGTCGTGCTCGGAGAGGTACGACTCGATTTCGTCGGCGGAGTGCTCGGTGTACTGCTCGGACTCCACGTCGATGGTGGCGAGACCGACGCCCTCGGGTTCGAGCCCTTCGTCGTTCGACTCCGCGAGCGCCGACAGCGCGAGACCGATGCCACCCTCCAAGTCGGCGTCCTCGGTGTAGTTCTCTTCGAGGTAGTCGCGGATGTCCGCGCGGTTCGCACCGACCGAGAGCGCCTTCCACTCGTACGGCGTCCCCGAGGGGTCGGTCTCGAACAGGCGCGGTTCGCCGTTCTCGATGCCGCCGACGATGAGCGCGACGCCGAACGGCCGCGCGCCGCCGACCTGCGTGTACTGCTGGATGTGGTCGGTGACCTCCTTCGTCAGCGACTCGATGCCGATGGCCTCGCCGTAGCGGAGGCGGTTGACCTGCGCGCGCTGTCGGGCGAAGTCGATGAGTTGGCGCGCGTCGGCGACGTGGCCCGCCGAGGCGATGCCGACGTGCTCGTCGGCCTTGTGGAGTTTCTCGACGCTCGACGGCTCCATCAGCGGCGAGCGGCTGCGCTTGTCCGCCGCCAGCACGACGCCGTCGGCGGTTCGGACGCCGATGCTCGCCGTGCCTCGCTTGACTGCTTCACGCGCGTACTCGACCTGGTACAGACGGCCGTCGGGCGAGAAGATGGTGATGCCGCGGTCGTACGCCTGCTGTTGCGCTTGTCCCTGCATAGGTATCACTCGAAATCGAGTTCCGTCGCGCCGAGAACGCCCGAGGGCAGGCGGATGCAGCGTACGTCGTCGCGTGCGACCGCCGGCCGCTCGGAACCCTCGAACACGACCTGTCTCTTCTCGGAAGATGCGGCCGCGCCGCGTAAATAGCTTTCTTCACAGGCGCGCACGGTGCCGGAGACGCCGCGGACTCGCACCCCGATTTCGTCGCCGTCGACGACGCTCAGGCAGGCGAGCGCCGCGCGCGCGTCGTCGACGTGGCCGCGCCGGACGCGGACGACGACCTCGCCGACGCCGTCGCCGAGTTCGAAGCTGTACACCGTGAGGTCGGCGTCCGCGCTCCCGGCGTCGCCCAACAGGTTCTGGGCGGCGTACCAGAGTTCGCGCTGGAAGTCGCCGCGACCGAACTCGGCGTCGGGCCACGTCTCGATACCGACCGCGAGGTAGCGCCAGCGCGGTCGGAGGTGTTTCGGCAGGTGCTTCATCGACGATTACTCGTCGGTTTCGGCATCGCCGCCGCTGCTGTCATCGTCGCCACCGCTGCTCTCGTCGTCGCCGCCGAACCGCTCGGCGACGAGCACGCCGACCTGGTCGTGGACGCGTTCGACGGCCGTCAGCGCGAACCCGGCGCCGGTGAGACAGTCGACGAGGTGGCCGACCGTCGACGGGTCGTCGACCTCGGGGCTGTAGAACGGCTCCTCGGGGTCGGGTTCGCCGAAGAACATCACGTCGCCGAGGACGAACTTCCGCGGGCCGAGGTCGGCGACGACCTCGATGGCCTCGCGCTTCTCATCGTCGGAGAGGTGGTGCATGGCGAAGTTCGAGACGACCACGTCTACCTCGCCGTCGTAGTCGGGTTCGCGGAACGAGCCGCGCCCGAACTCGACGTTCTCTATCCCCTGTTCCTCGGCTTTCTTCTCCGCCTGTTTCATCATCCCCTCGCTGATGTCGCGTCCGACGACTCGTTTCGCCTTTGGGGCGAGCGCGAGCGCGATGGCTCCGGTCCCTGTTCCGAGGTCGAGCACCACGTCGTCGGGGCCGGGGTCGGCGTGGTCGACGACGAGCGACGCGCAGGCTCTGTACTCGTCGGAGTCCTGGCTCTCGTCGTAGTCGGCGGCGATCTCCGAGAAGCGGACGGCGTGTTCCTCAACAGTCTTCTTCATACCTGCCCCGTTTGACCCCCGGGGCTATGAACGACTCGGACGTTCGCTCGCGGTTTCGGGCGGCGAGGCGGCCCCACTCGCGCAGGCCGGCTTTCACCTGGTCGGCCGTGAACCCCACGCGCTCGCCGACGGCGACGAGTTCGCGCGGCGCGCGCAGTTGGAGGTGCGAGGACGGATTCGCGCTGACGACGAACGGCACGTCGTAGTACTCGACGAGTTCGCGGAGTTTCCGCATCGACTTGAGCGCCTGCACGCGCTGGCCGCCGTCGGCGCGCAACACTCGGCGAAAATCGAACTCGACGCGGACGCCGTTTCGCTTCGCCGACTTGGCGAGCACGTGGTTGAAGTCGCCGCCGGACATCGGCCGCGACAGCACGTCGATTCGCTCTTGTTCTGTTGCGAAGCGATTCAGTTTGTCGTCGCCGCCGCGGAGGACGAGGAGCGTCGTTTTGGGTCGGAAGTTTCCGACCGCGCCGCTGGCTTGTTCGGGGGTCGCGGCGACGACTTCGACGGCGTCGACGACGTCGACGTTGTAGCGGTCGCTCGCGCGCTCGCAGGCGTCGAGGTCGGGTGCGCCCTGCGACCGGACGACGACGCCCTCGAAGCCGTAGTGGGCCGCCGTGCGGGCGAACCGCGAGGGGGTGCTGTCGCCGTCTGGGTACGCGTGGACCGCTTCGTACATGGTGGGCTGTCTGGGTTCTGTTCTCGGCGGTGGGTGCTTGTCGGTTTCGGGACCGTGCCGTGGTTCGAGGACGGCGTGTCGGGACGTGGCGCTAGTCGACGAGCGCGAGCACGGCGAGTCCGAGCGAGAGCGCGCCCAGGCAGAACACGGCAGTCGTGATTCCGCCGGGCAACGCGTCGTATCCGAGGTGCTCCAGTTCCGTCTGCAGGAGGATGCTCGTTATCCCGCCAGCGACGATGAGAATCGGCACGAGTAGCTGTGCCCGGAGCGGATGATTCCACGACTGCCAGTTCGACGAGAGCAGACGGGATTTGAGTTTTCCGACCGCGTCGGTCATACGCTATCGACTCAACGGAGTGGAATAAGTGTTCATGGGGTCCGGATGAGAGCAGCTACTGAGACTCGGACGAGCGGACTCGGCCGACGCACAGTCGCCGGGCGCACCGAGAGACCGCACCGCAACCGCCCGCCTCGGCCCTCCCCAGCCTCGTCGGGCGCATGAACGCGCCCGACTCCCTCGCGCGTTGGTCGCGCCACACAGGGCGCTCCCGCCGCGCGCCGTCGGAACCCCGCCCTACTCGAACCGACTCGGGTCCAGCGTCGCCTCCGCGACCCGCACGGCCGCGACGTTCTCGGGCACGTCGTGGACGCGGACGATATCTGCGCCGCGGTCGACGGCCAGCGCGGTCCCGGCGATGGTCGCTTCGAGGTTATTTCCGGCTTTCTGCCCGACGAGTTCGAACATCGACTTGTGCGAGTGGCCGACGAGAATCGGACAGCCCAGCGCCTCGAACTCGGAGAGTCGCGAGAGGAGTTCGAAGTTCTCGGGCTTCGACTTCCCGAAGCCGAGGCCGGGGTCGACGATGACGCGCTCTCGCGGGATGCCCGCTTTCTCGGCCAAGAGGATGCGCTCGTTCAGTTCCTCGATGACGTCTTCGACCACGTCGTCGTAATCGATCTCCTTGCCCGGCACGACCGGCGCGTCGATGCTGTGCATGACGATTACCGGGACCTCGCGCTCGGCGGCGAGAAATCGCATCTCCGGGTCTTCGAGGCCGGTCACGTCGTTGAGTACGTCCGCGCCCGCGTCGAGCGCCGCGCGGCCGACTTCGGCTCGTCGCGTGTCGACGGAGATGGCCACGTCGAGTTCGGAGATGGCCTCGATGACCGGGACGACGCGCTCGATTTCGTCTTCTATCGAGACGGGGTCCGCGCCGGGGCGGGTGCTCTCGCCGCCGACGTCGATAATCTCCGCGCCGGCGTCGACCATCGCCCGCGCTCTGTCGATTGCGTCGTCGGCGTCGAAGAACTCGCCGCCGTCGTGGAACGAATCCGGCGTCACGTTCAGGATGCCCATCACCGACGCGCCCTCGTCCCACGGGTAGGCCGATTCGTCGGCCACTCCGCCCTCGTCGAGTTCGAGACGTTCGCGGAGGTCGGCGCCGACTTCCGAGAGACCGTACGGGTGACCGTCGAGCGCGTCGAGCAGTCGCCCGAACTGCGCGAGCGTCCCCGAGAGGACGACGTCGTGGAGCTCGCCGTCGCTGTCGAGGCCGGCGACGACGCACTGTCCGTCGAGACGCGCCATTTCGATTTCGAGCGCCTGCGCCTGTCGGCTCTCGACCTGGGTCTTCACGACGCGGTGGGCGATATCGTCGCCGGCGGCGTCGACCGCCTCGGGCGTCGCGCCCGCTCGCTCCAGCGTCGTCCGCGCCTCGGCCCGAGAGGTGACCTCCTTGGGTATCCCCAGTCGCGTCCACCGCCGCCGCGCCTCGGCGACGCAGAACAGCGAACCGGTGAGGAGCACGCAGTCGTCGGGGTCGGCCCGGTCGAGGGCGCTCGACAGCGCGTCGGAGACCGAGTCGACGCTGTCGACGGTTTCGACGCCCGCCCGCTCGAAAACGCGTGCGAGAATCTCGGGGTCCTCCGCTCGGCTGAGGTTCGGTCGACACGTCGTCACGGAGTCGGGCGTCGGCAGGGCGGCAGCCATCTCGCGGTGGTCCTTGTCGTGCATCGCGCCGAACACCAGGTGGAGGTCGTCGTAGTCGAACTCCGAGAGCACGGCCGCGAGAACCTCGAACGCGCCCGGGTTGTGCGCGCCGTCGAGGACGACCATCGGCTCTCGCTGCATCACCTCGAACCGGCCCGGCCAGTGGGCGTTTCGGAGGCCGCGGGCGATGGTGTCGGTATCGAGCTCGACGCCGACCTCGTCGGCGACCTGTCGGGCGAGCGCGACGGCGACGCCCGCGTTCTTCGCCTGATACGCGCCGAGCATCGGCAAGCGGGCCTCGACTGCGAGCGCGTCCGAGACCGACTCCGATTCCGCCGAGACGGCGACGACAGACTCGGTGTGGTTGACGCGGCCCTCGTAGCTCACGCGGAAGTCGGGGTTCTCGGGGGCGTCGGCGTCGTTCGCATCCGCGACGGTGACGACCTCGCCGGCCTGCGCGCGGACGGCGTCCAGCGCTTCGCCCGTCGCGGCGGTGACGAGCGGTCGGTCGGCGGGGGCGACGTGGGCTTTCGTCGTCGCGATCTCCTCGATAGTGTCGCCGAGCACGGCCGTGTGTTCGAGCGTGACGTTCGTGACGGCGCTGGCGACGGGGTCGACGACGCTCGTCGCGTCGAGTTCGCCGCCCATCCCCACTTCGAGCACGGCGACGTCGACGTCGCTGCGGCCGAAGTACCAGAGGCCGAGCGCCGTCACCGCCTCGAAGAAGGTGAGCGGTTCGCCCGCTGCCGCGCGGTCGACGAGGTACGGCTTGGCCTCCTCGACGAACGCACAGAGCGCGGATTCGGGCATCTTCCGCCCGTCGACGCGGACGCGTTCGCGGAGGCTGTCGAAGTGCGGTGAGGTGTAGAGACCGACGTTGCACCCGGCTTCGCGGAGTGTCGACTCGACCATCCGCGCGGTGCTGCCCTTTCCGTTCGACCCCGCGACCTGAACGAACCGGACGTGCTCGTGGGGGTCCCCGAGGTGAGCCAGCAGCGCGCGAACCGACTCGGTCCCCGGTTTCACCTGAAAGCGGCGGAGGTCGAAGAGAAAGTTCGCCGCCTCGGAGTAGTTCATGCAACGGGTGAGTCTGCGACTCCGCTTAGGCCTATCGGACTACTGGGTGGACTCGCCGGTCGGCGAGGAGGACCGGTCGGATAAAAACGGCCTGAAGGAACAAGCCTACATCGGTTGTTGCTGGACCGACATCGTACAGACGAGATGCTCGGAACCGTTACTGTCGGTCGAAAGGCGGCGAAGTACGGCTACAAAAAGTACGGCGTTCCGGGTGCGGTCGTCGCCGGAGGGGCCGCCGTCGGTGGCGTCTACGTCGCCAGAAAGACGTTCAAGTCGAAGTTCGGCGGCGACGCCGAGAGCCTCGCCGAGACGACGGACGGCGAATCGGCGGACGGCGAATCGGCGGACAGCGAATCGGCGGACAGCGAATCGGCGGACAGCGAGTTAGTGGACGTCGAGTCGGCGGACGACGAGTCGACGACGGACGCAGACGCCGCCGACCCGGCGGAGACGGAGGCGGACGAGCGCGAGGACGTCGACAGACACGAAGACGTCGACGAAGACGAAGTCGACGAGTCTCGGGATACGGAGGCTGATTCGGATACGCAGTCGGACGACGAGACGTAGAGGTGTCAACCCGCCGTTCTCGACCGAACCTGCCCCAACGACTATCATTCTGGCTGCGGTGTATTTCGGTGTGACAGAGTACACGCTGCACGAACCGACGATTCGCGGTGCGACGCAGGACGCGCCGAACCGGTCGCTCTCGGAGGACGACTTCGCGACCGACGACCTCGCGGATCTCGACGATTACTTCCTGCTGTCGACTTCGGGCATCCCGCCGGAGTCGTTCGAGGACCTCTACCTACCGGTCGTCCACCTCGACCAGCGACTGAGCCTTCCCCTGCTCCGTCAGGCGCTCAACGACGTGGAGACGCTCGACATCGACGCCGAGACCAAGAAACAGACGATAGATCTGCTGCACTCGCTCGGCGAGTGCTTCCCGAACGATAGCCTCCGAAACGACGACAACTGACCGTCGTTCCCACGACTCCACCCCGGTCGTCACTCGGGGCGGAGTCGTTCAGCTTCTCGACGCGCGTTTCGGTCGGTGTCCAGCACCACGCCGAGCGTCAGAAAGACGACGCCGAGCGCGAGCCACACGGGCGTCGAACCGGTGTCTCCACTGACGCCCATGTACGTCCCGATAACGAGAAACGCCGCACCGACGACCAGAAACGCAACGTGCATGGTAGTGTGTCTCACGACACCGTGATAAATCTACTCACGCGAATCTCTCGGTGAGTGGACGTTCGGCGTCGCCTACGCTCGCCTCTCGAACTTCCGGCGCTCCTTTCAGTCGTGCCGGAAACGCCGTTGTTTCGCTTCGCTCGTCACGAGTTTCCGTCACTAATCGTGACGGAAACACCGCCGACCGGTGAACACCATCACCATGTCGTGCTCGTCGGCGGCCGCGACGACGTCGTCGTCGTTGACCGAGCCGCCGGGCTGGATGACGGCGTCGATACCGGCTTTCGCCGCTTCCTCGATGCCGTCGGGGAACGGGAAGAACGCGTCCGACGCCATCACCGCGCCCTCGGCGGATTTGCCCTCCGCGTGCTCGTCGGCCTTCATCGCCGCCAGTCGGACGGCGTCGACGCGACTCACCTGCCCCATCCCGACGCCGACTGTCTCCGTCCCGTCGGCGAAGAGGATGCCGTTCGACTTGACGTGCTTCAGCACCTTCCACGCGAACAGCATCGTCTCAAGTTGTTCGTCGGTCGGTTCGCGCTCGGTGACGACTTCGAGGTCGTCGACGGTCGGACTCCACAGGTCGCGTTCCTGGACGAGTCGCCCGCCGACGATGGGTTTCTCCGTGAAGCGTTCGGAGATGTCGCCGAGTTCGCCGACATCGAGTACGCGGAGGTTCTTCTTCTCGGTCAGCACCGAGAGCGCGTCGTCGGTGTAGCCCGGCGCGACGACGACCTCCTTGAACGAGTCGACGACGAGTTCGGCCGTCTCGGCGTCGCACTCGCGGTTGAGCGCGACGATGCCCCCGAAGGCGCTCATCGGGTCCGTCGAGAGCGCGCGCTCGTACGCCTCCGAGAGCGTCTCGGCGGTCGCACAGCCCGCGGGGTTGGTGTGCTTGATGACCGCCGCGGCGGGTTCCTCGAACTCCTTGACGAGGTCGAGCGCGCCGTCGGCGTCGTTGTAGTTGTTGTACGACAGCGCCTTCGCGCCCTCGTTCAACTGCGGGGCGCTCACGACGTTCGCCTCCTCGCAGGCGTCGTCGACGTAGACGGCGGCGTCCTGGTGCGGATTCTCGCCGTAACGCAGTGTGTCGCCGCGGCGCTCGGAGACGACTCGGCGCGAAGGGAGGTCGCCGCCCTCGTCGCCCTCAACGGAGACGCGACCCGACTCGGAATCGACGGTCACGCGGTCCTCGGCGAACAAGCGGACTGCCCGGGGATAGGCGGCGAACTCGGCGTCGTAGAGGACGCGCTCTTTCAGCGACGCCTCGTCGTCGTCCTCGAAGACGGGGACGGCCTCCTGGGTGACGATCGGACCGGCGTCGACCTCCTCGGTGACGACGTGGACCGTACAGCCGGTCGTTCGGACACCAGACTCCAGAACCTGCTCGTGGGCGTCGTTACCGGGGAACACGGGGAGCAGGGAGGGATGGACGTTCAGCGTCGTCGGCGCGGCGTCGAGGAACTCGTTCGTGAGCACGCGCATGTAGCCGTCGAGGCAGACGAGGTCGAACTGGTAGCCGTCGAGCGCGTCGAGGACGCGTCGCTCGTGGGACTCGCGGGATTCACCCTCCTCGCGTTCGACGCTCTCGGTCGGGACGCCGCGTTCGGCGGCCGCGTCGAGAACGGGCGCGTCGTCGTGGTTCGACAGCACGACGCTCAACCCGGCCCCGCCGGGCGCTGCGTCGGCGATGTGTCGGAGGTTCCGTCCGCGGTTGCTCGCCAGACCCGCAATCCGTAGCATACGAGAGACGCCCACCGCCGTGGGAAAAACAGTTGCGGTCTGTTGAGCCCGTATATCCAAATACGTGCATCATATTGCCGTCGTTCGAGCCATCGAACCGACACTGTATGCACAGAAGTGGGTTACACCCATCGACACGCTTTTGCCGCGTCCGCGGGCACACCCGAGCATGACAGACCTCTCCCGGAACGACCCGCTGTCGGCCGTCTCGCCGGTCGACGGGCGGTACGCGCGCCGAACGACGCCGCTGGTCCCCTACGCCAGCGAGTCGGCGCTGATGCGCGCTCGCGTCCGCGTCGAAGCCGAGTATCTCGTCGCGCTCGCCGACCTCGAGGCGACGCCGCTGACGCTCGGCGAGGAGGAACGCGCCGCAGTCCGCGACTGCTACGAGTCGTTCGACGGCGACGACGCGCGCCTCGTCAAGCGCCTCGAAACCGAGGGCACCGAGGAGTACTCGGCGACGAACCACGACGTGAAGGCCGTGGAGTACTTCCTGCGGGTTCGTCTCGGCGAATCGGCGACCGTCGACGACGCCGAACGACTCCACCCGTGGATTCACTTCGGCCTCACGAGCGAGGACGTGAACAACCTCGCGCAGCGCTTGCTCGTCGAACCCGCCGTCGAGGACGTGTTGCTTCCGGCGCTGGCCGACGTGCGCGACGAACTCGCGTCGCTGGCGCGAGAGCACCGCGCGACGCCGATGCTCGCGCGGACGCACGGACAACCCGCGACGCCGACGACGTTCGGCAAGGAGATGGCCGTCGTCGCCGCCCGCCTCGGCCGGCAGATGGGCCGGATTCGGGAGGCGAGCGAGGCGCTCTCGGGGAAACTAGCGGGAGCATCGGGCACCTACGCCGCCCACGTCGCCGCCTACCCGGACGTGGACTGGCAAGCGTTCTCCGAGTCGTTCGTCGAGTCGCTCGGACTCCGACACACCGCGCTGACGACGCAGGTCAACCCCTGCGACGACCTCTCCGCGCTCTTCGACGCGCTCCGCGGTGCGAACAACGTCCTCCTCGATTTGGACCGCGATATCTGGCTCTACGTCTCGGACCGCTACCTCGGCCAGCGAACCGTCGAGGGCGAGACGGGGTCGTCGACGATGCCGCACAAGGTGAACCCAATCGACTTCGAGAACAGCGAGGGTAACCTCTCGAAAGCCAACTCCGATCTGACGTTCCTCGCCGACTACGTCACGACGTCGCGCCTCCAGCGCGACCTCTCGGATTCGACGGTCAAACGGAACATCGGCGCGGCGTTCGCGCACTGTCTCATCGGGTACGGAAAGACCGCCGCGGGGTTGGAAAAGGTCGTCCCGAACGAGCGCGTGATGCGCGAGGAACTGGAGGTGACGCCCGAAATTATCGGCGAGGCAGTCCAAACCATCCTGCGGCGTGAGGGCGACACCGAGGCGTACGAGCGCGTCAAGGAACTCACCCGCGGCCGCGACGTGACCATCGAGGAGTTCCGCGCGCTGTTCGACGACCTCGACGTCTCTCCCGAGGTTCGCGAGGAGCTACGCTCGCTCTCGCCCGCCGGGTACACGGGTGTCGCCGACGAACTCGTGAGCGAACTCGACCGGAACGGCGAAAACTGAGCGCGGAGCGTCGGTCGGCGCGTCCCTCACACCGCCGAGAAGATATTTATCCTGTCACGAGAGACGGCAGATATGGTCTCCGACCACAGCCCATCCAGCGCACAGACCCACAACGGCTGCGAGAAATGCGGCCACGACGAAGCGACCACGGACTCGATCTCGACGACCGGCAGCGGGTTCTCGAAGTTCTTCGACGTACAGAACCGGCAGTTCACGGTCGTCTCCTGTACGAACTGCGGTTATTCGGAGCTGTACAAAGGCCAGTCGAGCGGCGACCTCGTCGACATCTTCCTCGGCTGAGGCGGCAGACCCACTCGGCACAGATGCCGATTTTTCGACCACTGAGGCGTCCAGTTCGCTCGTAGGTCGATGGCGCTAAGAGCTGTACCCTTTGACTTGTACCTCCACAAACGAGTCGTTACCACAGACCCGACACTCTTCGGGAGCCTGATACCGTGCGTACACGACCGAACACTCCTGGCACGCGTGGAGCGGCCGACCGTGCTGACTGTATTGGTCCGACATAGTACCGGGTACAGTCCAGTCAGGCAAAAACGTCCGCGTCGGAGACCAGCGGAACCGACGGCGATTGACCGATAAACGCGACGTTCTGCTCGGCGCGATGGACGGGTTGGTCCGGCAACTTCGTTCGAACCGACTCCCGATGTCCGTCCGAGTGCCCCGATTAGCAGTCCAACAAACGCTTATCCGTCCCGGCCGCCTCTGCGGAGAGAACCCATGGGCATTTTCAACGAGTTAGGGCGACAGGTCGAGCAGTTCAAACGGACTGTGCAGACGACGGCCGACGAAAACGCAGCGTACCGGTGTCGGGAGTGCGACGCGCGGTTTCACACGCATCACGAGCAGTGTCCGGAGTGCGGGTCGACGAACCTCGAACCGGTGACCGAGGAGTGAGTAGCACCCGCCTCGAACGCTCACTACCTGTTCTCGCCCACTAGCGACCGCAGCGCCTCGGTCACGGCGTCTGCGGCCGCCCGAACCTCGCTGACTCGAACGTACTCCCGGTTGGCGTGCGCCACCGGTCCCTCGTCGTCGGCCAGCACGCCCGGTCCGAAGACGACCGTCGGCGCGGGCGAGAAGTACGACGCCTCCGTCGCGGCGGTGAACGGACGAATCTCGCCGCTCGACGCGTCGGCGAGCGTCGCCACGAGTTCGTGGCCGGGGTCGGTCGAGAACGCCTCCAGAAACGGCGTCTCGCGGTCGGCGAGCGCGAACGCGACGCCGACGTCGTCGGGAGTGTGCGACCCGACGTGCGCTTCGAGCGCCTCCCGGAACTCGTCGGCCGTCTCCGGGGGGACGCTGCGGCGGTCGACGGTAATCGAACAGTCGGCGGGAACCTGGTTCGTCGCCTCGCCGCCGGAGATGACCGTCGGCGTCAGCGACGGCGCGCCGAGTTGGTCGTGCGTCGGCGGCGACGCGTCGACGACGTCGTCGTACGTTCGAATCGCTTCGAGCGCCCCCTCCGCGGCGGCGACGGCGTTGACCCCCGACGCTGATTCGGCGGCGTGGGCGTTCTCGCCCGAGAGGTGAACCGCGCCCTCGAACCGACCTTTCGCGGCCGTACACACGTCCAAGCCGGTCGGTTCGCCGACGATGTACAGGTCGCCGTCGAGGTCGAGCGCGTGCGCGCCCTTCGACAGCGTCTCCTCGTCGGGCGTGACCGCGAGCGTCAGTTTCCCTCCGTTGCCTCCGTCGCCGTTGTCGCTGTTGTCGCTGTTGTCACCTCCGTCGCCGCCCTCGCCACCAGTGCCGACGTCGGCGGCGAAGAACCCCGCGAGCAACGCCGCGAGCGGGCCTTTCGCGTCGCACGACCCGCGGCCGCGAATCACCTCGGCGTCGCCCGTTCCCTCGCGTTCGTACTCGACGTGTGGGGAGACGGTGTCGATGTGCGTGTTCAGGACGACGTGTGGCGCGCCCTCGCCGCGCGAGGCGAGCGTGTTCCCGGCGTCGTCGACCGTCGCGTCGACACCCTGCGCCTCGATGGTCTCGACGAGCAACTCGCGCATCGCCGTTACGTCTTCGTGAGAGTCGGTGCGGACCGCCCGGTCGAGGAAGTCGACCGGGTCGAACGCCCGACTCTCCGAATCGGCGCCGCTCACCGCTCCGGAAGCGCGGCGAGTCGGCCCTCGTACTCCGCCTCGACGGGACCGCGGAGCGTCGCGCCGCCGCGGTCGGGCACCGTGATTTCGAGGTCGCCGCTCGGCGGCGAGACGCGAATCGGGTCGTCGCCCTCGACGAGACCGAGACGCTTCGCGGCAGCGACGACGGCGACCGCACCCGTCCCGCAGGAGCGCGTCTCGCCCTCGACGCCCCGTTCGAAGGTGCGCTGGCTGAAACCGCCGTCCTCGTCGCGGGAGGCCAGCGTCACGTTCGCGCCCTCGGGGAAGGCGTCGGCGTGACGGACCGCGGGCGCGACGGCTTCGAGGTCCACGTCAGCCACGTCCTCGACGAACGCGACGGCGTGCGGAACGCCGGTGTTCACCGCCGTGACTTCGAGACCCTCGACCTCCTCGGCGACGAGTTCGCCGTCGCGGTCGGCCGCCAGCGGCACGTCCCGCGGGTCGAACGTCGGGCGTCCCATCTCGACGGTGATGTCGGCCGAGTCGTCGCCCGGGCCGTCGCGGACGACGGCGCGCTTGGTGCCCGACTGGGTGTCGATCATGAACTCCGAGGCGTCGGTGCGGGCGGCCGCCCACGCCGCCGCACAGCGCGCGCCGTTGCCGCACATCGCGGCGACGGAGCCATCGGGCTGGACGAGCGTCATCACGATTCTGGGCGGATGGAACCGGTCTTCGAGCGCCAAGAAGAGGACGCCGTCCGCGCCGCGTCGGTCGTGGACGCCGCTCTCGTCGACGACGCCGGTGTCGCGGTCGCAGTGCGCCTCGGCGAACCGACCGCGGTACGGAACCGAGTCGGTCGCGTCGACGACGACGAAGTCGTTGCCGGTCCCGTGGTACTTTTCGAACGATACGGTGTGGTCGAGTGCTGGGCTCATCGTGATTCTACCTCCGTGAGGTCCGTCAGGGTCTCGCGCCGCCGGACCAACGCGGCGTTTTCTCCGCTCTCGTCGTCAGCTTCGCCTCCGAGTGCGACCTCGGCGGGTCGCGGCCGGGAGTTGTAGGTGCTCGCCATCTCGTAGCCGTACGCCCCCGCGTTGCCGACGGCGAGCAGGTCGCCCCGTTCGGGGCGCGGCAGGGGGCGGTTCTCGCAGAACACGTCCGAACTCTCGCAGATGGGGCCGACGACGGTCGCGCCGACAGTCTCTCTCCCCTCACCGTCGAGATTCCGAATCGCGTGGTACGCGTCGTACAGCGCGGGCCGAAGCAGCGTCGTCATCCCGGCGTCGACGCCGGTGACGACCGTCTCGGGCGTCTCCTTGACGGTGTTGACCCGCGTGAGGAGCACGCCCGCGTCGGCGACGACGTAGCGACCGGGTTCGACCGCGAGCGTCGCGTCGATATCCCCGATGGCCTCGCGCGTCGCCTCGGCGACGGCGGGCAGGTCGAGCACCGGTTCGTCTTCTCCGTAGGGGACGCCGAAGCCGCCGCCCACGTCGACGAATTCGAGGTCGACGCCCGTGGCCGAAACGTCGCGGGCGAGGTCGCCCATCCGGCGCACGAGTTCGCGGTGGTTTTCGAGGTCGTCGCCGGAGATGCCGCTTCCAGCGTGGGCGTGGACGCCGACGAGGTCGAACGCCTCGCTCGCGGACTCGACGAGGTCGGCGGCGCGGTCGTACGGGACGCCGAACTTCGCGTTCGCGCCGGTTCTGACCTTCTCGTGGTGGCCCGCGCCGACGCCCGGGTTGACGCGGACGCAGAGGCGGCCGTCGAACCCTCGCTCTGCGAGTCGTTCCGCGGTATCGGCCGCGCCGACCGTGACGGTGAGGCCGGGGTGTTCACGCCACGCGTCGACGACGTAGTCGAGGTCCTCGGCGGGCGGGTGAACGGCGGTGTACTGAATCTCGTCGCCCGAGAAGCCCGCGCCGAGCGCCCGGTGGACCTCGCCCGCCGACGCGCACTCGGCGGGGAGGCCGGCGTCGCGAACGGTTTCGAGCACCGCCCGGCCGGTGTGCGCCTTGACCGCGTAGCGAACCTCCGCGTCGGGGAACGCGTCGCGCAGGCGAGCGCAGTTCTCCCTCACTCTATCGAGGTCGGTGACGTACAGCGGCGTGCCGTACTCGTCGGCGAGGACTTCGAGTCGTGCGGCGTCCCAGTCGGCGAGTCGTCGGACCGCGGGATTGGGTCGGTCGTCGCGCGATACCCCGTCGGCTGACTCGCTCATTCCCGGAGCGCCTCCTCCCGACGGGTCGCGTCGAGGGTGTCGTCTTCGACGTCGAGCGCGACGACGGCGGGCTTGAACGCGCCGCCCGCAAAGAGGTCGTGGTCGCCGAGCGAGGATTCGACGAAGCGCGTGAACGCGCGGCGCTCCGGCGGCAGGTGGCCGTAGACGACCTCCTCCTCCACGAGGTCGTAGACGGGAATCCGCGGCGTCAACAGGGTGTTCTCGCCGACGATACTGTCCTCGCCGACGACGAAACCGGAGGTGACTCGGCAGCCGGCGCCGAGCGAGACGCCGTCCTCGACGACGACCGGCGCATCCTCGACGGGTTCGAGCACGCCGCCGATGAGCGTGTTCGCGCCCAACTTGACGTTCGCGCCGATTTGGGCGCACGAGCCGACGGTGTCGCAGGAGTCGACGAGCGTGCCGTCGCCGACGTGCGCGCCGATGTTGAGGAACGCGGGGCTCATGACGATGCAGTCGTCGCCGAGGTGCGCCCCCCGACGCAGGACGGTGCCGTCGGGTGTGTTCCGCGTGCCTCGCTCGGCCAAATCGTCGGTCTCGCGCAGCGGCAACACGTCGTGGTACGTCACGCCGCCGTACTCTCGCGGTTGGGTCGCGCGCAGGCCGAAGTTGAGCAGGATGCCCCGCTTGACCCACTCGTTGGCCTCCCACGAGTCGAGCGACGAGCCGGTCTTCTCGGCCGCCCTCGCCTCGCCCGATTCGAGCGCGTCGAGAAACGCGTCGAGCGCGTCCAACTCGTCGCTGCCCGCCGTCTCGGCGTCTATCTCGTCGTCGTCGTAGCGCTGCCACAGGTCGTCAATGTCGGATTCGAGTGTCGTCATCGTTCGTCAGAACCTCCGATTACGTCGGAAAAGTCGTACCGACCGGCCTCGCGGCCGGCGAGCCACACCGCCGCGTCGAGCGCTCCCGCGGCGAAGACGCCGCGAGAGCCGGCGCGGTGGGTGAGCGAAAGCACCTCGTGGTTGCCGGCGAGAAGGACTTCGTGCTCCCCGGTCACGTCGCCGGCGCGGCGCGCGTGGACGCCGATTTCGCCGGCCTCTCTCGGTTGGTCGCCCTCGCGGCCGTGAACGCGCCCCGTCGTCTCGCGCTCGGCTTCGATGTCGTCGAGAATCGTGTTGGCCGTTCCACTGGGCGCGTCGCGCTTCCCGTTGTGGTGGGTCTCGGTCACCTCGATGTCGTAGTCCGGGAGCGCCGCCACCGCCTCGCGGACGGCGCGTCGGAGTCCGGCGATGCCGCGCGAGAAGTTCGCCGCCTTCAGCAGCGGAATCGATTCGCCGGCGTCTTCGAGCGCCGACTGCTGTTCCTCGGAGAAGCCGGTCGTGCCGACGACGACGGGAACCCCGGCTTCGACGCACGCGGCGGCGTACTCGACGCTGGATTCCGGGCCGGTGAAGTCGACGAGCACGTCGGGGTCCCGTTCCGCGAGCAGCGACGGCAGGTCGGCTGCGTCTTCGATTTCTTCACCCTGGCCGCTGCGGGCGACTGCGAGGACGACGTTGAGGTCGTCGCGGTCGGCGGCCAGTTCCCGAAGTTCGCCGCCCATCCGACCAGTTGCGCCGGTGATGGCGATTCTGATTGGCCGACCCCGTACGTCGTCGCCCGCGCTCATCCGCTCGTCGCCTCCGCTTCCCGTGCTTCGGGTTGGAGGTCGTCCAGCAGTTCCCGCAGGCGCTGGCGGTGCTCTTCGGAGAGCCGCGTCAGCGGCGCGCGCAGGTCGGCGGGACCGTAGCCGCGCATCGCCATCGCCTCCTTCACCGGGATGGGGTTCGTCTCGACGAACAGCTGGCGGGTGAGCGGTCCGAGTTCGTGGTGAATCCCGCGGGCGCGGGCGTAGTCGCCGTCGAGCGCCGCCGAGACGAGTTCGACCGTCCGCTCGGGTTCGACGTTGGCGACGACGCTGATGGTTCCGGCGCCGCCCACGGAGAGGACGGGTAACGTGAGGCCGTCGTCGCCCGAGAGCACCGAGAATTCTTCCTCTTGGGTGCGCTCGACGACTTCCGAAATCTGGTTCAGGTCGCCGCTGGCGGCCTTGTAGCCCGCGACGTTCTCGTGAGATGCGAGTTCGGCGACGGTGTCGACGGTCATGTTCCGGCCGGTTCGCGAGGGGACGTTGTAGACGATTTGCGGCACGTCCACCTCGTCGGCGATGGTGCGGTAGTGGTCGACCATCCCGGCGGGTTCGGGCTTGTTGTAGTACGGCGAGATGAGGAGGAGGGCGTCCGCGCCGGCGTCGGCCGAGCGTCGGGAGAGTTCGAGCGCTTCGCGGGTGGAGTTCGACCCCGACCCGGCGATAACGGGAACGTCGACGGCGTCGACGACGGCTTCAACCACGTCGACGTGTTCGTCGTGGCTGAGCGTCGCGCTCTCGCCCGTCGAGCCGACGGGGACGAGGCCGGCGACCCCGGCGGCTTCGAGGCGTCGGGCGTCGGTCCGCAGTTGTTCGAAGTCGATGCGTCCTTCCGAGGTGAACGGCGTCGTCATCGCCGGGTACACCCCGCGGAACTGGGTGGTTGTCATTGGTGCTGTGTGGTTGGTCGAGAGAGACGGTGAGATATCGGTGCGCGTCGGAGTTCGCCCGAGACGGGGTCGCCACCCCCGCCGCGAGCGATCAGTACGCGCGTTTTTTCAGAAAAGTCGGCCGCGTCGCTGTCGCGGGGCGTGTCCCGAACGCGACGGCCGAGTGAGTCACGTTCCGACCAAGGGAGTCTACGAGATTTATAGCTTACGTCGTCCGCCAATGCTGCCGACCGCGGGCGCTCCCGGGAGGGTCGCATCACTCTCGGCTGAAAACAAGGCATTAAACGGAGTCACTTCGAGTATGGAATCATGACCGAGATCCACCCGAACCAGCGCGTCGCCGTCTTGGTCGACGCGCAGAACCTCTACCACACGGCACAGAGTCTCTACTCTCGAAACATCGACTACTCCTCGCTCCTCGAAAAGAGCGTTCAAGACCGGGAACTCACCCGCGCCATCTCGTACGTCATCCGCGCGGACGCGCCCGACGAGGAACGCTTCTTCGAGGCGCTCGTCGACATCGGCTTCGAGACGAAGATAAAGGACATCAAGACGTTCGGCGACGGCTCGAAGAAGGCCGACTGGGACGTCGGGATGAGCTTAGACGCCGTGACGCTGGCGAGCCACGTCGACACCATCGTGCTCTGCACCGGCGACGGCGACTTCTCCCGGCTCTGCTCGCACCTGCGTCACGAGGGCGTCCGCGCCGAAGTGATGGCGTTCAAGCAGTCGACCGCCGAGGAACTCATCGAGGCGGCGGACTCGTTTTTGGACCTCTCGGAGCGACAGGAGACGTTCCTGCTCTGAGCGCGACGACCCGACGAGCACGGACCCCGAAGTCGAAGCGTTTTCGCCGTCCCCCGCTCAGAAGCGAGTATGAGCGATGCTGCGGACGTAGCTGATTTGCGCGTCGTCGCCGACTACCAGTTCGGCGCGGGCGCGGGCGACGCCTTGTTCCCCGAGACGGGCGACTTCGAACTCCGGCGGACCAAGAGCGGCCGCCCTCGACAGGTGTACGACGGCGACGACCGAGTCGTCTCCTACGGCGTCGACGGCCGGTTCCGCCTCGGCGTCGCGGGCGGCCGCCGCCTCATCGAGACGCTCGACGCACCCGCCTGTCGGGTCGTCGTCGGCGACGAGAGCGAGCCGTTCGTCCGCGACGGCAAGAACGTGTTCGCGAAATTCGTCCAGGAAGTCGGCGAGGAGATTCGACAGGGCGACGAGGTGGCCGTCGTCCACGAAGACGGGGGAGTGCTGGCCGTCGGCCGCGCGGAACTGTCCGCGTCGGCGATGCTCGACTTCGAGTCGGGGATGGCCGTGAAAGTGCGAAGCGGCGCGGGCGAGGCGTAGACATCAGAGGCGCTGTTGAAACCCTCAGTCGGTGATAGATGGAATTTGGCGTGCTGCATACAGAGCGCGAATCGGCCACTTGTCAGTAGTGGTCTGGCGAGGAATCGGATTGGGAGATACAGACAAAATATTTACCGATGCGACAGTTCCTCAAAGTCATGGATAGACGACAGTTCTTTCTCGGTACAACTACTGCTCTGGCATTTAGTATCTCCGCAGGCTGTTCCACGACCACGAGTTCTTCCCCTACTGCAACGGAGTCCTCGGCCAGCGAAGGAGCAGATGGAGTCACCCCGACAGCCTCTCCGACACCCGATCCCCTTCCGAACGTCCCAAACCCAACCAGTAACTGCGAGATTAGTGAGCTACCTGACGCAACCTATCCATCTCTGCCTTCCTCGGTTTCGGAATCAAGTGTGGAGAGCTATTCTCTTGAATTTGAGAAGGCGTACTCTTCGGCAACCGTGGAGAAAGAGTGGGAGGTCACCTTCAGCGGCTTCGATGGGTGGGACACCGAGGTCATGCAGAGGACGAAAGCGGGGTTTGTCGTCCGAGTGTGGGTGAGCGTAGACTTCACGAAGGAAAGCGGCAGCACGCCAGTTGCCGGGAGCGAGGAGTTCTACGGGTGGTATTACGTCACGGATGACTTCGCCGTTCGCGCACCCGGGGATTCGTCGGACTCGATTCCCTCGACCGGGTGGGAAACGGTCGCTTGTAAATAGGTGCGCTCTACCTATCGGTCTGTTCAACTCATCTAGTATAAAACAAAAAACGGCGGCTTGCTGAATACATCCCACTTCCAACAGATTGGTGACCGTTGGAGACACCACCCCGACCGAGACACCGCTCAGGTTCCCGGTTCGATGCGGTCGATGAGTCCATCGAAATCCGTGTCGAAGCTCAGTATCGCATCGATACCACGTGACTCGCACAGCGCGACGATCGACGCGTCGGTGAAACTGAGTTCGTGGTCGTCGTATCGGCGAAACGCGTCCAGGGACGCGCGAACGTCGTCCGGTTGGAGGTGAAGTAGCTCGAAGACGCGAGGGAACGGCTCTTCACCGAGGATTCGACTGGCGACGGCGTTCGCGGCCTCGAACGACCCCGTCCGAGCACGCGTAAGCGTCACCGTTTCGTCGAAGACGTAGTCGTTCGTGTACGGCTGTCCGTACTCACCATCGAGCAACGAGTCGAACGCATCGACGGCGTGGTCGTGTCGAGCCGCATCCGTGTCGTGGTGCGCGAAGAACACGCCGGTATCGACGAAGACGCTCATCCGTACAGCACGTCGTCGATATCGTCTTCGGTCGTCGTGACGCCCGACGAGACCATCCCATCGTGAAATCTCTCACGGTCGGAGTCAGCCAGCGGAACCCGTTCCTCACGGAACGAGTCGATGAGGTCGGCTTTCGACTCGATAGCACGCTCGACGAGCCGAGCGAGGATCTCCTGTTGAGTTACTCGTGTCCCCGTCTCCAGTCGTATCTCGGCCTGTAACCGTTCGAGACGCGACTTGGTGTCGTCGTCCATCTTCACCGAGGTCGCCATACTATTTGGTAGAAAATACTACCGGGTAAACGTTTCCACGTACTCTGCCGACACGTTCATCTTTTGTTGCATGCACCATCTGTATTCAGCACACATCACCTGTTAGCGAAGGAGGGTTTCGATAGGACCCCCTCAGAGATACGGCGCGAGGCCGAGCGCCTGCACGAGCGAGACGCCCGCGAGCAGCGACCCAACCAGATATCCGCCTATCGCGCCGCCGTTCAAAAGCGGAAGGCCGGCGTGGGCGCGACCCTTGGCGACGGCCCACATCAACACGCCGAGTCCGAGGAACGTCCCGACCATCGCCAGTAGTGCCGGGAGGTTCAGCGCGGGAATCGCTCCGAACCCGAGCGCCGCCGCGGGCGAGAAGAAGGCCGCGCTGGCGACGAGCACCGTCGGCATCACGGCGTCGCCGAGGCCGATAAAGAACGCGTCGCGCCCGGCGTCGGGTTCGCCCGTTTCCGATTCCGATTCCGATTCGCCTTCACTATCCTCGTCGGCGACCGCGGTCGACTCTTCTTCTTCTTCCGGCCCTTCGCCCTCGTGAACGCCGCTCGCGCCCGAGAAGTCGTCCTCCAGAAGCGAGTACGAAAGCGAGAGCGGGATGACCAGCACGACCGGCACCCGGAGGTCCATCACGCCTTCGGCGAGGCTGAGCATGTGCTCGGTGCCGTAGACGCTGACGGCGTCGTAGACGGCCAACACCGAGAGGAGGACGATGGCCGGGAGGACACCGAAACTGATGCCGAAGAGCCCAGCCGCGCCCGCGCCCATCACCACGCCGGCGGCGTCGACGACGTACCACTCCGGGTAGAGATAGAGCGCCAACGAGACGCCCGCGGCGAGCGCCAGCGTCGGGAGGTCGAGGTAGCCCCCACCCGTCTGGACGGCGAGCGTCGGCGGGACGACGGCGCTGAACACGTACCACGAGAGCATGCCGCTGCTGAGGAGGACGAGCGCGCGGACGGTCCACGCGGCGTCGTAGCGGAAGGCGGCGAGCATCGCGGCGGTGGCGACGAGAATCGCGCCGACGTAGACGAGGCTGTTCGTCGGGTCGGAGGGGTCCTCCACGGCCTGATAGCCGGCCGCGTCGAACGTCGGGACGAGCGCGAGCGCCCCGAGCTGGACGAGGAGGAAGATGAGCGCGGCCAAGAGGGTGCCGCGGAACATGCGAGGGTCCATCGACGACCGGTTAGCACGCAGATGGTTTGGTGGTTCCGCTTGGCGACGAGCGAGGTGTGTCGAAGGAGGCTATCACCGCGCGTACAGTTTCGTGCCGACCATCGACGGAAGCTTCGACCGGTCCTTCGGCGTCACCGCGACGTAGGGGGCGTCGACGGGGCCGAACACGTCGACGATGCGACCCGCCGCGGAGAGGCTCTCGTCGACGACGCTCGTGCCGATTCGCGGGTCCTCGTCGCCCTCCCAGCGGACGATTGCCAACCCTTGTGCCGTCCGGGAGACGGTGCCGACGCGCTGCATCAGTCGCGGAGGATGCCGACGTAGGCGGCGACGGCTTGCACGAGGTCGTTCTTGGTGGCGTCGTCGGCACCCTGGACGAGGACGCAGCCGCGGGTCTCGTACTCCCGGGAGTACGACTTGTCGCGCTCGATGATGGCGTCGTAGCCGACCTGCTGGACGGCTTTGGCGATTTCGTCGACTGTCGGGTCTTCGACGGCCGCTTTCAGCGGGACGCGTCGCCCCTCCGAACGAGTCTTCTCGGCGTCGAGATAGGCGGGCCAGATGACGTTTTCGACCATGGTCGGAGTGAACGCGCCGGGAAAAAGACGGTTGTGGTCGCCGGGCGCGGTCTGACGAGCGGGCGTCGGGTCGGTTAGGCCAGCACCTCGTCGAGTCGGTTAGGTCGGTTAGGCGTCGAGTCGGTTAGGTCAGTTGGGCGTCGGGTCGGTTGAGTTGGTTAGAGACGCCGCGCCGACAGCGCGACGAGGAGAAGGGCGGCGACGGCGGCTGTGACGCCGAAGCCGGGTCCGGTCGTCTCGGTCGAGTCGGCGTCGGTCGCGCCGTCGTCACTGTCGGTCGTCTCCGCGGTCTCGGTACCGTCCGTCGACTCCGACGAACCGTTCTCGGGACCGGTGTCCGCACTCGCGTTCGACGTCGCGTTCGCCTCGAACTCCGCGCGGGAGACGAACGCCGCGTCGGCGTCGGGGTGGAAGCCCTCAGTCATGTTCTGCACCGCGTAGACGACGCTCCGGGGTGCGGGCTGGTTGAGGTAGTTCTGCTCGACGACGACGTACCGCTCGTCCTCGCCGGCGGCGGTGCTGGCGTACGGCTCGGTCGTCACGTACCGCTGGCCGTCGGCTTCCGTCTGGACGAGCAGTATCTCGGGATTCGCCTCGACGACGACCTCGTCGCTCACCTGCGGGTAGCCGCTCAGTCCGCGCTCGGCGGCGACGTTCGACCCGCCGGAGGCGTTTATCATCGCGCTGATGAACGTGTCGCCGCCGGCGACGTAGCCGCCGCCGAGCGGGTAGAGGACGGACGGGCGCTCGGTGTCGGCCGTCGCGTTCTCCGCGGCGTCGACGTTCTGGGTCATCCAGGCGTTAGCCTCGGCCGCGCCCTCGCAGTTACCGGTGAGTTGGCCGACGAGCGTCGTCTTCTCGCGGACGTCCCCGACAGTCGTCGCCTCGGACATGTGGAACACCGTCAGCCCGGAGTTTCGCAGCGACTCGACCGTCTCGACGGGCGTCGCGTTCGGCGCGAGCACGAGGTCGGGGTTCGTACCGACGACCTTCTCGTTGTTCACGCCGAAGCCGGACGCCGAGACGTTCGTCCGGTCCTCCGCGCCGTCGAGGTAGGACGCGAACTGCGAGACGCCGACGACCTGCTCTTCGCCGCCGATCTCCCACATCGTCTGGGCGGCGCTCGGGTTGAGCGTCGTCACGCGTTCGGGTCGTTGCTCTACGGTCACTTCGGTCCCCGTCGCGTCGGTCGCGGTGAACGGGAACGCACAGTCGGCCTGTACCGCCGGCGAGACGTTCTGGTGAGCGCCTGCGCTCTCGACGCCCGTCACAGGAGCCGCCGCCGCGGGTGCGACGAGCGAAAGGACGACGAGCGCCGTGAGAATCGCGGATACTGTCTGTCGCATCGTACGCTGTCCGAACCACTAATCCAATAAGTATTTACCTAATGCAAGCAGGCTTTCGTAACAGATGCGTACTTCGACACGCGCGGGCGTCTGGTCCGGCGCGCTCTCCTGTGTTCTCGCGGTCGTCGTCCTCGTGAGCGCCGGTATCGGGCCGGTCGCTATCGCGCCGACGACGGTCGCGAAAGCGACGCTCAACGCCGTCGCCGTCCCCGGGGCGCTCTCCCTCGGGCAGTCGACGGTCGGCGGTGTCGTCGTCCCGACGCCCGATATCGGCTACGTCCATCCCTTCTCGTTTCCCGTCGAGGAGCCTCACCAGGTCATCGTGACGACGATTCGACTCCCGCGAATCCTGCTCGGGGCCGTCGTCGGCTTCGCGCTGGCGACGGCGGGCGTCGTCATGCAGGGCTTTTTCCGGAACCCGATGGCCGACCCCTCCATCATCGGCGTCTCCTCCGGCGCGGCCGTCGGTGCCGTCGCCTTCCTCGTCGCGCCGTTCGCGCTCCCGTTCGGCCTCGGCCTGCAGGGGGCGGCGTTTCTCGGCGCGCTCTGCACGGCGTTCGGTGTCTACCTCATCGCCAGCGAGAACGGCAAGACGCCCGTCGCGACCCTCCTCCTCGCGGGCGTCGCGGTCCAGACGTTTCTGGGCGCGGTCATCTCCTTCATGCTCCTGCACAGCGGCGAGAGCCTCCGACAGGTCGTCTACTGGCTGATGGGCCACCTCGACAACGCCTCGTGGGGCGACGTCGGCGTCGCGGCGCTCGTCGTCCCGCCGCTGTTTCTCCTGCTGCTCGCCTACGGCCGCGACCTGAACGTCCTCCTCCTCGGCGAGGAAGACGCCCACAGCCTCGGCATCGAAGTCGAGCGCACCAAGCGCGTACTATTGGCGGTGTCGAGTCTCGTCACCGCGGCGGCCGTCGCCGTCTCGGGGGTCATCGGCTTCGTCGGCCTCATCGTCCCGCACGTGATGCGACTCGTCGTCGGCCCCGACCATCGGATTCTGTTGCCGACGAGCGCGCTCGCGGGCGCGGCGTTCCTCGTCGCCACCGACACGCTCGCGCGCTCCGGCACCGCGGAGTTGCCGGTCGGCGTCGTCACCGCGGCGCTGGGCGCGCCCTTCTTCCTCTACCTGCTGCGGACTCAGGAGGTGCGCTCGCTGTGAGCGACCGAAACGGCGAGGGTGACCGAAACGGCGAGGGTGACCGAAACGGCGAGGGTGACGCCGAAACCACCGACGCCGAAACCACCGACGCCGACATCACCGACGCTGACATCACCGACGCCGAAACCCCCGACGCGGCCATCCGCGTCGACGACCTCGCTGTCGAACTCGGCGGCGTCTCCGTCCTCGACGGCGTAGACGCGACGGTCGAACGCGGCGCGTTCGTCGGCCTCGTGGGACCGAACGGCGCGGGGAAAACGACGCTGCTCCGCTCGCTGTCGGGGCTGATCCGACCCGACCGGGGGTCGGTCGCCGTCGACGGCGTCCCCATCGCGGGTCGGTCGTCGAAGGAGGTGAGTCGGCTCGTGGCGACGGTTCCCCAGGACACCTCGCTGTCGTTCGACTTCGACGTGCGCGAGACGGTCGCCATGGGTCGCTCGCCGCATCTCGGTCGGTTCGAGCGGTTCGGCCCCGAGGACGAACGCGCCGTCGACGACGCGATGGAGAGAACGGAAGTCACGCAGTTCGCCGACCGATCGGTGACGGCGGTCAGCGGCGGCGAGCGCCAGCGAGTGCTCCTGGCGCGAGCGCTGGCGCAGGACGCGCCCGTGCTCCTGCTCGACGAACCGACCGCCAGCCTCGACATCAACCACCAGGTACGGACGCTCGAACTCGTCCGCGACCTCGTCGCGAGCGGGAAGACCGTCGTCGCGGCCATCCACGACCTCAACCTCGCGGCGCACTACTGCGACGAACTGCTTCTCTTGGGCGACGGGCGAATGCTGGCGGCGGGCGACCCGCAGTCGGTGCTCACCGAGGCGAATCTGGAGACGGCCTTCGGCGCGAACGCCGTCGTCTCCCGGCACCCGGTGACGGGTTCGGTGTACGTGACGGCGCTGCCCGACGACCCCCGACGCGACCGCGGCGACGAGGGCCGCGTCCACGTCGTCGGCGGCGGCGGGAGCGCCGCCCGCCTCCTCTACCTCCTCGACGCCGCGGGTTACGACGTGTCGGTCGGCGCGCTCAACGAGGGCGACTCCGACACCGAGACGGCCCGCAGTCTGGGGCTGGACGCGGTGACGGTGCCGCCGTTTGCCGCCGTCGACGACGAGGCGTGCGCGGCGGTCGAATCCCGCATCCGCGAGGCGGACGTGACCGTCGTCGCCGACGTCGAGGTCGGCGAGGGGAACCGGGCGAATCTCGAAGCAGTTCGTCCCGCGTCGTCGGTCGTGCTCGTCGAGGAACGGCCGTTCGCGGAGCGAAACTACGCCGGCCCCGCGGTCGCCGAGACGTACGCCGAACTCCGAGCGCGGGCGACGGTGGTCTCGCCGAGTCGCGTCGTCGGCGCAGTCGCCGCCGCGGCCGACGAGAGCCGAGACGCGACGGACGCCACCCGGTCCGCTCAGTCCTCCCAGTCCTCGTCGCCGTCTCGCTTCTCCGACCAGCGGTCGTAGAGCGCGTCGCCGACGACCGAGCCGACGATGCCGGGGAGCAGAAACAGCGACCCGAGAAAGACCGCGGCGATGCTCAGCCAGCGCGAGTACGGCTCCGTCGGCGGCCACAGCAGCGGAATCCACTGAACGACGAACTCCCAGAGCAGGACGACGAGCAGAAACGAGAGCACGGTCGTACAGCCGAGTCGGACGGCGAGGCGTCTCGCGGACGGTCCCGGTTGCGGGTCGGGGAACTCGAAGTCGTCGGCCACGGTCGCAGTTCGTGCGCGACCGATATAACCGACACGCGATGCACACACTGCGAGGGTGTACACACTGCGAGGGTGCACATACTGCGAGGGACCACTACGACGCGCGAAGCGTCAGCCTTACTCGCCGCGGGAGCGACGCTCCGGACAGACATGACGGTGCCCTGCGTACGCGTGCCCGCCTCCGCGGGCGAGGAGACCCGACAGGCGCTCGTCGAGGCGGGCGTCGTCGACCACGGTCACGACATCGTCGCCGACGACGGCGTCCTCTACATTCCCGTGACCGACTCGACGGGCGTCCCTGCCGACTACGAGGTGGTCGACCGCGACGTCCCGACCCGACGACAGCAGCGGACGCCCGCCGACGTGTTGGGTTTCGAGCCCTCCTACGAGCGACTCGGCGACATCGTCATCCTCGACGAGGACGACCCCGAGCGCGCCCGCGAGATAGCCGACGCGGTGATGGACTCCGACGTCCGCGCGAAGACGGTCGTCAACCGCGACTCGAAGATTCGGGGCGAGCTCCGCGTCCGCGACTGGGAGCTGCTCGTGGGGAGCGACACCGAGACCGTCCACCGCGAGTACGGCTACGAGTTCCTCCTCGACATCTCGACCGTGTACTTCTCGCCGCGGCTGGCGACCGAGCGCCACCGCGTCGTCGCCCAGGTCGAACCGGGCGAACGCGTGTTCGACATGTTTGCCGGGGTGGGCCCGTTCGCGATTCCCTGCGCCGGAGAAGGCGCGGAGGTCGTCGCCGTCGACCTGAACGAGGCTGCCGTCGAGTACCTCCGCGAGAACGCACGCCGAAACGGCGTCGAAGAGCGACTCACGGCGATTCAGGGAGACGTGACCGAAGCGGGAAGCGAGTACGAAAACTGGGCCGACCGCATCGTGATGAACCTCCCGCACAGCGCCGGCGAGTTCCTGGACACGGCCGTCGCCGTCGCGGGCGACGACTGCGTGGTTCACTACTACGACATCCAGCACGAGGACGACCCGTTCGGCCCCGGCGAGCGGGCGATTCGCGCCGCCGCCGAGCCCGAGTACGAAGTGACCGTGCTGAACGAGCGCGTCGTCCGGTCGTACGCGCCTCACGAGTACAACGTCTGTCTCGACGTTCGGCTGTCCCGGTGAGAGGGGGTACCTGCGCCTCGCCGTCGCACGCCGCGACTCGTTTCGGAACCCTTATTGGCCCGATGGCGGTACGTTGAGATGCGCGATACCGCGCCGGTGTAGCTCAGCTGGCAGAGCGATTCCTTCGTAAGGAATAGGCCGAGGGTTCAAATCCCTCCACCGGCTTTTTCTGCGACGAACCCCGTGCAGAGCGAAGCGAACCGCGAGCGACTCGAATCGGTGCCGAGCGACGCACCGACCGCGCCCCCGGGTCCGCGCACCGGTTTGCGTCTGTCCACGGTATCGCGTCTCTGTCCGCCGAACATCCTCCGGTGAGTCCTCTGTTTAGCCAAGTTTCGTCGCGGACGTCGTGGCCGACAGATAGTGGCGACCGTCGAAAGAAGTCTGTCCGTGTGCCTACTACGGGGCAGACCCCTTTCTCGGAGTCGCCACTTATGAGACCATGCCCGGAGTATAAGCACTTATCGAATAACCTATAGTTTGAGCGGTGATTCGGTCCGGGCAGCATGTCTTCCCGAGGCCGAAGCCGCTCGAACCACTCTCGGGTCTCGCCACCGAGCGAATCGGCGCTCACGAGGTTCGCTCACGAGGTCTGCGTACGTGACTGACGCTCGCCGAAAGCGCCCGTCTTCCAAACGACCCAGAGACACTCGCTTCGTTTCCCCGTAGACGGTCGGGTTCGGTGAGACACGAAAGGGTTCGACACCGAAAACGTCCGGTCGGGCGATGGTCCCCCTTTCGACCCGGCTCCGACCGGTGTGCTCGTCGCTAACGTGACCACCAGATAATTTATTACAACTTACGTATTACAATCTTATGTGCCTACTACGGGTAAAATTCCACAACAGATTACGTCGCCCGGCATCAGCGTCCCGACGTACGCGATAGATATCACGGAAGCGATGGCCGGCGAGGACGTCTCCACGGCGATCATCATGTCGATCGCGGCCATCGAAGGACGCGACCCGCTGGACCTCGATCCGATGTTCGACGACATCGAGACCGATTCGCTGAACACGCTGTTCAACTCCCCGTCGAACGATCTCCACGTCCAGTTCACCACGAACGGATGGAACGTGCAGCTTCACGGCTCGGGCGAGGCCATTTTCGAGCGCCAGATCTCTCTGTCCGAGGCTTCCGGGCCGAACTCCGAGAAATCGACCGCGTAGCGACACCGCTGACGAACTCGTTCTGCTACTCGGACGAGTAGCTCTCGGCTCGAAAACGCTCACTCGGGCGGCTTCCGTTGGGGCTCGCGGTCTGTCCGTCTGGCGGCGACTAACCGCCGAAGCCACTCGATCTGTTCGTCGCTGATTCCGTCTTCGACCGCGGTCTGTGGCGGGTTTCCGAGTTTGAGCTCTTTACTCGGTCGTCGGGGATGGTTTTTTGTGCGGCTCGGCTCCCGGTGAGGCGTAGTCGCCGTCATGCGTGGTTTTTTCCTACTTAGCGAAAATAAATCTTACTTAGGAAAAAATTGACGAGTGCTTAGCACCGCTCCGTACACCGCTGACACGCGACGCCCCACGAGCGACGAACTCGCCGCTCGGGACGGAGGACGGTCCGGGAACTGCCGTGACAGTCGACCGTTCGCGGACCGACGCGGCTCTGAGACGTTCGCTTCGGTACGCACCGTTCGGACGAGGGTGCGCTGTACCAGCTATCGGGGGGTTGCGAGGCGCGGGTTCGCAGCCGGAGTCGTCAGGGCCACCCGGCCGGGAGTTCCTCTCGGTGTTCGTCGAGGAGTTCGAGCAGCGGTGTCGCCTCCTCGAGCAACGGACCGCGTCGTATCGTCGCGCGTTCTTGGTCCCAGTCGACGAACCCCGCTTCGTTGAGCTGCGGCAGGTGAACGTGGTAGAGGTTCTCGGGGGCGACGCCCGCCTCGGCCAGTTCGGCGGCGAACCGTTCCAGTTCGACGGCCTCGTCGGCGCCGTACTCCCGCGCTAGAAAAACGAGGATGCGTCGACGCGACTGGTGGCTCAACGTACGAAAGAGACAGTCGAGTGTCGTAGCGCTCCAGTCGTGTTCGGTCACCGACTGACGCCCCCGGACCGTCTCCTGTAGCTTTGCGAGAATACCATCCGTTCGAGAACTACTACGCTCGGAACAATCAACCACTACCTACATTGGTACAGGACTTTTATCGCTCTCCACGTCTGCCCGACCGAACTTTCGTTCTCGGACCCCTCAAAATCTCGTTTCCGGGCGTCTCGACCGTCTACCCGTTCGCTCCGTCCCTCCGAACTTCGTCCCTCCGAACTTCGACCCTCCCCGAACTTCGACGTCTCGACCCTTCGACCCTTCGACGTTCGTTTGTCGGCCAGCCGCGCGCCGCGCCGATGCAGACGGTTTATGCGGGCGTGTCGCCGACTCCGACCACACGATGCTCACGTTCATCGGACTCGGTCTCTACGACGAGCGGTCGATAACCGTCGAGGGTCGGGAGGCGCTTCGGAGCGCCGACCGCGCCTTCGCGGAGTTCTACACCAGCAAACTCATCGGGACGACGGTCGAGGCGCTCGCCGACCACCACGGCGTCGACATCGACGTCAGAGACCGCGCGGGGGTCGAGCGGGATGCGGACGAGATTCTCGACGCCGCCGAAGACGGCGACGCCGCGTTTCTCACCGCCGGGGACACGATGATATCGACGACGCACGTCGACCTGCGCCTCCGGGCCCACGAGCGCGGCATCGAGACGAACGTCGTCCACGGCGTCACCGCACAGTCGGCGGCGAGCGGACTCACCGGCCTGCAGAACTACAGGTTCGGAAAGGCGACGACGCTCCCGTTCCCGTACGCCCACGGTGCCGACGGAACCCCCCAGAGCGTCGTCGACACCGTCGAGGACAACCGCGAGCGCGGCCTCCACACGCTCGTCTACCTCGACATCAAGGTCGGCTACGAGCGCGCGGGCGTTGACGCCGACGACGAGTACATGACCGCCGACTTCGCGGCGGGCGAGTTCGCCCGCGACTGGGACGGCGACGCGCTGGGTGTCGTTGTCGCCCGCGCGGGCAGTCCGGAACCGGTCGTCGCCGCCGACCGACTCTCGGCGCTCGCCGAGCGCGAGTTCGGCGACCCGCTGCACATGCTCGTCATCCCCGCGTCGCTGCACGACCTGGAGGCGGAGGCGCTCTCGGCGTTCGGCGGTGCGCCCGCCGAGGTCGTCGACGAGAACACCGTGTAGCGCAGGAGCCGACGAGAAACCAGCGAGGTGACGGTGTTAGTCGTCGCCGTTGCCGCTCTGTTCTATCTCAGCACCGCTCTCGACGCCGACGCGTCCGCCGTCGGGGCGCGCCTGTCCGCGACCACCTGCTTGCTGGACGTCGAGCGCGCTGTGGAGGTCGTACTCCTCGCGGGTCAACATGTACAGCACGTCCTCGATGACGGTGAGCAGTTCGGGCAGTTCGCGGACGACGAGGTAGGTGATGCCCATGAGCGCGACGACGGCGAGCAGTTGGCTGATGACGCGGTCCGAGAGGAAAAAGGACACCATGTAGGGGTCCGAGGAGCCGAACAAAAACAGCACCTCGTCGACGAACCACTGCATGTACTGCTTGCCGAAGACGATGCCGATGAACGTCGTCCGAAGCAAGTTCAGCGCGTAGATGATGGGGATGGCGATGGCGAGCGCGCGGAGTTTCCGACCCAGCGGCGCGCGGACCGCGGCGATGAGCCCCGCGAAGATGGCCATGCTCCCGATGCCGGTGCAGGCGAGGACGACCGAGAAGACGAGACTGTGGCCGTCGGTGTGGACGAACCTGAACGTGTTGTCGTAGCCCTCCGGACCGACGATGGGCGTCGGGTCGTAGCCGAGCAGGTTGATAAGGTCGCCGGTCTGGGACGCGACGACCTCGACCAACACCTCTCGGGGCGAGGGGATGGTCGTCGCGCCGACCGTTATCGCGGGGATCGTCTCGAACGGGAGGTAGACGATGCCCATCACGGCGACGGCGCGCGAGAGCACGAACAGAGTGTCGCGGCCGCGGTACAGCAACAGCCCCGCGTAGAGGCTGAGCGGGACCGCCGCGAGGCTGAGGACGCCCTCGATGTAGGATTTGTGCTCGAAGGCGAAGTGCGGGAACAGGTTGAGCCAGAAGAGCGCGAAAGCGACCCACGCGCTCACCATCACGTACCGAGCGACGCGCCGATTCGAGCGTTCGAACAGCGCACCGCCGGCGAACAACGCGATGGCGACCCACGCGAGCGGGTCGGAGGGGACGACGCCGGGCATACCGCTATGCTTCGCGTGCGGGGGTAAATCCCTTGTCGTCTGTTGTGGGGCGAGCGCACGAGCGGTCAGGAGAATCGACTGTCTCGAACGCCGACCGACGTCGCTGTCGCTCGTCGGTGTGAGTTCGATAAAGGAAGTAGGGCCGGGAACGGTCCCGGTGGTTCTGCGTTAGCGCTCGAAAGCAGACTCGTCAGAGTCTACTTAGTTGTCGCGGCGGACCGCGAGGAGCGCAGCGGCGATGAGCGCGACGAGAGCGACGATGACACCGAAGCCGGGCGTGTCCGTTTCGGTCTCGCCGTCACCGTTGCCACCATCGGTGGTTTCCTCGGTGGTTTCCTCAGGAGTGTCCTCGGTGGTCTCCGTAGGCTCATCCGTGGTGGTTTCCGTGGTGGTGTTGTTCGTCTCGGTGGTGGTGACGTTACCGTCGTCGCCACCGCTCGTGCCGTTCACGATGACTGCCGAGTACTCAGTGTCGCCCTCGAAGCCAGAGCCAGTCTGGTCGTTGAGCGACAGCGTGAAGTTCGTACCTGCTTCGAGGTCAGCGAAGTCGAAGGAGGCGTTGAACGTTCCGTTCTGACTGACAGTCACGGTCTGCGTTTCGACGAACGTGTTGGTTGCACCGGACTCACTCTGCGCGCGGACGCGAATCTCGGAGCCAGGCGCGATCGAGGATTCGCCCTCAACCGAACCGTTCTCGGAGGCAGCAACCTCAACGACATCGTCGTCGTTAGTCTCGAGGGAAGCCTCGCGGTCAACGACCTCGAAGGTCGAACCAACAGTGACGTCGTCATCTTCGACAAGGTCACCGCTCGCAGTCATCGAGACGTTGAATTCTTTACCACTGTCGAACGCAACAGTGTCACCGTTCGGACGTTCGAGCTCTTCAGAGTCCGTGTCAACAACAACGAAGAGGTTGTTGTTCTCATCGTCGAGAACAACGTTCTCTGCAGTTAGTTCAGTCGATGCAGCCTCACGGTTCGCACCGGGGTTCATCTCCTCAACGGTGAGGGTAAGGTCGCTTGCGTCGTCACGTTCAAGAGCGCCGAAGAAGCCGGAGCCCTGAATCTGGACGACAGCGATGTCGCCCTCAGCAACGGTGCTGTCCTGCGTGATTTCGCCATCCTCGATCGCTTCGAGGACATCCTCACGCGAAGTATCGCTGTCAACAGCACCAGCGGGTGCAGTCCATGACTGAGCATCCTGAATGGAGCTCTCCGTCACAGCAAGCGTGCTGACGTCCGTCGAGTCAATTTCGCTGTCGTCAGCGAAACCAGACGGACCAACTTCGATGTCGTAGTTAGCTGCGTCGAGGACGCCGGAGACACCGATGTTGCTCGCGTTGTCGAAGGCCGTTACGGACGAGTCCTCGTCGCCCGAAAGACCGTAGTTGTTCGCTTCAGTCGGGTTGTACGTGTTGATGGTGACGTTCGCGACTCCGTCCTCGTCTTCGTCGTTGACGGTAGCGTTGACAACGTAGCCGTCGTCGTTGCTACCGATGAGGATGTCGGCTTCCGTCGTGTCTTCCATCTCAACCTGGAAGGTCGTAGTGTCTCCAGATTCGACGTTCACGCTATTCGGGAGCGAGACAGCCTGGTCAACTTCCTCAACATCGATTGACGTGGAGTCCTCTGCGGTCGTGTCCGCAACAGAGAATGTGAAGTTGTACTGGCCAGGGCTGACATCGGAGAAGTCAGCCGTATAGTCGCCGCCCTTGTTGAAGTTCTCAAGGACAACATCACCGTCGTCAGTCTCTCCAATCTGGAAATCCTCTGCACCAGGATTGTCGGCCACGTTATCCTCGAAAAGGGCTTCGATTTCATCGTTGCTCAGGTCCTCTGCTTCGACGACAAGGTCGAACTCGGAGCGAACGGCGGAGTCAACGTTGAGTGTCGTATCGCCGCCCTGGTTAACTGTCTCGTCCTCGAAGGACGCAGAGATGTCCTGCTCCGTAATGTCGAAGGAGCCACTGTTCGGGTCCGATGCATCACTAGTTCCGGACTCAGTCACGGAGAGTGCCGTATTCCGGTCGTTAGCCTCAACAAGGGCGTACGAACCAGAACCGAGGGAACTGGTGTCAATGATGGCCGAGCCGTCAGCGTCCGTAGTGAACGAGTAGACGGTCGTACCAAGACTATTGTCTTCGACAGTACGAATCTGGTAATCAGCTTCGGTCGATGCGCCGGTCTCTACATAGAGCTCCTGACCCTGATAGAACAACGACCCTGAGGTAAGGGTGTCGTCAGCGTCAGCAGCGTTAGCCGCAGCAGCCGTACCTGCAAACGCGACGGTGCCCGCGAAAACGGAGAACACCATCAGCGCAGCAAGGAACACTGCACGGAACTTCTGTGTTGTTTGTGTCATGGTTTTGTGCTGTTGTCGGCAACACCTACTTTCGCCCGTGCCTGGATACCGAAACGCCCAGCGGAGTGCCGGACTTGGCGGGGGATACTCGTCGATGCTACCATGGGTAGGGGTACGCTCAAAACCTTAGCCTCTCATTATAAATGCTTTGTGGTAAATCGGGGGATTTGTCATCCAGTGACACGACCGAATTCGAGGGACAGAAGCGTTCTCCTGCTGATACGGGGTTAAGTATTTTGTGTCTGACTACTCCAGTCGCTGATAACTGAAATCCGAGGTTTTACCGACTGACGTTCGGAAATCAAGCGTTTTCGACTTCGGTGGTGAAACCCGACGAGCGGACTCTCCTGTCGCTAAAAATAGCCAGTAGAACTAAATTTCACTCTCAGGCAGAGGTCGATTCAGCACGAAGGGACATTCGGGGTTCGCCTCGTTCGCGTATGATTCACGGGGGAGTGGGGCCGTCTTCCAACGCCGAAACTGTCCGTTGCGAGCGACTGCTCGGTCAGTACCGCGAAAACTTGGAGAACGGGCGTTCGGTCGTCCGCGTGAGCGTCGGGACTACGCCGGGAACAGCGAGTCGGCGTCGAAGTCGCGTTCGAGCACCTCTATCTCGTGGCCGTCAGGGTCCTTCGTGAACGCGTACTTGTCGTCGCACGAGGCGGGGTCGCGGTAGTCGTCGGCCTCGCGCTCCATCAGCGTCTCCCAGTACTCGGAGAGGTCGTCGGCGCGGACGGCGAGGTGTCCCCACGCGTCGCCCAACTCGTAGCTCCGGCCGTCGTAGTTGTAGGTGAGTTCGACGGCCATCGCTTCTTCCGCGCTTCCCTCGGGCTTCACGAAGTAGTTGGCGAAGGTGTCGGACTCCCAGCGGCCGGTGTGCTGGTACTCGAACTTCCGCGTCCAGAAGCCCAGCGCCTCGTCGGCGTCCTCGACGCGGATCATCGTGTGGTCGAGACTCCAGCGCGCGCCGAGGTCGGGGTCGCGCTTGACGATCTCGATCTCGTGGCCGTCGGGGTCCTTCACGAAGGCGTACCGACCGCCGCAGGACTCGGGGTCCCGGTAGTCCTCGACGCCGTTGTCCATCAGCTCCTGATACGCCTCCTCCAGTTCGCCCTCGGGCACGCGCACGGCGATGTGGCCCCACGCGTCGCCGACGTCGTACTCGTCGGTGTCGTGGTTCTCGGTCAGTTCGAGCATCGCACCCTCCTCGTGCATCTCCTCGGGCCCGACGTAGACGTTGGTGAAGGTGTCGGCCTCCCAGCGGTCTTTCTCCTCGTAGTTCAGGTTCGTCTTGTACCACTCCAGCGACTCCTCCAGGTCGCCGACGCGAATCATCGTGTGGTCGAGTACTCCGGACATAGACGAGTAATGGGTCGGCGCGTCGAAAAGAATACCGGAGGCGGAACCGTCTCGCCGTGTCGACCACTAGTCGTCCGCGAATGGCTGTCCTCTCTTTAGTTGAAGGAGGGGCGAAGTCCCATTCTCAGCGAGCGAAGCGAGCAAAGTAAGTGAGTAAGGCGGGGGAGCTCACAGAGAATGCAGTCGGCCTTCTCCGACATTCACCGAAGTTCATACTCGACGAAGACCGTTCAGCGTCGAGTAAAGGAGTTCTCGTGGTCATCAGTTGCTTCGAGTGCGGTTCATATTCGGCGCAAATCCCCGCAAGAAGACTGATACTGACCGTTTCACTCCCACTAGGAGGCGCCCGACGGCATGTCCCAATCACCGCCAACGCACCGAAAGAGCGCACCCAAAGCGTGGAGACGAGCGTTTAGCGTGCTGATGCAGTCGACCCTCACTATTGACTCGCCGCTCGATTCGCCGTGAAAATCTTCATAATCGGCTTGCGTCTCTCGATTTTGATATCGGGTGCGGTGATGTACGCCACACGCTCTGTCGCGATAATCGAACGACGGGTCGTACTCCCGCTTAACGGGCGCGCTGCGAACGCTGTCGTATTTTCCATCGATGCTGCCGAGTGCTCATACTCGACTCTCGAAACCGGGTGTAACCGCTTCTTGCGGAGGAAAACACCGATTATGAACTCTCGTCGGGGTCTTCTCCGGAGTCGAACGGCGCTCTCGTCTGCTGTGCGAGCGCCGCGGCGAGTATGAAACGTTCCGTGATGATTTCGTTCTCTAATCGATAAGGGAAGTCTGGTTCGCTCAGTTGGACCCATCGGTGGGGTGAGTCCGACGTTGAGTGTGTATCAAAAAAAGTCCGCACTCTTTTTCGTGCGATATTCGAACGTCGCTCAGTCGTCGGCGACGTCGCGCTCCTGTCGGGGTCGCCGCGACGCCTTCGGGGTGAGCCCCTTCCGCCGCGCGTCGAACTCCGAGAGGCCGTACACCAGCGCGACCAGCAGTCCGAGGCCCACGGGGAGCAACACCAGCGGCGTGAGGCCGGTCATGCCGTAGATGAGAAGCATTACAGACGCGACGAGCACCACGGTGACCGCGTAGTACAGTTGCGTGCGCACGTGGTCGATGTGGTCCGCGCCGGTGAACGTCGACGAGAGGATGGTCGTGTCGGAGATGGGCGAGGTGTGGTCGCCGAAGATAGCGCCGCTGAACACCGTCCCGACGGCGACGGGGATGAGTTCCGGCGACTGCCCGCCGATACCCCACGCCAGCGGAATCGCCACGGGCGTCACGATGGCCATCGTCCCCCACGAGGTACCGGTCGAGAAGGCGATGAACGCGGACGCAAAGAGGACGACGAGCGGGAGCAGCGTCGGCGTGACGATTCCCTGGGCGATGCCGGTGACGAACTCGCCGGTGCCGAGCGCGCCCGTGGTGAGGCTGATAGACCAGGCCAGTACGAGGATGGTGACCGCCGTCAGCATGATGGAGAAGCCGTCGACGAGCGAGTCCATGCACTCGTCGAGCGTGAGCGCGCCCGAGACCAGCGCGAGCAGCATCGCCGAGACGACCATGAAGAACGACCCCCAGACGAGCGCCGAGGCGAAGTCGGCGTTGCCGGCGATCTGGACGATTCCCCGGTCGGGGGCGTATCCCGTCCACACCGCGCCAGCGATGGCGACGACGACGAGCACGAGTACCGGGACGACGAACATCCGCAACTGCGGATTGTCGCCGTTGGGTTCGCCGAGGTTCTCCTCGATGCTCTGCAGCGGAACTGCGTCCTCGCGGAGCACGTTCCCGGTCTCCCACGAGCGGTGTTCGGCGTCGAGCATCTCGCCGAAGTCCCGTCCGGTGACGACGACGATGAACACCATGGCGATGGCGAACAGGCAGTACATGTTGAACGGGATGCTCTGCAGGAAGGCGATGAACGCCGTCGGAACCTCCTCGCCGCCAGTGACGCCGATCTGCGAGTACCCCTCCTGCACCATGCTGATCTGGTAGGCGACCCAACTGGAGATGCCGAACGTGGCGACGGGCGCGGCCGTCGAGTCGACGATGTAGGAGAGTTTCTCGCGGGAGATGCGCAGTTCGTCGGTGATGTCGCGCATCGAACTGCCGACGACGGCCGTGTTGGCGTAGTCGTCGAAGAACCAGACGAGACCGAGCAGCCACGCCATCAACCCGGCCTTTCGCTGGCTGTCGAGTCGCTTCGTCGCGAACTGCGTGATAGCGAGCGACCCGCCGGTTCGCCAGATGAACGTCACGCCCGCACCGAGCAGGAGCGTGAAGATGAGAATCTGGGCGTGGAACACGTCGTCCCCGATCGACTCGGCGACCCAGGTGAACGTCTGGACGACGCCCAACCCGCCGGAGTAGATGACGCCGCCGGACCAGACGCCGAGAAACAGCGCCAGTATCGGTTTCCGCGTGACGATTGCGAGTACGATGGCTAACAACGGCGGTACGAGTGACAGTGCGCCGAATTCTGCTGCCATGTTATGCTATGCCACCCCAGAGGGTCAAAGGTGTTGTGTCGCACTTGCAAGCACACGATTCGACAACTGACTTACAGCTGACTCACAACGAACGCGAGAGGAGCCACGACGAATTCGCGGCGAGTCCACGACGAACCGGAACGAGTCCACACCGAACCGAGACGGAGAGCCACGCAACGGCCGAATTCGGACAGAGTCAACGGTAATAGAGCCACGCGGCGGCCCACAGCGCGACGGTACCGACGGGGAGCGCGAGTCGCCCACCGGATTGTGCGAAGCCCCAGGCGAACGAGAGCTGTCCGAGTCCGGCCAGAACCAGCAAGAGGGCGGTCACGCGCGAGTCCTCGCGGCCGACCAGCGCGCCGCCGCCCGCGCTCGCCGTCGCCAGGAGAAACGCCACGACGCTCGTCGGCCACGCGCGGAGATACCTCGGTAGCGACCCGAACCCGCCGGTGAACTCGAACAGGTAGCTGTACAGCGAGACGAGGCGGCCGGAACCGGGGTCGAACAGCCCCCACGGAAAGACGAGCGTCGCCGGACGGCCGTCGACGAGGAGCACGCTCCACGGAACGAGCCACAGCGAGAGCAGAAACAGGAGCGTCCGCGGCGTCGAGGTGCGGCGTGGGTCGCGTCCGTCCGTGGTGGCCGCCATCCGCTACTTCCGCGCGACGATGCGCAGCACGTCCTCGTCTGCGAGTTCGTGGTCCTTGCCGACCTGCTGTTCGTCGTGTTTGGCGCTCGGCCCGGAGACGCGGGCGAACTTGAACCGGTCTTCGAGGTTCGCCCCGAGTTTCCGGCAGGCGTCGCCGACGGTCATCCCGCGCCGGATGACGAGCGGTTCCTCGTAGTCGGTGCCGCGGCCCGGTTTGTCCATGTACACGCGGATGAGACCGAGCGCCTCCCATATCTCGTCTTTGAGGCCGTCGAGACCCTTCTCCTTCTCGGCGCTGATGAACGTCACCTCCTCGGGGTCGAGTCCGATCTCCTCCAGGTTCTCGTACACCGTCGGCAGGTAGTCGCGGTCGATGAGGTCGGCTTTGTTCACCGAGACGATGGAGGGCAGATACACCCGGTTGTCCATGATGCCGTCGATGAGTTCGTCGATGGAGGGGTCGCCCCGGACGGTGACCTCGGCGTTGACGTAGCCGTACTCGCGGAGGACGTCCTTGATGGTCTGCTCGTCGAGTTCGACCGAGTCGCTCTTCGTGACGTTGATGCCGCCTTTGATCTGCTTGGAGATGGTGAGACTCGGCGGTTCGGTGTCGAGGCGAATCTTGTTGTAGTACAGCTCCTGGCTGAGTCGCTCGTACTGGTCGACCTCGAACACCGAGAGGACGAACACGACGAGGTCAGCGGTCCGGACGACCGACAGCACCTCGCGGCCGCCGCCGCGTCCGCCCGCTGCGCCCTCGATGAGTCCCGGGACGTCCAGCACCTGGATGTTCGCCCCGCGGTACTGCAGCATCCCGGGGTTGACGTCGAGCGTCGTGAACTCGTAGGCTCCCGTCTCGCTCTCGGCGTTGGTGAGCGCGTTGATGAGCGTCGACTTGCCGACGCTCGGGAAACCGACGAGCGCGATGGTCGCGTCGCCGGTTTTCTCGACGGCGTAGCCTTGCCCGCCGCCCGCGGAGGACTGGTTTTCGAGTTTCTCCTTCTTCTCCGAGAGTTTCGCCTTCAGTCGACCGATGTGCGCCTCCGTCGACTTGTTGTACGGAGTGCTGGCGATCTCCTCTTCGATCGCGTCGATCTCCTCCTCCAGTCCCATCGTCGTAGCTTCCGCCGCGTGTGTCGAAAAACCCTTTCCTTCGACGGCGGCGGCGAGGGACGGACCTCGGCCGGAGCACTCACCTATGGAAGCACTCGCCTGTGTCACTCACCTATGGAAGCACTCGCCTGTGTCACTCACCTATGGAAGCACTCGCCTGTGTCACTCACCTATGGAAGCACTCGCCTGTGTCGTCCTTCGCGCGCGCGGAGCGCACGCGAGACTGTCGCTGATTTCGGTACCGTTATACGACATTACGGCAACCATTCGACGAGCGATGCCGGACCCGGTGAAACTCCGAGACAGCACCGAAATCGTCCTGCCGTGCGCCTCGCTGGACGGTCTCCGAGAGGAGTTGGAGTCGCAGTTCACCGTGACGATTTTCTCGCGGGAGAACACGCGCTGTCGCATCATCGGGAGTCCGGTCGAGATCAAAGCCGCGAGCGAGTATCTGAGCCGCCACGGCATCACGCTCCCGTAGCGGTTCGCACGCTCATCGAAGCGCTTCTTACGGTCGGGGCGTAAGAACCGACATGGACGAAAATCCGGGGCTCTCCGAACAGTACCGGACGGCCAGTCCGTGGCCGTTCTTCATCGCGCTCAGTATCCCGCTCGCGGAGGCCGGCATCCTGTTCAACCTCTTCGCCGTCGCCGTCGGCGGTCTGCTGCTGTTCTTCGGCTGTTGTGCGGGCATGATGCAGGAGGCGGGCTACGTTGACCGGCCGTGGCGGGCACTCGTCGCCTCGGCAGTGCTCGTCTTCGGGCTCGGGGCCCTGTTGCTGTACGCGGATACGCAGGTCGCAGCCGAAGCCGTACAGCTCGCAGAGCGCGGCTACGCCGTTCTCGTCGCGGGCGTCATCCTCCTCCTCGTCGGCGTACTCGGCGAGGTGTTCGTCGACGACGAGGAGTTCGCTGTCTAACCGAGCGGAACCAACAATCTATTTGACCGGCGTCCGTAACAGGTCACCATGGCGAACACGAACTCGAACAAAGTCTTCGACAGGGAGACGCTTCTCGACCTGACGGTGAACATCATCCCGCTGTTCATCCTCCTGTTCTTCGTCGTCCTCTTCCTGCTCGTCCAACCGTGGGGCGGCGACCTCTTCCCCACTGCCATCATGGTCGGTCTGCACGCCGTCCCGTTCGTCCTGCTCGCTATCCTGACGTACTTCTCCGGGAAGGCCGTCGCCAGCGCCGAGAAATCCTCGACGGTGTACTACCCGGGACAGGCGGGGATGCCGGGCGCGGAGGCCGAACACGGCGAGACGAACCAGGACGGCCGCGCCGACACGCAAGCAATCGAATCCGGGACCGACCGCGACAGCGAGCTAACCGCCGGCGACGAGACGGATGACGACACCACCGGCGAAACAGACGACGACACCCTCAGCGAGACAGACGACGACACCACCGGCGAGACGGATAACGACACCACCGGCGAGACGGATAACGACACCACCGGCGAGACGGATAACGACACCGCCGACGAAGCCGACGACACCACCGCCGACGAGGCGAACGTCGGCGAGTCCGAGTCCGACGAATCTGACACGACCGACCGACAGCGGACCGAGTGACGGACGCCACCCGAACCTTTCTTTACCCTGCGATTCCGAGCAGTCACCATGCAGTTGAACGGACAGTTAGCGCTGACGGTCCTCATGGGGGTCTTCCTCGTGGGCGTCTTCGTCTGGCTGACGCGGGTGGAAAACTGGAGCGGTTACACCCCACTCAGCAGCGGCGGCGCAGTCGGCCAAGAATCCGGGTACGTCTCCGAGGAGAAACCCGCAGGAATCGTCCGGTGGTTGACGACGGTCGACCACAAAGATATCGGCCTGATGTACGGTGCCTACGGCATCTTCGCGTTCGTCGTCGGCGGCCTCATGGTCGTGTTGATGCGAACCGAACTCGCGACGCCGGAGACGGTGCTCGTCCAACCGGGCTTCTACAACTCGCTCATGACGAGCCACGGCATCACGATGCTGTTCCTCTTTGGGACGCCCATCATCGCGGCCTTCTCGAACTACTTCATCCCGCTCATCATCGGTGCCGACGACATGGCGTTCCCGCGAATCAACGCCATCGCGTTCTGGTTGCTCCCGCCCGCGGCGCTCCTTATCTGGGCCGGCTTCTTCCCCATTCCGAACCTCATTCCCGCGCAGACGGCGTGGACGATGTACACCCCGCTGTCGGCGGGTGTCGGACAGGGTAATCAGGCGAACGCCGGCGTCGACCTGATGCTGCTCGGACTCCACCTCTCGGGCGTCTCGGCGACGATGGGCGCGATAAACTTCATCGCGACTATCTTCACCGAGCGCGCCGAGGAGGTGACGTGGGCGAACCTCGACATCTTCTCGTGGACCATCCTCACGCAGTCGGGGCTCATCCTCTTCGCGTTCCCGCTTCTCGGCAGCGCGATGCTCATGCTCGTCGCCGACCGCAACTTCGGGACGGCGTTCTACGCCGTCGGCGAAGGCGGCGGGTCGATGCTCTGGCAACACCTGTTCTGGTTCTTCGGCCACCCCGAGGTGTACATCCTCGTGCTGCCGCCGATGGGACTGGTCAGCTACATCCTCCCGCGCTTCGCGGGCCGTCGGCTGTTCGGGTTCAAGTTCGTCGTCTACTCGACGCTCGCCATCGGCGTGCTCTCGTTCGGCGTCTGGGCGCACCACATGTTCTCGACCGGCATGGACCCGCGTCTGCGCGCCTCGTTCATGGCCGTCTCGATGGCTATCGCCATCCCCAGCGCCGTCAAGACGTTCAACTGGATCACCACGATGTGGAACGGCAACATCAGACTCACCGCGCCGATGCTGTACTGCATCGGCTTCGTCTCCAACTTCATCATCGGCGGCGTGACGGGCGTGTTCCTCGCCTCCGTTCCCGTCGACCTCATACTGCACGACACGTACTACGTCGTCGGTCACTTCCACTACATCGTGATGGGGGCCATCACCTTCGCGGGGATGGCGGGCATCTACTACTGGTACCCGCTCGTCACGGGTCGGATGTACCAGCGGAGCCTCGCGAAATGGCACTTCTGGCTGTGGATGATCGGGACGAACGTCACGTTCCTCGCGATGATTCTGCTCGGCTACGGCGGCATGCCGCGCCGGTACGCGACCTACCTGCCGCAGTTCGCGTCGCTGCACCAGATCGCGACGCTCGGCGCGTACATGCTGCTGCTGGGCGGCATCATCTTCGTGTGGAACATGGTGCAGTCGTACCTGGAGGGCCCCGTCGTCGAAGACGGCGACCCGTGGAACCTCGAGGAGTCGAACCTCCGCACCGTCGAGTGGGACTGGTTCGACCGAAAACTGCAGACGAAGATCGCCGACGGCGGTGTCGAGAGCGAAGCGAACGATGCCTCGTCGCAAACGGAGTGAAGCGACGGCGGCGAGGAAGAGCCAGTGACGGACGGCGGTGTCGTGAACGACGTGAACGACACTTCGTCGCAAGCAGAGCGCCGTGACGGCCGTGTCGTCGGCGGCGAGTCTGCGGACGAACGCGACTCCGACGAATAACGCGGCCTCCCGCTTTCGTTTTTCACCCGCCGAGCTGACGCTTCGCTCGGTCGACGGTCGATTCGACGCGTCGGTGCGCACCGAACACCGACGTGCCTTTGTCGTTCGCCCCCCGAGCGATAGGTATGTCCGACAAAGACCTCCTCGGCATCATCCTCGGGGCCGTCGCGCTCATGATGTTTGCGACCGGCATCATCCTCGTTATCTGACCCCGGAAGCGGGCGCAGGCGGCGTCGAAAGCGCTAATCGACTCGCGTCCGAAGCCCCGGTCGTGAGCACGATACGACTCGAAGGTCCGCGGTTCGTCCTCATCCTCTACGTACTGCTCGTCGCGATCTCGGGGCTCGCCGGGTTTCTGACGGCGACGTTCGTCTCCGGACTCCGGTCGCCGAGATTCCTCTTTCTCATCCCGTTTCCACCGACGCAACTCGGCTTCGCCGCCTACGGCGCGCTGACCGTCGCGCTGGTGCTCGGCGTCCCGCTGCTGCTCGTCGCGTACGTCTCGAGGAACATCGACGACGACGCCGCCCAGAACTGATAAGCACGCACCGCCGTATCTCTCGGTATGTACCACGTGCTCGTTGGTGTCGACGACGACGTAGAGCGTGCCCGAACGTGCGCACGTGAAGTTGCCAATCTCCCCGGGAGCGCCGGCGAGATGACGGTCACGCTCCTGCACGCGTTCGACGAGGACCCGGGCGACGCGTCCGCCACCGACGTCGAGGCGGTTCGCGCCGCCGCCGACTATCTCGACGACAATGGCGTCGCGTACGAACTACTCGAATCCGGCGGCGACCCCGCACAGTCGATTCTCGACGCCGCCAATCGGGAGAACGCCGACCTCATCGTCGTCGCCGGGCGGAAGCGTTCGCCGGCCGGAAAAGCCATTTTCGGCAGCGTCAGCCAGTCGGTCATCCTGAGTTCGAACCGACCGGTGCTGGTCGCCGGCGTCGTCGGCGAGACGTAGCGCCGCAGTTCAGAAAACGTCCTCGACGACGGCCGCGAACGCCGACGGCGAGACGTATCCCTCGCGCGTCTCGACGTGGTCGCCGCCGGCGAAGAAGACGACCGCCGGTGCGGTGTTGACCGCGTGTCGAAGCCGAAAGCCCGAGGCCGACGCGCCGTCGACACCGCCGACGGCGACTCGCTCCGGTACCGCGTCGAGCAGCGCCGGGAGGTCGGCTTCGAGCCGTTCGCACGGGTCGCAGTCGTGCTTCCAGACGGTCACGACGGCGTCGGGATGGTCGTCGAGAAACGCCTCGTAGGAGTCGTCGAGCGGGGCGACCGCCCGGGGAACCGGCGACGGCGGCGACACCTCGCAGACCAGATGCGCCATCACGGCTTTCGTCTCCGCCGTCGGCGACGTGTCCAGAAACGACTCCACGGCGAGATAGGCCGCCAACTGCGCGCGCGTCACGCCGTTCGCGTCTATCTCTCTCGCCGCCGTCTCGGGAGCGAGGTCGAACGCCTCGGCGACCGCGTCGACGAACGTCTCGCGGTCGGCAGTCCGATACTGTCGACTGTACTCCGCTCGCGTCGATTCGAACGCCCCGGTCGTCGTGAGCGACCCGTCGTCGCCCTCGCGGACGACGCCGCCGTCGGTGAGACGGGCCAGCACATCGTCGATGTCCGGCTCGCCCGTCATCGTCGTCTCTCCGGAGTGCGCCGCTGGCGTCCGTCTCGGTCGGTGCGGTTCATCGTCTCGATGTACGGGCCGAGACGGTTGATAGCCGTTGCGCCTTCGACGGCCGCCCGGCGACCGGCCGAGGCGTCCGACCGACGCGAGCGGTCGGAGAACCGACAAACCGGCCGCCGGGACGCGCTTCTGTGTCTGCGAGTGGCCGGGACTGTTTTGTGGTGGTACGGCGTAGCACAGCGTATGGACCTTCGAGACGCCGAACCCGCAGACGCGGAAGGGATTCGAACCGTCGCACGCGAGTCGCTTCTGGCTTCGTACAGTCCCGAACTCTCCGAGGACGTCATCGACGACGCCGTCGGGAGGTGGTACGACGACGACGAGGTCGGGGCGAATCTCGACGACCCGCAGGCGGTGTGGACCGTCGCCGTCGACGGCGACGACGTGGTCGCCTTCGTCCAGAGCTACCTCGTCGAGGCCGACGGGACGGTCGGCCAGATCGATTGGCTCCACGTCGACCCCGACTCGCGCGGGAAGGGCCTCGGAAAGCAGCTGCTCAAGCGCGTCGAGACGGAGCTGATGGACCGCGGCGCGTCGCGCCTCGAAGGGAAAGTGTTGACCGTCAACGAGGGCGGTGCGAAGTTCTACGAGAACGCCGGCTACGACGCCGGCGAGACCCGGGCGGTGAAAATCGGCGACGAGGAGTTCACCGAACGCGCCTTCCGCAAGACCGCCTCCGAGTCCGCCGAGGAGTTCGTCCCGGTCGAAGAGCGAACGGACTCGGACGGACAGACGCTGTTCGTCGCCTACGACGAGAGCCAGCGCGCCCGGAAAGCGCCGTTCTACGTCACCTACACCGACGAGGGCAGAGAGGAACGCTACGGCTACTTCTGCGGCAACTGCGAGAGTTTCGAGACCGCGATGGACTCGATGGAACGCATCCAGTGCAACGAGTGCGGCAACCAGAGCAAATCCGCCCGCTGGGACTCGGCGTACCTGTAGTTCTCCGCGCTTCGTTCTCCGACCGCTCTTCTCGCCCGTCCGTCGACCGCCGTTACGACCGAGCGACGCATCCGTCATATACCGTTAGATGCGATACGAAATCCGGCGCTCTGCATCAGTTCTCGCGAAACGCAGATGGCTAATCGAGGTTCTGAAAGCACCGTAGCGACCACCTCACCGTTTCGGGCGCTTCGTCGGGTTGAGTGAGATGACGGACACCCGTTCAGTGCCGTTCGAGGCGACTCGGAGCGCGTATTCTGCGGTCGTAGCCGCGCAGAAAGCTTATCATTCGATACAGTCCAGTGCCGTTGAACAATGTCCTCCAATCGACTACGGCGTGATGTACTACGTCTGGGTGGACTCGCTCTCGTCTCGCAAGCGGGTTGTTTGAGCGCTTCCACCGACTCTGCAACGGGTTCTCCCGCCGAACCGAACTCCACCGGCGAGGGCCCGACGAACACTTCGATGTCGGGCGATAGTGCGGAAACGCTCGACCGTACCACGAGCACGGTTGATTTAGCCGTCCGGGATATCGTCTCGACGCCGACGCTGGTGATACCGAATTCTCCGGACTCCATCGGAACATACGGCGAGTCTGACGAACAGTTCGTCGTCGCAGCAGTAGCGGGTCTCGGTCGGTCGTCCGCTCGCCACGAGTCGGTCGAACTCGCAGGTGGAGGAGCGACCTACCAACCCGCGGAACTGGGAGAGATAACGAACAGAGAATATCTCTGGGCCAATGGTACCCGCTTCCGAGCGAGTGCCGAGGAGACTGTTCTGTTCACGGTTCCGAAACCGATCGAAGCGAACGAGGCCACAGTGCAGTGGCCTGGCGGGAGCCACGTTTTAAACGAGGACACCGTGCGGAAACTCGGTCGACCACCGACAGAGTTCGAGGTGACCGAGTTCTTCACTCCTAAATCGGTCCCCTCTGGGGAGACAGTCACCGTGACGCTCGTGGTCGAAAACGTGGGTGACGTCTCTGGGACGTTCATCGGAGCGCTCAACCGGAGTGGACCTTCGGTGGCGTACACCCCTGTAACCAGTATCGCACTCGAGTTGAAGAGCGCTGAGTCTGCAACGTGGACGTACTCGTACACCCCCTACGCCGACCCCTCCGACGAGGAGGCGACGATGAACTTCACTATGGATTGGCGCGGCGGCCATCTCTCGAGCGAAATCACCGTCAAGCCAGACGGATAGTACCGGCTCCGAAACAAGCTATCCTACCCGACGCACGATATCGGACGAACTCACTTAGCGACTCGACCGGCTTCCTTGTCGACTCTCCCGGCCGAATCGTCCGCGACTCCCGACTCCCGAAAACGGAACCGTCGGCGAGTTTCGTCGACTAGCCGAAACTGTCGACGGCGACGTCGACGACGCCGTCGGCGGCCGCCGTCTCGATCGACGCACCGACGAACGCGCCGTTCCGCTCTCTGTACTCGACGTTTCGGATGCCGCCGCCCCGTCTGGCGAACGTGAGCTTCGGCGGCTCGTCGTACGCTTTCTCGAACCGTATCTCCGCTCGGTTGTTCGACGCTCTCACGCCGGAGTGCGAGTCGAACGGAGGCACGTTGTCTCTGACGACCGACGAGGGGCTCCCGATAGCCCACCGAGCGCCTTCGCTCCCGTGGTTGCCCCGATAGATGTTGCTCTCGGCCGCCGCCGAGTCGCTTATCGACGGGACGTCCGTCGCCTGCGTGATAGTGTTACCCTGCACGACGACCGCCGAACTGTCGACGTGTATCGACGCGACCGCATTCTCCCTGTTCTCGTTCGGCTGTCTGATGTGGTTCGAGCCGACGATGTGATGCGCCTCGCCGGAGTTGTGCAACGCGATGCCGGAGAGCGCGAGGTCGCGCAGGTGGTTGTTCGTCACGGCGAACGACGTGGTGTCCTTCAGCAGAATTCCGTGGTCGCCGGTTCGCTCGATCGTGTTGTCGACGATGGTTCCGTCGCTCGCGTTCTGGACTCGGATGCCCGCTTCCCCGGCATCGAGGACGATGTTGCCCGCGATTTTCAGGTTCGAGATGTCTCCGAGGACGTTGATGCCGTGGCGGCTGTAGCCGCTGAGTTCGTTGTCGCCGATAGTGATGTTCGTCGCCCCGGAGGGGTCGACGGCGATGCCGGCGAACTTCTCGGTTTTGTTCGTCCAGAGGCCCTCGGTCACCTGCGTGCTCACGTTCCCCCTGATAGAGACGTTCGTGATGTTCGTCGGTCCGCGGACGTGACAGAAGCTCTTGTGGAAACCGAAGCCGATGTTGTTCGAGACGATGATGTGTGAACTGCCGGTTGCGACGCCTTCGGGACCGCTGGCGACGCCCGTCAGACTGCCCTCACGACAGTTACCGAGGATGTTCTCGGAGATGATGACGGTGTTCGCGACGTCGTTCTCGCCGTCGGGCGTCCACAGGTCGCAGGCGATCGTTCGGTCGATTCCGTCTGTCACGACGTTGCCCGAGACGACGGTGTTCTGCCCGCCCAACTGGATGCCGCGGTCGCCGAAGTGGTGGATTCGGTTGTCCAGAATCCGGACGTTCTTGCTCGCTCGCCCGGCGCTGATACCGCTGCCCCCGCTGCCGTGTTCGCCGAACGGATGCGTGTGGGCGACGGTGTTGCCCCGAAGCGTGACGTCGTCGACGTCTCGGACGATGATTCCGTGGAGTTTCTTCGCGCCGTCGTCCTGATTTTTCGGATTTCCGTGGTAACCGACGCCCTCGACGCGGACGTTTCGACAACTGCTGTTGTGACCGATTCGTATGCCGCCGACGTTCGCACCGTCGGCGGGTTTGATAAGCGTCGGCAACCCCGGCCCGAGTACGGTCACCCCGCTGACGTCGATGTCTAACCACTCCGTCGTCCGATACGGGGCGTTCTTCGGGCTGATCCAAACCGTCTCTCCGGGACTGAGGTCGGCGAACGCGCGTTCGAGTTCGGTTCTCGACGTGACGACTGTGCTCTGTGGTGGTAACATACCGTGTTCGAGTATCTCTGTCGTGTTCTCGTACGACAGCAACGCCAGTATTCCGGCTGTCGCGCCGAGCGTCTGTCGACGGGTGTACTCCATTATTCGGGTCGTGTCGCTCCGCCACCGTCGTTCATCCGCCGTGCCGGACCGACAGCGACGGCGCAGGGAGCGGCGGTTCGAATCCGGATGGTCGCGAGGTCCGTCGGAGATGCCATTTGCGGCTACGTACAACCCGAACGGATTTAACAGTACAGCGTATCGTGATTCCGCTGACAAGTGAGATAGGTCTCGATTCGGCGAGAGGGGTCGAGAACCGCGTAGCTATCGAACACGCGCCCACGGCCGCGCGACGGATGGAGCGCGGACGCGAGCGACCCGCTCAGACTTCGTCGCGGTCAGTGTACGTGTACCGGCGGGCGATTTCGCCGTCCTCGAACTCGTGGAAGTCGGCGAAGCCGAACTCGACGGCCTCACCGTTCTGGAGGCCGCTGAACGTCCCGCGGACGGCGGCGGTGTCGCCGTCGACGACCACGTCGTGCACCTCGTGGCCGCCGTCCTCCAGCGGCCTGCCCTCCTCGTAGAACTCCAGCAGCGCGTCTCGTCCCTCGATGGCGTCCTGTCCGGGTCGTTCGTAGCGGACGTCCTCGCCGAAGAGCGCGACGAGGTCGTCGTAGCGTTCGGCGTCGACGAGGTCGTAGTACTCTCGGACGACTGATTCGGGGTCTGTGTCGGTCACAGCGGGGGTACGTCGTCCAACAAGTAGTATCTCGCCCCCGTGGCAAAACGAGCAGACGCTCAACCGACAGCGTCGGGAGTCGACGTACTCGACTCCCTTCGACCGATTTGGCTGATTATCCGGCTACTTTTCGACCGACTCGGCCGCCAGCGGACTACCCCTCGCCGACCATCCGGTCTTCCTCCTCCCACTCGCGTTCGCGGAGTTCGTACTTCTGGACCTTCCCGGTCGCCGTCGTCGGCAACTCGGCGACGAACTCGATCTCGCCGGGGACTTTGTACGTCGCGATGCGCTCGCGCAGGAACGCGACCATCTCGTCGCTCGTCGTCCCCGGACGCTCCGGATCGCCGTTGGCGGGGACGACGAACGCCTTCGGCGTCTCGCCCCACTTCTCGCTCGGCGCCGGGATGACCGCCACGTCGGCGACGGCGTCGTGGTCGAACAGCGCGTCTTCCAGTTCGATGCTGGAGATGTTCTCGCCGCCGGAGATGATGATGTCTTTCTTCCGGTCCTGGATGCTCACGAAGCCGTTCTCGTCGACCGTCGCGAGGTCGCCCATGTGGTAGTAGCCCTCGACGCGGTCGGTGAACGCCTCATCCGTCGCGTCGGGCTTCTCCCAGTAGCCGTCCATCACCTGGTTGCCGCGGACGACGATCTCGCCGATGCTCTGACCGTCCTGCGGCACGTCCTCGCCGTCCTCGTCGACGACGCGGACCTCGGTGCCGAGATAGCCGATGCCCTGCGTCTTCTTGACGGCGAACCGCTCGGCGGAGTCCTGGTCGAAGAACCGCCGGGCGTCGGAGGTGGTGATGAGCGGCCCGGTCTCCGTCGCGCCGTAGACGTGTTTGAGGTACCAGCCGAACTCGTCTTCGACCGTTCGAATCGTCGCCTCCGGCGGCGCGGCCCCCGCCGTCGCCACTCGGACGGGTCGCCCGGCGGTCGTCTCCGGTTCGTGTTCGGCGTAGTGCTCCTGGAGCATGTTGAGCACCGTCGGCGCGGCGCAGAAGTACGAGACGCCCTCGTCGTGGATGGCGTCGAAGATGCCGCCGGCGTCGACGCCGCGCGTGCAGACGTGTTTCGCGCCCATCCCCGTCACCGAGAAGATGTGACCCCAGCCGTTGACGTGGAACATCGGCAGCGTCCACAGGTAGACGTCGTCGTCGCGGAGCTCCTGGTGAATCGAGACGAGGTACGCGTGCAGCGTCTCGGTTCGGTGGGTTCGGCAGACGCCCTTCGGGTCGCCCGTCGTCCCCGAGGTGTAGTTGATGGTGACGATATCGGACTCGTCCATCTCGGGGCGGTCGTACTCGGTCGACTCGCCGACGAGTTCGTCGAACGACTCCCACTGTCCCTCCACCGCGTCGGGGTCGTCGGTGACGAACAGCTCCGTCGGAACCGAGTCGCGGACGGCCTCGATGTTCTCGGCGTACGCGTGGTCGGCGAAGACGGCTTTCACGCCCGCGTCGTTCAGGATGTACTCGAAGTCCGCCGGGACGAGCCGGTAGTTCAGCGGCGTGTGGATCGCGCCGACCTGCATCGACCCGTAGGCCGCCGCCAGGTGATAGTGGGTGTTCGGGTCCAGCACGGCGACTCGGTCGCCCTTCTCGACTCCTCTGGCCTGCAGCGCCGCCGCCCACCCGTCTGCGAGGTCGCCGAGTTCGGCGTACGTGTATCTCTCTCCGGTCGTCGCCACGACGGCCTCCTCGTCGCCGTAGTGTCGCCGGGCGCGGTCCAAGAAATCCGTCGCCAGCAGTGGTTTCTCCATGTGGCTCGACGTTCGTGAACAATTATGATATAAATTACGGGCGCGGAAACGTTCGCCGCCCGCGCGGTCGGGTGATTCGAGGCGCGTTCAAATCGCTCCGCGAGCGGACGCGTGCGACTTTCTTCGCGCCAGAGTGGTCTCGGGACCGGACCGTCGGTCTCTCGCGATTAAATATCGCTCTATAGCTCTACCCACAAAAGTGGTTTATCCGTCGGCGGCTTGCTCTCGACGATGACGCTCTCTGAGTACACCGGCCGCCACCCGCGCGACGCGAGCGGCGGAGTTCGAATCGGTCGAGCGGTCCGACACCACCACTGGCAACCGAACGGAACCCGCTCGGAACCCTGCGCAAACTGCGAGTCGACGCTGTCGCTGCACGAACGTCACGTGCTCGTCACGCTCGTCGAAGACGACTTCGGCGACGCCGTTCGGCGGTATCTCTGCGACGAGTGTTGCCTTCGCGAGTGGGTCGAAGAGACGTAGCGGGGGGACGACCTCGTCGGCCGCCGCGCTACGACGTCTCTCTGGCGGCCTCGAGCGACCAGAAGAAGCCGTAGTAGGCGAGCACGCCGCAGAGCATGGCGAGGTAGTACGCCCACTGCGGGGCCTGCAGGAAGTCGAACAGAAGCGTGACGACCGTCACCCACGCCATGGCGAAGACGAGGTCGACGAACATGCCGCGACGGTGCTGTTGGACGTGTTCGCCGATGGCTTCGAGTCGGCTCATCGACGCGGCACCTCCGGACCCGTCGGCGACGCGGCGGGGGAACGGTCGACCTCCACGGCTCACTCCGCACCCTGTCTGTCGACGACGAGCACGGGCACGTGCGTCGACCGGAGCACTCGTTCGGTGACGCTGCCGAGCAGCGCGCGGCTGACGCCAGCGCGTCCGTGACTTCCCATCACGACGAGGTCGACGTCCTCCTTCTCGGCGTAGTTGGCGATGACCTTGTGCGGCCGACCGACGCGAATCTCTTCGACGACGTCGATGCCGCGGTCACCGGCGGCGGCCGCGACGACGCCGGTCGACTCCGTCGCTCTGGACTCGAGTTCCCCCATCTCGCTGAAGTGTCCTTGCCGAATCCGGTCGACCTGCTCGGTGCCGAGTCCGAGGTTCACCGCGTCGATGTCGACGACGTACAGCGCGTGGAGTTCGGCACCGTAGCGCTCGGCGAGGTCGACGGCGTGGCTCACCGCCAGTTCCGCGACGGCGCTTCCGTCCGTCGGGACGAGGATGCGTTCGTACACGCTCAGTCCTCCGAGACGGGTTCGCCGCCGTCGGTCGCGGCGACGTCCTCGGCGGACTGCATCCGCGACATCGGTTCGGGGCTGTGGCACTGCCGGACCATCCGCTTGGTCGCCAGGTCGGGTTCGTCCGTCGCCAGCGAGACGCCGATGGTGACGGCGAACACGATGGGGACGGCGACGAGCGCCGACCCGATGGCGGGCACCGTCGCCGCCAGCGTCGCCGAGTACGGCTCGCCGTTGCCGATGTACGTCGGCAGCACCTCGTTTATCATCGGAATCAGCCAGATGACGAGTCCGGTCGTCATCCCGGCGAGCGCGCCCTGTCGGTTCGTGTTCTCCCACCAGAGTCCGAGGAAGAACATCGGGAACAACACCGCACCCGCCAGCGAGAACGCGTACGAGACCAGCGCGGCGATGGGTGCCGCCGGGTCCAGCGCCGCGAGCGTCGTGATGACGCCGAGCGCGACGATGCTCAGTCGACCGACGAGCACCTGCTGGCGCTGACTCGCGTCCTCGTTGATGATGTTCGCGTAGATGTCGTGGGAGATGGCCGACGAGCCGGCGATGAACAGGCCGGCCGTAGTCGCGATTGCGGCGGCGATGCCGCCCGCGGCGACGAAGCCGACGAACCACTGCGGGAACTCGGCCAACTGCGCCGCCAACACGACGATGACGTCGCCCGCGGCGCTCGTCATCCCGGGGTCGCCGTACACCGGGCCGATGTTGTTCGCGTAGATGTCGGTGCCGAACGCCGCGAACGCCGGAGCCGACAGGTACAGCAGGCAGATGAAGAACAGCCCCCACACCGTCGACCAGCGGGCGGTTCGCTCGTTTTCGACCGTGTAGAACCTGACGAGGACGTGCGGCAGGCCGCAGGTCCCGACGACGAGCGAAAAGGCCGTCGCGATCCACAGGTAGTAGCTCTCGTTGACGAACGGTTCGCTGAACTCCGAACTCAGTTCGGCAATCATCGTCCCGTACTCTATCTGCGGGAGCACCGTCGAGTAGCCCTGCGAGAAGCCGACGGCGTACAGCCCCGCGAGGAACGCGACGATGAGGATGACGTACTGGACGGCCATGTTCTTCGTCGCGCCGAGCATCCCCGAGAGCGTCAGATAGCCCACGGTTATCGCCATCATCAGGACGACCATCGACTGATAGCCGCTCAGTCCGGGGAGGCCGATGTCACCGAAGATGTACAGCCCGACCAGCCCCATCCCGCGGGCCTGTCCGATAGCGTAGACGAACCCGATGAGGAACGTCGTCACCGCCGCGATAGCGCGGGCGGTGTCGGAGTTGAAGCGGTCGCCGACGAAGTCGGGAGCGGTGTACTTCCCGAACCGGCGCATCTGCGCGGCCAGGAAGATGAGGAGGATGAAGTAGCCGGTCGACCAGCCGACGACGAACGCGAGGCCGTAGAACCCGGACAGCGCGATGAGCGCCGCCATCCCGAGATACGACGCCGCGGACATCCAGTTCGCACCGATAGCCATCCCGTTTTCGACGTTCCCGATAGACCGGCCGGCGACCCACATCTCCTCGGTGTCGGCGACGCGGAACGCGTAGCCGATTCCCAGAAACAGCGCCAGCATCGCGGCGACGAGAACCGCCGGCGCGAATTTGAACGAGACGTTCAGCCCCTCCGGGAGCAGACCGCTCTGGAGTACGACCCCCGAAATCATTCGTCCGTCCCTCCGTCGGCGGCGACGGTCGCATCGCCGTCGTCGGTCTCCGCTACGGAGTGGTCGATGCCGTACTTCGCGTCGAGCGCGTCACGCTTTCGCGCGTACCAAAACGACAGCAGCAACGCACCCGTCGGCGCGCCGATCGCGACGAGGAAGTAGTGCAGCGGGAAGCCGAGCACCGGCATCTGCGTGGTCATGACGCCGGGTGCGACGTACGTCAGCGTCACCGGCCCGAAGACGATGAGCGCCCACAGGACGAAGCCGGTCCAGACGACGCGCAGGTGTTCGCGCATGAACGGCGTACTCGGCTTCAAGAGATTCACTTCTCTGTCGAGATAGTTCGTCTCTCGGTGGCTCCGCGCGGCCTGTCTGACCGCCCCACCGTCGGTCTCGACGGACGAATCTTGCGTGTTTCTCTCTACCATCGGATGCTCTGTCGTTATCATTCGTTATAGTTGCTTTGTCTCACGAAGTCGTTGCCACTACTATCTGATTCGAGAGAATTAACACATAACTAGAGTGGACGGATTGAACTGAAGTTCGGCGGTCGGATCGCCGAACGGTCCGCTCAGTCGTCGCTGACCTTGGCCTCGATGTCGCCGACGATTTCGGGGTTACGCAGCGTCGACGTGTCCCCGAGTTCGTCTCCGTTGGCGATGTTCTCCAGCAGGCGGCGCATTATCTTGCCCGAACGCGTCTTCGGCAGCTCCGGCGTGAAGACGACCTGTTCGGGTCGCGCGATGGGGCCGATGGCGTCCTCGACGCCCTCGATGATTCGGCTTCGGAGCTCGTCGTTCTCCTCGTAGCCGTCCTCGGTGATGACGTAGGCGTAGACGGCCTCGCCCTTCACGTCGTGGCTCCCGCCGACGACAGCGGACTCTGCGACGCCCTCGACGCCGACGATGGCCGACTCGATCTCCATCGTCCCGAGCCGGTGCCCCGAGACGTTGATGACGTCGTCGACGCGGCCGAGCACGGTGATGTAATCGTCCTCGTCTATCTTCGCGCCGTCTTCGGGGAAGTACACCCAGTGGTCCTCGTCGGGGTCGGAGTACGCCTCCCAGTACTCGCTGACGAACCGGTCGTCGTTGTTGTACAGCGTCCGGAGCATCCCCGGCCACGGCTTCTGGACCGTGAGGTAACCCGCGTTCCCGGCGTCGACTTGGTCGCCCTCGGCGTCGACGATGCGCACGTCGACGCCCGGCAGCGCCGGTCCCGCGGAACCGGGTTTCATCTTCTTGACGCCGGGCAGCGTCGTCACCATCATCCCGCCGGTCTCGGTCTGCCACCACGTGTCGACGACGGGGCACTCCTCGCCGCCGATGTGTTTGTAGTACCACTTCCACGCGCGCGGGTTGATGGGTTCGCCCACCGTCCCGAGGAGTCGCAGCGAGGAGAGATCGTGCTCCTCGGGGTACTGGCTGCCCCACTTCATGAACGCTCGAATCGCCGTCGGCGCGGTGTACAGCTGGTCGCACTCGTACTCCTCGATTATCTCCCAGAGGCGGTCGCGGTCGGGGTAGTCGGGCGTCCCCTCGTACATCACGGAGGTGGTCCCGAGCGTGAGCGGCCCGTAGACGATGTAGGAGTGGCCGGTGATCCAGCCGATGTCCGCAGAGCAGAAGTAGGTGTCTTCGGGTTTGATGTCGAGCACCGCCTGCGAGGTCCACGCCGCCCACGCGAGATAGCCGCCCGTGGTGTGTTTGACACCCTTCGGCTGTCCCGTCGTGCCGGAGGTGTACATCAGGAACAGCATGTCCTCGGCGTCGCGCCGGACGGGGTCGACCTCTGCGCCCTCTTGCTCGCTCACGAGGTCGGCGTAGGCGTGCTGGTCCTCGTCGAGGTCGTGACCGAAGCCGTCGCCGTCGCGGAGGCGTTCGACGACGACGGTCGTGGTGTCGTGGTCGACGCCGGAGAGACCTTGGTTGGCCTTGTCGAGGTGGTCGAGGGGGTCGCCGCGGCGGTAGTAGCCGTCGCAGGTGACGAGATACTCGGATTCGGCGGCGTTCATCCGCGTCGCCAGCGCGTCCGCGGAGAAGCCGGCGAAGACGACCGAGTGCGGCGCGCCGATGCGGGCACACGCCAGCATCGCGATGGGCGCCTCCGGAATCATCGGCATGTAGATAGTGACGACGTCGTCCTCGCCGACGCCCTCCTCGCGCAGCGCCGCGGCGAACTCGTTTACTTCATTTTGGAGTTCCGCGTAGGTGTAGGTCCGGTTCTCCTCGTCGGTCGGTTCGCCGATCCATTCGAGGGCGGCCTCGTCGCCGCGGCCGTCCTCGACGTGGCGGTCCACGCAGTTGTAGGAGGCGTTCAGTTTCCCGTCGGTGAACCACTTGTAGAACGGTTCGTTCGAGTCGTCGAGCACCTGGTCGTACTGTTCGTACCACTCGACGAGGTCGGCGGCGCCCTCCCAGCACTCCGGCCAGTTCTCCTCGAACTCCTCGTAGATTCCCGGGTCGGAGACGTTCGCCTGCTCGACGAACGACTCCGGCGGCTCGAACTCCTCCTGCTCGGCGAGACGCGCTTCGAGTTCTACATTGTCTTCTGTCATAGTCCACTGTCACCATCCCACAGCATCGGCATAAGAGTTACCACCGAACGCAGTCTGTGAGGTCACCGACTGCTGTCGGTTTCGCTCGTTTCGAGCGGGACGTGACAACGTAAAAAGAATCCGCGACGGCGCGAAGACGAGCGCGTTCGAGCATCCCTCGGGAACCGGTTCCGCCGTCGGTTCGTGGTCGGGCGTCACTTCGTCTCCTGTCGGCTCGTCACGCCGTCGGTTCGTGGTCGGGCGTCACGTCGTCTCTTGTCGGCTCGTCACGCCGTCGGTTCGTGGTCGGGCGTCACGTCGTCTCTTGTCGGCTCGTCACGCCAGTCCGACTTTCTCCTGATAGCTGCCGTACTTCGACTCGAACAACTGCATGATTTCGCCCATCGTCACGTACGCCTTCACGGCGTCGACGAGCACGGGCATCACGTTCTCGCCGTCGTCGACGGCGCGTTCGAGCTCCGCCAGCGCCTCCTCGACGGCGTCGTCGTCGCGTTCGGCTTTCACTTCTTCGAGTCGACTGAGCTGTCGCTCCTGCACCTCGTCGGAGACGTGCAGCAGTTCGAGCGTCGTGTCCTCTTCCATTTCGTACTTGTTGACGCCGACGACGACCTCCTCGCCGTCTTCGACGCGCGACTGATACTCGTAGGAGGCGTCCTGAATCTCGCGGTGGAAGAACCCCTCGTCGATGCCGCGGAGCACGCCGTCGCGGACGGAGCCGTCGCCCATCTCCCGAATCTCCTCGATGTACGCCATCGCCTTCTCCTCGACTTCGTCGGTGAGCGACTCGACCATGAAACTCCCCGCGAGCGGGTCGATGCTGTCGGCCGCGCCGGACTCCTCGGCGATTATCTGCTGAGTGCGCAGCGCCACGCGAACCGCCTCCTCGGAGGGCAGCGCCAGCGCCTCGTCGAAACTGTTGGTGTGGAGGCTCTGCGTGCCGCCCATCACGCCCGCGAGCGCCTGAATCGTCACGCGGACGATGTTGTTCAGCGGCTGCTGGGCGGTCAGCGACTGCCCGGCCGTCTGCGTGTGGAACTTCAGCTGTTTGGATTTCTCGTCTTCGGCGTCGTACCACTCCTCCATCACGTGTGCATAGATTCGGCGCGCGGCGCGGAACTTCGCGACTTCCTCGAAGATGGAGTTGTGCGAGTTGAAGAAGAACGACAGTTGCGGCGCGAACTCGTCGACGTCGAGGCCGCGCTCGACCGCCGCTTCGACGTAGGCGAAGCCGTCGGCGAGCGTGAACGCGAGTTCCTGCACGGCTGTCGACCCGGCCTCGCGGATGTGGTAGCCCGAGATGGAGATGGGTCGGATGCGGGGCGTCTCCTCGGCAGCGAACTCGACGGTGTCGGTGACGAGGTCCAGGGAGGGCTCCGGCGGGATGACCCACTCCTTCTGCGCGATGAACTCCTTGAGCATGTCGTTCTGGAACGTCCCCCCGATCTGGTCGCGGGGGACGCCGCGTTCGTCCGCGAGCGCGACGTACATCGCGTAGACGACGGGCGCGGAGGGGTTGATGGTGAACGACGTGGTGACCTCGCCGATGTCGATACCGTCGAACAGCACCTCCATGTCGCGCAGCGTGTCGACGGCGACGCCCTCCTTTCCGACCTCGCCGTCCGACAGCGGGTCGTCGGAGTCCTTACCCATCAACGAGGGCATGTCGAACGCCGTCGACAGGCCGGTCTGACCGTTCTCGATGAGGTAGTGGAAGCGCTCGTTCGTCTCCTCGGCGGTGCCGAAACCGGCGAACTGCCGCATCGTCCACGTCCGACCGCGGTACATCGTCGGGTAGACGCCGCGGGTGTAGGGCTTCTCGCCCGGGAACCCGAGGTCCTCGGCGTAGTCGAGGTCCGCGACGTCCTCGGGCGTGTAGATGTCGTCGATTTCGAGGTTCGAGACGGTCGCGAACCGGTCTTTGCGCTCGCCGAACCGGTCGACCACGTGGTCGCGGGTCTCTTCGGCCCACTCCTCGTGCGCCTCCCGTATCTCGGCGAGGTCGTCGTCGTCGTACATGGCGTAAAATTTGCCCGATTATTCATAAAGGCTACGAGGTGGAAACTCGCACCTTCAGGTGTGAGCAGAAGTCGGCAACTCCGAGTCAGACCACCATCGATAGCAGGCTGACCCCCGAGATTGGCGGTGTTCAGATGAGTCACCGAAAGTGGGAACACCTCCAAAGCTACCTCCAACTCTAGCGACTCAGGTCTTTTGAGTCGTCTTTGGCTAGTCAAGTCGGCAATCCTAATCTGAATACTATTCCTGAGACAACTCCAATGTGTTATATGTAAACGACCACATATGTGAGATGTCGATGGAAGAGAACTCAGCCACTCGGACCGTACCTATCAAACTCGATGTGGCCGAGAATGACGCGGACCTCCTCCACCAGACTCTGAACCACTTCCTCGACGCCGCCAATTACGTCGTAAACGTAGCGTGGAAACCAGACTGGAAGATTACGAGTAAAAGGGAACTTCACAACCTCACCTACTCCAACGTACGCGAGGACTCACCGCTTCCGGCAAACCTCGTGCAAGCCGCACGGAACCGTGCTGCAGAAGCAGTCAACGGCTGTGTCGAACGGTGGAAAGAAGGCAAGAAAGCCTCCAAGCCACGCTTCACCTCACGGTTCGCCAGCTACGACGCTCGAACTGTCACCGTCAACGACAACCACGCAACACTCGCTACTATCGATGGGCGAGTCGCCGCAAAGTTTGTCTTGCCAGACGAGTCTCGTGACACGCCACACTCGGCGTATTTGTTCAACGACGACTACGATGTGAAAGGAGCCACACTCCATTACGATTCGGTTGAGGACTGTTTCTACCTTCATGTGCGGACAAAACCGTGTGTCGAGAACGATAATGCTGATAAAGGTGACACCAAGCACGTCTCCGTCCTTGGTGTTGACCTCGGCATTACAAACCTCGCAGTCACTTCAACTGGTACGTTTTGGAGCGGTAGCGAACTCACTCACTGGCACCGCGAATACGAGAAACGCCGTGGCTCACTCCAACAAACTGGGACTCGATGGGCGCACATCAATGTTCAGCGAGTCGGTCGTAAGCAAACTGGGCGGTTTGAGCAGTTTCTTCACACCGTCTCTAGCCAACTCGTCGAAGAAGCTCTCAAGAACAAGTGTACTCACATCGTGTTCGAGCAGTTGAGAGGTATTCGAGAGCGTCTGCCGCATGCGAAAGCAGTCCAGAAGTGGGCGTTTTACAGGTTGTTCGAGAACGTTGTGTACAAGGCCGAATCTGAGGGTCTCGAAGTTGAGCAGATTAACCCTGCATACACGAGTCAGCGGTGCTCGAAGTGTGGCTTCACCCACGAGGACAATAGGCCAAAGACGAATGGGCAGGATGAGTTCGTGTGTCTGAAGTGTGGGTACGATGTTCACGCGGACTACAACGCCGCAAAGAATATCGGTCTGAAGTATCTCCGCGATCGGCAAAAGTCTGACCGCGGAGGCGCACCCGTAGGCGTGCGCTTGAACAGCGGGGTGATGAACGTGAACGGCGAATACTCGCCTACTGTCTTGAGCAGTTAGAACGGGAGTCCACGCTGAATGTCACGGCATTCACGCCGTGATAGCTTACTAAGGATTCGGGTCTCGGAGGACCGAATCGAGAAGACCTATAACGGACAGCGGCCCCTCGCCGGACGACGATGCAACTCGCCACGTTGGACGTCTCACTCGGCCTCACGCTCCTCTGTCTGGGAGCGGTCGCCACCGTCGCACCGACTCGTATCGCCTCGCTCCGCGCGCTCCTGTTTCCCGCCCGGCACCGAAATCCCGACTCCCCGCCGCTCTCGTCGGACGCGGCGCTCGTGAAAGCGCTCGGCGTCACCGTTGCCAGCGTCGGCGGCGCGTTCGCGCTGCTGGCGCTCACCGTCGGACAGTAGTTTTCGGCCGCCTCCTCGTCACCGCAGACGGCTCTCACGGTTCGGGCGGTTCTCAGAATCGGCAGTCGTACGGCTTCGATTTTACTCGGCGAATCCGGCGGATACGAGCGCGTAGCTCGCCTCGTCCGTCCCGTAAGTCGGCGTGACCTCCTTGCGCGAGGGGTTGTACTCGAGGAACTCTCGGGCTGCGAGCTTCGGGAGGTGGAGGTGGTGCAGCGAGATGGCGATCTGGTCGGGGTGCGTCGTCTCTCCCGCCTCGGCTTCGCGTCGGTGAATCTCCTCGGCCAGTTCCCCGACCGCGACCGGACCCGGTTGCGCCGAGAGCGCGTGAATCAGGTGCCGGCGACGAGGACTCGTCAGCGCGTCGAGCAACGCTCCGGTCTCTTCGGTTTCGGGCGTTGCGGCGTCTGCTACGACGTCTTGTGAGCTCATGGCCTATACCGACGAGAGGGATATATAAAGTACGACTACCCAAATAATCAGGTAGTACTGCCAACCGTAATTTTGTCGAACAGTTTGGAGACGAGTTTCATCTCTCCCGCGCGGATGTGTTGGTGAAACGTCGCCGACGAGATTCCGAGCGAGGTCGCCACGTCCTTGCCCGAACTCTCCCGCGGTTGGTCGAAGTAGCCGGCGAGGTACGCCGCCTTCAGGACGTTGCGCTGTCGGTCCGTCAGATCCGATTCGACGGCGGTGACGAAGTCCTCGTCGGTCAGCGGTCGGCGCTCGACCTGCCGCCGCGAGCGGAGCTGCACGTCGTCGTAGCGTTCGCGGAGCCCGCGCATGCACGACCCCACGTCGCCGTCCCGCGGTAGCAGTGCGACGGCGGTCGCGCCGCGTTCGTCGACGACGAGCGTGTCGACGGTCGTCCCGAGGTCCGTCAGCGCCTCGGCGACGGACTCCGTCTCGAACGCCAACTGAACCAGCGTTCCGTCGTCGCCCTCTCGGACGATCCGCTGTCGGACGACCGCCGACGAGTCGGCCGCGCGTTCGACGACGTCGTCCCCGTCGCCGTCGAGGACCGTGAAGTACTCGACGGACGGGTCGCTCCCGGTGACCCCCTCCAGTCGCAGTTCGGCGTCGGCTGCCGCGGCCAGTCCGAGCAGTGCATCGTCGGCGTCGGCGATTCGGAGTTCGATCTCCGTCGCTCCGTTCGTCAGCAGTAGGCGTTTGCTCTCGACGGCGTTGATGGTGTGACCGATCGTCTGTCCGAGTTCGTCGAGCACCGACTGTTCTTCCTCGTCGAAGGCGTCGGTCTCGCGGGTGTACACCTCCAACACGCCGTACACCGTGTCGCGATACCTGATCGGCACGCAAGCGAAACCGCGGACGCTGCCGCTGTCGGCCCACTCTCGCCACGCCGCGGCGGTCTCGTCGTCGAACTCCGTGCCGTCTCCGGGATTCAGTCCGGTCGAGAGCGTCTTCCGGTCGGTGAACGAGCGCCACGCGGCGGTCGCCTGCGACCGGTCGCCGTTCGTCGTCGGCTGCGGGTCCGGCGGGTCGACGAGGTCGCCGACTTTCGTGCTGACGGTGAGCGCGTCGCGCGTCGCACGCGGCTCACAGATGCGGACGTAACAGTACGGCCCGGCGTTCGAGAGCCGCGTGCAGACGCGCTCTTCGACCTCGTCGCGACTCTTCGCGCCGACCAGCGCGGCGTTGGCCTCCCGGATGACGGAGTTGACGCGGTTGAGCCGGTCGAGACGCTCTCGCTGTTCCCCCAGCGAGGCGGACTGCCGTCGCACGCGTAGCAGCGACTGCAAGCGGCCGCGCAGTTCCGCTTTCGACACCGGCGTCCGAATCAGGTCGTCGACGCCGGGCGGAAACTGTGCGGTGATCTGTCGCCACACGTCGCCGCCGTTCAGATTCCGCTCGGGGACGACGAGCAGAAACGGCAGGTGCAGCGGTCCGGCCCGGTCTTTCAACGCGCCGAGCGCCTCGCCGTCTCTCGCCAGCGCCTGCGGGTCGAGGATACAGAGGTCGACCTCCTCGGGCGGCACGTCCTCGGGCCGAGCGTCGACGATTTCGTGGTCCGAGTCGAGCGTCTCGGCGAGCAGTGACCGGTTCTCGTCGCGACTGACCGCGAGCAGAATCCGCGCCCCCTGCTGTCGGGTCGCACCGCTCGCGGACCGTCCGACGAGAAGTCGGTCGGTCATGACCTACTCCGCCCCGCGCGTCTCCGGTTTCGTTTCCGTCTCATGGTTCGGGACCGTCGTTCGGCGTCTCCGGACGGCCGCTGAGGATGCCGCTGAGCCCGGTCAGCGGTTCGCCGATCTTCACGCCGTACTCGGTGATGCGGAACTCCCGAAGCTGGCGCTCGAAGTCGCTCGTCCGCTTCTTCAGCACACCGACCGCCTTCCGCATCTCTCCGTTCAGTTCGAGATGCTGGAGGAACAAAATATTATCCGCCAGATAGCTTAAGCCACCCTCGTCGGTCACCTGGAAGTCGCCGGTGATATCCTGCACCTCGTTGATGAGGATGACCGAAATGCCGCGGTTCTGGAGGTACTTACAGAGCGTGTGGAGGTTGTGCGTGAGCTCGTCGTTCTCCCCGAGGAGCGCGAACTTGTAGCCGACGATGCCGTCTATCATCACGATCTCCGCGCCCTTCTCTTCGACCTCCTCGCGCACCCGCTGGTTGAACTCGTCGACGCTCAGCGACAGCGACTCCGTCTCGTTTATCGAGAGCACGTCCCGGTCGAGCATCTGCTCGATGGGAATGTTGACCGCGTTGCTGCGCTCTCTGAGCGTCCGTTCGTTCTCCTCGAACAGGTAGACGACGGACCGCTCGCCGCGTCCGGCGGCCTCTTTCATGAACTGGATGCCCGTCGTCGTCTTCCCGACGCCGGTCGGCCCGGTGATTATCGTCACCGTCCCCCGCTCGATGCCGCCGTTGAGCAACTGGTCGAGTTCGGGCACGCCCGACGAGATGGTCTCGGACTCGAACTCGTACTCCGACGCCTGCGGGAGTCGGTTGGAGAACACCTCGATGCCGCCCCGGTCGATGGTGAGCGTGTGCGGGCCGCTCTGGAAGTCCGACCCGCGGAACTTCGTCACCGTCACCGCGCGCCGCTCGTCGGTCCGTTCGAGGTTGAGCGTCCCGTCGCAGATGAACTGCAGGTCGTCGTCCGGGCGGGACTCGGTCGCCTGCGCGGTGAACAACACGGTCGACCCCTGGACGTTGAAAAACCGCATCAGCGAGAGGATCTGCTTGCGGAACTGGTAGTCGTCGGGCGCGAGATACCGGAGTTGCGTCAGCGGGTCGATGAACAGACGGTCGGGGTTCAGTTCTTCGACGCGCGAGGTTATCTCCTCTGTCACCGACCCGCCCTCGACTTCGTCGGGGCTGAAGATGTCGTAGGAGAGGTTCTGCGCGAAGTACTCCGAGTCGGGACTCAGGTCGAGGAAGTCGACACCGTCCAACTCCACTCCGAGCGACGCCGCGTTCTGTTTGACGTTCTTGGTCGATTCCTCGAGATTGATGTACAGGACGGACTCGCCCGCGTCGAGCCCCGCACGCAGAAAGTGCATACCGAGAATACTCTTGCCGGCGCCGGGTTCGCCCCGAACCATGTAGGTTCGGTTCGGAACGAAGCCGCCGCCCAGTACCTTGTCGAGCCCGTCGACGCCCGTCGAGACGCGACCTTCCGCGGACGCGTCCCGCGCGGCGGACTCGTGATTGGCCTCTTCCATCGTCCGCAATAGTACGCTGTGGTATTTTTTCGTTGCGGGACGTCGAACTGTCGTCGAATCTGTCCCGACAGTCGCGACGAAATCCGGCTATCCGAAGTTCTCGACCTTCGCGTCCGCGGGGTCGCCGCCGGCAGCCTCGACGGCGTCGCTGGCCTCCTGGACGAAGTCGGCGAAGCCGTAGACGAACACCTGCGCATCGCCGTCGTGGACGTCTGCGACGTGGTCGCCGAGCTCGCCGTCGGTGACGACGACCGTCGCGCCGCGCTCGCGGAGGTCCGCGAGTCGTTCCTCGTGCGCGGGCGCATCGTCCTTGTAGACGAGTGCGACCGACCCGCCGTCGCGGAGTGCGCGCTCGCCGAGGCCGACGGCCGCGCCGACGCCCGGTCCGCCGGCGAGGACGACGACGGCGGTTTCGTCCTCGTAGTACTCGTTCCCGAACGGTCCGGAGATGTCGAGTTCGTCGCCCGACTCCAACTCCAGGAGGTGGCGGCTGAACGGTCCGGCCTCCTCGGGGTCGACGCCGACGGTTATCTCGAACGTGTCGTGGGCGTCGGGCGAAGAGAGCGTGTAGAAGCGCGCGTACTCCTCGCCGTCGACGGTGGCCGAGAGTTTGACGAACTGCCCCGGGCGTGCGTCGAACCCGTCGGGCGATTCGAGAACGATAGCGACCGTGTTTGGGCCGACCGAGCTGACGTCGGTGACGGCGACGGTTGCGTCCATGTGCGGCCGTTTCGGAGGCCATCGCAAAGTCGCTTCCCACTCTCGTCGGCGCGTGCGAGACCACGATGAGACGCGAGTGAGATAAGACGGTTTACAGTTCGAGCGGGGTCGATTGCAAACCCGTCACAGAGTCACATCGAAAGTAGGGCTTTTGGAGGGCTCAGGAGCGAAAAAACGCCCGAATGCGAGAGGGAGACACCCCGCTCCTTTCAGAAGGCTTTTGATTCGTCCGAGGGAACCACCGGTTAGCATGCCTGCGGACTTCAACTGGGCCATCGGCGGAGAGGCTGGCGATGGCATCGACTCCACGGGGAAGATTTTCGCCCAGGCGCTCTCACGGGCTGGCCGGCACGTGTTCACCTCGAAGGACTTCGCTTCGCGTATCCGCGGCGGATACACGGCGTACAAGGTCCGGACTTCGGTCGACCAAGTGCAGAGTGTCGTGGACCGACTCGACGTACTCATCGCGCTCACACCGCGAACCATCGAAGAGAACCTCGACGAACTGCACGAGGGGAGCGTCATCGTCTACGACGGCGAGCGCACCACGATGCAGGGCGTCGAGATTCCGGAGGGAATGGTCGGGCTGGACGTTCCCCTCCAGAGCATCGCCGAGGAGAAAGGCGGCGCAATCATGCGCAACGTCGTCGCGCTCGGCGCGGCGTGCGCCGTCGCCGACTTCCCCATCGAACATCTCGACAGTTCGCTGGAGAAGCGTTTCGGCGGTAAGGGACAGGCCATCGTCGACAACAACCGCGAGGCCGCCCGCGCCGGACGCGACTACGTCCACGAGAACTTCGACCACGAGTTCGACTACGACCTTGAGACCACCGACAACGACTACGTTCTCCTCAACGGCGACGAGGCCATCGGTATGGGTGCCATCGCCGCCGGTTGCCGCTTCTACGCCGGCTACCCCATCACGCCCGCGACCGACGTGATGGAGTATCTGACGGGTCGCATCGAGCAGTACGGCGGTCACGTCGTCCAAGCGGAGGACGAACTCGCCGCTATCAACCTCGCGCTCGGCGGCGCACGCGCCGGCGCCCGCGCGATGACCGCGACGTCCGGTCCGGGTATCGACCTGATGACCGAGACGTTCGGCCTCATCGCGACGAGCGAGACGCCGCTGGTCATCGTCGACGTGATGCGCTCGGGTCCCTCGACGGGGATGCCAACCAAACAGGAGCAGGGCGACCTGAACCAGATGGTGTACGGCGGTCACGGCGAGATTCCGCGCTTCACGCTCGCGCCGACCACCGTCGCCGAGTGTTTCCACAAGACCGTCGAGGCGTTCAACCTCGCCGAGAAGTACCAAACTCCGGTGTACCTCGCCGCCGACCTCGCGATGGCGGTCACCGAGCAGACGTTTGCGCCCGAGGAGTTCGACATGGACGCCGTCGAGATCGACCGCGGCAAGGTCGTCGACGACGACACCATCGGCGAGTGGCAGAACGAGAAAGGGCAGTTCAGACCCCACGCGCTCACCGAGGACGGCGTCAGTCCGCGCTCGTTCCCCGGGACGACCGGCGGCGCGCACATGTCGACGGGCCTCGAACACGACGAACTCGGTCGCCGGACCGAGGACACCGACATGCGCGTCGAGCAGGTCGACAAGCGCAACCGGAAGGTCGAGACGGCACAGGAACGCGAACCGTGGGAGTACCGCGAGTTCGGCGATACAGATTCTGGAAACCTCGTCATCTCGTGGGGTTCCAACGAGGGCGCGATGGTCGAGGCCATCGAGTTCCTCGAAGAGGACGGCGTCGACGTCCGCTTCATCTCGGTGCCGTACATCTTCCCGCGTCCGGACCTCTCGGAGGTCATAAAGGACGCCGACGACGTCATCGTCGTCGAGTGTAACAACACCGGGCAGTTCGCGGACATCCTCGAACACGACGCGCTTACCCGCGTCAAGCGCGTGAACAAGTACAACGGCGTCCGCTTCAAAGCCGACGAACTGGCCGAAGACATCAAAGAGACGCTCTCACAGGAGATTACCGCATGAGCTCAGACGTTCGATTCACCGACTTCAAGTCCGACAAACAGCCGACGTGGTGCCCCGGGTGCGGCGACTTTGGCACGATGAACGGCATGATGAAGGCGCTGGCGAACACGGGTAACGACCCCGACAACACGTTCGTCGTCGCCGGCATCGGCTGTTCCGGTAAGATAGGCACCTACATGCACAGCTACGCGATGCACGGCGTCCACGGCCGCGCGCTCCCGGTCGGCGCGGGCGTGAAGATGGCCAACCCCGACCTCGAAGTGATGGTCGCGGGCGGTGACGGCGACGGCTACTCCATCGGCGCGGGCCATTTCGTCCACGCCGTCCGTCGGAACGTCGACATGACGTACGTCGTCATGGACAACCGCATCTACGGCCTCACCAAAGGGCAGGCCTCGCCGACCTCGCGCGAAGACTTCGAGACGTCCACGACGCCGGAAGGCCCGAAACAGCCGCCGGTCAACCCGATGGCGCTGGCGCTGGCGGCGGGCGCGACGTTCATCGCGCAGTCCTTCTCCTCGGACGCGATGCGACACGCCGAAATCGTCCAGGAGGCCATCGAGCACGACGGCTTCGGCTTCGTCAACGTGTTCAGCCCGTGCGTGACGTTCAACGACGTCGACACGTACGACTACTTCCGCGACAACCTCGTGGACCTCGGCGACGAGGACGACCACGACCGCCACGACTACGACGCGGCCAAGGACAGGATTCTCGACGCCTCCAAGGAGTACCAGGGCGTCATCTACCAGAACGAGAACTCGGTGCCGTACGAGGAGCAGCACGGCCTCACCGAGAACATGGCCGACATCCCGGACGGCGCGCCCGACGACGCGATGGACCTGGTGCGAGAGTTCTACTAACCCACCTTTTTCCGCCTCGGGGTCGCGCTTTGCGCGACCACTCGGCGCAAAAATCTGGACCAAAAAGGGCCGCTCACTCGGCCTTCGGCCTCGTTCGCGGTACAACTGCTTGTCCGTCAACCCCACCGTACAGCGATCGTTACTGCTTCAGTAGCCGCTACTACTTCAGCGACCGCGCCGCGACGAGGGTTTATCAGCGAAGGCGGGACCAGACCCCCCGTGCGTTGACGAGTCGTCGCGGGGTCGGTCGAGGCGGGTGTACGGCGCGCCGCTCCGCGAGTGGGAGAATCGCTGTGCCGTCTGTTCGCTACAAATCTTCGACACAGCCGTGCGTCCACGCGTCGAAGTCGCTACTTCGTCCGCCAAATCCGTCGTCCCGTCCGGAACAGCAGCAGAGCACCAGCTAACGACATGGCGGCCGCAGGGAGGTACACCCACTGAACACCACAGCCGAACCCACCGTAACCGAGCGGGTCGTCGAAGGCCCCTGTCAGAAGTAGCCCGAAGAGGAACGCTGCGAGCCCCAGTAGCGACGTGACAATGGACAGTACGAGCGAAAGGGACGATTGCCCCAGCCACGGACCGCCTCGGTTTGCGAGTCCCCAGACGAGAGCGAAACCGAGCAAGAGAACGCCGAACAGCGTCTGCGGGATGCCGCTGCCCGGCGTACAGAGTACAGTCTCGGAGATGAAAACGGAGACCATGAGTCCCGCACACTGCGGGAACGTGTAGTCCTTCCGTCGTGTCTTAGCCTTCGTGTTCGATGCGCTCGAACAGCGACAGCACCGTCTCCCGTTCGTCGAGGTCGGCGGGGTGCATCGCCAGCGCGACTACGACGTCGTCGCCGTGGCTGACGGTTGCGACGTGGAACCGAATCGACACCGACTCGTTTACCTGCGCAGTCGACTCCTCGACCGAAACGTTCTCGGCACTCACGTTACCCTCGTAGGTGACGACGGTCGCCCGTTCGCCGAGAACCGTCCGTTCGGTCTCGCCGACGCGGCGGAGGTCGCCGACCGAGTCGCCGGTGACTTCGTTCGAGAGGCCGAGCAGTCGTTCGACGAGTTCGTCGTTCGGCTCTCCGGCAAGCGGGTTGACGGAGACGCCGGCGACGTCGGGGTTCGGCGTCGAGAGCAAGACGACGGACGCGCCACCGTCGGAGCGTGCGTACGACGAGAGCCAGCCGACGAGCGTGACGTTCGTTCCGCCCCCGGCGACGTCGACTCGGCGGTCGACGACGACAGACCGACTCTCGCCGGGTTCGTAACTCGCGTCCGCCAGCGTCGAGTTCGGTATCGACGCCGGGTTCGACTCCAGCGTCAACGCGCTCCCGCCGACGCAACCCGAGAGCGCCACGAGGAGCGCGACCGCCGGCACGAGAAACGATGCGCGTTTCATACTCCCCGGAGAGCGTGTGCGACCAAATCTCTTACCCCGCTCGAACACCCTCGGTCGTCCCAGACCCGTTACCGTGCGTGAACGGATGCACGCGTTTTTTATGAACTGGCAGGGAACTACCTACTTATGCCAGCGGATACGTACGACATCGTCGTAGTGGGGGGAGGCACCGCCGGAGCCTTCGCCGCCGCGACGACGGCCTCTGCGGGACTCGACACAGTCATCATCGAGCGGAAATCACCGGAGGAGGCGGGTCACATCGCCTGCGGCGACGCCATCAAGGGGAAGAGCTCGTTTCCCGACGTCATCGACCTCGACTACCTGAAAGAGGAGTCGTTTACCAACCGGAACATCCGGCGCGCGGTGTTCGAGAGTCCGGCGGGCGAGACGCTCGATATCCCGCTATCGGAACCGGGCGCGGTGCTCGACCGCAAACGCTACGGCGAGATAATCCTCGAAGAGGCCGAGCGAACCGGCGCAGAGATCCATTACGACACGGTCGTCCAGGACGTGACGCAGGCCGACGACGGGACCGTCACCGGTGTTCGCGCCAAGCGAAGAGGCGAGGCTATCGACTACGAAGCCGAGGTGACCATCGACGCGGCGGGGGCGCTCTCGCTGCTGCAGGACAAAACCGACTTCTCGGGAACGACGTTCGACACGAACGTCAACTACTCGCAGTTCTGCTCGGCGTACCGCGAGGTCGTCGACGTGAGAGAGCCCGTCGAGTGGGACGACGCCATCGTCTTCAAACCGACCGAGGAACTGGGATATCTCTGGTACTTCCCGCGCACGTCGACCGAGATCAACGTCGGGCTCGGGTTCCAGATGAACAAAGAACCGATGAAACTCGTCGAGGCGCTCAAGAAGGACCTCCGCGGCCGCGCCGAGTTCGCGGGCGCGACGGTCAAGGACAAACTCGGTGCGGCGCTGCCGACCCGCCGACCGTACGACTCGGCGGTCGCCGACGGCTTCGTCGCCGTCGGCGACGCCGCGGGTCACGTCAACCCGACCACCGGCGGCGGTATCCCCGGCGCGGCAAAGTCCGCCCATCGCGCGGCCAACCGCGCCATCGCAGCTATCGGCGACGGCGACGTGAGCGAGGAGGCGCTGTGGATGTACAACCACGACGTGATGACTGATTTCGGCAAGCGCTTCGCGGCTATCGACCTCTACAACATCTGGGGTAGCGTCCACGACGTGGACGAACTCGTCGGCATCGTCACCTCCGTCCCCGGTCAGCAACTGGCCGACGCCGTCGGCCGCGGGGGCACCGACTCGATGCATCTCGGCCTGAAACTGAAGACGCTCGTGCGGACGTTCGGACACTGGGACACGCTGTTCGAGTTGGCTCGCGTCCGTAGCAAAGCGAACGAGTTGAAGGCGCACTACGACCGGTATCCGGCGCGTCCCGGCGGTTTCGAGACCTGGCGCGAGGTGCGCGACGACATCATGGACGACGTGTACGCTATCACCGGCGCGGACCCGAAGTACTGAAACCGACCTTTTTACTGCGGGGGGTGCGCGAAGCGCACCCCCACTTGCAAAAACGTCGATGAAAAAGGCCGCTCGCTCGGCCTCGCTCGCGGTACGAGAACTCGATTCTCCGCACCGCACAGCATTCACTGCTCACTCTTTGTTCTCGGCCAGCCACCTGTACGCCGGGTCGTCCGCAGCGAGTCGCCGCCGAATCGCGTCCGTGTCGCCCGGTGTGATTCCGTCGAAGAACTCGCGGTCCTCCTCGTGGAGGCGACGAATCTCCGACTCGGTGAAATCGTCGTACTCCGGTTCGGGGTCGACGGCCCGACTGGTATCTATCTCGTAGGCGTCGCCGAAACACCGCTCGAAGATGTACCTCGCTCGCCGGAGGTGCATCCGCGAACTGACGACGGACACCGTCTCCGTATCGGGCGCGTGCTCGTCGACCAACAGTCGAGCGAAGTAGCCGTTCCCGCGGGTGTCGTAGGCGTGGTCTTCGAGTAGAACGCGCTCGGGGGCAACCCCTCGCGAGACGGCGTAGTCGGCCATGACCTCACACTCCGCGCGCGGCACATCCGGGTTCGTCGCCGCACCGGTGACGAGCAGATACCGCCCGTCAGTCGCTTGCAATGCGTCGATGCCCGCGTCGACCCGTTTCCGGAGGTGTGGATGAATAGCGTTCGATCGAAGCCGGTCGCCGAGGACGACGATGACCATGACACCCGTTTCTGCGCAGAAGACAAATACAACTGTGTCGGCTCCGCCGCCCGGCCCCGCTCCCCGGCCGGAAAGGGACCGCTCTCTGGCCGGTAAGGGATCGCTCTCTGGCCGGTGACCCTGAACGCACCGCGAAACAGTCGGCAGCATGTACGACGGCCGCAACCGCTTTTGGCGTCTAGACCTTTCGTTTCGATACATGTCTAACGGACAGGAACTCACGAGCGAGGACGTGCCACTCGCGAACGGAATGCCGATGCTCGGTCTCGGCACCTGGGAGAACACAGACCCCGACGACTGTCGAAACGCCGTCCAGACGGCGCTGGAGATGGGCTATCGCCACATCGACACCGCTCAGGCGTACGGCAACGAGTCCGAGGTCGGCGACGGAATCGCCGCCGCCGACGTTCCGCGAGAGGATATCTTCCTCGCGACGAAGGTGTGGATAGACAACCTCGCCTACGACGACGTCGTCGAGACGACGAAACAGAGCCTCGACGACCTCAGCGTCGACTACGTCGACCTGCTGTACATCCACTGGCCCGCCCGCGAGTACGACCCCGAGGAGACGTTCGAGGCGTTCAACGAACTGTACGACGAAGGCCTCGTAAAGCGTATCGGCGTGAGCAACTTCGAACCGGAACACGTCGACGAGGCCATCGAGCACTCCGACGCGCCCATCTTCGCCAACCAGGTCGAACTCCACCCGCTGCTCCCGCAGGAGGAGCTCCGCGAGCACTGCGCCGAGCGCGATATCGAACTCGTCGCGTACTCGCCGCTGGCGCGCGGGGCGATCGCCGACGACGAAACTATCTCCGCCATCGCCGACAAACACGACGCGAGTCCGTTCCAGGTGAGCCTCGCCTGGATTCGAGAGAAGGGCGTCACCGCCATCCCGAAGGCGACGAGCGAGGAACACATCCGCGACAACTGGGAGTCGTTGGCGGTCGACCTCGACGACGAGGATATCGACGATATCGACGCCATCGACCGCACCGACCGGCGCGTCGACCCGAGCTTCGCCCCCTGGTAGCGAGCCGAAATCGGTATCCGACGGCGAGGCGTTCTTTTTCGACGACCGTGCTCCGCGAGCGACGTCACCGGCGGGTCGTCGTCGGCGCGACGTCACCGGCGGGGCGGTCGTTTCACCGCGAGTGTCGACCCACAAAATTCACATCACCCGGTACGACACTCTCTTGCGATGAAGGCAACCTCGCAACCGGGATTGGTCGGCGCGATACGCATCGACCTCGCCCGGTTACACGAGACGTGGATGGAGCTCGTCTTTCCGCGGCAGTTGAACGTCGGCAACTCGGTCATCGGCAAGTGGAAACCGCAGACCGGCCCCCAACGTGCGACGTACTCGGCGTGGGGTGCCCTCGGCGTCCCCCTCGTGGCACTGACGTATCCGTTGCTGTTGCTCGGCTTCGCGACGCGCTTCTACGCGAAGCGACTCGACAGCGCGGGAACGCGACTCGGTCTCGTCGGCGTCGTGCTTCTCTCGGTGGTCGGCTGGGGTGCGCTGTCGGCGTTCGCTCGCTATCAGTTCTCGGCGGACGGTTTCTTCGCCGTCGTCGCCGCGAGTCTCGTCGCGACGGTTTCGGCGGCCCTGGCCGTCGTCTTCTCGCGCGTCGGCGGGCGCGGAACGAGCGTTCTCCTCGCGTACCCCGCCGGGATGACGGCGTTGTTTCTGCCGCCGGTCGTCGCCGCCCTGTACTCGCCGACGCTCTCGGCGGTCGTCTTCCCGAACAGCCAGTCGGTCGCCGTCTGGCTTCTGGACAACGTGCTCGCGGTCGGCGGTCTCGACGAGTTCCTCCGCGAGCAGTTCACGCTCGAAGGGTTCGCGTACGTGCTGATGTGGTTCGGCGTCGCGGTGCCGCTCGGGTGGTTGCTCGGCATCGTCGTCGTCCTCGCGGATATCGTTCGACCCCGCCGACGCTGACCGCTCGGCGTCGGACGCTCTCCCGGAGAAACCCTTAATCGCGCCCCGTCCAACGTTCTCCCATGCAGTTCGACCTCACAACGACAGTCGCGTTGTTCGTCGTCCCGCTGCTCGTGATTATCGGCGGAACCGTGACGAGCCCGATGCCGGCGACCATCAGCGTCGGCGTCAGCGTCGGAATCGCACTGTTCGGCGTGCTGGCGCTCGTCGTCGGCATCAAGCACGGCGAGTACCGCTCGACGCGTTGAGCCCGTTTTCTCTCCGCGCTACCGCACGTCGAGCGTCTCGTCGGTCACGTTCGAGGCGACGGCGACCCCGACGATGCTGACGACCAGTCCCGCGACGATGAACGCCGCGAGCCGGTACGTCGCCGGCAGTTCGCCGGTCAGTCCCGGAACGGAGGCGTGCGGAAGGATCCCCTCGCGTTCGAGATACCACCCGGTGAACCCTCGAACGACGAGACCGAGCGCGACGACCCCGAACGGGAGGTTCCAGTACGGCGAGTGCACATCGTCGGTCCGGATGAGTTCGTCGACGAGTCGGCCGGTGCTCGCGGTCAGCGCCGCCAACGCCAGCCACGGGACGCTGCTGTAGATGAACTGAATCGCCGGCACGACGACGGCGTCGCCCGTCGAGAGCGCCGAGGCCTCTAACCCGCCGAGGAAGACGCCGACGAGCGTCAGACCCGCGGCGACGACGTAGGTGACGACCGACACCTGCCCCGAGTAGAACGTGTCGCGCACTCGCTCGGGGACGTTAGCGAGGCGCTCGTCGATAGCCAGCCCCTTGTACAGAAGCACCGCGCCGAGAAGCGACGCGATGAACGCCCCCGCGAGCGCCGGGGAGCCGAACCGCAGCAACAGAAGCGGCAGGAGGAGCAGTCCGATACCCATCGGGACGAGCACGGTCTGTCTGAGTTCCTCGTCGGCGAGAAACTGCTTGAGGAGGTAGTAGGTCGACTCGATGTCGCGGGCCTGCCGGACGACGATTCGGTCGACGGCGTCGACGCGGAGGCGACTCTCGACGACGGGGACCAGACGTTCGTCCTCGGCGCTGTCGACGACGACGACGACGCTCTCGGGGTCGTACCGTTCGACGAGTTCGTCGAGCTGCGCGGCCACCGACCGGTCGGCTCCGACGAGCGAGTCGCTCGCCCCGGAGACGACGGCGACGACGGCCTCCTCGCGCTCGTCGCGGAGGTCGCGGGCGACGCGGAGCGCTTCGAGCAGACAGTTGACACTCGTGTCCTCGGGGTCGGCGAGTCCGACGTCGACGACGAGCGACTGCACCGCCTCCCACCCGGAGACGGGCGTCCGCAAGCCGGTCTTGCGTCCGATGTCGTTCGTCCGGTCGACACAGAGGACCAGCGTAGTCACACGTCAGCGAAATACCCGATAGGGTAAAAACCCTCCCGGTCGCCGGGACGCTGTCGTCCGCGTCGGCTCAGAACTTGAACTCGACGCCTTCACCGTCGAAGTGACGCGACAGTCCCGCTCCGAGGGCGTAGGCGACACTCTCGGCCCCTCGACGGAGCCGGACGGCGAGTCCCTGCTGTGGTTCGAACTCCCGGATCACTGCGTCCGTATCGAGCAGTTCCGAGAGCCTGTCCTCCACGTCGTCGCGGGTGCCGAGTTCGTCGACGAGTCCCAGTTCGTGGGCGTCGGTGCCGATGTAGACGCGGGCCTCCGTCTCTCGAATCGTCTCGGGGTCCATCTCCCGCCCTTCGGCGACGCGCTCGACGAAGTGGTCGTAGAGTCTGTCGACGATGCCCTGGAGGTAGGCTCGCTCGTCGTCCGAGAGCTCCTTCAGCGCTACGCCCGCGTCCTTGTACTTCCCGGCGGCGAAGCGCTCGTAGGAGACGCCCAACTGCTCGGCGAGTTCGTGGACGTTCACCGACGAGCCGATGACGCCGATGCTGCCGACGATGCTCGCCTCGCGCGCCCAGAGTTCGTCGCAGCCGCTGGCGATCCAGTAACCGCCGCTGGCGCAGGTGTCGGTGGCGTAGGCGACGGTGGGGCCGTCGAAGTCGACGGCGGCGTTTCGGATGTCGTCGCTCGGAACGACTTCGCCGCCCGGCGTGTTCAGCCGCAAGAGAAGCGCGTCGGCGTCTCCCTCGCCGGCGCGTTCTATCTGGTCGACGACGTCGTCGGCGGGAGTCCCGGCGTTCCCGGTCGGGAGCGGACCGCGGCCGCCCCGCGAGATGGGCCCTTCGACGGCGACTTCGGCGACGTTGTACGCCGAGACGCGCGAGGCGGCGATTCGGGCGGCGAACCGCGCGCCGACGGCGGCGGTCGCGAGCACGAGAACGACGCCGAGGAGGTCTTCGAGCGAGTCGGGAACGTCGTAGAACAGCCACCAACCGACGAGCGCGGCGGCGATCGCACCGACGGCGACGACGAGGAGGCGTTCGACGGTCGCTATCCGTGTGTTCACGGCTGGACACCTGTCATAGCCGTAGCTGTGGGCGCTATCGGCTTAAAACTGCGAAGAGAAAGTGACGCGCTTAGAGAAGACCGGCGCGCTGCAGTTTCATCAGGTCCTCGGTATCGAGGGTCTCGCCGTCCTGGAACGCCTGGTAGATTTCCTCGGCTTCCTGTTTGGCAGCCTCGCGTTCCTCGGCACGGGAGTCCTTGCGCTGACGCTCCTCCTTCTTGTCGAGTTCGCGCAGGCGCTTCTGGACGCGGACGAAGTCCTCGTGGTGGCGGTCCGCCGCTTCCTGGGCCTCGACGAACAGCTCGTGCATCTCGTCAGCACGGTCGCGGATGTCGTCGGCCTCGCGGTAGGCCTCGATCATCTGGTTGTGGTGTTCCTGGGCCTCGTCGGCGAGCTCGGTCACCTTCTGGTGGTGCTTCGACGCCTCGGAGCGAACCTCCTCGGCCTCCTCGATGAGCTCTTCGAGTTCGCCGCTGTCCTCGACCTTCTCCTTGCGGTTCTGGTACTCCTCGCGCTTCTTCTCGATCTTCTCGATGAGTTCGCGCTCGTCCTCGGTGGAGAGTACCTCGGTCTGCTGACGGAACTCGAGCTGTTTGATCTCCTCTTCGAGCTCCTCGAGGTCCTTGCCGTCGTCGAGTTCGAGGTCGCTCTTCATCTCCTCGACTTTGTCGAAGAGCTCGTTCGCCTCGGCGTTCAGCTCGTTGCGCGACTTCTTGTGCTCCTGAACCTGCTCGTTGAGCGAGTCGCGCTGCTCGCGGTGTTCCTGGGCCTCGTCGACCTTCTCACGCGTCTTCGCGTTGAGGTCGTCGCGCTTGGAAGCGCGCTCGGAGGCCATCTGGTTGAGGTCGTTTCGTCGGTCGCGGAGCTGGCCGGCGAGTTTGATGAGTTGGCCTTTCGAGCCACTCTCCAGTTTCTCGTCGGTCAGTTCTACGTTGTTCGATTCGTCCAATGCTTTGATTCCGTATTGTTCCGCTGCCATACTTGATCAATCCTCGATACCATCACCGCTCCGGACGGATGGCGGTCGCTCTAACGATGTGCGTCTGACCGTGGATAAGAGATTCCTGATCATTCCCCGTGCGATTCCGCCAGATGCCGGAGGCGTTCTGGTACCATCAAGTACTGGCGTCGGGCATATAAACACTTCGGTGAATTCGTGAGTGAAAACGGCTACCATACGTGGTACTGTGCCACGATTCGACCCCGAACGTACCAAGCGTCGTCATCGGTCGTCGTACTTAAACGACCGACACGTCGTTCGACGCGGACGGTTCACGGACCGAGTGACTCTCCGCGCGGTTCCGTTCGGCGAGTCGGTGCGGGGGTGATTCCGTGCTTCGTCCGAAAACGGTGCCTTCCGTGCTTCGTCCTCGCTTCGCTCGAACGAAACACCACAGATTTCTGTCCGCCGCCCCGCTCTCCGATATGATCGAAGAAGTCGTTCGCGCACGCGGGCACGAGAACGTCTCCGCGCGCCACGCGAGCACGTTCGAGGTGACGACCGACGACTGGCTCACTCCGGCGGGTGACTGTATCCTCGCCGTCGAGGCCGACCGGACGCCCGCCGATTTCGACCCGGCGTTCGTCGACGCCTGTCGAAACGAGGACGCACGCATCGTCGCCACGTTCGAGGCCGACGGTCACACCGAACGCGTCGAGGGTCACGGCCACCCCGACCTGACGTTCGAGGGCGACCGGAGCATGGTCGGCCGGACGAGCGAGCACACTGACGACCGGACCGTCATGCTCGGTGCCGAGTTCGCCGCCGAGGGGTTCGACCGCGAGTTTGTCGACGCCCTCGCCGACGGCGCGGAACTGACGCTCACGCTCGGTGTCGACGCGGGCGACTGACCGCGGGTCGGCGAAGGGACACGCCTCGGTCCCATCGCTTTTGTCGAATCGTGCCCTCCTTCCGGTATGGCAGAGGAACCGACGGAGAACATCAGCGGCGGCGTCGCCGGCAGTGGCGTCGAGGCGACGTTCGACCCCAGCGAGGCGGAGACCCGCGCCGAAGCCGTCGTCGACGAGCTCGGCGAACTGTACTGGCGGAAAGCCTACGGCGGCCAGGACGCCTTCGAGTGTCTCGTCCGCACAGTTCTGAGCCAGAACACCAGCGACGTGGCGAGTCAACCGGCGCACGACAGCCTGATGGCCCGCTACGGGTCGGCGGACGGCGACGGGGGAGACCTCGCCCGGAGGCTCGCCGACGCCGAGCGGTCGGAACTCGCCGAGACCATCCAATCGGCGGGGTTGTACAACCAGAAGTCGGAGGTGATGATAGAGGCCGCCGCCGAGATCGTCGACGAGTTCGGAAGCGAGAACGCCTTCGACGAGTACGTCCGCGAGGCGGACCCCGAGACGGTCAGAGGTCGGCTCATGGAGATTCGCGGCGTCGGTCCGAAAACCGCCGACTGCGTCCTCCTCTTCTCGGGCGGCCGCGGCGGCGTCTTCCCCGTCGACACCCACGTCCACCGAATCAGCCGCCGGATGGGACTCGCACCGCCGGACGCTGACCACGAGAAAGTCCGCGAACACCTCGAACGCGACGTCCCCGCCGAGAAATGTGGGTTCGGACACACGGCGATGCTGCAGTTCGGCCGCGAGTACTGCAAAGCGCGGAAACCGGCGTGTCTGGACGGCCCCGAGGCGTGTCCGCTGTACGACTACTGCGACAGGGTCGGCGTCGACGAGGTCGAGGAGTCCGTCGTCGACCCCGCGGAGGTCGTGGCCGACGACTAGTGTACGGAGAGTACTCGGCGCGGGTGTCGGAGCTACTCGTAGTCCTCGAACCCGTCGCCCTCCCGCTCCCGAACGAGTTCGTCCAACACGGCGTCGGCGCTGGCGAGGTTCGTCGCCAGCGGGATGTCGTGGACGTCGCAGATGCGCAGCAGCGCCGTGATATCGGGTTCGTGCGGCTGTGCGGTCAGCGGGTCGCGCAGGAAGATGACGCCGTCGCAGGTTTCGTCGGCGATTTCGGCGCCGATCTGCATGTCGCCGCCGAGCGGTCCCGACTGCTTTCGTTCGACGTCGAGGCCCGTCTCCTCGATGAGTCGCTGCCCCGTGGTCCCCGTGGCCATCAGTTCCATCCCCTCTAAGTCGTCGCTTCGACCGGTCGCGAACTCGATGAGGTCGGGTTTCTTCTCGTCGTGGGCGATGAGCGCGAGGCGCATACCTCAACTCGCGGCGTCGGCCTATTGAATCCACCTGCGAACGCGCTCTCCCGATACGTCGTCTCGCTGACAGCGACCCCGAGACTCAATACCGTCGATGTGGCACGTCCCGTGTATGTCGATGGAGACCTACACGCTGCGAGTCGAAGAGACCGAGACGCGCGACGGCATCTCCGCCGACGTGTACGACGAGGACGACGTCATCGCGGCGTCGACGCGCGTCGCTTACGACGACTACGGCCTCGCGGCGACCGGGGACGACAGAAGTCCGGAGGCGGCGACCGAGACGGTCACCGCCGACACGCTCTCGCTCGACGTGCAGGTCGAACGAATCGACGGCCGGTTCGAGTTCCGCCTGCTCGGCGACGGCGAGGAACTGGCTCGCGAGTCGGTGACCGACGACGAGTGGGAGCTCGAAGCCGCGGAGTAGAGCGACGAGAGGACGAGACGACGGGGGAACGAGAGGACGCGAGAATCCGAGAACGACCCGACGGCGTCGCTCGGTTCGCTACTTGAACCGGAACGTTTCGAGATTCTTCGGGGCGAACGTCCGCATGTTGAACTCGTGGTACAGCGCCGACGAGAGGTCCTGCACGGAGCGCTCGTCGCCGTGGACGCAGAGCACCTTCTCGGGGCGGGGGTTCATCGTGCGGACGAAGTTCATCAGACCGTTGCGGTCGGCGTGGCCGGAGAAGCCGTCGACCGTCTCGACGCCCATCTTCAGCGTGAGCGTGCTCGACCGCCCGGAGTTTCGGCTGTCGCGGTCGTTGACGGGTATCTCGTCCCAGCCGTTCTGGATGCGGCGACCCAGCGTCCCCTGCGCCTGGTAGCCGACGAAGACGAGGTTCGAGTCCGGGTCGGGGCCGAGGTGGCGGAGCCACGACATGATGGGACCGCCGGTGACCATCCCGGAGGTCGAGAGGATGATGCAGGGGCCGTCGTCGGCGACCTCCTGGCGCTCTTCCTCGCCGCCGTCGATGTGGTTGAACTGCGGCGAGAGGAACGGGTTCTCGTCCTCGTGGAAGATGCGGTCGCGGAGTTCGTCGCGGAGATACTCGGGGTAGGTGGTGTGGATGGCCGTCGCCTCCCAGATCATCCCGTCGAGGTGGACGGGCATCTCCGGAATCTTGCCCGAGCGCATCGCCTGTTCGAGGACGAGCATGATCTCCTGTGACCGACCGACGGCGAAGGCGGGGATGAGGACTTTACCGCCCTGGTCGGCCGTCTCGTTGATGACCTCGACAAGTTTCTCCTCCGAATCTTCCTGGTCGGTCTGGTAGTCGTTGCGCCCGCCGTAGGTCGACTCCAACACGAGCGTCTCCACGCGCGGGAAGTCGTTGACCGCGCCGTTGAACAGGCGGGTGTCCTTGTAGTGGATGTCGCCGGAGAACGCGACGTTGTAGAGGCCGTCGCCGATGTGGAAGTGCGTCACCGCCGACCCGAGGATGTGACCCGCGTTGTGGAACGTGAGTTTCACGTCGGGGGCGATATCGGTCACGTCGCCGTACTCGAGCGGGATGCAGTGTTTGATGGCTTCACGGACCATCTCGGACTCGTACGGCGGCGTCCGTCCCTCCTTGACCGCCACGTCGAGGTAGTCGAGCGTGAGCAGCCCCATCAGGTCGCGCGTCGGTTCGGTACAGTAAATCGGGCCGTCGTAACCGTATTTGAACAGGAGGGGGAGCAACGCCGAGTGGTCGAGGTGGGCGTGCGTGAGTACGACGGCGTCGATGGAGTTCGCGCCCGAGCCGAGCGCCTCGGGCACTTGGAGGTACGGCACTTCGCCCTCCGCGCCGGGTTTGTCGCCGCAGTCGATGAGAATTCGGGTGTCGGCCGTCGAGAGGATGAACGACGCGCGACCGACCTCGCGGCAGCAGCCGAGCGTCGAGATGCGAACCCACTGTTCGCGGCTGAGCTGCTCGCGGTGAATCTGGCGGCCGACCTTCTCCAAGATGTCGCGGCGCTCCTCGCGCTCCTGTTTCAGGAAGTTGCGGACGTTGGAGACGGTGGAGGATTCGATAGGCGGCGTGCGGACGACTTCGGGCGTCCACCCGACCTGTTGGGTTATCTCGCGCAGCGTCGAGCCGTGGCGGCCGATGACCATGCCGGGTTTGGCCGCCTCGATGACGACTTCGCCGGTGTCGGCGTGGAAGTCGAGGTCGGTGACGTCCGCCTCCTCCGGAATCACGTCGAGGACCTGCTCGCGCGCTTTCTCCGGGTCGGTGAGCACGTCGGGGTCCGGTCGAACGGTGATTCGCTTTCGGAGTTTGCTGGCGAGTTTGCGTATGAGGTCGCCGTTCTGCGCGAACTCCTTGGGGTTGCGCGTGTAGACGACAAGTTCCGGTCCCTCGTACTTCACGTCCGAGACCACGATGTCGCTCGGAAGTTCGCTGTCGATCTCTGCTTTCAGTTCCTCAAGTTGCTTGTCTACTGAACTCATATGTATGCTGCCCGTCGGTCCACTCCGGTCGGGCCTCGTACTGCCGTCTCGGGTCCCGTCGGTTCGTCGAACGCGCGTGAAATTCGAACGCACGTCGTGACCGTCGGTTCCGGAGAGACATACTCAACGGAGTAACTCTGTATGCTACGTGCGGGAAGAGGCAGTGAAAACCCGCTTGTCCGGCAGTATTACCTTCTCGTTATAAAAGCCTTCGCAAAAGGAAAGCCACCGGCGGTTCTCGGTTCCGCTATGGAACTCACGCCCGACGCCGTCGCCGCCGAACGCGAGAGGCTGAAATCGCGCGCTCCAGACACTGTCGCGCTCATCAACGAGGTTCGGGAGGCGCTCGGCGAGCGTTTCGGCACCGACGTCGCACCCGTGACCGAGGCGCAGTACCGCGCCGAGGTGGACACCGTCTTCGCCGACGGCGACGTGGCGGTCAACGTCGCGGGCTACGCGCGGATTCTGCGGGAACTCGACGTCGAGGGCGACTATCCGGGCTTCGTCGTCGACGAGGTGCTCGGCCGAGAGTTGGCGTCGACTATCGCGGGCGGGCAACCGCTCGCGCTGCTCGCGCAGGCGACGTTCCACGTCGCGGATACGATGACCCACACCGAGGGCGTCGCCGGCGCGGACGACCTGGACGCGGCGCTGGCGGCGGGGTTTCAGACGCGGTTGCCCGGGTGGGAGTGGACCGAGACGGAGAGCCCGTTCGGGGTCGACGCGGTCTGAGGGAGTCTATCGAGACACGTCCGAACGTCCGACCGAGAGACCGTCGCACGCATCCAGAAGTCATATCCCACCGTACTGCGACCGTTTCGACAATGACCGACAACCAGGACCTCGGCATCACCGAGTCCAAGGAGTACAACACCGGCGAGTGGTACGCCGAAGTCGTCCAGAAGGCCGGACTGGCCAACTACGCCCCCGAGGGGATGAGCGGCTTCATCGTCACCCGCCCCCGCGGCTACGCCCTCTGGGAGGCCGTCCAGAGCTATCTCGACGAGAAGTTCAAGACGACCGAGGTGCAGAACGCCTACTTCCCCCTCTTCATCCCCGAGAGCTACCTCGAACGCGAGAAGGACATCGTCGAAGGGTTCGACCCCGAGGTCGCGTGGGTCACCCACGGCGGCCACGAGGAACTCGAAGAGCGCCTCGCCGTCCGCCCCACCAGCGAGAGCATCATCGCCCCCTACATGAGCCAGTGGGTCCGCAGCCACCGCGACCTCCCCCTGCGCGTCAACCAGTGGGCCTCCGTCGTCCGCTGGGAGGCGACGGACACGAAGCCGTTCTTCCGCACGAAGGAGTTCCTCTGGCAGGAGGGCCACACCGCCCACGCCAGCCACGAAGACGCCTGGGAGGAGACGCTGCTCCGTCTCGACCAGTACGAGTCGGCCTACGAGGACCTGCTGGCCATCCCCGTGCTCCGCGGGCGGAAACCCGACCACGACAAGTTCCCCGGCGCGGACACGACCACGACGGTGGAAGCGCTGATGCCCGACGGCAAGTCGGTGCAGGGCGCGACGAGTCACCACCTCGGCACGAGTTTCGCCGAGGCGTTCGACATCACCTACTCCGACGAGGACGAGGAGGACAGAAACGCTCACACGACCTCGTGGGGCTTGTCGTGGCGCTCTATCGGCGCGCTCATCATGACCCACTCCGACGACCAGGGGCTCGTGCTTCCCCCCACGGTCGCGCCCACCCAGGTCGTCGTCGTCCCCATCTGGCAGGAGGAGAACCAGGAGGACGTGCTCGACTACGCCGGACGCGTCGCCGACGACCTCGAAGAAGCGGGCATCCGCGTCGAACTCGACGACCGCGACGAGCGCAACCCCGGCTTCAAGTTCAACGAACACGAACTCAACGGCGTCCCCGTCCGCCTCGAAATCGGACCCAACGAGGTCGACGACGACGAAATCACCGTCGTCCACCGCCCCGACGGCGAGTCGACGGTTGAGGCCCGCAAGGGAATCGTCGACACGGTCGAAGACCACTTCGACGAGGTGTACGCGAAACTGTACGCCGCCGCCGAGGAGAACGTCGAAGAGAACGTCCGCGACGCCTTCGCCCGAAGCGAGATTCTCGGTACTATCGGCCAGCACGGCGGCTACGTCCGCGCGCCGTGGTGCGGCGAGGAAGCGTGTGAGACGGAGATCAAAGACCAGATCTCCGCGGAGATCGTGATGGTTCCCTTCCCCGACGACGAGGAGAAGCAGTTGGACCTCGACGAGCACGACGAGTGTGCCATCTGCGGCGAGACGTCCGAGGAGACGGCGTACTTCGCCAAGTCGTACTGAGCGTACGACTCCGTCTTCGCGCTCGTAGCGAGACTCTCCGACGAACTGCAGACGACCCGACTGTACGGCGACGAGTAGTCCACGGTCCCTTCCTCCTCGCTCGTCCGTATCGAATACGCCCGACTGTACGGGATGTGGAGGTAACTCCCGTCTCCGACTTCGACTCGAACGCCGGCGACTTTCCCGGAGTCGAAGATGTTCTCGGCCGGGACTCCGCCCTCGACCACGCAGATAAATCGTCGCCGCGAGCGCTCGGGTGGAGCCTCAGCAGCCGCGAACCGTCCCGAATCCGTCACGGTCGTTCGGCCTATAAAGTCTATCCTAATAACCTTATATGCCATAAAAACACCCTTATCCTTTCAGGGGTACGCTAATAAGTACCAGCGCCAAGGCAGTCGTATGACCAAGCCACACAGAGACACCCGCAGGGTCGGCCTCGCGGACCCGACCGACGAGCGGTCGAACTGCGGCGTCGGCGTCGTCATGGACCTCGACGGCGGCGCGTCCCACGACGTACTCGCAGACGGGCTGGAACTGCTCGTAAACCTCGAACACCGCGGCACCACCGGCGCGGAGGAGAACACGGGCGACGGCGCGGGCGTGATGATTCAACGACCCGACGACTTCTTCGCCGACGAACTCGACTCCGACCTCCCCGAACTGTGGGCGGTCGGTTCCGTCTTCTTCCCGCAGGACGACGACCAGCGCGAACGGGTCGTCGCCGTCGTCGAGGAGGCGCTCGCCGACCACGGCCTCGACGCGTTCCACTGGCGCGACGTCCCCACGGACAACTCCGACCTCGGCGCGACGGCCGTAGAGTCCGAACCGGACGTCCGGCAGCTGTTCGTCCGCCCGTCCGACGAATCGACCGAGGCCGAGGCGTTCGACCGCGCGCTGTACGTCGGCCGCCGCGCCGCCGAGAACGCCGTCGACGACTCGGGCATCGAGGGGAGCGGTCGGTTCTACGTCTGCTCGCTCTCGCGGCGGACGCTCGTCTACAAGGGACTGCTGAAAGCCGAGCAGCTGCCGACGTACTATCCGGACCTCCGCGACGAGCGGATGAAGTCGGCGCTGGCGATGGTTCACGCCCGATTCTCGACGAACACGCTCGGCGCGTGGCACCTCGCGCACCCGTACCGCAACGTCGTCCACAACGGCGAGATAAACACCATCCGCGGCAACGTCAACTGGATGCGCGCCCGCGAGACGGAGCTCGAACACCCCGAGTTCGGCAGCGATATCGAGACGATAAAGCCGGTGACGAACGCCGACCAGAGCGACACCGCCAGCGTCGACAACGTCGTCGAACTGCTGCTGCAGGGCGGCCGCGACCTGCCGCACGTCCTCCGGATGCTGATTCCGGAGGCGTACCGCAACGACCCCGCGATGGACGAGGATCGCCGGAACTGGTACGACTTCCACGCGAGCCTCGTCGAACCGTGGGACGGCCCGGCGCTGGTCGCCGCCACCGACGGCGAGCGAGTCGCGGCGGTGCTCGACCGCAACGGCCTGCGCCCGTGTCGCTACGACGTGACGACCGACAACCGCCTCGTGATGGCGAGCGAAGTCGGCGCGCTCGACCACGACCCGGCCGAAATCGAGGAGCGGGGGCGTCTCCAACCCGGTCAGCTGTTCGTAGCCGACCCCGCGGAGGGCCGCGTCGTCCCCGACGAGGAGGTGTTCGACTCGCTCGTCGACGAGAGGTACGGCGAGTGGGTCCGCGACGAGCAGCGTCACCTCTCGGCGTTCGCCGACCCCGAGGCGTTCGGCACGCGCGACGCCGTCGAGTCGTTGCGCGCCCAGCAGGTGGCGTTCGGCTACACGCAGGACCAACTGAACCACCTCATCGAACCGATGGCCAGACAGGGGAGAGACCCCGTCGGCTCGATGGGCGACGACACGCCGCTGTCGGTGCTCTCGGAGTTCAACCGGCCGCTGTTCACCTACTTCAAACAGCTGTTCGCGCAGGTGTCGAACCCACCCATCGACTACATCCGCGAGAAGCTGGTGACGAGCCTCGAATCCCGCCTCGGCAACCAGCGGAACATGCTCGCGGAGTCCCCCGAACACGCCCGCCAACTCGTGCTCGACTCGCCCGTCGTCACCGACGAAGAGACGGCGGGAATCAAGAACCTCGACGGGAGCGACGGCCTGCGCAGCGAGACGCTCGACGCGACGTACGACCCCGACGACGAGGAACTGGAGGCGGCCGTCGAGCGCCTCCGCGAGGACGCCCGCAAGGCCATCGAGGGCGGCGCGGACATCGTCGTGCTCTCGGACCGCGCGGCCGGCCCCGACAGGGTACCGATTCCGAGTCTACTGGCGACCGGAGCGGTTCACCACAGCCTCGTCCGCAACGGCCTGCGGAACCGCGCCGGCCTGGTCGTCGAGTCCGGTGACCCCCGCGAAGTCCACCACCTCGCGACGCTCGTCGGCTACGGCGCGGGCGCGGTGAACCCCTACCTCGCCTACCAGACCATCGAGGACATCGTCGCCGGCCCCGACGGGGCGGACCCCGAGGAGGCCATCGCGGCGTACGTGAAGGCGCTCGAGGACGGCCTGCTGAAGACGATGGCGAAGATGGGCATCTCGACGGTCGAGAGCTACCGCGGCGCGCAGATATTCGAGGCCGTTGGTCTCTCCTCGTCGTTCGTCCGCGAGTACTTCGAGGGCACCGAGATCCGCACCGAGGGCATCGGCATACCGCAGATAGAGGCGGACCTGCTCGCGCGCCACGCCGTCGCCCACGGCGAGGACCCGAAGCTCGAAGTACAGGGCGAGTACGAGAACCGCTCGTCGGGTCTCCACCACCAGTGGAACCCGAAGTCGGTCGGCGCGCTCCAGCGCGCGGTCCGCTCCGGTAGCTACGAGACGTATCGGGAGTTCGCCGAACTCGTCAACGACCAGAGCGAGGAACTGCAGACCCTCCGGGGGCTGCTCGAGTTCGACTCCGACCGCGATTCCGTCCCAATCGAGGAGGTCGAACCCGTCGAGGAGATCGTCGAGCGGTTCTCGACGGCGGCGATGAGCCTCGGGTCGCTCTCGCCGGAGGCCCACGAGAACAACTCCATCGCGATGAACCGCATCGGCGGGAAGTCGAACTCGGGTGAAGGCGGCGAACCGCCCGAGCGCTTCGGCACCGAGAAGGAGTGCAACGTCAAGCAGGTGGCCTCCGGTCGCTTCGGCGTCACGAGCCACTACCTCTCGTCGGCCGACGAGTTGCAGATAAAGATGGCCCAAGGGAGCAAACCCGGCGAGGGCGGCCACCTCCCCGGCAAGAAGGTCAACGAGATGATCGCGCACGTCCGCTACTCGACGCCGGGCGTCGGCCTCATCTCGCCGCCGCCGCTGCACGACATCTACTCCATCGAGGACCTCAAGCAGCTCATCCACGACCTGAAGGTCGCAAACGAGGACGCCGACATCAACGTGAAACTCGTCTCCGAGGCGGGTATCGGCACCATCGCGGCGGGCGTGGCGAAGGCCAACGCCGACGTGGTACACATCTCCGGCGACTCCGGGGGAACCGGCGCGTCCCCGAAGACGAGCATCAAGAACGCGGGGTTGCCGTGGGAGCTCGGCCTCGCGGAAGCGAACCAGATGCTCTGCGCGACGGGCCTGCGCGACCGCATCCGCGTCTCCACCGACGGCGGGATGAAGACGGGCCGCGACGTCGCCATCGCGGCGCTGCTCGGCGCGGAGGAGTACATCTTCGGGACGGCGTCGCTCGTCACCGCGGGCTGCGTGATGGCGAGGCAGTGCCACGAGAACACCTGCCCGGTCGGCGTCGCCACGCAGAACGAGGACCTGCGGAACCGCTTCCCCGGCCAACCCGACCACGTCATCAACTACATGACGTTCATCGCGCAGGAACTGCGCGAGATCATGGCCGAGCTCGGCTTCGAGACGGTCGACGAGATGATCGGGCGTCCGGGATATCTCCGGCAGGTCGACACCGACCACGAGAAGGCCAAGCACCTGGACCTCTCGGCGGTACTCGCGGAGCCGGCGGGCGACCAGCGCCGGAAGACGCAGGAGCAGTCGCACTCGGATCTCGACACGCAACTTGACCGCCAGCTCGTCGAGGAGGCCGCCGCGGCGCTCGAAGACGGCGACCCCGTCCACCTCAGTCACGAGCTCTCGAACGTCGACCGCGCGGTCGGCGCGATGCTCTCGAACCGTATCTCGGACGCCTACGGCGGGGACGGGCTCCCCGACGACACCATCACCTGCGAGTTCGACGGCGTCGCCGGCCAGAGCTTCGGAGCGTTTCTCGCCTCAGGCGTGACGATGCGTCTCACCGGCGCGGCGAACGACTACGTCGGCAAGGGGCTCTCCGGCGGCAAGGTCGTCGTCGAGACGCCCGCCGAGGCGAGCTACGAACCCGACGAGAACGTCCTCGTCGGCAACGTCGCGCTGTACGGGGCGACGCAGGGCGAACTGTACGTCAACGGCGTCGCGGGCGAGCGCTTCGCCGTCCGCAACTCGGGCGTGAAAGCCGTCGTCGAGGGCGTCGGCGACCACGGCTGCGAGTACATGACCGGCGGCGTCGTCGCCGTACTCGGCGGGACGGGCCGGAACTTCGCCGCGGGGATGTCCGGGGGCGTCGCCTACGTCTACGACCCCGACGAGGAGTTGGCGGCGAAGGCGAACACCGAGATGGTGTCGCTCTCGCGGGAACTCGACGACAGCGACGAGGCGATGCTGCGCCGCCTCGTGGAGAACCACGCCGACTACGCCGACAGCGAGCGCGCCCGGTCGCTGCTGGCGGAGTGGCCCGCCGAAGTCCAGAACTTCACGAAGGTGATGCCGGACGCGTACGCGAAAGTCATCTCCGAGGAGGGCCGCGCCGACGTCCGCGAGGAACTCCCGGCGCCCGCCGGTTCGGTCGAAGACGCTCGCCTCGGCCGCGAAGTCGCACAGAGCGACGACTGAGTCGAGAGCCGAGTCGCCCGCTCTCCGTCTCCAGACCCCTCGTTCGGCCCATCCGAACGGTCCCGTGAGTGACCGGACGCCGCCTGATTCCGTCCGTTAGACATCTTCACTGACTCTCTCGCGCTGAGTAGCGACAGTGCTACGAGAAGTTATCGTATCTCTGAATTGAATTTATACTATGTCGTACTGTCGGAAATCGTAGCGATGGAGAGAAACGACAACTCTGACGAGTCGATCGGACGCACAGTCGGACGCCGCGACGCGCTCAAGACGCTCGGAGTCGCTTCGGGGCTCTCGCTTGGTGCCGTCCCGGCGTTCGGCAGTTCGACGGCGGCGGCGCAGCAGCAGCGACAGCAGGTCGTCGTCGAGGAGTTCGAGTACGGCAACCAGCGACTGACCGAGCGGTATCAGTTCGCTAACGGGCGGCCCGGAATCTCGACGGTGCAGAACGTCTCTCGCTCCGGCGAACGGTCGTTGCGAATCGCCGGCGTCGACGGCCTCCTGTTCGCGTCGTCGCTGCCGCGGAGCCCGACGCCCGGGGACACGTTCTCGTACTGGGTGCGCGCGACCGGCGGCGCGGACACGGTCAACTTCGGATACGCGGTCACCGACCCGAACAACATGTACTACGTGAAACTGCAGTTCCCCTCCAGCAACGTGTTCCTCTACCGGGAGGTCGGCGGGGCCAAGGAACTCATCGGCGCCTCGAACTCGGGGTTCTCGCTCCGCCAGAACCGCTGGTATCGCGTCGTCGTCCGGTGGGGGCAGGCGGGGTCGCACACGGTGGGGCTGTTCGGCGCAAACGGTGACCGGCTCACGCAGTTTTCCGGAACCGATTCGCAGTATCGGGGCGGCGGTATCGGCTTCTTCGCGTACCTCGCATCGGGCGGAGCCGCCTTCTACGACGGCGTGACGAAGCTCTCGCCGACGGGAGGCGGACGGAACGGCTCGGGCGGACAGAGCGGTTCGGGCGGGCAGAGCGGTTCGGGCGGGCAGAGCGGTTCGGGCGGACAGAACGGCTCGGGCGGACAGAGCGGTTCGAGTGGACGGGACGGTTCGGATGAGTCGAACAACTCAACGGCGGAGGGTCGATAGCGGTTCGCCGACGTACCGACCGACCGCGGGAAACGACTGTTAAGCCGGCGGCCGTAAGGTACCGTATGGCGTCGAGACCCAGTGACGACTTCGCCGACAGCATCGTCTACCTCGTGCGGACTGCGCTCGGCGATGCACTCCGCAGTGTCATCTACTTCACGCCCGACGAGTTCGAGGTGCTGTACCTCCGCTCGGGGCTCTACGCGGACGACCCTTCGCGCGTCCGCTCGGTGAAGGAACCGCTCGTCGAGAACGAACGCCTCGGCTTCTCCTCGCAGGAGACGTACCAGGACCTGTTCGGCGACGAGTCGACCGAACCCGACATCGGCGAGTACGAGTACACTATCCGCGTCTTCTCGAAGGGGTTCGTCTGTCGCGTACTCGTCGACGACCACGGCGTCATCGTCACGACCGACGAGTTAGACATCGCCGAGTTCGAGGCGCAGGCGGTGAGCCTTCGGTCGCTGCTCGCGACTGAGAACCGAACCTAAAGCTACCGGGGGCGTGTAGCCGCCACACCTAACCGAGCCGTGGTTTTCACGGTGGCGTCCATCTCGCGAGATATGCCAGACGTAGGCGACGACGCACCCGACTTCGAGTTGCAGAGCACCGCCGGCGAATCGGTTTCGCTCTCGGAGACGCTCGACTCCGGTCCGACTGTCGTACTCGTGAATCGCGGCCACTGGTGCAGTTTCTGCGCCGAACAGCTCCAGACGTTCAGCGAGGTCTCGTACGACCTCTGGTTCAACGAGGGCGTCGACGTGCTCCCGGTAGTCACCGACTCCGTCGGGCCGGTCACCGAGATGCGCGACCGCTACGACCTCGACGTCCAACTGCTCGCGGACCCCGACGGCGAGGCAGCCGAGAAGTACAGCGGCACCGAGCAGACGAGCCACGGTCTGACCGGCATCGCCGCGACGTACGTTATCGACGAGGACGGCGTCGTCCGGTACGAGCAGGTCGCAGACCACCCCGCCGACCGGACGTACGGCAACTGGGTCCGCTACTTCATCCGCAACGACTACGAGGACCCGTTCGAGGGTTAGACCGGAGCGCCGGCGCTCACGGACGGTGAGCGTCGAAGATTCGAGTCCGACCGTCCACGAGGCGGCTCGATGGGGGTCACGTCTCTCTTCTCGTGTGCGACCGGTTCCGCTCGACGCGCGTCTTTCGCGCTCCGCCGCGAGAGCAGAACATATGAAAACCGCTCTCCGTCTCGGCGGGACGCGCTTCGTCGGCCGCAACACCGTCGAGGAACTGCTCGGCCGCCACCACGACGCGACGACGTTCACTCGCGGCGCTCGCGGCGACCCCTTCGCCGACCGCGCGGGCGTCTCGCACGTCCCCGGCGACCGAACACGTCGAAAGGGGGCGCGGCGGGGCGGAGAACGGCCCTGAGAGGGTAGACGAGGGGAGGGTGTTGGAGGCTGCGGCGGCCGCGGAGCGAACGGACGACGCGTAATCACGGCCAATCGGACCGGCACTCGTACACTTTTCACCCCGCACCACCGACCGGGAACCGACATGAGCGACACGAGCGACTCGGATTCAGCACTCGTCGTCGGCGGGACGCGCTTCATCGGCCGGCACGTCGTCGACGACCTTCTGGAGAACGGTTACGAGGTCACCATCTTCAACCGCGGCAACCACGAGAACCCCTTCGCCGACGACGACCGGGTCGGTCGCGTCGAGGGCGACCGAACCAACCGAGCGGACCTCGAACGCGCCCGCGACGAGGCGGAGCCGAACATCGTCGTCGACTGCGTCGCGTACAAACCCGAGGACGTTGAAGCGGCGGTCGACGTGTTCGCCGACGTCGACGGCTACGTCTACATCTCCAGCGGGAGCGCCTACGGCAGCGAGGAGATTCCCAAACGCGAGGGCGTCACCGAACTCTGCGACTGCACGCCCGAGCAAGCCGAGGACGACTCCGCCGAGAGCTACGGCCCCCGGAAAGCCGAGGGTGACCGCGTAATCTTCGAGGCCGCGGAGCGCGGCGTCAACGCCACCTCGGTCCGTCCGTGCATCGTCTACGGACCGCACGACTACACAGAGCGACTCGACTACTGGCTGGACCGCGTCGACAACTACGACCGCGTCGTCGTACCGGGCGACGGCACGAACATCTGGCACCGCGCGTACGTCGAGGACGTGGCGAGCGCGCTCCGCATCGTCGCCGAGTCGGGCGAACCCGGCGAAGCGTACAACGTCGGCGACCAACGACTCGTCACGCTCGAAGAGATGGTGGAGGTCGTCGCCGACGCCGCGGACACCGAGATAGAGGTCGTCCACGCGGGCGAGCGCGAACTCGCCGCCGCGGACCTCGAACCGACCGATTTCGTCCTCTACCGACCGTACCCGCACGTCCTCGACACGAACAAGCTCGCCTCACTGGGTTGGGAGTCGACGCCGGTCGACGAGGCGATGCGTCGAACCGTGAAGGAACACCGCGAGAGCGACCGCGACGGCTCCGAACACGACCCCGGCCGCGACGCCGAAGAGCGGGTGCTGGGCGTGTTGGACACGATATAAAACGAATCGTCAGTCGCCGGTCGTCGATTCGCCGACTCAGAGCCGACTCAGAACCCGAACCGCTCGTGGTTCATCTCGGGCACTTCCTCCTCGAGCCACTCGCGGAACCACTTGACGCGCTTCAGGCGGCGGTGGGCGACGCTCTCTGCGGTGTCGCTCTCGATGCGACGGGAGGCGTCGACGCCGCGCTGGAGGACGCGCTCGACCATCTCGGCGGCGTCCATGTGCGTTCGGGCCTCGTAGCCCATCCGGAGCAGCATGAGCGCCGTGCCGTTCGCGCCGACTTTGTCGAGGATGTCGGCCTCCATCAGACACTGCGTCTCCAGCGACACGTCCGAGAGCGGTCCCTGATACGAGTGGTCCTCGATGGCCTGGCAGACCTCGTCGATGAACGACTGCGGGAACTCGCCGTGCGAGGAGAGGTACTCGCGGGCGACGCGCGCGCCTTCTTCGGCGTGGACGTCCTGGTCGGCGTCGAGTTTCGCGATGTCGTGAAACAGCGACGCGACGGCGACGACGTCGACGTCGGCGTTCTCGCGCTCGGCGATGTGGGTCGCGAGCGCGACGACGTTGATGATGTGGTTGAAGCGGTAGTCGGCGCTGTGCCACGGGTACCACCGCATCCGTCCGCCGTCGTCCTCGTTCTCGACGCTGGCGGCGAGGTAGTCGTAGACGAACTGCTTCATCTCCTCGAACTGTTCCTCTGTAACCTCCGTCTCTTTTATCTCGACCCCCACGGAGTCCACCTCCGATGGGAAGGGCTTTCGGTCATTGTTGCTCGAAGAGAGGGTCGTTTCGCTCTTAGGCGTTACGACAGGGCCGACGACTCGGAAAATCCGGACTCGGTGAACCCCTTCCTCGCTGCGCCTCTCGCGGTTTCGGGCGCACGAATCCGCCGCAACGCGAACCAGTAAGTGGGTTCGATGGCTCCCAACGTTTATGACCGAGTTGCTGTATCTCGACGACACCGACGCCCGCGAGTTCGAGGCGACAGTCGAACGCGTCCTCGACGACCGAGTCGTCCTCGACCGCACCGCGTTCTACCCGACCGGCGGCGGTCAACCGAACGACACCGGGACGCTCACCCTCGCCGGCGACGAACCGGGCGACGAGGCGCGGACGTGGACCGTCACCGACGTCTCGAAGAAAGACACGGTGTACCACACGCTGTCGGAGGAGCCACCCGAGGTAGGGGCGACGGTCACCGGCCGACTATACTGGGAGCGCCGGTACTCGCACATGAAGTATCACACGGCCCAACACCTCCTCTCTGCGCTCCTGCTCTCGGAGTACGACGCCGAGACGACCGGCAATCAACTGTACGCCGACCGCGCGTACCTCGACTGCGCCTACGAGCGTTTCGACGAGGCGGACCTCGCCGACATCGAGGCGCGGATGAACGATCTCGTCGACGACGCGATGGCCGTCCGCTGGTACGTCATGGACCGCGAGGAGGCCGAAGCGACGCTCGACCCCGAGCGGACCCGCCTCCACCTCCTGCCGGACTCCATCACCGAGATTCGGCTGGTCGAAATCGGCCCCGAGGACGACCCGTACGACCGGACCGCCTGCGCGGGCACCCACGTCGAGAACACCGACGAGCTCGGCACCGTCGAAGTCACGGGCCGGGAGACGAAAGGCGGCGAGAAAGAGCGCGTGAAGTTCCGGCTGGTTTAGTCGGTCGTCTCCGCTACTTCGTCCGCGGTCGGAACGCAGAGCCACGCCCCGGGCCGCGCTCGAATCCGGTAGCCGAGCGACCGCAGCAGCGACGCGACTTCGTCGGTTCGGTCCTCGCCGCCTTCCCTGTGCGGTTCGAAGTAGACGGTCGGCCGCACCGAGCGAAGCGTCTCGCGCGCGCCCCGGAGCACCTCCAACCCGTACCCCTCGACGTCGATTTTGAGGTGGTCCGGCGAGGGAAGGTCGCCGTCTTCGTCTCCGTCTTTATCGCCCGCGCCGATTCCTTCGACGATGTCGTCGAGGGCGACGACGTGAACGTCGACCTCGTCGCGGACGCTCGCCTCCCACGCCCCGGCGTTTCGGGCGTCGAACGACCCGAGTTCGTCGTACGTGGAGCGGTGGAACCGGCGGATTTCGGTCCGGTCGCCCACACCCTCCTCGCGGACGGTGATGCGGTCTCCGAACCCGTTGCGGGCGACGTTCGCCCGGAGTTGCGCGGCGACGTCCGGATTCGGTTCGAAAGCGACGACGCGGGCGGTGGGTTCGTTGGCGGCGACGGCCAGCGAGTAGACACCGGTGTTCGCGCCCACGTCGTAGACGACGTCGCCGGGTTCGCAGGCGCGGAGGAGTCGGCGTAGCAACGCGTCGTCGCCGTGTTTGTTGACGAGTTCGTAACTCCGAAAGCTCGCGGACCCGACGCGTTTCTTCGGTGCGTACCATCCGTGCCGGTGGTTGCGACGGACGGCTGCGTAGTACGCCGAGAAGACGACGTACCGGAGGCTGTACTGCGCCCGTCGAAGCCCACCGTCGATGCGCCCGCTCATAGCACGGAGTTCGGACGGCGGCGACAGAAGGGTTCGGGTTCGACGTGTGACCCCTCTCGGGTCCGGTCCTAGCCCCCACGGTCGGTGTCTCGCTATCGAGTGACCGTCTGAGCGTCGGGCTGACTCCTCGTCGACGGTTGCTTACAAGAACAAGGCTAGCGCTTTCGGAACTGCTTGTCGTCAGTTTGCGTGGGTCGTCTGAACGACCGTCGGCGCGCGAGGTTCACCGTGCCGACGTGCGTTTGCCACGCTGCTCGACGGCCCGTGGTGAATCTATGACCGACGAGAGTGACAACACTACGGACGAACGCGAATCGACTCGACGAACCGTGCTGAAAACGGGCGCGCTGTCCGCTGGAGGCCTCGCGCTCGGCCTGTCGGCGACTGGCGGCGCGGCCGCCCAAACGGACGGGAACCAACCCCGGTACAAGGCGCTGTTCCAGTCGAACAACTTCAACCCCGGTGCGAGACTTCGCATCGTCTCCGGGGTGGTGAACTACACGCCGCAGCAGACCGGCTTCACCGCGTGGAGCGACTACAACACGCGTGTCGCCACGTACCTCAACACCAACGAGCGATTCCTCGTCTATCCTGCCGACGACGCGAACATCCAGCAAGGACAGGTGTACCGCGTCCGCCCGAACTACTCGTTCCTTCCCGAGGACGACCAGGGGTTCGTCGACTCGCAGTTGATTCCGGTGCAGGGCGACGACGGTGGCGGAAACGAGAGCAACTAGCCGGTGTGGCACAGCGTCGACAACGCCTGCCTCGCCGTCTTTTCGGCGGGTTCGCCCCGCGGACGCTCACTGCGCCCGCTCCCCGTTTCGAATCCGCCCTCGGTGCGAATCTAGGTACGTCTACAACTCGCCGCAGAAGGGCGGATTCGAACCGCGAAGACTCGAATCCTCTCGTCTTCTAGGCTGCGAATCCGCGTGGACTATCCGCTCGTCACGTCCGTTCCTCGCAGGATAGTCCCGGGCGGATTCGAACCGCCGTCAATGGCTCCAAAGGCCATTATGATTGGCCACTACACCACGGGACTCGACCGAGTCGGTCGGTTCCGACTACGTGAAATCGGTCGTCCTCCGGCTATTAGTGATTTCCGCTCTGAGTCGGTAGGCCGTCACTCGGGCCGTCTCTCTACCGCGTAACTGCCACAGTTGGGGCAGACGTGATACTGTACGTCGTAACCCGTCTCGCACGACAGGCAGACGTACGGAAGCTCCTCCTCGGAGGTGAGCCCCGCCAACCGCTTGAGTTTGCTCAGCGCGCTATCGGTCCCGCTCATGAATCGGGCCTCTCACTGAACGCGCTTAGTTGTATGTTCGTTCACGTCCGGAGACAGGACGGTTCAGTCTGCGAGATTCTCCGACTCAACCTCGAGATACCGACAGGCGTCGGTCTCGGGGTCGAAGCAGTCGGGACACTCGCTGTTGCGGTCGATGATGGTGTCGAGTCGCTCGGCGACGGTGTCGTCGATGACGCTCTCCAACTCGCGGGCCTCCCCTCGGAAGTCCTCGACTTCGAGAACGTTCGTGAGAAACCGCTCGATGATGCAGTACGTCTGAAGCGCGTCGCGGGCGCGGACGATTCCCTCGTCGGAGAGCCGGACGCCTTTGTACTTCTCGTGCTCGGCGAGGCCGCGGTCTTCGAGTTTGCCGATCATCTCGTTGGCGCTGGCGGGACTGACGTCGAGCATCTTCGCGAGTGCGCCAGTCGCCGCCGGGCCGTCCTCCATCTCCTGGATGAGGTAGATCGCTTTCAGATACTGGTCTGCCGTGTTCATCGGTTGGTTCCCATCATTCTCGTGTCTCCATGATTTTCGTCACCTCTTCGACGCCCTCGGCTTCTTCGGCGCGGATGTCGCGGAGGACCGAGAGCAGACGCTCTCGTTCGATAGAGAACGACGCGTCGCTGGCTTCGATTCCCTCGATGAGGTCGTCGTAGAACTTGTAGGCGGTCTCTTCGTTACAGAGCTGATCGTAGAGGACGCCGTCGAAGTCGTCGGGTTTCGTCTTCCCGTAGCGCGCTTCGACGAGCGTCTCGATGTCCTCGAACGGGATGCTCTCGGCGTCGAGCTCGTCGATGATCGCTTCCAGTCGCTGGCGGTGGTCGGCGGACTCCTCGGCGGCGTGCTCCAGCAACTGCTCTATCTCCGCGTCGAGTTCGCGCTCGTCGGCGGACAGGGACTGGTAGTGGTGGTACGCGCGCGCTTCGACCACCTCTTCGAGCACGATTCCGATCTGTAGCAGGCGTGCGAGTTGGTGGTCCGAGCCTACGCGGTGGCCGACGCTCACGGGGTCGGCCCTCCGCTCGCGTTCGATACCCTGTCGGTCATACCCGTTGGTCGGGGGGTAACGAACTTAAGCGGTTCCCCTCGCGTCTCTCCGGAACCCGCCGAAAAATCGAACGTAGGGCGACGCGGGCCGCGACTCGCCTCAGTCGAGGCGCTGAACGATGAGGTCGTCGAGGTCGTCGCGGAACTCGTCGACTTCGATCTCTTCGAGGACAGGAACGAAGAAGCCCTCCACGAGCATGTTTCGCGCCGTCTCCGGGTCGATGGAGCGCGACGTCATGTAGAACAGCTCCTCTCGGTCCACCTGTCCGACCGTCGCCGAGTGGCTGGCTTCGGTGTCGTGGTTGTGGATGATGAGCTTCGGCGAGGCGTCGGCCTCGGACTCGTCGGAGAGCATCAGCGTGTTCTCGCGCTGGTAGGAACTCGTGTCCCACGCGTCCTCGCCGACGTCCTGGACGCCCTCGTACACCGAGCGCGCCTCGTCGTCGAGCACGCCGCGGGTGACGAGGTCGGCGGTCGTGTGCTCGGCCTCGTGCCAGACGCGGGCGTTCACGTCGAAGTGCTGGTCGTTGTGACCGAAGAACGCGCCGACGATCTTCGTCTCCGAGGAGTCGCCGACGAGGTTCGTCTCCACGTCCGAGCGAGTCAGTCGGGAGCCGAGGTTACCCTCGATCCAGTTGATAGTCGCGTACGTGCCGGCGTGACCGCGCTTCAGCGTGAAGTGGTACGTCTCCTCGTCGAGGTTCTGCAGCGAGCCGTACTGGACGTAGCTGTTCTCGCCGGCGGCGACTTCGACGAGGTTGCTGAAGTAGCGCTCGCCCTCGATCTCCTCGCTTCCGGTCCCCGTCTCGGTGCCCTCCAGAATCGTCGTCGACGCCGACTCCTCGGTGACGACGAGCGTCTGGCTGAACAGCGAGCGGGAGTTCATCTCCGCGCGGATCTTCACGTCGCCGGCGTCGACGCCCTCGGGGACGTAGACGAACGTCCCGGTGGTGAAGAGCGCCGCCGACAGCGCCGTGAGGTAGTTGTGCTGGGGGTCGAGCACCGTGCCGAAGTGCTCGCGGACGAGTTCCTCGTGCTCGTCGAGCGCCTCGGTGAAGGGGAGGACGACGGCGTCGCCCTCGGCGGTGCGCTCGGTCTCGTCGGACTGGTTCAGCGGGTCGACGAGAGTCTCGAAGTCGAGCGCTTCGAGGTTCGTCCAGCGGCGGCCGGGCGTCTGGATGACGTCCGGCAGCGGGAGTTCGTCGAGCGCCTCGAACGCGTCGAGGCGTCGCTGGAGCAGCCACTCCGGTTCGTCTCGCTCCTCGGAGATCTCGCGGATGGTGTCCTCCGAGAGGCTGGATGGCAGTTGCACGCTCATCTATCCGAGGCTCCCCTCCATCTCGAGTTCGACGAGGCGGTTGAGTTCGACCGCGTACTCGATGGGCAGTTCCTCCGTGATGGGTTCGATGAACCCGGAGACGATCATCTGCTTGGCGTCGTCGTCGTCGAGACCGCGCGACTGGAGGTAGAAGATGTCCTCGTCGCCGATCTTGCCGACGGTCGCCTCGTGGGCGACGTCGACGCGCGACTCGTTGATCTCCATGTACGGCATCGTGTCCGAGGTGGACTCGTTGTCGAACATCAGCGCGTCGCACTCGACGGCCGTCGAGGAGTCGTACGCGCCGTCGGCGATGTGGACGAGGCCGCGGTAGTTGGTGCGGCCGCCGTCCTTACTGATACTCTTGGACTCGATGGTCGACTTCGTCTCGGGGGCGTTGTGGTACACCTTCGCGCCGGTGTCGATGTTCTGCCCCTCGCCCGCGAACGCGATGGTGATGTGGTTGTCCGAGGCGCCGCGGCCCTTCAGGATGGACGCCGGGTAGAGCATCGTCGCTTTCGAGCCCATCGAGCCCGAAATCCACTCCATGCGGCCGCCCTTCTCGACGATGGCGCGCTTGGTGTTGAGGTTGTACGTGTTCTTCGACCAGTTCTGCACCGTCGAGTACTGGACGTGGGCGTCCTCGCCGACGAACACCTCGACGCCGCCGGAGTGCAGGTTGAACGCCGAGTACTTCGGCGCCGAACAGCCCTCGATGTAGTGGACTTCCGAGCCCTCCTCGGCGACGATGAGCGTGTGCTCGAACTGGCCCATCCCTTCCGAGTTCATGCGGAAGTACGCCTGCACCGGCATGTCGACGGTCGTGTCCTCGGGGACGTAGACGAACGACCCGCCGGACCAGATGGCGCCGTGGAGCGCGGCGAACTTGTTGTCGCTCGGGGGGACGCACTTCGTCATGAAGTACTCCTTGACGATGTCTTCGTGCTCCTGGACCGCCTGGTCCATGTTCATGAAGACGACGCCCTTCTCCTCCCAGCGCTCCTGCATGTTCTGGTAGACGACCTCGGACTCGTACTGCGCGCCGACGCCCGAGAGCGCGTTCTTCTCGGCTTCCGGGATGCCGAGTTTGTCGAACGTGTCCTTGATCTCCTCGGGGAGGTCCGTCCAGTCGTCGACGCTGCCGCGCGTCTCGACGTCCGGTCGGATGTACGGGATAATCTCGTTCACGTCGACTTCCGAGAGGTCCGGCTGGCCGGGCCAGTCGGTCGGCATCGGCATCTTCTGGAACTGCTTCAGCGCGCGGAGGCGTCGCTGGAGCATCCACTCGGGTTCGTCTTTGTCCTCGGAGATGACCCGGATGGTCTCCTCCGTGAGGCCCTTGTCGGCTTGGAAGGAGGATTTCTGCTCCTTCTTGAACTCGAAGCGGGCCTCGGTGTCTGTCTCTTTTAGGTGGTCTTGTTCTGAACTCATGGTTAGTTAGGTTGGTGTAGCTGGTGCAGCCTTATCAGGCTGTCTCGTAGGTCTGCTCGCGGACCCAGTCGTAGCCTTTGTCCTCGAGTTTGACGGCGAGTTCGGGGCCGCCCTCCATGACGACCTCGCCGTCGAGCATGATGTGGACGACGTCGGGTTCGACATAGTCGAGGATGCGCTGGTAGTGCGTGATCTGCAGGATACCCGTCCCCTGCTCGTCGCGGAGCGCGTTGATGCCCTCGGAGACGTCCTGCAGGCGGTCGATGTCGAGACCGGAGTCGATCTCGTCGAGCACGGCGAGCGAGGGTTCGAGAATCGCCGCCTGAAGCACCTCGTTCTGCTTCTTCTCGCCGCCGGAGAAGCCCGCGTTGAGATAGCGCTGGGCGAACTTCTCGTCCATGTCGAGCAGCTCCATCTTCTCCTTCAGGAGCTGTTGGAACTCGGCAACACCGACTTCGCCCTCGTCCGCGGGGCCCTCCATCGGGGAGGTGTCGTAGCCCGACTCCTCTTCTTCCTCGGCGTCGTCGCCGTCGTCCTCCTCGAACAGCTCTTCGCGCTCTTCGAGTTTGGCGTTCAGCGCCTGGCGGAGGAAGTTCGTCATCGTGACGCCTTCGATCTCGGCGGGGTACTGGAAACCGAGGAAGATACCGAGCGCCGCGCGCTCGTTCGGTTCCAGTTCGAGCAGATTCCACGTGCGCTTGTCTTCGGGAATCTCGAACTCGTCGCCGAACTCGTTCTCGTCGAGGTGGAGCAGAATCTCACCGTCTGTGACCTCGTAGGCGGGGTGCCCGGCGATGATCTTCGCCGTGGTCGACTTCCCGGAGCCGTTCGGGCCCATCAGGGCGTGAATTTCGCCCGACTTGACTTCCAGGTCGACGCCTCGGAGAATCTTCTCTCCGTCCTCGACTGCGACCTCCGCATGGAGGTTCTTGATTTCGAGTGTTGCCATAGTGTGTTCCTCGTGTTCGACGGTGGGGGCTTGCGCCCATTAATGCTTACGCATTTACCCCCTACGGTTTCCGCTGCGAGGAAATTTGTTTTCGGTATCGAAAACACAGGGTCGACAGAACCCGTCGACTGCGGGAGGTTTTGTCGCCGCTCGACGAACGAAGCGGGAACTCGTTCTCAGCCGAACTGGCCGAGTCCGGTCTGCTGTTGGCCGCTTTTGACCTCGTCCCACGAGAGGCCGAGCGCCTCGATGATTCGGGCGATGGGCCCTTCGAGCGTCTTTTCGAGCATCTTGTCCCAGTCCACCTCGAACTCCTCGGGGACCTGGTCGGCGTACTCGAAGCAGATAACGTCGGGGTTTCGTTTGAACTCGCCGTACAGCGGGTCCGTCCGCGCGTCGAAGCCGCGCTCCTCCTCCATCCGGCGGAAGAACGCCGGATGAACCTTCTTCAGGTAGAGGCGTTTGGGCTTCGACCCGCGCTGGAAGTTCGTCCCCAACAGGAGGTTCGCGTACTTCGCACCCCGTACTTGGGCCGTGTCGGTGTCGTAACTCTCCAGCCGCTTGCCGATACCGCTCGGGATGCCTATCTCCTCGAGGTTCGCGTCCTCGTCCTGGAAGTCCCGAATCACGTCGCGGACGTACTCTTTGATGTCGTCAGTGTCGCTCCCGGTGACGATCATCTCGATGACCTGCTTCTGCACCCGCTTCGTGATCGGCGCGATGTCGGAGCGCTTGTACTCGAAGCCGGTGATGTCGATGTCGTCGACGTCCTTGCCCTCCTTCCAGACGATGTGTCCGGCGTAGCGTTTCTTGCGACCCGCCTGGAAGAACCGCCGGTAGAGCTTCTCGAACTCGATCTGGAACCGGTGTTCGTCGGCGTCGAGTTCCTCGCGCGCGAAGTCGTCGTACCGCTCGTTGATGTGTTCCTCTATCTCGAACGACTGCTCGATGGCTTCGTCCTTCGACACGTCGGGACCGAGGCTTATCATCACGCTGTCGGTGTCGCCGTAGGCGACCTCGTAGTCGATCTCGTTCGCGGCGGTCTGCGTGAAGTCGATGACCTCCCGACCCGTCGCGGTGATGGCCGCGGCGTTCTCCTTGTCGTAGAGGCGGAACCGGTCCCACCCCGAGACGCCGTAGAGGGAGTTCATGATGACCTTCACCGCCGCCTGCTGGCGGTCGTACTGCTCGTACGCCGGAGAGCCGGGTTTGTAGTCGTTCCGGAGCGCCTTCTTCTCCTCGCGCTCGGTCAGCAGGTCGTCGATCATCTCGCGCATCATCCCGTCGGGTTCGCGGCGGAAGCGCGTCCCGTTCGGTGCGCGGTACGTTTCGCCCTCGTAGTCGGGGCCGACTTTCGTCTCCGGCGAGGCGTTGATGGTCACCATGCACATCGGGTACAGCGACTTCAGGTCGAGCACCGTGACGTTCTCCTTGACGCCCGTGATGGGGTCGAACACCGCGCCGCCCTCGAAGTCCTCGGACTCCTGTTGGCCCTTGGTCGGCAGGACGAACTCGCCGTGGGCTTTGTGCAGCACGTAGACGTCCACCGCATCGCCCGCCGTCGGGGCGTCTTCGAGCAGACAGCCGACGAACGTCCGCACCTCGTCCCAGAAGGGGATGACCTCCTGCTTGCGGTCGATTTCGACGCAGAGCTCCACGTCGCGGACGTTGTACTCCAGGAGCCGAGTGGGGTCCTGCTCCCAGAGGTCGCCGATGCTGCCCGCGTAGCGTTCCTTGCCCACGTCGAGTTCGAGTTCGCCGACGGCGTCGAGGCGATAGGACTCCAGTTCGCTGAACTGCGTCTTCTTGTACGCGTACAGCAGGTCGAACACCACGCGGCCCTTGACGTTCGGTCCGCCCCACCCGCTGCGCCACACTTCGTTCACCCGCGAGAGGCGGTCGATGCGGAGGTCGTAGTCGGTGAACGCGTCGAGTTTCTCCAGTCGGTCGAGGAAGTACGGCGCGTCGAAATCCTCGAAGTTCCAGCCGGTGAGCACGTCGGGGTCGGTCTCTTCGACGTATGTGACGAACGCGTCGAGCATCGCCTCCTCCTCGTCGAAGATACGCACGTCGACGTCGGTGTCGTCGCGGTACGGGGCGTACTCGTCCAGCGCGCTCGGACTCTCACCGTCGCCGTCGGGAGCCTCGTACAGCCACGCGACGTACTCGTCGCGGTAGCTGTCGTGGCTCGTCAGGCAGATGATGGGCTCCTCGCCCTCTTCGGGGAAGCCGTTCCTGTCGTCGACTTCGATGTCGAACGTGTTCACGCGGAGGTCGGCGTCCACGTCGGCGGCGACGACCTCGTCGTGCGCGACCTGGACGACGTTGTCGTCGAGGCGGCGGTCCGGGACGCGGATTCCGCCGTTGATGTCCTTGTCGATGAGAAACCGGTTCGGGAAGAGGATGTCCGCCTCGAAGTGGTCGAACTCGTCGCGCATCTGCCCCACGTCGCGGGGGGTGCGGCCGACGATCTTCGTCAGTTCCTCGCCGCGGATGCTCTCGTAGCCGGCTTCGGTTCGGAGGATGGTGTCGCGGGCGAGCAGTTCGTCGGTGAGCGTCTCCGTCGGCGCGTAGAAGTACGGTTCGAAGCCGAGCACGCGGACGTGCATCGGGTCGTTGTCGGGCGTTCGCCCGAACACGTGGACGACCGGATACTCGTCGCGGCCCTGTCCCTCGACGGTGTAGTTCACCTGCGACACCATCAGTTCCAGCGTCCCCTCGGCGTCGGGGTATCTGAGTTCGTGTCGGTCGACGATCTCGTTCACCCGCTGGCTCACGTCGCCCGCGACGGCGGCCGCCTCGGTCGTCGGTCGGTCGCCGTCGTCGCCCGCGTCGCCGTCTCCACCCCCGCTACCGTAGTCGGAGAGCCCAGCCTGAGTCATGGCAACCGCTTGGTCACACCCGGGTAAAAAGCTCGGCTTTTCGCCCGGTACCCGCGAATTTCGGGCGCGCCGGGACGGCGTCTGCAAATCCGGTCAGGACGGAAAGACCTATACCGTGCCATGTTATACCATGGACGTAGCAATGTCCGACCGGATAGAAGACGAGTGGTGGGACAGCGCAGATACTACGCAGCAGTCGCTGCAGGCGCCCGACGGCGTCGAGAACGTCGAGACGTATCGGGACGACGACGCCGTCGTCTTCTACGACGCGCAGAACCCCCTCGCGTGGATGCAGACGACGCGGGCCGTCACGTTGCGAGAGCAGGCGTAGCCCGAACACCGAACGCTTATTCTCGACGCCCGCTTCGGCTGTTCTGTGCCTTTCGACCTCCGGTCCGACGATTCCGAGGACGACGAGTCCGACCCCGAGGACCGCTGGGGCGACCCCGAAGCGGAACTGAACCGGTGGGACGACCCGGAGGAGAAGTGGAACCGGTGGGGCGACCCCGAACGCGACCTTCCGAACGTCCCCGAAGCGCCGAAACCGTCGACACCCGAGGGCGAGGTGGACTCCGAACTCGCCACGGCGTTCTGGGTGAGCGTCGTCCTCGTGAACGTCGGCGTCGGCGCGCTCTCGCTCGGCGCGATGTTTCTCTACTTCCGCGGGCAGTGGCGACTCGGCGGGGGGCTCTTCGTCGTCGGTCTGTTCCTGCTCCTCCGAACCTACCAGCGGTACAGACAGTTCCGCGAGGGCCGGACGGCGGACGACGAGGTCCCCCCGATGGAGACGGCAGGGACCGAGACAGACGACGAGGGCGGCGGAATCGGCGGGAACGACGGAAGCGACGGAAGCGAGACAGACGACGAGGGCGACGGAAGCGATGGAAGCGAGACAGACGGCGGAAACAACAAAAGCGGCAGAACGGCGAAAGCGACGAGAGCGCAGAGCTCCTCTGAAAGCCCCGAGAACACCGACTCGTAGGCCGCACGTCCGCGACCCGTCGAGTATCGGACCACCGTGCCGCGGTCGGAATCGCTAACCCGCTCGACGCCGACTATCGACGCATGCAGACCGTCCGCGACGAAGACGGACGACGGTATCTTCTGTTGAAACGGTCGAGCGAATCGAGTCGGGTCCGCGACCCCGAGACCGGCGAGGAGCGGTACCTCTCCAACGACGCGTTCGAGGTCGTCGACGGCGAACCGCCGCTGGTCGCCGCCGCGTCGGGCGTCCCCGAGTCGGTCCGTCGCGTGCTCTCGGCCACCCACAACGACCGCTCGCTCGGGCTGCTCGTCGAACTCGCCGACCGCGGGCCCCTGTCGGTGCTCGAACTGCTGGACTCCTACGACCTCTGCGAGAGCGACCTCCTCGGGCTGCTCACCGAGTTCCGAGCGGCGGGCCTCGTCGACGAGGCCGACAGCTACGGCGAACGCGGCTACGACGCGACAGAACTGGCCCGCGAGGGCGTCGCACGTATTCGAGACGACTGAGTCGCCGAGTCGCGCTCAGTCGTCGGCGACCGACTCGACGGCCGAGAGCCCGGCCGCCTCCTCGTGACGAACCGTCGACCGGTTGCTCGTCGGGTTCTTCTCGACCGTCACGAGGTCGTCCGCCGCGCCGACGAGTTCGTCGTCGTGGCTCACGATGATTATCTGGCGGACGCCGAAGCCGCGCATCTCCTGGACCAGATCGACGAGGCGGCCGACGTGGCCCGAGTCGAGGAAGACGGTCGGTTCGTCGAGGATGAGCGGCGGCGTCGGAGCCGCGCCCTCGATTCCCTCCGCCAGCAGACGGTAGATGGCGCAGCGAAGCGAGAGGTTGAACAGCGCGCGTTCGCCGCCGGATAGCTGCTCGGGGTCGAGCGCCTGCCCGTCTTTTTGGTACACTGTCAACGCGTACTCGCCGTCGAGGCGGATGCGCGCGTAGGCGTCGTTGGCGTAGACGAGGTCGAACGTCTCGTTGAGCATCCGTTCGAGCGTCTCCACGTTCCGCTGGCGGAGTTCAGCGCGCAGGTCGCCGTACATCGCCTCCAGCTCCTCGGTCTCCTTGTGGAGCGATTCGAGCGCGTCGACGCGTTCTTCGACGTGGTCGCGCTTCTCCTGCAGTTCTTCGAGGCGCACGATATCGGTCTTCGCGCCGCCGATGTCGTTGTCGAGCTTCGTTCGTTTTTCGGCGAGCGACTCCAGTTCGGGTTCGACCTGCTCGAGGTACTGTTCGGCGTTCGACCGCTGCTCTTTGGCCTGTCGAATCTGGGACTCGTCGACGTCTTCGCGGAGTTCGCGGCGGCGGCGCTGTTTTTCGGCCAGTCGCTCCCGCCGTTCGTCGTTGAGTTCGTCGAGGTCCGAACGCCGTTCCGAGAGACGGTCGAGTTTCGATTCGGCATCCGAAATCTCGTCGCGGAGCGACTGGATTCGTTCGAGGCGTTCCTCGCTCGATTTTACCCCCTCCCGTTCTTCTTCGAGTTCCGCGATTCGGTCGCGGGTCTCCTCTGCACGCGACGCCGTCTGTTCGGCGGCCTCGCGGAGTTCCTCGGCTTTCTCCTCGTGCTCTTCCGCCGCGGTTCGGGCCGCCTCGGCCTGCTCGGCTTTCTCGGCGAGCGTGCGCTCGCGCTGGTCGACGAGGGTGGTGACGCTGTCGCGGCGTTCGCGCAGCCGTTCGAGTTCGTTCTCGGCGTCGACGAGTTCTGCTGCGGTGTCGATGTCGTCGTCGAGCGACGCGACCTCCGCTTCGAGCTCCTCGCGTTCGTCGTCGAGGTCGTCGACGCGGGCGCGGTCCTCGTCGAGGGTGTCGACGTGCGGCGACTCGTCGACGGGCTGTCCGCACTCGGGGCACTTCCCCTCGTCCAGCAGCCGCCGAGCCTCTTCGACGCGCTGACGGGTCGACCGGAGTTTCGTCCGGACCGTCTCGAGTTCGTCGCGCAGCGACGACTTCTGTTCGCGGAGGTCGGCGAGGTGTTCCGAGGCGTCGCCGCGGTCGACGGGGGCCTCCTCGAACGTCGCGTCGAGGTCGTCTATCCGCGCGTCGAGGTCGTCGAGCGCCTCCCGACGGTCGTCGAGTTCGGCTTCGGCCGTCTCGCGTTCGGCTTCCAGTTCGTCGGCCCGCGTTCGCTTCTGTTCGGCGCGCGATTCGAGGTCCGTCGCTTTCTCCCCGAGGTTCGAAGACTGGTTCTCGAACCCCTGCGCCTTCTCGCGCAGCTCCTGTATCGACTCGGTGAGTTCCTCGTGACGCGTCGACAGTTCGGTCAGTCGTGCGGAGACGGCGTCGCCGTCGTCGGCATCTAACTCGCTCCCGGCGACCGCGTCGGCGACGGCCGACTCCAGTTCGTCGATTCGCTCTCGAACCTCTCGGGCGTTCTCGCGGAGCGACTCCCGTTTCTCCTCCGTCTCGGCGATGGCCGACTTCAGCGACTCGATGTCGTCGTCGAGGTCGTCGAGTTCGGTCCGTTTCTCCTCGTAGTCGTCGAGCGTCTCGATGGCCTCGTCTCGGCTCTTCTCGGCCCTCTCGCGCTGTGTCTCGTACCGCTCGATAGCCGCCTTGACTTCGCTCAGCTCCGTCCGTAGCGCGCTCAACCGCTCGTAGGGGTTCGCCGCCTCCTTCGCTTCGACCTGGGAGTCGAGTTCGTCGAGTCGGCCCCGCTTGTTTTCGAGCACGTCCTCGACGCCGAGCCGGGCGTTCCGCGCCCGTTCGCGGTACTCCTCCAGTTTGCCCAACTGGAGCAGGTCGTCGATCATGTCCTGCCGCTCTCCCGGCGTCGCGTTGATGAGCTTGTTCACCTCCCCCTGGCGGACGTACGCGCAGTTGACGAACGCGTCCGCGTCCATCCGGAGCAGGTCGACGACGAACTTTCGGACGTCGCGTGCGCCGTCGACGCTGCCGTCGGGGACCGCCGACCCTTCGAGCACGCACTTCGCCGTCGTCGCCCGCTCACCCGAGAGCCGAATCCGTCGCTCGATGCGGTACTTCTCGCCCGCGTGGGTGAACCAGAGCTCTATCTCGGACTCCTCCTCGCCGTTCGTCACCACGTCTTCGAGCGTGCCGTCGAGCGCCTTCGCCCCGTAGAGCGCGAAGAAACACGCCTCCAGGAGCGACGACTTCCCGCTGCCGTTGAGGCCGTGGATGACGGTGACGCCCTCGCCGAGTTCGAGGTCGGTGTCGGCGTACGGCTTGAAGTTCTTCAGCCGGATGCGGTCGAATCTCACGAGTAGTCCTCCATGGAGAGTTGGCCGTCGGTCGACGTCTCCTCCGCGGCCGCCGTTTCAGCCGCCTCCGCGGTGTCGGCGGTCTCTTCGGCTTCCGCCGATTCGTCGTTCTCGGTCGACTCGGCGGACTCGGTCGATTCGTCGCTCCCGGTCGATTCGTCGGACTCGGAGGCGGACGCGGAGGAGGGTTCGACCGCGTCGGCGCTCACTCTCTCACCGTTCGTCGTCGGCTGCGACGCGTCGACACCGACGTCGGTTCTACCGGCAGCCCCGCCGATATCCGGGTTCGACTCGGGGACTCGCTCCGCCTCACTCGCGGCGGTCTGTTCCGCTTCGCGCTCGGCCTGTTCTGCTTCGTTCTCGGCCTGTTCCGCTTCGCTCTCGCCGTCTTCGCGCGCCTCCGCGCGCGAGAAGTTGTCGAGTCCGTCGTCGACGAGCGTCGCGACGCGTTGTTTCACCTCCTCACGGACGTTCGAGTCAGCCGTTTTGCTGGCGCGCACCGTCTCGTCGACGTCGATTGCGGCGGCCGAGAGACCGAGGTCGGCGATGCGCTCTCGCACCGCGTCGTCGGGGTCGGCGAAACTCACAGAGAGGTCGGATTCGACCTCGACCTCCCGGCGGTCGGTGACGCGGGCGACCAGCGCGCCGCGCTCGGCGGCGAACTCCTCGACGCTCGCGGGTGTGACCGGCTCGCCGTCGCCGGTCACCTCGACGACGACGACGGCGTCTTCGAGGTCGTGTTGGCGGACCTGCTCGCGGACCCGCGCCTCACCCTCGCCTTCGTTCAGTTCCACGGAGACGAAGACGAACGAGCGCGTGTCGAGCGCCCGTTGGCGGATGTCCACCCCGCCGTCGTCGTCGAACTCGACGATGTTGTAGCCGCGACCCTCGCGTTCGCTCGTGCTCGCGCGCTCGGTCGACCCGCAGTAGGTGACGGGCGTCTCCCGCACCTCGGCGGTGCCGGCCTCGTGGTTGTCGCCGAGCAGTACGACGTCGAAGTCGACGTTGGAGCCGTCGAGCACCGCTTCGGTCTCCCAGTCGGCGTGAGCGAAGGGGGTGAAGAGACCGTGACTGACGAGCGCCGAGTGGGCGGCGTCGTGCGGCTCGAACTGGTAGTCGAGGTCGTCGCGGCGCGACTTCGGGACGTGGTCGAGGCCGTAGAACGCCGTGTCGCCGACGATACGGGGTTCGGCTCCGAGGCGCGTCGCGAGGCCGAGTCGCTCGAAGAGGTCGAGCCACTGCCCGCCTCGGGTCGACTCGTGGTTACCGACGACCGCCAGAAACGGGACGCCGGCGTCTTGGAGGGTCCGAAGCGCCGAGAGCGTTCCGAGGAGGTCCCGCAGTTCGGGGCGGCGGTCGTGAAACAGGTCGCCGGCGTGGACGACCGCGTCCACGTCGTCGTCGACGGCGTCCGCGAGCACCTGCTCGAACGCCGCCAGAAAGTCCCGTCGTCGCGCCGGCGAGTGGTACTGCTGATACCCGATGTGGGTGTCGCCGGTGTGTATCACCCGTGTCATCTGTCCGCCCGTTGGCTGTCCCCTCCTAAATGCGTACCGACGCGTGACGTTTCAACGTCCCCGCTCCGCTCGGCGCAGAGTTCTCCGTCCTGTCCGAACTGCGAGGCGGTCCCGGAGTTCGAGTCGACGCCGGCCGCGCGACGGTAGCGTTCGACGAGAGCCAGCACTCGTTCTCCCTCGCGGCGAACTGCCAGGTCACCCGCGCGCGACGAGACGTCGACGGCATCGCGCAGCCGTTCGACGCCCCCGTCGGCGAAAAACGTCGCCGCGGACTCGACGTCGTCCGACGCTTCGACGGCCTCCCGTATCGTCTCGCGCGCTTCGGCGACCGCTTCGCCGGCGCGAGGCAGACGGCCGTCGTCGCGTCGCTCCCCGGCCGCAAGCGTCCGAAGCGCACGCCTGACCTCGTTCGGTGTTGCCACGCGGCGCAACTGGTTCCGTCCTCGGTGAAAAAGATTCGCGGAGAGCGACGGAGCGGAGAGACGAAGAGCAGGCGATGGTCTCGGCCGCGGCTTCGAACGACGGCGTCGTCGGTGTCGTTCAGACCGTCATCGCGTCGTTCAGGCCGTCGGCGTGTACTTCAGACCGTCAGCGTGTACAGCCGTTTCCGCGCGTCCGAGAACGAAAAGCGCGAGTCGACGACGTCCTGTTCCTCGAGTCTCGTCAGCGCGTACCGAACCGTCCGCGGCGGCAACAGCGTCTCCTCGGCGAGTTGGCTCTGCGTCATCGTCTCGTTGTAGTCGAGAACTTTCGCGACGAGTTTCGCGCTCGGGGGGAGGTCACGAATCGACTCCCACCGGTCGGTCGAATCGGTGGCGGTTACCTCGGTGCAACTCATGGATAGCTACTGCTCTGGCATACAGCCAGATAATATTTGCTATGTTTAGATATTACTGTCAGAAATCTGCGGCGGCGAGTCGCCCCGCGACCCGAAGCCTCTTATGAACTTGTGACCTAATCCGTCCGATGACCGATACTGTGGACGACGTCGACTTACCCTACGACGAGGAGGCGGCGTCACAGCAGGAGAAAATCGAGGCGTTGGAAGAACGCCTCGAGGTCCTCGAAGCGCAAAACGAGGAGATGCGTGACAAGCTCCTCGACGCGAACGCCGAGAACAACAAGTACCAGCAGAAGTTGGAGCGACTGACCCACGAGAACAAGAAGCTCAAGCAGTCGCCGCTGTTCGTCGCCACCGTCCAGGAGATAAACGAGGACGGCGTCGTGATCAAACAGCACGGCAACAACCAAGAGGCCCTCACCGAAGTGACCGACGAGATGCGGGACGACCTGGAACCCGACGCCCGCGTCGCCGTCAACAACTCTCTCTCCATAGTCAAGAAACTCGAAAAGGAGACCGACGTGCGCGCACGCGTAATGCAGGTCGAACACAGCCCCGACGTCACCTACGAGGACATCGGCGGCCTCGAAGAGCAGATGAACGAGGTGCGCGAGACGGTCGAGATGCCGCTCGACCGCCCGGAGATGTTCACCGACGTCGGTATCGACCCGCCGTCCGGCGTGCTCCTCTACGGGCCGCCGGGCACCGGTAAGACGATGCTCGCCAAAGCCGTCGCCAACCAGACCGACGCCACCTTCATCAAGATGGCCGGCTCCGAGTTGGTCCACAAGTTCATCGGCGAGGGCGCGAAACTCGTCCGCGACCTCTTCGAGGTCGCGCGCGAGAACGAACCCGCCGTCCTCTTCATCGACGAGATAGACGCCATCGCCTCCAAGCGAACCGACTCGAAGACCTCCGGCGACGCCGAGGTCCAGCGGACGATGATGCAGCTGCTCAGCGAGATGGACGGCTTCGCCGACCGCGGCGAGATTCGCATCATCGCGGCGACGAACCGCTTCGACATGCTCGACCCCGCCATCCTCCGACCGGGGCGGTTCGACCGCCTCATCGAGGTGCCGAAACCGAACGACGACGGCCGCGAGATCATCTTCCAGATCCACACGCGCAACATGAACGTCTCCGACGACGTGGACTTCGCGGAGCTCGCCGAGATGGCCGACGACGCCTCCGGTGCCGACATCAAAGCCGTCTGCACCGAGGCGGGGATGTTCGCCATCCGCGACGACCGCACCGAGATATACATGCAGGACTTCGTCGACGCGTGGGAGAAGATTCAGGCCGAAGACGCCGACGTCGACGCCGACGTGTCGCGCGCGTTCGCCTGAGCCGACCCCTCCTTCCGACGTTCTCGTCGGCTTCGACCGACGACGCTCTCTTTCGACCCTCTCCGTCGCAGAGCGACCCGGCTATCGATGAGTCGAGCGAGTCGAAGAACGGACACGGACCGGTCGCAGGAGAGACCGCAACCGCCGGGCGGACCGCAACCGCCGGGTGGACGGCTCACCGACGAGCGGTTCGGGCAGCAGCTACGGCGACGTCACGGCGAGATGAACGTGCCGAACGCGGCGAGCGGGACGAGAAACAGGAGGACGAACATCACCAGGAGAATCGCGCCGTAGCCCGCGCCGACGCCCGCGACGGTCAGCCACGCCGGGTGGTCGAACTGGTCGAAATCGAGGCTCATACCCCCCACTCCGGACGGCGGTGACATAAACGTGGTCGTCGGAATCACGGCGAGTCGGGGAGGCGACCGTCGGACCCCGCTCGGCGACGAGCGCCGACGCCGAACCACAGTACTCAATTTCGCCCGCCCGCAGGGGTGGATATGGGAGAGCCACTGCCGTCGCGCGAGGAGCAGGCGTTGGAAGTCCTCGACCGCCTGTACGACGAGTACCCTGACACCACGATTTCGCTGAACTTCTCGAACCGCCTCGAACTGCTCATCGCCGTGATGCTGTCGGCGCAGTGCACCGACGAGCGCGTCAACAAGGTGACCGCCGACCTCTTCGAGACGTACCGCACGCCCGAGGAGTACGCGAACGCGCCGCAGGAGGAGATGGCCGAGGCCATCTCGTCTATCACCTACTACAACAACAAGGCGAAGTACATCCGCTCGGCGGCCGCCGACATCGTCGAGAAACACGGCGGCGAGGTGCCCGACACGATGGACGAACTCACGGAGTTGGCGGGCGTCGGTCGGAAAACGGCGAACGTCGTGCTCCAGCACGGCCACGACGTCGTCGAGGGTATCGTCGTCGACACGCACGTCCAGCGCATCAGTCGCCGACTCGGCCTCACCGAGGAGGAGTACCCCGAGCGAATCGAGGAAGACCTGATGCCCGTCGTCCCCGAGGAGGACTGGCAGCAGTACACCCACCTGCTCATCAGCCACGGCCGAGCGGTCTGTACGGCCCGCAACCCGACGTGTTCGGACTGCGTGCTCGAAGACGTCTGCCCCTCCTCGAAACTCGACCACGAGGTCGACCTCGCCAGCGGCGACGCGTGGTGACACCGCGACCCCGCAACCAAGACCCCGCAACCAAGACTGAGCGTACTGTTTGCGTGACGTATCAACGCTCGTGATGTCCAACACCACTATTTGACTGTCGGGCGTACGCGGAGACATGGCCAAAGACGAACACGGCATCGACCTCGAGGAGGACACCGAACTCGACGTTCAGAGCGACGACGAGGACGAGGAAGAGGCCGAAGCGGAGGCCGAACAACGGGAGGCGCAGGAGGCCGCCGAGGAAGCCGACCGAGAGCAGGACGTCGAGCAGCAGTCCACCGACCGCGAGACCGACGCCCAAGAGCAGGAGAACGTCGACAACCACCGCGACGAAGAGCCGTTCAACAGCTAACTCGGTCGTCCGGTTCCGGGTCGGCGGTCGGCCCCGCCGTGATTTCTCTCAGAAATACATCGTCACGTAGCGTGCGATACCGACCAGATACGCCGCAATCCAGAACAGCACGTACCCGAGGACGCCGAGGCGGAGTCGGCCGCGCCACGCGCCCATGTTCTCGTGGAGGTCGTTCAGGTCGAGCTCCTGGTCGGGGTTCCGGTACAGGTCGGCGTTGCGCTTGGCCTGAAAGATACGGGCGATGCCCGTGAGCGCGAAGATCAACATCGCGTACGCCTGTAGACCGAGGATGGCGTGTAGCGCGGACAGACCGCCGAGTTGGTCGAGCAGCCGCGGAACCATCCAGACGACGACCGGAATCGTGTTCAGCGCGAGGCCGGCGAAGATGAACTTCAGGTGGTAGACGAGCACGTCCCACGTGACCGTCTCGGTGTCGATCATGATCCACGCGCCGTAGAGGTAGAACGGGAAACTCGCGGTCACCATCGACGCGGCGAGCGTCGCGATGGCGGTATCGCTTACCATCGTCTCGACTAAGTCGGGTGTCGTCCTAAATGACCCGACTTCCGCCCGCGACGGCTGGCGGGGGTGGAGACGGCGACGCGGGCGACGACGGCGAGCGACGGGCGTCGGTCGGTGTCGGAAAGCTAAAACCGTTGTATCGACTACTGTGAGTGATGTCCGACCCGTCATCCGCGTCGGCGGACGGTCCCGACGACGAGCCGAGCGACCGGCGGCCCGAGGCCGGGACCGACGCCGACGAGTTGGACGCGCTTCGCCGCGAAGTCGAGTCCAAGTACGACTTCGACAACTTCGGTCCCAGAGAGATGGCGGAGATGTCGCTCGAAGAGTGGGAGGTCGCCTTCGACAGCGACTCGTGGATAACGGGCCGGGAACTGCTCGACAGAGTCGAGAAGGAGCTTCGCTCGCGCGTCGCCAGCCGCGAGGTGTTCGCCGTCGTCGAGCGCGTCCGCGAAGACGGCGAAGACCGGGTCGTCGCCTACTCCGACGAAGGGTTCGCCGTCGTCTACGACGACGGCAGCGTCGAGGGCCGCGGCACGGTGCTCAGAGACGTGAAACCGACGGTCGCGCTCTGCTCGATGGACGATTACGAAGTCGAGGAGCCGCCGCTCGACGCCTCGCTGCCGAACCCCGAGGACGTGTCCGAGGGGACGGGCCAACTCGGCAACAACATGCTGCAGGTCGTCGCGGGCGTCCAGATTATCGCCGCGCTCGGTCTGCTCGTCCTCTGGTCGCCGTTGACCTCGCTCATCCCGTTCTCGTCCGCCGGTCAGTTGAACTTCGCCCCGCCGGTAGTGGCGTTCTTCTTCCTGCTCGTCGGGCTGTTCCTGTTCATGACCGTCGCCAACGCGCGGCTCTCGGACCGGTTCCGCGCCGAGGAGTACCGAAACCGACTGCGGGCGCTCGACCCCGAGCAGGTCGAACGCCCGGAGTTCCTCCCGGGTAGCGGCGAGTCGGAGTCGACTCCCTCGGAAGCCGGCGGCGGGAGGCGGAACGAACGTCCCGATAACTCCACCGGAAACGAGTAGAGATACCGCCGCGTATCGCGGTACGACGGCCAGTCGGAGGCTTTAAGCGCGTCCCTTCCTGACTCCCACGTGTATGAAAAGGCGGGACTTTCTGAGAGCGGCCGGTGGCTCGGCTGCCGCCGCAGCCGCCGCATCCGGCACCGCCGCCGCGCAGGAAGAAGGCGGACAACAACCCGATTTCGGGAGTTGGCTCTCCGGCGTCGACGGTGGCTATCAGGACATGCGGGGACAGAGCGAGGTGACCGTGCAGGTCGGTGCAGACGGCAACGGCGGGGCGTACGCCTTCCAACCCGCCGGCATCTGGGTCGACTCGGGTACGACGGTTATCTGGGAGTGGACCGGCGAAGGCGGCGGCCACAACGTCGCCAATACGGGCGGTCCCGGCGACTACACCTCCGAGACGACCGAAGAGGCGGGCTTCACGTTCGAGTACACCTTCGAGGAGAGCGGCATCAGCGAGTACCAGTGTGAACCGCACGCCGGCCTCGGGATGAAAGGCGCCGTCGCCGTCGGCGAGGACGTTCCGACGACCTCCGCGGGCGGCGGCGAGAAGGAACTTCACGAACTCGGCGTGCCGGTGCAGGCGCACTGGGTCGGCTCGGCGACCCTCCTCGGCATCGTCGTCACTATCATCTACTCGTTCTACATCCTGAAGTACGGCGAGTCCGCTAACACCGGGAGGGGTCGATAGATGTCCTCCTCCGGCAGTACCTACGGCGACATCCACCGGTACGAACCGGCGCGCGAGAGCACCGCCGCGGCCATCGCCATCGTCCTCCTGACGATATTCGAGGTGTTGTTCGTGTTCCTGTTCACGTACGGGCTCGTCTCCGGTTGGGGACTCACCGACACCGGGAACATGTTCCTCGGCGGCGTTCTCACGGTCATCTTCGTCGATTTGGCGTTCATCCTCGCGCTGTACCGCAAGGAGTTCTTGCCCGACGTGATGATCGTAAAGAAGCGCCGTCGCAAGTGGGAGGACCTCTACGTCCGCGAAGAACAGGCAGACGGCGAAACCATCGGGACCGACGCGTGGGACACGCTCAAACGCGCGGTCTACCCCTACTACAAGAGGTAACGAATGAGCTTAGAACGAAAAGACGACTACGACCACGACGCGTGGCTGAAGGAGAAAGACCTCTCGCCCGTCGAGACGACGTTCCTCACCGCGCTCATCTGGATGGACAAGCGACTCCGCATCGTTGACTATTTGGAGATTCTGGAGACGCTCTACTACCGGGTCAACCTCCAGATGCCGAAGAGTCACACCGAACAGTACAACCTCGACAACAAGTTCTGGTACTGGTACCCGCTGTACACGCTGGGGCTGTTCTCGACGCTCGCGTACATCGTCGCCGCGGTGAGCGGGGCCTTACTGGGCTTCTACTACTCTCCCGCGACCAGCGGCGACCCGACGACGGCGTACACCCAGATCGAGTTCATCATGACCGAACTCCAGTTCGGGTTCTTCCTCCGCAGCCTCCACCGCTGGTCCGCGCAGGTGATGGTCGCGGCGGTGTTCCTCCACATGCTCCGGGTGTACTTCACCGGCGCGTACAAGGAACCGCGCGAACTCAACTGGATACTCGGTATCATCCTGATCAGCCTGACGATGGGGTTCGGCTACACCGGCTACCTGCTGCCGTGGGACCAGCTCGCCTTCTGGGCGGGCCAGATCGGCGTCGAGATGGCGCTGTCGGTCCCGCTCATCGGCGAGTGGGCGGCCCAGTTGGTGTTCGGCGGGTTCACGCTGAGTCAGGCGACGCTGCAACGCATGTACATCATCCACGTGTTCCTGCTCCCGTTCATCGTGACGACGCTCATCGCCATCCACATCGGCATCGTCTGGGTGCAGGGCATCGCGGAACCGCACTAATCGAGGTAACACAATGACAAACAACGACAACACGACCGCGGAAACCGACGGCGGCACGGGCATCGTCGCCCCCGACGACGAGACGCCGACGTGGAGCGAGCGCAAGGCTCGCAAGACCGGCCTCTCTCGGCTCACGTACGAGTATTTCGAGCGCTCGCGCCGCGAAGACCAAGACCTCCGAACGGAGTCCGACTACGTCGAACGCGACGTGCTCGGCTTCCCGACCTGGCCGCACGAGACGGTGCGCAACCTCTCTATCGCCAGTTTCTTCGTCGGGATGATTTTCTTCCTCTCGGCGACGCTGCCGCCGCACATCGGCTCGCCCGCGAACCCGAGTTCGACGCCCGCCATCATCCTACCCGACTGGTATCTGTACTGGTCGTTCGGCCTGCTGAAACTCAGTCCGGTCAACCCCGAACTGTCCATCCTCGGCGGGCAGAAACTGATGGCCGACCGGACGTACGGTGTGCTGGCGAACGTCGTCGTCGTCGGCTTCATCGCGATGGTGCCGTTCCTCAACAAGGGGAGCGCCCGGCGTCCCGTCGAACAGCCGTTCTGGGCGGCCGTCGGCGTCGGCGGCGTCGTCTTCGCGTTCACCATCAGCGTCCTCGCGGTGCAGAACCTGATGCCGATGAACATCGACCTGCTGTTCGACCTCACGTTCCTCCTGCCCATCGTCGCGGGTATCGTCACCTACGCGGTGCTCAAGACGATGCGCGAGGGGTACATGTACGACCTCAACCGCCGGTACTACCGGCTTCGACCGCCGCGGTAGCGGCGTACCGCCGTCTTTCCTCTATGAGTTCAGATACGAACAGTGATACCGCCGACGGGCGCACGACCTCCGACAGCGACGCGACCACCGGCAGCGACGCGGCCGACGATCCCGACGCGAACGATGGCCCAGAGACGACCGGAGGCGGGCCGCGCAGGTCCGACTCGGGCCGACGCGACGTCGTCGTCCCGATGCGACTGTACAAGACGATAACCGTGTTCTCGACGCTCATCGCCGTCGTCTCCGTCGTAATCGGCTTCGTTCTCATCGACGCGGCGACCATCCAGTTCAGTTTCCTTCGACGGGCCATCACCGGCGCGCTGGCGGCGGTCGGTCTCGGCGTCGCGCCGGGGGTTCTCAGCGCAGTGCTCGCGCTCGTCGGTATCACGATCATCGGCCTCGGCGCGGGCGTCTACGTTCTCGGGACCCGATTCCGCGCCCGCGGAATGGGAAACTCTCAAGAGGACTCCGACGAACTCTCGGATAATGGCTGACGAGTTCATCAAGGGGTTGACCATCGCCACCGCCGCCGGACTCGGTTGGATGGTGCTGGCGGGCTGGTACCGCACGAGCAGTTTCGAGAGCGCCGCGCAGTTGGTCGAACCCGTGACGGTCGAGGGACCCGACCTGTTCAACGGCATCGCCATCGCGCTGATGGACGTGCTGCTCTGGTTCGCGATTCTCGGCGCGCTCACGTTCTGGGTGCTCATCCCGGTCGGCCGCGAACTCCGCGCGTCCTACAGCGAGCGCCGCTCGCAGTAATCGCCTCGGCCGACTCTCTCGGGCATCCGTTTCTGTCTTCTCTGCGACCGCCGCGAGCCGTCGGTCTCCCGTTCGCGCGTCTGTCGCTCACCCGCCGGGTCCGCCGCACCCGTTCACACGACGTTTTACCTCCAGCAGTCGGCAGAGAAGAAGCGCCGGTCGGTTCGTACCGACACCCGCTTCGGTCGTGAGCGTTCGCTGTCTCGTCAGCGAGTACGGGCGAGCGCTGAGCGAGCGCTGCCCCGGGACGCTCTCGGTTCCCGAGTGTCGACGACCGAGACGCCACCGTCGCCGCGTCGAGGACCGTGAGAGCCCTCGCAGGCTACAGCGGCCGCCTCAGATGATCTGCGTCCAGACGTCGGCGATGAGGAAGAAGAGACTCTGGAACGCCGCGTACAGCAGCACCAGCACGGACGCCGCGAGGCCGCCCTTCGGCCGCTCGACGTCCATCCCGTTTCGCGCTTCGACCTGACGGGCCTCGAACTCGAAGAAGTCGGTGACGAACATCCCGAGCACGAGGACGGACATGACCATCCCGCCGTGCGGCGCGACGACGAGGTACAGGAGCGACGCGACGACGAGCGCACCGCTCGTGAGCGTGTGCGGCGTGTATCGAGTGATCTCCTCGTCCTCGCGGGCTTGGCGGGCGTGCGCGCGGTGGCCGAGGAAGCGCGTCGCCATGTTTGCCAGCACGAACACCAGGATAACGGCCGGCAGCGCCGGGGCGATAGCCTCGAGAACGTCGAGGGGCACGATGAACTGCAGCGGTTGCATACCCGAACATCGGAAGGTGACTCATTAGAGTTTTTCCAATCCCGCGCGCTATCTCGCCGGACCGGTACATCGACCGACCGGCGCGACTGGCAATCGACCAATCGGCACGACTGGCAATCGACCGACCGGCGCGACTAGTGCAACGACCAATCGGCGCGACCGGTGCAACGACCAGACCGGGCGTGTCGGCTGACTCGCTCCGACGCCGACGGGTTCACTCCGGCGTCGGCGGCCGAAGCAGCGTCGCTTCGGCGCTGGGTTCGATTCGGACGGGCACGTGGGGGTCGACGGTCGTCGCCCGGTCGCCGTCGACGACGAGCGAGACGGCGCCCTCGTCGCGTTCGACCGACAGCGAGACGACGCCGTCGACGACCCACGAGTCCCAGCGCGTCGAAAACGGCGAGACGGGCACGACGCCGAGGCCGGTGCCGGGGGTGAGTACCGGACCGCCCGCCGCCCGCGCGTATCCGGAACTGCCGAGCGGCGTCGCGACGACGACGCCGTCGGCCCGAAACGCGTCGAGCGGGTCGTCGCCGCTCCGGACGGCGTACTCGGAGATGCGCGCCGGTTCGTTCGTGACGAGCATCGCGTCGAAGACGGCGTCGGCCACGCGCTCGTCGCCGACGGCGACCGACAGCAGCGGGTGGTCGACGGTCCGGCGGTCGGTTTCGGCGAGCGCGGCGAACGCGTCGTCGAGTGCCGACGGCGACACCGAGTGTTGTCCGCCGACGTCGACGGGGAGAATCGGGCCGTTCGGCCGCTCGCGGACGGCGTCGACGAGGGCGCGTTCGCCGACGGCGACGACGAACGAGGCCTCCTCCGGGTCGGAGAACGCGAACTCGGCGGCGCGGAGCGCGCGCTCGACTCGGCCGTCGTCGTCGCCGCGAAGCGAAACCGCCGTCGCCGTGTCGTCGCGCGCGCCACTCATTGTCCAATCGTTACTCGCCGGCCGCTAAAAGTCTGCGCGGTTCGGCGACGGAGAGACGTGGCCGTCCCCCGCTGGACCTCCGCTCGCCTCGGAACACGGGTGCTCCGCTCGCCCCGGAAGTGCGAGTGCTCCGCTCAGTACGGCCAGTCACCGGTTATCTTCATCCCGGGGGCGTGGTCCTCGGCTTCGAGGCGCTCGGCTATCTCCTCGGGTGCTTTGTGCTCGACGACGGTGTCGGCGTCGGCGAGGTCGACGACCAGCTCGGCGAGCAGCACCGCCTGCTCGCGGAACGTCCGCACTTCGAGTTTGTCGAGCGTGTCGGCGTAGGTGTGTCCCCACCCGCGACCGCGGCCCTGCGTCTCGCTGCCGACCATGTAGCCGGGGACGCCCCACTGGACGAACGGCCAGTGGTCCGAGTGCGGTAGCTGCTCGGGAACGACGCTCACGGGGTGACCGAAGCGCTCGCCGACGCCTTCGGCGGCGGCCTCCAGTTCGTCGAAGTCGTGGGTGTGGAACCGCAGCGTCCGCCCGTTGGCGACGCCGTCGAAGTTCACGACGGCCTCGATGGACTCGAAGTCGGCCCGCTCGGCCTCGTGTGCGGAGCCGACGAGTCCGACCTCCTCCGCGCCGAAGGGGACGAACCGGACGCGAGTGTCGAGTTCGTCCTCCCGGTCGGCGAGGATGCGCGCGAGTTCGACGACCATCGCCGTCCCCGTCCCGTTGTCGGCGGCCCCCTCGGCGATGTCGTGGGCGTCGAGGTGGCTGGTGACGAGTATCTCCTCGTCCGTATCGGGACCGACGACGGCGTGGACGTTCCCGCTCGTCGCGTCGGGGGTGTCGCAGTCGACGCTGACGGTGACGGTCTCCCCCTCGAACCGGCGGGCGAGACGCGCACCGACCTCGGCGCTCACGCCTACCGCGGGGATGTCGCCGATGGGCGCGTCGGGCGTGCCGACGCTGCCGGTCGGCGGGAGACAGCCCTCGACGTGGTTTCTGAACACGAACGCGGCCGCGCCGGCCTCGACGGCGTAGTAGTACTTCTCGCGGCGGTGGATGAACCGGTCGTAGTGGTCCGGCACCGTCGACGAGACCACGACGACTTTCCCGTCGAGGTCGGCGTCGAAATCCTCGGGGAGGCCGTAGCCGAGGTCGACGAGTTCGCCGCTCGCGGCGTCTGCCGGGCTTCGCGGCAGCGCGATGCAGTCCTGCGTCGTGTCGCCCGCCTCGACGGCGCTGTCGCCGCGTACCCAGCCTTGGATGTCGAACTCGTCGATACGGGCGTCGCGCGCGCCGACGTCGCTCAGCGCGTCCCGGGTTCGCTCCATCGCCGCTCGTTCGCCCGGACTGCCCGCCATCCGGTCGCCGATGTCGACGAGCGTTTCGAGGTGGTTCCACCCGGTGTCGCTCGTGAACGTCTCGCCGATCCAGTCGGTGTCTTCCATGGTCTCGGCTGACGCGGTGTCGCGGTAACCGTTGCGGTCCCCGTGGTCGCTCTCCGGTTCGTCGCCGTCGCCGTTTTCGCCGTTTTCCCCCGGTTTCTGTCGGCTCGGTGTTCACTACTTTCGTACGCAAAACCGAACGCAGACGCCGGATTCGGCAGGTCTTTACCGGAACATCATCTACGTTCGTGCATGACTTCCGTACGAGTCGCCGGTGTCGGTCTCACGCAGTTCGGCCGCCACCCCGACCGAACCGGTCGGGACCTGTTCGCGGAGGCCGCATTCGCCGCCCGAGCGGACGCGGGCGTTCCCCGTCAGGACATCGAAGCCCTCCACTACGGAAACTTCATGGGGGCGCTCGCGGAGCACCAGGCCCACCAGGGACCGCTCGTCGCCGAGGCGGCGGGGCTCTCCTGTCCGGCGACCCGCTACGAGCAGGCGTGCGCCTCGGCGGGCGTCGCCGCCCGGCAGGCGATAAAAGACGTCCGAAACGGCGAGAGCGACGTCGTCCTCGTCGGCGGCATGGAGCGGATGACGAACCTCGAAACCGCGGAAGTGACCGAGTCGCTCGCTATCGCCGCGGACGAACTGTACGAGGTTCGCGCGGGCATCACCTTCCCCGGCGCGTACGCGCTGATGGCGCAGGCGTACTTCTCGAAGTTCGGCGGCGAACGCGAGGACCTCGCGCACATCGCCGCGAAGAACCACCACAACGCCGTGAACAACGAGTTCGCCCAGTACCAGCGCGAGGTGTCGGTCGAGGAGGCGCTCGACAGCCCGCCGGTCGCCGAACCGCTGCACCTGTTCGACGCCTGTCCCATCACGGACGGGGCGAGCGCGCTCGTCCTCGTCAGCGACGAGTACGCCGAGGAACACGACGTCGACGCGCCCGTCGAAATCACCGGCACCGGACAGGGCGGCGACAAGATGGCGTTGCAGGACCGCGAACACCTCGCGCAGACCCCCGCCGCGACGAAAGCCGCCGAGGAGGCGTACGCCGACTCCGGTCGGCGCCCCGAGGATATCGAGGTCGCGGAGGTCCACGACTGCTTCACCATCGCCGAGGTGCTCGCGCTCGAATCGCTCGGCTTCTACGACCCCGGCGAGGCCATCGGCGCGGCCCGCCGCGGCGAGACCACCCGAGACGGCGACAGACCCGTCAACCTCTCCGGCGGGCTGAAGGCGAAAGGCCACCCGGTCGGCGCGACGGGCGGCAGCCAACTCGTCGAGATGACGCGACTGCTCCGCGGCGACCACCCCAACAGCGACGTCGTCGCCGACGCCGAGGTCGGTCTGACGCACAACGCGGGCGGTACCGTCGCCAGCGCCGTCGTCCACGTGCTGGAGGTGGTGAACTGATGGCCGACTCCGGCTACGACGAGTGGATAGCCGCCGTCGAAGCGGGCGAGGGGTACTACCTCGAGTGTCCGGAGGGTCACGGGTCGCTGCCGCCGCGGCGCACCTGTCCGCACTGCGGCGCGCTGGAGTTGGGAGAGGAACCGCTCCCCGAATCGGGGACTGTCGAGACGTACAGCGTCGTCCACGTCGCCGCGCCGTCGTTTCAGGGCGATACCCCGTACGCGACGGCCGTCGTCGACTTCGGTCCGGTGCGACTCACGGGCGTCGTCCGCGGCGTCGAGTTCGACGACCTGGAGGTCGGGACGGCCGTCGGCGTCACCGTCGAAGAACACGAGACGACCGGTGACCCCGTCGTCGTGTTCCGACGGCGGTAGGTCGCCAGCGGCCGGCCCGTCGACGCTACCCCCCGCGACTCGTTCTCTCGCGCCTACGACACAGTCTCTCGCGCCTACGACACAGCACCGACATCCGGTGTAGCGGTGCGTTCGGCCCGGCGACGCCGATACCCCGACGTGAACGCGAGCAGCAGCGCGCCGAGACCGACGAGTCCGACCGCGAGATTCACCACCCACCCGAGGAACGGAATCTGGACGACGAGCGCGACGGCGACGATGCCGACGACGAGTGCCGCCCACTCGCCCTCCCTGTCGGTGTAGGCGAGAATCACGGCACCGACGGCGAACCGGCCGTACACGCCGCCGACCCAGACGAGCAGTCCGAACAGCACTGACCCGATCAGTGCGAGGGGGATGCCGACGAGCGTCACGACGAGCAGCAGCAACACGAGCGGCACGACGACGAGCGAGAGGACGCCGACACCGCCCGACAGACCGGGGCTCCGCGCGGCCTCCAGAACCACGCGCTGGGAGAACGACGGGAAGACGAACAGCAGAACCGCCCCCAACAGCAGGTTCATCAAGAGGCCGTAGACGACTGACGCCCAACCGGGCACGAGCGGCCCGTCGGTTCCCGCCGGTGCGGCGGTCACGAGGTCGTCGTCGCGCTCGACTGTCCCGCCGACGACGGCCCCGTCGGCGCGCTGGAGCGTCCCGTCGTACGTGAGGTCCCCTTCGATGACGGCCGACGGTCCGAGGCGAATTTCGTCCGCGCCGATTTCGGCGTCGCCCTCGACGGTTCCGTCGATACTGGCGGTCTGTGCACCAGCGCTGAGGTCGCCGCCGACCGTCGCGCCCTCGGCGACGGTGAGGCTTCCGGTCCCCGCGGCGACGTCGCCGCCGACGGTCGAGCCCTCTTCGAGTGTGAGACTGCCCGAGGCACCGGCAACGTCGCCGTCGACGACCCCGGCGATACGAACGCTCCCCGCCGCGCCGGCGACGTTGCCGCCGACGCGACCCGTCTCGGCGACGTACACGTCACCGGCGAACGCGGACACGTCCCCGTTTACCGTCCCGTGTACGACGACCGACCCGCCGAACGCGTCGAGTTCGTCGACTGTCTCGTCCTCGGCGACGACGACCGTATCGCCCGAGCGGGTCACCGCCGTGGCGACGCCGGGCAGGACCCCCAGAACTACGGCGGCCACGAGGACCACTACTACCACTGACCGAGCGTCTCGTCTCATCGAGGAGAATAATGAATGCTACGCTACAAGTAACTGCGGTCAGTTTCCGGTGTATCGGACGGTAGGCGGACTGTGAAGGTCACGTAGCGCGTCTCGTATGTGAGCCGTCGCCCCGCGTCGCTCTCCGACAGATGAAAACGAGAGGTAGTCGACGTGATTCGACTCGAAGCGAGTCGAACGACCCGAGACGCTTCGGTCTGGCTCGGTTTGGTCCGGCTCGGTTTGGTTTAGTCCGGCTCGGTTCGGTTCAGTCCGGCTCGGTTCGGTTTAGCACAGTCTGCTTCGCGTTCTCTCCGCTCGACGTTCCCTCGGCGGTTACGCCGCCTCCGCGAGTTCTTCTCGAACGGTCCGGAGGAACGACTCGAGGTGTTCGACGTGCGGCAACAGCATCGCGTCGTCGAAGACGACCAGGCGCGCGTCGGCCTCGTCGGCGAGCGCCCGGCCGTCCGACAGCGGCGTCACGTCCGCTTCGCGGCCCCAGACGAGTGTCACGGGCACGTCGAACTCCGAAAGCGTCCCGCCGAGGTCGATGTCGGAGTTGAGGTAGCCGCTGACGAACGAGGCGGGCGCGAAGCGGGCGTTCTTCTGGTGGGTCGTCCGCCACTGGTAGTCGACCCACTCGTCGGAGAGGTTCGAGGTGTCGTAGTAGCCGTGGTCGGCGCTGAAGTAGCGCAACGCGCGACGCGAGGTGATGGTGTTGTACGCCGCCGTGCCGAGAAGCGGCGCGCGGAACAGTTCGCGAAGCGCCTGCTTCGGTTCGGGGCCGGCTTTCGTCGTCGGACAGACGAGAATCAACTGCGACACGTCGGCGTCGCGGGCCGCGGCGGCGGCGTACGACGCCGTCAGCGACGACGCGAGTACGGCGGGTTCGTCGAACTCCGCGAGGAACTCCGCGACGAAGTCCTCGTACAGCGCCGCCGAGTAGCGAAGCGGCGGGCGGTCCGACCGGCCGAATCCGGGGAGGTCGGGCGCGACGACGTGGTACTCCGAGGCGAGTTCGGTGAAAATCTCGCGGAACTCGCCGCTCGACCCGGCGGCGTTGATGCCGTGTAAGAGCACGAGGTCCGGGTCGTCGGGGTCGCCCGCCTCGGTGTAAGCGACGTTCATCCCGCGCCAGCGATACGTCCGCTGCTCGCCGATGAGCGCCGGTTCGAGTTCGCCCGCGCCCTGCGTGAGCATCCGGTTCGCGGCCGCGACCGCGCCGATGCCGAGCGCAGCGCCGCCGACGGCTCGTCGGAGTTTCATACGGGAGCGACGGGGGCGAGAGACTTGATAGCTACGCCCGACTCACGTGGAGAGTTCCGGGGCGAGTCGAACTCAGCCGTCGCGTTCGAGACACTCTCGCAGCGGTTCGACCAACTCGTCGGCGACGGTGTAGGGGTCGGTCTCGCGGGCGACGACGGCGTCGACGAACGACTCCATGCCGCCGCGGCGGTCGATCTCGTCTTCCAACAGTTCGCCGGTGTCCTCGCGGAGGAGCGTCCGAATCTCCTCGGCGTAGCGCGTCCGCGCTTTCTCGGTGAGACGCCCCGAGCGTTCGAGGTACGCGCGGTGCTCCGAGAGCGTCTCGATGAGCTCGTCGACGCCGTCGCCGGAGGTGGCGACGGTCTCGACCACGTCCGCGGTCCACCCCTCCTCGCCGTCGCCTCTCTCGCCGTTCTTCTCGCTCTCGTCGGGACTGTCGGCGACCTCGGGTTTCTCGAACCCGCCGCCCGCGCCGTGGTGGCCCAGGTCGAGGTTGGTGGTCGGGTCGCCCTGGAGGTGGATCATCTCTTCGAGGTCGGCGACCGTCTTGGAGGCCCCGCTCATGTCGGCTTTGTTGACGACGAACACGTCGCCGATCTCGAGAATTCCGGCTTTGAGCATCTGTACGTCGTCGCCGCTGCCCGGTTGGACGAGGACGACGACGGTGTCGGCGGTCCGGACGACGTCGATTTCGTTCTGCCCCGCCCCCACGGTTTCGATGATGATCTTGTCCTTGCCGAACGCGTCGAGGGCTTTGACGGCGTCACCCGTCGCGGTCGAGAGGCCGCCGAGGGTGCCGCGGGCGCTCATCGACCGGAAGAACACGTCCATGTCGCCGACGTTCGACGCCATCCGGATTCGGTCGCCGAGGACTGAGCCGCCGGTGTACGGCGAGGAGGGGTCGACGGCGATGACGCCGACGGTCTCGCCGCGGTCGCGGTAGCTCTTGGCGAGTTTGTCGACGAGCGTCGATTTTCCGGCACCGGGACTACCGGTGACGCCGACGACCTCGGCGTCGCCGGTGTGTTCGTGCAGCGCCGAAACGAGTTCTCTGTAGCCCGACGAGCGGTTCTCTATCTTCGTGATGGTCCGCGCGAGCGCGCGGTGGTCGCCGCCGAGCAGGCGCTCGACGAGGTCGACTTCTTCCGCTCGACTCATGCGCGGTCGGGCGCGTTCTGTCTGACGAACTCGATGGTGTCGGCCATCGGCGTCCCCGGGCCGAACACCTCGGCGACGCCCATCGCTTTCAGCTCTTCTTTGTCGTCGTCGGGGACGATGCCGCCGACGAGGATGAGCGTGTCCTCGAACGCGCCGTACTCCTTCAGGCCCTCGATGACTTTCGGGACGAGCGTGTTGTGCGCCCCCGAGAGGATGGAGATGCCGAGAACGTCGACGTCCTCCTGCACCGCGGCCTGGACGATCTCGTCCGGCGCGCGGTGGAGTCCCGAGTAGATGACCTCGAATCCGGCGTCGCGGAAGGCGCGGGCGATGACGTGGGCCCCGCGGTCGTGACCGTCGAGTCCGACCTTCGCCACGAGACACCGAACCGCTCTCTGGTCTGCGTCTGCGCTCATGGGGCGAAATTCGCCATCCGTCGCTTTGACTCTAACGGATAATCCGGACAAACTACGCCGCGTTCCCCGGTGACGACATCACCACACTTATATAAAATATAGATACAGTCTTTCTCACAGATGAAAAGACCGATAGCACAACTCGGAACGCAGAAGAAAACGTTCGGACCACGGCTGGAGGCGTTCGTCATCGACGTCGTTCTGCTGGCGGTCATCGCCGGTGCGTTCGCCGGCGTCGGCGCGGCGATCAGTATGGACATCCTCGTACTCGTGATGGTCGGCGCGTTGCTCCTCCCACCGTTCTACTTCGTCTACATGGAGGCCGCCTACGGGCAGACGTACGGGAAGAAGTACTCGAACATCGTCGTCGTCAACAAAGACGGCAGCGATGTCGGCTTCGTCGGTTCGTTCGTCAGAAATCTGCTCCGGGTCGTCGACAGCCTCCCGTTCTTCTACCTGCTGGGCATCGCGCTCATCTACTTCACCGACGACGCCCAGCGCGTCGGCGACATGCTCGCGAAGACGGTCGTCGTGGAGACGGAGTGACGAGGCGGAACCGCCGATAGTCGTTTTTCGACGTTTCGTAGCAGTTCGCATCACCGGACGTTCGCATCTCTGGCGTTCGTATCACGGACGTTCGTATCACGGACGTTCGCATCTCTGGCGTTTGCATCTCCGGACGTTCGTGCCCGCACGCCGACTCACCCGAGCGTCACGTCCAGATACAGCATCACCACCACGCCGAGCATCGTTCCGAGCGTCGCTATTCGCTCGTGTCCGCGGGCGTGGGTCTCCGGGACGATCTCGTCGCTGATGACGAACAGCATCCCACCCGCGGCGAAGCCCATCGCGTACGGGAGAATCGGCTCCGCGATGCCGACCGCCCACGCGCCGAAGACGGCGAGCGGAATCTCGACCAGTCCGGCGCGGACGCCCGCCAGCGCCGCGTAGAAGTACCGGCCGAGTCCGGCGTTCAGCGCGGCGACGGAGACGGCCAACCCTTCGGGGATGTTCTGCAGGCCGATGGCGAGCGTCAGCGCGAGCGCGTTGCCGAGGTTCTCGGAGCCGAACGAGACGCCCACGGCGAGGCCCTCCGGCATGTTGTGCAGCGTGATGGCGACGATGAACAGCAGGACGGAGGCCGTCCGCGGGTTCCCGCGGCCGGGGTCCTCGCGGACGCGGCCGGTGATGACGACGTGGACGTGCGGCACCCAGTCGTCGGCCCTATCGAGGACGGCGACGCCGGCGAGGATGCCGACGACGACCGGCAGAATTCCGCCGATGGCGATGCCGGGGAGGATGAGACTCGTGAAGCTCGCCGAGAGCATCACGCCCGCGGCGAAGCCGAGCGCGCCGTCGAGCGCGCGCTCGCTCGGGTTGCGCCAGACGAGCACGACGAGCGCCCCCAGCGTGTTGAGCACGGCGATGACGACGCCGCCGGCGAACCCCTGTACGACGGGGTTCGTCCCGACGAGGCGGACGAACAGTTCCTCGGCTGCGACCATCTCGAATCGTCTCGTGTGAGAGAACGACGGGGTGGAGGATAAGTTCGAGGCCGATTCGGGGCGCTCAGGTCGACTCGTTTGGCTTCCCTGGCTCACCTGGCTTGCCGACGTGTTCGTCGAGGAACTCCACGATGGACGCGTACGCGGTCTTTCGGTTTTCGAGCTTCGAGAAGCCGTGGCCCTCGTCGTCGAAGACGAGTTCGCGCACCGGGACGCCCCGCTCGCGCGCCCGCTCGACTATCTGGTGGGCTTCGCCGACGGGCACCCGCGGGTCGTTCTCGCCGTGGAGGACGAACAGCGGACACTGGATTCGGTCGATGCTGTGGATGGGCGAGATGGATTCGAGGAACTCCCTGTCCTCTTCGAGGCTGCCGTACTCGGCCTCGCGGAGTTCGCGCCGCCACTCGCCGGTGTTCTCGAGGAACGTGACGAAGTTGGCGATACCCACGATGTCGACGGCGGCGGCCCACAGCTCGGGGTACTCGGTCACCGACGACAGCACCATGAACCCGCCGTAGGAGCCGCCCATGGCGACGATTCGGTCGGGGTCGACGGAGGGGTGGTCGTGGAGCCACTCGACGGCCGCTTTGATATCCTTCACCGAGTCCATCCGCTTCTCCACGTCGTCGAGGTGGCCGTACGCCTTCCCGTAGCCCGCCGACCCGCGGACGTTCGACTCGAAGACGGCGTAGCCGTGGTTCAGCAGGAACTGTTTGACGCCGTTGAACGAGGGGCGGCGCTGCGCTTCGGGGCCGCCGTGGATATCGACGACGACGGGCGTCTTCGACTCGTCGCCGGCGCGTTCGGGCAGCGAGAAGAACGCCGGGATGTCGCGGCCGTCGAACGTCGGGTAGTGGACGAGTTCGGGTTCGACGAACGTGTCGCGGGGGATGCCCGCCGTCGACGCGCGGGTCCACCGCTCGGTCTCTCCGGTCTCCACGTCGACGACGTGGACGTTCGTGTTGTCGGTGCTCCGCGTCGCCGTGACGGCGAACCGCTCGGCGTCGGGGCCGAAACTCACGCCGCCGGCGACGCCCTTCGGCAGGTCCGGGTCCGGCAGCGGGTCGATGCTATCCGGGCCGTCCAAGGTGCCGACCGACAGCTCGGTATAGCCGTCGACGTTGCGCGAGTAGACGATTCGTCCCGTCTCGTCGTCGATAGCGACGCCGTCGATGTTCCACTCCTCGTCGCGTTCGACGGTGGTGAACTCGCGGGTTTCGAGGTCCAACCGGGCCAGGTCGAGCGTGTCGCTGTCGCGGTCGGTGACGAGGTAGAGGCTCTCTCCGTCCGGCGACCACTCGACGCTCTGGTAGCGGACGTTCCCCTCGTGCGGCGTCACGTGTTCGAGGTCGCCGGTCTCGAGGTCCAACACGGAGACGTCCATGTCGAAGTTCGAGTACGCCTCGTGGACGACGAGTCGGTCGTCGTCGGGCGACCACCCGCCGACGTTGAGCCAGCCGCTACCCTCGTGGACGAGCGTCGCGTCGTCGCCGGTCTCCTCGCGGCCCTGGACGTAGACGTCGAAGACGGACTCGTCGCGGCGGTTCGAGGTGAACGCGAACCGCTCGCCGTCGTGGCTCCACCCGCCCCAGCGGTGTTTGGCTTCGGGCGTCGCGGTGAGGTCCGTGATACGGCCGCTGGCGACGTCGAGCAGGTGGAGCTGTTGGCGCTCGTTGCCGCCCTCGTCCATCCCGAAGACGAGTTCGGGGCGCTCGGGTGACCACGAGACGAACGTGACGCGTTCGTCGTAGAACGTGTGCTGTTCGGGCCACTCGCCGGGTGCGCCGACGCTCCACACTTGGGGGGTTCCGGTCGTGTCCACGAGGAAGGCGATGCGCGCTTCGTGCTCGTCGAAAACCCCGCCGGGACCGAACGACGCGCCCCCGGCGCTACGGACGTTGAGATACCGCTCGATGTCGTACGTTTCCATATCTCGGTGTGTCTCGCCCGTACCAAAACGATTCGCCTCGCGGAACCGTAACGGAAAATTTCCGGGCGAGCGCCGATAATCCGACGGGGTCCGCCAGTCTAACGCGGCTCCGTACGCGAGTCTCTCGCGGCGCCGAACGTCGCCGCCTCGAAACTCTCGGGACTGCTATCGGGACTATGCCGCGGTTTCCTGTGTGTTGTTAACGAATAACAATCTCCCGGATTATCGTCCACCACCTATGCTCACATCCCGACAACGGCGGGCGTCGAGGTACGTCGTCGGTGCGGTCGTCCTCGCACTCCTCGCCGGCACGGTTTTCGCGGGCGTCGGCCCCCTCGCCGCGCTCGGGGCACAACCGGACGAAGCGGCGGTCGAGACGACACAGGCACAGACACAGCAAACGGACGACCCGTTCGGCGGAACCGTCGAGGGAGACCGGAATCTCTCGGCGGCGAACACCAGCATCGTCGGACAGAACGCCACCGACCGCGCCGGGTGGCGCGTCGTGCCCGCGGGCGACGTGAACGGCGACGGCGAAGGAGACGTGCTCGTCAGCGCGCCGCGCGCCGACCGAGGGAACGCGACGAATGGGACGCCGAACGTCGGCCCCGACGCCGGCGCGGTGTACCTCTTCTACGGCCCCGTCGACGCCGAGCGACTGAACGTCTCGGAGGCGAACGCCACCTTCGTCGGGAGCGAAGGCGGCGACCTCGCCGGGTCGAGCGTTACCGCGGGCGACGTGAACGGCGACGGGCTGAGCGACGTGGTCGTCGGCGCGCCGGGCGTCGACGGCGGTACCGGGGCGGTCTACGTCCTGTTCGGCTCCGAGGACCGCTCGGGCGTCGTCTCGCTGGCCGACGCGAACAGCACCGTCACGGGCCCGGCGACCGGCGACGAGTTCGGTCGCTCGCTCGCGGTCCTCGGCAACGGGAGCGACGAGTTCGCCGACGCGACGAACGCGACGACCCTGCTCGTCGGCGCGCCGTACAACGACAGTACCGGGACCGACGCGGGTGCAGCGTACGCGTTCGACGCCACCGCGCTCGCGGCGGACGCGTTCGAGAACGCCACGAACGCGAACGCCACCTACGTCGGCGAGGGGACGAACGACCGCGCGGGCTGGTCGCTCTCGTCAGCGGGCGACTTCGACAACGACAGCCGAGTCGACTTCCTCGTCGGCGCTCGCGGCAACAACAGCAGCGACGGCGCTGTCGACGCCGGCGCGGCGTACGTCGTCACCGACGCCGCCGACGCACTCGACGCCGACGCGGGCGAGCGCTCGCTCTCGAACGCGACGCTGAAACTCGGCGGCGTGGGCGAAGGCGACAACGCCGGCTTCGCCGTCTCCGACGCGGGCGACGTGAACGCCGACGGGTACGACGACGTGCTGGTCGGCGCGCCCGGCAACGACACGAACGGGTCGAACGCCGGCGCCGCGTACCTCGTCTACGGGGGAGGCGACGACGACGACGGTGACGACAGTGACGGCGCAGAACCGGAGACGCGCTCGCTGAGCGACGCGAACGTGACGCTGTACGGCGTCGGCGCCGGCGACCAGGCCGGATGGTCCGTCTCGGGCGCCGGTTCCGGCGACGTGAACTGCGACGAGTTCGATGACGTGCTCGTCGGCGCGCCGCGCAACGGCACCGACGGCTCGAACGCCGGCGCCGCGTATCTCGTCTACGGCGGCGACGCGCTCGCCGGCCCGCAGAGTCTCGCCGACGCGAACGCCACGTTCCGCGGCGCGAATCCGAACGACCGCGCGGGCTTCTCGGTCTCGGACGCGGGCGACCTCAGCGGCGACGACAGGGAGGATATCCTCGTCGGCGCGCCGTACGCCGATAACGACGAACCGGGTGCGGGCGCGGCGTACCTGATTCAGGGCCGCTGCGATGTCGAGCAGCCACCGGAGCCCTCCGACGGCGACGGGGCCGACGGGCCCGGTGGCCCGAGCGACGGCGACGGGGACGACCGGCAGGACGGTCCGAGCGACGGGGACGGCCCGCGCGACGCGCCGACCGAGCGGCCGGAGCCGGCGGCGCAGCCGGTGTCCGCGGAGTCGCTCGACTGCGAACAGCTCAGATTCGCCAACCCGAACGAGTTCGCGGTGAACCTGAGCTACACCGTCGTCTACGACACCGAGGGCATTCCGGACGCGGAGACGGAGTACGTCGTCCTCGAACCGGGAGAGACGCGCCTCGTCAACGACTCGGCTATCGGTGCGGACTCCTTCAACCAGTCGACGATACGCGTCAGCGCCGAACGCGAGGGCGGCGACGCCGAGCAGGTGCCGGTGAACGACGGTCCCAGCGCGAGCCTCGACGGCATCCGCTGCGGCGGTGACCCGAACATCAACGCGACGGCGGCCGACTGCGGGGAGTTCGTCCTCGAAAACTCGAAGCCGTACGCGGTGAACGTGACCTACGACGTCGTCGTCGAGAACGAGTCGGTGGCGACCCGGAACGTCACGCTCGCGCCGAACGAGACGCGCGTCGTCAACGACAGCGAACTTTCGCCGTCGAATCCGGACCTGAACGTCTCGGTCGAACTGACGGCCGAACGGGTCGACAACGGGGCGGTCGTCTTCGTCAACGGACAGCAGTTCGAGACGCTGCAGATAACGCCGTGCCCGCCCGACCCGTCCGAGATTCAGTCGGTCACCGTCGTCTCGGAGGCCTGCGAGCAGTACACCATCACGAACCCGAACGAGTTCTCGGTCAACGTCTCGGTCGTCCCGAACCTCGACGGGCCGCCGAACCAGTTCGTCGAGCTCGGACCGAACGAGTCGGTCACGGTGGAGAGCGCCGAACCGACGGACACGCGGTTCGCGGCGTACTCGGACGAGATCGACGCGCGCGTCCCGGTCAACGGCGTCGAGCAGGCGGACGTCGAAATCGCGCCGTGTCCGGAACCGCAGGATATCGAGGTGACGTCGGCCGACTGCGAGGCCGTGACCGTGACCAACCCCAACGAGTTGAACGCGACCGTCAGCTACCGACTCTCCAACTCCGAGGTGGTTCGCTCCGTCGAACTCGCACCGGGCGAGACGCGAGTCGTCGAAGACGAGACGTTCGGCGGCGAGACGGTGGTGTTCTCGGCGGTCCGCGGCGACGGTTACCGACTGCAGGTCGACGGCGCGGACACCGCCGAGATAGCGGTAGCGGAGTGTCCGGCGACCGAGACGCCGACTGAGACGCCGACCGAAACGCCAACCACGACACCGACCGAAACGCCAACCGCGACGCCGACGGAGACACCGACCGAAACGCCAACCGCGACGCCGACGGAGACACCGACCGAAACGCCGACCGAAACACCGACCGAGACTGCCACGGACACTCCGACAGAAACGGCGACCGAGACGGAAACGGACACTCCGACAGAGACAGCCACGGAAGAGGAGACCGAGACGCCGACCGAGACGGAAACGGAGGCGCCGACGGAGACCGACACGACCACAGTCGAACTGCTCGCCGGTTCGGTGACCACGTCCGCGAACGCCTTCCCGCTGATGGCGGCGCTCGCGCTTCCGCTGTTGGCGTTGCGGCGCTACTACCGCCGCTGAGGGCGGTTCCAGCCGTCTCCGCCGCGGCGTATCAATCGAATGGCATGGATTTTTATCACCGCCCGACATTCCGCTTCGTATGCGTGTCGCGTTCGTCTCGATGCTCACGACGCATCACGAGGAGACGCCGGTAACTCGGCGAACGCGACGAATCGTACGATATCTGTCGGAGCGCGGCCACGAGGTGGTCGTGCTCTGCGCGAAGTGGTGGGGCGGCGACGTCCACGAGTTCGAACACGAGGGAATCACCTACCGACGGGTGACCGACGAACCCGCTGCGCGCGGGTTCGCCTCGAAACTGCCGTTCGCGCTCCGGAAGGTGGGCGCGGACGTGATTCACGCGACGAACACGCCGCCCGGACAGGTCGCCGCCGCGAAGACGGCCGGGCGGTTCCTCCGGACGCCCGTCGTCGTCGACTGGTGGGACGACGTCGACTACGCCCCCTCGGGGTACCGCCGCGCCGCCAAGCGCGCGGATCTGGTCGTCGCGCCGTCGCAGACGGTGAAGACGCGGGTCAGAGAGCACGGCGCGTCCGAGAGCGACATCGAAGTCGTCCCCGAGTGCATCGACACGTCGCTCGTCCGCGACGCCGACAGCGACGAGCGAGCGCAGTTGGTTTACGCGCGACACCTCGACGAGCACGCCAACGTCGAGTCGTTTCTGCTCTCGCTGGCGGAGCTCCGGGACAGGGACTGGTCGGCCGCCGTCGTCGGCGACGGCCCCGAGCGAGAACGCGCCGAGCGAACGGCGCGCGACCTCCGCATCGACGACCGGGTGACGTTTCTCGGCGCACTCTCGGACGCCGAACTCGTCTCCGTGCTCAAAGGCGCGCACGTGTTCGTCCAGACTGCAGAGCGCGAACCGTTCGCGCGGAACCTTCTGTGGGCGCTCGCCTGCGGCTGTGTCAGCGTCGTGGAGTATCAGGTCGGGTCGAGCGCGCACGAACTCGTCGAAGGCCGCGAGCGGGGGTCGCTGGCGACCAGCCCCCAGGAGATAGCCGAGCGCATCGCCGCCGCCGGCGCGTTCGACCACTGGACGGACGACGAGGCGTACCGCGAGTACGACTGCGAGAACGTGCTCGACCGGTACGTCGACTGCTACGAACGCGTCGTCGCAAACTACGGGCTGTTCTGAGTCCGAGTACCGAAACCCGCGAAGCCCGGGAAGCCGGGGAAGCCGGGTTTCGCCGCGGTACGTCGACTACTCCTCGTAGTCGCCGCCGTACTTGATGAAGAAGTAGCCGAGACCGAGCGTCGCGACCATCGAGAACGTCGTCGCGACGCCGATGGACATCGCGCTCTCGGGGACCTGGGGAACGCTCGAACCACCGCCGCCACCGCCGCCGCCGCTACCCGCGTCCTCGGAGACTTCGATGGTGCCGACCATCCCGGCGCTCTCGTGGGGTTCGCAGACGTACTCGTACGTCGCTTCCTCCTCGAACGTGTACTCGTACGTGTGGCCCTCGTCGTAAATTTCGGTCTCTCCCCAGTCGCCCTCGTTCGGGACGACGTTGTGGCCGTCGGAGGCCCACTCGAAGACGACCGTCGTTCCGGGGGGAATCGAGAGCTCCTCGGGGTCGAACGCGAGCCCGTCGCTTCCGGCACCGACCGTGACGGTCTCGGTGCCGCCGCCACCGCCGCCCGACCCGCCCGCGGACTCGTTGCCCGACGACTCGTTTCCGGCGGACTCGTTGCCTGCGGTTTCGTTGCCGGCCGTCTCGTTGCCTGCGGTTTCGTTGCCCGAGGACTCGTTTCCGGCCGTACCGTTGCCCTCTTGGGCGGCCGCGGTCGTCGCCCCCGCCACTGTCGCGGTCGCACCGGCCGTCGCCCGGAGGAACGTGCGCCGCGAGATAGCGTCCTTACTCATGGTGGCGAGTTAGAAACGGTCGGTAGTGAATACTTTGGTTCGTACCCGCCCGACGTGCGGAAGTTCATATACGGTGAGGGGACCATCGCGGCCGTGCGCTGAGAACCGCCGCGGTTCGGCACAGCGGGTGTGCGGCCGACCGACCGCGGAGACGACGCTGCGGCCGCCTGTACGCCAACGACCGGTACTCATCGGGTGGTCCGTCGAGGCGGCTATTCGTCGAGGTGGTCGTCCGTCGAGGTGGCTATCCGTAGAGAACGACCGTCTGCCGAGCGGCCCCGTTCAGAGCGTGTAGTCGTGTTCGCCCGTCTCGGTCTCCAAGAACGCCGTCAGGAGGTCGATGGTCGCCGACACGTCGTCGACGTGGGCGCTCTCGGTCACCGTGTGGAGGTAGCGCGTCGGTATCGAGAGCGCGCCGACCGGCTTCGCGCCGCGGGTGTTCTGAAAGCCCGCGGTGTCCGTCCCGCCCGCGGGTAGAATCTCTAACTGGTACGGGATCTCCTCGTCCTCGGCCACCGACCGGAGTCGACGGTGGACCTTCGGGTTCGTAATGACGCTCGAATCCTTGAGTTTGATCGCCGTCCCGTCGCCGAGTTCGGTGACGTAGTCGGCGTCGTCGAACTCCGGCACGTCGTTCGCGACGGTGACGTCGAGCGCGACGGCCAGGTCGGGGTCGAGGTCGCCGCCGAGAGCCGTCGCGCCGCGGAGGCCGACCTCCTCTTGGACCGTCGCCGCGAAGTGAATCGTCACCTCGGGGTTCTCGATGCGGCGGGCCGCCTCCAGCATCGCGAACACGCAGATTCGGTCGTCGAGCGCCTTCCCCGTCACGTGGTCGCCGAGTTCGACCGTGGTCTGGTCCATCGTCACGAGGTCGCCGCGGGAGACGCGCTCGCGGACGTCGTCGCCGGAGCGACCGAGGTCGACGTGGACGTCCTCGACTCTGTCCTTCTTCTCGCGCTGCTCCTCCGAGAGCGTGTGCGGAGGGACGGACCCGATGACGCCCGGGAGGTCGCCGTCTTCGGTGTGGACGGTGACGCGCTGGGCACGGAGCACGCGGGCGTCGAACCCGCCGAGGGGGTCGAGCTGAAGGAACCCCTCGTCGGTGATGTGTCGGACCATGAAGCCGATCTCGTCCATGTGCGCCGCGACGGCGACGCTGTAGTCGCTCTCGCCCTCGATAGTGCCGACGACGTTCCCCATGGCGTCGGAGGTGACGCGGTCGGTGCTCGCTTCGAGTTCGCGGCGGACGAGTTCTCGGATTCGGTCCTCGTACCCGGGGACGCCGCTCGTCTCCGTGAGTTCCTGTAGAAGTTCGAAGTCGAAATCCATGCTGAGTGGTGGCCGACCCGGGGGAAAAACGCACGGGTCCCGGCGGTCGGTACCGGAAAACAACTCACAACTCGTTCTTCATGGTTCCGGAACGTTTTTGCGCCGGATACGTCCATGGATAGCTATGGCAGACGAATCTACCGAAGCGGAACTCCGTGCACAGCTACAGGAAGCTTTCGAGGGCGCAGACTACCCGGTCAGCAACCAGATGGACCTCGTTCCCGCGCTCCCGAACGGGCCGGGCACGCGCTTCGAGGCGGGCGACGTGAGCTTCACCGCGATGGAGATGGCGGCGAAACTCGGTAGCCACCAGGACTTCCCGTACGAAGACGCCGACACCCTCGTCGACGACGTGATGGAAGGCCTGCGCGCCGAAGGGATGCTCTAAGCTCCGAGAGTTTCTTCCGACTTTCTCCCCCGCGACCAGCGGCGCGTGGCGCGTTCAGTCGCCGCGTCGCTCCCGGCCGTGTTCGTCGCAGAGCACCGCTCCCGCCTCGGAGTCGAGATAGAACGGCTCACCGGCCTCGACAGCGCGGCCGCAGACCGCACAGCCGTCTCCGTGCCGGAGAAAGTACTTCCCGTCCGCGCGACCGGTCTCCAGTCGGTCGGCCTCGACGGCGGGACGCGTGAGTCCCTCGCCGATTTGGGTTCGCTCCGAGCCGTCCGCGGCCTCGAATCGGATGATCGGCACGGTGTCGTTACGACCGCGGCCGACAAAGCTTCCGGGGCGAGCGATTCTTAATCGTTCGCGTCCAACCACGACTGTGCTTTCGGAGTGGCTCGCCCTGTTTCCCCCGTGGCTGCTCGTCGGTCTCTTCTTCGGAGCGGTGGCGTCGGTGTTCGCCGCCGGGGTGTTCGTCGTCGGGGGCCGACTGTTCCCGACGGCCCCTGTCGACGAGAGCGAGAGAGTCGACGGAACGACTCGACGACGCGCCGAGATTCGAGAGTATCTCGCCGCCATCGGCGAACCGTTCGCCGAGGACCACCCGGTCCACGGGCAGACGGTCGCGTTCTACCTCCCGTCGCGGGACGTCGCCATCACGTTCGACGCGCAGGCGTACTTCCGCATCGAACGCGCCGGAACCTACGCCGTGCTCTGCGAACACGAGATGCCCGGCGCGCAACTGGGTCGGCGACTCCCATTCGAGGTGCCGGAACTCGAACCCGAACTGGCCGACCTCGACGACCCCATCGCCGAGGCGTTCGAGCGTCTCGGTCTCCCGGCGACGGCCAGTGCCGACGACGTGAAGGCGGCGTATCGCGCGCAGGTCAAGCGCGCCCACCCCGACCACGGCGGCGACGAGGTGGCGTTCAAACGCGTCCGCGAGGCGTACACGACGGCGAAAGACCACGCCGAAGCGTGAACGCGGTGAAGAGCTCAGCGGCTGGCGAGTTCGGTGACCTCGTGAGAGATGTCCTCGTCCCGGAGTGCGTCGGTGACACGGCCGACGGCGTCCATCGTGGCGACGACGAGAACGGACTGTCCGCGCGCTGCAGCGCCGGCAGCGACTTCGCCCGCGGCGACGGTGACCGCGGGTTCGACGCCCGCCGAACGGAGCGCGACGGTCGCTTCGACGCCCGCGGCGACGACGATGTCGGCGTCGGCGCAGCGGTCGGCGAGCGCGTCCGCGTCGACGACGCGACTGCCGCCCGTCCGAACCGCCGGGACCTGGACGACGGTGACGCTCCCGGTGTCCATCTCGATGACGCCCTCGAACCCGGTGACGCCCACGTCGGTCCCCGCCCCGGCGTCGGTCGTCGCGACGCCCGTCGCCGGCCCCTCGTCGCCCGGCGTCGCGTGCAGTAGCCCCCCGCGGATGGACAGCGAGACGGGGTCGCCGGCTTCGACGTCGGCGGTGGCGATGGCGGCGTCTTCCTGGACGCTCTCGAGGACGTCCTCGGTCACGTGTTCGGCGTAGCGTCGCAGCGATTTCGCCTCCCGAAAGAGCCAGTCGACGCCCTCCTTCGTCACGCGGTAGCGCGACCGACCCTCCTTGTCGACGAGTCCCTCGTCGACGAGTTCGCGGATGTACTCGGAGACGGCTTGGCTGGTGACGCCGACCGCCGAGGCGATCTCGCCCTGGCTCACCGCCGGTTGCCGGTCCGCGATTTCGGCGAGGATTCGAAATCGCGTGGCCGTGCGTTTGTCCCGCAGGGCGTCGCTCATGTCGCCAGGGTAGACCGGAGGCGTGAAAAAGTCACCGTCGCGGCGGCGCCGTCGAGCGGAGAACAGCACCGATTTGGCGACCGGGGTCCTCCCCGCTCACGTGTCCGAGTTCGTCGTCGGCGACCGCGCCGTCTTCCTCCCGGCGAGCGGGACGCTCGTCGTCGCCGACCTCCACGTCGGGCGCGACGAGGCCTCCGACGTGGAGGTCCCGCTGGGCGAGCGCGCGGACCTCCGAGACAGACTCGCCGCGTCGCTCGACCGGTTCTCCCCCGCGGAAGTCGTCTTCGCGGGCGACGTGCTCCACTCGTTCGGTCGCGCGTCGGCGGCGACCGAAACGAGCCTGAACGGACTGACCGCCGCCTGCCGCGACCGCGGCGCTCGGCCCGTCCTCGTCGCCGGGAACCACGATACGATGCTGTCGTCGGTGTGGGACGGACCGGTTCACGACGAGTATCGACTCGTCGGAAAGCCGGGAGACGACAGCGGCGGCGGTGGCGAGGAGAGCGAAGTGCTCGTCTGCCACGGCCACGAGGAACCCGACGGGGTCGTCGACTGCTACGTCGTCGGCCACGACCACCCGACCATCACCATCGAGGGGCGACGCCGACCCTGTGTCCTCTACGGACCCGGAACCTACCGCGGCGGCGACGTGCTGATGCTCCCGGCGTTCAACCGTCTCGCGCCCGGCGTCGAGATAAACGGGATGCGGACCCGCGATTTCCAATCGCCGCTCGTCACCGACGCGGAGGCGCTCCGCCCGCTCGTCTACGACGAAGCGGCGGACGAGGCGCTGCGATTCCCGCCGCTCGGGAAGCTTCGGCGGCTGCTCTGAGCCGAACCCACTTCCGAATCGGAACGTCGTTTCGCGCGGAGCGAACTGGTTTACGACGTTCCGTTGGCCCCTCACTCATGGCACGAGTGTTCAAATCCCCGGCCAGCTACGTACAGGGAGCGGGCGTCGCCGACCAACTCGGCGAGCACACCGCAGCGTTCGGTGAGTCGGCACTGTTGCTCGCCGACGAAATCGTCCTCGACATCGTCGAAGAGACGGTCCGGTCGAGCCTCGAATCGGCCGATATCGAGCTGTCGACCGTCACCTTCGAGGGCGAAGCCTCCGACGCGGAGATCGAGCGCGTCACCGACGAAGCCGAAGAGCAGGGAGTCGACTTCATCGTCGGCGCGGGCGGTGGAAAGACGCTTGACACCGCGAAGGCCGTCAAGGAGGACGCGACCATCCCCGTCGTCTCGATGCCGACCGTCGCCTCGACGGACGCGCCGACGAGCAGCCTCTCGGTCATCTACAGCGAACACGGCGAGTTCGAGCGCTACCGCTTCTACTCGTCGCACCCCGAACTCGTGCTCGTCGACACCGCGCTCGTCGCGTCGGCCCCGACTCGGTTCTTCACCTCCGGCGTCGGCGACGCGCTCGCGACGTGGTTCGAAGCCGACGCAACCTACCGGTCGACGGGGACGACTATCTTCGGTGAGCGGCCGACGCGCAGCGGTCACGCGCTCGCGGAACTCTGTTACGAGACGCTCCGCGAGCACGCGCTCTCGGCGGTGCAGGCCGTCGAGCGCGACGCGGTCACGGAGAGCGTCGAAGCCGTCACGGAGGCGAACACGCTCCTGAGCGGGTTGGGCTTCGAGAGCGGCGGTCTCGCGGCGGCGCACTCGGTGCACAACGGCCTGACGCAGTTGGAGGCGACCCACGACGCGACCCACGGCGAGAAGGTGAACGTCGGGACGCTGACGCAACTGGTGTTGGAGGGCAAGGACGACGCGTTCGTTCGCGACATCTTCGAGTTCTCGGAGGCGGTCGGCCTCCCGGTGACGCTCGCGGACATCGGCCTCGAAGACCCGAGCCGCGACGACCTCGACCGCGTGGCCGAGGCCGCCTGCGTCGAAGACGAGACAATCCACAACGAACCGTTCCCGGTCGACCCTGCGATGGTCCGCGACGCGTTGCTGACCGCCGACGCGCTGGGACGACAGGTTCGCGAGCGGTAACGGCAAACGAGAGCCGCGTCAGTGCGTCAGTCCGCGCCTTCCGCCTCGCGCGCACGCTGACGTTTTCGGGACTCGTGTAGTTGCGCGCAGACGCCGCCCTGTCCGCGCATGTTCACCGACGCCAAGCGACCGCGGCGGCGGACGAGGTCGAACTGGTCGACCGAAATCGGGTCTCCTTCCGGCGTGCGGAACAGCGGACCCGACTCGAAATCGACGCCGACCGACTCGGCTTTTTCGACGTAGTCGACGAGCGAGTCGTGCGGGACGCAGAGCCGTATCGCGCCGTCGGCGACCGAGACAATGGCTCGCTCGCTTTCGGGGCCGAGAGGGTCGAACGTCACGTCGGCGGCCGAAAGCGAAACGAGTTGTTCCGGGGTCGCCCCCGCGTCGAGCAGCGCGTCGAGGGCACGGTGCTGACGGACGATTCGCGCCTTCTCGTCGAGCTCTCGGCGCACTGCGTCGAGGTCGCCGTCGGCGTCGTCGAACGCCTCGGCGAACGGGCGGTCGTCGTTTATCCCGTCGGTGAGTTCCGTCTCGTGGACGTGGTCTTCGAGGACGACCCGAGTTCGGGCGACGCCGGGGAGCGACTCGACGGCCGCGCGTGCATCGCTCATCATGAGCCACGCGAACGCGGGCGAACACCACGCCGTCGGCAGCGAGAGGCGGACCGTCACCGACTTGCCGCGGCGGTCGCCGTCGGCGGCGACGCTGCCGCCCTCGTCGTCAAGGTCGATGTCGGTGACGTAGTCGAGGTCGACGATGGAGCGGTCGAGCTCCGGGTCGGTGACGCCGTCGAGCGCGTTCAGAATCGCACTGCGACGTGGTGTGACCGCACTCGTCGGGGGGTCGCTCCGCAGACGTTTACCCGCCATCAGTCTGCGGCCGCGTCCGCGGCGTAATGGTCGCCCAGTCCGAACTGCTCGGATATCTCGTCGGACTGGAGTTCCTTCTTCTTCTCCTCGATGTCGATGTCGTAGAGGCGGGCGGCGTTCTCGCCCATCACCTTCTTCATCACCTCGGTCGAGAGTTCGACGCCGTACTCGTCGCGCTGCTCGGGGGTGAGCTCGGCTTCCATCACCAGTTCGACGAGCCAGTCGGGGTTCCACAGCGCGTAGTCGCTGCCGAACAGCAGGCGGTCCTCTCCGAGCCAGTAGAGCAGTTCACCCATTATCTCGCCGAACTTCCGTGGTCGGTTCTGCACCATCGGCGCGGCGACGGCGAGGCCGCCGTAGACGTTCGGTTCCTGCGCGGCGATCCAGCAGAAGTCGTCGAGTCGAGGGAGACCCACGTGTTCGACAACGAAGTTGAGTTCGGGGAAGGAGGTGGCCGCGTCGTCGACGTCGGCCACGTCGAAAGCGTCGCGGTTCAGCGGTCGAATCGTCGGCCCCTTGTGCGGGTGGACGTTCTCGATGCCCAGTTCGCTGCACTTCTCGAGGAACTCGAACGTCTCGGGGTCGTCGAGTCGCCACCCCTTCGAGTCACCTTTCCACTCGGCGGTGTAGAGCTTCACGCCGTCGACGTCGTACTCCTCCTTCTGTCGCTCCAGTTCCTGCTTACCCGCCTCGCCGTCGCGCGGGTCGAAGCGGCCGTTGACGATGAACCGTTCGGGGTACCGGTCGACGAGTTCGGCGTTGTCGTCGACGGTGTTGAACCCCTCCTCGTAGAACTCGTGCAGGTGCGTCGGCTGGAAGATGGCCATGTCGACCGCACCGTTGCCGAACAGGTCCTCGACCATCCGGTCGGCGCTGTACGTTCGGTACTCGTCGAGCGTCCACTGTCGGTCCTCGGGGGTGAAGCCGGTGTGGTAGTCGTAGAAACAGCGGATGAACTGCTCGCCGCCGTCGTGCTTGATGTTCTCCTCGCTGGCGTCCCAGTGGTGGACGTGCGCGTCGACGACGAACACGTCCTCACCGCGTTGACGGTACATGTCGGGCTGATGTTTGGGAACATACTACATTATCTTTCGTTATGTTGTCGGCGAGAGAAACACTGTGTCGGAGGAGAGTCTCTCGCGATACTGTAAATCCGAGAACAGTTATACAGTCGCAAGTGACAGTAGCTACCACGATGCAAGCTGCGAGATTACACGAGTACACCGACGACATGGAGCACGCGCTGTCGATAGACGAAGTCGACCGACCGGAGCCGGGACACGGCGAAGTCGTCGTCGAGGTCGAAGGCGCGGGCTGGTGTCAGACGGACAACCACATCATCGAGGGGATGTGGACCGACTACGTCGAACAGGAGCTTCCGATGACGCTCGGCCACGAGAACGCCGGTACCGTCGTCGAAGTCGGCGACGGCGTCGAGACGGTCTCGGAGGGCGACTCCGTCATCTGTCACCCGGTGATGACCTGCGGCGTCTGTCGCGCCTGCCGGATGGGCGAGGACATGTACTGCGAGAACCTCAAGTTCCCCGGCCTCACGACCGACGGCGGCTTCGCCGAGTATCTGCTCACCTCACAGCGGTCGGTGATTCCGCTGCCCGAGGGGACCGATACGACGGACATCGCCCCGCACGCCGACGCCGGAATCACGGCGTACCACGCCGTCAAGAAGGCCGTCAGAGAGCTGAACCCCGGCGACCACGCCGTCGTCATCGGCGTCGGCGGCCTCGGTCACATCGGCCTGCAGTGTCTGAACGCGATGAGCGCGACGAACATCGTCGCCGTCGACCTGAAAGACGAGGCGCTGGACCTCGCGACCGAACTCGGCGCGCACGAGACGGTGAACCCGACGAACGTCGACGTCGCCGACGCCGTCGATGACATCACCGACGGCGCGGGCGCGCGACAGGTACTCGACTTCGTCGGGGCCGACCAGACCACGGAACTCGCCCCCGACATCGTCTCCGCCGGCGGCGACCACCACATCATCGGCTACGGCGGCCACATCCACGAACCGTCGCAGGCGCTCGTCGACGGCGAGTTCAGCTTCGTCGGCAACATCGTCGGCAAGTACACCGAACTGCAGGAACTCGTCTCGCTCGTGGACCGCGGCGACGTCGAACTGCGCACCTCGCGGTACGGACTGGACGACGTGAACACCGTCGCAGAGAAGCTCGAACACGGCGAGATAGAGGGTCGCGCGGTCATCACGCCGTAGGTCGGTTCGACACCACCTACTGCAGGTCTTCGGCGACCGCCCGCGCCGCCTTCCGTCCGCTCTCCATCGCGCCCTGAATCGACGACCACTCGGTGTAGTCGCCCGCGAGGTACACCCAGCCGTCGGGGTCGTCCACGTCCGGGAGCGTCTCGTGGATGCCCGGCGGTTGGACGAACTGCGCGAACGGGACGCGCGTCGTCTTCAGCAGCCGAAGGCCGTCGAACGTCCGGTCGGGGTACCACGCCGACAGCTCCTCGCGCGTCCGCTCGAACAGCGTCTCCTCGTCGGCGTTCTGCGCGTTCCTGCCGAGGAACGTCGCGTTGAGGAACACCGTGTTCTCCGGCGCGTACTCGGGGGCGACCTCCGAGAGCGGGACGACCGTGTTGGGCGTGGCGTCGCCCGCGTTGAGCAGGAGTTTGCGGTCGGTTCCGAGCGACGCACCGCCGCGAATCGCGTAGTACTGGGTGACGCAGCCGGTCCCCTCCGTGGGAATCGACTCGACGCCCGTGAGGTCGCGCGCCGCCTTCGGGTCCGCGGCGACGACGACGGCCTCCGAGTCGATCTCCTCGCCGTCGACGGTGACCGTGGCGCTCTCGTCCTCGTCGGCGCCTTCGACGGCCTCGACCGTCTCGCCCAGTCTGATCTCCGCGCCCGCCTCGCGCGCCTTCGCCGCCAACTGCTCGGGGATGGCCTGCATTCCGGCGGCAGGGACGCCGATTCTCCCCCGCGAGAGCGCTCGGAACGTGTACTCGAAGACGGATTTCGAGGTGCCGAGCGACCGGTCGAGCGTGATGCCGCCGTAGAAGGGGGCGACGAAGTTCTCGACGTACCCGTCGGAGAAGCCCCAGTCTTCGAGGTACTCGCGGATCGACGGCTCCTCGCCGGTGAAAAACTCCGACTCCCGGCGACTGGTGACGTGCTGGCGGAGCGCGAGCGTCCGCGCCTTGTCCCAGAGCGTCACCTCGTCGTTGCGAAGCGACTCGGTAAGCGAGCCGGGGTCCCGGAACGGGTCCGACAGCACCGAGCGCTTGCCGGGTCGCGCGATGACCGCCCCGGGCGAGAACGTCCGGAGATTCAGCGCGTCGAGGTCGAGTTCGCGCTGCACCGCCGGATACGCGGTGAACAGCACCTGGAACCCGCGGTCGAACGTGTATCCGTCCTCGCGTTCCGTCCGGACGCGGCCGCCGACTTCCTCGCGCTCCTCGTACACTGTGACGTCGAACCCCGCGTCGGCGAGGTGGCGGGCGGCGACGAGGCCCGCGAGACCCGCGCCGACCACGGAAACGGCTGTATCGTCTGGCATACACCACCGTTGGGTGGCGCGATACAAAGCATCACCTGACGGTCGGGTCGGGAATCGGCCCTCCCGCCTCGCTCCGGGCGACTCCGACCAACGGGAAGCGATTAGTCGCTTCCCTCGCAACGGCCGGTATGCAGAGCAACGAGGCGTTCTCCGGACTCGCGTGCGTCGACTGCGGGACGGTCCACGGCGCGGACGTTCCCGGTCGGTGCCCCGACTGCGGCGGCTTTCTCGACGCGCAGTACGATTACGACGCGGTCGACCCCGACTGGGAGTCGTTCGCGGGTGAGAAACGGGGGCTGTGGTCGTTCGAGTCGCTCCTCCCGTTTTCGGCGAGCGACGCCGTCAGCGCCGCCGAGGGGCGGACGCCGCTCGTGGACGCGCCCCGACTCGCCGAGGAACTCGGCGTCGGCCGCGTCGTCGTGAAAGACGAGGGTCGCAACCCGACCGGGACGTTCCTCGACCGGGGGATGAGCCTCGCGCTGACCGCCGCGAGCCAGCACGCCGAGAGCGACGATATCGAACCGCTCGCGCTGGCGACGCCGGGTAACGCCGGCCAGTCGGCGGCGGCGTACGCCGGGCGCGTCGGTCTCCGCTCGTACTCGTTCGTCCCCTCGCGGTCGGCCTTCTCGAACAAGGCGATGATAAACGTCCACGGCGGCGAGATGCGCGTGGTCGGCGGGCGCTACCCGCAGGCGAAAGACGCCGTCGACGAGCAGCTGGCGACCGACTACTACTCGCTGCAGGAGTTCACCACGCCGTATCGCCACGAGGGCGCGAAGACGCTCGCCTTCGAGGTGGTCGCGGACCTCGACGGCGAGATTCCCGACGCCGTCGTCGTCCCCGCCTCGACGGGCGAACTCGTCGTCGGCCTCGAAAAAGGATTCCGCGAACTCCGCGAAATCGGACTCGTCGACGACGTGCCGCCGTTGTACGCGGTTCAACCCGAGAACTGCGCACCCATCGTCGCCGCCGTCGAACGCGGTGCGGACACCATCGAACCGTGGGAGGTGCCCGACACCATCGTCGGCGAACTCGAAGTACCCGACCCCGAGGGTGGCGAACTCGCGCTCGCCGCGCTCGACGAGGCCGGCGGCGACGCCGTCGCCGTCTCCGACGACGACATTCTCGCGTCCGCCGTCGCCGCCGCGCAGCACGAGGCCATCGAGGTCGGCGTCGCCGGCGGTGCGGCCCCGGCAGGCGCGTGGAGCCTCGCGGAGGAAGGTCGGTTCGGCGACGACGACACCGTCGTCCTCGTCAACACCGAATCGGGACTGAAGACGCCGGACGTGCTCCGAAGCCACCTGATGGGACAGGGCATCTGAGTGGCGGACGACCGAGCGCGCATCCGCCCACCCCGCGCTTATCTGACCGACAGTCGTAGTCTCGTCCGCACGGAAAACCGAGGTCAGGAGACCAGATGACTGCGAACACGACTCCCGAATCAGAGGGAACACAGCGACTCACCCCCGACGTGGTCGTCGTCGGGGCCGGCCCCGCCGGTTGCGTCCTGAGCTACCTGCTCGCCCGGAGCGGCGTCGAGACACTCCTCTTGGAACGCAACGCGACGCTCGACCGGGAGTTCCGCGGTTTCGGCTTCCAACCGTACGTGGCGTGGGCGTTCGACCAACTCGGGCTCCTCGACGACGTGCTCGACCTGCCGCACGAACGAGTGCGGAAGGCGCACGCCTCAGTGTACGGACGGCGGTACCGGCTCCTCGACTTCACGGACGTCTCGCCGCGGGAGGACTACCTCCTGCTGATGGACCAACCGCCGCTCCTGGCGCTGCTCGTCGAGCGGGCGAACGAGTTCGAGACGTTCTCGTTTCGGCCGGCGACGGCGGTGACGGACGTCCGGAGAGAGGACGGACGGGTCGTCGGCGTCGAGGCGCGCGACCGAGGGGCCGGCGTCGACCTCGAAGTCGAGAGCCGCCTCGTCGTCGGCGCGGACGGTCGCTACTCGACGGTTCGAGAGGCGGCGGGAATCGACGCGGGGCTGTTGGAGTCGGAACTCGAAATCGTCTGGTTCAAACTCGAAGACGCCAGCATCGACGTGACGACGCAATTGCGCGTCGGCGAGTCCGGTATCCTCGTGTACGCGCCACTCAGCGACTCGGTCGCACAGTGCGGGTGGCCCATCGAGAAGGGACGCTACAGCGACCTCCGAGAGCGGGGCATCGAGGCGTTCCGCCGCGACCTCGTCTCCGTCGACCCCGACCTCCGGGGGACGGTCGAGACCCAGCTCGGGGGCTTCGAGGACTGCTCGCTGCTGCACGTCGAGCCGGGGCTCTGCGACCGCTGGGTCGACGACGGCGTGCTGCTCCTCGGCGACGCCGCGCACGTCGCCTCACCGTTCGGCGGACAGGGAAACAGTCTCGCCGTGCAGGACGCGGTCGTCGCCCACGAGGTGATTGCGACGGCGCTCTCCGACGCGAAGCGAAGCGACGGCGCGCTTCCCGCCGAGCGACTCGGACGATTCGAGGAGCGGCGGTATCCGGCCGTCGAGCGGGTGCTTCGACTGCAACGCCGGACCGAGTCGTTCGTGACGGGGCTGCTCCTGTACGGCTCCCGCGTTCCGCGGCGGCTTCGGGCTCCCGCGTTGCGCGCGACGTTCGGCGCGCTCTCGCTCGTCGGGTCGTCGCCGCTCGCCCGCCGTCAGCGACGGTTGCTCGCGTACGGGCCCGACCCGCCGCGAGTCGACACGAGTCTCTTCGTTGCCGACGAGTCGGCGACGGTCGACTAACGACTCGCTTTGCCACGCCAGATATAATAGTTCGCCGCGTCTAATTCGGCGCATGTTGAGCGACGTGATGGAGGACTACCTGAAGGCCATCTACACCCTCCAGACCGAACACGGACCGCCGGTTTCGACCTCCGCCGTCGCGGAGTATCTCGACAAGACCGCGCCGACGGTGACGAGCATGCTCGGGAAACTCGAAGACCGCGGCCTCGTCGACCGCGAGAAGTACAAGGGCGTCGAGTTGACCGACGAGGGGGAGACGGTCGCACTGGAGGTGCTCCGCCACCACCGACTGCTGGAGGCGTACCTGACGGAGCATCTCGACTACTCGTGGAGCGAGGTCCACGACGAGGCCGACGCGCTCGAACACCACATCAGCGAGGCGTTCGAACGGCGCGTCGCCGAGGCGCTCGGCAACCCGGAGTTCGACCCCCACGGCGACCCGATTCCGAACGTCGACCTCGACCCCGTCGAGGACGAGACGACCCGGCTGAGCGAGTACGGCGAGGGTGACCGCGTCGTCGTCGCGCGCGTCTCCGACCGCGACGAGGAGGAACTGAAGTACCTCGCCGAGGCCGGACTCACCCCCGGTACCGAGGTCGAGATAGTCGACGTCGCGCCGTTCGGGATGGTGACCGTCCTCGTCGGCGGTCACGAACAGAGCCTCCCCGAGTCGGTCGCGCACTCGATCCGCGTCGAACCGGTCGGCGAACCCGAATCCGCCCCCGCAGGGGTGGGTGGTGCGTGAACTGGTCGGAGCTACTCGTCGTCGCGTTCGTCACCCAACTGGCCGTCCTCCCCGGCGAAAAAGTACAGTTCATCATCGCGGGCCTCTCGACGCGCTACCGACCGCTGGTGGTCGTCGGAGCCGCCAGCGCAGCGTTCGCCGGGTGGACCGCGCTGGAGATTCTGTTCGGGAGCGCGCTGCAGGCGGCGCTGCCGGGCGTCGCCCTCGACGCGTTCACCGCCGTCCTGTTTCTCGCCTTCGCCGTCCTGCTGTTCCGGTCGGCACCCGAGGCCGACGCCGGGGACCCGACGCGGGCGGCGCGAAGTGACGGCGGCGAGTCGAACGGAGTGAACCGAACCTCGTCACGAGCGAAGCGAAGTGACGGCGGCGAGTCGAGCGTCTCCTCGCTCGCGCCGGAGCTCGACACGAAACTGTTCGGCTACGACGTCGGCGGTCGGTTCGGCGGCTTCCTGCCCATCTTCGCCATGATGGTCGCCGGCGAGTTCGGCGACAAGACCCAGCTCGTCACCATCGGCCTCGCCGCCCAGTACGGGGCGAGTAGCGCCATCTGGTTCGGCGAGATGCTCGCAATCGTCCCGGTGAGCCTCGCGAACGCCTACTTCTTCCACAAGTTCGCGCACGCGGTCGACATGCGAAAGGCGCACTTCGCCGGGGCGGCGCTGTTCCTCCTGTTCGGCCTCGACGTCCTCCTCTCGGTCGCCACCGGCTTCTCGGCGTGGGACGTACTCGTCGCCGCCGTCGCCGACGCGGTGACGGGACTCGCCTGAGGCGGCGGAGTGCGAACCGAACCTCCGACGACGGAACCGCGGCGTTTTTCGGGGCCTGTCGCCCATCTCTCGACGTGTTCGATGCGTTGACCACCGGACTCGCGGGCGTCGTCTTCGGACTGGCGCTGGCCGCGCCGCCGGGACCGATGAACGCCGTCATCGCCGAGGAGAGCGTCGTCCACGGCTGGAAATCGGGATTTCGGGCGGGGCTCGGCGCGTTCTCGGCCGACTTCGTCTTCTTCGTGCTCGCACTGCTCGGCGTCGTCGGCTTCGTCGAACGCTTCCCGACGGTTCGGGCTGCGATGGTCGGCGTCGGCGGCCTGCTGATGCTCTACTTCGCCTACGGCGCGGTCCGCTCGGTCTCCGACTCGTTCCGCGGCGGGACGCTCCCCGACGACAGCGCGGGCTTCAGAAAGGCGTTCGTGCTCGCGCTGACGAACCCGTACCAGGTACTGTTCTGGCTCACCATCGGCGTCGGCCTCCTCGAAGCCGGCACCGTCGACGTGCTCTCGCAGACGCCGTACGTCGGCGGGGAACTCGCCGGACGGCTCGTCGTCGAGACCGGGAGCCCGGCGCTCGTCGCGGGGTTCTTCGGCGGCATCCTGCTCTGGGTCTCGGGGTTTCCGGCCGCCCTCGTCACCGCCGAGCGCCGCGTCGAGTCGCTCGCGCCCGTCGTCGCCGGGGTGAGCGCCGTCGTCCTCGGCGGGTTCGGCGTTGCGTTTCTGTACGATGCGGCGACGCAGTTGCTGTGACCGGTGGAGGCGCGCCCGTTCTGCGGCACACGGCCGCCGTATGGCACAAACGGTTTCTACGCGGAGGGTGATTTCCGCGTATGTTCGACAAAACGACGTGGATAAAGCTCCCGCGCAACGTCCTCGTCGGGCACGGCGTCGTCGACCAGTTGGCCGACGCGGTGGCGGAACTACCCTTCTCGGGCAGTCCGCTCATCGTCACGAGTCCGACACCGAAGCGACTCGTCGGCGACCGCGTCTGCGCGCAGTTCGACGACCCGGCGACGGTCACCGTCTCGGAGGCGAGCTTCGCGGCCGTCGAGCGCGTCATCGACGCCGCCCGCGAGACTGAAGCGGGCTTTCTCGTCGGTCTCGGCGGCGGCAAACCCGTCGACATCGCCAAGATGGCCAGCGACCACCTCGGCCGAGGGTTCGTCTCGGTGCCGACGGCGGCGAGCCACGACGGCATCGTCTCCGGTCGGGGCTCGGTGCCCGAGGGCGACACCCGCCACAGCGTCGCCGCCGACCCGCCGCTGGCCGTCGTCGCCGACACCGAACTGCTGGCGGAAGCGCCGTGGGAGCTGACGACGGCGGGGTGTGCGGACATCATCTCGAACTACACCGCGGTGCAGGACTGGCAGCTCGCGAACCGCCTCAAGAACGTCGAGTACTCCGAGTACGCGGGTGCGCTCTCGCAGATGACCGCCGAGATGCTCGTCGACAGCGCCGACTCAATCAAGCCCGGACTGGAGGAGTCCTGCTGGATAGTCGTGAAGGCGCTGGTCTCCTCCGGCGTGGCGATGTCCATCGCGGGTTCGTCGCGGCCCGCGTCGGGGGCGGAACACCTCTTCTCGCACCAGCTCGACCGTATCGCGCCCGGGCGGGCGCTCCACGGCCACCAGGTCGGCGTCGGCTCCATCATCACCGCCTACCTCCACAGCGGCCCGAAGGGGCAGTGGCGCAACATCCGCGACGCGCTGGAGAGCATCGACGCGCCGACGACGGCCTCCGACCTCGGTCTCACCGCCGACGAGGTGCTCGAAGCGCTCACGACCGCCCACGAGATCCGCGACCGGTACACGATTCTCGGCGACGGCGTCGACGAGCGAGCGGCCGAGGAGGTCGCCAGCGTCACGGGCGTCATCTGATTCTCGAGAGGTCGCCCGCCGGCCGAGTCGCTGCGAGGTTTGACGAGCGAACCCGAACGCAAATAGTCGGGCCGCGCTAACCGTCGGCTATGGCAACTGCCAGCGCCAGCGGGGTCGCAAAGCAACACCCCGCGGCCATCACCGCGGTTCTCAGCGTCGTCGGCTACGCCGTCGTCATCGGGACGTTTCTCGGTGTCGTCCCGGCACGGGTGTTCCCGGAACTCACCCTCCAACAGGTCAACCGACTCGCCGACGCCATCGCGCTCGTCAACACCGTCAACACCGGCGTGCTCGTCGCCGGTTGGTACTGGATTCGCAACGACGAGGTGAAGAAGCACGCGACGGCGATGGTCTCCTCCTTCGCGCTCATCCTGTTCTTCCTCGTGCTCTACCTGACGAAGATCGGCGGCGGCGGGACCAAGGAGTTCGTCGGCCCGGAACTGGTGTACTACGCGTACCTGGCGATGCTGGCGATTCACATTATCCTCTCCATCGTCTCGGTGCCGGTGGTGTTGTACGCGCTGGTGTTGGGGTTGACCCACACCCCGAGCGAACTCCGGACGGAGACGCCGCACAAGCGCGTCGGGCGCATCGCCGCGGGGTCGTGGATTCTCTCGCTCTCGCTCGGCGTCGTGACGTACCTGCTGTTGAACCACGTCTACGACTGGGAGTTCGTCGCCGCCTTCGTCGGCGTGCCGCTGTGGTGACCGGGTGAGTCGGATGTCGGAGCCTCTCGACGCGCTACTCGACGAGCTGCACGCCGAACTCGAAGCGACGGCCGAACTCCCGATTGCGCCGCGCGCGAACGCGTGGCTCGGCGAGGCGGAAGCCGTCGCCGCCGACCTCGCGGAAGGTGACGTCGACGACGACGTGGTCTCTCGCCGCACCGCACACGTCGAACGACTGCTCGACAGCGTCGGCGAGACGGAGAACGCCGACGCCGACGCGCGCGTCGCTACCGCTCGCGCGCTCGTCGAACGTATCGAAAAACGGGTCGAAAGCTCCGGTTCCTGAACGCCTCAGAGTCGCGGAGTCGAGACGGACCGACCGCAGTCGTAACAGGCGTCCGGGAGCCACGGCTTGTTCTCGACGACGCGACACGTCTCGTCGCAGCGAGGGCAGTATGCCGTTTGTTGGTAATGTGTCGCCATACCAGATGGGCAACGCGCAGCGTTATAGTATCCACTATGTGTGATATATCGTGAACAATCCAGTTCGGACGCTGGACGAGTGGCCGCCGTTTCGGAGCGTTCGGCCGGAGCGTTCGGCCGGAGCGTTCGGCCGGAGTGCGGCGAGTACAGCCTCGCTCCCCGTCGGTCTCAACCGATGTAGCGCAGGTCGTCGTCGGTCGGGAGGCTCTGTTGCTGTTGCATCTCCTGAATCTTGCCGACGACCTCCTCCATCTCCTCGGCGCGCTCTTCGAGCGAGGCGAAGTCCACCTCGAAATCGAGAACGTGTTGGAGCACTTCGATGACCGCTCGCGCGCTCTTGGGGTCGACGAGGTAGCCGCTCGTCTCGCCCATCAGACACGCGGCGTCGAGGCCGCGGCGCTTGCCGAGACCCAAGATGAGCCCGGAGACGCCGACGATGCCGCCCGCGGGTTCGTCGGGGCGGAACTCGACGCCGGCGTCTTCGAGTTCCTCCTTCCCGTCGGCCCCGCTCACCGCGCCGAGGACGGTGTACTCCTCGACGAGTTCGCCGGTCGGCACGCCGCCGAGTGCGAACGCGCGGGAGACGCCGAACTCCTCGGCGATGTCGAGAAACGCGTCGGTGAGGCGGTAGTGGCCCGCGTTGCTCTGCGCCTGGTGGTCTCCCGTCAGAATGAGAAGATCCGTCCCGTCGACGGTGACGGCGTGCAGTTCCGCGCACGTGAGGTCGGCGACGCCCTCGTCGTCGACGCTCACCTGCGGCGGGAAGTCCGAGGAGTAGACGCGACGCACCAGTTCGCCGTCGAACTCGTCGCGGAGGTGTTCGGCGGCGAGTTTCCCGACGTGACCGACGCCCGGCAGCCCTTCGACGAGAACCGGGTCGTCGAGTTCGGGGTCGGCGACCGCCTCGATGTCGATGTCGTCCATGGCTTTATTGCCGACTGCGCCGCTTAAGAGCGCGTCGGTACTCGCCGTAGGGGTCCTCGGGGTTGAACGGGGCCGGCGCGCTGTTCTCGGCTGCGGCTCCGCACTCGGGACACGTCTCGGAGAGGGTGTACACCGGGCGGGAGTGACGCTCGCGCCACGTCGAGCAGACCCGGATGTCGGACTTCATTCGGTCTCTTCGTCGCGCTCGCGGTGGTACACCGCGGTCCCGCCGGCGGCCTCGATGGACTGACGGGCGCGGCCTGCGCTCGCCTCCAGTTCGGCTTCGGCGGTCTTGTAGTCGGGCGCGCGCACCTTGATGCGGTACTCGGGCGACCCGACGTAGGAGACCGACAGTTCGATTTCGTCGCGGACGTCGCCGTTTCCTTCGGCGGCGCGGAGCGCCTCCTTGATGTCGTCGACCCCGTCGCCGGTCGGACACTGGATGTCGACGTAGCCGGTGACGTTGACGTACGGCACCGAGACGTTCTCTCGGGCCGTCTCCACGATAGCCGAGGTCTCATCGTCGGAGAGGTCGACGTCTTCGAGCGCCTCCGCGCCGTGGATCGCCGCCTGCTCGAAACCGTCGTAGAGGCTTCCGAACTCGCTGTAGAGGGCGTTGGCGACGGTCTCGTACTGCTCGTCGTCGACGTCCTCGCCGAAGGCCAGCGACATCCACTTGTCGGCCTTCTGCTCGTTCTTCCACTCCTGTATCTTCTCCTTGCGCTGGTGCTCGTTGACGTCCTTCAGCGAGAGGTCGATCTGCTGGGAGGACTGATTGACGTCGAGCACCTTCGCGACGACCGTCTGTCCCTCCCGGACGTGGTCGCGGACGTTCTTGATCCACCCGCTGGCGACCTCGCTGATGTGGACGAGACCGCGTCTATCCTCGTACTCTTCGAGGTCGACGAACACGCCGAAGTTGGCGATTTCGTCCACCTTGCCGACGACGAGTTCGCCGTTGTCTGGCCAGCCGCGAAATTTCATGGGAAGAGTGAGGCGTTTACCGCGCCTCGACGGTTTCGGTCACTTCGCCTTCGAAAGCCGCTTTGCCGCCCGTCGGTCGGGCGAGCGTGCTGCCGCAGACGACGCAGTTGACGGGCGTCGCGGCGCGGTCGAAGACGACCTGTTCGTTCTCGCAGTCCGGGCAGACGACGCGGTAGAAACTTCCCGCCATCGTCTACTCCTGGAACTCCAGTCGACCGGCGCGCCAGCCCTCGCGCATGTGCGCTTTCCCGCAGCTCGAACAGCGGTACTTGAGGTTCGTCTTCTTCGTGGGCTTGTCACCGCCGGGCACCTTCGAGAACTTGCCGGCGTTGCCGATGTGCGACGTCTGGCGTCGGCGCTGTCGGTGCTGGACCTTCTTCATCCCGGTGCTGCGTCCGCTGCGTACCTTCTCGACCTCCACTTCGTGGTGGCCGTTGCAGTGCGGACAGTACGTGTTGAAACGGCGTGGCATCTGCATAGCTATCTACCTTGCCGACTCTTTGCCGTCGCCCGTTAAAACGCGTTTGGTTCCGACTCGCCGAACGCCCCTCGATGCGGCGGCGACTGCTCGGTTACCGAAGTCGTTAAGCCCGAACCTTCCAAACGCACGACTATGCAACAGCTCATCGTCCACGGAGACCCCGGCATCCGCAAGGACGCGGTCATCAACTACGACGGGAAAGAGCAGATCTGCTTCTCGATTCAGCGCCAAGGTGACTGGCACGGCCCCGACGAGGTGCAGCTGTGGTGTACCATCGGGACCGCCGAAGAGCGCGAAGCGTACGAGAAGCGCGAGTACGTCCCCCACTGGCTCACCGTCGAGTCCATCGACGCCGAGGCGCTCGACGTCGTGAAAGCGCGCAGCGAGCTCTCGGTCTGAGTTCTCTTCTTCCGCCGATTACGACCCGCCGCTACCCGGCAGTTCGTCGCGGTCGACCTCGTAGATTGTCACCGTCTCGGTCCGATACGCCACGGAGACGCCGGACACGTCGCCGACGGACGTCTCGCCGTAGCGCTCCCGCTCCGCAGGCCCGACCCAGACGTACCGGACGTCGTACTCGCGGAGCACGTCCACGAGCGCCGCGTCGTCGGTGAACGCGGCGTCGACCTGTTCGACGCGGTGGATGTAGGTGTCGAAGCCGCGATAGCCGATCTCGTGGCCCCAGCCGGCGACGGTCGGGATGCCGGTCAGCGTCGACGCCGGGTTCGAGTTCCAGCCGTAGCGACCCGGCGGGTACGGGTACGACCCCGACTCGGCGTTCGGGTAGTGGTACGTCCCCGGTGCGGACAGCAACGTCGGACGACTGGGCTTCTCGTCGAGCCACGCGATAGCTTTCGCCTCCTTCGGATGGTCCGTCTCGGCGAACTGCGTCGCGTCCAGCGTCGGCTCGCCGGCCCCCTCGAAGTGGTTACCGAGCGCGAGCGGCGCGTAGAAGCCCGTCGAGACGACGAGACAGAGCGTGAGACCGAGCGCGAGCGTCCGCGCCGTCGCCGTCGCCGCCTCCGACGCGCGGACGGGAGACGACTTCGTCTCCGCGTTAGCCCCGGTGCCGCCGTCGGCCCCGGCGCGGTCGCCGGTCTCGGTGCCGCCGTCGGTCGCGGTACTGCCGTCGGTCGCGGAGACGGCCCGCCGGATGCGCGTCGGCAGCGGGCGGGCGAGCAGGAGCGTCAGCGCCGGGCCGAGCGCCGTCGCCCACAGCACCCACACCTGGATGTACGTCTTGAACACGGTGTTCATCCGGAGCGGTCCCGCCTGCTCGTTGACGTAGAGGAACTCGACGAGCAACACGAGTCCGGCCCCGGCGACGACGAGCACCGTCTCGAACCCGACGTCGCGGTCGAACGCGAGCGCGACCCAGCCGAAGACCAGAAGCGGGAGGATCAGCGCGACGGCCGCCATCCCCTGTCCGACGGCGACGACGACCACGCCGACGACGGCGGCGGCGAGCAGCCACGTGTCGCCCTCGGCCAACCGCGAGAGGAGGTAGGCGGCGAAGCCGGCGACGAACGCGCCGTGGACGAGCAACAGCGCGCCGAGGCCGCTCCGATTCGCCGGGCCGAGGAGCGCCACTTCGCGGCCGGACGCACCCGTGAGCAGGAACGGAGCCCCGAGCGCCGCGCCGACTACCCCCGCGACGGCGACGAGGCCGACGGCGACGACGAGACGCCCGGCCTGTGCCGGCAACAGGTCGTCGTCGTCGCTGTACCGCACCGCCGAAGCGACGCGGTCGGGAAGCAGGGTTTCGGGTCGCGCGGGCGCGAACACGAGTGCGAGCGCCGCGACGCCGAACAAGGAGGGGAAACTCCACGTGTCGAGAACGAGCTGGAGACCGCCGAGCGCCGGCAGCGCGACGAACAACAGCGTTCGACGAAGCGGCCGCTCCGACTGCGGCGTCTCGAAGTACGCGAACGCGAGCGCCGCTCCGAGGAGCAGAAACGGCGTTCCCATCATGTGGCCGTGCAGGTCGCCGTTGAGCCACGCGAAGAACGGGAACTCGTTTATCGTCCCCTCGATGACGCGGCTCGCGGTCCAGTAGCTGAACGAATCGGTGCCGGCCAGCAGTTCGTCCGGCGAGTACTGCGTCGTCTCGGCGGCGATAAGTCCGGCGAGCGGGCGCCGCACCGGTTCGGGGAGCAACGTCAACGCGACGCGACCCCCGGTGACGAGGTTGCTGGCGAGACCGACGAAGAACGCGGACAACAGCCCGGCGGGCCGACGCGCGCCGCCGCGACTCGACGCGACCGACCCCGCGAGGTCGAACGTCGCAGTGACGAGCATCGCGTAGAAGCCCGCGAGCGAGAGGTTGTAGGCGAATCTCGCGGGCGTGTCGGTGAGCATCGCCAGAAGCACCGTCAGCAGGTGCCCGCCGTAGTAGTACTGGACGGGCTCGCCCGCGAACCAGAAGTCCTCCGGCGGGAGCGCGTCGGCGCGGAGCAGCGCCTTCAGCAGGCCGAAGTCGAGGAACTTCTCGCCGCCGGCGGCGTGGACCGCGGGGTCGACGGCGCGAATCGAAAGCAGGAACGCGAACGCGACGACGAAGACGACCGCGGTGTCTGCGACCGCGCGCCTGTCGACGTCGAATCCGGACGCGAGAACGAGACGGCGTTCTCGGAGCGCCGCGAGGTCGAACGCCGTCGCCGCCGAGAGCGAGAGCAGGACGGCGACGGCGACGACGACGGTTCCGAGGCCGAACGAGAACTGGCCGACCCAGTGGGCGACGAGCGTCGAGACGAGAAGCGACAGCGGGAGCGCGAAGCCGGGCCCGCGGCCGGGGACGTGTCGAAAGAGCCGCGCCGCGAGCGGGAGCCCGAGGACCGCCAGCACGGCGTAGAGGACGAGCCAGACGGCGACGTACAGATACTCCATCTACCGGTGGAACGCGAGCGCGCCAATAAACCGTTTCTGGTTGCCGGGGCGGGCATTCTGGTTACCGGGGCAGGCGCTCTGGTTGCCGGAGCGGGCACGTTCCCCGGGGCCGCCGACCCGGCCGCGCCCGGCGGCTCGGGTTCGAGTCAAATACTTTTTTATCGCTTGAAAGAAATCGCGGCCCATGTCACGTTCCGTCGGTGTCGTCGTCCCCGCGTATCGGCCGGACGTCGACCGGCTCGCGGCCTACCTCGAGGCGCTGACGGAGCGGCTGGACCCGGAGGCGGTCCGCGTCGAACTCGACGCACCGACGCCGGAGTCGGTCGACGAGCTCTCGTCGCTCCCGGCGACGGTGAACGTGTCGCCGGTCCGTCGCGGGAAGGGGGCGGCGATAACCGCCGGCTTCGAGGCGCTATCGACGGACGTGCTCGCGTTCGTCGACGCCGACGGTAGCACGCCGACCGACTCGTTCGCAGAGGTTCTCGCGCCGGTGCTCGCCGGCGAGGCCGACCTGAGCGTCGGGTCGCGTCGACACCCCGACGCGACGGTGACCGCCCACCAGACGCTCGCCCGCCGCCGCCTCGGCGACGGCTTCGCGTGGCTCGCAAAGCGACTACTCGACACGGAGCTGTACGACTACCAGTGCGGCGCGAAGGCGATGACCGCCGAGGCGTGGGCCGACGCTCGGAGCCACCTCTACGAACCGGGCTTCGCGTGGGACGTCGAACTCGTCGCCGTCGCCGCCGCGTTGGACCACGCGGTCGTGGAGGTGCCCGTCGAATGGGAGGACAGACCGGGGTCGACCGTCTCGCCGATTCGGACGAGTCTCGACCTCGGGCTGAGTCTGCTGTCGGCGCGCCACCGCGCGAAGCTCATCCGCGAAGACCGACTGCACGCGATGCTCGACGCCCGCCGGTCGACGACGCCGTCGCTCGTCGAACGCCTCGGGCCGGACCCGATAGAGGAATGAGGCTGAATCGCACGGCGACCGAACTGCTGTCGGGCAAGCGATTCGGGCAGTTCGTCTCCGTCGGCGCGCTCGGCGCGGTCTTCGACCTGACCGTCAGCGCCGTGTTGACCGTCTGGTTCGGCGTGCTCGCGGAGGTGGCGAAACTGGTCGGCGCGGAAGTCGCCATCGTGGTCATGTTTCTGATCAACGACCGCTGGACGTTCGCCGACGAGGGCGCGTCGGGAGCGTTCCCGGCGGCGCGGCGACTGCTGAAGTCGAACCTCGTCCGCAGCGGCGGTCTCGCGCTGCAGTTCGTCGTCGTCCGCGTGCTCCGCCAACAGGACGTGAGCGTCGTCGTCGCCGGCTTCGACTTTTGGCAGGTGATTCCGCTCCCGGTGGCGATTCTCGCGTCGATGCTGCTCAACTACGTCGCGGAGAGTTTACTGACGTGGCGCGTGGCCAGCGAGTGAGCGGCGGCGAACGATACCACGGCGGAAACTGACATACGGCGTCGGAATCACAACCCTTAACCGAGGGCATCCTGTTGTCAGAAGTAGCGGGATGGGATAGCCAGGAGATTCCGCCGGGCTCATAACCCGGAGATCGGTAGTTCAAATCTACCTCCCGCTATCTTCTGTGGCGCACACAACGAACGACGAGCGAAGCGAGTCGTGAGATGTGCGCCACGACGATAGCTTAGTGGTCGTTTGAACGAGAGGACGAGCGAACAGCGTGAGCGAGTCCGCGTAGTTCAAGTCTACCTTCCGCCACTCCCTGCCGACGGACCGCTCACTGCCGCTCTGGTGGCTCTGCTCCGTCGGAGAGGAAGATGCTGTCCTGCGTCGGGTCGAAGTACACTTCCAGCGCACGCAACGTCCCGGCGTACGCCGCGGTCATGACGAAGGTGAAGCCGATGAGGGCGGGGAGGAGGAGTTCGACGACCATCGTCCGAACGTCGTTTTCGGCCGACATAACGTATCCGGTAAGTGCGTCGGCCCTGACTCTCACGTCCCCGTGAAGTCGATTCGACTGCCCGACGAGAGGTCGTGCTCGCCGGAGGGGCCGAGATGCTCGAACCGAAGCGAGTCGTCGGCGAGGTACGCCGCGTCGCCCTCGACGGCGACGTCGACTTCGTCGAGCGTCGCGCCCTCGCAGGGGCCGAAGTCGCAGTAGCCGGTCGCCTGGCCGAACGTCGCGCCGTGTTTCTGACAGACGATGTCGCCGTTTCTGACGAGCGCACCCGACCCCTTGTCGAGGCGCACGTCGGTCCAGTGCTGACAGTAGTTCCGGAAGGCGACGACGGTTCCGTCGTCGAGTTTCGTCAGAATCGCCTCGCCGCGCTCGGTCCCCTCCCGGAACGTGAACAGCAGCGTGCCGTCCGTCGGGACCTCCGAGAGTGCGGCGATTCGCTGGTCGTCGTCCATACCGTCTCTCGTCGCGCCGCCTTTGAACGTCTTTCCGTCCGCGGTTTCCGCACTCCGACTCGTGCAACTCTACGACTCGTACAACTCCTCGACTCGCGTCTCGTACAACCGAGAGAGCAGCCGCGTCACCGGCCCCGTCTCGACGTCGATACCGTCGACGGTGCCGACGGGGCGAATCTCGCGGGTCGAACTCGTGACGAACACCTCGTCGGCCCCCCGGACGTCGTCGGGCGTGAAGAAGCCCTCCCGAACCGGGATGCCCTCCGACTCGGCGAGTTCCAGGACGATGTCGCGGGTGACGCCCGGGAGCACCGGACCGTCGAGACTCGGCGTGCAGAGGCGCTCGCCGTCGACGAAGAAGACGTTGCTCGTCGCCCCCTCGGCGACGTAGCCCTCGTCGTCGAGGACGAGCGCCTCGTCGGCGCCCGTGACGCGGAGTTCGAGAAGCGCCAAGATGCCGTTGAGGTAGTTGTGCGTCTTCGCTTTCGACGGGAGCGCCCGATTCGAGGGGCGCCGCGTCTTCACCGTCTGCAACGTCGCCGGGCCGTCCCACGGTTTCTCGCCGCCGACGCCGCCGCGACCCAGCGGCGAGAGGGTGACGACGACGGTGGGGTCGACCTCCGGCGAGGGGGTGAGTTTCCCGGGTTGGACGCCGCGACTGATGGAGAGTTTCACCGAGGCGTCTCCGAGTTCGTTCGCCGCGAGCGTCTCCTCGATTCGCCCGCGGAGCGACTCGTCGGAGAGGCCGTGGTCCAACTGGAGAATCTCGCACGACTCCGCGAGTCGGTCGGCGTGGGCGTCCCACTCGAACAGGTGGCCGCCGTAGACGCGGAGCGTCTCGAAGGCGGCGTCGCCGTACATGAACCCCCTGTCGCGGACGTTCACCGTCGCCTCCGAAGCGGGAACGAGTTCGCCGTTCACGTGGTAGACGAGTTCCGCGTCGCTCGCGGAACTCGCTCCGCCGGTTCCGCCATCGTTGGGTGTCTCTCGTTCACTCATCGTCGACGTACTCCTTCAGGAAGTTCGCTACCATCTGTTTACCGCTCTCGGTGAGGATGCTCTCGGGGTGGAACTGGACGCCGACGTGCGGGCGCGTGCGGTGCCGAACCGCCATCACGACCCGACGCTCGTCGTCGGTCCACGCCGTCTCGACCAGTTCGTCCGGAAGGTCGCCGCGCTCGACCGCCAGCGAGTGGTACCGCCCGACCGAGAGCCGTTCGGGAAGGTTCGAGAAGATGCCTTCGCCGTCGTGGACGACGGTCGAGGGTTTCCCGTGGACGACGTCGGGCGCGTGGCCGACCGGCGCGCCCGCGGCCGCACAGAGCGCCTGATGACCGAGGCAGACGCCGAGCGTCGGGTAGTCGAGGTCGCGGAACACCGCCATCGAGATGCCGGCGTCCTCGGGCGTGCCGGGGCCGGGCGAGACGACGATGGCGTCGGGGTCGAGTTCCCGAATCTCCTCGACCGTGACGGCGTCGTTCCGGCGGACGACGACGTCCGCGAGTTCGCCGACGTACTGGACGAGGTTGTAGACGAACGAGTCGTAGTTGTCGACGACGAGCACCGTGGGGAGGGTCTCCGCACTCATCTCTCGGTCCTCGAATCGCCGGACTCGCCCGCGTCGTCGACGCCGAGCGCCGTTCCGTCGAGCGCCTCGTCCATCGCTTCGACGAGCGCCTGGGCCTTCGCCAACGTCTCGTCGTACTCGCGTTCGGGATCGGAGTCGTGGACGATGCCCGCGCCGACGCGGAGGTGGTACTCGTCGCGGTAGCGGACCAGCGTTCGGATGACGATGTTCAGCGTCGCCCGGTCGTCGAAGCCGAACGCGGCGATACTGCCGGTGTACGGCCCGCGTCTGGTCGCCTCGACCTCCTCGATGAGTTCCATCGTCCGCGGTTTCGGCGCGCCAGTGATGGTGCCGCCGGGGAACACCGCGGCGACGGCGTCGGCGAGCGTCGCGGACTCGCGAATCCGGCCTTCGACGACCGAGACGAGATGCATCACGGCCGCGTAGCGGTCGACCCGGCGGTACTCGGTCACGTCGACGCTGCCGTACTCGCACACCTTCCCGAGGTCGTTGCGTTCGAGGTCGACGAGCATCGCGTGCTCGGCGCGCTCTTTCTCGTCGCCGAGCAGGTCGGCTTCGAGTTCGGCGTCCTCCCCGTCGGTCGCCCCCCGTCGCCGGGTTCCGGCGATGGGTTCGGTGACGAGTCGGTCGCCCGCGCGTTCGACGAGCAGTTCGGGACTCGCGCTCACGAGGTCGACGGAGTTCGGGCCGCGCGCGCCGGAGAACTCCAGCAACCCGGAGTACGGCGCGGGATTCACCCGGCGGAGCGCCGCGTACGCCGTCACGGGGTGAACCGCAGCGGGGGCGACGAGGCGCTGGGAGACGTTCGCCTGAAACGTGTCGCCGTCGCGGATGTACCGCTTGATGGTCCGCACGCGGTCGGCGAACGCCTCGCGGCCGCAGTCGCTCTCGAACTGTCCTCGTTCGATTCCGGCGGCGAGCGGTTCGACGCTCGGGTCGCCGGTCGTCGCGCGCTCGGCGAGCGAACTCGCCCGCTCGACGGCCGTCTCGTACTGTTCGTCGAGGTCGGTTTCGGGGTCGATTCGGGGGCAAGCGGTCACGCGGAGCGTCGTCCCTTCGCCTCTCGGTTCTCGCCACGCGGCCACGCAGTCGTAGACGCCGAGTTGCAGATGCGGGAGCCGCCGGTCGTCGACCGCCGATTCGGGCAGCGTTTCGAGTTCGCGGGCGAGGTCGTAGGAGAGCCAGCCGAACGCGCCGCAGGGGTACGGCACCTCGCAGTCGCCGCGGGCGAGCGTCTCCGAATCGAGCAGCGCGGACAGCGCCGACAACGACGGCGACCCGGCGGCCGGTCCGGCGTCGTCCGCGTCCGTGCGCTCGGGACCGTCGCGGACGACTGCGTCGGCGCTCACCTGCAGTCGCTCGACGGGGTCGACGCCGAAGTACCCCCACCCCGACTGGCCGCCGGTCGTCTCCAGGAAGAATCCGCCGGGGCCGTCCCGCGCGCGTCGGTACGCCTCGAACGGGTCCGACACCGAGAGTCGGAGTTCGACCGGAACGCGAGCGCCCGGCGGCGCGTCCGTCGCCGTCGCTCTGAACTCGCGTCGAGAGGTCCGCACAACGGGTTCGGTCATCGGCGTCGAAGCGGCCGCGGGCGGTCCGCGCGTCCGGCAGCTTTCACTGCTCCCGAGCGCGCGCAATCCACGTGTCGACGCGCTTCTCGGAGACGTCTATCTGCTCGCCGAGTTCGGCGGCGTCGGCGGCAGCGAGGTCGGCGACGGTCTCGACGCCCGCGTCGGCGAGCCGCTGCGCGTAGGCCGGCCCGATTCCTTTGACCGTATCGACGGAGTCCGAAGACTCCGACGCCGGTTCGTCCGCGTCGGGCTCGGCCTCGGCGGTGTCGGCCTCGGCGGTGTCGGCTTCTGCTCGGTCATCGTCGATGTCTATCTCGTCGCTCTCGGGACCGGCGGCCTCCGACGGCTCCGCTGCGGTCTCGTCCTCGGCGTCCTCGTCGACCATCGACTCCGTCGACGCCGTCGCGTCGGTATCCGCCGCGACCGGTTCGTCCTCGGTGGGCTCTTCCGCCTCGCTAATCGGCTCCGCCTCCTCGACGACGGGTTCGTCGGCGTCTTCGACGGCCCTCTCGTCTGTCTCGTCGGACTCGGAACCGTCGGCCTCGTCTGCCTCGTCGAGTTCCGTCTCGAGGTCGGTGTCCATCTCGTCGCTCTCGGGGCCGGCGGCCTCCGCCGGTTCCGCCGCGGTCGTCTCCTCGGTATCCTCGTCGACCAACGTCTCCGTCGACGCCGCGGCGGCACTGTCGGCGGCGGGGTCGGCGGATTCGGCGGCGGGGTCGGCGGATTCGGCGGCGGGGTCGGCGGATTCGGCGGCGTCGTCTGCCTCGACGGACTCGTCGGTTTCTTCGACTGCGGCTTCCGTCTCCGTACTCGCCTCCGTTCGCGTGTCGCGTTCGACCGTCACGGACGGGTCGCGCTCACGCTCGTCGGTCGACCCGTTGAGGCCGAGCAACGACTTGAGCTTGTCCAAGAGTGCCATTGGCCGGTAGTATGATGCCTCCGTATTTAAAAACCCCCGACAGGTCACAGCCGCGACCGGAGGGCGGCGTCCATCTCGTCGACCGGCGCGTCCCGACCGGTCCACCGCTCGAACGCGACGACGCCCTGGTACAGCAGCATCCAGGCCCCGTCGATGGTCGTCGCGCCCGCCTCGCGCGCCTCGCGCAGCAGTCGCGTGTCCGGCGGGGCGTACACCGCGTCCAGCACCGCGAGCCCGTCGTGCAGCAGGCCCGACGGAACGGGCGTCTCGTCGGACTCCATCCCGACGCTCGTCGCGTTGACGAGCACGTCGGCCTCGGGAACGGCGGCGTCGAGCGAGTCGAGGCCGCCGCCGGTGGCGACCCGGTCGGTCGCCTCGTCTCCGTTCAGTTCGTCGGCGAGTGCGGTCGCGCGCGAGGCGGTCCGGTTGGCGACGTGGACCGACGCGCCGTCGTCCGCGAGCGCGAACGCGGCCGCACGCCCCGCCCCGCCCGCGCCGACGACGACGGCGTCCGTCCCGTCGAGCGAGACGTCGTGGCGGGCGAACGACCGACTGACGCCGGCGGCGTCGGTGTTGTACCCGCGCGGGGTGTCGCCGGCGAAGTCGATGGTGTTGACCGCGCCGATTCGCTCGGCGAGCGGGTCGGCGTCGACGAGTTCGAGCGCGTCCCGTTTGAACGGAATCGTGACGTTGAGGCCGGCGACGCCGAGCGCGTCCGCGCCGTCGAGAGCGGCCTCGAACCGCTCGGGCGACGGTTCGAAGGTGACGTATCGAGCGTCCATCCCGAGCGCGTCGTACGCCGCCTCGTGCATCGGCGGCGACAACGAGTGACCGACCGGGTTGCCGACGAGTCCGAACACTTGCATACGTCGCGGTGGTCGCGGAAGCGACATAAGCACCCCGGCAGCGGTGGAACTGGCGACTCGGTTGCGGCGAGAGCGTTACGTTCGTACGGGGACTTCGAAGCAGAAGAAATAGGTTTACCACCTTGGAAGTCAACGACGATGAGTTCAGTTCTTCGACACCCGCTGATGGCCGTCGCGGCCACGACGGGTCTTACTCTCCCGTGGGTCTACGTCTGGGCGACCGGGTCGGCGGAGTCGCTGCCGCCACTCTGGACCGTCGCCGTCAGCGGGGTCGCCGTCCTCGGGTCGTCGTTCCTCCTCGCGTGGGGGGCCGAGACCGCCGAGAAAGACGTTCCCCGCGCGTTCGCCATCGCGGTCCTCGCGGTGCTGGCCGTCGCCCCCGAGTACGCCGTCGACGCGCTGTACGCCTGGACCGCCGGGGCGAACATCGGCACGGCCCGCGGCGCGGAGGCCGCGAACCTCGCCGTCGCCAACATGACCGGCGCGAACCGCATCCTCATCGGACTGGGCTGGTCCGGCATCGCGCTGTTCACGCTCTACCGAGTCGGGAGCGCCTCCGACCCCGCGGTCGAGTCGCGTCCCGGGACGCTCGCGGACGTCGTCAACCTCGACCGGGACATCTCGACCGAAATCGCGTTCCTGCTCGCCGCGACGGCGTACGCCTTCTTCGTCCCGCTCAACGACGGTATCGGCGTCGTCGACACGCTGGTGCTGGTCGGTCTGTACGCCCTCTACATCGCCGTCATCGTCCGCGGCGACGTCGAAGAACACGAACAGCAGGTCGGCGTTCCCGCGTACTTCCACGGCTACCCGAAAGGCGGCCGCGTCGCCGTCGTGCTGACGCTGTTCGCGTACTCGGGCCTGATGATCTACTCCGCCGTCCACCCGTTCGCGCACGGCCTGGAGACGCTCGGCACCGAGTTTGGCATCCCCGCGTTCTTCATGATCCAGTGGATCGCGCCGCTGGCCAGCGAGAGCCCGGAACTCATCGTCGTCGCCTACCTCGTCAACAAGGCGCGCTCGACCGCCGGGTTCAACGCGCTCATCTCCTCGAAGCTCAACCAGTGGACGCTGCTCATCGGGACGCTCGCCGTCGTCTACAGCCTCGCGGCGGGGGCGGTCGGAACCCTCCCGTTCGACTTCAAGCAGTCGGCCGAAATCTGGATCACGGCCGCGCAGAGCTTCTTCGCGCTCGCGGTGCTCGTGAACTTCAACATCAGCGCCCGCGAGGCCGTCGCCCTGCTCGTGCTGTTCGTCTCGCAGGTCGGTATCGAGTTCCTCATCATCCGAGACCTCGTGACGCTCCCGTTCGGTATCGACGCTATCGACGTCCTCCTGATCTACACCGCCGTCTACCTCGTCCTCGGAACGGCGCTTTTCGTCCTGCGCCGCGACGAGCTCCGGGGGCTGCTCGACCGGACCGCCGACACCGCCCAAGACGCCTTCGGCCGGGGTCAGTCGCAGGCCGAGCGCGCCGACTGAGTTCCCGGCCGTCCCGGCTCACCCGGTCGACCACGAACCGAATCCCGACTCGTTTTACGGTCGCTTCGCCTACGACTCGCCAGTGATCGCCATCGTCGTCAGTCGGGCCGACTACGCATCGGAACACATCGGCGAGCACCTGCTCGAACTCGCCGACTGGGAGGAACACGTAGACGACACCCGCCCGGACGCCGACGGCGGCGGGACCGTCTACCGAACCGACGGCTTCGAGCTTCGGACGTTCGACGACCTCCACATCTACCTCGACGACCCCGCTGCGGCGTTCGTCGACGCCGCGGATTCCGGCATCGACGCCGAAACCGGCGTCGGCTCCGCTGCCGCCCCCGACTTGCTCGTCTTCGCCTCCCGACACTCCGGCGAGACGGGGGCGCTTCTCACCGCTCACTTCACCGGCAACTTCGGCCCCGAGAAGTACGGCGGCGACGACCGGGAACTCGCGCGCGCCTGTCCGGGTGCACAGAAAACCGTCGTGAACGCGCTCGCCGAGCACGCGCCGGACGGCTACGAGGTCGGTATCGAGGCGACACACCACGGCCCCACCGACCTCTCGCTCCCGTCGATGTTCGTCGAACTCGGCAGCGACGACCCGCAGTGGGAGGACCCCAAGGCCGCTCGCGCGGTGGCCGAAGCGATTCTCGACCTCCGCGAGGCGGCGGTGAACCTCGAAAGCCCCGGCGACGAACCCAACCGCCACGTCGTCGGCTTCGGCGGCGGCCACTACGCGCCGCGGTTCGGCCGCGTCGTCCGCGAGACCGAGTGGGCCGTCGGCCACGTCGGCGCGGACTGGCAACTCGACGCGATGGGCGCGCCCGAGGCGAACCGCGACGTGCTCGAACAGGCGTTCGAACGGAGCGACGCCGAGTTCGCGCTCGTCGACGGCGAGAACCCGGAACTCGAAACCGTCGTCGGGGAACTGGGGTACGAAGTCGTGAGCGAGACGTGGCTCCGCGAGGTCGGCGACCGACCGCTGTCGGTCGTCTCCGCGCTCGAAGACGAACTGTCGACGGTCGAGGACGGTCTCCGATTCGGCAGTCGGCGCGTCGACGACCCCGACGCGTTCTCCGTCGTCGAGTTCCCCGCCGAACTGCTCGCCGAAGCGCAGGGCGTCGACGCCGAGTCGGTGCGCGAGGCGGTGCTCGACTCCGCCGTCGCCTTCGAGACGCAGGAGAGCGGCACGCGGGCCGTCGGCCGCCTCGCCCTGGCCGACGAGAGCGACTACGACGCGCTCGTCGACGCGCTGGCGACGGTGCTCGAAGCGAAGTACGACGACGTCGAACGCGACGAGAGTGACCGTGTCGTCCGTGCCAGCGAGCGCGCGTTCGACCCCGAGCGCGCGAAGACGCTCGGCATCTCCGAGGGACCGACGTTCGGCAAACTCGCGGCCGGGCGAGCCGTCGAACACGAGGGCGAACGAATCGACCCGGACGTCGTCCACGTCGACCGGACGGTCGCGTTTCGGTACTAAACCGCCGGACGGGTTTCCGGCGAGCTAACTGGTCGGCTATCTGTTCGGATAAATCTCCGGTTACCTTCGCGGAAAAATCGTCAGACGACCGTCCGACGCGAGGGGGAAAAGATAATTAAGGCCGCTCAGTAAGCTTTGCGCATAAATATGGACTCGATCGTCGACGAAGCAATAGACGAGGCCGAACAGTCGGGTGGGACCGGCGGCGAGGGATTCGACGCCGAACCGAAGCGTTCGGGGACGATGACGGACGACGAACTGCAGGACATTCTCAAAGACCTCCAGACGAACATCACCGTCGTCGGCTGCGGCGGGGCCGGCGGGAACACGGTCAACCGCATGGCCGAAGAGGGCATCCACGGCGCGAGTCTCGTCGCCGCCAACACGGACGTCCAGCACCTCGTCGACACCTCCGCGGACACGAAGATTCTGATGGGTCAGGAGAAGACCCAGGGCCGCGGGGCCGGGTCGCTCCCGCAGGTCGGCGAGGAGGCCGCTATCGAGAGCCAGCAGGAGATTCACGACGCCATCGACGGCTCGGACATGGTGTTCGTCACCGCCGGCCTCGGCGGCGGCACCGGCACCGGCTCCGCGCCCGTCGTCGCCAAGGCGGCCCGCGAGTCCGGCGCGCTCACCATCGCCATCGTCACGACGCCGTTCACCGCCGAGGGCGAGGTCCGACGGACGAACGCCGAGGCGGGGCTGGAGCGACTCCGCGACGTCGCCGACACGGTCATCGTCGTCCCGAACGACCGCCTGCTCGACGCCGTCGGCAAACTGCCGGTCCGTCAGGCGTTCAAAGTCTCGGACGAAGTCCTGATGCGCTCGGTGAAAGGCATCACGGAGCTCATCACGAAACCCGGCCTCGTCAACCTCGACTTCGCCGACGTCCGCACCGTCATGGAGAAGGGCGGCGTCGCCATGATCGGTCTCGGCGAGTCCGACTCCGAACAGAAGGCCCAGGACTCCGTCAAATCGGCGCTCCGCTCGCCGCTTCTCGACGTCGACATCTCGGGGGCGAACTCCGCGCTCGTCAACGTCACCGGCGGCACCGACATGAGCATCGAGGAGGCCGAGGGCGTCGTCGAGGAGATCTACGACCGTATCGACCCCGACGCGCGCATCATCTGGGGAACCTCCATCGACGAGGAGCTCGAAGGTCAGATGCGGACGATGATCGTCGTCACGGGCGTCGACTCGCCGCAGATCTACGGCCGGTCGGACGAACCCGGCGCACAGCAGAGCCAGCAACCGCAGCAACCGCAGCAGGCCGAAGATATCGACTTCGTCGAGTAATCGAGTAATCGAGTAATCGAACGGTCACGTCGCGGTATCGCGGGGCGACCACGGAACCGGGCGGACGCCGACCCCGCGCCCGCGTCGGCTATTCAATAGATAGAAAAGGCATCACGCTCTATCGGTGACAACATGGACGTAAAATACGACATCGCGAGCTACGTGCGGGTACTGAAGATGGCGAGCACGCCGGAGTGGGAGGAGTTCAGCCAGATCGCCAAGATCGCCGGCATCGGCATCTTCCTCGTCGGCTTCCTCGGTTTCGTCATCTTCGCGGTGATGAGCTTCATCCCCGGGGGCATGTGAGATGGGCATCTTCGCCGTGAAGACGACGGCGAGACAGGAGCGCACCGTCGCCGACATGCTCGCCACGAAGGAAGAGCCCGAGATTCACGCCGTCATCGCGCCGGACTCGCTGACGAGTTACGTGATGGTCGAAGCCGACAACACGGCCGTACTCGAACGCCTCATGGACGAGATTCCGCACGCCCGGAGCATCGTCCCCGGCAACTCCAGCCTCGCGGAAGTCGAACACTTCCTCTCGCCGACGCCCGACGTCGAGGGCATCGCCGAGGGCGACATCGTCGAACTCATCGCCGGGCCGTTCAAGGGCGAGAAGGCCCGCGTCCAGCGCATCGACGAGGCCAAAGACCAGGTGACCGTCGAACTGTACGAAGCGACGGTCCCGATTCCGGTGACGGTCCGCGGCGACCAGATTCGCGTGCTCGACTCCGAAGAACGGTAGTTCCGAACCGTGCGAGCGGCGTAGCCGCGAGCAGACTCCGAAGAGCGCTGACGCGCCCTTCGACACCTCCTTCGCTCGCGTTGCTCTCTCGGAAGAACAGTGAGGAGCGACAGCGCCTCGAACCGCACGAGCGATAGCTCCCGACCAATCCGAGCCGAGAAGCGAGAAGAACGTCGGCGAGACTCGTCCCGACCGCCGTTTCTGTTTCCCGAAGGAGAAGCGCAGACGCGCGTCGCAGCCCGTCGCTCGTCGAATCTATCCGGACGCTCCGTGGGCCACGGCCGCCCGCGACCGGTTACTCGGGGTCCGTCCCCGACTTTGCCTGTCCACCGGCGTCCACCTGCTCGACGATTCGCTGGAGGTCCGCCTCTTCCTCGATGGCCGACTGGATACCCTCGCGCATCCGGACGGCCGCGGAGTCGGCGTTGTACGCGCGGATGTACTCGGCGCGGGAGTGCTCGTCGAACGCGTGGCGGATGGCGAAGTAGCCCTCGGGGACGATCGCGCCGCAGACTTTGCACTCGGTGCGTTCGTGTTCGTTGGTCTGGTGAACGACGGCGGATTCGGCGTCTTCGAACCGCGCGTCACAGCCCGCGACACCACACGTCCAGAGCGACATATCAGCCGACATGTAGGGAACTGCTAAAACCGTTTTCCTCGCCCGGCATCGTCGTCGTCGAATAGCAATCCCTAATTGAGTACTCTCGAGAGGGAGACTGTGAGTGGAAGCGAACGGACGCGGGTCGACATGCACGTCAAGTGTTTAGACGAGCGTGTCGTCGCCAGGGCGAAGCGCCGCGGTGTCGACGTGCTCGTCTACGCGCCACACTTCACGCGTCTCCCGACGATTCGCGCCCGCGCCGACCGATTCTCCGACGACGAGTTGCTCGTCGTCCCCGCCCGCGAACTGTTCACCGGCCCGTGGAGCGACCGGAACCACCTCCTCGCTATCGGCCTCTCGGACCCGGTTCCGGATTTCATCACCATCGAGGGCGCGCTCGCGGAGTGTCGCCGACAGGAGGCGGCCGTGCTCGTCCCGCACCCGGCGCTGTTGAACGTCAGCCTCGGCCGGGTCGAAATCGAGGCGTTCCGGGACGAACTCCACGCCGTCGAGACGTACAACGGCAAGTGCTTTCCCTACCAGAACCGCCGCGCCGCCGCCATCGCAGACGAGTTCGACAAACCGGGGTTCGGGTCGTCGTACGCGCACTTGCGGGGGAACGTCGGCGAGGCGTGGACCGAGTTCGACCGACGCATCGAGACGGAGGCGGAGCTCGTGACGGCGCTTCGCGGGGGTGCGACGCGCCGCGTCGACCACCGACGCGGACTCCGGCACCGACTCAGAAACCTCGCCGAGTTCGCCCACCTGGGCCACGAGAACACGTGGGGGAAGATAGACCGCCTGCTCCTCTCCGGCACCGAACCGACGCACCCGCGCCAACTCGTCTACGAGGGTCGGTTCGACGACGTCGCCGTCTACTGACCGGCGACGAGTCCGAGCGGCCCGTCAGAAGCCGAACAGCATCGTGACCGCATCGAGACCGCCGTCGAGCGGCACGACGAAGTAGTGAGCCGCCGCGAACAGCGCCACTTCTCCGATCGTGATGAGAACCGTCGCGAGGTCGGCCCACTTGCTCGACGTGGTGACGCCGAACGGGAGGCTGTACTCCTTCTCGTAGGGGTAGAAGAACGCCAACCCCCGCCTGCTGCCGAACAGGTCGAGCACGTAGTGCGTGAGGATGCCGACCCAGACGAAGTGGAGGTTGTCGAAGAGAATCGGGAAGGCGACGAAGATGCCGAGGACCGGGAGGTTGTGCAGCGTCTTTCGGTGTTTCCCGAACGCGGTGTCCACGTCCGGAAACAGCGCGCCGAGGACGAGCGGCACCGACAGTTCGGCGATGGCGACGAACGTGGGCACGTCGCCCGACGGTTCGAGCACGTAGCCGAGACCGATACTGAGGAGGGCGGCGTTCAACACGTGACCTTTCTTGTTCATCCGACGACGGTCCGTCGAACCGGACGGATACAAACGTTTCCACCTGTCGGCGACGGGCGGGAGGCCACCGGTGTTCGACGCGCGCTCAGTCGACCAGCGCGTCTTCGAGCGTCTCCATCGCCGCCCGCGCGAACTGCTGTTTCACTTCGAGACGCGTCCCGTCGAACTCGTGGCGCGTCGATTCGACGTACGACTCGCCGGTTCCCCACTCGGCGGCGTACGCGAGGCCGACGTACACCGTTCCGACGGGTTTGTCGTCGTCGCCGCCGCCGGGTCCGGCGATACCCGTCGTCGCCAGGCCCCACGTCGTGTCGGCGGTGTCTCGGACGCCCTGGGCCATCTCGCGGGCGACGGCGGCGCTCACCGCACCGTGTTCGTCCAGCGACTCCCGGGAGACGGCCAGCAGGTCGCGCTTCGCGTCGTAGGAGTAGGTGACGACCGAGCGGTCGAAGTAGTCGCTCGACCCGGGAACGTCGGTGAGGAGCGACCCGACGAGGCCGCCCGTGCAGGACTCGGCGACGGCGACGGTGTCGCCGCGTTCTCGGAGCGCGTCGCCGAGGCGTTCTTCGACCGGCGGCTCGTCGTCGTGTTCTCGCATGAGCGTGCTACGGTCCCGGTTCGCAAAAGTCTCTCCCGATTCCCCCGGAGTCGCCCGCCCTCGTCTACCGCGGGCGAAAGAGGCAACTACCCCCCGTCCGACGCCGTACCATGGACTACGAGGAACCGCTGTTCTTCCGGGTGATGCGCTACGCGGCGGCCGCCGACCGCGACGTGATAGACATGGTGAGCGGCAACCCCGACTGGGACGCCCCCGAAGCGCTGCGAGACGGCCTTCGGGAGTTCGCCGACGCCGACGTCGACGCGTTCCAGTACGGTCCGAGCGCCGGTCTCGACGAACTGCGCGAAGAGATAGCCGAGCGCCGAAACGTCGACCCCTCGCAGGTCGTCGTCACGAACGGCGCGGGCGAAGCGAACTACCTGGCGATGGCGCGGGCGCTGGAGCGCGACGCGGGCGACGGCGTGTTGCTCACCGACCCAGTGTACCCGTACTACCCCGGGAAGGCGCAGATGCTCGGCGGCGACGTGACGCTCGTCCCCGTCGTCGAGGGCGGCGACCCCGACGTGGCGGCGATGCGCGAGGCGGCCACGGAGGAGACGGCGCTCATCGTCGCCAACACGCCGAACAACCCGACCGGCGTCGTCTACGACCGCGAGACGATGGAAGAGCTCGTCGCGCTCGCAGAGGAGGTCGACGCGCTGCTCGTCGCCGACGAGGTGTACGACCACTTCGACTACACCGGCGAGTTCGAGAGCGCGCTCACCATCGACTCCGAGCACCGCGTCGTCACCAGCGCGTTCTCGAAGTCGATGTCGATTACCGGCTTCCGGGTCGGCTACGCCATCTTCCCGGCGGCGCTCGTCGACGCGGCGAAGACCCGACACATGCTCGTCAACGTCGCCGGGAGCAACCCCGCGCAGTACGCCGTGTTGCGGGCGCTTCGGGAGGCCGACCCCTCGTACTACGAGGAGACGCGCGCGATGCTCCGCGAGCGTATCGCCGCCTTCACCGATGCACTCGACGAAGCGGGTGCGGAGTACACCCGGCCGGAGGGCGCGTTCTACGTGCTCGCGCGCTTCGACGGCTTCCCGGGGACGATGACGAACGTCGAGCGACTCATCGACGAGGCGGGCGTCGCCGGGATGCCCGGCGAGGCGTTCGGCCCCGCCCGCGACGAGTGGATTCGGTTCGCGCTCGTCACGCCGCGGGCGCAAGAGGCGGCGAAGCGACTCGCCGACTACTTCTGAGTCTCCGCCCGCGCCGAATACCTCCGCGTTCTGACGCCCGAGCGCCGACCGGACCGACGGGTACACAAGCGCTCGGACGCGAGGGGGCGTATGGCAAATCTCGACGTGGAACCCGTCGACGCCGTCGACGACTCCGAGGAAGCAGGCGGAGACGACGCGGCGTCGACAGACGTGGAAGTCGAGGCGACCGACGACCTCTCGGAGCTTCCCGGCGAGGTCGACGCCGCGGAGTTCGTCCTCTACGGCGGGAAAGGCGGCGTCGGCAAGACGACGATGGCGGCGGCGACGGCGCTGCGCAGCGCCGCAGACGGCGCGGCGACGCTCGTCGTCTCGACGGACCCCGCGCACTCGCTGTCGGACACGCTCGGCGGCGAGATTCCGGCGGAACCGACGCGCATCCGCGAGGACATCCCGCTGTTCGCCGCCGAGATCGACCCCGACGCCGCGATGGACGAGGGGCTGTTCGGCGAGGGCGGCGACGCGTTCGGCGGAATGGGCGGGATGGGCGACATGTTCGGCGGGATGGGCGGGATGGGCGGGATGGGCGGCGCTGGAGGGAGTGAGAACCCCTTCGGCGGCGACGAAAATCCGTTCGCCGACGACGGGGACGAGAGCGGCCACCCGCTCCTCGACGGAACGATGCCCGGCGCGGACGAAATGGCGGCGATGCGGCAACTGCTCGAACACATGGACGACCCCCGCTTCGACCGAGTGGTCGTCGACACCGCGCCGACGGGGCACACGCTGCGCCTGCTGCAGCTGCCGGAGATGCTCGACTCGATGGTCGGCCGCCTCGTCAGTTTCCGCGAGCGGATGCGGGGGATGATGGAGAACCTGAAGGGGATGTTCGGCGGCGCGGACCCCGGGCCGTCGGGGATGGAGCAACTTGAAGAAGCCAAAGAGCGGATAAAGCGGCTCCGGGCCGTGCTCAGAGACCCCGAGCGGACGGATTTCCGGGTCGTGATGATTCCCGAGGAGATGAGCGTCGTCGAGTCCGAGCGGCTCGTCGCCCGCCTCGACGAGTTCGGCATTCCGGTGCGGACGCTCGTCGTCAACCGCGTGATGGAGGACCCGAGCGACGTGGCGGGCATCGACCCCGAGTGGACGGTCGCGCCCGACCCCGAACACTGCGAGTTCTGCCAGCGCCGCTGGCAGGTCCAGCAGCGCTCGTTGCGGCGGGCGACGGAGCTGTTCCGCGGCCGCGACGTGAAGCGCGTGCCGCTGCTCGCAGACGAGGTTCGAGGCGAGGACGCGCTGCGGGTCGTCGCGGCGTGTCTGGCCTGAAACGAACCGGTTCTCCGACGCCGTTTAGCCGAGTTTCCGCGCGAGCCCGAAGAGACTGTCCCGGACGCCGTCGGGGAGGAAGCGGGCGAACGAGCCGACGTCGGCGACGATACCGACCGGGTAGCGCGCCGCCGGCTTCGTCGCGCTGGCGGCGTTGACGATGTCGTCGGCGACTCGCCGCGGCGGCACCGCGCCGGGTCCGTCGCCGCTGAGCGCCCGGGTGTCCTCGAACAGTTTGTAGAACGACTCGTACGCACCCGAGCGCTCCGTCCCGTCGTCGACCTCCTCGTCGGCGCGCTCGGAGAACTGCGTCTGGACCGGTCCGGGTTCGACGAGGACGGCGTCGATACCGTACTCGGCGACCTCCGCGCGGAGCGCGTCGGTCATCGCTTCGAGCGCGAACTTCGACCCGGCGTAGACGCCGCTGCCGGGGAACGAGACGCGGCCGACGACGCTGGAGACGTTGACGATGGTGCCGTCGCCCGCCTCGCGCATGTGGGGGAGGACGGCGCGGACGAGGCGGTGCGGGCCGAACACGTTGACGGCGAACTGCTTTTCGACCGTCTCGGTGGGGACGTCTTCGATGGGGCCGAACTGCCCGTAGCCCGCGTTGTTGACGAGGCAGTGAATCGCTCCCTGCTCGTCGACGATGCGGTCGACGACCCTGTCGACGTCGCCCTGGTCGGTGACGTCGAGCGTTGCGAGTTCGCATCCCTCTTCGCCGAGCTGCTGGATGTCGGCGGGGTTGCGCGCCGTCGCGTACACCACCCAGTCCTCCGCGAGGAAGGCCCGGGCGGTGGCGCGACCGATACCGGACGAACAGCCAGTGATGAGGACAGTCTCTGGTTTCACACCGAAACGTCGTCGCCGGGATAGTTAACTGTACGGCGTTCGACGGGTGGGCTCAGTCGCGGTACTCGCGCTTGACCTCGTCGGCGTAGGCGTCGGCCAGCCGCGTCGGCTCCGGGAGTTTGTAGCCGTCGCAGAGCCGCTCGACGAGGTCGACGGTCGTCTCCGCGGAGACGCGGTGGCCGGGGCTGACGTACAGCGGGTTTATCTTGCGGCTCGACGCGTACTGCCGCGACTGGAACGCGTAGCCGACGACCGTCCCGTCGGGGGCGTCGACGCGACCGTCGGCTTCGATGGGCGTCCGCCAGCCTTCGGGCCGCTCCTCGACCGGCTCTCTTGGTGTCCCGCAGAGCAGTCCCTTGGCGACGCCGACGCTCGGCACGTCGAGGACGACGCCCATGTGCGTCGCCAACCCGGCCTGCCGGAAGTGGATGCGGCCGCTGCCGTCGAAGACGACGAAATCGGGCTCCGTCTCCAGCTTCTCGAACGCGTCGAGAATCGGCCCGCCCTCGCGGAACGACAGCAGGCCCGGAACGTAGGGAATCGAGAGGTCGGTGACGGCGTACGCGCGCTCGACTATCTCGGTGCCGCGGGCGACGACGACGGCGCTGACGGCCTCCTCGTCGAGAAACGCCTGGTCGACGCCGGCGACGAGCGGCCGCTCTTCCCGCGGGACGAGCGTCGATTCGGCGGTGGAAACGGCCGCCGGGTCGAAGTCGAACTCGTCCTCGAACCGGGCGACGTCAGCGATGTCGCGCTGGAGCTGTTCCATCTCCTCACGGGAGAGCGCCGGGTCGGGGACGAACTCGGGGTGGGCGGGAACCATCGCTCAGTAGCGGCGACGACCTCCGCCCATCCCGCCGTTGCCGCCGCCGAAGTTGAGGCGGTTCGGTATCTGCTGTTGGCCCTTGACGTACTGGCCGACGAGGAGGCCGACGAGGAGACCGGCCAGGTGGGCGTAGTGGGCGATGCCGCCGCCGAAAATCGGGGTGATAGCGCCCGTGAGGTCGAAGAGGACGTAGAAGCCGGTCAGCGCCCAGATGGGTAGCGGAATCGGCGGAATCAACAGCATCACGCGGAGGTCGGGGTTGACGACGGTGAGCAGTCCGAGCACCGCCATCGCCGCGCCGCTCGCGCCGAGCACGGCCGACGCCTCGCCCGTTGCGAGGGCGGTTCCTATCTGCGCCAACCCGGCGATTGCGCCGCTGGCGAGAAACAGCGCGGTGAAGCGTTTCGCGCCGAGGTAGCGCTCGACCAGCGGGCCGAAGAAGTACAGCACGATGCTGTTGGCCGCGATGTGGAAGAACCCGCCGTGCGCGAGAATCGAGGTGAACCACGTCCAGACGTACTCGGGGTTCTCGGAGGTCAGAAGGAAGATGCTCCGCCACGTCTCGCTGACGGTTCCGTAGTAGGTGACGCCGGCCCCGTTCGGCGGGAGACCGCCGGTGAGGAGGTAGCCGACGATGTACTCGGAGATGAACGTTATCCACATCAGCCCGAGGAACACGTAGGTCATGTTCCCGCGGAAGTAGCCCAGCGGACCGCCCGTCCCGGTCAGGCGGTCGAGAACGCCGTCGGAGCTCCCGCCCGTCCCGACGCTGTCGTCGAAGCTGCTCTCGAAAACTCCGCTCGGGTCGTCCCACTCGCCCATCCCGGGACAGTTGTGGTTCTCGGGGAGGCGATGTTCGGCGCAGAAGGTGTTGCCGCAGCGCCGACACTGGTACGGCAAGTTCTCGTACTCGCCGCACTCGTGACATTCTGCCATTGTGACTCCGTAGTCGTGGGGTGATAAAAGGGGTTTGCCTCTCGTGCGACCGGAGGGGACGAACGGCGGCGTTCTCCGACACGGGAGGTCTCGTCGGGTGCGAACGGCCGCTCGATTTTTGCGTACGGCGCGTCGCTCACTCGGCCGCTTCGTCGTCCTCGCCGTCCGGGGAGTCGGACTTCTCGGGGACCTCGAAGTTAGTCGGAACGACGGTCACGTGGTCGACGCCGAGTCGCGGCTGTTTCGCTGCCATCTCGACCGCACGTAGCCGTCGAGGCCACAAAAGATTACCCATGCGCATAATTTATCGCGGGGCGGGCGCGGGATGCGCCCGACGTATATTCGGTCGGAGAGCGGGACGTAGCCGGACTGAGCCGGTCTAAAAGGGGGGGCTGCCCGTTCAGCCGAAGTGTTCGTCGTAGAGCTCCTGTGCGTGCTCGATGGCGTCCATCGCGGCCTGCTTGTCCTCCCAGCCCTGCGTCTCGACTTCCTTGCCCTTCTCGAGGTTCTTGTACGTCTTGAAGAACTCGTCTATCTCGTCGAGTTTCTGCTGCGGGATGTCCTCGAGGTCCTCGATGTGCTGGAAGCGCGGGTCCTCGGTGGGGACGGCGATGACCTTGTCGTCCTGCTCGCCGTCGTCGTCCATCTTCATCAGGGCGACGGGGCGCGCCTCGATGATGCAGCCGGGGAACGTCGCGTCCTCGACGAGCACCAGCACGTCGAAGGGGTCCTCGTCGTCGTAGTACGACTGCGGGATGAAACCGTAGTCGCTCGGGTAGTGAACGTTCGAGTGCAGCACCCGGTCGAGAACGACGCCGGGGATGTCCTTGTCGTACTCGTACTTGTTGCGTTCGCCTTTCAGACACTCGACGACGGCGTAGATGACTTCCGGTGCGTCGGGTCCCGTTTCGAGGTCTTCCCAGAGATTCGTCATGCGTCCGTATATCCGCTAAGCGAGGGAAATGGTTTTCGGGACGTGTGTGGGGCGTATTCGCACACTTCGGCGTTCGGCCACTCGGCCACAAACTTCTTTCGTGTGTCGAACAATTGTTGTCTCGGGACCGAAACAACAGTTCGACCCGAACCCCGGCGGGAACACGTCCGGAAACGTACGCTTGTCGGATTCAAACAAACGATTTCCGACAAGTGTAGACGAGTTCTAATCAGTGGTTTAGTCCGGGTGTTCGGCAGTCCCTACCAGAAACAAACGTTGAGTTGAGAAGCGTTAAGTAGTAAGATGACATTTTAGTACGTATGTCAGAGGCACAAACAATCAACGACTCCGGCAGCGCACGGGACCTAACCGCGTTCCAACAGAACATCCTCGTCATCCTCGCCGAGGAACCCATGTACGGCCTCGCCATCAAGCGCGAGCTCGAGTCGTACTACGGCACCGAAGTCAACCACGGGCGTCTCTACCCCAACCTCGACGACCTCGTCGAGATGGACCTGGTGGAGAAGAGCGAACTCGACAAGCGGACGAACCAGTACGAACTGACCGAGACCGGGCACTCGGCAGTGCTGGACCGCCTCGACTGGATGCTCTCGAAGTTCGTCACCGACGAAGACCGGGCAGACGAAGTTCGCAGCGTCATCGAGACGTACGAGTAACGCCGGGGAACGGCTCTCCGGCCCGCTCGAACAGCAGTTCGAGCGACTCACGAACCATCGTTTTTTGCGCCTCAGTCGGCCAGGAGTTGCGCGGATAGTACTCCGTGACGAACTCCCGAAGTTCCGGCGTTCCGGCCGTCTCGACGCGTCGCACGTAGTGGTTGCCCATGAAGTCCGCGAACGCTCTGGCGTTGGCCGCGTGGTCGGCCCCCGACGCCTCCTCGACGGCGGCGACCAACTGCGAGTTGTGTCTCTCGACGGCCTCCCACTCGTCTTCCTCGCCGGTTCCCGAGAGCGACCGCTCTATCGCTCGGTCGGTGTCGTCGATTCGGTCGAGTACGACGGTACCGTCGTCGTCGATCCACTCTACGGGGTACAGTACCAGCGTGTCGTCGGCCTCCCTGTAGCGGGCCGTGTACCCGTGGTCGGCGAGCGACGCGTCGCGCCGCTCCCGATACGCCTCCGCCTCGTTCGAGTCCACCGCGTCGCGTGCGAGTCGGGTGAGCCGCTCCGCCGTCGTCCGTACGTCCTCGGGGAGTTCAGCCATCGTCGAGTGCCTCGTTCGCGAGGTTGTCGGCGCGTTCGTTTATCTCTCGCGGCACGTGTTCGAGCGTCCACCGGTCGAACCCCATCAGCAGTTCGTTCGCCTTCACGCGTCGTTCGCGCAGTCCGGGGTCGTTCGTCTTCCACTCGCCGCGGACCTGCTTGACGATGAGCTGCGAGTCGCCGCGCACGTCGACCTCGGCGAGTCCGTAGTCGCGGGCCGCCTCCAGCGCCGCGACGAGCGCCTCGTACTCCGCGCGGTTGTTCGTCGTCTCGCCGATTCGCTCGGAGCCTTCGGCGACGATTCCGTCGCTCGTGACGATAGCCCATCCGATAGCCGCCGGCCCGGGGTTGCCGCGACTCGCGCCGTCGAAGTAGACGTGGCCGCGCCCGCCACCCTCCCGCAGCAGTAGCGTGAGGTCGGACGGGTTCGCTCCCTGGACGACGATTTTGCTGTCGTAGGCGACGGCGACGGCGTCTCCGCGGGCCGCGCGCCACCGTTCGTGGTCGGTGTTCCCCGGAGAAACGTCGACGTCGGCGGCCTCCAGCCGTTCTCGGGCCGCCTCGGCGTCGCACTCGATAGTCGGCATCGACGGAGATTCGGGCGCTCGACTGAAAGGCGGTTCGTCTTCCGTCGCCCCGCTTCGCTCGCTCTTCGCGCCCGCGCTCGCCGCACACGACGGATACTCTCGCTCGACCCAGATTTTAACAAGCTCCAGCGTACAATTACATAAACACGATGGCAGGACCCACTCGTGAGCGGCGGCGCGAGCGGCGACGGGCGCGAGGCGACCGGTCGGCCGAAACGGAGGCCGACGCGGACGAACTCGACGACATCGACCCCGACGACCTCGTCCGGACGGCGGACGGGGACCTCATCCACGAGGAGACGGGACTGGTCGTCGAAGAACAGAACATCGACCGCGGGCCGGAGTGGCGGGCGTTCAACCACTCCGAGCGCCAGTCGAAGTCCCGGGTCGGCGCGCCGATCACCGAGACGATGCACGACAAGGGGTTGACGACGACCATCGACTGGAAGGACAAGGACGCCTACGGGCGCTCGCTCTCCTCGGAGAAGCGCAGTCAGATGCACCGACTGCGCAAGTGGCAGGAGCGCATCCGGACCAAAGACGCCGGCGAACGAAACCTGCAGTTCGCGCTCAGTGAAATCGACCGCATGTCGTCGGCGCTCGGCGTCCCTCGCTCCGTTCGGGAGGTGGCGTCGGTCATCTACCGCCGCGCGCTGAAAGAGGACCTCATCCGCGGGCGCTCCATCGAGGGCGTCTCGACGAGCGCGCTCTACGCGGCCTGCCGTCAGGAGGGAATCCCGCGGAGCCTCGAAGAGGTCTCGGAGGTCTCGCGCGTCGAGCGGAAGGAGATCGGCCGAACCTACCGCTACGTCTCTCAAGAACTCGGTCTGGAGCTGAAACCCGTCGACCCGAAACAGTACGTCCCGCGCTTCGCCTCCGCGCTCGACCTCTCCGAGGAAGTCCAGGGGAAGGCCAACGAGATAATCGACGAGACGGCGGAACAGGGCCTGCTCTCGGGGAAATCGCCGACTGGTTACGCGGCGGCAGCTATCTACGCGGCGTCGCTTCTCTGTAACGAGAAGAAGACCCAGCGCGAAGTCGCCGACGTCGCGCAGGTGACCGAGGTCACCATCCGCAACCGATACCAGGAACAGATCGAAGCGATGGGCATTCCGAGTTAAGATTTACAACCGAAGACGGGACCACCCCCTCGCGTGCGCTGACTCGCGCCCGACGACCGGACGCGGTTGTGCGATTCGACGATCGTCGAAGCGGACAGTCGGAGGCGAGGGGACTCGTCGCTCGCGCCGCCGCGAACTCGCTCGAATCGCCTGCTCGCAAGCGCCGAAATCGACGCCGTGAGTACATGCCGAAGCTTCTTACCCGCTGCGCGGCTATCTCGGTTGATGCGGCTCGACGACTACATCGAGTTCGAGGAGAACGAACGCGCCGAGCGACGGCGTCTGGCGATGGAGAAGTCCTACGCCATCGTCGACCACCTCGAATCCTTCCAACACCGGTTCGACGAGCGACTGCAGGGCGACTCGCTGTTCGGGAGCGTCTCGCCCTCCATCTTCGTCGGCCGCGCGAACTACCCGAACGTCTCGACCGGCATCCTCTCTCCCGTCGGCTTCGAAGACGACGCCGCTACCTTCGAGACGAGCGGCGCGTGGTACGACGAGGGCGTCGGCATCGAGGACGTGTTCCAGCGCCGGACGAGTTTGCTCAACTCGAACCAACCGGCGGGGGTGAAGGTGGGCGCAGACGCCAACGTCCACGACGCGTGGGACGGGTTCCTCGGCGTCCAGCGAGAGGTCGCCATCGCCGACCGACCGGTGTCGGTCGAGATCGGCCTCGACGGCGCACCCGACATCGACTTCGACGTCGGCCGCGACGACGTGGCGACGCCGACGGGGCCGCGCGCTCGGGCGCAGTCAGCCGATTTGGCCGAGAACCCGCACGTTCCTCGCCCGGTGAAGAAGACGCTCGAAGACGACGACTGGCAGGCGCAGGGGGCGATGACCTACCTCTACCGCCGCGGCCTCGACGTCTACGACATCAACACGGTGCTCTCGGCGGGCGCGCTCGGCGAGTCCGCGAGTCGTAGACTCGTCCCGACGCGGTGGTCCATCACCGCCGTCGACGACACCGTCGGCCAGTACCTCCGCGGGACTATCCGCGACGCCCCGAGCGTCGACACCGTACAGGTGTGGCGCAACGAGTATCTCGGCAACGCGTTCTGGGTGATTCTCGCGCCCGGTCAGTGGGAGTACGAACTCGTCGAGATGAAGGCACCGGGGAGCATCTGGAACCCCGACCCCGAGTCGGGGATGTGGGTCGCCAGCGACCGCGAGGGGTTCGAGGGCCGAACGGGGTACGTCGACGAGACGGCGGGCGCGTACTACGCCGCCCGACTCGGCGTGCTCGAACACCTCTCGAACGTCGGTCGTCAGGCGAAGGTGCTCGTCCTCCGGCACGTCTCCGACGACTACTGGGGGCCGGTCGGCGTCTGGCAGGTCCGCGAGTCGGTCCGCCACGCCTTCGAGGGCGAACACGGCGAGAGCGAGACGTTCGCCGACGCCGTTCGAGAGGTGGCGAACGTCCTCCCGGTGTCGATGGCGAACCTCCGGCGCAAATCCGCGATGGTCGCCGGCTTACAGACGAACCTCGCCGACTTCGGCGTCGGGAGTTCGGGTGACGACTGACGGGGAGCAAACCGCCCGCTGGTGATTACGCTGTATCGAGGTTCGCGTACGCCTCGTCGACCAACTCGCCGGTCTCGGCGACGATGTCGGCCATCACCTCGTCGTCGGGCGCGATACCCGTTAGGCGGGCGATTCGCATGATACTCACGTGGTACACCGTCTGAACGCCCGGTTCCTCCTGCCAGACGACCACGTTACAGGGGAACAGCGCGCCGATCTTGTTGTCGGATGCGTCGAGCACTCTGTCGGCGACGCTCGGGTTGCACGCGCCGAGCACGTAGTACGGGTCGCGGTCGGCGTCGACCTTCTCGTTGAGCAGTTCCGAGGGCGAAAACTCCGTCGGGACGCCGAACCCCGCGTCGAGGAACACCTCTCGGACGTGTTCGACGGCCTCCTCGTGGTCCATGTGGAGCGTCGCCCGTTTCTCGCCGATGTCTCCGGATTCGAGCGCCGACGGGTCTACTGGTAGCGCCATAGCTCACAGTCGGGTCGCCGACGCAAAAAGCGGGGTGGTCGTCGCCGTTCAGTTCGACGTCTCGACCGGGCCGTCGCCGACGACGGCGTGAATCTCGCGGACGAACGTCTGCCGCGTATCGAAGTACGTCTCGTCGACGCGGTCGAGGACGTCCGAGAGCGTCTGCGGACCGCTCGGCGTCCGAACGACGGCGTCGCCCTCTTTCTGTCGGATGCTGCTCGCCTGTTGCGGCCAGGTCAGTCGGGACGCGACCTGCGCCAGCGGTGCGCCGTCGACCGGCTCGCCGTCGCCGAGTTCGACGACCGGCCCCTCGTCTTCGGCATCGTCGTCAGCCATACCCGCCGGTTTGCCACCGCCGACATTAATCTCTTCGACCCGCCTCCGACGGCGAGTACCGACCCGGCGCGTACCGACGGTCCCTCACGACCGACGGGAGGACTCCGCGACTGGTGCTCGACGCGGGGTTGTGAGTCGCGCGCCGGGGTCTCCGAATCGAGTCGAGCGGGAGGACGCGTGAGGCCGATTCGCGCCCGTTCGCGGCCGTACTCGCGGGGCGTCTGACGCGCGTCTGACGTATCGTTTTGTGGGGGGGTTACGTAGCCGCGCCCATGACGAGTCTCTCGGAGGCGTACAGGGCGGGAACGAAGCACACGAGCCCCCGTCGGCTGTACGCGGGAGTCGGGCTGTTTCTCGCCGGCGCACTGCTCGTCGTTCTCGGTATCCTCACCGCGACGACGAATCTCATCGTCGGTGCCGAGGCTCCCCTCTGGCAGGCGCGGGAGCTCGGTATCACGCTCGGCGGCCTCGGTCTCCCGGCGGTGTTTCTCGGAATCTTCGCCGTCCTCCCCGCCGGCCGTCGAACCCGCTTCGCCGCCGTCGTCGGTGCGCTCGTGACGCTCGCCGGCGTCGCGTTGTTCTGGGAGGCGTACCCCTGTCAGTGGTCCGGCGCGAACTGTCCGAGCGTCCAGGGTCCGGAGCTCACGCTGCCGACGGTCGGGCTGTACTTCCTCGGTAGCGCCACCACCTTCTGGTGTCTGTTCGTCGGCGTGGCGAACTTCAAGACGCGAAACGACCCCGGCGGAACGGTCCGCATGGAGATCACGCGACAGGGCGAGACGAAAATCGTCGAAGTCGAACGCTCGGCGGTGAAAGGACTCGGCGGCGTCGGACTACTCGGTGCGACGCCCGACGGCGAAGTCGAGACGCAGACGAACCAGCCGGCGAGTAGACAGTCGGTGGACACAGTCGACGGCGAGTCGGCGACTCGCACAGGCCGCGAGAACGCCTCCGTCACGGGCGACACCGCCGACTCGGTGCAGTCACCGGGGTGGGACGGCACCGCTAACTCGACCGTCAGCGACGGCGGCGCGGCGGACTCGGACATCTACTCGCCGCTGGACGACCACGTTCCCGGCGACGCCGAGGTGTTGTCGCCGGAGACTCCGAGTCAGCCCCGACAGCCGAAGGGCGACAGCTACTGCGGCAGTTGCGCGCACTTCCAGTACGTTCAGACCGACCAAGGGATGCGGCCGTACTGCCACTACCACTCCGAAGTGATGGACGACATGGCCGCCTGCGAGGAGTGGAGCAGTCGAAGCGAGGGGCACCGCTGAGCGGTTCGAGCCCTTCCGTACTTTTAAACGGCTGACAGCGTCTCCTCGACGGCGTCCCAGTGGCTTCCCTTCCAGAAACACTGTCCGCAGCGTGTGCATCGGAACACCGCGCGCTCGTTCGGGTCCGGCGCGTACTCGGGCGTCTCGTCGTCGCCGTCGACGCGTTCGACCGGGCCGTTGCACCGCCCGCAGCGCGCAGGCCGCTCGCCGGGTGTGAGGTCGAATCCGGCGTCTCGTAGCTCCCGCAACTGGTCGACGACCGCACGTGATTCGAGGAGGACGCCGTCGCTCGCGCGCCGAGCGAGTTGCACGTCGCGCGTGAGGAGACGACGGCCCTCCCTTTCGGCGAGAGCCAGTAGCCGGTCGTCCGCTTCTATCCCCCTGTCGAGCGCGTAGACGGCGTCGTAGCCGCACATCCGGAGGTACACCGCGAGTTTACCGAGCATCACGTCGAGTAACAGCGGTGCGTCCGCCGGGTTCTCGGAGCACTCGTGAGCGGCGGCGTTCTCGGTCATCTCAGTGCATTCTCGTGAGCGGCGTCATCTCAGTGCAGGAACCCGCGGAGGCCAGCGGCGTCGCGGGCGTTGAGCACGTCCGTCGTCTCGGCCCAGCCGCGACGCGCGGTGTGGACACCGTAGCGGACGTTCTCGAACTCGCCGGGGCTGTGCGCGTCGGTGTCGACGGCGATGGTCGCGCCCGCGTCGACGCCCACCTTGACGACTTCGCCCCAGAGGTCGAGTCGCGCGGGGTTCGCGTTGATTTCGAGTGCAGTGCCGTGTTCGGCGGCGGCCGCCGCGAGGCGGTCGAAGTCGAGGTCCAACCCCGCGCGCTGGTTGATGAGCCGTCCGGTCGGGTGACCGAGTACGTCGACGGAGGGGTGTTCGACGGCGGCGACGAGCCGGTCGGTCGCCTCCTCGCGCCCCTGACCGAGCGCGCTGTGCGGCGAGGCGACGACGATGTCGAGTTCGGCCAGTAGGTCGTCGTCGACGGAGATGCCGCCCTCGGCGTCGATGTTCGCCTCAACGCCGTGGAACACCTCGATGTCGGCGTCGGCGCGAACGGCCTCGATTTCGTCCATCTGGTCTCTGAGTTCGTCGTCGGAGAGGCCGACGCCGCCGACCATTCCCGGCCCGGTCGCGTGGTCGGTGACGCAGTGGTACTCGTAGCCGCGCTCGGCCGCGGCAGCGACCATCTCCTCGACGGAGTTGGCACCGTCGGACCAGTCGGTGTGGGTGTGGAGGTCACCGCGAATCTCTCCCTCTTCGAGGAGGTCCGGGAGCGCGCCGCTCTGCGCCGCCTGAATCTCGCCGTTGTCCTCGCGGAGTTCCGGCGGGATGACGGGCAGGTCGAGCGCGTCGTAGATTTCGGCCTCGCTTTCGCCGCCGATTCGTTCGCCGACGCGTTGGCCGGCGTCGGGGTCGTCGACCCCCGAAATGTCGAATATGCCGTACTCGTTTATCTTCAGGCCGCGTTCGATGGCGACGTTCCGGAGTTGGATGTTGTGGTCGCGGCTGCCGGTGAAGTACTGCAGCGCCGACCCGAACTCCTCGGGGACGACCACTCGCAAGTCGACGCGGATGCCGTTCGAGCGGAGGCTCGCCTTGCTCTCGCCGGCCTCGATGACGCCGTCGGCGTTCGACCAGTCGGTGAACGACGAGACGACGGACTCGCTGTCGTCGCTTCCGACGAGCACGTCCACGTCGCCGATGGTGTCGCGCCAGCGGCGAATCGACCCGGCGACCTCCGCGGAGTCGACGGCGTCGTCGCCGCGGAGGTACGCGAGCAGTTCGTCGGCGACGGGTCGGGCGTCGCCGAGCAGTTCGCGCTCCTGCGACTGGCGGGCGAAGGGGATGTTGTCGAGGATGTTCTGCTCGGTTTTCGCGCCGAACCCCTTCACCTCCCGTATCTCGCCGGCTTCGGCGGCGGCTTCCAGTTCGTCGAGCGTCGTGATTTCGAGCGCCTCGTAGAGGTCGCCGACCGTCTTCGGCCCGACGCCCTCGACGCTCGTCAGCGCGACCATGTCGACCGGGAGTTCGGCGCGGAGTTCTTCGAGTTCCTCGATTTCGCCGGTCTCGACGTACTCGACGATTTTGCTGGCGATGGCGTCGCCGACGCCGTCTATCTCCTCGACGGCGTCCTGGCCCTCCCTCGCGAGGTCGGCGACCGACCGGGGGTGGCTCCGGAGGTTCTCGGCGGCGCGGCGGTAGCTCTGCGGTTTGTAGTCGACTCCCTGCGCTTCGAGGTACTGCGCGAACTCCTCGAAGCGGTCGGCGAGTTCGGCGTTGGTGGTCACGCGGACCACCTCGCGGAAACGGGAACGTCGGCGTGTCGGGCGTCCGTGTTCATCGGCTCATCCGCCCCGAGGAGTCGTCGCGGCCGAGCGCCTGCCGGAGGAAGTTCATCCAGCGCTTCTTGTCGGCGGCCTCCTGTAGCTCCGCCTCCTGATTGAGGTCCGTCGGACGGAGCGATTCCAGCGCGTTGAGCGCTCGGTCGATGCCGACGATGCTCTCGACCAGTCGCTTTCCCTCCTCGTAGCTCACCTCGTTGTTCTCTATCCTCTGGAGCCGCTGGAGTCGCTCTCGCCGGAGGTTCTTCTTCGCCCGGTCGACGCGCTCTCTCTCGCCCGACGGGATGGTGTCGCGCCGTTTTATCTCGAAGACGAACTGGCGGAGGTCTATCTCCTCGCCCTGCACGTCGATGCGGTCGGGGATGTCGGCCCCGACCGTCGCGCCATCGCGGTTGACCCGCTCCAGCAACCGTTTTCGCTCGAACTCCTTCATACCTCCAGTTGTAGCGCTCGGCACTTCGCTCCTTCGTCCTCGGGACGTGGTGAGGTGACGGACGCGACGATGGCGGGGACGGAGACGACGATGGCGAGGACGGAGACGACGATGGCGAGGACGGAGACGACGATGGTGGGGACGGAGACGACGATGGCGAGGGCAGAGGCGACGGCGGCGAGGACGGAAGCGACGACTGCGACATCGACTCGTCGACTCGTCGGCACGCCCACGGCGTCGATTTCGAGCGTTGCGACTAAGGGAAGACTCTTTACGCTCTTCGACAGTATCCCGGGGTATGGGTTTGTTCGACCGACTGCGCGGTAACGACAATCCGCGCGTCGCTTTCATCGGTATCGACGGCGTTCCTTTCAGTCTTCTCGACGAGCACCGCGACGAGTTCCCCAACTTCGCGCGTCTGGCCGACGAGGGGACCGCCGGCGCCATCGACAGCATCGTGCCGCCGGAGTCGAGCGCCTGCTGGCCCGCGCTGACGACGGGCGTCAACCCCGGTGAGACGGGCGTCTACGGCTTCCAGGACCGCGAGGTCGGCTCCTACGACACGTACGTCCCGATGGGCCGCGACGTGCAGGCGACCCGCCTGTGGGACCGCGTCAGCGAGGCGGGGATGAACGCGACGGTGATGAACGTTCCCGTCACCTTCCCCCCGCAGCGAAACGTCCAGCGGATGGTCTCCGGCTTTCTCTCCCCCAGCGTCGACAAGGCGTCGCACCCGGACGAGCTCCGAGAGACGCTCGAATCGATGGGCTACCGCATCGACGTGAACGCGAAGCTCGGTCACCAGGAGGACAAGACCGAGTTCGTCGAGGACGCCCACGACACCATCGAGAAGCGGTTCGAGGCGTTCTCGCACTACATCGAGCAGGACGACTGGGACCTCTTCTTCGGCGTTTTCATGACGACCGACCGCCTCAACCACTTCCTGTTCAAGGACTACGAACGCGACGGCCCGAACAAACAGGCGTTCATCGACTTCTACAAGAAAGTCGACGACTACATCGGCCGGATTCGAGAGATGCTCCCCGACGACGTGACGCTCGTCGTCGCCTCCGACCACGGTTTCACCTCGCTGGACTACGAGGTGCACTTCAACACGTGGCTCGAACAGGAGGGGTGGCTCAGCTACGAGGACGACGACCACGCCGAACTCGGCGACATCGCCGACGAGACGACGGCGTACTCGCTCATCCCCGGCCGGTTCTACCTCAACCTCGAAGGCCGCGAACCCCGCGGCAGCGTCCCCGAGGAGGAGTACGAGGAGAAGCGCGCCGAACTCAAAGAGGCGCTCGAGAACCTCGAAGGCCCCGACGGCCGGAAGGTCTGCGACCGCGTCGTCGAGCGCGAGGAGGCGTTCCGCGGCGACCACGAGGACATCGCGCCGGACCTCGTCGCCATCCCCGCTCACGGCTTCGACCTCAAGGCCGGGTTCAAAGGCCACGACGACGTGTTCGGCGTCGGCCCGCGAAACGGGATGCACAGCTTCGACAACGCCTCGCTGTTCGTCGACGACCCCGAGGCGAACATCGGCGAAGCGGACCTGTTCGACATCGCACCGACCATCCTCGACCTGATGGAGATCGAGTACGAGCGCGCGGAACTCGACGGCGCGAGTCTGGTTTAACGGGCGATTCTTTCCGCTCCGTTGTTCGGCGCGCCGCCGAACGGGGCGGTGCTGACGGTTCTCGTTTTGGTGCCGTTGCTAGCGTCGGCGATATCGGTTGCTGGCACGTGGTGGGTGTATCGAGACGCACAAACCCGCGCGGAAACGGACCCCGTTCCGTGGAGTCTCGCCGCGTTTTCGTCCGGCGGGATTGCTGTCGTACTCTACGTGCAGATGCGCGGCGAAAAATCGTCGGCCGAACTGTCCGACTCGGGAGACGGAAGCGGCCGAAACAGTTCGTAACGCCGCTTACAACAACGAGTCGATCTGGTCGTTGTCCCACATCCCGACCGGGTCGGGCTTCCCGTCTTCGGACTCCTGTTGGGCCTGTTTCGCGCGCTCCATGAACTGCTGGAGGCGCTCGGAGCGTTCGACGCCGCCGAGCAGGACGAGCGCCGCGAGTCGGCCGCTCTCCAGCGGGAAGTCGCCGCCGCGGACCTGCAGACTACCGGTCTCCTCTTCGACCCAACTCCGGGCGCGCTCGACGCCCTTCCGCGAGATGGTCTCGGCCTTACCCGCGACGACGACGAGCGCCGAGTCAGCCTCCGTCGCCTCGGGGAGACTCGTCCCCGTGAGAAGCGCCCGACGGACGGTGCTCATGATGGTGTTGATGTTCTCCTCGGCCTCCTCGCTCGCCTCGGAACTGGCGTAGCCGAGCGCCGCGACGCCACCCGAGCGGAGCGTGTTGATGATTTCGGAGGAGTCGACGACCGATTCGCCGACGCCCTCGGTCGCCTCGCCGGAGGCGAGGAGCAACCCGATGCGCTGGGCGATGGCCTGGTTGATGGCGTCGAACCCCTCCTCCATGCTCTCGCCGGAGGAGCGCCACGCGTCGTTGTCGACGAGCAGCACCGAGTCGGCCTCGCGGGCGACGGTCTTCAGCGACCGGCCCGCGTTCACCTGGTACATCGACCCCTCGTCGCGGCCCGGCAGGATGCCGAGACCGTAGACGGGGACGTCGTAGACGCGCTTCAGTTCCTTCACGAGGACGGGCATGCCGCCGCTGCCGGTGCCGCCGCCGAGACCGGCGACGACGAAGATGGCTTCCGCCTCCGCGGTGATGCGGCCGTCGAGTTCGCCCATCACTTCGCGGGCGTCCGACTGCATCACTTCCGCGCCGAGTTCGTTGTCGCCGCCGACGCCGTGGCCCTTCACTCTGTCTTGCCCGACGAGCACCGTGTCGAGCGGGAGGGGTTGGAGGTCCGCTTTCGCGCTATTGACTGCGAGTGCGCCTCGGACTGCGCCGAAGCCCATCCGTGAATCGAACTCGGCCAGCGCCGTGGCGAGCTTGCCGCCGGCTTGGCCTACACCTATCAGGACGGTTTTCATATCTCCTTCTATCAGGGTCTAACCTTCAAACTTCCCCCAGAGACTTATGAGAGAAAACGGGTCCAGAATCACACACGATGAGCGACGAAACCGTGCGCAGAAGCGGCGTTTCGGACCGCGACGACGACGAACTCCGCCTCGGCCGCCTCGAGAAGCGACTCGAGGCGGTCGAGCGGGCGGCGACGGGAACCGACGCCTCGGTCGCGGACCTCTCTTCGGCCGCCGAGTTGGACGCGCGACTCACCACCGTCGAAGAGCAGTTGTCCGAGTTCGACGACCGCCTCGCCGAACTCGACGCGGCGGTTCAGGCGCTCAGAGGCTACGTCGGCGGCGTCAGAGCGGTCAACCGCGCGGTCGAGCGTCGCGCGGACGCGGCCATCGCGGCCGTCGAATCGCTGGAGCGCGACCGACCGAACGGAGACGCCGTCGACGAGATTCTCGATGGAATCGAGGACGAGAACGAGAGCGCGTCGCCCGAACCGACCGGCGCTCCGGACTGCGACGCCGACGGTGCTGGTGACGAGACCGAGACCGGAGGCGCGAGCGGACTCGCCGCCCGCCTCCGAGAGACGTGGTGACGCGGTTCGTCGTGAGCGTCGCGCTCGCGGTCGCCCTCGTCGCCGCGTCGCTCCCCGCCGTCGAGAACGCCCGCGCGGACCGAACGACGAGCCACCTGGACGCCGAACTCACGCGCGTCGGCGACGCCGCTCGGGGTCTCATCGAGACGGAGGACGCCGTCGGCGACGCATCGCTGGCCGCCCGCCGCGTCGTCACTGTCTCGGTTCCCGAGCGGTCGCTGACTGCCGCATCCGTCGATTACGTCGAACTGGACGGCGGAGACGGCCCGACCGGCGCTTCGTTCGGTTATCGGCTCGCGGGCCGCGAGGAGACGACCTACCACCTCGCGGGCGTCCCCCTCTCGACGCCGTCCGGACCGGTGCGACTCTCGGACACGGGCACGCACCGACTCGCCCTCTCGCTCGTCGAGCGCGGTCGAGAACCGGTCGTGACGCTACGGCGTCTCGAAGCCGACGACGCCGGAGAACCGAACTGAAGTTCAAGTACGGTGAGGCGGCCACCCCGTCGCATGCGACTGCTCTCGCGGTTCGGCGTCACGGACGAACCGACGGACGAAGCGGAGGAGACGGACTGTCGCTGCGACCCGTCGTTCGTCGAACCGAGCGGTACGGGCGTGGGTCGGCGGGTCGAACTCGTCGTCGACGCCGACGACTGTCCCGGCGGCGGCGACCTGGTCGCCGACCCCGCCTGTCGAGCGACCGTCGTCGACGCACTCGCAGCGCGCGAGGCCGACGTCGTTCGCACCCGCTCCCGCGGCTACGAGCGGAGATACGACGGCGACGCGGCGGCGCTGCTGCTCGCCGCCGGGCGGTTCGTCGAGCGGGCGACCGTCCACGACCCGGCGCTCGCCGACCGGGCGCGGCGCGACCCGCTCGGTGCGGCGCGGCGGGCGACCGGGCGCGCCGGTCCGGTGAGGCGAATCGCCGCCGAAACCGGTCTCTCGGAGGGGGCGGCCCGCGCATCGGGGTACGAAGACGCGCTCCGGCCGTTCGTCGGGCCGACGCTCATGCGCTCGCGCGTCGCCCTCCGACCGCCGCCGAACGCGACGCTCGTCGACCGCTGGTCGCTCGACGACGACACGACCGTCCGGCGGTACGACCGTGAAGGGGGTCGAGATTGGTACCACCTCGACCCCGCGTTCACCGAACTCGACCGGTCGGCCGCCGCGATACTTGCCGAGGCGCGGAGTATGCTGGCGGACGGTGTCGGCGGTGCGAGCGACCGGGCACCCGGCCGGGCGGTTCGTGCCGTCGTCGCCGAGCACCGAGACGGCGGAGGCGGCAGCGACGCCGGTGACAACAACGAGAGCGGCGACGGAACCGACGACCTCCCGGTGGAGCGGCTCTCGTCGCTCTTGGCGAAGCACACCCGCGGACACGGCGTCCTCGACGACCTGTTCTCCGACTCTCGGGTCTCGGACGTGTTCGTGACCGCGCCCGTCGAGTCGAACCCGGTCCGGGTCGTCGTCGACGGCGACCGCCTCGACACGAACGTTCGGCTGACCCGGTCGGGCGCGGCGGCGCTGGCCTCGCGGTTTCGGCGGACGAGCGGCCGACCGTTCTCGAAGGCGCACCCGACGCTGGACGCGGTAGTCGACGCCGACGGCGGCCGAATCCGCGTCGCCGGCGTCTCGAATCCGGCGAGCGACGGTCTCGCGTTCGCGTTCCGCCGGCACGACGACGCGCCGCTGACGCTCCCGGCGCTCGTCGCTAACGATACTCTCTCGGCCGACGCCGCCGCGCTGCTCTCGCTCTCGGTCGAACGCGGAGCCGCCGGTCTCGTCGCCGGCACCCGCGGGGCGGGGAAGACGACGCTGCTCGGAGCCCTGCTGTGGGAACTGCCGACGGCGACGCGAACGGTCGTCGTCGAGGACACGCCGGAGCTCCCGGTCGACGCGCTCCAGCGCCACGGCCGCGACATCCAGTCGCTCTACGTCGACGCGGGTGACGAAGCGACGCTCACGCCGACTGGCGGCGTCCGGACCGCACTCCGGCTCGGCGAGGGGGCGCTCGTCGTCGGCGAGGTGCGCGGCGAGGAGGCCGCCGCCCTGTACGAAGCGATGCGCGTCGGGGCGAGCGGGAGCGCCGTCCTCGGGACGATTCACGGCGACGGCGGCGCGGCGGTCAGAGAGCGGGTCGTCTCGGACCTCGGGGTCCCCGAATCCTCCTTTGCGGCGACTGACCTCGTCGTGACGCTCTCGCCGAGCGGCGGGCGGCACGTCGCTCGAATCGAGGAACTCCGCGTCACCGACGCGGGCGTCCGGTTCGTGACGCTGTTCGAGTACGCCGACGGCGCAGTTCGCTCGACGGGCGTCGTCGAGCGAGGCAACAGCGCGCTCGTGGACGCGCTCGCCGGACCGGACGAGCGGTACGCCGACGTTCGAGAGGCGCTCGGGACGCGTCGGCAGTCGCTCCGAACGCTCGCCGACGGTGACCGAACCCGGCCGACGGACGTCGTTGCGGCGTACGGGCATCGATGAGCGTCGAGAACCGCGTTTCGACGGCGGCCGACGTCGTCCAGACGCTCGCCCGAGTGGCACCCGTCGACGTCGACGCCAGTCGGTCGCTCGACGACGCGCTGCGCTATCTCGACGCGCCGGTGTCGGGCGAGACGGTCGTCCGCGGCGGCTACGGAGCCGCCGTCGTCGTCGCGTTCTGTTCGTTCCCCGTCGTCGCACTCCTGGCGTCCCCGCTCGTCGCCGTCGCCGCCGCGTTCGGTGGCGGTCTCGCCGCCGCCCACGTCGTCCACCGTGCACCGGTGCTCCTCGCGCGTACGCGGCGGGCGGGAGCGCTCGGCGACGCCGCCGGCGTCGTCAATCGGGCCGCACTCCGGCTTCGGCTGGACCCGACCGCCGAGCGGGCGGCGGTGTTCGCGGCGCGGACCGGTCGAGGCCCGCTCGCGGCGAGCCTCGCGGCGCACGTCCGCCGCGCCCGCGGGACGCCGCAGTCGGGACTGGCGGCGTTCGGCGACGAGTGGGCCAACCGCCTCCCGGCGCTCGGACGGGCCACGACGTTGGTTCTCGCGAGCGCGGCGGCGACGCCGGGCGAACGCGAGCGCGGACTCGAACGTGCGCTCAACACCGTCCTCGACGGAACGCGCGACCGGCTCGCACGCTTCGCCGACGACGTGCGCGCGCCGCTGTCCGGCCTGTATGCCTTCGGCGTCCTGCTCCCGTTGGCGCTCGTCGGCGTGCTCCCCGCGGCGTCGAGTGCCGGCGTTCCCGTCGGCACGTTGACGCTGGTCGTCGTTTACGACGTTTTTCTCCCGTTGGCACTTCTCTCTGCGGTTGCGTGGCTCGTCAGCCGTCGACCCGTCGCCTTCTCGCCGCCCCGAGTCGGCTTCGACCACCCCGATGTCGCGGTCGCCCGCCGGGGGTACCTCGTCGTCGCGGCGGTCGCACTCGCGGGAGTCGGCGTGAGCGTGGCAGTCGTCGGGCCGTGGAGCGCGCCGCTGGTCGCCGTCGGCGGCCTCGTCGGCGGATCGCTCGTCGTCCGCTACCGACCGGCCAGACGGGTTCACACGCGCGTTCGACGCGTCGAATCGGGACTCGACGACGCGCTGTATCTCGTCGGTCGCCACGTCGTCGAAGGCGTCGCCGTCGAGCGTGCGCTGGAGCGAGTCGCCGACGAACTCGACGGCGCGACCGGCGAGATGCTGGCCGACGCGGTGACGACCCAGCGGGCGCTCCGCGTCGACGTCCGCGACGCCTTCCTCGGCGACGACGGCGCGCTGGCCTCGGTACCGAGTCCGCGCGCGAGAAGCGCGGCCGAACTACTGGCGCTGGCGGCGACGGAAGGCGAACCGGCGGGGGCGGCGCTCGTCGCGACGGCGGAGCAGCTGAGTCGTCTCCGGCGTCTCGAACGCGAGGCCCGCCGCCAGTTGTCCGAGCTCACCGAGACGCTACAGAACACCGGCGCGCTGTTCGGCCCGCTCGTCGGCGGGGCGACGGTGGCGTTGGTCGAACGGTTGGGCGGTGTGTCGTCGTCGCCGTCGTCGGAGGCGTCGCGGGCGGCGTCCCCGCTCGGGACGGGAGCGATGGACGCCGCGAACACCGCCGCCGAATCGGCGTCCGTAGCAGGTTCGTCGCTGGGAGGACACCCGGAAACCGCGGCGTTCGGCCTCGCCGTCGGCGTGTACGTGCTTCTCTCGGCGGTGCTTCTGACCGCCCTGGCGACTGCTATCGAGCACGGACTGGACCGCGTGCTGCTCGGCTACCGAATCGGACTCGCGCTGCTCGCGGCGACGACGACGTACCTCGCGGCGTTCGTCGCCGCGAACCTCCTCGTGTGAGAGTTTAAACCGGGGGAGGCGGCCAACCCGCCCCATGTTCGACGCACCTGTCGATACGTGGTACACGTGGCTCGGGCTCGCTCTCGCGTGCGTTGCGATGGTGGGGACCGCGCTGTCGTTCCCGACCGCGGCGGCGCCCGACGCGGCGGGCGTCGCCGACACCGTCGACGCCGTCGCCGCCAGCGAGTACGCGACGACGGCCGAACACCCGCTGGACGCGGCGGCGATTCGAGTCGGCCCGCACCGCGTGAGCCTCAGAAACGACGGCGGAACGACGCACGCGGCGTTCGCGTTCGGCCCCGTGACGCCCGTTCGGCCGGGTTCACGGCTCGAAACCGTGCTCTACGGCGGCGCGCCCGAGGAGGTTTTCGACAGTCGGCGGGCGTTCGTACAGGCGCTCGTGGAGGCACGGACCGCGGAGCCGACGTGGCGAACCGTCGACCGGACGCTCGTCGTGCGCGGAGTCGAGTGGGGGGAGAGAGATGTTACGCTCGTCGGCGCGTGACGGAAACGGGGCGGGTCGTGCGCAGACGGACCCGACGACGGCGCTCGTCGCCGTCTTCGCTGTCGTCGTCTCGCTCTCGCTGTACGCCGTCGTCTTCGACGGGGCGAGACCGTCGGAGGCGCGTGCGCTCGCCGACCCGACGCTCGAACGCGTCACGAGCGAACTGACCGAAGACGCCGTCGTCGACCCGGCAGCGCTCGACGGGACCCGCGGCGCCGCGCCGGACGGCTACTCGCTGAACGTCTCGCTCGCCGTCGGCGAACGCCGGTGGACCGTCGGACCGCCGGTCCCGACGGAGTGGGCGCGGGCGGCCCGCCGGCCCGGTTTCGACGAAGCGGCCCGTCGACCGAGCGTTCGTCTCCGGCCGGGAGTCGTCCGGCCGGGTCGCCTCCGGGTGGCGGTGTGGCGATGACGAGCAGCGTCCTCGACGCGGCGCTCTGTCTGCTCCTCGTCAGCGCCGCGGCGGTGACGCTCGTGGACGTGCCGTCGAGTCACGGGTCCTCCGACGCCGGCGCGTCACGGACGGTGAAGACGCTCTCGACGAGCACCGCCGAAGTCGAATACAGCCTCGCGACCGGCGCGCGCCGTGCGGACGACCCCGAACGATTTCCCGCGACCGACGGCCCAGCGTTCGACCGGCACGCCCACGGCACGCTCGCGCAGTTACTGGCCGAGTCGACGCTGGCGACGCCGGCGGTCGGCGGTGAGCGCCCGACGCACGCGGGTACCGACTTCCGCCGGCGCGTTCGCGCGGCCGTCGGTCGGTCGCTGCCGCCGCGGACGCACGTCGTCGCGGAGTGGCGACCGCACCCCGGTTCGAGTATCGCCGGGACGGCGACTGTCGGCGAGAGACCCCCGCCGTCGGCCGACGTTCACGTCGCGGTGCTCTCGGTGCCGACGGGGACGGAGGTCGACGACGACGCGGCCGCCCGGCGCGCGATGGACGACGGGTTCGCCGGCGTCGCAACGGTCGTGAGCGAGCGCCTCGTCAGAACGTGGTTCCCGCCGAGACGGACTCGTCTGGCGCTCGACGACGACTACCCTACGTCGGCGCTCGTCAGGTATCGCTACCGACGGACGGCCGAACTCGCGGGGGCGACGCTGCCGCCGACGCTGAACCGCTCGACGGTTCCGGCGGCGAACGCGCGACTCGTCTCGGCGCTGGAGCCGCGCGTCGAAGCGGACCTTCGGGAGCGGTTCGACTCGCCGGCGGCGGCCGCCGTGTCGCTCTCTGGCGGGGCGGTCCGCATCACCGTTCAGCGGTGGTCGGCGTGAGCGACGGCGCGGGTGGCGGCCCGAACGCCGCCGACTTTCTCGACGGCGAACGCGGGCGCGTCCCGTTCGCGCTCGTCGGCGTGTTGCTGCTCGTGACGAGTTCGACGTTCGCCGCGACGCTCGGCGGCCCCGCCGCGACGCGCGACGACGACGTCGAGACGGCGATGGAACGGGTCGACGCGGAGTCGGTCACCGCGCTCCGCGTCGCCGCCGACGAGGCCGCCGTCGACGCGGCGGCGACCCCCGTGACGGCCCGGGCGGAGACGCCGGCCGGGAAGGTGCTCAACGAGTCGTCGCCGTTCGTCGACTCGCTGCGCGTTCGCCTCTACCTCGCGGCGCGGGAGCGTTTCGAGCGGACGAGCTACCGCCGAAACGACGTGAGAGCTGCCGTGTCGATTCCGGCGGTTCGGAACATCTCGGACCTCCGGCGGGCCAAGCGCGCGGTCACCGTCGAGCGCGTCGACGAGGGGTCGGCCATGCGCGTCACGCTCGAGAACGTGACGCGAACGGCGACGCGCGACGGCCGAGTCGTCGCCGCGCGGACCGACTCGCTGACCGTGACCGTGGCCAATCCGGTACTGCTCGCACACGACAGAACGGCAGCGTTCGAGACCCGACTCGGGCGTCCGGCGCTCGCCGGGCCGGGACTGGACCGTCGACTGACCGCGCGGCTGTATCCGGTCGCGTGGGCGCGAGGATACGCGCAGAACCGCGGCGCGCCCATCGAGAACGTCGTCTCGAACCGTCACGTCGGGCTGTCGACGAACACCGGCGTCGTCGCCGTGCAGCGGGCGTCGTTCGGTCGGAGCGACCCGGCGGCCCGACGCGGCGTCGAGCGGGCGACGATGCGCGTCGGCGCGGCCGACCTGCTGGAGCCGGCTCCGTCCGAAGCCGGCCGCATCGCGGAGGCGGTGCTCGCTCCGCCAAACGACCCGACTGCGCCGGAGGCAAACGCTCCAGTGCCGACGGCGGCGTCCGGAGAGGAACGGTCGCTCACCGTCGGCGTCAACCGGACCGCCGACGCCGCGTTCGTCTCGTTTCTCGACGGCGAACCGACGGCGGACGGCGAACCGACGGCGGACGGCGAACCGACGGTCGACGGCGAACCGAACCAGCGGTCGTTGACCGAGACGCTGGCGGCCGCGTACCGCGTCGACGCACACCGCTCGACGCGGGTCGTACAGACGCGCGAGGGGACGCCGAAACGCCCCGCCGCGCCCGGTCGAAACTGGAGTCGGGTGGGTGTCGAGACGCGGACTCGTCTCTCGGTGTCCGACGGCGACGGTCCGGTGCCCGAGACGACCGGTACGCGCACCGAGACGGCGACTCGACGTGTCGTCGAGCGTCACGTTCGCACCGCAACGTGGCGACGGGGCAACGGGACTCGGACGACGCGGGCGACGTGGACCGACCGCTACCGCGTCGGCATCGCGCTCGGCGTCGAACGCCGGTCGCTCGACGGCGTTCCCACCCGGCCGGTTACCCCCGAGTTCGAACGCGGCGGCGCGCTCGACGGGCCGAACCTCGACGACGTGCCCGAGCGCGCGTGGTCGAAAACGGTCGAACGCCGCGGCGGCGTCGACGCCGTGTCTCGCCGCGCTGTCGAGAACGCTCGGTCGAGCGGAGCGACGGAGACGAGAACAGCGACGCTCACCGGTCAGCGTCCCGAGCGACTCGAGCCGTGGGTGTACGACGACCTGTCGGCGTTCAGAGAGCGCCTTCGAGGCGTGAGCCTGGAACTCGACGCGACGCGCGTCGCAACCGGCGAGGCGAACCCACCCGCGGAACTGGCCGCCGAACTCCGGTCCCGTCGGTCGGAACTGCTCGACGCTCCCGAGACGTACGACGGCGCGGCCGACCGAGCGCGCGTCGCCGCGCGGGCGGCGTATCTCGAACGCGTGTTACTCAACCTCGACGCGCGGGCCGACCGGACCGCAGCGCGAAACGACCGACTGGGCGAGACGCTGGCCGGTCGCGGAGCGACGGCGTCGTCGTCGTCCGAACTCGGTCGGCTCGTCGAAACCGCCGAGCGGTCGGTAGTCGCCGAACCGCGGACGTTCGGCGACGAGGCACCGGCGAGCGGCGTCGCACTCTACCCCGACGGGTCGCCGGCGTACCTCACGCTGGCTACCGTCGAACGAGCGCACGCGCCGACGATTCCGGCGAACGCGAGCTATCGGCCGTTGACCGCGCGGAACACGAATCTCGTGACGGCACCGTACGGCGACGTCGCCGACAGCGTCGTCGACGGAGCGATAGACCGGTCGAAGCGGGTGAGTCTCCGAACGGGCGGGCGAGTGCTCGTGGTGGCGAACCGGACCGCCGCCGCGACCGGAAACGCGACGCTCGACGAGCGGCGGCGTCGGCTCGGAACCGAAGTCGCCGCCGGCGTCGACGTGACCGAGGGCGCAGCGCGGACGACTCTTAGAGAGGAGACGTCGCTCACGGCGGCGGAGCGCCGTCTCGCCGTCGACTGGGGGTTCGGCCGGTGGGACGGTCACGGGCGGCGAGCGCTCGCTGCCGTCAACGGCTCCGCGGCGACGGCCATCGCCGAGCGAGTCGGAGCGCGGCGAGGCTGGCACGACCGACGGACCGACCGTCTCGAACTCCGGCTCCGGTCGTCGATGCTCGACGCCGCCCGCAGCGACGCCGCGCAGGTACGGCGGCGACCCACGGAGCGCACGTCGGCGGCGACGCAGTGGCTCGCTCGCCGCGCGAAGAAGGCGCTCGAAGCCGAACTGCGGGACGGGAGCGAGCGAGCCAAAGACCGCCTCGAAGAGCGGGTCGGCGAGCGACTCGAAGATACGAAGTGGGCCGACGAGGCGCTCGTCGGCGTACCATCCGGACTGCCGGTCGCGCCCGTACCGGGCTACTGGTACGCGACCGTCAACGTCTGGACCGTCGAGGTTCGCGGCGAGTACGCGCAGTTCGTCGTCACCGCGCGCCGCGGCCCGGCCGGGTCGAGCGACCTCCGGTACGTCCGCGACGGCGGCGCGGTGACGCTCGACGTCGACGACGACGGGGACGCCGAGCGCTTGGGTCGGAGCGAGCGCATCTCGTTCGAGGCGAAGACGACCGTCGTCGTGGCCGTTCCCCCGACACCGCCGGGCGTCGGCGACGTCGACGGTGACGCCGACGAGCGCTCCGGCGGGTGGCCGGAGCCCGGCTGTACGCCGGAACGGCGGTGTTGAGTCGCCCCCGGAGGGTCCTGCGCCCGGAGTGACAACCGTTTTGCCCGACGCCGGGCGACTCCCTGTATGCTCTACGACGCTGCGGAGAACCCCGGGTCGTTGACGCCGGACGAGTTGCGTGCCGCCTACGACTCGCAGTTGGCTGCCGTCGTCGACGCGGTCGGCGTCGAAGCCGTCGCCGCCGAGTCGGGCGTCGACCACGACCGAGTGGCCGCCCTGACGGACGGCGACTCGCCCGACCTCACGCTCGAAGAGGCCGCCGGTATCCTCGCCGCGGGCGACGGTTACCCCGACCGGGAGGCTATCGTGCTCGAACTGCGAGACCACCTCCTGATGGGGATGACCACGGGCGTCCTCGACGTGGACACTATCGCTTCGGACATCGACGCCGACCTCACCGGCCAGGAGGTCCAGCAGGCGCTCGAAGGTCGCATCCCGTTCTCGCTCGACGAACTCTCGGCCGTGCACCAGTTCATCGCCGAGCGGAACGACCGCCGATGAGCGCCGAGAGCAGCGACGGAGCGAGCAAGCGCGTCGTCGTCCTCGGCTGTGGCTACGTCGGCCTCGAACTCGGTCGTCAGTTGACCGCGACGGGCCACGACGTCGTCGGCGTCAGGCGTTCCGACGCCGGGCTGGAAGCCATCGAATCGGCGGGGTTCGAGGCGGTGCGTGCGGACGTGACCGACGCGTCGTCGCTCGCCTCGGTGCCGGACGCCGACTGGCTCGTCTTCGCGGCGAGTTCCGGCGGGCGCGACGCGGAGGCGGCGCAGCGAGTGTTCGTCGACGGACAGCGGACGGCGCTCTCGGCGTTCTTCGGGCGCGACGACCCGCCCGAACGCTACGTGTACACGTCGAGCACCGGCGTCTACGGCGACCACGACGGCGACTGGGTCGACGAGGGGACCGAGATTCGGCCGACGACGGAGAAGACGCGAGTGCTCGCGGAAGCCGAACGAGTCGCCCGCGCGACGCCGCGCGAGTACGGGGTCGAGGGCACCGTCGCCCGCTTCGCGGGGCTGTACGGTCCCGACCGCTACCGACTCGAGCGGTATCTGGAGGGACCGGTGACGGAAGGGTATCTGAACATGGTCCACCGCGACGACGCCGCCGGGGCCATCGCGTACCTGCTGGAGACCGGCCAGGGACGCGACGAGGTGGTGTTGGTCGTCGACGACGAACCGGCCGAGAAGTGGGCGTTCGCCGACTGGCTGGCCGACGAGTGCGGCGTCGACTGGCCGCCGAAACGGACGAAACAGGAGCGTCTCGACGCGGGCGACCTCTCCGAGGCGGCGCGGCGACGGATTCTCACGAGCAAGCGCTGTTCGAACGCGCGACTCCGCGAACTCGGGTACGAACTCGAGTTCCCCGACTACCGTTCGGGGTACGCGGCCGCGGTCGAACGGTATCGCGAGCGCACGCGCTGAACTCCGCGAATCCGCCTTCCCGTCTACCGAAACTCGCACGAATATATTTGGGGAACCTTCTTACTGGTCGCGTTTGACAGACGGAGTATGCCGAGTAGGGCCGCCGCGACGGACGCGCTCACCGACGCGGAGGTGTTCGTCCGCGACAACCCCGAGATCGCGACGGTTCTGGCTGTCGGTCTCGTCGCGCTGTTCGGCGTCAGCTACGCGCTCCGCTGGTTCCGCCGCCCGATGGGCGTTCAGTTCAAGCGGGCGCTCGCGGATTTGGACGAAATCGCGGTGTTGATGCACCCGAACCCGGACCCCGACGCCATGGCGGCGGCCATCGGCGTCGCTTGCCTCGCCGGTCAGGTCGACACGCAGGCGCGCATCCAGTTCACCGGACAGATACGCCACCAGGAGAACCGCGCCTTCCGAACGGTTCTGGATTTGGACCTCGAACAGATAGACCACGTCTCCGAGATCGCCGCCGAGAACGTCGTCCTCGTCGACCACAACACCCCGCGCGGGTTCGCGGGGGCCGAGAGCGTGCTCCCGTTCGCCGTCGTCGACCACCACCCCGGCGACGGCGCGGGCGAGGAGTTCACCGACGTGCGGACGAACTACGGCGCGAGCGCCAGCATCGTCGCCGAGTACTTCCGCGACATCGGCGCGAAACCCGTCCCGCCGGACCAACACGCCAGCGAGATAAACGCCCGCTACACCATGCCCTCGGAGGTCGCAACCGGCCTGCTGTACGGCATTCTGGCGGACACGAAGCGACTGACTTCGGGCTGCGTCGCCGCCGACTTCACCGCCAGCGGCTACCTCTACCCCGGCGTCGACGAGGACCTCCTGGACCGCATCGCCAACCCGCAGGTCGGCGCGGAGGTGCTCGAAGTGAAGGCCCGCGCCATCGCGGGTCGGAAGGTGAAGGGCTCGTTCGCCGTCAGCGACGTGGGTCCCGTCTCGAACGTCGACTCCATCCCGCAGGCGGCGGACGAGCTAATGCACCTCGAAGGCGTGACGGCCGTCGTCGTCTGCGGCGAGCGCGACGGCACGGTGTACCTCTCGGGTCGCTCCCGCGACGACCGGGTCCACATGGGCCGGGCGCTCGAAGCCGCCGTCTCCGACATCCCGAGCGCGTCGGCGGGCGGACACGCCCGCATGGGCGGCGGCCAGATTCCGCAGGTCGACCCGGCCGGCGGCGACGTGCCGAGCCCCGTACCCAGAAACGGGCTGGTCGAGCGCCTGTTCCAGACGCTCACCGGCGACGTGTGAGCGCTGGCACGCCACCGACGCCGCCGGCGACGTGCTCGCCGCGCCACCGACGACGTGCTCGCCGCGCCACCGGCGACGTGTAACGCTTTTTCACCGGCCGCTCGTATCGAACCCATGGCAACCGCGAGCGGCACGTGGGGGTATCGGGACCGCTTCGGCGACAGCTTCGGTCGCACCTATTTCCGCCGGTTCGGCCCCGGCGTGGTGTCGAGCATCGGCGTCGGGACGTACCTCGGTGACCCGACCGACGCCGTCGACGACGGCTACCGAGAGGCGCTCGTCGAGGCGTTCGAGAGCGGCGTCAACCTCGTCGACACCGCGATAAACTACCGCTGTCAGCGGAGCGAGCACGTGGTGGGCCGCGCGCTCGACGAGGCCGACATCGACAGAGACGAGGTGGTCGTCGCCACGAAAGGCGGCTTCCTCCCGTTCGACGGCGAGCGGCCGAGCGACCCGAGCGCGTACGTCCGCGAGCGGTTCGTCGAGACGGGCCTCGTCGACATCGACGAACTCGCGCGCGGCAGCCACTGCATCGCCCCCGACTTCCTGGACGCGATGCTCGACCGGTCGCTCTCGAATCTCGGCCTCGACAGCGTCGACTGCTACTACGTCCACAACCCGGAGACGCAGTTGAGCGTCCGCGACGCCGACGCGGTTTACGACCGACTCGAAGCCGCGTTCGCGAGACTCGAAGAGCGCCGGACGGCGGGCGACATCGGCGGCTACGGCGTCGCGACGTGGGAGGCGTTCCGCGTGCCGCCGGAGCATCCGAACCACCTGTCGCTCCCGGAGGTGGTGTCGCGGGCCGACCGCGCCGCCGACGCCGCCGGCAACGACCAGTCGGGACTGCTCGCGCTCCAGATGCCGTTCAACGTGGAGATGGCCGACGCGTTCACCGCGAAAGTTCACGAACGCAGCGACGACGGTGACGGTGGCGACGGCGGCGAACGGGTGAGCGCGCTGGAGTTCGCCCACGACGCCGGACTCTCGGTGTTCGCGAGCGCGAGTCTCAAACAGGGCGAACTCGTCGCCGGACTCCCGGACGCCGTCGCCGCCGAGTTGGAGGGCGACTCGACGACGCAACGGGCGCTCAACTTCGCGCGGAGCGCGCCCGCGGTGACGGCGGCGCTCGTCGGGACGAGTCGTCGAGAGCACGTCGCCGAGAACGTCGCCGCCGGGACGTTCGACCCGCTGGGCGCGAAGGCGTTCGACGCCGTCTTCGACTGACGGGTGCTACAGTTCCTTCCACTCGCGGCCGCAGTCGGGACAGGTCCGGACCGAGAACACCTCGTCGGGGTCGTTGCGCTTCTTCAACGTCTCCTCGCACTCCTCGCACGCGAGACGCCCGTACGTGTCTTTGCCGAGTTCTCCCGCGCGCAGACCCTTCCGGGTGGAATCCATGGCCCGCCCTTGGCGCTCACACCACAAAAATACCCCGGCGAAAATAGTTGCAAATAGCGAGTGTGTTCGCAGCCTCCCTCTCTTGGAGCTGCGGAGTGCGCCTCGAGACGAGGAGACGCGCGCCGTCGACACGGTGGTCTGCCGAGACAACCGGCTTGTTTTTCATCTGTCGCTCCTCAGAAGCATCCGATGGAGTACGTCCAGGAGCGAATCGCGACGCTCCACGACCTGACCGACCCCGCGCCAGACGCACCGACGGACCGCGCCGCCGTCGTGCTGCCGATGACAGAACGGGAGTACGCCGGTCTCGCCGCCGAGCGAGTGCTCTCGGAACTGGAACACGTCGACCCCGCCCGCGTCGTCGTTCCGCTCCGCGCGTCGGCCGAGCGAGTCGGCCCGTTCGCCGACTGGCTCTCGGAGTACGACCTGCGGCTGTCGGTGCTCTGGTGCGACGGTCCACGGCTCACCTCGCGTCTGGCCGACGAGGGGCTGAACGGCCGACGCGGGAAGGGACGCGACGTGTGGTTGGCGCTGGGGCAGGCGCTCTCCGAGGAGTTCGTCGTCGTCCACGACGCCGACACGAAGACGTACTCGCGGTCGTACGTCGCCCGACTGCTGTTCCCGCTGTCGCACGGCTTCGAGTTCTCGAAGGCCTACTACGCCCGCGTCGAGAACGACCGCCTCTACGGACGGCTGTTTCGCCTGTTCTACGCGCCGCTGGTCGCCGCGCTGGCCGAGGAGACGGACGCGCCGATTCTCGACTACCTCTCGGCGTTTCGCTACGCGCTCGCCGGCGAGTTCGCGGCGACGAACGACGTCGCGCGCCGCCTCCGCGTCCAGCGAACGTGGGGACTCGAAGTCGGAACGCTCGGCGACGCGTTCTCGCTCGCCGGCTTCGACGGCAGCGCACAGGTCGACCTGGGCGCGTACGAACACGACCACCGGGCGGTCGGCGGCCCCACCGGTCTCTCGGAGATGAGTCGGTCGGTCGGCGCGGCGCTGTTGCGAGCGGTCGAGGACCACGGCGTCGACCCGGCGTACGAGACGCTCCCGGAGCGATACGCCGAGAGCGCCCGCCGATTCGTCCGTCAGTACGCCGTCGACGCCGCGTTCAACGGCCTCGACTACGGCCGCGGCGAGGAGTACGAGCAGATCGAGCGATACACCGACGCCGTCGCCGCGCCCGTCGACGACGACCGACTGCCCGCGTGGGCCGACGCCCCGATTTCGGCGTCGACCGTCGCGGAGCTCGCGGAAGCCGACCTGCAGGAGGCGACCGACGGAGCGGTCGTCGAGCGAGGGGCGGACCGATGAGCCGAACTTACGACGACCTCGCGGGCGTCGTCGACCTCTTCGGCGCGCTGACGCACGCCGAACTCGAATCCGCGCTCGACGAACTCGCGTACAAACAGGGCTCGGAGACCGACGCGGAGGCGCTCTCGGCGGCCGTCGACGCGGCCATCGACGAGTACTATCTCGTCGAGTACATTGCCGACGCGGACGACCGGACGGTCGGGACGGACGACCAGACGGTCGGGACGAACGACCAGACGGTCGGGACGGACGACCAGACGGTCGGGACGAACGACCAGACGGTCGGGACGGACGACCAGACGGTCGGGACGAACGACCAGACGGTCGGGACGGACGACCAGACGGTCGGGACGAACGACCAGACGGTCGGGACGAACGACCAGACGGTCGAGGCGGGCGACCCCGAACGGCGCGGCGCCGCCGACGGGACGTTCGTCGCGGTCGGTCCCGCGGCGTTTCCGTCGCTGCCGCAGAACGCCGAAGACCTCCCGCACATCCTCGACGTGCCGCGGCGCGAGGTCGACCGCCGGGCGCTCGGCGAACAGGTCCGCGAGCGCCTCGCGGCCGAAGCCGACGCCGCTATCGACGACGGCGACGAAGCGCGTCTGAACCGGCTGTACGACGTGACGTACGACCTCGACGCGTGGGCACCCGTCGAGACGGCCGCCGTCCGCGACCGACTCGATGCGGTTCTTCAAGACTAAGGCCGTCGAACGAGACCAAGGGACATGGACCTCACTGGAGTAGCGCGCCACGACCCGACCGCCATCGAGGGAGCGACGCGGCAGGCGGCGGTCGTCGCGCCCGTGCTACTCCGGGACGGCGACCCGTACGTCCTGTTCACGAAGCGCGCAGACCACCTCGGCGAACACCCCGGACAGATGAGCTTTCCCGGGGGCGGCCGCGAACCGAGCGACGTCGACCTGACGGCGACGGCGCTCCGCGAGGCGAGAGAGGAGATCGGCCTCCGCTCCGAGGAGGTCGAACTCGTCGGCCGACTGGACGACATCGAGACCAGCACCGACTACTCGGTGCGCCCGTTCGTCGGTCGCGTCCCCGACCGGGAGTACACGCCTGACGAGCGCGAGGTCGCCGAGATCGCCGTCCTCTCGGTCGCGGCGCTCACGGACCCCGCCAACTACGAGTCGGAACGCCGCGAGCATCCGACGTACGGCCCCGTCCGAATCCACTTCTTTCACGTCGACGGGTACACCGTCTGGGGGGCGACGGGGCAGATGGTCGTCCAGTTGCTGGAGCTGACGACGGACTGGCGAGCGCCCGCCGAGCCCGACCGAGTCGTCGACCCCGACGCCGAGTATCCCGTCTGAGTCGGTTCGAGGCTCGAAACTGCGAAAAAGCGGGAACCGCTACCGACCGAACAGCCGTTTGAGGAGGCTGCGGTCGCCCGGCCGTTCGGCCAAGAGCACCGAGCAGTCGACGTCGTTGAGGACGTCGAGGTTGAGCGACTCGCTGACCAGTCGCGAGAGCAGGCCGCGCTCGGTCGCGCCGATGACGACGAGCGTGTGGTCTTCGGCCTCCCGGGCGATTGCGCCTTCGACGTCGCCGGAGTCGTCGACGACGAGTTCGGCGTCGTCGAGGCCGTGGGCGGTCGCCCACTCGGAGAGGAACCGCTCGCCACCCTCGCGCTCGGAGACGTCGTCGACGACGTGTAGCAGGGAGATCTCGGAGCCGTCGGTGGCGCGGAGCGCCCCCGCCACTTCGGCACTCAGGTCGGAGTCCGGGCCGCCCGCGGTCGGAAGGAGAATCCTCGAGGTGTCGAGGCCGCGGTCCGAGAGGATGAGGAAGTCGCAGGGGAGCTTGTTGGCCAGTTCGTCGAGCGGTCGTTCGGCCCGGGCGGCGCTCCAGAGTTCGTTCGCGCCCCACCCCATCAGGACGAGGTCGGCGTGCGTGCGGTCGGCGATGGAGAATATCTCCTCGAAGGACCGGTGTGAGACGACGGTCGACGTCTCGCAGTCGACGTCGTAGCTGGCGACCGTCTCTCTGACGTCCGAGAGCTGTTCTTCGGACCTGGCGGCGATGCGCTCGCGCTGCCCGCTTCCGTAGCCGCGGGTGGTGCGTCTGGGCGTCTGCACGATGTGGACGATGTGGACGGTCGCGGCGTCGTTCTGACTGGCGAGCCTGCAGGCGAGTTCGACGAGCCGCGACTCGGTGCGCGGGTTGGCGATGGGCACCATCAGTCGGTAGGAGTCCTCTTCGGCGAACGCGGGCAGCTCGGTCGTGTTGATGAGCGGCACGTAGGAGCGACCGACGAGCCCGCCGAACGCCCACTCCCGCATCGAGAGCTGACGGGTCGTCCCCTCGAACCGAGCGGATTCGAGCCGATGTTCGCTCGTCTGGAAGTAGTTGACGAGGGTCACCAGGACGATGCCGCCGATAGTGTTGCCGAGAAGTACCGGGAGGACGAACTGCACGAGGCCGGTCGAGAACGCGATCTCGCCGATGAAGACCGCGTACGTCATCTCGGTGAACGAGGTGACGACGTGGAACAGGTCACCGAGGGGAATCGAGAGGAAGGCGAGGTAGACGATGACCAGCCGGGAGATGGTGTCGCGGGCGGCGTACACTATCCAGACGACCCCGGCGACGATGAGTCCGGCAAATGCGGCCTTGAAGAACAGGTCCCACCACGCCGTCTCGAGACCGTGCTCGGCGAGGTGTAACGCGGCGGTCGCCGCCTCGGGGGAGAAGACGCCGCCCCACGCCAGCACCGCGGCACCGATTATCCCGCCGGCGAAGTTTCCGGCGAGGACGATGAGCCAGTGGCGCAGCAACGCCGGGACGCTGGCGAGGCGCTCTATCGTCAGCGCGACCGGCGGGAGCGTGTTCTCCGTGTAGAGTTGGTAGCCGCCGAGAATGATGTAGATGAATCCGAGCGGATAGAGCAGCGCGCTCAGTATCGGGTCCTCGTTCGTCGTCGCCGACAGCGACGCGGTCAGCAGAACGGTGATAGAGATGGCCAGTCCGGCGGCGAGCGCGCTGAAGAACAGTTCGCGGCCCTTCGAGGTGACCTCCTCGTCGGCGACGGCGACGATGCGCTGGAACACCTCGTCGGACGAGAAGCGGTCCCTGACGACCGCGCCAGCGGCGGGCGCGCCGCTTCGAGACCGGTCGACCGCCTCCCGCACCGAGTCCAACTGTTCGGACCTGTCGGCGTCGGAGTCGTTCATTACTCAAACGAAATGCTAGAACTACAAAGCGTTTGACCCTCGAAACCGCCCGACGACCGGCCGTCCCGTGGCATCGAGTGACACAATCCGACCGGTGCCAATACTGACCGGAACAGAACCCTTTTCACCCTCTCGGGGGTTACAGCGGAGTACATGGTCGCACAGACGATGGATCGAGTTCCGCGACGATGAACCGACGTTTCTGAACAGCGGTCGCCCCGGAGTAACCCGATGAAAGCACTCACCGGCGAGTCTGTACTCTCGCACACTGGTATCGACGCCGTCGCGCTCAAACCCGCCGAGTGCGACGTGCGCCGCGCCGCCGACCTCTCGGCGGCGACGATCGCAATCGACTACGAAGGGGTCGACCACCTCCCCGAGGCCGACGTTCTCGACGCGCTCTCGCGGACGGCGGACGTCCGCCTCACGACGCCGATTCGCGCCGACGGTTTCGACCCGCTCGGCGACGACTCGCGCCTCGCCGACGTCCCCGACAGCGTCGGGCGCGTCCTCGTCGCCGGCCACGCCGCCTACCTCTCCGAGGACGAGCGGCGCAGAGCCGTCGCCCCCCGGCTGAAGGCGGCCCGCGAGGCGGCCCCCGACGCGTGGGTCGGCACCGAGGGAATCGAACGCGTCGCGCTCGCCGCCGGGGGAACGCAGTACGAACTGCTGTCCCGGACGACAGACCGGGAGGTCCGGGCGCTTCGCGCCGCGGGCTACGACGGCGAGATCGCGCTGTACGCGCCGACCGTCCTAGCCGACGACGAGGACGAGATTCTCGACGCCGTCGGCGGCTACGTCGCCCGGAGACGGCCCGTCGCCCGGGCGCTGCCCGACGGGTGTGCGACGGACTCGCGCGCGGAGGGACGCGCCCGAGACGTGCTGTCGAAGGCGAGCCGGGACTACGCGCTCGTCGGTGCGCCCGAGACGGTCCGCGAGCGGGTCGCCGCGCTCGAATCGCTGGGCGTCGACACCGTCGTCGGCTACCCCGCCCGCGGTATCGACGAGTTCCTCTAACTCCCACTTCTCGTTCTCTTCCGCCGGACGAAGCGCTAAGTACGACGACCGTGAGTTCGGAGCATGCCAACTCTCACTGCCGACGGGGGCCGTCTTGGCCGGTTCGTCGCCGACCGACTCCCATCCCGCCCGACGGAACCGTACCGCCCGACGGAGGCGCGTCGCTGATGCGCGTCGCCGTCGTCGGCGGCGGTGCGGTCGGGCTCACCGCCGCGTACGACCTCGCGACCCGCGGGACCGACGTGACGGTTTTCGAGCGCGGCGAGTACGACCGCTCCTCGTCCCCCGCAGCCGGTAGCTCCGCACGTGCGGCGGGCGTGCTGTACGACGCCTACGCCGAAGATATCGACGCCGAAATCGGCGGCCGGGCGCTGGAGCGCTTCCGCGAGTTCTCCGGCGAAGACGGCTTCGAGTTCCGGGAGTGTCCGTACGTGATCGCCGTCGGCGAGGGCGACGAGACGGCGGCCGGAGCGATGGCGGCGAGCGTCGACCGGATGCGCGCCCACGGGCGAGCGGTGTCGGTCGTCGACCCCGAGGAACTCGGCGACCGCTTCCCGATTCGGACCGACGACCTGCTCGCGGCCGCCGTCGCCGAGAACGCCGGCTGGACCGACCCCGCGAGCTACGTCTCTGCGATGGCGACGAAAGCCCGACGCGAAGGCGTCTCCTTCGAGACCGGCGCGGGGGTGGCACTCGGCGTCAACCCCCCGAGCGTCGTCGTCGACGACAGGGTGACGAAGCGGTTCGACGTCGTCCTCGTCGCCGCCGGGGCGCACACGAAACGAGTACTCGCGGACGCTGGCGTCTCTGTCCCGCTGAAACCGTACCGAGTACAAGCGCTGACCGGCCGCCGACGGTACGACGGGCCGATGGTGTACGACGCGACGGCGGGCGTCTACCTCCGACCGCACCCGACCGGGATACTCGCCGGCGACGGCACAGTCCCGGTCGAGGCCGACCCCGACGAGTGGAACCGCGACGCGGACGACTGGTTCGTCGACGACATCCGGACCGCGCTCGACGAGCGGACCGGCTACGACCTCGACGTCGAGCGGGCGTGGGCGGGCCTCTGCACGGCGACGCCCGACGGCGACCCCCTGCTCGGGGAACTAAGTGAGGGTGTGTTCGTCGCCGCCGGATGGCAGGGTCACGGCTTCATGCGCGCGCCGGCGACCGGTGAGGCGGTCGCGCGGCAGATTCTCGGAGAAACGGAGGCTATCGCGCCGTTCGACCCGGCGCGGTTTTCCGGCGACGAGGAGTTCGAGATTCGAGAAGGGATGGCGCTGGACTGAAGAGAAGGGAGCGTCGAGAACGCTCGGACTCAGTTGCGTTTTTCGTCGTTTTCGTCGTTTTCGCCGTCTTCGCCGTCCGCACCGTCCTCGTCGCGGGACTCCGCTTGCTCGACGAACTCGTCGTCGACTTCGTCCATGGACTCGTCTGTGGGTTGCCCCGCCGCCTCGGCGGGCTCGAACCGCGCGTCGGGGTCGTTGGCGGCCGCCTCCTCGTCGGTTATCGAGTCGGTTGAGGCCGTCGCGTCCGTTCCGGCGGCGGAGGCGTCGGTGTCCTCCTCCGCCGTGTCGTCTTCGCCGCTCGCGCTGTGCTCGCCGCTCGAACCGTCTTCCTCGGCCGAGTCCGCGCTCGCCGCTTCCTCGGCCGAGTCAGCGTTCGCCGCTTCCTGGGCTTCCTCCTCGGTCGGTTGCTCCTCGACGACGCTCGTCTCGCCGCCGGCGGCGTCGGCGTCGACTCCCGTGGCGTCCGCTTCGGTCTCGCTCTCCTCCTCGACGGTGACGTTTTTGCCACCCCCGGTTTTGGGGATGTAGACCCGAAGCGTGCCGTGTTTCGTCACCGTCGCCGTCGCCGCCTCCGCGTCGACGGAGGCGTCGTCGGGGAGTTTCGCCTTCCCGTCGAGCGAGAGTCCCCGGCCGGGGAAGCGCATCTCGAAGCCGTCGTGGAAGTCGCGGAACCGGTCGATTCGGACCTGGACTTCGGTGTCGACGAAGCGGACCTGCACGTCGCTCTTGTTCGCGCCGGCCGCGTCGAAGACGACGAGATAGCTGTCGTCGCTCTCCAGGAGGTCGTACGAGAGCGGTTTCCGCTCCTGGACGTGGCCGAAGCCGCGACCGACGCGCTCGACTACCGCGTTGGCCACCGACTCGCCGAGTTCTCGTAGGTCGTTCATAGTTCGATAGCTTCGAGGCAGTCGGTCTGCTGGCAGTACGGACAGACGAAATCCCCGACGCCGACGTCGTCGGGCATGTCGTACGTGTAGTGCAGTTCGAACATATCCATCTCACAGTCGGAACTGGTGCAGGCTACTTCGAGCGTCGCGGGCATGGTGACAGATAGCAGTCCCATCCAGATAAACGCGCTGGGTGCGAACAAGCCCTCGTCGGCGTGATATGGGCGCCGGTTATAAGAGTGCCGAGCGAGAACGAGTCAGTCAGCTATACACTACATGAATGACGGGTATCTCCCTCCCGAGCACGTCTACAGCGTTATCTTCGACGCCCACGCCGAGGAGGCCGGCGAGCGGAGTTGGTTGGTCGAAGCCGACGCGACGGAGGAGACGTTACGCATCGTCGACTGCGCCCCGGTAGCGGAGCGATTCGGCGTCTCCCCGCACCGGACCGACGCCGTCGCCGCTCTCGCCTCGTTTCTGGCCGACCTCGGGAGCCGAAACGCGGTCGGGCTCGACTTCCCGTTCGGCCTCCCGAAGGCGGTGGTCCCCGAGCGGCGGTGGCGTCGGTTCGTCGACCGACTCCCCGACTGGTTCTCCGGTCCCGAGGATATGACCAAGCGCTGCCGAATGCACGCCCGTCTCGTCACCGACGGCGCGGAGACGGACGTTCTCCGCGCGACGGAGGAACCGCTGAGCGCCGTCGCCGCTTACGACAAACGGCTCTGCGCGGAGACGTTCTACGGCATCCGCGATGTCCTCCGTCCGCTCGTACTGACGGACACCGCGCGGGTCGTCCCGATGCAGCTCCCGAGCGAGGACCGGCCGCTGGTGCTGGAGACGTACCCGGCGGGGACGCTCGACACGCTGCGGTGTCAGAAGCGCGACGGGCGTCCCGCCGGTAGCGGTCCGACGCCGGCGCTCGTCCTCGACAGCCTCACCGACCGCTCGGTCGAGTTCACCCCCTCGGCCCGCGAGCAGGTTCTCGACGGCGGCGACACCGCGCTCGAGGCGGTCGTCGCCGCGTTCGCGACGTTCCGAAACACCGTCGACCCCGCGAACCTCCGGATGACCGACGAGCTCCCGTCGGTCGAGGGGTACGTCTACGTCTGAACGGGCGAGAGGCGGAGGAACGTCTCACGTCCGAACGGGCGAGAACCGCACCGTTTTACCCGTCGACCGACAACCCCGGCCCATGACCGACCCCGCCGACCTCGAAGTGACGCTCGTCGACGGGTACGTCGACGAACCGGCGCACTTCGGCGTGCCGCCGTACATCTCGACGTACCCGCGCTTTACCGCCGGTGCGATGGTCGACGCCGGGGTGCCCGAGGAGCAGATAACGTACCACACCATCGACGAACTCCGCGAGGACAGACAGAAGTGGGCCGACGTCGCCGACGCGGACCTGTTCGTCTACATCGGGGGGATGACCGTCCCCGGCAGCTACGTCGGCGGGACGCCAGCCGAACCCGACGAGGTGAAGGAACTCGCGTGGACCGCCGACGGCACCACGCTGATGGGCGGCCCCATCCGCTTCGGCGTCGGCGAGGAGAACGCCGGCGGCCAGGAGATGGAGCGCAAGGACCTCGACTACGACTTCGTCGCCAAGGGCGACGTCGAGGCGGCCGCATACGACCTCGTCGACAGCGGATTGGAGGGGTTCGGCAACCGGATGCGCGACAACGAAGAGCTCGACCGCTGGGCCGCGAAAGGGGCGTTCGTCGTCGAACAGCACCCCAACCACCCCGACTATCTCATCTGCGAGATGGAGACGTCCCGGGGCTGTGCGTACCGCTGTTCGTTCTGCACCGAACCTCTGTACGGCAACCCGGCGTTCCGAACCGCCGACTCCGTCGTCAAAGAGGTCGGAAACCTCTACGACCGCGGCGCCCGACACTTCCGACTCGGCCGGCAGGCCGACATTCTGGCGTTCGGCGGCGACGGCGAGGCGCCGAACCCTGACGCGCTCCGGCGACTGTACGGCGGCATCCGCGAGGTGGCCCCCGACTTGGGGACGCTCCACCTCGACAACATGAACCCCATCACCATCGCGCGGTGGCCCGAGGAGTCCAGAGAGTGCATCCGCATCATCGCCGAGCACAACACGCCCGGCGATACTGCGGCGTTCGGCCTCGAATCGGCCGACCCCGTGGTGCAGGAGGAGAACAACCTCAACGTCAGCGCCGACGAGTGTTTCGAGGCTATCAAAATCGTCAACGAGGAGGGCGGGTGGCGACCCGGGGAGCGCGAGACGTCGCGCGTCTCGAATGCGAGCGGTGGAACCGCGAGCGACCCCGCTGCCCCCACCTACGGCGACGACGCCGCGAGTCGCCTGCCGAAGCTCCTCCCCGGCATCAACCTCCTCCACGGGCTGATGGGCGAACGCGAGGAGACGTTCGCGCACAACAAGCGCTTCCTCCAGCGGGTGTACGACGAGGGGCTGATGGTCCGTCGCATCAACATCCGGCAGGTGATGGCGTTCGACGGCACCGAGATGTCGTCGACGGGGTCGCAGATCGCCAAGGACCACAAGAAACTGTTCAAGCAGTACAAGCAGGAGGTCAGAGAGGAGATAGACCGGCCGATGCTCAAACGCGTCGCGCCGCCCGGGACGGTCCTCGAAAACGTCCACCTCGAATACCACCAGGACGGCACGACGTTCGGCCGCCAGCTCGGGACGTATCCCCTCTTGGTCGGCATCCCCGGCGAACGTGAACTTGGACGAACCATCGACACCGCCGTCGTCGACTACGGCTACCGCTCGGTGACGGGCGTGCCGCACCCGCTCGACGTCAACGGCGCGTCGATGGACGAACTGACGGCGATTCCGGGTCTCGGCAAGTCGAAGGCGGGCGACATCATCGTCAACCGGCCGTACGACTCCGCCGACGAGGTGGACGACGTCCTCGCGAAGTTCGTCAGCGTCGCCGGCGACGGCGGCGGGGACGCGAGCAGCGCCGACTGATGCGGGAGAGAGTTCGCCGACTCTCCGTCCCGGTCGCCACCCGCGCGCCGACGGGCGCGACGAACGCCTACCTCGTCGGCCGCGATTCGGCGCTCTTGGTCGACCCCGCCGCGCGGACCGACGAACTCGACGCGCTCGTCGCCGAGGCGACCGTCGAACACGTCGCCGTCACCCACACGCATCCGGACCACGTCGCCGCCGTCGCCGACTACGCCGCCGAGACGGGCGCGACGGTGTGGGCGCGTCGCTGGCGCGAGAAGCGATTCGAGCGAGCGACCGGCGTCGAACCGGACCGGACGTTCGTCGAAGGGACCGAAATCGACACCGATGCGGGGCCGGTCGGCGTGTTCGACACGCCCGGCCACGCCGTCGACCACGTCGCGTTCGGCGTCGGCGACAGAATTCTCTGCGGCGATTTGGCCGTCGAACCGGGAAGCGTCGTCGTCGGGGCACCCGAAGGCGACGTTCGCGCGTACCTGACCGCCCTCCGTCGGCTGCTCGCGAAGCGTCCGGCGCGACTGCTGCCGGGACACGGGCCGGTAATCCGAGAACCGAAAACGACGCTCGAACGACTGATTCGTCACCGACTCGACCGGGAGGCGAAGGTGCTCGAAGCGGTTCGTGAGGGGGCGACGAGCGTCGACGACGTGCTCGATGCCGCTTACGAGAAGGACCTGACGGGCGTTGAGGATTTGGCGCGGGCGACCGTCGTCGCGCACGTCGAGAAGTTGGCCCGCGAAGGGGACGTATCGCGGGACGGCGAGCGCGTCCGACCGCTGTAAACTGCCGCCTCCGTACTCGGACATCTACCATCGAGACGCCTCCCCCTCCCACCGATAGACATTCGTACCAGAACGTCATCGACCCGAACGAATGCAGACGCCGCGAGTGCTTCTGACGAACGACGACGGAATCGACGCCCCCGGCATCGAGGCGCTGTACCGCGAACTCGACGCCGTCGCCGACGTGACGGTCATCGCCCCCGACGAGAACCAGAGCGGGATGGGCCGCACGCGAAACGGCGCGGTGACCCTCCGCGACCACGAGTGGGGCTACCGACTCGCGGGGACGCCGGCCGACTGCGTGGCGTTCGGCCTCGGCGGCGGTCTCGACGCCGAGTTCGACCTGGTCGTCTCCGGAATCAACGACAGTCCGAACCTCGGCAACTACGTCGTCGGCCGCTCGGGAACCGTCGGCGCGGGCATCGAAGCCTCCTTCCTCGGCGTCCCGGCCATCGCCGTCTCGGCGTACCACTCCGAGGATTTCCACTGTCACCCCGGCGAGGCGTACGAGTTCACCCGCCCCGCCGTCGTCGCCCGAAACCTGCTCGAACGCGTCTGGGAGACCGAGGTGTTCGAGGACGCGGACCTGTTGAACGTCAACGCCCCCGTCGACGTCGATTCGCCGCCGCTTCGGCTCACACACGTGTTGGCCGACTACGCGCAGTCGGTGGAGGAGGCGGAACCGGCCGCCGCCGACGGCGGTGAACTGGGCGACGCGGTCGATGCGGCCGAGGGGGAGACGACAGACCGAGAGGTCCGACTGGTCGACCAGACGTGGCCGCACGTCGTCGGTTTCGGCAATCCGATGCCGGGCATCGACGGCCACCGCGAGCGCTACCCCGAGGGGAGCGACCGCCGAGCGGTCATTGACGAATCGGTGAGCGTCTCGCCGCTGTCGATGACCCACGAGTACGTCGAGACGCCAGAACTCGACGCGGTGGTCGACTCGGTCGAGTCGTCGCTCGCGGAGTGAGCGCGGACGAAGAGGTCCGGGCCGAGGACGACGGCGTTTTCACCGTCGGCCCCGGAGACGGAACCGAGTAGATGGAGTCGCTCGAAACCGAACTGGAGCGGGCGAAGGAGCTCGACACCGACGAGTTAGCCGACGCTATCGAGTCCATCGGCTTCGAGTGTACCCGCTGCGGGGCCTGCTGTAAGGGGTACACCGACGACGGCGACAAGGAACCGCACACGGCGACGGTGTTCCCCGACGAGGTTCGGCAACTGGACGGGGAAACTCCGGCCGAGTACGAGCACCGAAGCGACGACGTCGCTTCGGGCTCCCGTTCGGACCCCCCGCGGGAGTGGCGCGACATCGCCCGGCCGATGCCGTACGGACTGACCGAGGCAGACGACGGAGAGGCGGAAGGCGAGACGTTCGAGTGGGCGCTGCAGACCGACGCCTGCGGCGACTGCACGTTCTACGAGGAGGACGAGAGCGGCACGGGCGCGTGTTCGGTCCACGAGAACCGGCCGCTCATCTGTCGGACCTACCCGTTCAGTGTCGCGCTCGGCGGAACCACCCAACCGATGGGCGAGGCCGTCGACGGCGAGGGGATGGTCCGCGCCCACGAGTGCGAGGGACTGGGCCGCGACATCTCCCGAGAGCACGCCGAGGAGCTCGCGGCGGCGCTCAAAACTCGTGCCGTTCGGGAACTCGAAGAAGCGATAGGCGTCCGCGACAACTACGCGCCGGTGGAGCGAGCGCCGGGCGAAGTGGTCGTCTACGACTCCGAAGGCGCGAAGCGACCGGACGGCACCCCGCGCTGAACGGGACAGTGCGCGCGCCGCACGCTGGACGGTCCCCGCGCTGAACCGGCCGCACACGGCCCCTCGCGTGTCAACGGCCGAAACAGTGTTGGCGGCGGTACATCTTTAACGACGGCCGCCGACCCATCACAGTGGAGGTCTCTCCCTTGGAAATCTCAGATAAACTCCTGTGTCTGTTCAGTGCGGAAGTCCGCAGCGACGGCGACTCCTACACCGTCGAAATCCCGCGTCGGGAGGTCGAAACCGGTTCTATCGAAGCGGGCGAGACGTACCGCGTCGCGCTCATCTCCCGCGAGACCAAACCCGACGCCGCGGCCGAGACGTCGACGGCCTCGACGACGTCGACGACGGCCGACGCCGACGAGCCTCAACCGCCGGTCGAAGTCGGCGAACTGCGCTACGTCGAGATCGAGGACATCGGCAAACAGGGCGACGGCATCGCCCGCGTCGAGCGCGGCTACGTCATCATCGTCCCCGACGCGGACGTCGGCGAGCGGGTGAAGATAGAGATCACCGAAGTGAAGTCGAACTTCGCCGTCGGCGAAGTCATCGAAGACGAGTTCTGACGTTCGAGGGCGGTTCTCTACACGACTTCCGCGTTCCAGTACGACACCGACGAGAGCTTCTCCCCGAACTCGTTGTCGCGTATCGTCTCGTCCAACTCGCGGAGCTCTCCGGCGATTCCGTTGGGAATCTTCCGGTAGAGGCCGTACGGGAGGATGAAGTCGTGGGACTCGTCGGCCAGGCGGAGACCCGCACCCGAGAGCAGTTGTTCGACGTCCTCGCGCGAGTAGAGGTGCGACCCCATCGGTAAGAGCCAGTTGTAGACGACCCGACTGCTGAAACTGTTGAACGTGTCGAAGAACACCTGCTCCTTCGAGACCCGACGCATCTCCGCGAGGAACTTCGCGGGCGTGTCCGCGAGGTGGAAAAACCGCATCGCCATCACGGCGTCGAAGTGGTCGTCCGGAAACGGCAGTCGCGCGGCGTCGCCGCGGATGAACTCGATACGGTCTCCGACGCCGGCGCTGCGCGCTTTCTGTCGACCCTGCGCCATCATCGCCGCCGAGATGTCGAGTCCGACGACGTTCGCGCCGCGTTCGGCGAGCATCACCGTGAACCGGCCGGTCCCGCACGCGATTTCGAGCACGTTCTTCCCTTCGACCGGTCCGAGTGCCGAGAGCACTGCCTGCTTCTCGCGGCGGTCGATGAGTCTCCCGCCCTTCGAGAATCGCTTCGAGTCGTACTCGCGGGCTACGTCGTCGGCCTGGTACCACTCCTGTCCTTTCACACTACCTCCGACTGTACGCCGAAACACCAAAACCGTACTGGATACCCGGTGACACTCGACCGGTGGCTTATGGTAACACACGTCATAATAGTGGTATGGCCACCTGTCGACACTGTAACGCCGAACACCCGCCGGAGGAGTTGGTTCGCCACGAACTACCGGGACTGACGATGGTCCACTGCCCGGACTGTCAGTGCTTCATGGGTCGCTACCGGCGACACGGCGACGACCCGGACCGCCGGTAGGTCGACCGAGCCCTCACCCGCTGGTGACGACGTGGTCGGCCGGAATGCGGACGATGACGCGCGGTCCGGACTCGTCGCCGTGGTGGGGGTACTCGTCGACGCCCATGTACTTCTCGGCGAGTTCGTCGATGTGGTCGACGGCCCCTTCCTCGGTCAGCGTCGCCCTTCCGCGAACCGAGACGTAACGGTAGGGGTCGTCGGGGTCGAGTATCGAGACGCCGACGTCCGGATTCTTCCTGATGTTCTTCTCCTTGCGCCGTCCTCGGGCGGTGTTTATCAGGACGGCCTCCCGGTCGTCGTGGTCGACCCAGACCGGGGTCACCTGCGGGGTACCGTCCGGGAGGGTAGTGGCGATGTGAGCGAACGACTTCTTCTCCAGAATGTCGACGTGCGACGTTGGAATCACAGTGGAGTCATCGGTGTGTGCCGTCAAAACGCTTCTCAATGGGGTGTCATTGATATTGATATTAGGAAATAATACTATCTGGATTCGTATGCCGCATATGTAGCCAAACTTTACCACCGACCGGGAGCACGAGTGGGTATGAGCACCACTACCGCGGAGACCAACCAGCACGACCGTCTCTCGGAGTCCGAGTTCCGCAACCGCCTCCGCGAACTCCCCCCGAGCGCGAAACTCGTCGCGAAAGTTCTCGAGGGCGACGCGCCGCTCTCGCAGGGCCAACTCGCCGAGGAGTCGCTGCTTCCGGACCGGACCGTCCGCTACGCGCTGAACCGTCTCGAAGAGTCGGACCTCGTCGGTTCGCGGTACAGTTTCAAGGACGCCCGCAAGCAGGTGTACTTCCTCAACACGTAAGCGACCCGAAGCGCACCGGAGACAGTTTTCGACCGATGCGATACCGGAGAGCGACGCCCAGAGACGGCCTCGACTTCCGAGCGGCCCGCTCGCGTCGGCGTCTCTCGCACTTTCTTCCGTACTTTCTTCCGCACTTTCATCTGTGCCTTCCTCCGACGCCCGGCGTGGCAGTGACTGACATATGTCGCAACCGGACGGTGGCGAAATTTAAGTAGTTCGTCGCACACTGGGGGGATATGGAGCTCTCGGTCGTCGTCCCGACGCTCAACAATCGGGACCTGCTCGCCGCCAGCCTCGACTCGTTGGCAGCGGCCGCACCCGACGCGGAGGTCATCGTCGTCAACGGCCCCTCCGCCGACGGGACGACCGGAATGGTCCGCGACCGCGACGACGTGGACGTCCTCGTCGAGGTGTCGGCGCGGACGCTGAACGTCGCCCGCAACGCGGGCATCGAAGTCGCCTCCGGCGACGCCGTCGCGTTCGTCGGTCACGACCTGCTCGTCGAAGAGACGTGGTGCGACGCCGTTCTCGATGGGCTGGCCGAGGCGGAGGCGGTCACCGGCCCCACCCATCGAACGGTCCGCGCCGGAGTGACGACCGAGACGCCGGAACACCGCCGAATCAACGACCGCGAGGTGACCTACTTCAACGGCGGTAACGTCGCCTTCCGTACCGAGACGCTGTCGAAACTGGACGGTTTCGACGAGTACCTCGAGACCGGGGGAGCGAGAGACGCCGCCCACCGCTTGGCCGGGTTCGACGGCACCGTCTCCTGGCAACCGGAAGCGTGCGTCCGCCGCGAGCACGAAGCCGAGGCCGACGGCGGCACCGACCGCCGGGATTACCACTGGAAGTACCGCGCGCTGGCGTACCGACTGGTGAAGAACTACGGTCTCCGCCCGACCACCGTTCGACGGACCCTCTCGCACGCGGGCGGCGACGCGTACGCCGCCGCCCGCGACGTGGGAAGCGGCGAGGCGACCCCGACAAGGTGGGTCGGCAACGGTCGAGACGTCGTCGTCGGTATCTCGATGGGTACCTCCGACGGACTCGTCGCCCGCGCCCGCGACCGGTCGGCCACCCGCAATCCTCACGGCGTCTCGAAGCGCGCCGACCGGGCTGTCGCCCGGTACGATTGGCGATGAGGCGAACGGAGTGAGCCGAATCTCGTCGTGAGCGCAGCGTACGAGCGGTACCGTCTCGCCCGCAGTTCCGTGAGCCCGTCGCTGTCGACTGGCCTCGTACCGACCCGTACTTCTCGATTTTCCGCACTCAACGAAGTGAATATTTCAACGCATAATAATTCACGTTTGTACACCATATATTCATTATTTTCACAAAAGAACGAGCCAACACGTTTGTAATGCTGTGTTTGTAATGAGGAACACTGACAGATAGTATGAGCACTCAAACCAGCGGCGGGTCGGGTTTCGGCGACTACGACCGATTCGTCTACGTGACCGCAGCGCTGGCGGCGTTGAACGGGCTCCTGTTCGGATTCGACACGGGCGTCATCTCCGGGGCGTTCCTCTACATCGAGCGCTCGTTCCAGATGACATCGCTCTTCGGTGTCGAACTCGGGACGGCGTGGGTCGAAGGACTGGTCGTGAGCGGCGCACTGGTCGGTGCCGTCGTCGGTGCCGCCGTCGGCGGACGGCTCGCGGACCGCATCGGCCGCCGTCGACTCATCCTCGTCGGCGCAGCCGTCTTCTTCGTCGGGTCGCTGCTGATGGCCGTCGCACCGACAGTCGAGATACTCGTCATCGGACGCATCATCGACGGTCTCGCCATCGGGTTCGCCTCGATGGTCGGCCCGCTGTACATCTCCGAGATATCCCCGCCGAAGATTCGCGGGTCGCTCGTCTCGCTGAACCAGTTGGCGGTGACGAGCGGTATCCTCGTTTCGTACTTCGTCAACTACGCGTTCGCCGACTCGGGCGCGTGGCGAATCATGCTCGGCGCGGGCATGATTCCGGCCGTGGTGCTCGGAGTCGGAATGCTGTTCATGCCCGAGAGCCCCCGCTGGCTCATCGAGCAAGGGAGAGACGACGACGCCCGAGAGGTGCTGTCGAGGACGCGCGACCGGACGACGGTCGACGAGGAGATGTCGGATATCAAAGAGACGGTGGCCGTCGAGTCCGGTGACCTCCGCGAACTGCTCGAACCGTGGGTCCGCCCGATGCTCATCGTCGGCGTCGGTCTCGCCGTGTTCCAACAGGTCACGGGTATCAACACGGTCATCTACTACGCGCCGACCATCCTCTCGTCGACGGGGTTCGGCGACTCGGCGTCGATTCTGGCCACCGTCGGTATCGGCGTCGTCAACGTCGTGATGACCGTCGTCGCGATTTCGGTCATCGACAGAGTGGGCCGCCGCCCGCTCCTCTTGGTCGGTCTCGGCGGCATGACGGCGACGCTCGTCGTACTGGGCGCGGTGTTCTACCTCCCGGGACTCTCCGGCGTTCTCGGGTGGGTGGCCACTGCCAGCCTGATGCTGTACGTGGCGTTCTTCGCCATCGGCCTCGGGCCGGTGTTCTGGCTGCTCATCTCGGAGATCTACCCGCTGGCGGTTCGCGGCTCCGCGGCGGGCGTGGCGACGGTCGTCAACTGGGCGGCGAACCTCGCGGTCGCGCTCACGTTCCTGCAGATCGTCGAACTGATGGGACAGAGCGGGACGTTCTGGCTCTACGCGGCGTTGAGTCTCGTCGGCCTCGCGTTCTGTTACTTCCTCGTGCCCGAGACGAAGGGTCGCTCGCTCGAAGAAATCGAGGCCGACTTCCGCGAGAGCGCCGTCGGCAGCGCCGCGGGCGACGCGACCGGCGACGCGACCGGCGACGGGACGCCAGACGACGACTGAGCGCCCACAGTCGGTCGTTCACCGAGAGGGTCGTTCGCCGAGAGCTCTCACCGCCCGCCGGGCGCGAGCGACGGAACCACCCGCGAGGGGTTTTTCGAGAACGCCCGGACCATCGCGTCCTCCGAGACGTCGAGCGTCAGCAGCTCCATGACGGCGACGTTCGGGTGGACCGTCGGCGCGCCGCTGCCGAACAGAATCCGGTCGGGGTGTTCGAGCAGACCGCGTTCGAGCAACGAGCGGTATCTCACGGCGCTGGTGTCGAGGTACAGTTCGTCGTGGTGGTCCAGTAGTTCGAGCGCCGCCTCCATCCGTCCGAAGTCGAGCGGAAAGCCGCCGAAGCTCGTCAGAACGACCGGAAACGAGCGCCGGAGAACCGTCTCGGCGGCCGTCGACGGCGGGAATCCGGCGGAGCCGTGGACGACGACGGGGAGGCCGACGTCGTCGAGCACGTCGAGGACGTCCTCGTCGGGGAGGCCGTCGGCCGAGGGGTCGAGGACGAAGCCGTGAAACCGGTCGTCGTACGCGTACCGTTCGACGTCGCCCGGCGAGGTCTGGTGGTCTCCGCGGGAGGCCGCGAGGTTCCGGAGTCTCGCACCGGTCGTCGGCGACGGGTCGCGCGGACCGTTGAGTCGGGCGAACGCCGAGAACGGGCGGTCGACGCTGAGCCGGGCGACGGCGTTGTTCGCCCGGAGATAGCTCTCGTCGCGTCGGTGACGGCCGGGGGCGACGACGGCGTGGACGACGCCCGCCTGGTGCATCTCGCGTTCGAGGCGTTCCGGCGAGAGGTCCCGTCCGCGGGTTGCGACGTCTTCGGCGTCGGGGTCGAGACGCGCGTGAACGTCGACGACGCGAAACCCGTGTTCCAGTTCCAGCATCGTGCGTCCGGTTTCTCCACGACGTTATGAGCGTTGCGAGCGACCGACGGCGAAGTACTATGGTTGTCGGTGCCGTAACGCACTGTAAGACACGTGAGAACCCGCGGCACGTGTGGTGGGCGGCGGAGGCACCCCGAACCGAGTACGACCAACGCAGCGAGAATCGAGTGTGAACGACGACGACATAATGTCTCACGAAACGACAGACACCAGACCGACGAGCAAACCCGTCTTACGTGACGGGGCCAGAGTACAGTACTTCTCCTACGACCCGACGAGCGACGAGTGGGTGACCGTCGCCGTCGTAGATGCGGTCGCGGCGGCGAAAGGAACCGACATGAGCGAACTCCCGCCGCTGTACGAGAGCGGCCTCGACCCGGACGCGCTGGAGGAACTGTTCGACGGCGAGACACCCTGGTCGTTCGCGTTCTCGTACGCCGGTCGGTCGGTCCTCGTCGAAGGGGACGGCACCGTCTGCGTCGAGAACCCGAACTGACACCCGACCCGGGTGACTTTCTGCGAGACAGTATCTGACAGAGTCGCGCCTCTGCCCTCGATTTCCGACCGATTCTGCGAAATCTATATATAGAACTGCAAACCATGGACCGCTGAGGTTCACTTACCATGGCATCACGCATGCAGCAACCGATGTTTATCCTGGCAGAGGGCAGCGAGCGAACGCGCGGACAGGCCGCCCAGGACTCGAACATTCGAGCGGGGAAGGCCGTCGCCAACGCCGTCCGAACGACGCTCGGGCCCCGCGGGATGGACAAGATGCTCGTCGACTCCTCCGGAGAGGTCGTCATCACCAACGACGGGGCGACCATCCTCAACGAGATGGACATCGAACACCCCGCCGCGCAGATGATCGTCGAAGTGTCGCAGACGCAGGAGGACGAGGTCGGCGACGGGACCACGACGGCCGCCGTCCTGACCGGCGAACTCCTCGCGCAGGCCGAGGACCTCCTCGAAGCCGACCTTCACCCGACGGTCATCGTCGAGGGCTACCACGAGGCCGCCCGTCTCGCCCAGGAGGCTATCGACTCGCAGGTGCTCGACATCGACCTCGAAGACGACATCCTCGAACAGGTCGCCGAGTCCTCGATGACCGGGAAGGGAACCGGCGACGTCACCGCCGACGTGCTGGCGAAGCAGGTCGTCAAGGCGGTCCGACAGGTGGCAGACGGCGACCGAATCGACCGCGACGACATCCACGTCCACACCCGGACCGGCGCGAGCTCCAGCGCGACCGAACTCGTCGAGGGCGTCGTCATCGACAAGGAACCCGTCAGCGACAACATGCCGCGCACGGTCGAGGACGCCACCGCCGTCGTCCTCGACATGAAACTTGACGTCCGGAAGGCCGAGGCCGACACCGAGTACAACATCACGAACGTCGACCAACTCAACGCCGCCATCGAAGCCGAGGACACCGAACTCCGCGGCTACGCGAAGACGCTCGCCGACGCCGGCGTCGACGTCGTGTTCTGCACGAAGTCCATCGACGACCGCGTCGCCGGCTACCTCGCCGACGCGGGCATCCTCGCGTTCAAGAGCGTGAAGAAGTCCGACGCCCGCGCGCTCGCTCGGACGACCGGCGCGAAGCGTCTCGGCTCGCTCTCGGACCTCGACGAGTCCGACTTCGGCCACGTCGACAGTGTACGGGTGAAGAAGTTCGGCGACGACGAACTCACGTTCATCGAGGGCGGCGAGGCGGCGAAGGCCGTCACGCTGTTCCTCCGCGGCGGCACCGAACACGTCGTCGACGAACTCGAACGCGCGATGAACGACGCCGTCGACGTGGTCATCGCCGCGCTCGACAAGGGCGGCGTCGTCCCCGGCGCGGGCGCGACCGAGGTCGCCATCTCCGACTACATCCGCTCGGAGTCGGCGGGTATCGAAGGGCGCAAGCAGCTCGCGGTCACCGCCTTCGCCGACGCCGTCGACAGCCTCCCGCGCACGCTCGCCGAGAACACCGGCATGGACTCCATCGACGCGCTGGTCGACCTGCGCGCCGCCCACGACAGGGACGGCCGCGCCGGCATCATCTCGGCGGGCCGCGCCGGCGAGATCGGCGACCCCGTCGAAGCCGGCATCCTCGACCCCGCCGCCGTCAAGCGCGAGGCCGTCGAGTCGGCCACCGAGGCCGCGACGATGATCGTCCGCATCGACGACGTCATCGCCGCCGAGTAGGGCGACCCCCGCGATTTTTTCGATACTGCGACGCTGTCTCGTGAGCGGTGCGACCCCGGTCTCACACCCGCGGGAGCGACCAGCCGTACCGGAGCGCGACCAGCCGGACGGTGAGGACGAACCCCGCACAGACGGTCGCGGCGAGGTCGGTGGAGACGTTCACCTCGACGAGCAGCCAGAACACGACGCCGCCGAGCAGCGCGGGCGTCGCGTAGAAGTCCTCGCGGAGGACGGCCGGGACGCGCGTCAGGAGGAGGTCGGCGAGGCTTCCGCCGCCGACGGCGGTCAGCGTCGCGAGGACGACCACGCCGTACGGTGACAGGCCCGCCTCGAACCCGACGAGCGCACCGGTCGCCGCGAAGGCGGCCAGCCCGATGGCGTCGGGCACCTGTATCGTCGGGTGGTCGCGCAACCGACGCGAAGCGAGCGACGAGAGGAACACCGCGAGGCCGACGCCGACGACCGCGACGCTCATCTCGCTGACCGACTGGAGCGACGCGGGCGTCCGGCCGACGAGCACGTCGCGCATCGTCCCGCCGCCGAGCGCGGTCAGCACCCCGAGGACGGCCACGCCGAACAGGTCGAGGTCGGCGTCGGCGGCCTTCAGCGACCCGACGACCGCGAAGGCGACGAGGCCGACGACGTTCATCACCGAGAACGCGTCAACCATCGCACCCGAGTCGGACCTCGTCGCCGACGCCGACGCCGAACGCGTCGTCGCCGCGGCCGCGGTTGACCGCCAGTTCGACGTTGCCGTGACTCCCGACCGTCAGGAGGCGTTCGCCGGGGGCGACGGCGGCGAACGACGCGCCGACCGGGACCCGCTCGCTGTCGACGGTCGCAACGTCGCGGCCGTCGAGGAGGTCGCCCGGGAGGTTCGTGACGGCGTTGCCGAAGTCGTCGACGACGAGCACTTCGCCCGTCGCCGCGCGTTCGCCGACCTCGGGGGCGGGAAACGAGAGGTCGACGAACTCGCCGGTCGGGGAGACGGCGTCGAGCGATTCGACCGCGTCGACGCCGACTTCGTGGACCGCGGCGGCGGCGGGCGCGAACACGTCCCGACCGTGGAACGTCGCGGAGTCGGGGTTCTCGTAGGCGTAGTCGAACAGTTCGATTTCGGTGGGTTCCCCGCCTTCGTCGCTCTCGTCCTGTCGTTCGGCGAATCGACGCGCCGCCGGGAGCAGGAGGCCGTTGTCCGGGCCGACGAGCGCGTGGTCGCCCGCGCGGACGACGACGGCGGCGCGGTCGGTGCCGACGCCGGGGTCGACGACGGCGAGGTGGACGGCGGGCGGAAAGTACGGAAGCACCTCCCGGAGCCAGAAGGCGGCGGTTCGGACGTCCTGCCGGGGGAAGTCGTGGGCGACGTCGACGAGACGGGCGTCCGTCTTCGAGAGGACGACGCCCTTCATCGCGGCGGGGTACGGGGTGCCGAAGTCGGAGGCGAGCGTAATCATCTCACGCGGGGTCGGCGTTGCCGTCGCCGTTGGCGTCGGAGTCGCTGACGCGCTGGATGCGCTCGATTCCGTCTATCTCCTCGACGACGTCGACGACGGACGAGGGGACGAGATGCTGCCAGTTTCGGTCCCGAATCATCCGTTCGCGGAGTTCGGTCCCCTCGAGCACCTCGCGCCGGAACATCGGCGACTGGCGCACTTCCACGCCCGCCTCGTTGAACAACTGGACGACGAGCGGGTTGTTCGAGTACGCGACGTCGAAACTCGGCGACATGCTCTGGACGTGGCTCACCCAGACGGAGTTTCGTTCGAGGTCCTCGATGGGGACGACGTACGTCGTGAGGTCGAACTCGGACAGCGACTTCGTCAGCATCAGGACGCGCTCGCCCGCGGTGAAGGGGTTACGCGGACTGTGTGAGTCGCCCGCGCTCCCGATACCGAGGACGAGTTCGTCGACTTCGGTGGCGATCTCTTCGACCATGTGGTGGTGGCCGTTGTGGTACGGCTGGAACCGACCGATGTAGAACCCCCGCATGGCCGAACAGTACCGTCGCAGCATTTATAAACACGGCGAGTCGGTCCAATCGCCGAATTCGGGCGCGAGAAGCCTATAAGCGAGTGGACTGGTTGGAACAGCGACGGATGCCAGGGGAGAAAGTATATCAGTCGAGCGACCCTCCGGACAGGTAGCGACATAGTTCTATGAGCAACGACATGGACAAAGACGACAGCCTCCCGGAACAGGGGGCAGACGAGTCCGCGCCGGCGTCCGAAGAGGACGTCACGGACCCCGTCGACGACGGGGCCGACGAGCGGACCATCGACGACCTCGGAAGCGACGTCGAGGTGTCGGCCGAAGTGGCCGACGACGTCGACGAGGACGACCTCCTCGGTGGTCTCAAAATCGAGACGACCGAAGACATCGAGGTCCCCGACCGACTCGTCGATCAGGTCATCGGACAGGAGCACGCTCGCGACGTCATCCTGAAAGCGGCCAAGCAGCGTCGCCACGTCATGATGATCGGCTCTCCGGGCACCGGGAAGTCGATGCTGGCGAAGGCGATGAGCGAACTCCTCCCGAAGGAGGAGCTTCAGGACGTTCTCGTGTACCACAACCCCGACGACGGTAACGAACCGAAGGTTCGGACCGTCCCCGCGGGGAAGGGTGAACAGATCGTCGAGGCCCACAAAGAGGAAGCCAGAAAGCGCAACCAGATGCGCTCGTTCCTCATGTGGATCATCATCGCGGTGGTCGTGGGTTACTCGCTCATCATCGCCCAGCAGGTCCTCTTGGGTATCCTCGCGGCCGGCATCATCTTCCTCGCGTTCCGCTACGGCTCCCGCGGTAGCGACGCGATGATCCCGAACCTCCTGGTGAACAACGCCGACACGTCGACGGCCCCGTTCGAGGACGCCACCGGCGCGCACGCCGGTGCGCTGCTCGGCGACGTCCGTCACGACCCGTTCCAGTCCGGCGGGATGGAGACGCCGAGTCACGACCGCGTCGAAGCGGGCGCGATTCACAAGGCGAACAAAGGCGTGCTGTTCATCGACGAGATCAACACGCTCGACATCCGCTCCCAGCAGCACCTGATGACGGCGATTCAGGAGCGCGAGTTCTCCATCACCGGCCAGTCCGAGCGCTCCTCGGGCGCGATGGTCCAGACCGAGCCCGTGCCGACGGACTTCGTGATGGTCGCGGCGGGGAACCTCGACGCGATGGAGAACATGCACCCGGCGCTGCGCTCCCGCATCAAGGGGTACGGCTACGAGGTGTACATGGACGACACCATCGAGGACACGCCGGAGATGCGCCGCAAGTACGCGCGCTTCGTCGCCCAGGAGGTCGCCAAGGACGGTCGCCTCCCCTCGTTCAACGAGGCGGCTATCGAGGAGATCATCCTCGAGGCCCGTCGCCGCGCGGGTCGGAAAGGCCACCTCACGCTCGAACTGCGTAACTTGGGCGGGTTGGTCCGCGTCGCGGGCGACATGGCCCGCGCCGAGGACGCCGAGTTCACCACCCGCGAGCACGTGCTGCAGGCGAAGGGTCGCTCGCGCAGCATCGAACAGCAGCTCGCGGACGACTTCATCCAGCGGCGCAAGGACTACGAGCTCTCGGTCAACGAGGGCTACGTCACCGGCCGCGTCAACGGACTCGCGGTCATGGGCGAGGACTCCGGCATCGTCCTCCCCGTGATGGCCGAAGTGACCCCTTCGCAGGGTCCCGGCACGGTCATCGCCACCGGTCAGCTCAAGGAGATGGCCCAGGAGGCCGTCGACAACGTCTCGGCCATCATCAAGAAGTTCTCCGACGAGAACATCTCCGAGAAGGACATCCACATCCAGTTCGTGCAGGCCGGACAGGGCGGCGTCGACGGCGACTCGGCCTCCATCACCGTCGCGGCCGCCGTCATCAGCGCGCTGGAGAACGTCGGCGTCGACCAGTCGCTGGCGATGACCGGTTCGCTGTCGGTCCGCGGCGACGTGCTCCCGGTCGGCGGGGTCACCCACAAGATCGAGGCCGCCGCCAAAGCGGGCATGGACCGCGTCATCATCCCGAAGGCGAACGAGCAGGACGTGATGATCGAGGACGAGTACAAGGAGATGATCGAGATCATCCCCGTCAGCCACATCAGCGAAGTGCTCGACGTGGCGCTCGAAGGCGAACCCGAGAAGGATTCGCTCGTCGACCGCCTCAAGAGCATCACCGGCTCCGCGTTCGAGAAGCAGGGCACCCCGAGCCCCTCGAACCCCAGCCCGCAGTAGCCTAACGCACCGGATATGGCCGACTGGACGACGTTCGCGGGATTCGCGGGCGTCGTCCTCTTCCTCCTCCTCTTGTTGGCTCGCGCATCGCAAGGAGTCGTGAGCGACGGTAACGCCGCCCGCGACGACAATGCCGCCGGTGACGAGACTACTGATACCGACGAGAACGGTACCGAACGCGAACCCGTCGTCGGAGCGACGAGCGTCGATACCGCGTCCGCTGATTCCGGCGTCTTCGCCGGCCCCTCCGATGCCGATACCGATGCTGCCGAGAGTCCCACCGTCACTGCCGCCGAGAGTACCGCCGGCGACGCGCCATCCGACGTGGCTGCCGTCGACGGCGAGAGAGATACTACCCCCGTCGCCGAGCGCCCGGAGCGCCTCGAAGACGCGGAGTTCCCGGGACGAGTGCGGTACGGACCGGCACCCGCTCGACAGGCCGGCGACGACGGCGCGGACTCCACAGACATCGGCCTCGGTGCGGCCGGCGACCTCTCGACGGGGGCGCTGTTGGCGAACGTCGCGCTCTCGCAAGGGTTGTTCGCCGGACTGTTGCTCGCCGGAGCGTGGGTCGCGGAGATTCCCGCCTCGGCGTTCGGCGTCACCGCGGCGACGACGGATCTCGCCGCGCTGGGCCTCGGCGTCGCGTTCGGCGTCGGTCTCTACGTCCTCAACGAAGCCGCGGCGATGGTCGGCGAGCGGTTCGACTTGGGCGGTGGTGAAGCGCTCCGCGAGGCGCTAGCGCCCGACTCCGTCGGCGGGTGGGCGGTTCTTCTCTTGGTCGTGCTTCCCGTCATCGCCGGATTCGAGGAGCTGTTGTTCCGCGGCGCGCTCATCGGCGTGCTCTCCACGGGGTTCGGCCTCTCTCCGTGGCTTCTCGCCCTTCTGTCTTCGGTCGCCTTCGGCCTCGGCCACGGCGCTCAGGGACCGGTCGGTGTCCTCGTCACCGGCGCGATCGGCTTCGTCCTCGCGGCGGCGTTCGTCCTCACCGAGAGCCTGCTCGTCGTCGTGGTCGCGCACTACCTCGTCAACGCGCTGGAGTTCGTCGTCCACGAGGGCTTGGGGTGGGAGTGGACCGGACGGGAACGAACGAGTTAGGGTCTCGGAGTCGAAACTCGCGGGCAGATGGCCGCCCTTCAGTCGCTCCCGCGAAGCGTCCGCGTCCTCCTCGCCGTCGGCGTCGTCGTCGTCGCCGTCGCGGCGATGTACGGCACCGCGACCCGGAACGCGGCGCTCTCGTCGCTGTGGACGCTCGTCTACGCGACGCTGTTCTTCGTCTGGGGCGTGCGACTGTGGGAGGGCCGCGGCGACGGGTCGGCGCTGCGCGTCGTCGGCGCGGGGGCGCTGTTCGTCGCCGCGTTCGTCTGGACGCTGGAGTTCGTCGGCCTGTTCCAACGCGGCGCCGCGGGTGCCGTCGTCGACGTGGTCACCCTCCTGGCCGTCGTGCTCGGCGTCGGGGCGTACCTCAAACTGGAGTCGTTCGGCGGAAGCGAGTGAGTGCGGCGGTTGGACTGTGCCCCGACGAAAACATTATGCGGCGACAAGATGGTACTTTAACAGATGCCTGCCGCTTCCGAAAGCACTCTCCTATTCAACGTGAGACGTGCGTTGGCCGCGGTTGTGCTCCCGTTGTTCGTTTTGAGCCTCTTCGGGAGACTCACCGCCACCGCGACGTTGTCCGCTCTCTGGGATCCGACGGTTGCACTAACGTTCATCCTCATCGCAGTCGGGTTGTGGTCGACGGCGGAGCGTCGTAGCCCGGCCGTCGTCGTTGGGACCGTCGCGTTGGTCACGTTCGCCGTTACGACACTCGTGGAGTACGCCGGACTGTCGGCAGCAACAGCGAGAGGGTTCGATACGCTCGTACTGGTATCAGGTCTCGTCGGTCTCGGTGCTTACGTCAGGGTGTTGTGGAACGAATCGTCCATGGCGGTCTGAGGACAAACAATTACCCCTGTTCGACCCGCCGCAACGCCGCCGCAACGCCCTCGGGCGTCGCCCCCTCTGCCTGAATCCGGTGGTCGGGAATCAAGAGCGGAACCGGATTCTCTCGAAGCGCCGTCTCGACCAGTCGAACGTCTTCCTCGTCGTCGGCGTCGAGTCCGGCCAACCGCGCCAGTCGTTCAACCGAAATCGTCTCGCCGTGGGGGACGTTTCGGGTCGCTTCCAACACGCTCCGCTGGTCGGTCGGTACGGTCAACGCGACGGGGGCGTCGTCGAAGTGGTCCTCCGCGCCGCCGAGGTAGTCGAAGATGCGGTCCAAGATGGGATGGTCGGGTTCGGCGTCGTCGGGGACCGAGTCGGGGAACGAGACGTTGATGACGCGACCGCCGACGACGCCGAGTTGGACGACGGAGTCGAGCGTCGGCGACTCGCGCGCGTAGATTCCTGCGTCTTCCATACCCGTATCGAGGTCGGGGCCGGTCTTCAAAGGGCCGCTCGCCGTTCCACAGTCACAACGCTTATGAACAGATTAGTGCATTAGTGTACATTGATGAACGACACAGCGGACGTCGCCCCGGCGGTGCGCTCGATTCTCGCCGCCGCGCGCGACAGAGACGGCGGGAGCGAACGGCTCTCGGTCGACGCGCGGTCGTTGCCCCGCGCGTTCGCCGCCGCCGAGAGCGACGGACGAGTTCCCGTCATCGCCGAGGTGAAACCGACGAGTCCGACCACCGAGGGGACGCGAGAGGACGACCCGGTCGAACTCGCCCAGCAGATGGTCGACGGCGGCGCGGCGGCGCTGTCGGTGCTCACCGAACCCGAACATTTCGGCGGGTCGACCGAGAACCTCCGACGGATTCGTGAGGCCGTCGACGTGCCCGTCCTGCGCAAGGATTTCGTCGTCCGAGAGGACCAGTTGGACCTCGTCGAATCCGACGTGGTGCTTCTCATCGCGCGGTTCGTCGACGACCTCTCCGGACTCTTGGACGCGGCCGAAGCCCGCGACTTCCAGGCGCTCGTCGAAGTCCACGACGGCGACGAACTGAGCGAGGCCGTCGCGGCAGGTGCCTCGATAATCGGCGTCAACAACCGCGACCTGGCGAAGTTGGAGGTCGACCTCTCGACTTTCGAGTCCGTCGCGCCCGCGGTCCCCGAGGACGTGACCCTCGTCGCCGAGAGCGGCGTGACGACGCCCGAGGACGCCCGACGGATGCGCGACGCGGGCGCGGACGGACTGCTCGTCGGGTCGGCCATCATGGCGGGCGACGTGCGAACGGAGACCGAGAAGTTCGTCAACGCGGAGGCCCACGAGTAACCATGAGCACGAGCGACGGGAAGTTCGGCCGCTACGGCGGCCAGTACGTCCCCGAGGCGCTGATGCCCGCCATCGAGGAACTGGAGGACGCCTACGAGCGGTACGTCCTGAACAACGAGGACGGCTTCATGGACGAGTTCCGACAGCGACTCCGCGACTTCGGCGGACGACCGACGCCGACGCAGTACGCCGAGCGGTTGTCGGAGCGCTACGGCCGCGACGTGTACATGAAGCGCGAGGACCTCGTCCACGGCGGCGCGCACAAACTCAACAACGCGCTCGGACAGGTCTTGCTGGCGAAGTACATGGGCAAAGACCGCATCATCGCCGAAACCGGCGCGGGTCAGCACGGAACCGCGACGGCGATGGCCTGCGCACATCTCGACTTCGACTGCGAGGTGTACATGGGCGAACGCGACATCAACCGCCAGCGACCGAACGTCTTCCGGATGAAGATAAACGGCGCGGAGGTCAACCCTGTCACTGTCGGCCGCGGAACCCTCAAAGAGGCCATCTCGGAGACGATGCGCGACTGGGCGACGAACGTCGAAGACACCCACTACGTCATCGGCTCCGTCGTCGGCCCGCACCCCTTCCCGGCGATGGTCCGCGACTTCCAGTCCGTGATCTCGGAGGAGGCCCGCGAACAGATGCGAGAACGGGCGGGGACGCTCCCCGACTCGGTGCTCGCGTGCGCGGGCGGAGGTTCGAACACGATGGGCGCGTTCGCGGAGTTCGTCGACGACGACGGCGTCGACCTGTACGCCGTCGAGGCCGGCGGGTCGTCGCTGTCGGTCGACGAAGAGAAAGGCGTCGCACCCAACTCCGCGTCGCTGTCGACGGGCGGCGAGGGCGTCCTTCACGGCGCGCGCACCAAACTGCTACAGGACCGCGACGGGCAGATTATGGAGTCTCACAGCGTCTCCTCGGGGCTCGATTACGCCGGCGTCGGCCCGGAACTCGCCTATCTCGTCGACGAAGAGCGCGTGACGCCGGTGAACGTCGACGACGACGGGGCGCTGGAAGCGTTTCACCGTCTCTCGCGGATGGAGGGCGTCATCCCGGCGCTGGAGACGGCGCACGCCTTTGCGTACTTGGAGGATGAGCACGGGAACCTCGGCGAAACAGTCCTCGTAAACGTCTCCGGCCGCGGTGACAAGGACCTCGAATCGGTCATCGAAGAGACCGAGAAGCGAGGTATCGAGAACGCGCCGGACATGTCGATGTTCTCGGGAGGGCTCCGATGAGCCGCATCCCCGAGGCGTTCGCCGACGGACCCGCGTTCATCCCGTACCTCGCCGTCGGCGACCCCGACTACGAGTCGTCCATCGAGTACGTCGAGGCGCTCGAACGCGGCGGCGCGGACGTCGTCGAACTCGGCCTCCCCTTCTCGGAACCGGTCGCGGAGGGACCGACGATACAGAACGCGGTCGTCCGGGCGCTCGAGGGCGGCATGACGCCGACGCGGTTCTTCGAGTTCGTCGAGGAGCTTGACGTCGACGTGCCGCTGGTCTGCATGACCTACTACAACCTCATCTACCGCTACGGCGACGACGACGGGAACCGACCGCGCGCGTTCGTCGAGAAGGCCGCAGAAGTCGGACTCGACGGCTTCGTCGTCCCGGACCTTCCCGCCGAGGAGGCCGGCCCGCTCCGCGAGGCGTGCGACGAGTTCGACCTCGACCTCGTGTTCATCGTCGCGCCGACGACGGAGGGCGAACGGCTGGAGCGAATCATGGAGCAGGTCTCTGGTTACGTCTACGTCCAGGCGCGCCTCGGCGTCACCGGGGCGCGCAGCGACGTATCAACGCAGACCGACGAGAGTCTCGCGCGACTCGACGAGTGGGACGTGCCGAAGGCCGTCGGCTTCGGCATCAAGACCGGCGAACACGCCGAGCGCATCGTCGCCGGCGGCGCGGACGGCATCATCGTCGGCAGCGCGCTCGTCGATATCGTGGCTGAAGGCCACGAGAACGGCGACTCGGCCGAAACCGTCGCCAGCCGCCTCGAAACGAAGGCGCGCGAACTGAGCGAGGGTGCTTCTCGCGGGTTCGCGCAACGCCCACCGCATCCGGAACGCACATAACCGTACACTGGTACAGATTCACATACTCATGAACACAGGAGTCCACGCACGACTCGACCGCATCTCCACAGAGGGGCGATACCTCGTCGTCCCGATGGACCACGGAATCACACTCGGGGCCGTAAAAGGCCTCAAGAACATCGAATCGACCATCTCGGCGGTGACCCGCGGCGGGGCCGACGCCGTCCTCACCCAGAAGGGAATCGCCCCGCGCGTCCACCCGCACAAGAACGGCCGCGGCTACATTATCCACCTCAACGCCTCCACCGTCATCGGCCCCGACAGCAACGATAAGCGGATGACCGGCACCGTCGAGGAGGCGGTTCGCGCCGGCGCCGACGCCGTCTCGCTCCACCTCAACGTCGGCAGCAACTACGAACCCAAACAGCTGGAGGACCTCGCGCGCGTCACCGACGACGCCGAACGCCTCGGAATTCCGGTGCTGGCGATGGCGTACGCCCGCGGCCCCGACATCGACGGCAGTAACCCGGAAGCGCTCGGCCACGCGGTCCGCCTCGCGGAGGAGGCGGGCGCGCACGTCGTCAAGACCGGCTACAGCGGTAACGCCGAGACGTTCGAGCACGTCGTCGAGTCGACGCGCCTGCCCGTCGTCATCGCCGGTGGAAGCCGAGGCACCGACCGGGAGACCGTCGAGATGGTCCGCGGCGCGATGGACGCGGGCGCGGCGGGCGTCTCGATGGGCCGCTCCATCTTCCAGCACGACGACCCCGAGGCCATCACGCGCGCCGTCTCCGCCGTCCTCCACGACGACCAGTCGGCCGAGGAGGCCATCGAACACGCCGGACTCGGCATCGAAGCCTGAACCCGCCGGCCCGAGCGACGACGGTCCACCGGCCGTCCGCCGAACCGAGCTTTTTGTCGCCCTCGCACGAACGGGGGGTATGGCAACGACGAGCTTCGACTTCGACGGCGAGACGGTCATCGTGACGGGCGGTTCCTCCGGCATCGGTCGGGCGATGGCGAAGCGGTTCGGCGAGTCCGGCGCGACGGTTGTCGTCGCCGACGTGCGCGAACAACCGAAGGACGTGGGCGAGGAGACGCCGACGCACGAGTTGGTACGCGAGATGGGCAGCGACGCCGAGTACGTCCAGACGGACGTGAGCGACCGCGACGAAGTCGAATCCGTCGTCGAGGCGGCCCGCGAGTACGGCGGCGTCGACGTGATGGTGAACAACGCCGGCCTCTTCGTCGAGGGCGACATGCTCGACCTCTCGCCCGAGGAGTTCCGCCAGGTCCACCGCGTCAACGTCGACGGCGTGTTCTTCGGCGTCCAGGCGGCGGCCACCGACATGCTCGACCGCGGCGAACCCGGCTGCATCGTCAACACGGCCTCCATCTCCTCGAACCTCGCCCAGCACGGGCAGGTGCAGTACGACTCGACGAAAGGGGCGGTGCGGATGATAACCCGCGGTGCGGCGCTCGAACTCGCCGAACACGGCATCCGCGTCAACGCCGTCGCGCCCGGCCAGATAGCGACGGAGTTCGTCGAGGGCCTCACCGAGGAGATGTACGAAGACGCCGAGAGCGGCGGCTTCCTGAAGCCGATTCCGCTCGGCCGCCCCGGCGAGCCCGAGGACATCGCCGACGCGGCTGCGTTTCTGGCGACGGAGGGGGCGAGTTACATCACCGGCGAACTGCTGCACGTCGACGGCGGCTGGCAGATCTGTTGATCGACCTCGATCGTGAACGACTCCCGCGGTCTCTGTCGCATCCGCCACGTTCAAGCCGCACCCCCGAGAGAGTCGGACAATGACACGGAGCGTCTGGTTGAAGGCCGACGACACGGTCGGCGACTGGGAGGTTCGAAAGCAGCGCATCACGACGGGACTCGAAGCGGGCGTCGACTGGGTGCTCGTCGACGAGGCCGACGTGGCCCGCGTCCGCCAACTCGGCGACGTGAAGGTAGCGGCGTTCCGCGACGACGCCGACGTCCACGTCGCCGACGCCGAGGACGAGGAGGAAGAGGAGACCGCGAAGGCCGACGCCTACATCGTCGGCAAGGACGGCGAGGGCGACGGCACCGTCGACCTCCCCTCCGACCTCTCGGGGTCGGCTGACCTGACGACGCTTCGACACAGCGACAACCGGGCGCAGGGCGCGTACGTCCGCATCCGCGGCAAGGAGTACGAGACGTTCGCCCAGGCGGCCGCCCGCGACGCCGACCACACGCTCGTCGTCGGCGAGGACTGGCAGATAATCCCCCTCGAGAACCTCATCGCGCGCATCGGCGACCAGACGGAGTTGGTCGCGGGCGTCACCTCCGCCGAGGAGGCCCGCGCGGCGTTCGAGACGCTCGAACACGGTGCCGACGGCGTGCTCCTCGACTCGGACAACCCCGACGAGATACGCGAGACGGTCGAGGTCCGCGACGCCACCGAGCGCGAGCAGCTCGACCTCCGGTGGGCCGAGGTGCAGTCGGTCGAGCGCGTCGGCATGGCCGACCGCGTCTGCGTCGACACCGGGAGCCTCCTCGAACACGACGAGGGGATGCTCGTCGGGTCGATGTCCCGCGGCCTCTTTTTCGTCCACGCCGAGACGGCCGAGTCGCCGTACGTCGCCTCCCGCCCGTTCCGCGTCAACGCCGGGGCGGTCCACGCCTACGTCCGCACGCCCGACGGCGGGACGAAGTACCTCTCGGAGCTGAAGAGCGGCGACGAGGTGCAGGTCGTCGACACCGGCGGTCGGACGCGCGAGGTCATCGTCGGCCGCGTCAAGATAGAGAAGCGGCCGATGTTCCGCGTCGAGGTGGACGTGGAGGGCGACCGCGTGGAGACGTTGCTCCAGAACGCCGAGACCATCAAAGTCCCGACGAGCGAAGGGAGAAAAGCCGTCACCGACCTCGAAGCCGGCGACGAACTGCTGCTCTACTACGAGCAGGTGGCGCGACACTTCGGCGAGGCGGTCGAAGAGAGCATCATCGAGAAGTAAGCGCGAATCGCCGTCCCCGAGCGTTAGCGGTCTATTTTCGACTCGCCGGCGGCGAGCGCGTCCTCGAACGCCGCCGTCTCTCGAACCGCGGCCAACGCGACGGGCGGGTCGGGGTTCTCGGGGTGCGGCCGCAGCGTGCGGACGAGCCACTGCACGTCGTGCCACTCGCCCAGTTTGTACCCGACGTTCTCGTAGACGCCGACCGGTTCGAAGCCCATCGCGCGGTGGAAGCCGACGCTCGCGGGGTTCGGCAGCGTCGTCCCCGCGTAGACGTTCACGTAGCCCTGCGCTTCGAGGATTCCGAACAGCGCCGCGTAGAGGCCGCGGGCGACACCGCGTCGCCGCGCGTCGTCGGCGACGTACACCGACGAATCGACCGACCACCGATAGGCGTCGCGCTTGCGATGCGTCCCAGCGTAGGCGTAACCGACGACGCGCTCGTCGCGTTCGCACACCAGCCACGGGTGCGATTCGAGCGTCGACGCGATTCGCGCTTCCACCTCCGCTTCCGTCGGCGGTGTCGTCTCGAAGGAGACGGCGGTGTCGCGGACGAACGGTTCGTATATCTGCCGGACGCCGTCGGCGTCGTCGGGTGTGGCGAGGCGTATCACGGATGCAAGGACGGGCTACTGAACCGTAATACGTTGTATGAACCCAACCCAGCCCTGAAAAAGGCCGTAAGATTCCTGGAAACGCGCGTTTCGGGCGCTATAGCCGGAACAGGCACGAAATACCACTCGCTTCCGAGTCAGTAATTTTCACCCATGTTCCATACGCAAGCTTCTTTAGGAATCCTGTGGACGAATCGGATACGCAATGGCTGTACTTTGGCTGGATGACGTACGCGCCGCCGACGTCGACACCGTCGGCGGTAAAGGGGCCTCGCTCGGCGAACTCACGTCCGCGGGGCTTCCTGTCCCGCCGGGCTTCGTCGTGACCGCCGACACCTACCGAACGTTCATCGAGGAGGCGGGTATCGACGAGGAGCTCTTCGAGGCGATGGATATCGACCCCGAAGACTCGAAGGCGCTCGCCGCGGCCCACGAGCGCGCACACGAACTCATCACGGAGACCGAACTCCCCGAAGACGTCCGCGAGGAGATTCTGGAGGCGTACCGCTCCGTCGGCGACGGCGAGGCGTTCGTCGCGGTTCGGTCGTCGGCCACCGCCGAGGACCTGCCGGACGCCTCCTTCGCCGGCCAGCAGGAGACGTTCCTCAACGTCCAAGAGGAGAAACTCGTCGAGCGCGTCAAGGAGTGCTGGGCGTCGCTGTTCTCACAGCGCGCCATCTACTACCGGACGCGACAGGGCTTCTCGCACGACAAGGTCGACATCGCCGTCGTCGTCCAGCAGATGGTCGACGCCGAGAAGAGCGGCGTGATGTTCACCTCCCACCCGTCGACGGGTGAGCCGCGCATCATCATCGAGGCGGCGTGGGGGCTCGGCGAGGCCGTCGTCTCCGGGTCGGTGTCGCCCGACAACTACGTCGTCGACCGCGACTCCGCGAGCGTCCAGGAGGAGACGCTCGCCGACAAGAAGCTGATGATGGTCAAAGACGCCGAGACGGGCGAGACGTCGACGGTGGACGTCCCCGAGGAGAAGCGCGAGGCGCGGGTGCTCACCGACGAGGAGATAGAGCGACTCGTCGAACTCGGCTGCGAGGTCGAAGACCACTACGAGACCCCGCAGGACGTGGAGTGGGCCATCTACGACGGCGAGGTGTACATGCTCCAGTCGCGGCCCATCACGACGATATCGGACGCCGACAACGGGGTCGAGGTGGCCGCAGACGGCGACGGCGTCGACGCGACGACGCTCTCGTCGAACGGCAACAGCGGCGAGAGCGAGTCGGCGTCGTCGGGCGGAGACACGCTCCTTCAGGGCCTGGGCGCGAGCCCCGGTATCGTCTCCGGCGAGGTGCGAATCGTCACCAAGCTCGACCAGCTCGACAAGGTCTCCGACGGCGACATCATCGTCACCGAGATGACGATGCCGGACATGGTGCCGGCGATGAAGCGCGCCGCCGGCATCGTCACCGACGAGGGCGGGATGACGAGTCACGCCGCCATCGTCTCGCGCGAACTCGGTGTCCCCGCCGTCGTCGGCACCGGGAGCGCGACCAGGGAGCTGTCGGACGGTCGAGTCGTCACCATCGACGGCGACAAAGGGACGATACGCGAGGGACAGCAGACGAAGAAGGAGGAACAGCACGAGCCCGTCGAGGAGATGCGCCCGAAGACGCCGGTCAAACCGATGACCGCGACGGAAGTGAAAGTCAACGTCTCCATCCCCGAGGCCGCCGAACGCGCCGCGGCGACCGGTGCCGACGGCGTCGGGCTGCTCCGGGTCGAGCACATGGTGCTGTCGCTCGGCAAGACGCCCGAGAAGTACATCGCCGACAACGGCGAGAAGGCGTACGTCGACGAGTTAGTCGAAGGGATTCGGGGCGTCGCCGACGAGTTCTACCCCCGCGCCGTCCGCGTGCGGACGCTCGACGCGCCGACCGACGAGTTCCGCCAGCTGGAGGGCGGCGACGGCGAACCGAAGGAGCACAACCCGATGCTCGGCTACCGCGGCATCCGCCGTAGCCTCGACACGCCCGAGGCGTTCGCCCACGAACTGGAGGCGTTCCGCCGCCTCTGGGAGATGGGCTACGACAACGTCGAGCTGATGCTCCCGCTGGTCAACGACGCCGAAGACGTCCACCGCGCGACGAAACTGATGCGCGAGGCGGGCATCGACCCCGAGAAGCGAACGTGGGGCGTGATGATAGAGACCCCCGCGAGCGCGCTGTCGATACGGGAGCTCGCGGAGGCGGGCATCGACTTCGCCTCCTTCGGGACGAACGACCTCACCCAGTACACCCTCGCGGTCGACCGCAACAACGAGAACGTCGCCGACCGGTTCGACGAACTCCACCCTGCCGTCTTAGAGCTCATCGGGTCGACCATCGAGACGTGCCGCGAACTCGGCGTGAAGACGAGCATCTGCGGTCAAGCCGGTTCGAAACCGCAGATGGTCCAGTTCCTCGTCAACGAGGGGATTACCTCCATCAGCGCGAACATCGACGCGGTGCGCGACGTCCAACACGAGGTCAAACGCGTCGAGCAGAAACTGATGCTCGACTCGGTTCGGTAACGCGGTTTTCCGCCGGCGAGTCGTTTTCCGCCCCTCACTACGGTTTTATGTGTGCTTGCGCCAACCTCACGATGAGTAACAGATGCCCTCTACACCGTCACCGACCCCGGACGCCGCCGCTTCGGACGGCCCCGGCGGCCCGTCAGTCCTCCACCGCGTCGTCGCGCTGCTCGTCGGCGTCGGCCTGCTCGTCGCCGCGTTCGTCGTCGGAACGATCGCCAGCCTCGTCGTCATCCTCCCGCTGTTCTTCCTCGGGTTCGGCGTCACCTCGACGGCCGTGCTCGTCTTCGGGTCGATACCCCAACAGCTGACGTTCGCCGGAATCGGGGGACTCTACGCCCGACTGCGACTCGATTCGCTGCCGATTCGACGGCCCGACGGCGCGGAGCTCCGATTCGCCGTCGGCGCGACGGTTCTCGCCGTCGTACTGGCGTCGGCGCTGTCGTACGCGCTGACGCTCACGAGTCTCGAACCGGTCGAGAGCGTCATCGGCGAGGTCGCACAGAACGACCCGACGGTGCTGCTCGCGCTCGCGGTGCTCTCCATCGTCCTGGTCGCGCCCGCCGAGGAACTGCTGTTCCGCGGTGCGATTCAGGGCCGCCTCCGAACCTCGTACGGCCCGGTCGCCGCCGTCGTGCTCGCCAGCCTCATCTTCGCTTCGCCGCACGTGTTCAACTACATCGGCAACCCCGTCGCCGTCGTCGCGACGACGGGTGTCATCTTCGTCACCGGGTCGATACTCGGCGTCGCCTACGAGCGAACCGGCAACCTCGCGGTGCCGATACTGATTCACGCCGCCTACAACACGACGCTGTTCGGCATCGCGTACGTCCAGCTCGTCGCGCTCTGAGGAGGCGACCGACGGTCCCCCCGACGCGCCGCGTCTCGCGGCCGAGCGAGAGCGGAACGGATAAACGATGGCAAAAATTACTGTCACGGCATGCAGCGCGCCGTCCCGCAGGACTTCTCCCGCGTGCTCTCCTCGATGTGCACCGAACCCCACCCCGTCGCGCGGGAGGCGGCGGTGCGTTTTCTCGCGACCAACCCCGGCGACCCCTCGACCTACCAGCGTATCGCCGAGTTGGAGGCGGAGGTGGTCTCCGGTCTCGGCGAGTTGGCGGGCCTCCCCGACGCTCACGGTTACGTCGCAAGCGGCGGCACCGAGGCCAACGTCCAGGCGGTTCGGGCGGCCCGAAACCGCGCCCGCGACGAGTGGACGACCGCACCGGAGACACCGAACGTCGTCGCCCCCGAGAGCGTCCACTTCAGTTTCCAGAAAGCCGCCGACGTGCTGGGCGTCGAACTCCGGACCGTGCCCGTCGACGACGGCTACCGCGCGGACCCCTCGGCGGTCCGCGCCGCCGTCGACTCGGAGACGGTTCTCGTCGTCGGCGTCGCGGGGACGACCGAGTACGGCCGCGTCGACCCGATTCCCGAACTCGCCGCGGCCACCCACGACGCCGGCGGCGACCGACCGTTCCTCCACGTCGACGCCGCGTGGGGCGGTTTCGCGCTCCCCTTCACCGACCACGCGTGGAACTTCGCGCACGCCGACGTGGACACGATGACCGTCGACCCGCACAAGCTGGGGCAGGCGGTCGTCCCGGCGGGCGGTTTTCTCGCCCGCGACCGCGCGGCGTTGGACGCGCTGGCGGTCGACACGCCGTATCTCGAGTCGACCTCGCAGGCGACGCTCACCGGGACGCGCAGCGGCGCGGGGGTCGCGGGCGCCGCCGCGGCGCTCGACGCGCTGTGGCCCGACGGCTACCGCGAACAGTTCGAGGAGTCGATGGCCGACGCCGAGTGGCTGGCCGCCGAGCTGGACGCCCGCGGATTCGACGTCGTCGCTCCCGAACTCCCGCTCGTCGCGTGCGAACTGCCGGAGTCGACGTTCGACGCGCTCCGCGACGCCGGATGGCGGATTTCGCGGACGGCGGCGGGCGAACTGCGCGTCGTCTGCATGCCGCACGTGACCCGCGAGATGCTCCGGCGGTTCGTCGCCGACGTCGATTCGTTCTCGCCGAAGTGAATCCGACGCGTAGCGACCACGCTGCCGACGAACCTGAAGGTTTACAACGCCGCACTTGCGAGGTTCAGGTGTGACCGCGCTGCTCCCCGCGTTCGACCTCGCACTCGCCGCTTGGCTGGATTTCTCGTGGATGGAGCGCGTCGTCGAACACGCCACCGGCTGGTTCGGCCTCGTCATCATCTTCGTCTACTCGTTTCTCATCGCGTTCGCGCTGCCCGGCGTGAGCGAGGTCGTCCTCGCCGCGCCGCTGAATCTCGGCCTCGACGATGCCGGACGGATGACGGTCATCATCCTCGTCAGCGCGACGGGGAAAGCCGCCGGGAGCGTCTTCGCGTTCCACATCGGCCAGGAGGCGAAGGACTCCGGAATCATCATGCAGTGGCTCTCGCGCCTGCCGGTCGACATCGTCGCCTGGTCCGAGAAGCAGACGATGAACATCGCGCGCAAGTGGGGGTACGGCGGTCTCGCGCTCGCGCTCTGCGTTCCGTTCTTCCCGGACACGCTCTCGATATACGCCTTCTCGATACTGGAGGAGGATTACCTGAAGTTCGCGGCGGCGACGTTCGTCGGCAGCGCCGGGCGACTGCTCGTCACGCTGGCGTTCTTCCACGGTGCCGTCGCGGTGCTGTGAACGGGAGAGTTAAACGGTAGCACCGTCTCCCGTGTACCGTGACCCGACGGACCCACCCATCGGACGCTCGCTTTGGCGACGCTCCCGCGATGCGCATGCGACGCTTCTAGCGCCGGGTGGACCCGTCAGTTCGTCCGTCGGTCGGTAACGCGACCGACGAACGTTCGCCGCGAAACTCGGTCGTTCCGTTCTCCCCTCCGAGCGACGCACCGCGTCGCCCCGGAGCGACGTACCGGAGCCGATTACCACGAACCAGCGGGCTTTAGGCCCGCATTCACGATACCACACACATGAGTCACGAGCAGTTCCCCACGGACCGACCAGCGGTGGTGACCTGCGGGTTGCCGTACGCGAACGGCGACCTGCACGTCGGCCACCTCCGAACGTACGTCGGCGGCGACGTCTACTCGCGCGCCCTACGAAAACTCGGCCAGCAGACGGCCTTCGTCTCGGGGTCTGACATGCACGGAACGCCCGTCGCGGTCAACGCCGAGAAGGAGGGCGTCACCCCCGAGGAGTTCGCCCTCGGGTGGCACGAGACGTACGAGGAGACGTTCCCGAAGTTCAACGTCGAGTTCGACAACTACGGCCACACCCACGACGAGACGAACACCGAACTGACGAAGGAGTTCGTCCGCACGCTCGACGAGAACGGCCACGTCTACGAGAAGACCATCATGGTCGCCTACGACCCCGAGGAGGACCAGTACCTCCCGGACCGCTACGTCGAGGGCGAGTGCCCGTACTGCGGGGCGAAAGCCCGCGGCGACGAGTGCGACGAGGGCTGCCAGCGCCACCTCGAACCCGGCGAGATCGTCGACCCGGTCAGCACCATCACGGGCAACCCCGCCGAGTACCGCGAGCGGACGCACAAGTTCTTCCGCGTCTCGGAGTTCCAGGAGTATCTTCAGGAGTTCATCGACCGCCTCGAAGGCACCTCGAACGCCCAGAACCAGCCCCGCGAGTGGATCGAGGGCGAACTCCAGGACTGGTGTATCACCCGCGACATGGACTGGGGCATCGACTACCCCGGCGAGGAAGACGACGGAACTGAAGAGTTGGTGCTCTACGTCTGGGTCGACGCGCCCATCGAGTACGTCTCTTCGACGAAGCAGTACACAGAGCGCGTCGGAAGCGACGAGTACGACTGGGAAGAAGTGTGGCAAAACGAGGGCGACATCGTCCACGTCATCGGGCGCGACATCATCCAGCACCACACCGTGTTTTGGCCGGCGATGCTCCGCGGCGTCGACTACGAGGAACCGCGCGCCGTCATGGCCAGCGGGTTCGTCACCCTCGGCGGCAAAGGCTTCTCCACCTCCCGGAATCGGGCGGTGTGGGCCGACGAGTATCTCGCCGAGGGGTTCGACCCCGACCTCCTGCGCTACTATCTCGCCACCAACGGCGGCTTCCAGCAGGACGTCGACTTCTCGTGGTCGAAGTTCCAGGAGCGCGTCAACGGCGAACTCGTCGGCACCGTCGGCAACTTCCTCTACCGGTCGCTGCTGTTCGCGTACCGGAACTACGAGGGAACGCCCGAGGCCGACGTCTCCGAGGAGGTACAGAACCGTATCGAAGGCGCGATTCGCGAGTTCGGCGAGGCCGTCAACGACTACTCCGTCAGGAGAGCCGGTCTCGCGACCGTCGAACTCGCACGCTTCGGCAACGAGTACATCCAGCGCAACGAACCGTGGAAGCTCACGGACGAGGAACCCGAGAAGGCGGCGCAGGTCATCCGCGACTGCGTCCAGATCGCGAAGGCCGTCGCCGTGCTCTTCGAACCGGTCGCACCCGGCAAGTCCGAGCGACTCTGGGAGGCCCTCGGCGAGGCGGGCTCCGTCCACGACGTGGAAGTACACGCCGCGCTCGACGCGCCGCCGGCGTCGTTCGACGAACCGACCGAGCTGTTCGAGAAGATAGAGGACGAGCGCGTCGAGGAACTGAACGAGAAGCTCGACGAGCGGGTCGCGGCGGCGACCGAGAGCGAGGCGGACGACGGTGACGAGACCGAAACCGAAAAGGAGGAGTCGGAGACGGACGCCGACTCGGACGTGAGCGACCTCGAACCCATCTCCGAAGATAGAATCAGTTTCGACGAGTTCCAGGCGCTCGACCTTCGTGTCGGCGAAATCGTCTCGGCGGAGGGCGTCGACGGCGCGGACAAGCTGGCGAAGCTCGAGGTCGACATCGGCCACGAGGTCCGTCAGATCGTCGCCGGTATCAAACAGCTCCACGACCTCGACTCGCTCGTCGGCGAGCGCGTCGTCGTCGTCGCCAACCTCGAGAAGGCCGAACTGTTCGGCGTCGAGTCCAACGGGATGCTGCTGGCCGCGGGCGAACAGGCCGACATCCTGACGACCCACGGCGACTCGGTTCCGGGGACGAAAGTCCGGTAACCGCGACGCGGCGTCTTTCTCAGCCGTTCCGGTCCGGTCGGACGAGTACGCCTGCGAGCAGCAACAACGCCCCGATAGCGACGACGAACAGCGCCGTGACGAGTCCGTTCTCGGAGTCGAACTCGGCGAGGACGAGCGCCGCAGACAGCGCAGCGAACGCGACTATCGCCGACCGCGTGGCGAGGCGACTGGGTCCGTCGGTCGCCGCCGATTGGCCTCTGAATCGATCGACGCCGCTCCGGAGGAGGACGACAGTCGGGAGCAGACAGCCGACGACGACGGCGAGGTGAACGGCGACGACGCCGATACTGTCGAGCGTCGGGACGGGGGCGGTGCTGCCGACGGCGTACAGTCCGAGTAGCGAGAGCAGTGCGAGCGCGAGCGTCCGCTCGATGCGGTGATCGGAGGGAAGCGGGAGCGAGGGCTGTTCGGACATCGTCCGCTGATTCTCGCTCGCTGACAATAAAAGTAAGTGGGGCGACCCGTTTAGCTCTCCCGCCGGAACTCGTCGACGAGTTGCACGTAGTCGTCGGTTACAACTTCTATCTGGTTCGCGTCGAGCGTCAGCGACTCCTCGTCTGGCGCAGCGGAGTCGGCCATGTCCGCCTCGACGCCGGTGTACGGTTTGACAACCGCCCGGTCGTTTTCGACGGCGTTGACGCGTCCGATTTCGTCGCCGTCGGGCGTGACGACGGGTTTACCGACCGCTTCCTCGGTGACGTGTTCCATAGCACAAAACCGTGCGACGGCGAGCGAGTTATAGCTCCGGTCGGGACGAAAAGCTTGGGGCCGAACCGCCGGCCGTTCGTCCCGTTCGACCCTCACAATCGTTCACTCGGTGGCGAGTTTCATCGTCGGGGTTTTTTAGCCGGACGGCTGTATCGCCACGTATGAGAAACGCCAAAATCGTCTGCACGCTGGGTCCGGCGTCGGACGACCGAGGGACGATTCGGGGACTCGCCGACGCGGGGATGTCCGTCGCGCGACTGAACGCGAGCCACGGCACGACGGACCACCGCGCGACCGTCGTCGACCGCATCCAGGCCGTCGACGAGGCGACCGAGGACCCGCTCGCGGCGATGGTCGACCTCCAGGGTCCGGAGGTCCGCACCGCCCCGCTGGACGAACCGATCACGCTCGAAACCGGCTACGAGGTACACTTCTTCGAGGGCGACACCGCGACGCCCGAGAGAGTCGGTCTCTCGTTGCCCATCGACGCCGCCGAGCCGGGCGACACCATCCTTCTCGACGACGGTCGAATCGAGGCGACGATCGTGCGCGTCGTCGACGACGGCGTCGTCGCGCGCATCGACTCCGGCGGGAAGCTCGGCGGCCGGAAGGGCGTGAACGTCCCGGGCGTCGACCTCGACATCGACCTCATCACCGAGAAGGACCGACGGGAGATAGAACTCGCCGCCGACAAGGACGCCGACTTCGTGGCGGCGAGTTTCGTCCGCGACGCCTCCGACGTGTACGCCATCAGCGACGCCATCGAGGAGGCGGGCGGCGACATCCCCGTCATCGCCAAAATCGAGCGGGCGGGCGCGGTCGAGAACCTCGACGGCATCATCGACGCCGCCTACGGCGTGATGGTCGCCCGCGGCGACCTCGGCGTCGAGTGTCCGCTCGAAGACGTGCCGATGATACAGAAGCGCATCATCAGCAAGTGTCACGCCGACGGCGTCCCCGTCATCACCGCGACGGAGATGCTCGACTCGATGGTCCACGCGCGGCGACCGACCCGCGCGGAGGCCTCCGACGTCGCGAACGCCGTCCTCGACGGCACCGACGCCGTCATGCTCTCGGGCGAGACGGCCATCGGCGACCACCCGATTCGCGTCGTCGAGACGATGGACCGTATCGTCCGTCAGATCGAGTCGAGCGAGGAGTACGACGAGACCCAGGAGCAGCGCGTCCCCACGGCGACCGAGGAGTCTCGCACCGAGGCGCTGGCCCGCTCGGCTCGCTACCTCGCCCGCGACATCGGCGCGGCGGCCATCGTCGCCGCCTCCGAGTCCGGCTACACCGCGCGGAAGACGGCGAAGTTCCGACCCGGGGTGCCGGTTATCGCGACGACGCCGAACGACCGCGTTCGCCGCCAGCTATCGCTGTCGTGGGGCGTCAGCGCTCAGTACGCCGACTACCGCGAGAGCGCCGAAGAAGTGATGCAGGGCGGCGTCAACGCCGCCCTCGAATCGGGCGTCGCCGAGAGCGGCGACACGCTCGTCGTCCTCTCGGGGATGATGACCGAACTGGAGGAGACGAACACGACCAACATGTTGAAAGTCCACGTCGCCGCCGAGGCCATCACGACCGGCCGCAGCGTCGTCGGCGGACGCGTCTCCGGGCCGGTCGTCCGGTCGGCCGACGGCGACCTGACGGAACTGCCCGAGGGTACGCTGCTGGCGCTCGACGCCGGGTTCGACGGCGAGTTCACCGGCGACGTGAACAAACTCGGAGGCATCGTCGACGCACGCGAGGGGATGACCGGCTACCCGGCGCTCGTCGCCCGAGAAATCGACATCCCGATGATAAGCGGCGCGTCGCTCCCCGAGGACTTCGACGACGGGACGCTCGTCACGCTCGACGCCGAGCGCGGCATCGTCTACGACGGTAACGTCATCCGGCACGAGGCGAAACGATAAGCCGAGCCTCGTCGTGGACCGGTCGCTCCTCGCACCGGCGGCAGACATTTCAGCGACCGTTTCCTACGTCACGTATGCGCGATTCTCACACCGGGGGGCGAGACGAGAACGAGGCCGACGACGGCGAGTCCGAGTGGCGGTTCGGCATCGACGACGTCGGCGAGGACGCCGACGCGGACGACGGAGAGAGCGAGACGCGGACACAGCGACGCGAGCTACCGCCGCTGGAACCGGAGTCGCCGTCGCTGGAGAACAGTTTGTTCGTACTCGTCGGCGTCGTCGGGACGCTGGTGTTCATCTTCAGCGTACTGTAACCGAGAGCCGAAGCGTTAATCATCCGACGTACTTAGGTCAGCTATGGCACGCCCGCGTCTCGCACACGTACTCCTACAACTGGACATCGGTCCCGACGCCCTCCCGCTGCTGCTCGTGATGGCCGGCCTCGGCCTCTCCATCTTGGAAGCGTTGGCCCCCGGTGCGAACTTCGTCATCGTCGGTATCGCACTGCTGGCGGCCGGACTGGTCGGACTGTTCCTGCCCGCACTGGCGAGTCCGCTCCTCTTGGGGATTCTCGTCCTCGTCTTCGGTGCGCTCTCGTTTTACGTCTACCGTGAGTTCGACTTCTACGGCGGGAAGGGAACCGCCCAGACCTCCGACTCGGACGCGCTGAAAGGCAAGACCGGGCGCGTCACCGAGCGCGTGACGAAGTCGGAGGGACAGATAAAGGTCGCCGGCGGCGGATTCAACCCCTACTACGCGGCCCGGTCGTACCACGGCGAGATTCCCGAGGGAACCGAGGTGATGGTCGTCGACCCCGGCGGCGGCAACGTCGTGATGGTCGAGTCGTTCGACATCGTCGAAGACGAAATCGACCGGGAACTGGCGAAAGGGCGACGCGAACGCGAGGCGGCCGCGGACGAGGTCATCGAACGCGAGCAGGAGCGCGAAGAGGAGACCGAACGGGCCTGAGCGGCTCGCGGACTCCGGGCGAACCGAGAAACCGGGAGACGGTTCGGCGGACAGACCGGGGAAGTTGAGGAAAACCTTATCAATCAAACATACAAAGGTCCAGTTATGGACCCCGTCCTGTTACAGACTGGCCTGGGAATACCCATCCTCTTCGTAGGTGTGCTATTCCTCTTGCTGGCAGTCCTCGTAGTGTTCCAATCCGTCGAAATCGTTCAGGCGTACGAGAAACGCGCGCTGACGGTGTTCGGCGAGTACCGCAAACTGCTCGAACCGGGTATCAACTTCATCCCGCCGTTCGTCTCGCGGACGTACCGCTTCGACATGCGGACGCAGACGTTAGACGTCCCGCGACAGGAAGCTATCACGCGCGACAACTCGCCGGTGACCGCCGACGCCGTCGTCTACATCAAAGTGATGGACGCCAAGAAGGCGTTCCTCGAAGTCGAGGATTACAAGACCGCCGTCTCGAACCTCGCACAGACGACGCTCCGCGCCGTCCTCGGCGACATGGAGCTCGACGACACGCTCAACAAGCGCCAAGAGATCAACGCGCGCATCCGCAAGGAGCTCGACGAACCCACCGACGAGTGGGGTATCCGCGTCGAATCCGTCGAGGTGCGCGAAGTGAACCCGAGCGCCGACGTCCAGCAGGCGATGGAGCAGCAGACCTCCGCCGAGCGTCGTCGCCGCGCGATGATTCTCGAAGCCCAGGGTGAGCGGCGCAGCGCCGTCGAGAGCGCCGAGGGTGAGAAGCAGTCGAACATCATCCGCGCGCAGGGTGAGAAGCAGAGTCAGATTCTCGAAGCGCAGGGTGACGCCATCTCGACGGTGCTCCGCGCGAAATCCGCCGAGTCGATGGGCGAACGCGCCGTCATCGACAAGGGGATGGAGACGCTCGCCGACATCGGTTCCAGCGAGTCGACGACGTTCATCCTCCCGCAGGAGCTCACCTCGCTGGTCGGCCGCTACGGCAAGCAGCTGACCGGCAGCGACGTCCAAGAGCAGGCCGGCCTCGACAGTCTCGACTTCGACGAGGAGACTCGTGAGATGCTCGGCCTCGACGACATCGAGGAGATTCTCGGTCAGATCGACCAGGCTGCCGAGATGGACGTCCAGCAGCTCGAACAGGAGGCGCAGGCGGTGAAAGCCGGCGACGCCGGCGACATCAAGAGCGCCGACGAGGTGATTCAGGAGGCTAACGCCGAAGACGAGGCCGACATCAAGGACGCCGACGAGGTCATCGAGGAGACCGACGGTCCGTCAGGCGACGCCCGCGCCGCCGACGGCGACGCCGCCGACGCGAAATCCGCCGAGACGAGCGACGAGGCGGACGAAGAAGAGATGGAGTTCGACCGAGAACTCCAGTAAACGAAGCGTTTTTGTCCTCCACACCCCGAACTGGGGTAGATGTCCGACCGGGTAGACGAAGAGAAACGAGCGACGCTCCGACGGTTCGCCGCACTCGGCGCGGCCGTCCCGTTCGCTCGCCTCGACGAAACCGACGACGAGTCGCGCAGCGACGTCCGCGATGCCATCGTCGGCTATCTGTCGACGACTCCCGGCGCTCACTTCTCGAAAGTCCGAGACGACCTCCGTCTCGGAACCGGCGAGACGCAGCACCACCTCGACAAACTGCTCTCGGAAGGTGTCGTCCTCTCGCGGCGCGACGGTGACTACCGCCGGTTCTTCCCGGCTCAGCGGTTCTCCGAGTTCGAACAGGTCGCACTCGGCTACCTCCGCCGCGACACGCCGCGAAAGATGCTCCTCGAACTGCTCCGTGACCCCGACGCGACGGGCGTCCAACTCGCGGACGCCGCCGACGTCTCCACGGCGACGGTGAGTTCGTACAGAAAGCAGTTGGAGGGCGCGGGTCTACTCGCGGCGGAGAGCGGCCTCAGCGTCGAACGACCGGAGACGCTCATCATGCTGCTCGTGCGGTACGCCGACTCCTTCGGGGCCGAGACCATCGCATTTGCGAACGAGGCCTACGAACTCGTGGAGTACAACGCGTAGCGGCGGTCGGTTTTCGAGACGGGCGTCTCTGCTTCCGTGTCGTCCAAAAATACCGTCCGAAAAGAGCGAGTGCCCGGAGGGGGGGAGGGCCGCCGTCAGCGGGGGTCGTCAGTTACAGGCTCACTTTCCACGTCGTCCCCGACGAGTAGCCCCACTTTTCGACCGTCACGTCGAAGTCCCCGTCGAGGATCGCGGTCATGTTCGCGCCGACTTCCTTCGCGCTCAGTCCCAGCTCCTCGGCGATGAGTCGCGATTTGAAGTACGTCTGCGTCGCCGCGTGGGTGCGAAGGTACCTGAGGATTCGTTGCTGCTTATCACTGAGCTCGGTGGCCGTGGTGACGCTCATATCACTGCCGTGGTGATTGGCACTAATATGGCATTTGGTACGCGAGGTTAATGTACTCACGTCTTTCGATTTACAATCGTAAAGCGAGCGTAATCGGTGGGTTCGAGCGCGGCGTGGTACGAAGGTCTAATAGTAAATATTTCGTGACTGTAAGCACCAAACTACGTTCTAGTAAGGCTGTATTTACGACCGCAAATCCGCGGTAATCTCGCATTACGTCCCGAATTCGAGGCGGTTCGAGCGACACGCGGCTGTCAACGGCGAACAAATACTCAAACTACAATTCCATCAGTCCTGAGAGTCAGAAGCTTCTTAGCCACTGTCGATGCATAGAGAGACAATGGACCGTCCGGTCGAGGTCAGCGTCGTTCTTCCTGCGTACAACGAGGAACATACGATAGAGGAGACGGTGCGGACCACGCTTGAGACACTTGCAGCGTTTCTCCCCCACGATGCCGTCGAGGTCATCGTCGCAGAGGACGGGTGCGACGACCGCACCCCGGAGATCGCCGACCAGTTGGCCGCCGAGGACAGCCGAGTTCGCCACTTCCACTCGGACGAGCGACTCGGACGAGGCGGCGCGTTAGAGCGAGCCTTCGAGGCCGCCAACGGCGAGACGTTGGTCTACTTCGACACCGACCTCGCCACCGACATGCGCCACCTCGAAGAACTGGTCGAACGCGTCCGTACCGACGGGTACGACGTGGCCACCGGTTCGCGGTGGATGCCCGACAACGTCGCCGACCGCCCCGTCAAGCGGGGCGTCCCGAGTCAGGCGTACAACGGGTTAGTTCGACTGTTCCTGCGCTCGGAGCTTCGAGACCACCAGTGCGGCTTCAAAGCGATGAGCCGCGAAGCGTTCTACCTGCTGAAAGACGACATCAAGGACAACCACTGGTTCTGGGACACCGAACTGCTGGTTCGCGCGCAGCGGAGCGGCCTCCGAGTCGCGGAGTTCTCCGTCGACTGGGAACCGAAAGGCGACACGAAAGTCGACCTCGTCCGCGACATCTTCGGGATGGGTAGTCAGATCGGACGCACCTGGTGGGAGCTCTCGGTTCGCCCGCGAATCGACCGCCGGGTGACGATGGCCGCGGGAATCGCGCTCACGCTCGTCGCGCTCGCGCTCATGACCGTCTATCTCGACCCGCAGGAGGTGCTCGACGTGATGGGCGCGGCGGACCCCGCACTCGTGCTGTTGGCGGCCGTCGTCTACCTCGTCTCGTGGCCAATCCGCGGGCTCCGCTACCGCGACATCCTCGCGGAACTCGGCTTCCGCGAGAAGACGGGCTTTCTGACCGGTGCCATCTTCATCAGCCAGACCGGTAACCTCGTCTTCCCCGCTCGCGCCGGCGACGCCGTCCGCGCGTACGTCGTGAAGGCGCGGCGCGGTATCCCCTACCCGTCCGGATTCGCGTCGTTGGCCGCCGAACGCGTCTTCGACCTGCTCACCATCACCGTCCTCGCCGGGACGGTGCTTCTGGGTCTGGTCGCCACCGGGAACACGTCGGCGCTCGTCGAGGGCCTGCTCGGCACCGGCGGCGGAGAGGTCGGTGCCGGCAACCGGCAGGCGGGTCGGACGGCGGCCGTCGTCGCCGCGAGCGTCGGCCTCGCGGCGATACTCGCCGTCGTGGGTATCGTCGCCAGCGCCCGCTCGGACCGCAACCTCGTCCGGAGGACGCTCGGGCGGTTCTCCTCGGACTCGTACGCCGACTACGTCGCGGGCATCATCGAACAGTTCGTCGTCGACCTGCAGCGGACCGCCGGTCGCCGCGACGCGTTCGCCCGCGTCGGCGTCAGCAGCCTCGCTATCTGGGTGCTCGACGTCGTGACCGCGATTCTCGTGCTCGTCGCGCTCGGCGCGAACGCCGAGATGTCGGTCGTGACGCTCGTGGCGGTGAGTTTCTTCGCCGTCAGCGTCGGCAACCTCGCGAAGGTGCTCCCGCTGTCGCCCGGCGGTATCGGTCTCTACGAGGGCGCGTTCACCATCCTCGTGGTCGCGCTCAGCCCGGTCTCGGCCACCGTCGCCGTCGGTGCGGCGATTCTCGACCACGCGGTGAAGAACGTCGTCACCATCCTCGGCGGCGTCGCGTCGATGCTGGCGCTCAACGTCTCGCTGACCAAGGCGGTCGAAGAGAGCGCCAACGCCCGCGAACAGACCGAGCCGATAGAGTCGGACTGAGCGTCAGTACAGCTCCGAGACGAACGGACCGAGCGCCCCCGCGACGGCGGTCGAAAGCGCCGCCTCGCGGTCGATTCGGCCGCCCGTCAGCGCGCCCGCGGCCCCCTCTCCTTCCGCGATTCCGGTGGTGCCGAGCACGTCGTCCATCACCGGACCGAGTTCCTCGCCGCCGCGGATTCGGGCGGCGACTCTCGACGGGAGGCGGACGCTCGGTCCCGCGCCGCGGCCGACTCGGACACCGTCCGTGACCGCCGCCCACATCACCAGATACAGCCCCGCCGCCCCGTCGAACGACGCGACGCCGCCTTCCAGTCCGACGCCGTAGTCGTACGCCTCCCTCTCGTCCTCGCCCTTATCGTACGCCTCCCACGCCCGCGTCTCCGCGCCGGCTATCGTCTCGGTGTGGCCCCTCGGCTGTTCGGAGACGCCCGAGGAGACGGCGACTGCGTCGACCGTCGCGTCCCCGACGACAGTTTCCACTGCGGCTCTCTTGACCGGGTTCTCGCTCCCGACGACGACTCGCATACCACCGACTCCTCACGAGGAGTTATCGATGTATCGGAATCGGTGAACGAACGGGAAGCGGAGGTCAAAGTCGATGAACGAACGGAAAACGAGGGTCGGGGCCGAGAGCGCCCGTCAGTGCAGTATCTCCGCCAGCCTCTCGATGCCGTCGACGAGTCGGGGGCTCGGTTGGTTCAGAAGCGAGTCGTCGACGACGTGGACCTCCGGGTCGACCGCCCACGCCCGCTCGCCGACGACGCCCGGGTCGACTCGCTCGCCGCGGCCGCAGATGTGGAGAATCGCGTACTCCGGGTTCGCGTCGACGACGCGCTCGGCGTCGACCTCGCGGGAACGCTCGCCGGGGTCGACGAACGGGTACCGACCCCCGGCGGCGACGACGGCGTCGGGGACCCAGTTGCCGGCGGCCATCGGCGGGTCAGACCACTCCTCGCAGTAGACGACGGGTCGAGGTTCGTCGGCGACCCGCTCGGCGACGGCGTCGAGGCGCGCTTCCGCGTCGGCGCGGAGGGTTTCGCCCGCCTCCGGACGGCCGACCGCTTCGCCGACGGCGACGAACGTGTCGAGGACGTCCGAGAGCGTCGCCGGTTCGACGTGGTGGACGCGGTACCCTCGGCCGTCGAGTTCGTCTCTGATCTCCCGCTGGAGCGCGTCGCTCGTACAGACCAGATCGGGGTCGAGTTCCGCGAGCCGGTCGTAGTCGGGGGTGAGCCACCCGCCAACCGCGGGAACGTCGACGTCGCAGTGGGTCGTCGCGCCGAGCAGACGGTCGCTCGCACCCATCGCGTCGAGCGTCGCCGTCGCACTCGGTGCGAGCGACACCACGTCGGGTCGCGCCGTGTCGGGGTTGGTCATCACTCCCAGTGGGTCCCGCGAGTTCAAACCACTGGCGCAATTTTGAGTATTTTAATGTTGTGATATTCATTTACGAATGGCTGTTTGAGCGGCGAGTCGACGGAAATCGCGCCCAACACCAAACCACTTATATGAAACACCGTCCTGAAACGGACAAGGACCGCTCTGGACGCTCGGCCCACGTTCTTTGGCCCGTCTCGACCCGGAGCAGTAGCCGTCTCACACAATGAGCGAACGGACGTACACCAGACGAACGGACGAACAGGAGAGAGAGAAACCCGAGAGCGACGAATCGGTGCGGTGTCCGGAGTGCGGCGGACACGTCGTCACCGACACCGAACACGGCGAGACGCTCTGCGAGGACTGCGGCCTCGTCGTCAGCGAGGACTCCGTCGACCGCGGCCCCGAGTGGCGCGCGTTCGACGCCCGCGAGAAGGACCAGAAGTCCCGCGTCGGCGCGCCGACGACGAACACGATGCACGACAAGGGGCTGTCGACGAACATCGACTGGCGGAACAAGGACGCCTACGGCAACTCGCTCGGCTCCCGACAGCGCCAGAAGATGCAGCGACTCCGCAAGTGGAACGAGCGCTTCCGCACCCGCGACTCGAAGGAGCGCAACCTCAAACAGGCGCTCGGCGAGATCGACCGCATGGCGTCGGCGCTCGGGCTGCCGAAGAACGTCCGCGAGACCGCGTCGGTCATCTACCGCCGCGCGCTCGGCGAGGACCTGCTCCCCGGCCGCTCCATCGAGGGCGTCGCCACCGCCTGCGTCTACGCCGCCGCGCGGATGGCGGGCGTCCCCCGCAGCCTCGACGAGATCGCCGACGTCTCCCGCATCGAGAAGAGCGAGGTCGCCCGGACGTACCGCTACGTCGTCCGCGAGCTGAAACTCGAAGTGAAGCCCGCCGACCCCGAACAGTACGTCCCGCGCTTCGCGTCGTCGCTCGGGCTCTCCGAGGAGGCCGAGCACCGCGCCCGCCAGTTGCTCAAGAACGCCAAGGAGAAAGGCGTTCACTCGGGTAAGTCGCCGGTCGGACTCGCCGCCGCCGCCGTCTACGCCGCGGCGCTTCTGACCAACGAGAAGACGACGCAAGCCGCCGTCTCGGACGTCGCCGACATCAGCGAAGTCACCATCCGCAACCGCTACCACGAACTGCTCGAAGCCGAAGACGGCGTCGGCGTCGCGTAACGCGGAGCGCTCTTTTCGGTCAATCGCGCCAGTACGTCCGCGTCAGGAGGACGAGCACGGGGATGATTTCGATACGGCCGACCCACATGAGCACGACCATCACGAGCTTCGTCGTCGCCGGGAACTCCACGTAGCTGCCGAACGGTCCCGCGAGACCGAACCCGGGACCGATGTTGAGAAACGTCGCGGCGCTCGCGCCGAGCGCCTCCAGTTCGGTGAGCGAGAGGCCGACGCGGGCGGCGTCGACGATGACGAACACCGTCGCGCAGGCGAAGATGACGAGGTTCAGCATCGTGTAGGCGTACATCTGCCGGATGCTGTCCTCGTCGACGATGCCCTCGTCGAGTCGAACCGGACGGACCGCGCTCGGGTGGACCGCGGTGAAGATGTCCCGACGGAGCGACTTCACGATGACGAGCCACCGGAGTAGTTTTATCGAACAGGTCGTGCTGCCGACCATCCCGCCGAAGAACATGCAGAGAAAGAGCACGTTCTTCGCCGACGGCGACCAGAGGTCGAAGTTCGTGCTCGCGTAGCCCGTCGTCGTCAGGATGGAGACGACCTGAAACGTCGCGTGGCGGAGCGTCTCCTCTATCGAGTACTGCTGGTGGGGCTCGACGAACAGCAGGCCCGCGACGAGAAGCGAGAGGAACGCGACGACGCCGACGTAGACGCGGAACTCCTCGCTTCGCAGCGGGGCGTCGTACTTGCCCCGCGTGACGCGGTAGATGATGACGAAGTTCGTCGCGCCGACGAACATCACGGGGATGTACGCCCACTGGACGGCCGGCGAAAACGCGGCGATGCTGTCGGCGCGCGGCGAGAAACCGCTCGTCGAGATACTCGTGAACGCGTGGTTGACGGCGTCGAACAGCGTCATCTCGGGTGCGAACCCCGCGAGGTGGAGCGCGTACACCCCGGCGACGGCCGCTACGGTCAACCCCAGATACAGCGTCCCGAGCAGGCGGGCGGTCCCCTCGATGCGCGGCGTCAGTTTGCGGACGCTCGTCGTCGCCGTCTCCGTCTCCATCAGCTGCGCGCCGCCCACCGACAGTTCCGAGAGGACGGCGACGGCGATGACGAGAATCGAGAGACCGCCGAGCCACTGGATGAGCGACCGCCACAGCATGATGGGGCGGGAGTGGGCGTCGAAGTCGACGATGACCGTCGCCCCCGTCGTCGTCGTCCCGCTCATGCTCTCGAACAGCGCGTTCACCGGGTCGGCGATGACGCCGTTGCCGGCGAGCACGAACGGAATCGCGCCGACGACCGGGAGGACGAGCCACGTCAGCGCGACGATGAGATACCCCTCCCGGGTTCCCGGTTCGGTGTCGGAACTGACCCGTTCGAGCGGTGCGCCGACGGCGACGACGAGGGCGAGCGTCACGGCGAACGGCATCACGTCGACGCCCTCGTACAGCGCGAACAGCAGCGGAATCGCCAGCGGCACCGAGAGATATTTCGTTATCTTGCCGATGAGCGCGAGACTCCCCCTGACGTCGACGCGGAGCGTCGAGAGACCGAAACTGGACAGCGTCGGGCGGGACACGACTGCGAGAGGGTCGCCGATTCCCATGAGTTCACCGGTCGGTTCCGAGCCGAACTCGGCGAACTACCGCCGCACGTCGCCCGCTCGGTTCCGCTCACGGACTGCGACGGACCCCAAACACTACATAACAACGAGCTCACAGGTAAGTCGTGCAGACAGAACACGTCCATCGACTCGGCGACGCTGCGGCGATGGACGACGTGGATACGGGGTCCGTCGAACTGGTGGTCACGTCGCCGCCGTATCCGATGATTTCGCTGTGGGACGACCTCTTCTCCGCGCGCGACCCGCGCGTCGCCGACGCGTTGGCGGCGGGCGACGCCGACGCCGCCTTCGAGCGGATGCACGCACAGCTCGACGCGGTGTGGGACGAGATCGTCCGCGTGCTCGCTCCGGGCGGGGTCGTCTGCGTCAACGTCGGCGACGCCACGCGGTCGATAGGGGGGGCGTTCCGACAGTTTCCGAACCACTCGCGGGTGCTGTCGGCGCTCCGGGAGCGGGGACTCCGTCCCCTCCCGGACGTGCTCTGGCGGAAGCCGACGAACCGCCTGACGAAGTTCATGGGGTCGGGGACGTTACCGCCGAACGCCTACGTCACGCTCGAACACGAGTACATCCTCGTGTTCAGGAAGGGCGGTCCCCGCGAGTTCGAGGCGGGCGACGACTGCCGATACGAGAGCGCTTTCTTCTGGGAGGAGCGAAACGAGTGGTTCTCGGACCTCTGGACGCTCACCGGCACCGACCAGACGCTGGCGGCGCCCGGCGACGGCCGTAAGCGTTCGGCTGCGTTCCCCTTGGAACTGCCGCTCCGACTGGTCCGCATGTACTCGGTGTACGGCGACACCGTGCTGGACCCCTTCCTCGGGACCGCAACGACGACGTTGGCCGCGATGCTCGCGGGGCGCAACTCGGTCGGCTACGAGCTCGACGCGACGGTGCTCGAGGCGTTCGACCGCCGGCTCGACGGACTCGCCGAGCGGTCCCGAGAGCGGACCCGAGAGCGGGTCGCCCGCCACGAATCGTTCGTCGCCGAGACGGACGCGGAGGTCGCCTATCGCGCCACCAACTACGACTTCCCGGTCGTGACGAAACAGGAACGAGACGTTCGACTGTACACGGTCTCCAACGTCGACGTGGTCGACCGAGTCGAAGACGGGCGTCGGTACGTCGTCTCGCACGTTCCCTACGAGAGGTAACCTCGGACACCGTCCGTGCTCGGACTTCGGACAACGGGTCCATTTTTGACCTCGGCGACCCGTGTGAGCGCATGGAGTTCGACTCGTTCACGCTGGCGGCCAGTACGGACGACCTGGGACCAGCGCAGGAACTGGCCGTAGTGCGAGAACACGCCGATATCGTCGAGTTCCGGTTGGACCTCGCGGGGGACCCGCTGGAGGCGCTCGACGACTACGACGGCGACCTCCCCGTACTCGTGACGAACCGCCCAGAGTGGGAGGGTGGAGAGGCGTCGGACGACGGCCGACTGGCGACGCTCGAAGCGGCGTTCGACCACGACGCCGTCGTCGCCGTCGACGTCGAACTCGCGGCGCTCGGCCCTCACGGACCGGACGTCCCGAGCGCCGTCGACCTCCGCTCGACCGCCAGAGAACGCGGCCTCACCGTCGTCACGTCCGTTCACGACTTCCGGAAGACGCCGGCGATGGACAACCTGCGGAGCCTCCTGTCGGCGGCGTGCGAGGCGGGCGACGTCGGGAAACTGGCGGTGACGGCCGCGGACCGCGCGGACAGCCTCGCGCTGCTCTCGGTGACCCACGAGGCGACGGCGGCCGGTCACCAGGTGGCGACGATGGCGATGGGCGAACCGGGCCGCCACACGCGCGCCGTCGCGCCGGTGTACGGGTCGAAAATCGGCTACGCGCCGCCGCGCGCCGAGAACGCGACCGCTCCCGGACAGTACGACCTGCAGACGCTCGCCGAGTTGGTGCGACGGCTCTAACCGCGTCGCCAGCGAGCGGAGGCGTCTCACTGGGCGAACCAAATATCAAAAAATAAGTATTTACACCCGGTCAGAAGTTCGCGTAGAACCCACTAACTTATGCCTCGTGGCTCTGGACGTTGGGGCCATGACCGACACACCCCGGCGCGCGCTCGTCGCCGCCGTTCTCGGGACTGTGTTCGCCACCGTCGGCATCGCGGGCGTCGCCCACCTCTACCTCCGGCGGTGGCGTCGCGGCGTGGGTTGGTTTCTGTTCGTCGGCGGCAGCGCCGTCGCGCTCGTGTTCGCGCTGAACCCCTCGACGCTGTCGATATCGGCGGTGCTCGCGGAGCCGGTCGCGGCGCTCGCGTCGGCGAACGTCGAACCCGCGGCCGTCTACCCGCCGCTTCTGGTGCTCCTGGGTCTCAGCGTCTACGACGCCTGCCGCATCGCCGTCAAGCCGGCCGCGTCGGGTGACGCGGACGTCGCCTGTCCGGTCTGCGGCTATCCGCTCGACACCGAACTGGAGTTCTGTCACTGGTGTAGCTCGGCTATCGTGTGGTCCGAACCCGGCGCCGAGTCGGACCGCTGACCGTTCTCAGGCTTCGAGTATCTCGTCCGTATCGATCTCGGGAACGACGAGCGTGCCGTCGAACGCCGTCACCGCTCGTCCGCCGACGCGGACCTCGTCGCCGACGCGAACCCGAACGCGACCCGGTCTGTCGACGAACTCGCCCTGCTCGAACTGCATCTCGTCGGGGAGCGTGTCGAACGCGCCGACGTGTTCGAGGTACGCCCCGCACGCGCCGCTGGCGGTCCCGGTGACGGGGTCCTCGGGGACGCCCGCGCCGGGCGCGAACATCCGCGCGTGCAGCGTCGACTCGGCGTCCAACGTATCGAAGCAGAACAGGTAGACGCCGGTCGCGTCGTGTTCGTCGGCCAGTGCGGCGACCGCGCCCATGTCGGGCGTCGCGCCGCCGACCGCGTCGAGGAAGTCGACGCCGAGGACGAGAAACGGGAGGCCGGTGGAGGCGACGGCCGCCGGGAGTTCGTCGGCGACCGCCCGAAACGACTCGACGGGGACGCCGAGCGCCTCGCTCGCGCGCTCGTAGTCGACGTCGACCGGTCGGACGGTCGGCCGTGACTGCGTCATCCAGACGACGCCGTCGTCGGTGAGTTCGATTTCGAGGTCGCCGACGTTCGTTTCGAGCGTGTGAACGCCCGCGTCGAGGACGCCCTCCTCGGAGAGATGCGCGTGCGCCGCGACGGTCGCGTGACCGCAGAGGTCGACCTCCTGCGTCGGCGTGAAGTAGCGAACGCGTCGGTCTGCGCTCTCCGAAGGGCGGAGAAACGCCGTCTCGCTCACCGACAGTTCGCGGGCGACCGCCTGCATCTGTTCGACCGAGAGGCCGTCGGCGTCGGGGACGACGCCGGCGGCGTTACCCGCGAGCGGTTCGGTGGTGAACGCGTCGACCAACAGCGCGCGACGAGTGTCCATGCGCCCACCACCGGCCGGGGGACAAAGAAAGTACCAGTCGGCGAGTGTCGGTGCTGACGGCGACGCACCGACGGTCCCGCGAGGACGAGTAGACGGCCCAGCGCGGCCTCGGGGTCGTCCGTCGGGAACTCGCGCGGAGAAACGCGCCAAAATAGTATCCTGCGGTGTTACCTCAGCCGTCTCCGCCGCGACGGGTTACGCCGCCGTATCGGTCGACTCGTTCGTGCTCGTCTCCGTGGTAGTCGGTTCGGACGTGGTGGTCGTGGTTTCAGTCGTCTCGGTCGGCGTCGACGTGGTAGTCGTCGTTTCCGTCGGCGTCGACGTCGCGGTCGTGGTTTCGGTCGGTGTCGACGTGGTCGTCGTTTCGGTCGGTGTCGACGTGGTGGTCGTCGTTTCGGTTGGTGTCGACGTGGTCGTCGTCGGTTCGGACGTGGACGTCGCGGTTTCGGTCGTCTCCGTCGGCGTCGACGTCGCGGTCGACGTTGACGGCGAACCGCACGCTTCGACGCTCTCGGTTATCGCCGAGGTCTCCTCGTCCTCGACGGGCACCGACTCGCCAGTGTCGCTGCGGACCGCCTCGGTGACCACGTAGTACTGGTCACCTGCCGACCCGCCCAAGTCGAGGTCGATGGTGGTCGACTCGCCGGGACCGAGTTCGACGTTACCGCTCGTCCCCGCCTCTTGGACGGTGTAGCTGTACGTCACCGCGAACTCGTTGGGGTTCGAGACGGTGAGTTGACCGCACTGGTTCGAACTGTCCTGAATCGACTGCACCGACGGCGACGTGGAGGTCGTCGTCTCGGTCACTACGGGCGAACTCGTCTCGGTCGGCGTCGAAGTCGTGGTGTCGGTCGGCGTCGACGTCTCGGTCGTCTCCGACGGAGCACAGGCCTGGACGCTCTCGGTTATCGCCGAGGTCTCCTCGTCCTCGACGGGCACCGACTCGCCGGTGTCGCTGCGCACTGCCTCGGTGACCACGTAGTACTGGCCCTCGGCGACACCCAGGTCGAGGTCGATGGTGGTCGACTCGCCGGGACCGAGTTCGACGTTACCGCTCGTCCCCGTCTCTTGAACGGTGTAGCTGTACGTCACTGCGAACTCGTTGGGGTTCGAGACGGTGAGCACACCGCACTGGTCCGAACTGTCCTGTATCGGCTGGACCGCCGGCTGTTCGGTCGTCGTCTCGTCGGCGTCGTCGGCGTCGTTCGAACCGCCGGCGTCAGCGGAGTCGTCGGTACCGCCGTCGCCGCCGGCGTCGTTCGAACCGCCGGCGTCGTCCGTTTCAGTGTCGTCAGAACTACCGGCGCTGCTGTCGTTCGTAGCGGTCGTCGGGGACTCCGTCGTCGCGTTCGTCGCATTCGTCGTCGTCGCGTTCGTCGCGTTCGGCGTCGTCGCGTTCGTCTCGTTGGTGACTACCTCGGTGCCGGCGTCGCTGCTCGAATCGTTGACCGGGGAGAGCGACCCGGCGTCGAACTGCGACGCGAAACCGGAGCCGATGGCTATCGCGCCCAGGGCGACGACGAGGAGCACCACCAGTGGTACGTACTGTCGTTTGGAACCAGGGTCGGGCATTGCCTGCGGCAAGAACTAGTACCCCCTTTGTTATGGGCAGCCGTTCGATTGTTTCGGCCGTATGGGTCGGCATACTGTTCTGATAAGCCGACCGTACGACCGCCGGACCGAACCGCGATTGCGCGCAGTTCGAATCGCGCCGAACGCTTTTACTCGAAGCGGCCGTAGTGTGAACGAAATGACGAGAACAGCGACGCGCGGAGATGACAATCGATGAATATGCTCGTCGACGGCGAGTGGACCACCGACGCCTACGAGTCGACCAACGACGAGGGGGAGTTCGACCGACAGGAGACGTCGTTTCGGGACCGAATCCGAGACGACGAGGACGCGACGTATCCCGTCGAGGCGGGTCGGTACCATCTCTACATCTGCCGGGCCTGCCCGTGGGCGCACCGAGCGGCGATGACGCGTTCGCTTCTGGGACTCGAACACGCCATCTCGCTCTCGCTGACCGAACCCGTCCGCATCGACGACGGTTGGGAGTTCTCCGAACAGTTTCCCGACCCGCTGTACAACGAACCGTATCTGCGAGACGTCTACGTCCGCGCGGACGACGAGTACACCGGCCGCGTGACGGTGCCCGTTCTCTGGGACCAGAAGGAAGAAACCATCGTCAACAACGAGTCCGAGGAGATAATGCGGATGCTCGACACGGAGTTCGGCCGTCTCGCCGAGCGCAACGTCGACCTCTACCCCGAAGGGTACCGAGACGAAGTCGACCGGCTCATCGACGACATCTACGAACCAATCAACAACGGCGTCTACCGCGCCGGGTTCGCCGACACGCAGGACGCGTACGACAGCGCCGTCGACGACCTGTTCGACGCCCTCGACCACTACGAGAGCGTTCTCGACGACCAGCGGTATCTCGCCGGCGACGTGCTCACCGAAGCGGATCTGGCGATGTTCGCCACGCTGGTCCGCTTCGACCACGTCTACCACACCCACTTCAAGTGTAACCGTCGAGCGATTCACGAGTATCCGAACCTCTGGAACTACACGAAGGAACTGTACCAGCTGCCCGGAATCGCGGACACGGTGAACCTTGAACACATCACCGAACACTACTACCGGAGCCACGGCGACGTGAACCCCAAGCGATTGGTCCCCACCGGGCCGGACATCGACTTCTCGGAACCGCACGACCGGGACCGTCTCGCGGGGGGACCACCGGACGCCCTGTTCAAGTAGCTTCTTCGCACAATCATTTTTCGGAGACGTTCTCTCGAACGCAACGTTCGCCGAAACCTTTCGAGGCTTCGTGCTGAGTTCTCACAGGGAGAACACACGTGATGAACAACCGACGAGAGACGATAGACGAAGCGAAGCGCGTCGCCCGTACGCTGTTCGACGAGGAACTGACCGAGTCGTCCGGCGGCGATTCGAACGCGGAGTCGGAGCCGTTCGACGTCGAACGGTTCCTCCGAACGCTCGCAGGGCAGGACACAGAACAGAGTCGCGAGCGACGGACGGGGAAACAACTGGTCGCGGGTTCGCTCGTCGCCCTCGGCGTGCTCCGTCGACTGGCCAGAGACGAACGAGTAGAGCGGTTGCTGGCGGAGACGAGCGTCACGGAACGGGAAACCGAAGCGGAACCGACGCCCGAGGAGTCGTCCGAGTCGCGGTCGGTCGTCGGGACGCTCCTGCGACTGCTCGCGTTCGCGGTGGTCGTCGCCGTCGTCGCCTACGCCGTGCGAAAACGCCGTGCAGGGGGCGACTCCGAACCCGACGCGACCGAACGCGACATCACGGAGACGAACGTCGCCGAGGAGGACGTGATGGGAGCGAGCGCCGCCGAGGAAGCGGACGTCGACGAGATGGTCGACGCCGTCGAGGACGACGAGGGCGACATCTCGCCCGAACCCGGCGAGACGGTCGTCGAAGACGACGTCGTCGAGGCGGCGACGAACGAGGACGAAAGCGAGGGCGAGGACGAAATCGGAGACGACGACGAAAGCGAGGGCGAGGACGAAAGCGAGGGCGAGGACGAAATCGGAGACGACGACGAAAGCGAAGACGAAGGTGAGCACGGCGACCAGACCGCCGGTGAGGCTGCACTGGAGACGGAAGAGTCGGACGACGAGACCGAGACCGAGGGCGAGGAGAGCGACTCCGAGTCAGATTCGGGCGGTACCGAGGGCGAGTCGCCGCTCGAAGGAGACGGGGAAGCGACGAACGAGTCGCCCAACCAGTGAGCGCGTCGGCGACGCGTCCTCACACGGCCACGAAGCGCCGCTTCGGCTCGTTTCCTCCGGACGATTCGGTTTTCGGGAGTGAAGTGCGTCGGCGAGCGACGCCGTCCGCGTAGCTCTACGGCTGTGTCGTGCCGTCTCGAATCGCTCGCTCGGCGTCGGCCAGCGCCGCGTCGGCGTCGAACTCGTCGACGATTCGTTCGAGTTCCTCGCGGGGTCGCTCCCGTAGCTCGCGGGCGTGTCGGGTGACGTTCGGCACCGCGCGGACGATGTTGTCGACGACGGGGATAGCCGCGGCCTGCGCCGACCGCGACATGGGGTTGAGGTCGACGACGATTTCGATTTTCCCCATCGCCGCCAGCGCCTCCGCTCTGTCGCCGTCTTCGAGGGGGACCAAGACGACGTCGGCGTCGCCGATGCCGTCGGCGTCGACTTTCGCGCGTTCGTGTGAGAGTCCGGGGATGCGGCCGTCGGCAGTCAGTCCCTTCACGTCGGTCGCACCGTGGTCGCGCAGGTGGTCGGCGATGGCGGTCATCCGCTCGTCGGTGCGGTTGAACAGGTTCACTTCGAGGTCCGCGCCGACGACGTCGGCGAGTTCGACCAGTTCGCCCGGGCAGAGCGCGGCGACGTTGCCGTTTATCGACAGCACCGGGTGGTCGGCCAGAAGTAACTGCGCGGCGGCCGCGCGCTCGGCGGCGTCGGCGCTCTCCGTCGTTCGCTCGCCGAGGAGGTAATCGAACGCCTCGCCGCGTCCCTGGGCGATGAGCCCCTGCCTGCTGGTGATGCCCTCGTCGACACCCTCCTCGATGCGGTGTCGCGTCAGCAACGACTCGTATCGGGGGTGGTCCTCGGGAATCTCGGTCATACCCGCGATTGACGGGGGAGGGTAAAAACCGGTGCTACTCGCGGTGCGGTACCGAAGGCGAAGCGCCGTCCGCTACGAGCGCGGCCGAGTCGTCGTCGAGCAGTCGTGCGCCCGAGGGGTGGCTCTGACAGACCGCCGGGTCGTAGCCCGCCTCCGAGAGCCCCGTTCCGAGCGCGAACACCGAGTCGCCGAGCATCGCCATCGACGCCTCGCCGTCGACGGCGTTCACGTCGCGTATCGCCTCCTCGACGCGGTCGGTGAGCAGTCCGGCTTCCCGGGCGAAGCGACGCGACGCGAACATGAACCGGTCGAGCGTCGGCCGCTCGACGAGACTCGACAGCGCGCGACTCCCGGCCTCCGAGAGCCGGGTGGTGTCGCCCGAGAGCACGTCCTCGGTGGAGAGCTCGCCGAACGTGACGTACTCGACGCGGGTCTGGGCGGGTATCCCGTCCAGCAGTCCCTCGCCGGGTGCGCCGGGTTCGAGGCGAATCGGCACGCCGCCGTGCGCCTGTGCGACGACGTCGCCGAGACCGGTTCCCGACTGTACATCCGCGCCGTGGGCGAGCGTGACGAGTTCGTTCTCCGAGAGCGCCCGGTCGAAGACGCCGTTGGCCGCCAGCGCCGTCCCGAGCGCCATCGCGCCCGAGACGCCGAAGCCCGCGCCCAACGGTAGCGACGTGTCGGCTTCGACGGCCGCCGTCACCGAGAGGGCGTCGAGAACGCGTTCGACCGGGTCGACGTCGATCGCGTCGCCGCCGAGCGTCACCGTCGTCGTCGTCGCCGGTCGGACGCGGACGGTGACGCCCTCGGAGAGCGTTACGCCCGCTCCGCGGGACCCGGCGACTCTCGGGTCGTCGTCGGGGTGGGCGCTGAAGAATCCGGTCACGTGGCCCGGAACGAACGCTACTACCTCGTCGGCCATACTCGGTCATCCCCCCGCCGCAGGTTTAACAGTTACAATCCCGACCGGCCGTCGCTCCGGCCGTTCGCGTCGATAAATGGCGCATTTCCGTTCGGTAGTGTGCTACATCTACTCGGATCGAAACCGCCGCAGATCGGGGGCTGAGCGAGTCTGTCGGCGGTCGAGCGGACTGAACGCGGGAAACGGTCGCGCCGCTTTTTACGCAATCACGTCGTCGTCGATGATGCGACCAGCGGGTCGCAGACAACTGACGGAGGACCCACCGATGGCAACTAACATCACCGAAGACGACGAGGGAAAGAAGGTCGTCGCCGACGACGGCGACACCGTAGGCATCGTTGCCGATGTTGAACACGGAACCGCGTACGTCGAACCGGACCCCGGACTCACCGAGAAGCTCAAATCGAAGCTCGGTTGGGGTGAGAGGGACGAGGACACGTACCCGCTCCAGGAGGAAGCCGTCGAAGCGGTCACCGACGACGAAATCAGACTTCGTCGGGACGTGTGACGCTCGGCGCGTCTGTCACGCCGTCCGCAACCTAACTCGCCGGACGGTCGGCTAGCCAGACATGCATCACTCCCGGACGCACCGGCGTTTCGCGTCCAGTCCGTCGGTTTTCACGGGAAACGAGTCGGCGGTGACGCCGGCGGTCGCACGCGACCGCCTCTATCGATTCTGCGCGTCGAAGACGACCGCCCAGCGCCGCTGCTGCGGCGTCAGCGTTGCTGTTCTGCGACGTTGCGTTGTCAACGTTGCTGTTCTGCGAACGCGACGCGCGCGTTCGGATGCTGGTCGGCGTCTTCGGCGAGGACGCCCTCGTCGCGGAGCGCCTGTATCTGGGCCTTCGTCTCTGTCGGGTTGAGTTCGCCGAGGACCGCCGTCGCACCGAGGAGGAGACTCCGCGGGACGCCGGTCCCCGCGCCGCCCACGTCGAACGCGTCGGTGCTGTCTCCGACGTCGTCGAGGATGACTTCGAGATATCGCCTCACGTCGCTTTCTCCCCGGAGGTCCTCGTGCCAGCGCTCGGGGTACGTACTCACTCGGCCGTCGCCGACCGCGTACAGCGCGTCGTCGTCGACCCACGAGGTGGCGTCCGTCCGCCGTTCCTCGATTGCGGACGGAACGCTCCCGGCGTCGATTCGCGCGCCGTCCGCCTCCAGTCCCTCGGCGTACGTCACGACGCGCGACGGGTCGACACCGAGACGGTCGCTCCGCTCGTGTCGCTCGATGAGTGCGACGAGGTCCGTGACCAGCAGCGTCCGTCCGCGGTCGCCCGCTTCTTCGAGTACGTTTTCGTTGAGTCCGGGCATCGAACCGAGTTTGGGAGTGAACGCGAATAAGTCGCTTGGCCGCCTCAACTATCTGTCAGTATCGTCGACACGGAAGCGGATTCGTCGCTGTCGGGCCTTCGAGTGACGCAAAAGATGAGCGGTCGTCGGTTCGGTCGTCGCCTACGGCGACAGTCGCTGCCTGTCACGCGGGAACAGAACCGCTTCGCGGATGTTCTCCAGCCCGAGCATCGTCATGATGAGACGCTCGCCGCCGAGGCCGAAGCCCGCGTGCGGGGGCATCCCGTACTTGAACATCTTCGTGTAGTAGTCGAACGACTCGGGGTCGAGCCCCTGCTGTTCGAAGCCGGCGACGAGTTCGTCGTAGCGGTGTTCGCGCTGCCCGCCGGAGACGAGTTCCATGTTCGGGTGCATCATGTCGAACCCGGTCGAGAGCGTCTCGTCGTCGTCGTGGTCCTTGATGTAGAACGGCTTGATCTCGCTGGGCCAGTCGGTGATGAAGTAGTGTTCACCCACGTCGTCGCCGAGCGCCTTCTCGCCCTCGGTCGGCAGGTCGTCGCCCCAGACGAGATGCTCGTCGAGTTCGCCCGACGCGTTGATGCGCTCGATGGCCTCCTCGTAGGTGAGCCGCGGGAACTCGCCGGCGGGGGCCTCGAACTCGTCTTCGAGTCCGAGCGCTTCGAGCTGACGCTGACAGTTCTCCTCGACCGCTTCGTACGCCGCCTTGACGACGGCTTCGCAGACGTCCATCGCCTCGGTGTGGTCGATGAAGGCCGACTCGAAGTCGATGGAGGTCGCCTCGTTGAGGTGACGCGGCGTGTTGTGCTCCTCGGCGCGGAAGATGGGGCCGACCTCGAAGACGCGCTCCAGACCGGAGCCGACCATGAGCTGCTTGAACAGCTGCGGCGACTGGTTCATGAACGCCTCTCGGCCGAAGTAGGTGATGGGGAACAGTTCGGTTCCGCCCTCGGTGCCCGTGGCGACGATCTTCGGCGTGTTGATCTCGGTCGCGCGCAGGTCGCGGAACCGCTCGCGGACGGCGCGCTGTACCTCGGCGCGAATCTCGAAGATGGCCTTCACCTCGTCCTTGCGGAGGTCGAGCGTCCGGTTGTCGAGGCGCGTCGGCAGTTCGGCGTCGACCTTGCCGGAGGGGTCGAGCGGCAGTTGCGGGTCCGCCTCGGCGACGACGTCGAGGCTCTCGGGGACGACTTCGACGCCCGTCGGCGCGCGCGGCTCCTCGCCGACGTCGCCGGTCACCGAGATGACGCTCTCGCGGTGGACGCCGAGGCCGGTCTCGACGAGTTCCTCGTCCATCTCGTCTTTCTCGAACTTGACCTGAATCTTCCCGGTGGTGTCCCGCAGGATGAGGAATGCGATGCCGCCGAGGTCACGAACCTCGTGGACCCAACCGGCGAGCGTCACCGTCTCGCCGGGTTCGGCGTCAGCTGCGTACGTTCGGTTGTGCATGTCTACGCGTTCCGCGTCGGGAGGTTAAAAACGACCGATTCCGCCCGGAGCGCGCGACGGGTCGCCAGTCACCGTGTCTCACGCACCGGCCGGAACAAAACACATTTGCACCTGTCGGTAACCTCTCTGGTATGTCGCGGGAACTCGACGACCTCGACCGCTACATCATCTACGCGCTTCAGGGCGACGCCCGCGGGACGACCGCCCGAGAGATCGCCGAGATGAAGGGGGTCTCCGCCAGCACCGTACGCAACCGAATCCGCCGACTCGAAGAGGGAGAGATCGTTCGGGGGAGCCACCTCGACATCGACTTCGAGGCCGCCGGGTACCAACTGTACACGCTCATTCTCTGTACCGCCCCGATTCCGAAGCGCGAGCAACTCGCGCGCGAAGCGTGCGACGTCGACGGCGTCGTCTCGGTCCGCGAGATAATGACCGGCGACGAGAACGTCCACATCACCGTCGTCGGCGAGGACAGCGACGACCTGAGCCGAATCGGTCGCGACCTGAGTTCGCTCGGCTTCGAGATCGTCGAAGAGGAACTCATCCGCAACGAGTACACCTGCCCGTACACGCCGTTCAACGAAACTACGGACGAGTAGTCGCGTTCTTCGGTTCGGTATGCCTCTCCGCGGAGCGACGGCTCCGGCGCTTCGATCCGCCGCCTCTCGGAGTGCCGCCGGATGCGCTCGCCGACGTCGCGACGAGAGACGGTTGCGGACGCGTTCACGTCTTTACGGACGCGTTCACGTCTTTACGGACGCGTTCACGTCTTTACGGACGCGTTCACGTCTTTACGGACGCGTTCACGTCTTTACGGACGCGTTCACGTCTTTACGGACGCGTTCACGTTTCGACGACCGACAGACCGAACGATGCGTCGCTTAGATTGGAGTATCTTCAATTGTGTAATAAATACTATAACGAATAGTAGATGCGAAATCAGCAAAATATCGCCTTCTTTATGCCGTTTCAGGAGCAAGAACCGGATATGAGAGTTCCCGCACGGCAGTCGAGCGACGAAACGTCGAAGGTGGGCGGACGGGCGCGGATTCACCTGGCCGAAGGTCAGTGCCGAGGCCCGGGTCGTCTCGGGCCGCGCCGGGTTCCGCACGCGGACGCGGAGAACCGCGTCTCGGAGGTGAACTGAGTGGTCGAAGCGTCCGAGATCAACATCCTCGGCCTCCTGTTGGTTCTGGCCGTCGCGTGGGTGTTCGGTGCGCTCGCGGAGCGGTTCGGCTATCCCGCGATGATGGGTGAGCTGTCGGCGGGGCTCCTCTTCGGTCCGCCGATACTGGGGATCATCCAACCCTCGGAGGTGTTGGCGGTGCTGTCGGAACTCGGCGTCTTCCTCCTGATGGTGTACGTCGGCACCGAAGTCGACCTCCACAAACTGTTCGAGCTCGGGCCGCAGGCGCTTCTCATCGCCGTCGGCGGTTTCGTCATCCCGTTCGGCCTCGGCTACGCGGCCGGCGTCGTCCTCGGGGTGTCGGTGGGAGCGGCGCTGTTTCTCGGACTGGCGATGGCGGCGACCTCGCTGGCGACGAAGTCGCGCATCCTCTCCGACCTCGACCTGCTCGACACCCGCATCGCGGGGGTGCTTCTGGGCGGCGCACTCGTCTCCGACGTGGGCGTGCTCGTCGCGTTCGCGGGCATCATCGGCTTCGTCGAGGCCGGGTCGGTCGACCCGCTGAGCATCGCCGTCATCCTCGGCAAGGCGCTGGCGTTCTTCGCCGTGACGCTGTTCATCGGCGACCGCTTCCTCCCGCCGATGTGGACGAAACTCGAAGCGCTCCGCGAGCAGTACGGCTTCGTCGACAAGACGACGGCGTTCACGTTCGCGCTACTCGTCGCGCTGGTGTTCGCCGAACTCGCCGCGCTGGCGGGCCTCCACATGATCATCGGCGGCTTCATGGCCGGGATGTTCCTCCGGCAGGCCGACATCACGCCGGGGCTGTACGAGCACATGGAGAACGTCATCTACGACCTCGCTATCGGCTTCTTCGCGCCCATCTTCTTCGTCACCGTCGCCTTCGAGTTGACGTTCGACGTGTTCACGCAGAACCTCGGACTGCTCGTGCTGCTGGTCGCCATCGCGTTCGTCGGGAAGATCGTGGGCTCGTGGCTGTTCTCGCTGCCGACGAAGCTCACCTCCCGCGAGGGGCTGGTCATCGGCTTCGGGATGAACGGCCGCGGCACCGTCGAGATAATCATCGCCTCCATCGGCCTGTCGGCGGGCATCATCGACCAGCAGATGTTCTCCATCCTCGTCTTCATCGCCATCTTCACGACGGCGCTCGTTCCCGTGACGATGACGTGGGGCGTCAAACTCCTGGAGTCGGCGGGCGAACTCGTCCGACTCGACGAGGACGAGACGGCCAGCACGGCGGACTGACCGCTCTCGCCGACCGGAGAGCGAACCGAACCGAACCGAATCCGCGGAGAAGAGCTACTCGGCGTGGGCGTCCTTGACGCCCTCGACGGTCTCGCGGACCGCGTCGACGCCCTCGTCGTGCAACAGGTCGCCGACGACGATAACGTCCGCGTGCTGTCCCATCTCGTAGGCGGCGTCGTAGCTGCGGATGCCGCCGCCGTAGAATAGCGTCGAGTCGTCGAGCGCGTCCTGCGCGGCCTGCACCTTCTCGGTGTCGCCGTACATGCCGGAGTACTCGACGTAGACGATGTCCTGGCCGAACATCTTCTCGGCGACGGCGGCCCACGCGGCCACGTCGTCGACGGTCTGGTCACAGTCGGCGTCGGTGAGTTGCGCGACGGAAGCCTCCGGATTGAGGACGATGTACGCCTCGGTGTGCGTGCGCTCCCAGTCGAGGCCGTTCTCGATGCGGACCCACTCCTTGTGCGCGCCGGTGACCCAGAAGGAGTCGCCGGCGTTGAACACCGTCGGGATGAGGTAGCCGTCGAGGGCGTCGTCGTCGACGACGACGCCGGGGTTCGACGGTTCCTGGTACAGCGGCACGTCGTACTCGGCGCAGGCGTCGACGACGCGCTGCATCTTCTCGGTCGTGATGTCGAGCGTGCCGCCGATTTCGATGGCGTCGGTGCCGGTCTCGCAGGCGTCGGCGAACGTCTCGCCGTCGACGAGCGGTTTGTCGGGATCGATTTTGAGGATGTGGTCCCACGATTCCCACGGCAGAGTCATTGGACTGTGTACTCCGGGGAGTCGTTAAAAAGAGTGCGGAACGAATGGCTACAATTCGGCGTCGAAGCCGTGAAGTGCACGATGTTCTCGGAGATAGATCTTAGCAGGGTGGTATCTTTCATCGGGAGGGAGTATGAGTTTCGTTCCCTCAAGCGAAGAGAATTCTGCAAATCCAGCTACCTGAGGTCGATGTTTAACTAACAGCGTAAGATCATCTCGAAGACCCAACCAACCATTGTCAAAGGCCCAGTGGTGAAGTTTGCAGAGCGAAAGTCCATTCCTGAAGTCGTCTTGTCCGTTCTCACTTCGAGGGTAGATGTGGGCGGCCTCCACTTCAGGGCGGCCACTTGGAGTCATCCGGTTGGCTCCACAAACTGCACATTTGTATTCGTATAGCTCCTTTATACCACTACGAAAGGCTGCAGATCGTGCCTTCCGGGTTGTAGTCTTCTCTTGCCGTTCCGGCTCGGTAAGTTCAGGGGTTCGTTTGACCTTTTCGTGTAGTTCACTATCTGCTTTCTCGAATGTATCTGGACGAACGTCTTTGACTCCATAACCGAGAAACGAGCGGACGCTTCCGTACTTCTCTCTAATGTTTCTCAGACCACGGTCGTTGAGTCGCATGAAATTCTGAGGATGTCCTCTACTGTGTCCAGCGTGCTCGTGGTGTACCTCAGTACTATCAATCTGGACCGCTACAACATCTGTGAGATAAATAACGTGTGGCCAGAGTTCGTCGTCATCCCGAAGCCCAATTTGGTAATCTGTCCAAAGCTCGGCTGCCAACTCTCGATTTTCTTCGGTACCGATGACGCGTCCTGCCAACGTATATCGCTTTGCTCCGGTGTAGAACAGTAGAATATCTCCTCTAGCCATTTGATCTGTATACTTTTTGCCACCGGGCGAAACGCCCCAGACAGAGACGCTGTCCCCGAAGTCCTTGCTCGTGTATTGTTTGTAGACCGCTGCGGGAACACCACCAACAACGGTTTCTTGAAGATGATCTGCGGCGTTTTGATTGCTACAAGGGGCTAGAAAGACATTACCGACAGCGGACATATCTTTAGAGAGTTATTGCTATCTGATCACTCTTTCTAAAGGAAATATTAGACTCTAATCGGCTTTCGCCTGCCAATCCCGAATCGTGTCCGCGCCCACGCCCTCGACGCTCGCGGCCACGTCGTCGGGGTCGGCGTCTTTCAAGCCGGGCACGTCCGCGATTCCGGCCTCCCTCAGTTTCTCGGCCGTCTTCTCGCCGATTCCCGAGATGCTCTGCAGTTCGTCGCCGCCGACCTGCTGGGCCTGGTACTCGCGGTAGTTGCAGATGGGACAGCCGAGTTCCCACGGTTCGTCGCCGTTGTGAACCACGAGGTGGGGAAGTCCGTGTTCCTCGCACTCCTCGTCGGTGACTTCTATCTCGCCGCGGCGCGGCAGCGGCAGCGAGTAGTCGCACTCCGGATAGCGCGTACAGCCGACGAGCCGAGAACCGGAACGCAGTTGCTTGATTGCCAGTTCCCCCCCATGCTCTTGGCCGCACTCGGGACACTCGCCGATTATCAGGTCGTCTTGTTCGTCGGCTTCGTCGGCCTTGCACTGCGGACAACCGTGGACGAACGTCTTCCGTCCGGCGAGCATCTTCACGTGGTGGAGGCCGTGCTCCTCGCACTCGTCTTCGAGGATGAGCGGCTTGCCCGTCGACGGGAGCGGGAGGGTGTACTCGCAGTCGGGGTAGCCGTCGCAGCCGACGAAGTACGAGCCGTAGCGGCTCTTCCGGACGAGGAGGTCCTCGCCGCACTCCGGACACGGGCCGAGCGTCTTGTCCGCCTTCAGGGATTTCTGCAGCTGCTTACCCAACTCGTCGCCCGACTCCATCAGCCCCTCGAAGACGGTTTCGAGCATCTCGCGGGACTCTCTCGTCACGTCCTCGAAGTTCTTCTCGCCGTCGGCGATGGCGAGCATGTCGGATTCGAGTTGGGCGGTCATCTCCTCGCTCACGATGCGGTCGGCGAACTCCTCCGAGGCGCTGACGACTGCGCGCGCGAGGCGGGTCGGCCGCGGCGGGTCGCTCTCGATGTAGTTTCTGTCGTACAGTTTCTGAATCACGTCGTGGCGGGTCGCCTTCGTCCCGATGCCCATCTTCTCCATCGTCTCGATGAGTCGCGACTGGCCGTAGCGCCGCGGCGGTTGGGTCTGTTTGGCCTCGAAGCGCGTGTCGGTGACGGCGAGCTCCTCGCCCTCGGAGACGTCGGGGACGAAGCTCTCGGTGTTGTTGAAGTACGGGTAGACGGCGTGGTAGCCCTCCTTGACGAGCCGCTTCCCGTTCGCCTTCAGCGACAGCGGGTCGCCGTCGGCGTCGACGTCGGCGACGACGCGGAGGTGCTCCCACTTCGCCGCCTCGGCGACGGTGGCGAAGAAGCGCCGGACGACGAGTTCGTACACCTCGTACTCGTCCTCGGAGATATCGGCCGAAGACGGCAGTTCGCCCGTCGGGTGAATCGGCGGGTGGTCGGTCGTCTCCTCGTCGCCTTCCGTCGGGTCGAGTTCGTCGAGTTCGAGCAGCGACTCGGCGTCGTCGCCGAAACGGCGGGTACCGACGAACTCCGAGACCAACTCCTCGGGATCCAAATCGTCGGGGTAGACGGTGTTGTCGGTGCGCGGGTAGGTGATGTAACCCGCCGTGTAGAGGTCCTCGGCGATGCTCATCGCGCGCTGGGCGGAGTAACCGATGCTCCCCGCCGCGCGGATAAATTGAGTCGTATTGAACGGCGCAGGGGGCTTGTCAGTCCGCGTGCGGCGGCGAACCGACTGCACCGTCGCCGACGACGCAGTCCGGAGCGTGTCGTACACCTCGTTCGCCGTCTCCTCGTTCCAGACGCGCTCGGCCTCGTTGCCGTCCTCGTCGGGGTAGAAGTACTGCGCCTCGAAGTTCTCTCCAGACTCGCTTTTTTCGAGGTCCGCGAACAGCTCCCAGTAGTCCTCGGGGTCGAACGCGTCTATCTCGCGCTCGCGGTCGACGATGAGCTTTAGCGTCGGTCCCTGCACCCGGCCGACGGAGATGAAGTCGTCGCCGAGTTGGCGGGCCGACAGCGAGAGGAAACGCGTCAGCGCCGCGCCCCAGACGAGGTCGATAATCTGTCGTGCTTCGCCCGCTGCCGCGAGGTCGAAGTCCAGGTCTTCCGGATTCTCGAACGCCTCGGTCACCTCGTTTGTGGTGATGGAGGAGAAGCGCACCCGGTCGATGGGGACGTCCTCGTTCACGTCGCGGACGAGTTCGTACGCCTCCTTCCCGATGAGTTCGCCCTCGCGGTCGTAGTCGGTGGCGATAGTCACTTTGGAGGCGTGGCGGGCGAGTCGTCGCAGTGCGGCGACGATGTTCTCCTGCGTCGGGTGTTTGTCGATGGGCGCGTCGATGAGTTCGACGGGTTCGACGTCGCGCCAGTCGTTGTACTCCGGCGGGAAGTCGACGCCGACGACGTGGCCCGACAGCCCGATGCAGCGCTTGCCGCCCCACTTGTAGACGTTGACGCCGTTCATCCGCTCGGCGTCGGCGGACTCGCCGCTGAGGATGTCGGCGATCCGCCTCGCGGCGTTGTCCTTCTCGGTGATTATCAGTTCCGGCCCCTTGCTCATTGGCAGGCGATATGCGAAGGGGCGGCCTAAACCTTTCGCGGTCGTTCACGGCGAAACCGCAAGCGGGCGTGGACGCGCGCACGTGGGCCTCGCGCGGCGCTCGCATGCTCGCGCGCGTAGTCGACTGTACGAACGTCGCGACGGGCCGGTTCAGACGTGCTCGTCCAGGAACGCCCGAATCCGCTCGAACTCCTCGACGAGGTTCGAGCGCGTCGTCGTGTGGTGGCCCTCGTCCTCGAAGACGAGTTTCTCGACCGGTACACCGCGTTCGCGCACGCGCTCGACGATCTGCTCCGTCTCGCCGACGGGGACGCGCGGGTCGTTCGCGCCGTGCTGGACGAACAGCGGGCACTGGATTCGGTCGACGTCGTGAATCGGACTGATGGCTCTCAGCAGCTCTCGGTTCTCCAGCGAACCGTACTCGGCGCTGCGGTGGTCGCGCCGCCACTCGCCGGTGTTCTCCAGAAACGTCTCGAAGTCGGCGATGCCGACGAACTCGACGGCCGCGGCCCAGACGTCGGGATACTCGGTGATGGCGGCGAGCACCATGAATCCCCCGTAGGAGCGGCCGTAAGCGACGATTCGGTCGGAGTCGACGGCGTCCCGCTCGTACAGCCAGTCGACGGCTGCTCTGATATCCTTCACCGAGTCCATCCGCTTCTCGCGGTCGTCGAGGTGGGTGTACGCCTTCCCGTAGCCCGACGACCCGCGGACGTTCGGTTCCAACACGGCGTAGCCCTCGTTGAGGAAGAACTGCTTGGTCGGGTAGAACCACGGCCGTCGCTGGTGCTCCGGTCCGCCGTGGATGTCGACGATGGCCGGCGTCGCGCCCGGTTCGGCGTCCTCGGGGAGCGTCCAGTACGCGGGTATCTCGCGGCCGTCGAAACTCTCGTATCGTACCGTCTCGGCGTCCCGGAACGTCGACCGGGGGATACCGACGGTGTCCAGCGGCGTCCACCGCGTCGGTTCTGCGGTCGCCGCGCAGTCGTCGTCCGACGCCAGTTCGCCGACGTAGACGCCGAACGGTTCGTCGTTCGCCGAGAAGGTGAACGCGAACCGCTCGCCGTCGGGACCGAGCGTCACGTCGGTAGCGACGCCCTCGCGGAGGTCGACTTCCGTCGCGTCGACCGCCGTCTCGTCGGTGAGTTCACCCGCGTACAGTTCGGAGTAGCCGTCGACGTTGCGGCCGTAGACGACCGTTCGAGAATCGCGGTCGAAGGCGAACTCCTCCAGATTCCACCCGCCGCCGTCGACGACCGCGTCGATCGTTCCCGATTCGAGGTCCAGTCGACCGAGGTAGCTCGTATCGGCGTCGTGGTTCGTCACCAGATACAGCGCGTCGCCGTCGGGGCCGAACGCCACGCAGTCGTAGCTGGCTTCGCCCTCGGGGGTGACGACGCGCGCCTCGCCGGTTTCGAGGTCCAGAACCGGGAGCTCCTGGTCGAAGCTCGCGTGCGCCTCGCGGAGCGCGAGCCGCTCGCCGTCGGGCGACCACCCGAGCACTTCGAGCCAGCCGTCGGACTCGAAGACGCGTTCGGCGTCGTCGGGGCCGCCGTCGCGCGCCTGGACGTACACGTCGAACGCCTGCGCGTCGCGGCGGTTCGAGGTGAAGGCGAACTGGTCGCCGTCGGGCGACCAGCCGCCCCACCCGTGTATCGCCTCCGGACGTTCGGTCAGGCCGTGAGTCGTCCCGTCGGCGGCGTCGTAGCGGAACAACTGGTCGCGCTCGTCGCTGCCCCGGTCCATCCCGAAGACGAACTCGTCCCGTGTCGGCGACCAGTCGACGAACGAGATTCGCTCCTCGAACGCGGTGAGTCGCGTCGGCGGCGCACCCGCCTCGTCGAGCGTCCAGATTTGGGGGGTGCCGGTCGTGTCGCGGACGAACGTGAGACGCTCCCCGTCCGGTGAGAACGCGGGTTGCTGGGCGGCGTCGATGCCGAGGTAGCGAGCGACGTCGTACTGTGGCATGCTTGCACAGTGGCCGCGGGTCGGATAAGGATTCAGCATCCGGCGAGGGGTTGCCGCGAGTGCGGTGGCGACAGTGGTTGTCGCGAGGCAGTGGCGACGGTGGTTGCCGCGAGTGCGGTGGCGACGGTGGTTGCCGCGAGTGCGGTGGCGACGGCGGTCGCCGCGACCACCGCCCACGTCGCTCGCCGGAAGCCGTGGCCTTATGTGTCGAACCGCCGAGACTCACGAGAGAACGTGTCGAAGCAGAGCGAGAGCCGCATCGATATGACTACCGGCGCGATTTCGCCGAAACTCGTCGCGCTAGCGTGGCCGCTGGTCGCCGGCAACCTGCTCCAGACGTTTTACAACCTCGCGGATATGTTCTGGGTCGGCCGCGTGAGTCCGGAGGCCGTCGCCGCCGTCTCGCTGATGTTCCCCCTCTCGTGGATGTTCGTCTCGACGGCGATGGGCATCACGGCGGCGACCATCGCGCTCGTCTCCCAGCACGTCGGCGCGGGCAACGACCGAGAGGCCGACCACGTCGTCGGCCAGACCATCCTGCTCACCGTCGGCGTCGCGACGGTGCTGTCGGCGTTCGGCCTCGCCGTTCAGGAGCCGTTGTTGCGCGCGATGGGCGCGACCGGGCCGGTGTTCCCCGATGCGCTCGCGTACATCGAGGTCATCTTCCTCGCGCTCCCGTTCACTTTCTGTTTCTTCGCCTTCCGCGCGGCGCTGCAGGGCGCGGGCGACACGAAGACGGCGATGTGGCTCATGGTCGGCTCCGCCGGCCTCAACGTCGTCCTCGACCCGTTCCTCATCCTCGGCTGGTGGGTGTTCCCCGAGATGGGCACCCGCGGGGCGGCGGTTGCGACGTTCATCTCGCGGGCGCTCGTGACGGTTGCCGGGATTTACATCCTCCTCCGCGGTGACTGGGGCGTCCGCCTCCGCGTCCCCGACCTCCGGCCCGACAGGTCGGTGCTGAGGAAACTTGTCGAGGTCGGCTACCCGGCGACGCTCGACGGGTGGGCGCGCAGTTTCGCCGCCGTCGCCATGGCGACGCTCGTCGCGCAGTTCACCGTCGCCGCCATCGCCGCCTACGGCATCGGCGTCCGCCTGATGTCCGTCTCGTGGACCGTCTCGGGGGCCGTGGGCCAAGCGACGGCGACGGGCGTCGGCCAGAACCTCGGCGCGAAGACGCCCGAGCGGGCGGCGGAGGTGACGTGGAAGGCGATGGGCGGCACGATGGCCGTGCTGTTCGCCGCCGCGGCGCTCGTCTTCGCCTTCCCCGACGTGGCGATGCGGATCTTCGTCGGCGACGAGGCCGTCGTCGCCGAGGGGGTTCGCTTCCTCCGCATCATCGCGCCGTTCTGGGCGTTCTTCGGCGGAACGATGGTGATTCAGGGCGCGTTCCGCGGCGCGGGCCAGACGAAGGTGGCGATGGCGCTGTCGTTTCTCTCGCGGTGGATATTCCGGGTGCCGGTGGCGCTCGTCCTCGCGTTCGCGTGGACGGTGCCGTTACCGGGTGGGATGGTGGTTCGCGCGCTCGATTGGGGCGTCGACGGCCTCTGGTGGGCGTTCGCCGTCGGCGCGATGGCGGCGTTCGTCGTCGCCGTCGTCTGGTTCCAGCGCGGCGGGTGGCAGACGGGGGTTCTGGAAGAGTCCGAGTCGCGGCCGTCGGCGGCGGACTGATTCGACGAACTCCGCCAATCACGGACGGAAGCTCTAGCGGCCGCGTCCACGCGAACGTCTCGCGGAGACCCGTCCGAGCGAAAAATCGGCTCCCCGACCGTGGGACTACGGCCTCGCCTCGAAGACCAGACTGGTCTTCGTCTCGGCGGCGCGGCGGAAGCGCGTGAACCCGGCCTCCGTGACGACTTCCCGCGGACGTTCCTCGCCAGCCTGTGCGCCGAGACCGTATCCGACGTCCTGGCTGAGCGAGTTCGGCGTACAAGCGACCGTCGAGATCGAGTACGCGAGGCGACCGAACGGGGTGAGGTTGTCTTCGACCCGGTCCTCGGCGTACGGCTCGACGATCATCCAAGCACCGTCGTCGGCGAGCGTCTCTCTGACGTGAGCCGCCACGCCGACGGGGTCGCCCATGTCGTGAAAGCAGTTGAACATCGTCACGAGGTCGTAGTCGGTGCCGTCGTACCCTCTCGCGGTCGCCACCTCGAACTCGACGCGGTCGGCCACGCCCGCGGTTTCCGCCCGCTCGCGCGCCACCGCTATCGACGCCTCGTGGTAATCGACGCCGACGACCGTCGACTCGGGATACGCTTCGGCCATGCGAATCGTCGGTGCGCCGTGTCCGCAACCGACGTCGACGATTCGCCCGCCCGCTCTCAGCGCGGCGTCGGTCCCGTCGAGCGACTCTATCCAGTCGATGAGATAGGCCCCGTACGACGGTCCGAAGAATCGCTCCGTGCCGTGAAACACGTCTTCGTCGTGTTCGTGCCAGCCGATACCCTCGCCCGTTTTGAACGCCTCGCGGAGTTCGGGTCCGACCTTGGCCGCCGACGCCACGAGCTGGAACGCGCCCGGCATGAACACCGGACTCTCCTCGTCGGCTAACACGTACGCCTGCTCAGGAGTGAGGCGGTAGCGGTCGGCCTCCGGGTCGTAGGTCACGTACCCGCCGGCGGCCTGCGAACGCAGCCACTCGCGGACGTATCGTTCCGCGGTGCCCGTCTCCGCGGCCAACTCGGCGGACGTAACCGGTCCCGCCTCGTCCAGCGCCGCGTACAGACCGAGTTCGTCGCCGATGACGGCTAGCGCCGCGTGGACTGTCGCACCGAGGTCGACGAGCGACGTTCCCACGAGGTCGTTCAGTTTCCGTTCGTCGATCGGGTTCGCTTCCGTGCTGGTTTCCGTCGTCATAGTGTGCCCGCCTCCCCGCGAAAATCGCTACGGGTGCGCGTGTTAGATAGTTACTTCCCGACACACCGGCGGCTGCTGACGGTGAGTCATCCGGTGACGTTTCTGCAGCGACTGTCTCCCGTGCGGACGACGGTCGGGAGTACGGTGTCCGAGCCGAGCGCTACTCGTCCAGTCGCTCTCTGAGCATCCCGTTGACGCTGCCGGGGTCGGCGCTGCCGCCGGTTTTCTGCATCACCTGACCGACGAGGAAGTTGATAGCGCCGCCCTCGCCCGCGTGGTAATCCTCGACGGCGTCGGGGTTCTCCTCGATGGCCTCCTCGACGGCGACGACGACGCGGTCGTCGTCGGCTTTGCCGAGACCCTCCTCGTCGATGACCTCGTCGGGGGCCATCTCGTCGTCGAGCATCCGCCGGAGGACGACCTCCTCGGCGTTCTTCGTCGTGATCTCGTCCTCGGCGACGAGTTCGACGAGGCGGGCGAACTCGTCCAGTCGGCTCTCGACGTCCTCGATGCTCATGTCGCGGTAGTTGAGTTCGCCGAGCAGGTTGTCGGCGACCCACGTCGCCGCGAGGTCCGGGTCGAACGTTTCGGCCACCTGCTCGTAGAAGTCGGCGACTTCCTTCGTGGAGGTGAGTTTCGAGGCGGACTCGGCGTCGAGGCCGTACTCCTCGCGGAAGCGCTCGCGCCGCGCGTCGGGCAGTTCCGGAATCTCGATGGTCTCCTTCCAGCCGGCGACCCGCAGCGGCGGGAGGTCGGCCTCGCGGAAGTAGCGGTAGTCCTTCTCCTCCTCCTTGGTCCGCATCGAGACGGTCGAACCGTGGGCCTCGTTGAAGTGCCGCGTCTCCTGTTCGACGGTCTTGCCGCGCTGGACGAGGTTCCGCTGCCGGGACGCCTCGTAGGTGAGCGCCTTCTCCGCGCCCTTGTGACTGGAGATGTTCTTCACCTCGGTGCGGTTCGCCTCGTCGAGTACGTCCTCGGGAATCGAGCCGTCGTCGCGAATCTCGTCGGCGGGGACGAGACTCAGGTTCGCGTCGATGCGGAGCGAGCCGTCGCGCGTGGAGTCGAACACGCCGAGGTACTCAAGCACCTCCTCCAGTTTCGCGAGGAACGACCGGACCTCCGACGGACTGCGGAAGTCGGGTTGGGTGACGATTTCCATCAGCGGCGTGCCGGCGCGGTTGTAGTCGACGAGCGTGTAGTCCGCGCGGTCGATGGCGACCGTCCGCGAGTCGAGGTTCCCCGCACCGTCGCGGACGTGTTTGATGCTGCCGGGGTCCTCTTCGAGGTGCGCGCGGCGGATGCTCACCTCGCGGGTTTCGCCCTCGACGGCGAACTCCAGTGTCCCGTCCTGACAGATGGGGGCGTCGTACTGCGTGATCTGGAAGTTCTTCGGCAGGTCGGGGTAGTAGTAGTTCTTCCGGTGAAAGCGGGTCTGCTCGGGGATGTCGGCGTCGAGCGCCTTCCCCACCTTGACGGCGGCCTCGACGGCCCCCTCGTTGAGCACCGGGAGCGCACCCGGGAGGCCGAGACAGGTCGGACAGGTTCGAGTGTTCGGTTCCTCGTCGGCGGCGGCGTCGGTCGAACAGCCACAGAAGATCTTCGTCGCGGTTTCGAGCTGGACGTGGACCTCCAACCCGATGACGACGGCGAGGTCGCGCTGTTCGAGCGCTTGCGCGGTCATTACGCGGGCTATGACGGCCGGTGGCTAAACAGTAACGCCTCGGCGCGCCCGCGGCGTGTGCCTCCGGCGCGTCCGTCGTCGACGAACTCATCGACGACCGGCGGGGTGACCCGGCCACGTAGTCACTCCTCGCCCGAATCGAATCCCGGAATTTCGACCGATTCGAGCGCTCTCGGCGAATCGTCCGCTCTCCGTCTGACGTACTTTTATGAAGACGGAGCAGCGGTGTATGTCCATGAGTAACCGGGTGGAGGAACTCGAATCCCAAGTGTCGGAACTGAGAGCCGCAGTCGACGGCCTCACCGAAGAACTCGTCGAGACCAAAGAGCGACTGCGGCAGTTGGAGGCGGCGACCGACGCCGAACCGACCGCCCAGTCGTACGCCGGCGCGGAGGCGGCCGACGAGGCGTCGGCGTCCCCGCCCGAGCCGGAGGCCGAAGAAGCTAAATCCACCGAGGAGAAGGCTCAAGAAAGCGAGTCGGAATCCGACGAAAGCGACATCATCGTCGCCTGAGTCGGCGGTCCGACTCCTTCCACGAGCAACACATGCACATCAAAGAGCTCGTCCTTGACAACTTCAAGAGTTTCGGGCGCAAGACCCGAATCCCGTTCTACGAGGACTTCACCGTCGTCACGGGGCCGAACGGCTCCGGCAAGTCGAACATCATCGACGGCGTGCTGTTCGCGCTCGGCCTCGCCCGAACGCGCGGCATCCGCGCCGAGAAACTGACCGACCTCATCTACAACCCCGGTCACGAAGACGGGGAGTTCTCGGGCGGTGCCCGCGAAGCGAGCGTCGAAGTCGTCCTCGACAACGGAGACGGGACGCTCGACCGGTCGCAGGTGACCACCGCCGCCGGCACCGACAGCGTCGGCGACGTCGACGAGATCACCATCCGCCGCCGGGTGAAGCAGACCGAGGACAACTACTACTCGTACTACTACCTGAACGGCCGGTCGGTGAACCTCTCGGACATCCAGGACCTGCTCTCGCAGGCGGGCGTCGCCCCCGAAGGGTACAACGTCGTCATGCAGGGCGACGTGACCGAGATAATCAACATGACCGCGTTCCAGCGGCGCGAGATTCTCGACGAGATCGCGGGCGTCGCCGAGTTCGACGCGAAGAAGGACGCCGCCTTCGAGGAGCTCGAAACCGTCGAGGACCGAATCGGCGAGGCCGACCTCCGCATCGAGGAGAAGGAGGAACGCCTCGACCAACTCGCCGACGAACGCGAGACGGCGCTCCAGTACAAGGAGCTCCGCGAGGAGAAACAGGAGTTCGAGGGCTACCTGAAAGCCGCCGAACTCGAGGACAAGCGCGCCGACCTCGAACGGACCACGAGCAAAATCGACTCGAAAGAAGAGACGCTCGCGGAGCTCCGCGACGAACTCGACACCCGACAGGGTCGACTCTCGCGGCTCGAAGACGAGTTGGAGGAACTCAACCGCGAGGTCGAACGCAAGGGCGAGGACGAACAGCTCCGCATCAAGCGCGAGATAGAGTCGGTCAAAGGCGACATCAGCCGCCTCGAAGGCCAGATAGAGAACGCCGAGGAGCGCAAGGAGACGGCCGAGAACGAGCGCCGGCAGGCGTTCGTCGAGATCGACCACAAGCAGGAGAAGGTAGACGACGTCGCGACGCAGATGCGGCAGGTCAAGGTCGAGAAGGCCTCGATAAAGAGCGACATCGTCGATAAGCGGACGACGCTCGCCGAGATAGAGGAGGAGATAGCGAACGTCGACACCGAGTTCGACGAACTCAAATCCGATCTCGCGGAGCGCCGCGAGCGCGTCGAGGAACTCAAATCCGAGAAGAACGAGAAGCAGCGCGAGAAGGACCGCCTGCTCGACGAGGCGCGGCGGCGCTCGAACCGCGTCAGCGAGGCGCGCGACGACCTCGAAGCGGCGCACGAGTCGATTCCGGAGCTCAAAGCGAAGCTGTCGGAACTGCACAGCGAACTCGACAAAGCCGAGAAGAACGAGTCGAAATCCCGGGAGATCGTCTCGGAGTTCCGCGAGAAGAAGCAGGCGCTGCAGGACGACCTGAGCGACGTCGAAGACGACATCCGCTCGAAGCAGTCCGAGTACGCCGAACTCGAAGCGCGCGCCGGGCAGAACGGCGACAACTCCTTCCCGCGCTCCGTGACGACCGTGTTGAACGCCGGCATCGACGGCGTCCACGGCGCGGTCGGCCAGCTCGGCTCCGTCGACGGCGAGTACGCCGTCGCCTGCGAGACGGCCGCCGGCGGGCGACTGGCGAACGTCGTCGTCGACGACGACGGCGTCGGCTCCTCGTGTATCGACTACCTCAAATCCAGAAACGCCGGTCGGGCGACGTTCCTGCCCATCACGAAGATGCAGAACCGTCGCCTGCCGCGGAAGCCGAAGGACCCCGGCGTCGTCGACTTCGCGTACAACCTCGTGGAGTTCGACGGTCGGTACGACAGCGTCTTCTCGTACGTGCTCGGGTCGACGCTCGTCGTCGAGGACATGCAGACCGCCCGGCAGTTCATGGGCGACTACCGCATGGTGACGCTCGACGGCGACCTCGTCGAGAAGAGCGGCGCGATGACCGGCGGCAGCCGCGGCGGGTCGCGCTACTCCTTTTCCAAATCCGGGGAGGGTCGCCTCGAACGCATCGCCAAGGAGATATCGAAGCTCGAAGACCGGCGGCGGTCGCTCAACGACGAGATTCGAGAACTGGAGAGCAAACTCGACGACGCCCGCGAGCGACAGTCGAACGCTGCCGATAAGGTGCGCGCCATCGAGGGCGACGTCGAGCGAGTCGAGGGCGACCTCGACGACGCGGAGTCGAAGATAGCGGAGTTGGAGGCGACGCTCGAGGAGCTGGAGGACGAACGCGACTCCGTCGACGAGGAGATGAGTTCGCTCGACGCCGAAATCAGCGACCTCGACGCCGAAATCGCCGACGTCGAGGGCGAAATCCAGGAGCTGGAGGCCGAGCTCGCTGACTCGAAGATTCCGGAGCTGACAAGCCGCGCCGACGACGTCCGCGCGGACATCGACGACCTCGAAGATCGGATGGACGGGTTGGACAGCCGACTCAACGAACTCCAACTGGAGAAGGAGTACGCCGAGGAGGCCGTCTCCGACCTCGAAGAGACGGTCGAGAGCGCCCAGAACCGGAAAGCCGCCGCCGAGGAGAAGATAGCCGAGGCGGAGGCCGCCATCGAGGAGAAAGAGGCGGTACTGGACGAGAAACACGAGGCGGTCGAGGAACTCGAAGCGGAACTCGTCGAACTCAAAGCGGAACGGAGCGAGCTCCGCGACGAGCGACGGGAGGCGAAGAACGAGCGCGACGAGCAGAAGGAGACCGTCTCGCGGGCCGAGTCGCGGCTCGAATCCCTCGAGAGCGCCAAAGAGCGCCTCTCGTGGGAGATAGACGAGCTCGAAGCCGAGGTCGGAGAGTACGACCCCGAGGAGATTCCCGACCACGAGACGGTGGAGGAGAACGTCGAACGGCTCGAAGGCGAGATGGAGGCGCTCGAACCGGTCAACATGCTCGCCATCGACGAGTACGACTCGGTGAACGAGGACCTCTCGGACCTCCAGGAGCGCCGCGACGTGCTCGTCGAGGAACGGGACGGCATCCAAGCGCGCATCGAACAGTTCGAGACGCAGAAGAAGCGGACGTTCATGGAGGCGTACGAGGCCATCGACGCGCAGTTCCAGCGCATCTTCGAGCGCCTCTCGGCGGGGTCGGGCGAACTCCACCTCGAAGACCCCGAGGACCCGTTCGAGGGCGGCCTGACGATGAAGGCCCAGCCCGCCGACAAACCGATTCAGCGGCTCGACGCGATGTCCGGCGGGGAGAAGTCGCTGACTGCGCTGGCCTTCATCTTCGCCATCCAGCGGCACAACCCCGCGCCGTTCTACGCGCTCGACGAGGTGGACGCCTTCCTCGACGCGGCCAACGCGGAACGAGTCGGTCAGATGGTCGACGACCTCGCGGGCGACGCGCAGTTCGTCGTCGTCTCGCACCGCTCGGCGCTGCTCGAACGCTCCGAGCGCGCCATCGGCGTGACGATGCAGGGCGACAACGTCAGCGCCGTCACCGGGATTCGGTTCGACGCCGACGAGGAGGCGGAGGGAGACGAGACCGGCGGCGACGGAGACGACTCCGACGGCGGCGATGGGGACGACGGCGACGGAGACGCCGACGAGGGACTCGCCGCGGAGGTGAGCGCCGATGACTGAGTTCGCGGGGAACGGGGACGGACCCGCCGTCGACGTCGACGCTATCGACTCCGACGAGGACGAGGTCGAACCGGTCGAACTGCTCGTCCAACTCGCCGAGGAGGGCGAGATAGAGCCGTGGGACATCGACATCGTCGCGGTCACCGACGCGTTCCTCGAGCGCCTCGACGCGACCGACCTCCGTACGTCCGGCCGCGCGCTGTTCTACGCGAGCGTCCTGCTGCGGATGAAGAGCGACGAACTGCTCGCGCCCGAGGAACCCGACGAACCGGAACCCGAACCGTGGGAGATGGCGATGGAGGGCGGCGACGACGCGGCGCCGGGCTTCGACCCCATCGACGCGCTCGAAGACGAGATGGACCGCCGCCTCGAACGCCGGAGCGCCCGGGGGTCGCCGGAGACGCTCGACGAACTCGTCCACGAACTCCGCGAGGCCGAGCGCGGGTCGTGGTGGAAGCGCTCGCGGGAGTACGACACCACCGCCTCGCCGCGCGGGTTCAGCCGCGGCACGCAGACGCTCGACTACCACGCCGCCGACGACCTGCGGCGAGACGGCGAGCCCGGCGAGGCCGACGTGACCGGGACGACGCACGACGAGCACATGGAGGACACCATCGAGGCGGTCGAAGCGCACCTCCGCGAACAGTACGAGAACGGGCGCGACGAAGTGCTGTTCGCCGAACTGCAGGGCGTCGGCGGGCGGCCCGTCGAGACGTACCTCGCGCTGCTGTTTCTGGCGCACCGAAGCGTCGTCACGCTCGAACAGGACGACCTCTTCGGCGACCTCTGGGTGCAGGCGAGAGACGAGGAACCGAAGAAGACGCCGGCGGTCGCGGACTGAGCTCTGTAGCGGCGCTCCGCGACGCCGGCGACGCGGCGAGATATCCGCCCGAGCCGTTTAGTCGAGTTCCATCTGCCGGGCGTGTTCGAGCCACTCCTCGAGCGACGACGAGTGGTAGCACCTGATCTCGCCCTGTCGGACGTCGTAGTCGACGACTCCGGCCGCGTCGAGACGTGGCAGCTTCGAGTGGTGGACGTCGATCCGAACCTCGTTTCGGGAGGGAGTTTCGTCCGTCTCCGTTCCCGCTGCCTCGCATTCGCACACGGCGTCGACGACGTCTTCTACTCCGGTTACGTCGTTGTCCATCCCGTAGAGGTGATAGAGGACGTACCGAAGGCGAGCGACACTCAAGAGCTCGAAGACGGTGTCGAGCTCCGAAGTAACCTCCTCGCGCCGTAGCAGTTGGTTCCCCACGTCGGCGGCGTTGTCCCTGGACCCAGTTTCTTTGAACTCATCGTCAGACATCCTACCCACAGTACAACGTCTTCGTAGTAAATGTTAAGGCCACCACATTATCAGGAAATCTAAAATTCGGTGTATCGAATTCGGAAGCGGTGCCCGAACCGGGAGGGCGCCGCCCGCTCGGTTCGGCCGTCCGGAGAAACGGATGCTCGGACAGTCGCTGTTCAGTCGAGGTAGTCGCCGACGAGGAGGTCGACACGCTCGCGCGTCTCTCGGGGGATGGCGTCGGCGGGCGTGTTGATGGTGCCTTCGAGCGCGTCGTGTGCGCCGCACTCGAACGTCTCGGGGAGCGTACGAATGGCCTCCTCGACGGTCCGCTTGATGGCCTCCTGGTTCTTTTCGGCGTTTTCGAGGACCTCTTCGAGCGTCACCTCGTGGTCCTGTTTCCAGACGTCGTAGTCGGTGACGCCGGCGACGGTGGCGTAGGCGATCTCGGCCTCGCGGGCGAGTTTCGCCTCCGGCACCGCCGTCATGCCGACGACGTCCCAGCCCTGTTCGCGGTAGAACTCGCTCTCGGCGCGCGTCGAGTACTGCGGCCCCTCGATGCAGACGTAGGTGCCGCCCTCCTGAACCTCGGCGTCCGTGACGGACTCCGCGGCGTCGGCGAGGTGAGAGACGAGTTCGGGGCTGTACGGTTCGGTGATGGGCTGGTGGACGACGATGCCGTCGCCGAAGAACGTCGAGGTACGGTGTTTGGTGCGGTCGAAAATCTGTCCCGGCACGACGAGCGTTCCGGGCGGGAGCTCCTCTTTCAGACTGCCGACGGCGTTGGAGGCGAAGATGTACTCGACACCCAGTTTCTTGAACGCGTAGATGTTCGCGCGGTACGGCAGGTTCGTCGGCGACCTGCCGTGTTTCGGGCCGTGTCGCGGCAGGAACGCGACTTCGCGGCCCGTGTCGCCGAACTCGCCGACGGTGACCGGTGCGCTCGGTTCGCCGTACGGCGTCTCGATCTCCTCTTCTCGGGTGTTCGACAGCGGCAGTGCCTCGTAGATTCCGCTTCCACCGATGAAGCCGATCGTCATGGTCCTACTGGCCACCGTGCCCACCTAAGAACACTGGTTCTGTCGTCTTCGGTACCGTTACGCCCGAGTCGCACTCGGGCGGTACGGCAGGTCGAAACGTCCGACCGTCTCGACGACCGTCGCCGAGACGTCCGACCGTCGCCGAGACGTCCGACCGTCACCGAGACGTCTGACCGTCGCCGAGGCCGCTCTCGACCGGGCGCCTCACAGTCCGAGACGGGGGCGGATTCGCCTCTGAAACCACGTCGCAAGTTCGATGCTCGGCCGTTCCCTCGTCAGTTTGTACATCGGCACGAGTTCCGGCGAGAGTTTCGACTTCGGCTGCCCGGAGCGCGGGTCTATCGCACCGTGTAAGTTGTAGCGGGAGACGCCCGCCTCCTTGGCGTCGCGGATGATCTGCCAGTCGAGCAGTTCGTTCGCCGGTACGTCCTCGAGCGGTCTGGCGCCGCCCTTCCACCACCACGTCGTGTCGCCGAACTGAATCGCTATCTTCCCGCCGACGTACTCGCCGTCTCTCAGACAGACGTACGGTCGGGCCTGCTCGTCGGGGAACGCCTCGTAGTAGTCGACGACCTGTTCGGGACTGGTGTCGAAGTAGGTGATGTCCGACTGCTCGAACCGCGCCCGGATGTGCTCGGCGATGCGGGCCGCCTCGGAGTCGCCGCCGACCCGTACTTCGCACCCGGCGTCGCGCGCTTGGCCGATCGCGCGGCGGACCGACCGGGAGAACGACTTCTTGATCTCGTCGAGGTCGCGTTCGAGATCGACGATGTACGTCGCGTCCATCTCGACGTCGAAGCCGTTCCAGACCCACGGCCGGAAGTCGTCGTAACGGTCGGTCGTGTGTATCTGGAACCGGTCGGGGTCGAACCGGTCGTCGACCCACTCGATGCAGCCCTCGACGAACCGTCGGTGGCGACGCTCTCGCTTCCTCGTTTTGAGCTTCCCGTAGTTCGAGAGAATCGGCCCGAGGTGGAGTATCGATATCCCCTCCGGCGGGGATTTCACCAGTTCGAACGGCCCCTTCCGCTTCTCGAAGAACGGGAACAGTCCGACCGGTTCCTCGCCCTTGTAGCCGACTAACCGGTGGAGCGACGCGTCGGCCTCCGACGCGATGACGCGGAGGACGCCGGACTGGTGAAACGGCGTCGCCATCGGCGACTGTCCGACCAGATAGTCCCACTCGTCGTCGGTGCTCGCGTGTCGACGGATTGTCACAGTCATGCGAAAAAACCGATGCTGGAGGCTGTGGACGTCTTTTCCAGGTTCGTGGCTTCGCCTCCGAGGGAGGGCCGTCGCGGCGCGCTCTCAGGGAACGGGGCCGGGCGTCGACTCGACGCAACCGCGGCGCCGACTACCGAAGGGAGGCTTTCCGTCCGCACCGTCTCAGAGAGCCGCTCGGCCGATGTCGACATACGGAGTCGTCACCCGGTGCCCACATCAGTTCTTTCTAGCAGTTCGTGATTACCTGCGGCGCGTGGTATTCACCGCTGCGGACCAGTGTCGTCTGACAGATCGAGTCGACCAACCGGAGCGCGATACCCGACGGCGTCGCCGCAATCGTCGGGGTTAGGGCGTTAAAGCGGCAATTCAGACTGGTTCGTGGTAGCCACTATCAGGAGAGTTGAAGTAGTTCGCTGTATTTCACGTGACAGTGACAGCGCCCTCTTATAAAAGCGAGCTGACAGATGGCGACCTCGTCAGGCCGATGCTCCGGTTGGCAGTGCCGATGGTCGTCATCCAACTGCTCCAAGTGATGTACAACGTCGCGGACACGTTCTGGTTGGGTCTCCTCTCGGCGAACGCCGTCGGCGCGCTGAGCCTCGCGTTTCCGATGATCTTCTTTCTCATCTCCATCGGCGGCGGTTTCACCGCCGCGGGGACGATTCTGGTCGCGCAGTACACCGGCGCGGACAGCGACGGGTCCGCGGACCTCATCGCCGGGCAGACCATCTCGTTCGTGACGCTTCTGGCGGTCGCTATCGGTATTTTGGGTTTCTTCGTCACCGACCCGATGCTCTCGCTGCTACCGACGGACGCCGAGACGGGCGCCGACATCGTCCCGCTGGCGGGCGACTACATGCGCCTGTTCTTCCTCGGATCGCCGTTCCTCTTCGGCTTCTTCATCTTCTCGTCGCTGATGCGCGGCTACGGCAACACGCGGGTCCCGATGCTCGTGATGGTCGTCAGCGTCGCCATCAACGTCGTCCTCGACCCGCTTCTCATCTTCGGCTGGTGGGTGTTCCCCCGGATGGAGATAGAGGGCGCAGCCATCGCGACGATTCTCGCCAGAGCCGTCGCGGCGGCCATCGGGATGTACGTCCTCTTCAACACCGACGTCGGTCCGGACGTTCGTCTCGAACACCTGCCGCTGCAGTTCGACCGCGTCCGCGACATCGTCTCGCTCGGCGTGCCGACGGCGCTCGAACAGTCCACCAGCGCGCTCGCGATGATCCTCATGACCGCGATGGTCGCGACGTTCCCGCCCGCCGTCGTCGCCGCCTACGGTCTCGGCAATCGACTCACCTCGCTCATCTTCCTCCCGGCGATGGGGATGGGGCAGGCCATCGACGCCGTCGTCGGGCAGAACCTCGGCGCGGGCAAACCGGAACGGGCGGCGCGCGCGGCGAAACTCGCGACGAAACTCGTCGCCATCGTGTTGCTCCCGCTCGCCGTCGTCGCCGCCGTCACACCCGAACCCATCGTCGCCGTCTTCCTCGGCGCCGGCGGGCCGCGGGCGGCGGAGACTATCGCCCACGCGAGCGACTACCTCCGCATCGCGTCGGTGATGTTCGTCTTCATGGGCGTCCTTCAGGTGATGCTCGGGACGTTCCGCGGCGCGGGCAACACCAAGACGGCGCTCGCCATGTCGGCTATCACGCTGTGGGTCGTCCGCCTGCCGGCGACGTACGTCCTCGTCTTCGTCGAAGGCTGGGCCGAGACGGGTATCTGGGTCGCCGTCGCCCTCGGCGACATCGGCGGCGCTATCGTGGCCGTCGCGTGGTTCACCCGCGGCACGTGGAAGAGCGCCGTCGTCGACACCGACGACGGGGAGTCCTCGAAGAGCGAGTGCGCCGCCGACCGGACGCCGACCGACGACTGACGGGAGTACGGAACGAGTCCGCGGCAAACCGTCGCCGGAGCCGACACACAATCGTCAGAAGACCGCTTCGATGATCGATTCGAGCGTCTCCACGTCGTCGGTCAGCGAGACGCGCTCGTCGTCCGGGTCGTGCCGAATCACCTCGAACTCCGCTAACTTCGGCAGGTGAACGTGTCGCAACGTGATTTCGACTCGTTCGAGATGGTCCTCGGTGACGTCGCTCGGCGAATCGACCTCCCGAAGTGCGGTCTCGTACACCAACACCGGGAGCGTCATCGCCGCCTCCGCCTCGCGCAGCGCCAACAGCGCGTGTACTCGGCGCTGGCTACTGAGGAGTCTACTCGTCGTTACGGCTTCCGTGTTCGATTTCTGTGCCATTCTTTTTCCCCTGTTTCCGTTAGTTGAATTCGTGTGTAACAAGATATGATATCCCGCTGTCAGAATTACGTCCGGATAGACAGCGTCAGACGGGAAAAGACCGACCGTTCACTCAGTTCCACAAAAAGGCGTACAGAGTTCGGTTTCGGGGTCGAAACACTGAGTAACGGCGACGACACCGCGGTTCCCTCCGTCACCCACATCCTCACACATCAATAATCGTTCATTTCGTGGTCTCGGCGTCAGGAGATACTCTCTCGTAGCGAGGGTCGACAGATATCGACGTTCGCACTCGCTCGGCGACGGCGGTCGCAAACGCGGACTGAACAGAATGGATGAGAGTGACACGCATCTGACGGTGGTGGGGACCACGTTTCGATGCGTGCCGGTTACGGCTATGCAGTCCACCGATATGTGCTTTGTGTGATTAACTGAGTGAATCGTCGAGGAAACGGTCACGCACACGAACGGGAAGTATGGCCTCGCGTAATACAAACGCCTTTGCGGCTGGCTGAAAAAGAGAGAACGACCGTCTTCGAATCCACTCGGAGGCGATGGTGGGGACCATGAGTTCAGAAAATTCACAACAGCAAGCGGTTGGGTTGCTCCAACAACTCGGGTTGAAAGAGTACGAGGCGAAGTGTTTCGTGGCGCTCTCTCGGCTACCGAAAGGGACGGCAAAGCAGATAAGCGACATCGCGGATACGCCCCGGACGAGGGTGTACGACGCGATTCGGGTTCTGGAGGCCAAAGGGTTGGTCGAGATTCAACACACCAGCCCGCAGCAGTTCCGAGCCGTCTCGCTCGGAGAGGCGACGCAGACGCTGCGCCGACAGTACGAGAACCGCGTCGACCAGCTCTCGGCGATGTTGGAGGACATCGAGCCGGTCGAACTGGACGAGGACGACTCGACCTCCCAGGAGGTCTGGGGGCTGTCCGGGACGAGCACCATCGCGGCCCGAGCGAACAACCTCATCGAAAACGCGAGCGAGGAGGTCGTGCTGATCGTCGGGTCCGAGGGGATGCTGACCGACGCGCTCGTCGAGAGTCTGGACGATGCGACGGACCGAGGAGTGCCGGTGCTCGTCGGAACCGTCTCCGAGGACGTTCGAGAGCGACTACAGCAGCGGGTGGGCGACATCAACGTGTTCGTCTCCGAACTCAAGTGGCTCCACGAGTCGGAAGCCACCGACACCGACGACGAGGTCAGCATCGAGCGCATCCTCCTCGTGGACCGAAACACCATTCTACTGAGTTCGCTCGACCCGGGGACGATGAACGAACACGCCGTCTTCGGGCGCGGATTCGACAACGGACTCGTCGTCCTCACGCGCCGACTGCTGGCTTCGGGCCTCCTCCCGTCGCAGGACCCCGGCCGGAACTAACCGCCCGGCGTCGACGAACGACGCGCGACGCGCGACGTTACGCGCTCGCCTCGCCCATCTCGTCTGCACCGCCGGGAATCACGCCGAGTTGTTCCATCATGCCCAGCGCGTGCGGACTGTTGAACTCCTCGGCGCAGCGGTCGCCGTCGAATCGGACGATGGTGATTCCCGGCGTCTCGACGCTCTTCCCGGTCGGCGGAACGTCCATCCCGCGGACGCGGAGCGTCCCCTCGTGCGTACCGGTGACCCGGTATCGGCAGACGACGCAGTCGTCGGCGACGATGAGGTCGTCGACGTGGACGGTGAGGTCCGGCATCGCCTCGCGGTAGGTCTCGATGAGGGTTCGGTACTCGTCGACGCCGCGGAACGACCGTTCGAGCTGGTAGTGTGTCGAGACGTAGTCGTCGGCGAGCGCCTCGTCGAGGACGCCGTAGTCACCCTTGCTCCACGCTTCGTCGGCGACGCGGCGGAACTGTCTCTCCATCTGGGTTTGCGGTTCGGTGGTTGCCATATCTATCACCAAAAGTCATGTACGACCCGCAAGGAGATAGAGACTCGTTACGGACGGCGCGAGCGTGGGAGTTTCGGCAAGCTGCCGCACCAAAACGGTAATTTACTCGCCGTAAGTAGTTAGAACCCTAACTCGCAGATACTGGTTTTATTACAAGTCAGCGGCATTGACTGGTATGTCTACCCAAGAAGTCGAACTCCGAAGCACGGTCGCGGGGTTCACTGCGGAAGGAAAGCTCCACACGCTGAGTGTCTGGTTCATCCTCGCGCTCCGGCTGATGATGGGGGTCGCGTTCCTCCAGGCCGGTAGTAGCAAGCTTCTGGGCGGCGATTTCAGCGCCGCCGGCTACCTGGCGAACGCGCCGGCCGCCAACGGCAGTCCGGCCGCGGACCTGTTCGCCGCGATGGCGCAGACGACCTGGTTCATGGAGTTCGTAAACGTCGCCGTCCCGTGGGGACAGATCGCTATCGGCCTCGGCATCTTGGTCGGCTGCCTGACGCGGCTGGCAGCGTTCTGGGGCGCGTTCATGATGGTGCTGTTCTACCTCGGAAACTGGGACGTCTCCCACGGCTACATCAACGGCGACTTCGCCTACATGCTGGTGTTCCTCTCGGTCGCCGCCTTCGGCGCCGGTCGGATTCTCGGACTCGACAGATACATCGAACAGTACGAAGTCGGCGGCAGACCGCTCGTCGAACGGTACCCGTGGACGCGGTACTTGCTGGGCTGAACCACCGACCGGACGACCACACCGACCGGACGACCACACCGACCGGAGCGGGAGTCGGCGACGCCTCTCGCGACCTTAAATCACCATCCCCGACTCTAACACGGCGATGAGAACCGTCAGCACCGGAATGCTGACGAGCGTCGTCGAGAAGACGACGGCGCTGACGTACTCCGCCGCCGAGAGGCCGCCGACGGTCGCGCCGTCGGAGAACTCGATGACGAGGATGAGCGGCGTGATGGCGGCGGGCATCGCGCATTCGAGGACGAAGACGCGCGCGACCGTCGGGTCGGCGAAGCCGAGCGCGAACGCGACGCCGAGACCGACGACGGGGGCGACGACCATCTTGAGCGCGTTGGCGACGCCGACGCGCGAGAGCGCGGAGCCGTAGTCGGTGTTAGCCAGTTGGATGCCGAGGATGAGCAGCATCACCGGAATCGAGGAGTCGCCGACGAGTTGGACCGTCTCCATCGCCGCGCCGTCGACGGGCGGGACGACGCCGAGCCACCGCGCGGCGACGGCGGCGATAACGGCGTAGACGAGCGGGACGCGGAGCGCGCGTTTGAACCCGTCGAGACCCGCCGAGCCGCCGCTTCGGGAGGCGATGTAGACGCCGATGGTGTAGACGAGCACGCCCTGCACTGCGAGGTAGAGCACCGCCGTGCTGCGCCCCGTCGTACCGAACGCGAACTCCGAGAGCGGGACGCCGTAGTTGCCGGAGTTCGGGAACGCGCTGACGAGGACGAGCGCGCTCAGAATCGGCTCGGGTTCGCCGAGCAGTCGACCGATTCCCTCGGAGACGAGAATCATCGCGACGGTGTAGGCGGCGACGCCCAGCGCGACCCGGACGAGCGTCCCGCCGCCGAGCGTCGTCGTCGCGAGGCTGTGGAAGACGAGCGCGGGCGCGAGTACGTAGAGGGTTACCGTGTTCAACGGCCCGGGGTCGACGTCTTGGGTCCGCCCGAGTAGAAAGCCGATGCCCGCCAGCGCGAGAATCGGCAGTATCGCGGTGGCGAAGATAGAGACCAGTGACACGCTCGAAGCCACCCGGGCGGCGATACCAAACGTTTCGGATGCGGCGACCCGCGCGGCGACTCAGCCGGCCGATTCGCGGCGAGCGGTCGCCCGGCGTGCCCACCGAACGACACCGACGACGGTCGCCGCTTCGAGGTACGCGAACACCGCCCAGAACGCGAAGAAGAACGTGTAGGCCGGGACGCCGAACTCGTTGAACAGCAACGTATCGAGGAAGAACGCGACGACGTACGCGGGGAAAGTGGCATAGATCACCGGTTCGACGAGGGCACCGACCCGATTGAGCACGAGGAGGGCGACGAAGACGGCGAACACCGCGAGTGTCGTCGTATCGACGAGCGTGCGGCGGAGGGGGACCATAGGCGAAAATATCCGTAGAATCACATAACGTTGGCGTCGACGGCTATGTGAGAACGGTTCGCAGCGTCTCGCCGAGTTACGCGCCGACGCCTTCGTTGTCGATGAGCCGCCACGCGCCCGACCCCGTGGTCTCGACGAACTCGCGGCGCTCCATCTCCGCCATCACTTCCTGGAGGCGGTCCGGCTGGGCGATCTCCATCCCGATGGGGTCGACGTCGTGGAACTCGTCGAGGTAGTGGCGCACGTCTTCGAGTTCGAACGTCTCCTCGTCGGCTTTCACCATCACGCCCGAGATGAGGTCGACCATGTCCTCGATGAAGTTCCAGGGGTAGACGATCCACGCCCACTGTTCGAGGCGCTCGCCGACGTAGTCCGGTTCGAACTCGCTGGTCTGCAGCAGTTGCAGCGTCGCCGTGCGGACCTCGTCGGCGTCGCGCTCGCGGACGTACTCGTCGGCGCGCTTGATGGAACCGCCGGTGTCGGCGATGTCGTCGATGATGAGTACGTTCTTCCCCTCGACGCTGCCCTCCGGCATCGGGTAGCGGACCTCGGGTTCGCCCGACTTCTGGGCGGTGCCGACGTAGTGTTCCATCTTCAGGCTCGTCAGGTCGTCCAGCCCGAGGAAGTCGCACAGACACCGACCCGCGAACCACCCGCCGCGGGCGAGCGCGACGACCACGTCCGGTTCGAACGACGACTGTTTCACGTCGTCGCTCACGTCGCGGCAGAGTCCGTAGATGTACTCCCAGTTGGTGATAGTGCACTTGAACTCGTCGGGGAGGTCGCTCATTTCCGACTGTGACTCTGCCACGGCCGCACATAAGGGTTTACAGGTAGTCTCGTCGGGAAACGGGCGTCCTCCCGACCGACCGGAGTTGGACGAACGCGGGCGTCTCCCGAACGGTCGTGGCTCGCTCAGCGTCCGTATCGGTTCTCGTCTCGGATGAGCGAGCGGACGCGCTCGTGGATGTCGACGAACGCCTCGTCGGTTCGGCTCCGGGGACGGTCGAGGTCGACGTCGACGATCTCGCGGACCGTCCCCGGTCCCGGCGTGAGGACGACGATTCGGTCGGCGAGCGTGACCGCCTCCTCGACGTCGTGAGTGACGAACAGAATCGTCTTCCTCGTCTCCTCCCAGATGCGCAACAGCCGGTCGTGGAGGGTGCTCTTGGTCTGGGCGTCGACGCTCCCGAACGGTTCGTCCATCAACAGCAGTTCGGGGTCGACCGCCAGCGCGCGGGCGATACCGACGCGCTGTTTCATGCCGCCGGAGAGCTCCCGGGGATAGGAGTCGCCGAAGCCCGAGAGACCGACCAGGCCGATCATCTCCTCGACGCGCGTCTCGCGTTCGTCGGGGGCGACGTCCATCTGCTCCAACCCGAACGCGACGTTCTCGCGGACGGTCAACCAGGGAAAGAGGTGGTACTCCTGGAAGACGATGCCGAGGTCACGCGTGGGAGCGGTCACCGGCTCGCCGGAGAGCAACACCTCGCCGCCGGTCGGCGACTCCAGCCCGGCGACGATGCGGAACAAGGTGGTCTTACCGCTGCCCGACGGGCCGACGATGCAGACGAACTCGCCGGCGTCGACCTCGAAGTCGACGCCCTCGAGGGCGCGAAGTCCGTCGCCGTCGCCGTCGTCGTCACCGTCGCCGTCGTCGCCGTACACCTTCGAGATGTCGTGAACGGCGACGCGAGGAACTCCGTCGTTCATCGCCACGCGAGCAGTCGCCGCTGGACGCGTTCGAACGCCGAATCCACCACGAGGTAGACGAGGCTCATCAGTGCGATGTAGGCGATGACGACGTCGACCGAGAGGTTGTTGGAGGCGGTCAGAATCGTCCGACCGACGCCGGGAACGCCGAATATTTCGGCGGCGAGGATGAGCATCCAGGAGCGTCCGACGCCGGTCCTGATGCCCGTCAGAATCTCCGGCGACGCGGCGGGCAGCACGACCTGTCGAATCTGCCCCCACGTCGAGTTCGCCCCCAGCGAGCGCGCGACGTCGATGAGGTCCTCGGAGACGCCCTGGACCCCGCCGTAGGTGGCGTAGTAGTTGATCCAGAACGCCCCCGCGGCGATGATGAACGCGGCGCCGCCGTGATTGATGCCGAACCACGCGATGGCGAAGCCGATGAGCGCGAGCGGCGGCACCGGTCGAAGCACCCGGACGATGGGCGCGGCCACGTCGTCAAGCCGTTGACTCCACGCCAGCGCCACGCCGAGTGCTACCCCCAGAACGGTCCCGACGACGGCGCCGGGCAGCCAGTGGGTGACGCTCTGACCCAGCGCGGTCAGCATCGACCCGGAGGCGAGTTCGACCCAGAACGTCTCCGCGACGACGTCGGGCGACGGCAGGACGTACGTCGGGCTGAACAGCGCGGAAACCCACCAGATGCCGAGGAAGGCGACGACGCCGGACGCGCCGCGGACGAGTCGCGCCCCGCGGTGGGACCCGCCGATGTCGAAGGAGTCACCGAACTCCGTCTCGATTTCCGTGCTCATCGGTTCACTCGAGACCGTCGTAGACCGAGTAGTCGAACACCTGCTCCGCGGAGAGCGTCGAGTCCGTCTTCCCCAACCGGTTCGCGTACTCGGCGAAGATTTTGGTCCCGCTCTCGATCTCGCGGGGGTCGGTGATGAAGTTAGACAGCGGCGACTCCATCGCTTGCCTGGCGATGTCGACCGGCAGCGACTGCTCGCCAACGACCGCGCTGGCGTGTTCCGCGGCCGTCTCCCTGTTCGAGGAGATGAACTCCGTCGCGCGCCGGTGTTGGCGGACGAACGCCGCGGCCGTGTCGGAGTCTCTGACTTCGTCGGCCATCAGCGTCACCGCGGCGGGTTGGCCGGGCATGAAGTCGGCCGCGACGTCGATGAACTGGTACGGGAGGTCGTTGGCCGCGATCTTCGTCGGCACCGGCTCCATGATGCTCGTCCCGTCGAACTCCTCGTTGGCGAGGCCCTGGAAGACGGCGTTGGCGCCGCCCGCGCCGACGATGTCGACGTGTTCGCCCGGTTCGAGGTCGTGCTCGTCGACGAGCCAGTACCGAAGGAGGATGTCCGGAACCGACCCCTCGGGGAAGGTGCCGAACGTGAACCGCTCGCCCGTCTCGCTGCGCCACTGCTCGAACGACCCCGCGGGGTCGTTCGGGTCCCACATCTCGGCGAATCGGTCGTGCGCCAGGATGCCCATCGGCTCCTCGATGTTGGCGGCGACGACCTTCGCGGCGATGCCGCGGTCGACGACGATCATCGCCGGGACGATACCGAACATCGCTACGTCGATGTCGCCCGATGCGTACGCCTTCACGATGCTCGGCCCGTCGGTGAACTGCTTGCCCTCGACGTTCGCGTCGAGTTCGTCGAAGTACCCCTCCTGGTCCATCACGAAGTACTGCATGTCGGGGTATATCGGCATGTACGCCACCGTGAGCGTATCCGACCCGTCGCTGCCGAGGACGCCGGTACAGCCGGCGAGGCCCGTCAGGGCCGCGGCGCCGGAGCCGGCGAGGTACTCTCGTCGCGATAGTTCGCGACTCGGTCTGGTCATATCCCCGTTAGGGTCGGCTCGCTTATGCCGGAACGGCTGTCGGTAAGGGTCACCCGGAGTGTGGACGCCTCGCCGTCGAGAGCGCTCGCTCGAACGCGCCGTTGGTCGGCTGGAACGCCGAAAACAGTCGTTCCGGGCGCTCGGTGTCCGTCAGAGAAAGCGGTGGTTTTTACCAAAAACGGGAAACTATCTGATACGTCGGTCTGCACAGGCCCGACGCCGTACCGGTCGAGATGGTGTCCGAGCGGACCGCTCCGGCCGACGACCGACGGCGGCGCCCGCGGCGTTACCACCCGTCCGGCGAGACGCCGACCAGTCCGGCGCTCACGTCCCAGAGCCGACGCCGCGTCGTCTCGTCGCCGACCGACGACGCCGGCCGAACCTCCGCGGCGTCGACGTAGACGCCACCCCGTCCGGCGGGCCCGGTGGCGTCGGCCGCGGCGAGGATGCTCTCGGTCCCCTCGTCGAGAGAGCGCGTGAACCCGAGCGGCAGACGAGAGAAAGCGGTGAGCAGCAGGCGACCGCGGAGCGACGCCCCGCGCGCGAGGTTCGTACTCGGGACGAATCCGGGGTTGACCGCGGCGGCGGTGACGCCCGCGTCGTCGGGTCCGTCCCTCTCACCGAGTCGTTCGGCCAGTTCCTCGGTGAACAACACGTTGGCGAGCTTCGACCGCGCGTAGGCGTCCATCCCGTCGTAGCCGCCTCCGGAGAAGAGGTCCGAGAAGTCGAGTTCGCCGCGTTCGAGCAACCCCGACGAGACGGTGACGACGCGCGACGGCGCTGCGGCCCGGAGCAGCGAAAGCAACTCGTGCGTCAGCAGAAACGGCGCGAGGTGGTTGACGGCGAAGGTGCGTTCGATGCCGTCGGCAGTTAGCTCCCGAGACGACGAGAAGACGCCCGCACCGTTGACGAGCAGGTCGAGTCGGTCGGTGCGGGCGCGGAACTCGGCGGCGAGCTTTCGGACGGCCGACTGTGAAGCGAGGTCGGCTCGATAGAAGGCGACGTCGCCCTCGGTTCGCTCGCGGAGGTCGGCGGCGACCGTCCGGCCGCGTTCTCGGTTTCGGCCGACGATGGCGACCGACGCCCCGCGGTCGGCGAGTCGACGCGACACCGACGCGCCAAGACCGCTCGTCCCGCCCGTGACGAGCGCGACGTATCCGGCCGCGCTCTCGTCCGGCAGTTCCATACCGTCCGCTCGGTCGGGGCCGCCAAATACCCTCCTCCCGGCGAGGCGGAGCAGCGACGGGCCCGCTCGGGCGGTCGGTGCGTCGGTAGCTACATCCGTCCGACGACGAAACCGAGGACCATGGACGGCGAAACGACGTTCCGCGAGGTGCAACGGTTCCGTCAGCGCTGGCTCTGGCTGCTCCTCGGCGGGGGGTTCGCGTTCTCCCTGCTTCTCGGCCCCGTCTCGATACTCGGCTTCGCCGTCTTCGCTGCGGTCGGGCTGTTGCTCTACAACGCCCGGCTGGAGACCGAAGTCCGAGACGACGGGGTCTACGTCAGATTCGCCCCGTTCCACCGCTCGCCGCGGCGAATCGCGTGGGAAGAGATCACCTCCGCGGAGGCGACGGCGTACAGTCCCATCGGCGAGTTCGGCGGGTGGGGCGTCCGGTGGCGGCCCGGCGCGGTCGCCTACTCGGTCAGCGGGAGCGAGGCCGTCCGCATCGAGCGGACCGACGACCGAGACGTCGTCGTCGGCTCGGAGCGCGCCGCGGAGTTCGCCGCCGCCATCGCTCGGGCGCGCCGGCAGTGAGCGGACGCTCGGCGCTCGGCTCCGGCGTCAGCGAACCGTGCCCGCGCCGAGACGGGCGAACCCGAGCGCGTGCGTCGAGTACGTCGCGTCGTCGCACCGCCCTCGGAGCGCGTTCTGGGCGGCGACGACGCGGCGGTCGAGTAGCTCGGTCGCGGCGCTGAGGTCCGCCGGGCGCTTCGAGGGCATCCCCGCGAGCACGAGGCCGTGAAACAGCGCGTTCAGCGGGCGGGCTTCGGGTCGCGTGCTCCGCGCCAGATCCAGCAGCGCGAGGCGACCGCCGGGACCGACGAGGTCGGCCCAGTCGTCGACGGCGGCGGCGGGGTCGGCGAGCATCCCGGAGACGAACGAGGCGACGACGGCGTCGGCTCCCCTCACTGGGGGCCTCGTCGCGTCCGCGCGGACGACGTGGACGTTCGCCCAGCCCTCGCGGGCGACTCGCTCGCGGGCGACGGCGAGCGCCCCCGGCGAGAAGTCGAGGCCGACGACGGTGCCCGAGGGACCGACCCGCTCGCGGAGGTACGCGAAGTTCGCACCCGTCCCGCAGCCCATCTCGACGACGGTGTCGCCCGGAGCGAGGTCGAGCGCCGCCGCGGTGCGTTCGCGGAGCGTCGACACGCCCGGACCGTACGTCGCCAGCGCGTCGTACACCCGTGCCCAGCGGCTGTAGAACTCTTGCGCGGTCGCGACGCCGGACGACGACACGCCGGTCGCGGTCGCGTCCGGGTCGGCGTCCCGGTCGCTCATCGCAACAGCTCTCGAACCGCGGCGGCGACCGTCGGTGCGTCCGGGCCCAGCACGTACGTGATGGGTTCGATGCCGTAGCTCCCCGTCTGGTACAGCACGAACGTCTCGTCGAGGTCCACGCCGTCGAGGGCGGCGGCGACGGCGTCTGTCGGCGCGTCGGGGTCGAACTCGATGCTCTGGTAGCCCGCCGCTTCGAGCGACGCGACGATGTCGGGGTCGTAGCGGACGTTCACCGCGGCGCGGACCGGTGCGCCCGCGCTTCGCGCCGAGAGCAGCACGGACGCGACGTGGCCGCTCGCGCCGAACTCGGGGTCGCCCGCGACGGTGGCGCGACCTTTCACGTCGAAGATGCGCCCCGGAACGGCGGCGACGCCTTCTATCTCCTCGGCGTCGGGCAGACACTCGGCGAGGTTCGAGCCGACGTGGGGGATGAGTCCGGCGAAGCCGCTGGCGTTCGTCAGCGTCCGCAGGCCGCGTCGGACCGACGACAGCACGCGCTCGGTGGCTCTGAGCGCGCTGTCGGGGTCGTGAACGTCGAACTCCCCCTCGAACTCGGCGAGTTCGGGCATCGCGTCCTCGTGGAGGTCCGCGAGCAGGTCGCCGTCTTCGAGGTGCCGGATGAGCACCTCGGCTTCGACGAGCGCCTGCAGCTGACTCATCTCGCCGGACGCCAGCCCCTCGGCCACGCGTTCGACCAGGTCTCTGACGCGCTCGTCGGCCTCGACGGCCTCGTTTCGGGCGACGCGACCGTGGGCGTACTTCGAGACGGCGCTCTGGCTGACGCCGAGCGCCTCGGCGACCTCCTGTTGGGTGAACTCCCTGTCTCTGAGTTCCGCGGCGAGCATCGAGCGAAACGTCGGGAGGAACTCCTCGACGACGACTTCCTCGACGAACTTCATTTCTCGCCGTGGAACTCGGGGTCGTCGCCCAGCCGCGACGCCTGCGGGCCGCGCTGGCCCTGATACTTCGACCCGCGTTCGACGCCGTAGGGGCGTTCGGCGCGCGTCTTCAGTTCGGTGAAGATGAGTTGGGAGACGCGCATCCCCGGCGAGAGCGCGACCGGTGCGGTGCCGAGGTTCGACAGTTCGAGCGTTATCTGGCCCTCGTAACCGGGGTCGACGATACCGGCGGTCGCGTGGATGACGATGGCGAGGCGACCGAGCGACGAGCGACCCTCGACCGTGGCGATGAGGTCCGGCGGTATCTCGACGCGCTCTTTCGTCGTGCCGAGCACGAAATCGCCCGGATGGAGGATGAACTCGTCGCCCTCGTCGACGTGGGTTTCGGTGACGTACTGGCCGATCTCCTCCTCTCTGTTGGGGTGGATACAGGAGATGTTCGTCCGCTGGAACTCCAGGAACTCCTCGCCGAGTCGGAGGTCGATGCTCGCCGGTTGCACTTGCATGTCGAGGTCGTCGAGCGGGTCGACGACGAGGTCACCGGCCTCCAGCCGTTCGAGGAGGTCAACGTCCGAGAGTATCATACTGGGGTGGCCGCGTGCCAGCACGTAAAATCTCCCGGTCGCCTCGGACGGCCTCGCCCGCGTCGGCCGACCGTCGGTCAGCCCACGACTCCGAGCAGGAACACGACGAACGCGACGAGGCCGGCGACGCCGAGCGCCGCGTCGCTATCGAGGCCGCGGGCGTGTTCGAGGCCCGCGCGCCAGACGAACAGTTGCCACCCCGCGACGACGAGACCGACCGCGAACGTGAGGGGCCAGTCGAGAAACGACTGCAGTTCCTGTAGCTGCTGGAGCAGCACCTCGGGGTTCTGCGAGAACGACGTCCCGCGGACGACTCTCGACGCCGCGACGAGACCGACGGCCGACTCGACGAACATCGGCACGCCGCCCCACGCGGCGACGGCCAGCGTGTCGCCGAACGTCCCCCGGCCGCCGCCGCGCGAGAGGAGGTGGAGGAAGACACCGACGACGAGCCACCCGAGGAGCGACGAGAAAAACACGACGGGGAGAAGTCCCACGAATCGGTCCCAGAGCTCGTCGCCAAGGTCCAACTCCCGGGTCTCCGGCTCGTCGCAACCGGGCCAGTCGTCGCCGTTGTCCTCGCAGACCCAATCCGGCGGCCGGTTCTCGTTCTCGACGGTGATGGTCGTGTCCAGCGCTTCGCTGAACTGCCAGCCGACGAAGCCGACGGCGGCCGTCGTCAGTAACGCCACGACCACGGCAAGCACGAGCGCATATCCGAAATCGAGTCCGGGCGCGCGCTCTCGGAAGTACTCGTCGGGGTGGAGGAGGGGTGTGCGGGGCATCGTCCGCGTCGACTCGGTACTCGGTGATAGTTCTTATCGATTGACCATATCCGTCGTTCGGGCGAGCGCGGCGGCCGTCGCAGTCGCGGCGAGCGCAGCGACACCGTCCGGTAGGGGTTCGACCGCCGCTTCGCTCCGACGATAGCAGGTGATTTACCGCGGCGTCGGCGAGAGATGGTATGAAGCAGGTCATCGTCGCCCGGACCGACATCGGGATGGGCCGCGGAAAGCTCGCCGCGCAGGTCGCCCACGCCTCGCTGTCGGCGTACGAGGACGCCGACTCGCGGACGCGGAAGAAGTGGAAAGGCGAGGGGCAGAAGAAAGTCGTCGTGAAGGCCCGAGGCGAGAAGGAGCTGTTCCGCCTCGCGGACCTCGCCGAGCGCGAGGGACTGCCGAACGCTATCGTCCGCGACGCCGGACACACGCAACTGGACCCGGGAACGGTGACGGCGCTCGCCGTCGGTCCCGGTCAGGACAACCTCGTCGACAAGGTGACCGGCGACCTCTCGCTGTACTGATCTACGGTCTCGCTTCCGCGGCGTCGACGTCGACGAACTACAGCGCTTTTACCGCCACCGCCGCAACCGCGGGTATGAACGCACCGAAGCGAGGAACGAACGCAACGAGGCGACGTTGATGCGCGAGGCACATCCCATCGAACGCGAGGTCGGCATGGAGTACTACGTGAGCGACGCCGACGGAATCGGGGGCGAACTCCGCGTCGAACCCGAGGATTTCCGCGTCCGCGAACTGGAGGCGTTCGACGCCGCGCCCGTCGACTCGGACCCCGGCGCGTACGCGAACCTCGTCGTCCGCGCGACGCTGCGCGGCTGGGACACCAACGACTTCGCCGCCCGCCTCTCCGATTCGCTGGGCGTCAGCCGCGAGCGCATCTCGTGGGCGGGGACGAAGGACAAACACGCCGTCACGACGCAACTGTTCACGATTCGCGGCGGCGACCCCGACGACGTGCCGGACGTGCGCGACGCCGACGTAGAGGTCGTCGGCCGCGCCGGTCGCGACATCTCTTTCGGGGATCTGGCGGGCAACGCGTTCGGGATTCGGGTTCGGGACGCGGAGCGGCCGGAGAACGTCGGCGAGATAACCGAGCAGTTGCGCGAGTTCGGCGGCGTGGCGGACGACGAAAACGCCGGCGACGCGCCGGTCGTCGGCGTCCCGAACTACTTCGGCCAGCAGCGCTTCGGCAGTCGTCGCCCCGTCACCCACGTCGTCGGCCTCCACGTCGTCCGCGGCGAGTGGCGCGAGGCCGTGCTCTCGTACGTCGGCAATCCGCACGAGAACGAACCCGACGAGACGCGGGAGGCCCGCGCCGTCGTCGACGCGGAAGCCGAGCGCACCGACCCCGACTGGCACCGCGCGCTCGACCGGATGCCCGGTTACCTCCGCTACGAGCGCTCGATGCTCCACCGCCTCGACGAGGACGGCGCGGACTCCGACGACGACTGGCGACACGCGCTCGAAGCCGTTCCGTCGAATCTCCAGCGATTGTTCGTCAACGCCGCGCAGTCGTACGTCTTCAACCGAATCCTCTCGGAGCGCCTCCGCCGCGGTCTGCCGTTCGATAGACCCGTCGAGGGCGACGTCGCCTGCTTCTCCGACCGCGACGCGCCCGAAGGCCTGTTCCGGCCGGACACCGACCGCCTGCAGAAAGTCACGGGCCGCCGCGTCGACATCGTGGGCAAGCACTGCGGGCGCGGCCGCGCGTTCGTCACCGCGCCGCTGGTCGGAACGGAGACGGAGTTGGGCGACGGCGAACCGGGCGAGATAGAGCGCGAGATTCTCGCCGAACTGGACCTCGAACCGAGCGACTTCGACCTCCCCGGAAACTTCGAATCGACGGGGACGCGCCGGGCGATTCTGGTCCGGACGCGGATGGAAATCGAGGAAGAGCCGCTGAACTTCGAGTTCTCGCTCCCGTCGGGGTCGTACGCGACGGCGGTGATGCGCGAGTACACGAAGTCGGGGCCGCTGGACCTGTAGTCGGCGGGCGAAACGAACGGAGTTATAGGCCGGCGAGGCCCAGATTCGGTATGCACTGCGGCCGGTGCGGCACGCCGTTGGAGAAGCCCGGAGACTACTGTCTGACCTGCCGCACCGGCAACTGCGACGCCGTCGTTCTCGACTGCTCGCGCGAGCGAGCGACGCTCACCTTTTTGGACGAAGATGCGGTTCTCGGCGAGACGACGGTGACGACGATGCCCGAGACGGACGAGGAGTCCGGCGTCGTCGAACTGCGGAACTTCGCCGGACGCGTCGCCGACGAAGTTCGGCGCAAGCGACCCGAGACGGTGTACGCGGCGGGCGACCGCGACGTCATCCGCGAGACGCGCGCGCAACTGCACTACGAGTTCTACCGCGTCCGCGACGACGACCCCGTCGCGGCCGTCGTCGAGAGTCGCGGCGAACGCACGCTCGAAGTCGTCGAAGCGTCGCCGGGCGAGAAACTCGGCGGGTCCCACACGACCATTATCGGCGGACGGAAAGGGCGGAAAGCCATCGGCGTCGTCGCCGGCCACCCGCACGTCAAGAAGATAATCCCCGGACCCATCGACGCCGGGGGGAAGGGGTCGCGGACGAGTCTCCGCGCGAAAGTCACCCGTGCCGACGGCAACGGCAACGTCCGGTTTCTGCTGCGCGACGGGTCGAGCGTCCAGGAGAACCGCGTCGTGACGACGGCGATGGACCGCGAGACGGGCGAGCGCGTCCGCGACGACCTGAACGACGCGCTCGCCGACGCGGAGCTACGACCGGCCGACTGAACAGTCGGGAGCGAGTCGGGGAGCGGACGTTCGGAGGCGGTTCGGAGGCGGTTCGGAGACGGTTCGGAGGCGGTTCGGAGACGGTTCGGAGGCGGTTCGGAGGCGGTTCGGGGCGGTGTCCGGTCTCAGTCGGCGGTACCGTCGCGCGTCTCGAACTCCGTGTTCTGTCGGTCGGTGTCGACCCGTCGCGTCGGCTCACGACTCGAAAGCGTGCTCTGCAGCAGCGCCTGGAGTCCCCGCCGGAGGCGCTCCGAGGCCGCCTGTCCGGAGATGCCCAGCTTCTCGCCGATGTCCGCGAGCGAACAGCGGCGCGGCACCTCGAAGTACCCCGCCTCGAACGCGGCGGTTAGCACGGCCTCTTGGGCGGCGGTCAGCCCGTACCGCGTCCGGCCGTTGGGGGACCCGCGGTAGAGTCGGTGAAGCTGGAACGAAAGTCCCGTATCGATGCAGCGCTGGCGGTACGCCGAAACGGACGCGCGGTCGGGGAACTGCATCCGGAGCGACCACCCGTCGACGGTCGCTTCGGCGTTCAGAAGCACCGCGTCCAGTTCCGTTCGGGCGTAGTACGTCGAGGCGTCGTCGCCCTCCGGACTGAGGGTGATCCGGTACTGTCGCCAGCCGTCGGCCTCGCAGAGAACGACCGCGTCCGAGACGGTCGGGTCGTCGTCGAGCGCGGCGTCGAAACCGCCGAGGCCGTCGCCGGTCGCTTGAACCTGTAGGAGGCTGGTCCCCGTCTCCCGCGCGTACTGCTGGTCGAGCGTGACGGTCACCCCTGGCGCGTTCGCTAACGCACCTTCGAGGATCGAACTCGAAAGGGTGAGTTCAGCGATGAGCATCTGTGGTTTGTCTCGGTCTATGTCAACTCACAGCACGGTTAGACAAAAACGCATCGCCTATCCGACGGTGGGGTGGTTTCGACCGAGAGGGCGGACCGAACAGGGCGGCGTAGGAGTGTGTCGCTACGTCAGTTCTTCGACAGCCGCGAGGTCGACCCAGTCGTGAATCACGGAGCTGTCGGACTGTTCGACGGTGTCGCGGTCGCGGTCGTACGTGACCGCACCGACGTCGTCCAGTTTCGGGAGGTGGATGTGACGAAGCGACACCAACAGACTTCGGAAGTGGTCGGATTCGACATCGTCGAGACACTCGACTTCCCACGCGGTCATCGTGTCCGCGATGTCGCAGACGTCGACGGTCTCGCCGTCCGCCTGATGGAGGTAGTACAACACGTCGCGCCGACGCCGATTCGACAGTGCGTCGAACGCTTCGTCCAATCGCGCGCGGTCGACGACCGTCGACGGTGCGTGCGTCGGGTGGTCGCTTCGACGTCCCAGCGTATGATCGTTTGACATGGTAAGGTGAGCACCCGGGAGTTCCCAGCGCGCATAGAAACCGACCCTACATTTCCCAAACTGTGGCGCTTTCACAGCCATGGTTTTATATAAAGGTCCGGCGAGCGCTCGGTACCACCCCGCCGGGTCGAACGCGGACTCGTAGGCTTTATCTGTCCGCTCGGGATAGATGGCAGCACTATGGCCGACAACAAGGCACGACAGACCGGTAGCTCGGGGCGCTTCGGCGCACGCTACGGTCGAGTCGCGCGCAAGCGGGTCTCCGACATCGAATCCGAGATGCGAAACGCCACCGTCGACGGCGACGACGTCAAGCGCCTCGGCACGGGCATCTGGGTCAACAAAGAGACGGGCGAGAAGTTCACCGGCGGCGCGTACCGCCCGGAGACGCCCGGCGGACGCTCGGTCCGACGCTCCATCCGCGCGGCGCTCGACGAAGACGAGTAACCACACATGAGCTACAAGTGCTCCCGCTGTAAGCGCGACGTCGAACTCGACGAGTACGGGGGCGTCCGCTGTCCGTACTGCGGTCACCGCGTGCTCCTGAAAGAGCGCGCTCGCGTCGTCAAAGAAGTCGACGTGAAGTAACCGCGAACCAGTGTCGCATCTGAGCGTTCTCCGCTTTTCGTACCCCGACGAGCGGCGCGCTCGCGTCGTCGAGCGGAGCGTCCGCGTCGAAGTCGGCGAGATCGACGATGAACGGTCGCACGCGAGCGTCGCGAGGGAGGAGGCAACCGTCGAGGTACGCGTCGAGGCCTCGGACCTGGTCGCGCTTCGTGCGGGCATCAACTCCTGGACGCGGATGGTCGCCGTCGCAGAGCGCGTGTCGGAGCTGGGCGCCGACTCCCTCGCGGGAGAATAAATACGGGGCTTTTTCAGTCCGGCGCGCATCGGACCGACTATGCAAGGAAGTCTACCACCGGAAGCGCAGGAGAAACTCGAGGAACTGCAGGACCTTCAGGAGACCGCGCAGCGCGTCAGCGCGCAGAAACAGCAGTCCGAGAGCACGCTCTCGGAGTCGAAGACGGCGCTCGAAGCGCTCGACGACATCGACGAGGACGCGATGATGTACCGCGAAGTCGGCGAACTGCTCGTCGAGACCGAGTACGACGAGGCCCACGACCAGCTCGAAGACCGCGTCGAGAGCCTCGAGATTCGCGTCGAGCAGCTCAAAAAGCAGGAGGAGCGCGTCCAGGACGAGTTCGAGAGCCTGCAGACCGAGCTCCAGCAGATGCTGCAGGGCGGCGGCGCGGGCGGCCCCGGCGGTCCCGGCGGGATGGGCGGCCCCGGTGCAGGCGGCGCGTAGATGAACGCCGACGCCGAACCGAGCGACGACGAGGTCGTCGAGACGGCCGCCGACGCCGCCGAGGGCGTCATCTTCGCGCACTACAAGCAGTCCGACGTGCGCGACGTGGACGTGACGGTCACGTTCGAGGACGGCGTCCTGGACGTGGACGTGTACCTGAACGCGCCCGACGACGACGCCGACCCCGAAGCCGTCGCCGACGAAGCGGCGCTGGCGGCGCGCGACGCCGTCGACGACCTGTTCGCGGCGAGCGAGTAGCCGCGACGGCCGCGCCGGCCGCTTTCTGTCGATACTCACCCCCGAGCGAGGCAAACAGTTATGTTTTTAGATGGTAACTGTTAACACATGGCTATCGGTGGTCGAGACCGCAGCGGAACGACGGCGCTGGACAGACTCCGGTCGCACTACAACCGAGTCGACCTGCGCTGCCCGCAGTGCGGGTACAGAGACGAAGACGGACAGTGGACCGCGCGGACGACGGGTTCACAGGTGTTGTATCGCCACGTCTGTCCGAGCTGCGGCGAGATTCGGACCCGGACGCTTCGACTGAGTCAGTGACCTCACGGCGACGGAGACGCGCCGGCGTCCGATAGCGATGGCGCTCCCTCGAACACCAGTTCTCGGCGACCGCCCGTCGCCACTACGGGGGCGCGAATCGGCGAACCAGAAGCCGACCGCTCACGCGAGGAAGAAGATGAGGACGCTCACGAGTATCGTCGCGCAGGCGATGGCCGCGGCGAACGCCCCGCCCATCGAGACGGCGACGTTGGCGTGACTGGCGAGCGTCTCGGTGCGGTCGTTGCCGAAGACGGTCACCTCGGCGTGTTCGACGGCCATGCCGGACTCGACGGGTTCGCAGTCGGCGACCGCCTCCGAGACCAGACGGCGAATCAGCGACCTGAGTTCGTCGCGGTCGATGGCGGCACCGACCTGGTTGTCCGCCTTCACCGTGTTGACGATGTGCGTGTCGGTGGTCATCACTTCCGCGGCGTCGACGAGGCTACCGCCGTCTCCGACGACGCGTTCGGCCCCCGCCGCTTCTGCGTCGTCCTCCGTGCTGGGTGCGCTGACGACCTCCGGGTCGTCGGGAGACGTCGACTCGACGGCCTCACAGAGGTCCGAGACGATGCTGTCGCGGAGCCCCGGTTCCATGTTGTTGCCGTCGACGAGCACGTACGCCGTTCGCTGCCCCTCGACTTCCGAGACCGCGACGCGGATGCCGAGCGGCCCGATTCCCTCCCGCGGTGTCCACTCGGTCGGGTCCGAGGCGACGCCCAGACGCAACCGGTCGGTGCCGGCGTCAGAGAGCGCCCGGCCGACCGCTCCGGCCCCGCGAATCATGTCGAAGGAGCGCCGACTTCCGGGCGTGACGTGGCCGAGGTCCGGACCTTCGAGGCCGTTGTTGCAGTTGTGGGCGTCGACGAGCAGCACGTCGTCCAGTCCGCTGGTTCGCGCCTCCGTCGCCGCCGAGAGCCCGACCGAGTACTCCACGTCGTCGGCGAAGTTCGGAGCGAACGTCGAGACGACGAGCGCGTCGTCGCCGAAGCGTTGGCCGACGAGTTTCGCCTCGCCGGAGTCGACGCGGACGCTCTTGCTGGCTTCGGCGCTGTACTCGATGCGCTCGTGGGCGCTCTCGGCGGCTTCGAGGATGGTGTCGACTTCGCGCTCGGTGACGAGGTTGAAGTCGTGACCGGCGGTGGCGTGCGGCGGGAACGCCAGCCCTTCGCTGCGTCGGGCGACGCGTTCGGGGAAGTTGCCGCCGCCGATCTCGCCCATCGGACCGGGGTGAATCATCGGGAGGACGAACCGCGCCTTCTCGTCGCCGTCGGCGTCGCGGAACGCGAGGACGGTGACGGGGACGACCGCTTCCTGGCCGAGTTGTTCGAAGAAGTCCTCCAGCTCTCGGGAGCCCTCGGCGATGTGGCCGATGAACCCGCGGATGAAGTCGAGGACGGAGACGCCGAGGCTGTTGCGCCACGGTCGGTCGATGACTTCGAGGAAGGCGTAGACGCTCATCGCGTAGATGACGCACATGACTCCGAGGAGGACGAAGTGGTCGGGCGTCAGCGCCGAGACGACGTCGGGCGCTTGCTCGGAGCGGGCGAAGTACGGCATCAGGTACGCGTCGAGGACGGGACCGCCGACTTCGAGGTAGCTGAGCGTCCCGCTGTAGATGAACAGCAGTACCGCCGAGACGACCGTCTGGATGCTCGCCGGAATCGACGCGACGAGGATGGACGAGCGCGACACGGCCATGATGACGAGCAGGCGGAGCGCGAAGATGGACGCGAGCGCGACGACGAGCACGTCGTAGACGAACCGCTGGTCGAGCGAGGCGAACACGGCGACGATGGCCGCGACGGTGAGCAGTCCGACGAGGACGATTTCGCAGGCCAGCGCCAGAAGCGACGAGCGGTTGGGCGTCAGTCGCCCGCCGAGAAACCGGTCGACGCCGGTGGTCGCGACGCTGGCGACGACCGTCGGGATGCCGACGAAGAAGATGCCCTCCCAGGCGTCTTTGCCGACGAAGAACAGCCCTCGCCACGTGCCTTCGCGGAGTCCGGAGTCGAACGCGCCGACGCCCGCGATGGCGGCGATGAGCAGCGCGAACCCGAGGCTCGCGTACCACGAGGGCGCGCGGAAGATGAACCGCGACAACCCGGCGAGGTTGCTCTGCGACGCTGTCATGCCGACGAGGTTGTGGGCGTGCCTCCTAAAACCTCGCTACTTGTTGCGACGAAGCGACAGTCACCCCCGCTGTCAGTCCGGACGGACAGCGTCGTCGACGGCGCTCGGGTCGCTCAGTTCTCGCAGCGGGCGATGAAGTTCTCGAACACTTCCTGGCCGCGCTCGGTGTGGGCGACTTCGGGGTGCCACTGGACGCCGTAGAGGTCGCGGGAGGCGTCGCTCATCGCCTCGATGCCGCAGACGTCGCTCGTCGCGGTGTGGGTGAAGCCCTCGGGGAGCTCCTTCACCTCGTCGGCGTGACTCGCCCAGACGCGGGTCTCGGGCGCGAGCGAGCCGACGAGCGGGTCCTCGTCGTCGAGGATGTCGACGGTCACGTCGGCGTAACCGCCGTAGTCGCCCGACCCGACGCGCCCGCCGAGTTCGGTCGCCATCACCTGCATGCCGAGACAGATGCCGAGGACGGGGATGTCGAGGTCGAGATACTCCGCGGAGCGCCCGGCGCGGTCGGCGTCCGGTCCGCCCGAGAGGACGATGCCGTCGGCGTCGACCTCCTCGGGAGGGGTGTCGTTGTCGACGATGTCGGTATCGACGCCCGCGTCGCGCAAAGCCCGCTGCTCCAAGTGTGTGAACTGCCCGTGGTTGTCGATGACGACGACTCTGGTCATAGCCGGGGTTGGACCGACGAGCCTAAAAACGAATCGGACTCGGGTCGAAGTGGGCACGTTCGTGCATCGTAGAACGTGAGAGTCGGCCGTTCACGTGACGCCGAGCGGGAGCGAACTCGAACCGCGGCAGTGGGACTCTCACGAACGGTCGTCGGTCGACTCGAACCGTTCGCTCGCGGACCGAAAGCCGAACTCGGCCTGTTCGTCGCTGCGCCGCTGCTCGCGCGTCGCCAGCGCCTCGGCGTCGGGGTTCACGTCGTCGTCGACGCGGGCGAAGGAGTTGTGAACTTTCGCGTGACACCACCGGCAGAGTGACACAGTAATCTCGTGGCTGGGTTCGGCGTCGTCTCTACCGTTGTCGGCATCGCCGCCGTGATACGAGAGGTGGTGTTCCTCCAACAGCGGGCGCGCCGACGACTGGTGCGCCATCCGAACTTCCTCCAACCCGCAGCGGACGCACTCGCGGCCGTCGGTGGTCGACCGGTACTGCGGGCAGTCGCGCCACTCGCAATCTTCCTCGCCGGCGAGACAGCGGTAGTCGTCGGCCCGGCGCGCGCGGGCGAACTCGGGGTCGTCGCCGGCGTGCGACAGCGCGTAGCGGCAGCGGCCGTCGCCGGTCAAGTGGTCACACCGCTCGGCGAACTCGTAGGGGTCGTCCACGCCGACCGGCGTTCCCTTCGGCGTCTTCTCCATGTAGTCGCCCCTCGGTTCCGACGTTACTTGAACGCTCGACGTTCGTCGTTCACCAGAAGAGAGCCTCGTTTCGAGCGTCTCGGGCTCTCGGTCGCGGACGTACGTCTTTTCTCCCCCTACCGGATAGATTCGAATACATTTACCTCACGAGTATTATTCGAGTTCGAAACAGAGTATAAAATAACTCAAGAGCTACTTCCTATGAAACGGTAGTTTCAAAACCCCGGATGTTGGTAGATGGATTACAACCAGATCACTGCTGGTCGTCGACGCCAGCACGGGCGCGAGCTATCCATGAAAGACAACTCACCATCTCACACCGGGCACTCCTACGACACGGACCGCTACCGACAACGACACGAAGCCATCGTCGACCCCGGCGAAACGGATCTCTCGTTCGCTGTCATCGACGCGATCGCGGCCGTCGAAGGTGTCGACCCTCTCGACCTCGACCCCTTCATGCACGAGTCCATCAACCCCGACGCACTGAACAACCTCTTCGCCGGAACCGAGCAGACGAGCCTCGGCGGCTCCGTCGCGTTCGAGGCGCTCAGCTACACCATCGTCGTCGAGAGCCACGGTCGAATCACCGTCTACGAGCAGAAAGACGGCGGCGGACGGCGGACGCTGGCGGCCGGAATGCGGTAACGTCTCCTGACGAGCGAATCTGACACACTTTTGTCGCTCCGTCGTAACGCCGAGTCGTGCAACTCGTTCACGAGGGGCGGCCGATAGCGAGCACCGTCGAGTTCGCGGACACCGTTCTCGAACAGAGCCGCGGGCTGATGTTCCGGCGGTCGGTCCCCGACGACTACGCGCTCGTCTTCCGGTTCGACGAGGCGGAGCGCCGAAGCCTCCACATGCTGTTCGTCCCGTTTCCGATCGACGCGCTCTGGCTGGTCGACGGCGAGGTGACCAAGCACGCTCGCCTCTCGGGGTGGACCGGCCTCGGCTGGGGCACCGCCGACACCATCGTCGAGCTCCCCGCCGGAGCGGCCGACGGCGTCGACGCGGGCGACTCCGTCGAACTCGTCGAGTGATGTTGCGAGAAAGCGAGCGCGGGCGACGCATCCGACTGGCAAGTTCTGTCGTACCCCACAGGTTGATACGCGGTGGCGTCCACCGGGCATCTACAATGTCGGACCACACCGGCACGGAGGATAGGGTAAGTCGCCGCGAGGCGACTGGCCGAGAAATTCCGCGCCCAAGATAACTTCTCGACCGACGACGCGAACGCGGCTGCCACCCCGTTCGCAGCGTCGCTCGACGGACGCGACGTACTGCTTTTGGATACGACGCTCAGAGACGGCGAGCAAGCGCCGGGTGTCTCGCTCTCGACGACCGAGAAGGTCGACATCGCACGCGCGCTCGACAGAGCGGCGGTGCCGTTCGTCGAGGCCGGGAGCGCCTGCACCGGCGCGGGCGAACGCGACGCCATCGCCCGCGTCGCCGACCTCGGTCTCGACGCGACGGTGACGAGTTTCGCCCGCGGGGTCCGCGCCGACGTGGACCTCGCGCTCGACTGCGGCGTCGACGGCGTGAATCTCGTCGTCCCCGCAAGCGACCGCCACGTCGAGGGGAAGGTCGGCACCGACCGCGACTCGGTCGTCGAGACGACGGTCGAACTCGTCGAACACGCCCGCGACCACGGCCTCTGGGTCGAGGTGCTCGGGGAGGACGGCTCGCGGGCCGACGTCGACTTTCTCGACCGCCTCGCCGCGGCCGCGCACGACGCCGGAGCCGACCGCTTCTGTTACTGCGACACCGTCGGTCACGGGAGTCCAGAGCACACGGAGCGCGTCGTCTCGCGACTCGCCGAGCACGGCCCGACGAGCACCCACGTCCACGACGACCTGGGCTTCGCCATGACGAACGTCTACGCCAGCCTCCGGGCGGGCGCGGATCTCGTCCACGCCACCGTCAACGGCGTCGGCGAGCGCGCGGGCAACGTCGCGCTCGAAGAGGTCGCAGTCGCGCTCTCGCACTGCTACGGCGTCGACTGCGCGAACCTCGACGAACTGTACTCGCTCGCACAGACCGTCGCCCGCGCGACGGAGACGCCGCTTCCCCCGAACAAGGCCGTCGTCGGCGAGAACGCCTTTGCCCACGAGAGCGGCATCCACACCGACGGCACGCTGAAGGACGAGGCGATGTACGAGCCGTACCCGCCCGAGACGGTGGGCCGCGAGCGCCGCCTCGTGCTCGGCAAACACGCCGGCCGCGCCGGCGTCCGAGCGGCGCTCGACGAGCACGGCGTCGAGGTGACCGACGACGAACTCGCGCGAGTCGTCGAGCGCGTCAAGGGCCTCGCGGAGCGCGGAAAGCGCGTCACCGACGCCGACCTGCTCACCGTCGCCGAGGACGTACAGGGTCGCGCCCGCGAGCGACGCGTCAGACTCGTCGACCTGCAGGCGACCAGCGGCGGCGGGGTGCCGACCGCGAGCGTCCGCCTCGCCGTCGACGACGAGGAGCGCGTCGCCGCCGGGACCGGCAACGGCCCTGTCGACGCCGCCGTCGAGGCGGTCCGGACGGCGCTCGGTCCCGACGCCGCCTTCCAGTTGGAGTCGTACCACGTCGACGCCATCTCCGGCGGCACCGACGCCGTCGTCACCGTCGAAGTCGAACTCTCGCGGGGCGACCGGTCGGTGAGCGTCGCCGCGTCGGACGCGGACATCACCCGCGCGAGCGTCGTCGCGATGGTCGACGCCCTCGACCGCCTGCGCGCGCCGAAAGCGGTGGCCGACGTGCCGCCCGCCGACGACTGACCGCAGACGCCCGCCGACTGGCCACGGACGCCGCACGTCGCCGCGGGGGCGACGACCGGAACTTCGCGGCGGCGTCTCAGGTGAGAGAACACCGCCGCGACGACAGCCGAAAGCGAGACGTGTCAACCTCACTCGAACGGAAATCGGCAGACAGCGTAGCGAAGGTGGACGTTTTACCTACCAAGATACTTATCAAGAACGACGACACAAATGGGGTATGGAACGTCGCCGCTTTCTCGCCCTCCTCGGAACGACCGCCGTCGGCGGAACCGCCGGTTGCACCGGACGGTTGTCGCAGTCCGGAGCGAACGTGCAGTTCCCGCCCGCCGCACGCGACGCCGACTTCGACCCGAAACTCGACGGCAGTCCGGCCGAACAGGTCGACGTCGGCTCTCGGTTCGGCGTTCTCCGCCCGTCGAACAACGGACCGCACGGACTCGTCGTCTGGAACGACGGCCCGGCCCGCGAGATAACCGTCTCGGTGTATCGGAATTCGTTCGTGGCGTACGAGACGTTCGAGCGGACGTTCGACGTCGACGCGGGCGAACACGTGTCGCTGACGCTGCACCGGCCGGCGACCTACACGACCGTCGTCACCGTCGAGGACGCGACTGAGACGGCCGCGACGGTCGGCGTCGACCGGACGAACTTCGACTGCAACGACTCGGCGACGACCGTCGCCGTCCGCGAGAACGGACGGATGGAGTGTTCGACCTGGTCGACGATGATGGGATGCGGGCCGCTGTAATCCGACGACCTGAAAACGGAAGTGGCTCCACACCGAAGCCCGAGCCGTCACCGTGAACGAGTTCGTCGTCGAAGTGAAGCCGTCCGCGCGGCGGACCAACGGCGCGGTCGGAGCCGCTGTCGTCCGTCGCGGGACCCGTCGCCGTTTCGGAACGCGCGCCGACGCCGAGTCGTGGGCGGCGTCGCTCTCCGGCGGGAACGAGCCCCGCGTCTGGATTCGACTCGCCGACCCGCGCGACGACTCCGCCGTCGACGGATATCTCGTCGGCCGTCGCGGACGCGTTTCCCTCGACGGTGCGTACGACAAGCGCCGCCGCCGACTCCGCGGCGGGACCGAGAGCGAACAGTCGGGTTTCGACCGCTTCTGACTCCTTCGGCCGTTTCCGACCCCTTCGACCGTTCCCGGCCCGCCTCAGTCGCTACCGACCGGGAGCGCGTCGGTGTCGGCGTACTCGCGGACGTACACGTCGACGAGCGCTTTCAGCACGCCGAGGACGATGGGGCCGAAGAAGATGCCCATGACCCCCAGCGCCGCGACGCCGCCGAAGATGCCGACGACGAACAGCCCGGGGTTGAGACGCGCCTCTCGCCCGCCGATGACGGGGCGGAGGTAGTTGTCCGAGAGGCTGACGACCACGGCACCGTAGACGAACAGAAACCCCGCCGGGACGTACTGACCGGTGAGCGCCAGATACACCGACGCCGGAATCCAGACGACCGACGCCCCGATGAGCGGCAGCAGCGACAGGAGAACCGTCACGACGGTCCAGAACACGGCGCTCGGGAACCCGACGACGAAGAAACCGATACCGGTGAGGATGCCCTGGACGACGGCGACGAGGACGTTGCCGACCAGCACCGCCCACATGAGGCGGTCGATACGGGCGTGGAGTTCGTCCTGAATCGACGGTGGAAGCGGTATCGCCTCGTGAATCCACGCGACGAGTGCGGTGCCGTCGGTCAGCAGGTAGTAGAGTAGAAACAGGAGGACGGTGAGACCGATGACCGCGTTCGAGAGCCCGCCGAAGACGTCGACGACGCTGCCGACGAGCGTCGACCCGCTCCCCTGCGCGGAGCCGAACAGCGCTTCGACCGAGACGTTCATCCGAGTGAACTCCTCGAACTGCGTCGCCCCCGAGAGCAGGTCGCGGACGGCGGCGAAGACGGAACGTGCCTCTCTGAGGACGACTTGCACGACGAGGGCGACCGGCAGGAGAACGGCCAACGTCGAGACGGCGATGAGGGAAACGGCGGCGACGCGAGCGCCGACCACGCGTTCGAGTCGGCGGTGAACCGGCTTCAACACGTAGGCGAGAAGCACTGCGGCGAGGACGTACTGGAGAAACGGATACAGCAGTAGGACCGAGAGTACCCCGGCGACGCCGATTGCGAGGAGAAGAAACGAGCGGTCGCGCTCCATACCCCTTACAACGACCGACAACCGGATAAATCGAGAGGCTCGCGTCGACGCAGCGCTTCGGGACGGTGACGACGGGTCTCACGCGGCGTCGCGCGCGACGAGACGCGCCGCTCGGAGTATGACGGTCGGAGAAGCGCCGAGGGAGAGATTTGAACTACGCGGACTTCGCTCCCGCCGGTCGCTCGTCCTCTCGTTCAAATCACTCCACTGTCGTTCACGTCGTCGAGCCTCGCAGCGCGATGAAACGCGCCGCTCGGAGTATGACGATTGGAGAAGCGCCGAGGGAGAGATTTGAACTCCCGAGTCCGAATGGACAGTAGATTTCGAATCTACCGCCTTGGCCAGGCTAGGCTACCTCGGCTTACGTCTCCACAATCGCCCGCCCTCGTTTAATCGGTTTCGATTTCTCCGGGCGAATCACCGCTGTGGGAGACACTCACGACCGGCCAGTGGGTCTAAGTTCTCCGAGAACGCGTCTCAGGTACATGGATATCTCCGACGCAAGCACCGCTTGCGACCAGGTCCTCGACACGGTGAAAGGTGCGGTCATCGCGGACGACGAGTTCTTCGAGCGCATCATGCTCGGCGTGCTCGCCCGCGGTCACGTCCTCCTCGAAGACGTCCCCGGCACCGGCAAGACGCTCACCGCCCGCAGCATCGCGCAGGCGCTCGGTCTCAGTTTCTCCCGCGTGCAGTTCACGCCCGACCTGCTGCCCTCCGACGTCACCGGGACGAACATCTTCAACGAGCAGGACCGCAGTTTCGAGTTCTCCGAGGGCCCCATCTTCGCCAACATCGTCCTCGCCGACGAGATAAACCGCGCGCCGCCGAAGACGCAGGCCGCCCTCCTCGAAGCGATGGAGGAGGGGCAGGTGACCGTCGACGGCGAGACCCACCAGTTGCCCAAGCCGTTCTTCGTCATCGCGACGCAGAACCCCGTCGAACAGGAGGGGACGTTCCCGCTCCCCGAGGCGCAGGTCGACCGCTTCTCGGTGAAGACCGCCATCGGCTACCCCGAACTCGACGGCGAGGTCGAACTGCTGCGCCGTCGCGCCGGCCGCGACACGCGCAGTCCGACCGTCGAGACGGTGCTCACACAGGACCAGGTGCTGGCGATGCGGGCGACGCCCGAACGCGTCCGCGTCCACGACGACCTGCTGCAGTACATGGCCGAGATAACCCAAGCGACGCGTAACGACCGCCGCGTCGCCGTCGGTGTCTCCCCGCGCGGTACCCAGCGGATGTTCGAGACCGCCCGCGCCCGCGCCGTCTACGCCGGCCGCGAGTTCGTCACGCCCGACGACGTAAAGCGCGTCAGCCACCCGGTGCTGGCCCACCGCCTGGTTCTCACGCCGGACGCGAAAGTCTCGGACGTGGACAAAGCCGACGTCGTCGACGACGTGCTCGACTCCGTCGACGTGCCGACCGTCGAGTTCGAAGCGCGGTAGCGCGGACGCAACGCGAGTCGATTTTTCACCCGCAGCTTCAGTCGCGCAGCGCCGCCACGAGCGCGACGACGCCCAACAGGAGGAACACGAGCGCCGTCACCGGCTGCCCGCCGCCGGCGGCTTGGTACGCACCGTAACCCAGGACGGTCGCGACGATACCGACCGAGAGCGTCGACGCCGCGTGGACGAGTTCGGCGCGGGTCGTGTTCGTCTCCCGACCGAGCTGCTCGCCGATACCGATGGCGTTCTCGCCGGCGTCCCACGCGAACACGGCCGCGAGAAGCCCGACGAGCAGCAGTTCGGGGCCCGACCCGGCAATACCGCCGAAGAGGATCGCCGCGAACAGGGCGACGCCGCCGGCAGTCACCGCTCGGCGTCCGCCGATCACCAACCCGACCGCGAGGACGACGACGCCGACGGCCGCCGCCGCGAGCGCCGTCGACGAGCTCAGCGCCGCCGCGACGAGACAGACGCCTGCGCCGACCATCGAGAGCGAGACGCTCAGAAGTGCGGGTTTCCGCGTGATTTCGCTCACGAGGACCACCGCTCCCGTGCGCGAGCGAGTTCGGTCGCCAGCGACTCGTCGCGCCAGTCGATGACCCGGATGCCGGCCCGGCGCAGTCGGCTCATCCGGTTCCGGCGTTCGACGCGTGCGAGGCGGCGGCCGGGCGTCTCGTCGGCCGTCGGGTCGGGGCTGACGACGGTGACGAGGTGACCGTGGGCGTCGAGACGCCGCGCCGCGGTGACGACGTAGTCGTCGACCAGCGGCGAGAACAGGATGACCTGTGCGTCCGCCGGCAGGCGGCGCTGGAGGCGGCGGAGGCGAATCGAGGGGAAGAACGCGGCGTCCTCCGGCGGCGTCGGCGCGAGCGACGGATGCGTCGCCAGCAGTCTTCGCCCGCGCGCGCGGTGGTCTCGACCGGTTCCCGGCGGCAGCCAGAGGCTCTCGGCGGCGAACGTCGCCAACCCGACCCGGTCGCCGCCGTCCAGCAGCGCGACGAACGTCTCGCCGGCGGCCTCCGCCGACCGTTCGACGGCGTTCGGCGCGTCGGGTTCGGGCGCGAGGTACGAGCCCTCGCGGGCGTCGACGAGCAACACGACCGTCGCCGCCCGCTCCTCTCGGAACTCGGTCGTCGCGAGTTCGCCGGTTCGCGCGAGTCGGTTCCAGTCGACGCGCTTGAGCGGGTCGCCGCGGCGGTACTCCCGCGTCGAAGTGAACTCCAGTCCCGCGCCGGCGACGTCCGTCGAGATGCGTCCGGCGTACTGCGTCGTCAGCCCCCGAAGCGGGAGGTTCTCGGTCGCCGACAGCCGCGGTTCGCAGCGGAGCACCGTCTCGGTGCTCGCCGCCGTCGCGCGCTCGTTGCTCCCGCTGGCGTTGCGAGCGATAATCCGCATCGGCTCCCACTCGTGTTCGCCGCGCACCGCCCTGACGGCGTACGAGAAGCGCGCTCGCTTCCCCGGCCTGAGCGCCGTTCCGAGCCGAGCGGTCCCGTCCGTGACCTCCAGCGCGGGCGGAACGCCGTCGACGACGCGGAGGTCGGGAAGCGTCGATTCGCCGACGTTTCGGACGGTGACGGTGACGCGAACCGTCTCGTCGGGTGCCGCCGTAGAGTCGTCGAGTTCGCGTTCGACGGCCACCGAGGGGTCCGGCGCGTCGCCGCCGTAGGCGTACGCGGCGTAGGCGATGCCCAGCACGCCGGCGAGCAACAGCGCCGGCTGGCGCGGCGAGACGAGAATCGCCAGACTCCCCGAGAGGAGTGCGAGCGCCTCGACGCCCGTCCACCGGTTCGTCTCGAAAGCGCTCATCGGCTCCCCTCCTGAATCGCCACGAGTTCGTCGACGACGCGGCGGGCGCTCCGCTCGAAGGGCGACTCGGTTCGGAGCATCGCTCGGACGCGAGCGACGAGCGACGGACGCGGCGGCGACTCCCGGAGCGCCGCGGCCGCGACGGGGTCGTCGGTCCACGTGCCGGCGTCGAGGCGTTCTTGCGCCTCCTCGGGCGTCAGACCGCCGTATCCGACGAGCGTCTCGCGCGCCGCCTCGCGGAGTCGTTCGCGGACTCGCTCTCGCTTCTGTGCGCGCCCGAGCGAGCGCTCGCCTGCGAACTCGACGTCCACGTCGTCGCCGGGCACCGGTACGTGGTATCGGAGTTCCGGGTCGTCGGTCGTCGTGGCGTGGAACGTCGTCTTTCGACGGGAGAGGCCGTACCGAATCCCCTGGACGAGCGCGAGCGCGCCGACGAGCGTCACGACGAGGTAGTCGAGGCCGAACGCCCCGGCGAGACCCCGGTTGACGACGACGGCGAAGCCGAAGACGGTCGCGGTGAGCCCCGCGAACGCGGTGACGGTTCTCACCGGCTCTCGTCTCCCTCGGCGTCCGCAGCGCCGTCGGCGTACGCCGACTCGATGCGACGGAGCGCCGAAACGGCGCGTTCCTCCCGGTCGGCGGTCACCGTTCCCTCGCCGTAACGGACGTACTCGAACAGTTCCGTGAGTTCGCGCACGTCCCCGCGGGCCATCCCCGCGTCCTCGGCGGCGACGGCGAACTCCTCGGGGGTGCTCGTCTGCGGACGCTCGACGTCGAGCAGGCCGGTCATCTCGACCCACGCTCTGTACACCTCGTTGTCGGTGTCGGCGTCGGCTTCGATTCGGTCGGCCGCGCGACCGGCGGCCGCTCCGAGGGCGGCCACGTCGGGTATCGGGTCGGGCGTATCGTCGGTGCCGTCGACGACCTCGTCGTCGTCGCCGGTGGAGACGAACAGCAACAGCACCGCGCCGACGAGGACGACCCCGAGGATGGCCAAGAGCAGTATCGTCGGCGTCGTGAGCGTCTCGCCGGTCCCGGTGAGCCCCGACGAGCCCGCCGAGCCCGGAAACAGCGAACTGTTGGTCGAGTTCTCTCCGCCGCCGAATCCGAACGACGAGTCCGGGGTCGCACAGGAGGTGAGAAGCACGTAGAAGATGAGAACCAGGCTGCCGAACGAGACGGTGAACGCGAGGCCGAGGAGGTACGACCCGGTTTTGTATCGGGCGACGGCGTTCATCGCGACGAACGCGCCGACGATGGTGGAGGCGACCCACCACTGCGTCAGCCAGGGAACACAGAAGCTCAGCAGCGGGGCCGCTTCACTCTCGCCGTTCACGAACGGCTGTTGTTCTTCGGGAGCATCGCTGCCCCCGCCGAAACTACCGCTGTCGGAGGTACCGAGGCCGAAACTGCCGCCGTCGTCGATGACGACCGCGGAGTCGAGGGTCGCGGCGGCGAGGGCGAGCGCGCAGACGGCGAGAGCGGCGAGACCGATCCGGAGGGCTGTGTCTCTCTGCACGGCACGTGATAGCGTGGCAACGCCGTATAGTGGTTTCGACACTGACTCATCAGCCAGGAATCACGAACGGATCGCCGGAGAGACTCAGTCGGAGGTGGGAGGTTCGGGTGCGCGTTCGTCGACCAACGGAAACGAGTCGAAGTATCCGTCGTCGGCGCTCTCGACGATGGCGTCGTTTCGAGCGCCGTCGGCGGCGGCGTGGCGGTACGCCTCGGTTCGGCTCTCGTCGTCGCCGAGCGGAACCATCGAGACCGTGGTTCCGTCGGGGGTCACGCGGACGAGCAAGTATCCCTGCGGGAACGAACACGCGGCGGGCGTCGTCACCTGCGTCACGCCGTCAAACGAGTCGGCCCGTCCGCCGCGAGGACGACCGTCGGAGACGCCGGACTCGTCGGACCCACCGGAGACGCCGGAGACGCGGGCGGCCGTCGGCCAGTGGATGTGGCCCGAGACAGCCAATTCGACGCCGGCCGAATCGAGCGCCTCGACCACTGCGTCGGCGTTCCGGAGCTGGTAGTGGTCGGTGTCGGGGAACCGCTCGACGAGGCGGCCGACGTGGGTCGTCGGGTGGTGGAAGACGGCGACCGTCGGGCGCTCGGGGTCGACGGCGTCCGCTATCCAGTCGAGTTGTGCGTCGGAGATGCGGCCCGCGTGGCCCTCTCGGAGCGTCCCGTCGGCGTCGGAGGCGCTGTTGAGACAGACGACGTCGAGACCGCCCAGACGGGACCGATACGGCAACTCGTCGGGACAGTGCGCGGCGACGAACGAGGACAGCGGGGGGGTCTGGTGGTCGTCGAACGCTTTCGGGACGTCGTGGTTCCCCGGGACGGCGAGGTACGGCGCGTCGAGTTCCGAGAGAATCTCCTCGACGCGGTCGAATTCCGGGGGTGCCCCGTCCTTCGTCAGGTCGCCCGCGAAGACGAGTCCGTCGACGTCCCGCCGATTCACGTCGTCGACGACCGATTCGAGTCGGGACTCGGTCCGGTGAAACACCTTCCACGTCCCCTCGGCGTCGGCAGTGACGTGGGCGTCGGAGACGACGGCGAGCGTCGTCTCGGGTGCTTTCGGTCGGTCGAGATGCGCGAGTTCGGTTTCGCGGGTGGGGCCGGACATCGGTGTTCGGCGGGGCTAGCCCGTCCGGGCGGGTAAACATATCGGCCGCGTTATAATTTTGTGAGAGTAGCGAACGCGCGTCTTATCCGAATCTGCGGGCGAAGAAACTCCCTCACCATCGACGACGAGAGATTCGAGCCCCGTCTCTTCGAGTTCGGGTTCGTCGCCGAGGCGGACGCGTACCGACGTCGGAGTGCCGAACGTGCGTCGACGGCCGCCCCCGCGTCGACGGCCGCCTCGGCGCTCGACAGACGCCCTGTGCGGTGACCGGGACTACTGATTCCCCGTCGGCGCGGACACTAGAAACGTTCTCGCACCTTTCCGTTCGAGGTACAGTTCGACGCCGCGTTCGCGCTGACGGTCGACGCAGGCGGGAACCTCCTCGGCGGCCAGGTCGGTTATGTCGATGCACTTCCGCGACTGCTCTCGGTCACGCCTCACGGCGATGCTCATACACGTACATTCGTACTGAGTGACTTGTAGGCGAGCCTAGCAGAGCGAAAGTGAAACTGAACGACGGCGTCGGGGTCGACTCGGCGAGCGGCGGAGTCGACTCGATGAACGGCGGGGCCGACTCGACGAGCGGTGGGGTCGACTCGACGAGCGGCGGGAGAGTCGGGACTCCGGGGGTACGACCTGGTTGCGTTTCAGCGAACCGCGTCGGGAGAAGCGGTGGCTTCGGGGCGTTGATGTAAGCGGTGTCGAGCGGTCACTCCAGCGACTCGGCGGCGTACTCGGCGACGTCGGCGGAACCACAGCACCGACAGCGCTCGTCGTCCGCATCGAGCGTGGTTCCGCAGCGACGACACTCGTAGAACGTCGCGTCGCGCGTTTCCCGACCGACGACGGATTTGACAGATTCGAACATAGATACTCAGGGGGCGTCGCGCCCGCTTGGTTGGTTGTGACGGTAGATACATTAGAAGGTTGTCCATCCGCGGTGAAAGTGTAAAATCCGCCTCCGTCATGCGATTTTGAACCGAATATGCGTGAGAAAAAGAAGGAGAAGCTACGGCCGCGGCGTCGCCGTTCCTGCGGCGTACGGGTCCGCTCTCGAAACCGGCGACCGGCGTCTCACAGACGTTCGAGCGGGAACTCCGGAGTCCGCGGGTCCAGTCTCGGGTGGATGTCAATCCGCCCACGTCCACCGCGAGTCGAGGACGTACCGGTAGACGCCGCTGATGACGATTGCGAGGCCGTTGGCGAGTAGGTACGGGACGCCCCGCCACGCGACCAACCCGTAGAGGATACCGAGTTGGATCGGAATCGCGCTCCCGCGGACGAGGTTCGTCTTCACCAGTCCGGAGAGAAACGCGTTCGTCCCGGTGTTCTGAAACGCCTGGAACGTCCACGTGTTGTTCAACACGTACTGGAAGACGATGGTTATCTCGATGGCGATGGCGGCCGCCAGCAGGTAGTTTATCCGCCCCCGTTCGACGAACAGCCACAGCAACACCATCTGGACGCCCGCGGCGACCGCACCGACGATGACGAAGCGACGCAGGCGGACGGCGATGGGGCTCTCTACGAGGGCCCGCAGCAGCGCTCGGACCACGGTTATCGGTATCCGAGCGCGGAGAGGCGGGTTTCGACGGCGTCGTCGACGGCGTCGTCGGACGCGTCGTCAAGTGCACCCTCGCCGGCTCCGGCGAGCAGTTCGGCGTGTTCGACCGCCGGTTCGCGGAGTCGAGCGACGACCGACTCGTCCTCAGGGGTGGGAGCGACGGTTCGGTCGGTCTGTTGGTCGGGGTCGCTCGCTCGGTGGTACAGCTCCCGTGCGCCGGTCTCGGTGTTCTCGACGTAGGTCCACTCGCGCGTCCGCACGCTCACGAGCAGGTCACCGTCGTCGAGACTGCGGGGGATCGGCTGTTGGGTGACGTCGTCGCCGCGGACCGCGACGGAGACCACGGGGTCGGCGCCGGGGTCCGTGCCGTCGACGACGCTCGAAACGAGGCTCTCGCCGTTCCACTCCGCTGGCGAGTCGACGTCGAAGAGGTCGCAGACCGTCGGCGGGACGGCGTCGAGGCCGACGTGTCCGTCGATGCGCCGAGCGTCCGCGCCCGGGACGTCGACCACGAGCGGGACGTGGATGAGTTCGTCGTAGAGCTTCGGATAGTGGGCGAGGTGGCCGTGTTCCTGAAACTCCTCGCCGTGGTCGCCGGCGACGACGACGGCCGTCTCGTCGCGGTGTCCTGCCGCGTCGAGGCTGTCGAGGAGGCGACCGATACTCGCGTCGACCTGCCTGACCGCCCCCTGGTACAGCGTCCGGAGGTCCGAGAGCGTCCGGTCGCCGACCTCCCACCCGAGGCCGGTGCGGGTGTGCGCCAGGAGCATCCGGTGGGTGCCGAACATCGCCGAGGAGACCTCGCGGATGTAGCGCGGTGCGGGGACGTAGGGGGTGTGGGCGTCCATGTAGTGAACCCACAGGAAGAACGGCTCGTCGGCGTCCTCGACGAACGACGTCGCCGCTCGCTCCACGTCGAGCATGCGCGAGGTGTCGAGGAACGGCTTGTCGTCGCCGTCGCGTCTGAGCCGCGAGGAGAGCCGTCGGAACGGCGAGGCGGCGAGCTGGAGCCACCCTTCGACCGTCGGGTGAGCGGCGAGATAGCGGCCGTAGAGACTCGACCCGACGTCCGCGACGAACGGCTCGAACTCGTCGAACCCCTCGTCGAACCCCCAGTGGTCGGTGAGGAACCCGTTGGCTGCGTTGAACCCGCCCGTCTCGACGCCCGCTTCCGAGAGCGTCTCGGCGAGCGTCGGCGACTCGCTCACGCCGATGCGACCCGTATCCGCGAACACGGGGCGCGAGGCGAGCAGTCCGGGGAACGAAAACGGCGTCCAGTTCCCCGTCGCAAACGCGTTCTCGAACACCGTCCCTCGGTCGGCCAACTCCTGTAGTACGGGCGTGTGCCGGTCGGAGTCGTACGGACTGATCGCATCCGAACGGAGCGAATCGACCGTCACGAGTACCACGTTGGAGATGTCGGCGTGTGTCGTCATGGGTAGCGAGCCGTGTTGCCACAGACTGGCGCCCCTCTGGTCTCCACCCGACCGCCGTTTCCACCGACGCTGTCGACGAGGCGGTCCAGTCAGTGTCGAAGGCGTGGACGCCAGTAACGTCCTCCCTACGCAGGTCACCCCTGTCACAGTTTCGGTTTCGACGATTGGCGTGAATCGGGGTCGTTCGGGCTCGAGAACGCTGATCTACCCTGTCGTCGCCACCCTATCGGACGGACGCGCTCGGCGATGCGACGACGTCCAGACCCCGACTGTAGTAACGAATCGGCTCTCCGTCGGGCCGGGCGAAGCCGTTCGCGCGAAAGAGCGTCTCGGTTTCGACCGTCGCGTCGGCCGGATACAGCGTCCACGAGTCGTGGTCGACATCGGTGTACCGAACCGTCCCGTCGGGCGCTTCGGTGTAGAACCGGTAACGCTCGGTCAGGAACGCCGCCAGCGGGTCGTCGGCCGAGGAGAACGGGTCGCCCGTCGGCCAGTAGGTCGCCCGGTAGTGTGCGGGTCTGTCGCCGGGGTGGAGTCGTCGACTCCGAAACTCGACGCGGCCGTCGTCGAGTTCGAGCGAGATTCGGGCGTAGTAGTACGGGAGGTGGTGGAACACCCGCGCGCCGAGGACGCTCAGAGCCCCCTGCGCGTCGAGATTGAAGAAGTACACCGCCGGTTCGCCCTCGTAGGTGACGTACGTTCGGAGGTTCAGTTCGGGGAGCGAGAGCCCCAGCCGCCGCGGGAGCCCTTTCGGGCGGACGCTCACGTTCGTGAACGGTACCACCGAGAGCCAGCCGGACCCGTCGTACTCGTCGACGGCGAGCGCCTCGGGGAGGTGGTCGGCGAGGCGGTCGGGGTCGACGCGCCAGTTCTCGAACAGGAGATGCCGCCACCCCATCGCCAGCAGGAGTACCATGCTCGCGCTACGAGCGAAGGAGGTAGTAAGCTTCGGTCGGAGAGGCGACACCGAACGAACCGCGAACCGCGAACCGCGAACCGCGAACCGCGAACCGCGAACCGCAAACCGTGAACCGCGAACCGACGGCTCTCTCTCTCACACGCTGCGAATCGCCTGCAATTACGCTTTCGTCGCGTAGGCACAACAGAGTGGTCGACGAGCAACTTTAGCTCCGTTTTACTAAGTTCAAGAAAAGAAACATGTAGTAAAATATTTACGCGCGGTGTGGAACCGTCTACCGTGACTCAGCATAACAGGCGGACGTTCCTGAAGTTCACCGGCACAGCACTCGGCGGTCTCGCACTCGGCGCGGGGACCGCAGCAGGCGCGACAGGAGCGGACGACCGGTTCCTCGTCGACCTTCGCGAGGTCTCTCGCGCGGACGTCCCCGACAGCGTCGAAATCGTCCACGACCTCTCGGAAGTCGACTTGCTGGTCGCCCGCGGCGACGCCGCGGCCGTCGGCGGGGCGGCCGCGACGACGCCGGACGTGACGGTGTATCAGGCGAACGGCGGCGTCGCGGCGGAGGCCGACGGTCCGAAAGCGAGCGAGGAGAGCGCGAGCCACAACCACGACGGCCCCGCGACGAACACCGAACTCCAGTGGGACAAGCGCGTCCAGAACGTCGGCGACCTGACCGACAAACCCGGCGACGGGACGTTCGTCCACGACGTGACGAAGGGCGCGGGTACGCGCGTCGCCGTCGTCGATTCCGGCGTCTACGACGCGCACCCGGACCTCGCCGACGTGGTGAACCCCGAGCTCTCGGCGAACTTCACGACCGACGGTATGGACTTCCGGCCGAACGGCGCGGGCAGCCACGGCACCCACGTCGCCGGAACCATCGCGGCGACGAACAGCAACGACGGCCCCGCCGGCGGCGTGCTCGGCACCGCCCCGGAGACCGAACTGCTCTCGCTGCGCGTCTTCTCCGGCGTCGAGGGCGCGACCGGCGATACGCTCATGGCGCTCGTCTACGCGGCCAATCAGGGCTGCGACGCCGCCAACATCAGCCTCGGCTACCCGTATCCGTACGTCGACCCCGAGCAGTTCCCCGAACTGCTCGCCATCAAAGAGGCGTACCGCCGCGTCGCCGCGTACGCGCGCGAGAAGGAGATGGTTATCGTCAACTCCGCCGGCAACGACGGCCTCGACATGGACGCCGAGGGTATTCTGAGCCTGCCGACCGAGGTCGACGGTATCTTCGGCGTCTCCGCCACCGGCCCAATCGGCTACGGCTGGGGCGGCAAGCACTCCGACAACGAGGAGAAGTGGCTGACCGGGAATCGCCTCGAAGAGGAGACGACGGACCCGGCGTTCTACACGAACTACGGTAGCGCCGTCGAGGTCTCCGCCGCCGGCGGTGACGCCGACCTCGACGCGCTCGACGGCGGCGTCGAGGGCGCAGAGCGCGACCTCGTGTTCTCGACGGTCAACCTCGTCGAGGAGGACGGCTCCGTCGTCGCCGGCTACGGCTGGAAGGCCGGAACGTCGATGGCCGCGCCGCAGGTGTCGGGAGCAGTGGCGCTCGTCCGCTCGCTGCGACCCGACGCCGGTGCCGAGGAGGTCGAGGCGCTCATCCGAGACACCGCCAGCAGCGTGAAGGATAGCGACGACGCCTACCACGGCGCGGGTCACCTCGACCTGAAACGACTGGTGAAAGCCGCGCAGTAAGCGGGTACTCGGCCGACCGCTTACCGTTCGCTTCGCGCGTCCGACGTTTCGAGTTCCTCGACGCGCCGTTCGAGTTCTCGCACGCGTTGCTGCAGACTCGGTGACTCCTCCTCGTCGACGACGGCCGATTCGAGTCGTCGGACGCGGTGGACCAACCCGCTGAGCGGTTGCTCCGTTCGCTCCGACGAGGAGCCGGCGTAGTCCTCCGCCTCCGCACCCAGTACGTGGCGCTCGAGCGTTCGTACCCGTCGTTCCAGTCGGTCTACGTCGCTCATCGGCTATGAATACAATGTTCGAGAGGATGTATCCTCAGAACAGTCAACGGACCAGAGATTCGATATCGACGAGCGGCAATTCAAGAGTTGCTCAGACCGATGCCGTGGAATCCGTCTCGGGCGCTCACGTATACGGCGTCGTCGACGGGAGTAACACCGTAGATCGTCTGCCCAATCGTATCTTGCACTTGTACTTCCTCGGTCTCGTAGCTCCAGAGTTCGCCCTCACCGGCGGTATCAAGCGCCGATACCGTCCCCCGCCGAACCGTGTAGAGCACGTCGCCGACGCGGGCGACCGGTTCGCCGCTTCCGCCGAGTGTCAGTGCCTTGCGCCCGTTGGTGGGGTCGACGGCGACGATACTCTCCTCCGTCCCGACGTACACCGCATCCGGAGTGACGACGGGTGGGTCGCTTCGCATCGCTCCGGCAGACATACGCCAGCGAACGCTTCCGTCGGTGACGTCGATAGCGAGCAGTTCGTCAGGGCCGTCACGATACGCCACTGCGTACACGGTGTCGTCATCGACCGCAGGCGTCCCCCATTCGTCGGCCGCCTCCTCGACGGTGAACTGCGCGCTTCCGTCGGTTGCGTCGACGGCGTGGAGTCCGTCACGGCTGTTGACGAAGACGCGGCCGTCGGCGACCGCCGGTGTCGACTTCGATTCACTCTCAATGTCGTAGCGCCACTGTTCTTCGCCCGTCTCTGCGTCGAACGCTCGCAGATGCGGTGATACAGATCGAAAGCCACCGCTGTTGACGTACACCGTTCCATCGCTGACCGTCGGGTTCCCCTGAATGCCGTCCATCTCGGGGCCGCGCCACAGCAGTTCATCCCGGTCGGCCGCCAGACAGAACACCTCGATGAACGATGTTACGTATACCCGGTCTCCGACCACCGTCGGTGGTGAGTTCGTCCCATACTGGACGAGTCGTGTCTGCGTCTCGATCTCGATGGTAGCAGGGTCTCTTCGAGTAAGCGACGTGTATTCCGACTCGCCCGAAAGTGTGAACAATGTGCCGTCGGCGACGCTCGCAGGTCCGACAGGCTGGAGCCGCCAATAGTGGTCAGCGTTCCGGAGGCCCGCTCCGGACGGGTTGTAGCCGGTGTTGGCCGCGTCGAACCGGTAGGTAGGCCACTGACCGCTCGGGGAGAGCTCCGGTGACCCCGGGGGCGTCCGCGTTTCTCGCTCGTCGGGACCCGAAGTGAGTTCTCCGGGCGTGTCCGGTGAGTCGGTCGCCGACGCAGTCGGTGTATCGCTGGACGAGTCGTCCGCGGGTGGTTGCTCTGTCCGGGTGGACGTACACCCGGCGAGAGCGAGTGTCCCTCCTGTGGCGAGCGTTTGGAGGAGTTGTCGACGAGAGCTGGAGGTCCGCATGGCTGCCGCTTCTCTACGACCTGGTATATGTTTTCTCTCCGAATAGAACAGAGCGAAGTGACAGAGACGGGTGCAGACTGGCTTATTTCCTCTGTTGAGTAATCTGTGGACGGTTGCGGGTGACGAGCGCAAAACTAGTTATCGGAACTATCGGAAATCACCCTGTTCCGTTTATTACAGCTCACGAGGAAGACTGCTGGTAAGCATGATCAACGATGCTCGCGTTCTACAGCCCGAGTTCATCCCTCAGGAGATCGAGCATCGCAATCAGGAGACGAACGTCCTCTCGAACGCGCTCAAACCGATTATGGATGGTCAGCCGGGAGAGACCTCACTCCTCCTTGGACCATCCGGTGCTGGGAAAACGTGCATTGCGCAGTTTACCGTCGAACGCCTCCGAGAGAACGTCCTCGACATCAACACACAGTACATCAACTGCTGGCAGGACTACACTCGGTTTCGTGTGCTTTACCGTATTCTCGAAGGTATCGACCAAACGGTGGATATTCACCGACGCTCCACACCACGGGACGAACTCCTGACTCGGATCCAAGAGTACGATGGGCCGCACTACGTTGTCATTCTCGACGAAGTCGACCAACTCGAAGATAAGAGCGTTCTCTATGACCTCTATCGCACGCGTAAGATTACGATGGTGCTCATCGCCAACCGCGAAGAGGACCTGTTCTCGATGTTCGACGAACGCTTGACGAGCCGTCTGCACGGGAGCGTCCGGGTTGAATTCGAGAGATACCACCTCGACGAACTCGTCGCGATTTTAGCTGCGCGGGCACGCTGGGGATTATCGGAAAATGCTATCGGAAATCAGCAACTCGCTCTCATTGCCGATGCTGCAGCCGGTGATGCACGGATCGGAATCAGCATTCTTCGCAACGCCGCGCGACTCGCAGATCAGCAGTCTTGCAACACAATCTCGAATGAGATTCTACACGAGGCTGTCCCCGACGGACGCGAAGAGATCCGACGGTCGACTGCTGACAAATTGCGCGAGCATCAGCGCGCCCTCTACGAAATTTTACTCGAAGAAGGCGAGATGAGTCCGGGCGATCTCTACGACGAATACTGTGAGTACGTCGACGAACCAAAGACGAAGCGAACCGTTCGTAACTACCTCCAAAAGATGGAGCAGTATCGACTCGTCGTCGCCCAAGGTGAGAAGCGTGCGCGGACCTACAGACCTCGGGAAAATGGGTCCTGAAAGACAGTATCGGAATTTCGGAAACACCCCTGTCTTGGTTATGACACGAAAGCCGCCTAGATACTGTTGTGATGTACCAGCAGACCAATGACCAACCGACGCTCCCGACGCTAAACGACGGGATGACACTGTTACAGGCAAATCGTAGAGCGACAGGTGTGTTACAGTCGCTCGTCGTCGACCACCTGCTCTTAGAAAGTGGTGACGCAGTCTGGGTCGACGCTCGTGGAAACGGGACGACACAGCAACTGTGTCAGATTGCACCGACTATGAGAGTCCTCGACCGCATTCACATCGCTCGGGGATTCACGCCATGGCAGCACTACAGCCTGCTAACGGACCTTCCGGATCAGATCACCGAGGACACGTCGCTCGTCGTCCTTCCGGAGTTCGATTGGTTCTACCGGGCTGACGACCTCCGACGCGGTCAAGGTGAACGAATGTTCTCGGAGGCAGTTTCGCGAGTCATGGAGTTGCTCGACAACGTCGACGTACCGATTCTCCTCACGCTATCAGAAAGAGACGACTTCGCCGAACCACTCCACAATGCAGTTTCAGAAACAGTTGAGTGTGAGCTGACAAAGTACGGGCCGCGGTTCTCGGGTGACTCGTTCGAGACACTCGTCTACCCGCTCGAAAACGGAATGGTCCAGACGACGATTGCGTACTGGAACCAGATTCTCGCTGCCCGTCACCCGGCTGTGGTTCCGGTGACTTCGTCTCCGGAGGTGACCACCGTTGGGGCGAACTAATCCGACGTACCGCGACATGGTCCGAGCGACTGAAAGCCGATGGTCGGACTACCGACGAGCGCTCAGACACGGTGACCAACCGTACTTCGACCAGCTGTTCGAGCACGCTCGCGCTCATGCAGATGCAGGTGGGTATCTCAATCATCAGTCTGTCGAGATTCCGATTCTGTTCTCCATCGCATTGGAACAGGAGAAGCGGATTACATCGCTTGAGAATCGAATGGACATCGACGAATTCGTCGAGTGAGCTATGTCGTTCAAATTCGACTATCTCGAAGGCGACGTACTCGAGTGGTCACTAACTCCTGACGGTGTGGAGTTCACTCGAAACTCGTCGTACGAGCCGACGATATACGTCTCGGCGCACGGAGAGGGCGACCTTGCGGAGGTCTCGGAAGTCCTTCGTCGACATCCCAAGGTCACACTCGCACACTTGGTAGAGGAGCGAATCGGGTTCAGACACGATCAAGAACCGGTGCTTCGCGTCGATGTTGTCGACTTAGATGCAGTTACTGATGTTGCACACGAAGTCAGGGGGTGGAGAAAACCCGGCGAGTACCGATGCTACAACGTCGATTTGAGCCGTGAGTTCAGGTATTGCCTCGAAGAAGGCGTGTCGTCGACACCCGAGCGAACACTCACAGTTCTCGATATCTCCATTTCAGAGTCTCAGCTGGCCAGTGGACGAATTACGACGGCTGATCTGGACGACGAGACGATAAGTGGAACGCAAGAGGAGGTCCTTGAAGTAGTCCACGACCGGCTCAGTGCTGACGACCCCGACGTCCTTCTACTCAACACAAGTGAGGCAGTTCCGGGGTTGTACGAACAAGCCGAACGAGTTGGGAACCGAGAGTTCGAGTTAGGACGCCTCCCTGGTTGGCAACAGCTCGCTGGAGAGTCGACGTACGCGAGTTATGGGAACGTCGGTCACTCGCCAGCGCGGTACAACCTCCCTGGGCGGGTGATTATCGACCGCTCGAACACGTTCATGTGGAACCAGACGAATCTCGATGGCTGCCTTGACCTCGTCGAACGGTCAGGAAAACCGCTTCAGGAGTTAGCCTGGTCGTCTATCGGAACTATCCTCACAGCGATTCAGATTCGAGAGGCGCGGAAACGAGGTGTGTTGGTGCCGTGGAACTCCTGGCGGCACGAGCAGTTCAAGACGATGTGTCAGTTGCACGAAGCCGACCGTGGTGGGTTCACGTTCGCACCGAAGGTCGGCCTGCACGAGGATGTCCACGAACTCGACTTCTCGTCGCTGTACCCGAACATCATCGTTACCCGTAACGTGAGTCCTGAGAAGATTCGCTGTGAGTGCCACGCCGATCGAGAAGACGTTCCCGGACTCGGGTACTGTATCTGCGACGAACGTGGCTATCTTCCAGCTGTCCTCGAACCGCTCATCGAAGATCGCGACGCGATTAAAGCTGAACTCCGCGAGACAGACGATCCAGAGCGAGAGAATGTGTTAGAAGGGCGTTCGAACGCCATCAAGTGGATTCTCGTCTCCTGTTTCGGGTATCAGGGATTTTCGAACGCGAAGTTCGGCCGCATCGAGTGCCACGAAGCGATTAACGCGTTCGCTCGTGAGATCTTGCTCGACTCGAAGCAAGTGTTCGAACAGAATGGCTGGGAAATTGTCCACGGTATCGTCGACAGTATCTGGGTCCGCCGAATCAGAGACGAGGAGCAAACGCCACTCGACGAACTCGTCGAGCAAATCAGCCAAGGAGTAGGGATTCGGTTGGAGTACGAAGCGGCGTATGACTGGATTGCATTCGTCCCGATGCGCGATAGCGACGCTGGTGCGCTGACGAAGTATTTCGGGAAAGTCGCCGACGAGGACGAATACAAGTATCGAGGTATCGAGTGCCGACAGCGCAGCACGCCAGCCTTTATCGAAGAAGCGCAGACGGACATGATTCGAATCCTCGACGAGTATCAAGAGCCAGAGCCAGTCTGCGATCGACTGAAGCTGTGGGTCAAGCGTCTGCGGAGCGGTGGCGTTGAACCGGAAGACCTCCTCATCAACAACCGAGTCACGAAGCACGTCGACGAGTATTCGCAGTACACGCGAAACGTCGCGGCACTCGAACGGGCCGAGGGACACGGCCTCAGTAGGAGTCCAGGTGAGAGTGTCTCCTACGTCGTCGTTGACGACGAGAAACGGTCGAGAGATCGGGTAGCGTTGGCACACGAAGATCTCTCTACGTACGATGTCGACTTCTACGAGACGCAACTTCTCCGTGCAGCCGAGAGTGTTCTTTCGCCGCTCGGATGGCGTCGCTCTGCTATCGAGAACGCGTTGTCAGGGTCGCAGGACTCGAAGCTCTCAGCGTTCGAAAGGTGGGGATAGTGGGTCGACTGATTACTAACAGTCGAGTGCTTCTTGGAACGGGATCATCGCGCGACGCTGTTTCGTCTCGATCAATTGCGGATTCTTATCAAGGGTTTCGAGGTCCTGGCCATCATTCTGAACGCATCATATTTTGTTGAGGTACTTTCAATGAGAGAGTAATCTCGTCGACCGATGACAAAATAGTAGATACACTTAGGATATGTCGCAAAGCTATCTCGAAGAGTTGACCACAAAATGAGTCGTGAGGAATTCGATTTATCTGGACTAGTAACAAACGCGGAAGCTCCAAAAGACATCATCAGATCGGATCGTTATGGATCTGCAGACGACGAGGTGCCCTCAGGACCAACGATTCGATGTGCCATCTGTGGGATTCCAGAGGAAGAAGCTAACCAACTTCCAATCGGATACTCGAATCCTGTCTGTAGAGACTGTGGCGAATTCGCAACTGACGAAGCTGGAGACAATCCTTGGGTCGGGTGGCCACCCGGCGAACGGCCGAAACCCAAGTCAGGTACTATCCAGCTGGCACCAGATGCTGGGGCGAATCCAGTATACATTGCAGGAGTGAAATGTTGGAGACGGTATCGATTTGGCGGCTATATCACACGGCGAGACGCCTTTGATTGCAACTCCGTCGAAGAGTTCACCGAGAAACACCGAGTTGAGCCAGGGTGGATTCATGCTTTCAACACTCCTCACCCTAAGGGAGTCGATATTTCACGTGAGCAGTACGATGAATACCGTTCGCTGGTAAATGACCTTGAGAAGCTTAGTCGAACTACCCAGCGTCTACTTCACGATCCTTATTCTACCGAGTTATTGGAGATCCTTCAAGCACATGTCGACGACTTTGATGAAGATCTCCAGTCTCGTTTACCAGACAAAGCGGAATTGAACATCAAAGAGTATGCGAAGGAAATTTATTTGGCTGTAAAACGAGAAAAGGACCATGTAGAGAAGTTGACAGAATTTTGTGAGCGATACTACTCTGAGGTCTAAGTCAGTTTTTTCTGGTCGAACTTCATTCAGTGAGTAATGTCAAAACATCCCTCAAAGGACGAGGTCTGGGATGAGTGGGTTAGACGAACTGTACTCGCGGATATCAATACAGTTGACACGCCGGATCCAGTTCCAATAATCGACGATTCGGGCGAAGAGATAGAGGTGACTGATGAATATGAATCCTACCGATTGGGACGGGGGAGAGGCGATCATCTGTATCTCTTGTATCTCCTTGACGGATTGGGCGAGAAACCTTCAGACATTATTCCAGTCTACATCGGTGAAACGGGTAGTGTCGCAAGTCGGCTCCTGACTCATTTCAGAAAGCTACGCAATGCCCTCCCAATCTCCGACTGGGAAGACGATGGATCTTGGGGGAGCTTCGGGAAATACGATCATATTGCGACCGTCTACGACCGTACTGATTCACCGCTCTATGCATGGGTGGTTGATGTCAACGAGATCGACGTCGGTCCATATGGGTATCCCACATATCGACAGGAGCTTGAGGCGAAGACGGTCGGTCTCGTCCATTCGAATCCTCGATTCAATCGAACCTTCGCGAACCGAGATTTCGTTCCAAACAGAGTCGCTCATGAGATGGGGAAAGTGGGAACAGAGTGGGTGGATTTGGCAGATGACACGCCTAATGAAGAAGCACAGATAGCCGCCAACAAAGCGGGTCGAGACCTGAGCGGTAAGAGCAAATCAGACCTCTGGCACGACTGGGTCGAGCAAACAATCTGTCGAGAGATCCGCGGCTCCGAAGAAGACCCGATTCCATTGTTCCAGACGGACGAAAATCTCGTTGTCGATTTTAAGGAACGTGGTTCGTCGACAGTACTCAAGCGGAGCGAAGCCATTGATTCCCGTATCCGTCAGGAAGGAAAGCGCTGTGTCCACAGAACGGGTGTGAAAGACGGACCTAACGGGCTACTATACGTTATGTACCAGCTCGCCACCGATAACCCATCACCAGAAGACATCACCCCACGGTATATTGGCAAGGCAGAGGCCTATGGGAAAAAGAACGAACTGAGTGGGAACTTCGAGGAGATTGCGAAGGATCGGACTGGAACTGGATGTTTCGCTCGATGGGGTGATGGGAATTACTACCACATAGGAGAGCTATCAAGGACGGTGTTCGGGAAAGATTCGAAGAAGCTCAGCTGGGCGAGCGAGTTGTTCGATCAAGGTACACACCAGCTCAAGGAGCAAACGTACCTATGGATACGTGCTTGGGACCCGCAAAAACACCCTGGGCCATATGGCTATCCAGCGTACTTGGCAGAGGTAGAAGCACTGTTGATCGGGTTGGCTTACGAAGCATATCCGAATCAACTCCTGAACCACAAAGAGGTCCCAGCAGAAGCGCCTTCTAATCAGGGTGGGTTCCAGTTTCGGCCTGCTTCTGTTAGGTAATCTCGACACCCATCGTAATTGAGGGTGGAGACATCAGTAGTGTCTTTTCCAGACGAAGGCGAGGAACCTGCTGCTTCCGTTCTTTCCAAAGAACACTAAACGATAACGACTCTACCTCCCTCAAAGAGTGAGTCCACACTCTACCAGACAAATTGGCTGGCTACGGAACTACCTCACTGCATAGACCATCTCCATGGGAAGCCCTTTTGGATCGTCTTCGGGATCCTCAGGGAGCGTCTGGAGTGGTCCAGTACGTGCACTCGCTGTGAGCGCAAGCACGAACGCATCCAGCAAATCGTCGTTGGAGGCTTCAGTCTCAACTGCAAGTCCTCCATCTCGCAAATGCGTTAACACGTCTTCGTCGACTCGTTCGAGAACGTTGACACGGCTCCAAAAGGCCGTGAGGGGTTGGCTTGTTTTCGAGTATTCTATAGCTTCTTCGTCGTTGAATGCCCAGAAACAGACCTCAGGATGTGCCTCACGGACGATACCCCGTGCATCTTCAGTGTTCCTGAGAAACTCATCCAACTCCTTGATTTTATCCGAAATTGCCCACGTCTGCGTACCGAGGCTCCCATCGGTCAGCTTCTCTTGCTTTGCTTTTGCCGACTCATAGTCCTCGCAATGCACTGCCTCTCGAACGGGAGTCGGGAAAACGCTCGTGTGTCGGTCTGGACTCAGTTTTTCACGGGCTTTCGAATCGCAGTGGCGCTTGTCGTTGGATTTCTCTCGAAGGCCAATTGGAACATCGATGAGAATTGTCTCAGCATCCCGGTGGTTCTCCCAGAGTTCTTCGATGTTTTGGTAGAGATCCGTTCTGTTGTACTTTTGATCCTCATAGTTCACTGCAAGCCAACCGTCAGGACAACCGTCGACACCAACAACGTGCATCGTTGGTCAGTGAACTGGATAGATATGTTATCAATTTTAAGGTATTAGATGATTGTGTGATGTTGTCCACGCAATCGATTTCTGTAGGGACAGGTGATAGAATGTCACCAACACTGGAATATTTCTAGAAAATATTGTTGTACTGTCGGTAAATAAACCGAATACCAAATTTTATAGTCTACTGATTCACTCCTCGGGATATAGTCGTTAAACTCGAACAAACCAGAAATCTGCCTATAACAGATATGAGAGAGGAAATACAAAATATGGAATTCAAAGACCCAATAATACCGAAAGTGGGACAATCACTACGAACTGCTATCCTACAGTACGGGAGAAAGGTCGGAGTGCTTATGATAGTACTCAGCCTCACAGCAGTCCAACCAGCACTCGCTCAAGAGACAGGTATCTGCTCGTCTGCCAGACTCCCAGGAATGATCGAGGGCTTCTTCCAGCTCACTACTGGAATCGGTGTCCTCGGTGTTGCAATCGCGTGGCAGGCGGACTCACTTGCTGAACTCTTCACCACGACTCCCGAGCAACGACGAAATATCAAGCAGCACCGACGCTCTGCGCTCAAATCTGGACTCATCCTCCTCATCCTCGGCCCACTCTACACCGTTGCAGGTTCGATGATGGGGCTCCCCCTTGCAGAGTGCGTCAACCTCACTCCGTGGTAGCTTACTGAATCCTATCGTTCAACATGCGTTCCCGACTTCGTGTGGCACTCACCGTTTGCCTCCTCGTCAGCCTCTATGCTGGCTTCGTAGTCGCATCACCACCACAGACGGGAACCGAAGGAAACGGGCTTACAGAAAACGAGACTGCGACGCTTTGGTCGCGAGATCCAGACGCGTGTACATCGAATACCGAGTATTACGAGCAGTTCGACGAGAATCGCTCACTCCTCGGTGAAGTCGGTGATTGCACCGACCTCGCGTTCAAACGCCCACCAGAGACTGCAGCGACGTGGACGACGAATGACTTCGAGGATTACACAGCGGGGAACGCCAGCACATCGGTGTATCCATCCCATGCAGACCTCGAAGACAGCACGGTCGTTCGGGATGCACACGCGACGATATTCGCTGTCCAACCGTCGACTCGAACACACGTTGAACCGAGTGAAACCCCATTGTACGTCGCCCGAGAGGGTCGGCTCAGGGGCGTCGTCGACTACCGCATCGTCACACCGCCAAGTGCAGCGAATCAGTCTCCGCAGTGGTCGGTGTTCAGCCACGAAATCGAGTCTGTCCGTCTCCTGCAAGATGGAACCGAGCTCGACACCGTAAATGGGACACACAAACCCGCGTTCGACTACGAACTCCGGGGCACCGGCCAAACGACGCTCACACTCGAAGCAACCATCACAGTCGAGTTTGAGCGACCCATTGGCAATCAGTCCACAAGGGATACTGAGCGCGTAACGCGTTCAGTTGTCGTCTCCGACAGTGTTGACGTTACAATCTACGACCCTGAAGCGTCACTCTACACAGCGGCGTATCCTAACGGCGATGCTGGGGTTGCAGTCTTCATCGATCAACCTTGGCAGGGATACTCGCTTGGTGGCGAGAATCAGGTTCGTGGCGTCTGGCGCTTTTACACTGCACGCGATACTCGGTGGGACACGGTCGTTCGCTCAACGGCGAACGGAGAGGCTTCGGTTCCATCCGATAGTCTCCCTGTCTACGTGCACGCGTATCCGTCCGTACTCGGACCGAGAGCCTATCCCGTTCAGACAGGCCCACAGATACTGCGTGTCTGGGGATATGAACGAGATAGTCCTAATCAGACGATTGGCGAGAACGTCCACGTCGGCGTCGTCAACGAATCCTTCACACAGTCGTCTGGGATTGCTGTTCGGACAAACTCGGTGAGTCGTAGGAATCTCTCCGTTCGAGGAATCGTCCGTGGCGTAAACGCGACCGTCGAGACACCACGTAAGGAGTCCGAACGAGATCTCCGAGGGAGCGATCTCTCGTTAGAGGTTGTCGACAGCAACGCTTCACAGACGACACTCCGTGCTGAGCTCCGAGACAATGAGACGGGAGAGCCGATTGCACTTCGTCGCGACTCGCATTCACTCCCAGATACAGAGACTCGATACGGCTACATCTCTGTTGCTGGCGAGCGGGTCCAGACCAACGAGTCCGGTGTTGCGGTAGTTATTGTTGACGGCCATGGAATGTTCACCGCAACGTACCACCCTGGGTCATGGCTCTCGCACAATCCCGCCTATACAGACGCTGAATCAACCGTTCGACACCACCCACTGTGGTCAATATCGGGCGTGTTTGGGCTCTTCGTTGAGATACTCTGGTGGTTCATTCCCTTCCTCGTCGCGCTCATAGCCGGGTTGAAACTCGGGTCCTTCCTCCAATTCGAGACATTCGAACCATGACACAATCGCAATTCACAGTCGATAGACGAACCGTCCTCTCCAGCATCGCAGGTACGACACTCCTCGGCCTCGCTGGTTGTACGAGCGACCGTGACAACAATGCTGGAAGCAATGGTACTGAATCGAGTGGATCCAGTTCGGGTCCATTCGAGCAGGTTAGCGTTGAGGGACTGCAGTTAGTCGTTGAACTGACTGCAGAGGCAGAAGTTGAGCAACTCAACGTTATCGCCCCAAATGGAGCACTCTTCGACAAACAAGAACTCTCTCAAGGCGTCTCTCGCGCTGCATTCAAACTTGGGACTTCGTATGACCCCGGGGAGTATCGAATATTGGCGCTCCGAGGAGACGACGAGGTTGGCAGTTCTACACTGACGATTGAGCCGGAACTGCGGATTGTGGAGGTTGAGATTGGGGCAAATTATTCGGGGGAACTACCAGATGATCTGCCTGTTGAGGAGAAGCAGGCGATAGTGACTGTAGTGAATGACGGCATCGGTCCAGATGCAATCACGAAACTCCTCTTCGAGGGTGGCGTGCCTACTCCGTCGACAAAATACGAAGACAGCGACGCAAGTGGAATCTGGGGCCCCGATGCAGACTTGATTGCAGGTGCAGAAAAGACGCGTATTCAAGCTGGAGATGAGCTATCAATATACTCGCTCTCGATGCCATTCAGTTTCTCTTCAAACGAAGGGGTAGACTGCACGCAGGACCCACAGGAGAAACAATTCACTGTAAACTTGCAGTCACAAGTTGCTGGAGCGACTTCTCGTTCATTCTCTCTTTCATACTCTGGGTCGGTGTCGTCTGACGGATGTACTGTAGAAGTCATTCAGAAGTAGCATGCCAGAGATTCCATTCGTTGACGTTGGGAAAAAGTGGTTTGAGGATATTGTTGAGCAGATTACGAAGTGGTTCCGTGACGGCCTTATCGCCGGATTTGACGAGTTAGAGCAAATCGCGTTCGGAACGCCGACACCACGTAATAGTGGTAATTCGCTGGTCTTTGGCGAGCCGACCTCAAATCCATGGGCCTCTATTCACGATGCCCTCGTCGGTGGGGAGATAATGTTGGTTGCTTTTGTTATTCTGCTAATATCGGTACAGGGGAGACACACCCTCCGAATCTTCCGCTTTGGGAGCCAATACGAAGCTAGAAAAGCCCGGAAAAATGCATGGACCGGAGCATTCCTGATCACTACCTGGTACTGGGTCGGCGTGATGGTTCTCCTTCTGGTTGAGGGATTCACACTCGCCTTAGTTCCCAACTTAGGCATTATCGGCGACCAGATGATTGCATTACTTCCATCTGCCTTAGCGAACCCTGCATTCACCTTAGTGATGGCTGCTATTGGAGGCCTCGCGATAATCGCACTGGAGGCGCTCTACTACATTCGCAACGTCCTGCTCTATATCTACATGTACGGGATGCCACTCGGCATCGCCGTCGCATACGGTAACCTCCCCATCGTCTCAGATATCGCGAAGCGACTCTGCCAGCAATTCGTCCCGTTGGCGATCCTGCCGCTTCCTGCGGCGATTCTCTTTCGCGGCTACGAGGTACTTTTCGTCGGCGACGCCTCGCTTGATCCGCCGACGGAGTTCCTCGAATATCTCGTCGCCGTCTCACTGCCCGTACTCGCATTGTACCTTTCGTGGAAGGTGTTCAAGTACGGGACACCACTGACCGCGAGAGTCATCGGCACCGCCTCTACTGCAGCTGTCACAGTCGGTGCTGTTGCAGCCGGTGGCTACGTTGGCGGCGCACACGTCGCCTCCACAGCCGCCCGATTCGGACCGAAGGCTGCTGCTGGTCACGCAGTTGCCCAGCAAGTCACCCAACGAACGCAGACTGGCCCTGATAGCGGTGGGACGAAACACGACAACCTCGCCGACACGGGTCCAGGCCGCACCGTTCCTGAATACAGACGCACCGAGAACGACCCCTAACCCAACGCTCTACAGATGTCCACAGATAGCAACGGCGCAGCACGACGCGTAATGAACGCCTTTGGCGAAGAAAGCCGCATCCCATACCTCAACATCGACGAAGGAGACGTCGGCGTCCTACTCGGATTCCCGATTCTCGCACTCTTCCTCGCGGAGGTACTCGGGCTACAATCGCTCGCAGTACCCCTCATTGCCGCTGGTTTCGGGTTCGGCGCTGCCCTCGTCTTCGTCACGCCCGACCACCTCTCAGCAAGCGAGTGGCTTCAGACACTCCTTCGGTACGCAAAGCGACCCAAAATCACCTACAATGTCGCCACTGAGGCCACCAAGAGTCACGAGTCGGATAGTACACGTAACGAGGGCGGGCTCGCGAACTACACGCCCTTCACGCCAGACGAACGCACTCAGGACTTGACGAATATCGAACGTGCGTGGCCCGGAACGGGCGCAATTCAGCGGCAAGACGGTGTGATGGAAGCATTCATCGAAGTTTATCCAGGGAACATGGATTTCGCGATGTCCGGTGACTGGGCGACGCTCCAGCACGCTGCCAGCGAATTCGCAAACAAGGAACTCGATTTCGCGCTCAAATTCCACACCACCACGCGGTCGTTCCCAGTTGAGAAAGTCATTGCTCGAACCGAAGAGCGACTCCGTGATGATGACGTAAAATCGAATCCGGTGTTCGAGGAATTGCTGCGAGAATATCGTGACCGACGTCCAGAGGAGATGGACGGCACCCAGCAACTCCACTACTACCTCGGCGTCGAGGTGAATCAGTTGGAAGTCTATGACCGCTTCCAGTACGAACGCACTCCCGCAGAGAAACTCACGACGATTCCATTCATCGGGATTCTCTTTACACCCTTTGTGACACGACGTGAGGACTTCTCGGATGCAGAGCTTCGCGCGAGGATGTTCGAGCGCCTCGACGAACGGCTCTCGACAGTACGTTCTGAATTTATTCAGCAGGCAGATGAGTGGTCTGCACGGCGTCTCAGTACCGTCGAGTTGTTCGTGCTCTGTATGGACTTCTGGAACGGCGAAGAATACGACGTCGACGACGCATCGCACGTCGTTCGCGAGCAGCCTATTGTTGGTAATGCGTCTCGCCGGGAGGACGCAGAATGAGCGTGTTGTTGCAGGCGGACGCGATAGGTGGCCTGACTGAGTTGCTTCCGAATCTAGTGACGGCTGAAGGGTTTGGACTCACCCTCCTGGCCGTAGTCGTGCTTGGAGTTGTGGTGAAGAGCCTGTACAACCGTCGGACTGAATCGGAGGACGAGACCGTCGAGATGGCAGATGTGCTTGAACCGGAGACCGTCGAACGTGGGAGTGTGGAAGGTCGGGTACTCGACGATATCGCCGAACGCCACAAGAGTGCAATCGCACCGGCTGCTATCGAGTGGAATACGCGGAGCGCAGTCGTCGGCGAGCAATGGACACAGACGTTGTATATCGAGGAGTATCCAGACTACCCGAAGGATGGGTATCTGAACGAACTCTTCGACCTCACGGACGTCGAGTTCGACCTTACGGTTCATATCACGCCGAAGAATCAGCAGGCTGCACGTGATGAACTGCAGAAGGTCGCAGACAGCCTCCAAGCCGATGCCGATCTCGAACGCTCCGTCCGTGGCGTCTATCTCCAAGACCGCGCGAGCGAAGCCGCAGCGACCTACACGGCCGTCGAGAGTGGGGCTCGCGTGTTCGCCCAAGCGATGTTCGTCACTGTCCGTGCGGATACGCAGGCAAAACTTCGCGAATCGGTTCGTCGTGTTCGCAGTACGCTTCGTGACCAACCGGCTGGCCTCATCCCGAAGACCGCCCTCTGTAAGCAGGATCTTGCGCTTCAGTCTGCAGCGCCTGTTGGGCCGAATCGGTTCGGTCGGGAAGCGATCGCGTTGGGTGGGGCCGTTGGAGCGTTACTTGCCTCACCGCATAACGCGACGATTCTTGAGGAAGGTGGCGTTGAGTTCGGCGTTCACAAAGACAACCGGAGTCCCGTTGTGATTGACCCGTTTGCTCGTGAGAACGGGTATGCAATGTTCACTATCGGCGATCCCGGCTCGGGCAAGTCGTTCGGGTCGAAACAGAACTTCATTCGCTCCATCGAACAGAGCGAGGACCGTATCGGTATCATCCTCGAACCACTGAATAACTGGACTGGGGTTGCGGAAGCCCTCGGTGCAGAACGAATTACGGTTGGTGGGAATATGGGACTGAATCCGTTGGAATTGAAGCCGACACCTGAGCGTGTTCGGCGAGCGATGGGAGAAGACGCCAGTCCATTCAAAGACAAAAAGGACGATGCGCTGAGCTTCCTGATGAACTTCTTCGCACTCCGGGGTGTGGAGCTTGGGGATCGCCTTACAACGGTTGAGACGGCGCGGGATGAAGCGTATGCTCGCAAAGGAATTACTGACGAGATAGATACGCACGACAACGAGAGTCCGACGCTGCGTGATATGATGGACGTCTTCGAGGAGATGATCGACCAGCCTGAAGGCTTCGTCGTTCGCTCGGATGCTGAAGCCGGAAAGATTCGAGACGACGCGAAGTGGTTGCTGGATCAGTTCCGTCCGTTCGAGGAGGGTGGCCGGTATGCGAATCTCGGGAAACAAACGGAGTTTGATATTCGTGACGAGGACATCATTTACCTTGACTTCGGGCAGAAAGACGGCAGCGTCGGTGGCAGTACGAGTCTCATCATGCAGCTTCTGATTTCGCTTGTGTATGAGCGGGCGAAGGAGACCGAGAAAGAGATCGTGTTCGTCATCGACGAAGCCCGCTATATCATGCAAGATACGGCGACGCTGCAGTTCCTCGAAACGGTGTTCCGACATCACCGCCACCACGATCTCTCGATTCGGCTTGTGACGCAGACGGTCGACGAGTTCTTCCAGCACGACGAGTCAGAGGCGATTCTCGATCAGTGTGCGGTCAAGCAGTTCCATCAACTCGATGGCATGGACGAACACTGGGCCAACGAATTCGGGTTGAACCATGCTCAGATGCGGTACGTTCAGAATGCGGTATTGGGGAGCGAGGAAGTCGGGTATTCTGAGGCGCTCGTTGGAGTGGATAACGACTGGCGAGGAATTGAGGTTCGAGCATTACCGAAGGAGCAGCAGGTTATCGACTTCGACGCGAAAGAGCAGTCGAAAGTGGAGTTGCCTGGGGTGACTGACGCAACTTCGCAAAACAAGTGTGACAAGACGGTCGAATCTCATGGCGAGGCCGATACGCACTCGAATCGAATACGTGCCGAGACTGACAGTGGGGGCTGTGGATTCACAGGTTCTCGGCGGTGAATAAAGATCGCATCAGGATGTCGTTGGTTACTAAGTCACGATGAGTATAGTGGAGCCGGAATTGACCCACAATCGGAAAGAGCAGTACAGCTGTGAAAGCCACACCGTTCAAAGGTGAACACTACTCGGAGTCAGGTTCTCGACTAGGTACCGTAATAAGCGTGAGATCATGACTACGCCTGAGTGTTGCGCGGTAGCAGCCTAACCAAGGTCGGGTGTCACAGACTTTTCTAAATTCGATAATGTATATGAAGAGGTCAAATACTTGCCCAGCGTATATTCTGGGTATGGACCCAGAAGGTTTTCAGCAAATGTTTGAAGCGATGCCAAATATTGGGGTTGTAGGCGGCTTCGGTATCGTTGATGATGCTGAGGTAACTCCACCTGAGACCACGATTTATATTCGTGGCGAGAATGGTGGTGTCCGGGTTCCATTGGATGCGGTTGTTGCTCAGGATATGGCTGAATTGTTTGAGCGGTTGGCAAAGGACCTCGCCGTGAACGCTGGAAAGTGATTGGACCCACCAAGAGAATCAGAAACCGGGCAACCGGACTTGATTGTCCTAGAAATGACCCCGCAGACAGCAACGAGCGAGAGTACTTGATCACGGAAGGGAAGAACAGCACACGAACGGATACCATTCGGCAAGGCATCAAAGAGGCACTCGAATACTTAGCACTCCTTTGAGTGAACGGAAAGTTCGTATTTGGAGATGAGACAGATTGGGACTACTTCGGCGATTAATCCAATGGAATGCTCGTAATTTAGGACCTCCCAGAAGAGACGGCTGATTTGGAGAAACAGGCAGAGAGTGCGATAACCAGACTACAGGCATCTGAATTGGAGAATGAACTTGGGAATGTATTATGTAAAATTATACAACCACCTGGGTAAATTGGTGTCTGGAGTGAAATAGTCCAGCCACTCAGTCGGTTTCTTCGCAAACAACTATTTCTAGATGTAAGAAAATTACCAGTCTGCCTCTCTGGTAGATCAGGCGAGTAGTTCTCGTAGCTCGGTCTCAATTTCTGATTCGATGGAGTCGCAGAAATCAGCATATGAGGGTGGTTCGTGTCCCGGAGAAGCATGCCCAGTCTCAATTTTGGTCACACGGAGTGGTGTGTTTCTTTCGTCGTTTCTCGTGTACCTGTAATGCTCTTTTATTTCACCAGATGTATCAGGGTAAACGAGTAATCCGGACGTTCCTTGCTGTGCCTGATATGCTGACATTTGGTACAGATCCTCCCGAGATGGTCGTCTCGCGTTTTTCCACTTTGCATCTCCGACAACTACCACGCGTCGTGCGTCCCCACGGAGGATGATGTCCGGGTCGAGCCTCTGAAGATGTGCCCCTGAATCTGTTTGCAATAGATTACCGATTGAGCGATCAGAACTCTCCTCTGGATTTCCATCTCCCCCGATAATCAATCCCATCTGTTCTGCTACACGCTTAACAGCGCAGAACACGACGTTCTCGAAGAGAATCTCTGTATTGAGGAGAATTCGATCTATGTCAACTGATCCTCGACTCACATCCTGAATATATACTTCTGAGAGAATGAGTTCGGCCAGCCGTAATATCGAATCATAATGGCTGTTTAGCCGTGTGAGTTCGACTTCAGAAGGGTCCGGACAGATCGCTGGCGTCGAGACTTGTCGATGAAGGCGGGCGTAAGAGCGTCGAAGGTCACTTTGAAGCGACCGTGAAGTCACAGCAGAACTGAGAATGTCTGTCGCTTCTAGTAGTATTTGATTCAGGGGAATATCTGCTGTCAACTCGTCAAATCTGCACTCGAATCGTGCATTCCGAAATCCTCCTTTCTGAAGTTGCTTGTTGACATCGAGTGTTCCACGGATGTAGCTCTCTGATTCCTCTTGCAGGCTGTACTCTCGATGGATACCTTGCTGGAGAATGTTTTGAAGCTCTTTGAGAAATAGCCATCCCAGGAGATCCACAAATGATCGTCCCTCGTTCACTGTTGCTTCTCGACCGACTGAAACTTCGTCTATACGCCCGGTATACGCAAGAAAGTATAGCAGGTTACAGTCTATTTTGGGGCGAATTTCGAGTAGACGTCCACTTGGGAGTCTGACCACTCCTGTGTAATGGCTGGGTGTGACCATCGCACTCGTCTCTGAGAGTGGTTCTACGTCGAATTCGTTAAGCGCACTGAGTGACTGAATGTCGGTCTGTGTGAGATGTTTGATGACTCTCCCAGTACGCTCGACAAGTGGCGCTGTGTCATCGGTTGCTAACCCTGTTGTCATTCGTTGTTTGCAAGCTGAATCAGATCGCGGTTTGTGAGGACTAAGTCTTTCAACACCGTTCGGAGGGTTTCGACGGTGAAATCCGCAATATCCTCTGTTTGTTGGTCGAAGAGATCACAATCAGTAGATCCGAAGACCAGGCGTTGCATACTGTCGAACTCTCCAAAGAAATACTCCTCGAGTAGGGTCAGTATATCGTACCGCCAGACATCCACGAGGGCACGCTCTCTACTCACCTCTGAATGGTCCCACTCTCCAGGGAGCAAATACGAGTGTCCTATACGCATTCCTTTTCCAAGACCAGCGGTCTCTACGATCCTTCTATTAATGACCTCTAAACTGAGTACTGACGCTGCTTGCAGAGCGTCGAAATTTACCCTCCCTGTCTCGAGTAATTCCAAAGCCTCTGCCCGACTCTCGAACGGGAACTCACATGAGTTATACAAGACTGAATATTCGGGTGGGGCTGCGATCGCTGCAAATCGACGTCTAATAGCAGCATCGACAAGTGCGATTGATTGGTCTGCAGTGTTCATCGTTGCGATCAAATAAACATTTCTCGGAATTTGGAACGGCTGGCCAGAATGTGCTAACTTGACGCTTTCTCCCCGCTTGCTGTACTCTGTGACTTTAATAATCTCGCCAAGGATTTTAGCGATATTGCCTCGGTTTACTTCGTCGATGACGAAAACGTATTTCGGAATCTCTCCTTTCTGACCACTTTCTAACCAGGAATCATACTCGTCTTGTGCATCCTCGCAAAATTCTTTGAACACACCATCCTTTAGTCCAAAACTGCCGGCAGAATTCACATCCCCACCGTTGTTTCCGGCCTCTTTAGCATCGGTGACGATCGAATATCCTTCCATGAAGTCTTCGTAGGAATACGAGGGATGGAAAGTAACCTCCTCAATGCGCTCTTCACTGTCTACATCACAATCTTGGACTCCCGTCCACCACCGAGCGAATGTGTCTGCTGTGTACGTTTTTCCGGTTCCTGGTGGACCGTACAGTAGCACTTGCCCCTTTCTCTCGAGTTGTCGTTTGACCTTCTTTGCGAGATCTGTATCTACGGGCCATTCTTTCAGATCCCAATAATTGTAGAGAGTTTCTTCTATGGATTCTGAAAGGAAGGTATCCAATGAGCCGTAGGTAGCAGCGATTTGGGTTTTGTAGTCGTCCAGTGGCGTCCATCCGTCATTGGGATGGTCACCCCAGTCGAGCACAGCGTCACTGAAGAAATGGTCCGTATCGATTGATGGCTTCGAGACGTTCGAGAGGTAGATAACGTAATTGAATGGATCATCAGCTACGAAGTTCGGCCAAATCTCTTCATAGAGACGAGCTGCTTGAGCAGAGTTATACTCTTCAGCGAAAAGGACCTCTGCGAGAGCGATATAGCCGTCCTGGCCTGAGTAGAACAAAAGAACATCGCCTTTCTGCACGCGCTTGTCCGCAATTGTCGTCGATCGATTCCCCCAAATACGGAGGTCAGTTCGGTCAAAAGTATCTCCAGTAACACGAGAAACCGCCTCTGCAGAGACATCAGATGCGACAGTTTGCTCATAATGCTCTCTCATCCCCTCTGAATTAGACACTTTGATGGTCACAAGACGCCGATTATCGGTTGAAGTAGCAATATACCCGTTTTCGTCTTCCAGTAGATCAATGCCAACTGAGGTCAAGTGGCAACGGTCACCATTGTACGCGATCGCATCGAGTCCAATAAGCCAATCCAAGACCAACTTGATTGTCTCTTCACGCTCTTCCTCCTCAAATTCAGAGGTAATCTTCTCTGTTGGTGCAGGACCAGACTGAAGATACTCAAGTACTCCAACTAACTCTGAATTGTTCTCTGCAATCCATTCGAAAATCAGCGCTGGATCTTTCTCCCTGTAATAGACCTCACCCCGTTCGGCAACCTTATATCGTCCACTGCTTTTTTCAATCAACTCTATACTTTGAAGAAAGCGTATAATCTGGAGAATAGACTCTTCGCTATCGGGTTGATCAAAGGTTCCGTTCCACCAATCCGTGATCTGCCCTCGTGTCGGCGATTGGTGTTGGGTGTATTTTAGAATCCGTGAGAGAGAGTCAAGGTATCCGCTAGGAGATCCCGGAAGAGACGAAATCGAGTGAGGCTTGCTCATATTACCACTCACAGAACTGTAGACAATCTACATGTAGCTTTCGCGAAACAGTCACACTTCCAAATAGCTATAGATGGCTCCAAGTGTGGTTCTATGACAGGTAGAAAGATAATTAACGGATCACGAGATAGACAGCTACAGATACTCAAATTTATGATCTTGAGAACTTCTCCTCACACCCAACCAACTCATTGCTGTACGAATGACTGCCAAGTTCGCACCCACTATAATTCCTGGATTTTACAGAGAGGTGAATAATGGATTTCTACGCTGCCCTCTCAGTCAATCGATCTTCAATACGGAAAATCGCAAAACGCCTTGAAGAGGAGTACTCGTCCTTTGATCCACTCCAAAATATTATCTTCACCCCCATTACTCAGGGAGAAACGAGCCACCAGGAGATCCGGCGAGTCGCCGAAAAGTATGACGTCAATCTCATGTTCGACTCGGGAGGATACGAAGTACAGACCGGCCATTTTGAATTTGATGATCTTTACGAGTATCTGATTGACTATTATTCTGATAACCAGTGGGCATCTCGATACGTTCTTCCAGACAACGTTCCCGTTTCTGGTGACTCACCGGAGGTTGTCGAACAGAAGGTCACTGAGACACTGAGTGCGTCTCGAAGTTGCTTCAAACGTCTCCCAGAATTCGTTCAGGAGAACGCTGTAGGAGTTATACAAGGCCACACCCGCGAGCAAATTTCTCGGTGCGTAAACGAATACTCGGAGTTTGAGAACCTCAAACACCTCGGGTTCGGGAGTTTCGCGACGAGTGGGGGTCAGAACAGCGTGAATATGCTGACCAGCGAGTCCCTGCAGAACCTCCGTTGGGCGGTCAAATTAGCGAAAGAACACGGATTCACCATCCATGCATTCGGAATTGGAGGGCCGACGAGCATTCCACTTTTGGAAGAAGCTGGTGTAGACAGCTTTGACACCTCATCGTGGATGAAATCCAGTGGATACGGTAACGTCTTTTTCCCTTTCAAGAGTCGGTACAATGCCTCACACAGAACGCTACGAAGTGGTAAAGTACTAATGGCAGATAACTTGGAAGATCTCAAGGAAGAAACGAACCACGATTGTCCGTTCTGTCGTGATGTTGCAAAGCTTCGTGAGGACCGTCTCACGAGGGTCATGCACAATTTAGTTGTGACTCACGAACTCAGCAATCGGGTATCCGGGATGGCTCGTGATCAGATGGCTGGACAAATGGACACTAACTCGATGTATCGACGTCGTTTAGAAACCATGTGATCAAACTGTACTGAACAGCAACATACTTGGCAGATGCCAGAAGATTGTGGTCAATGTCCAACAAAATCCACATAGAGGGCGGGGATCGACGACCCGTGGCCATGCGGGATTATCTCGATTTGATTGAGCAGTATGAATATGAGTCAGAAGAAGACGTCATTACTGACGCGTATCAGCAGGGATACGAACTCGGAGAAATTCCGACGAAAAACATGGTTTCGACCCTCTCAAGCTTGGGTATCGTAGCTGAATCAGATGGACAAGAACTGACCGACTTCGGGCGAGACTTAGTTGACGTTCTCCTCTATGATGAGCAATTGTTCTATGAGATGCTCCACTTTCGGTTTTCAACAGTATATGGAATTAATCCGAGTCCTAACAACATGATGTCCTGGGCGTACTACGAAGTTTCAAATATTCTCTACAATACTGCTCCGATTGAATCTTTCTCGGATATCAAGCAAGATCTCGCAGATGATATCATTTACCGATCTGATCAAATGACTGGGCCAGGATTCGATGACGGTGAACCGGGTGCTTTCAGTAGAAAGAGTATCAATGGGTATCAGAAATTCATCGAAGTCCTCGAACCTCCGGTAATTGAAGGCGGTGTAATTGATCTTCGGAGCTACGCGCGAGAAGAACTCATCATCTCCGCAATTGACTATATCTACCGTTCAGAAGTGGTTGCACCGACGCTCTCGTACGGTGATTTGCTGGAACTTTCCAACGAGATTGAAGAAGTTATTGGAACAGTCTGTCTTCTTGCCCCCCAGTCGATTGACGAAATGATTGAACAGACTGCAGCTGGGTACGACTCTTGCTCTGTCGAATCTGATCACCGCGTGCGTGTACGGTTACGCGAAGAGGTGAATCTGAGTGACCTCACCTAGAGCCTCACTTCTACGTACAACAAATAATCTCAAGCGGCAACTCGATGAGTCACTTCTCACGGAAGCTCAGGCCAGTGCATTAGAACAGATATCCACAGCTCGTGAGGAAGGCCATCATCGAATCAATCTCTATGGACCATCAGGTGCTGGGAAGACAGTACTGTGTTGGGTATTGCAAGAAGTCCAGAATTGGGAATATCATCCCTTCCCTGAGAAGCAACCAAAACAAACGTCAGTGATTGTGGATCATGGCGACCATAAACGATCTTCGACGCGCCGTCTTCGAAATTACATGAAGCTTAACGGTGTAAGTTTTCTCTTGTATGTGACAAACCAACCCGCAGATGAGATTTATCCAAGATTGAAACTAACTGACTAATTTACTTACTATGCTTTGAACTGATTCGGAAAACTTCATATATGCTTATTGACTGAACCATAGTACGAATATCGCATCGAAGATACATACATGAGTTCACTAACAACAGAGCGCGTTGACAAGCTTAAGGAGCTGATTGATCGGGACGATGGAATTCTCTCTACCTATTCTTCTCGAGACCTTGTAGACAACCCCTACGCAGTGAATGACGATTACAGCCAATACTCTAATACCCACATCTCGATGGGTGATACTTCTGATTTTGAAAACAACATTTATTCATCCATCACTGAAAGTGACACACCAACGAAAGGTTTCATCTACGCCCCCTACGGGTACGGGAAGACCAGCACCGCTGTCAACATTTGGCGCAACCTTTCTGACCGAGACATCATAGCAGTACCTCCGTTCACGTTTACGAGTTTCTCGGACCTATTGCATGCAACCTACGGATGGATGCGGTACGAGCTGGATAGAAACGCCCCAGACTACGTCGATGATCTCGAAGAGATCCACGCAAAGTACCTCGAACGTGAGCTGGAGGAATACGCTCAGGAGAAAGGGACGAAATACGGCAAACTCGACCTTGAGCAGCTTGAGGATCTCTTTTCCGACATGGAAAGCGAGGTAGGACTCGATCTCAGTGTAGATCCGGTTACTCTTGTTGACTTCTTCAACGATTGTACTGAACTCGCTCTTGAAGCAGGTTATGAGGGTCTCGTCATTCTTCCAGACGAATTGCAGCAATACTTCAAGGGCGCACGGAGTCGCCAGGATGCGGAGGCAGACTTTCGTGACCTCGTCTTCGACATGCACTCTGGGGCCAAAATCTCGGCTCGCTTCGGATTCATCGTCTCTATGCCCGACACGACGAAAAGTACGCTGGACTCACAAGCTGGCGACGTTGTTCAACGTCTTCAGAGTGACAATCTCACGGTTAATCTCAAAACCGTATATGGGGTAGACTTCCCTGCGGAGCTTTGGGAGCGCTATTCCTCAGAGTTCGGTTTCTCGGACAAAAAGTACGAGATAATCTCCGAAGATGCTCTAGATGCGATCGGTGAAATCTGCTCTCGCCAAGATCTCAGTGCAGGACCACGGACGGTGATTGATCTGTTCCGAATTGCACTCACCGACCATCTCAATTCAGAGTCTGGTGAGACATTTACACCAGTCCTCCTAGCAGACGCGTTCTATGAGGGAAAGGTCCGCTACGACCAAAATGCGAAGATACAGTCTGCAATCCGTGATGGATTACAACACTCTGAGGTACAGACTGACAGCCACAAAATAGTGATAAAACTGTGTGGTGTCTTTCCCCAGGAGGGTCTCCCCTCCGAAGTTGCTGAACGGCATGGAGTCGACGAGACGTATTCTGACCTTCAGAAGAAACTTCATGGGGCCGTCCTCACGTGGATATCAAAAGGGTATGTCTTGACCGGTGTTACCCCTGACGATGAGCAAAGTTCAGTCCGTCGGGATCTTCTTCGACAGTTTTGGAATCAGTATGACACTGACGACGTCAACGCGAAATATGCTGTGAAGGCTTTCGCTGATTACGCCATTGATGAGAAGATCTTCGAGTCAAAGCGAGGAACCCTTACTGGATGGGCAACTGGAGGTGGGTTCGATCCTATCGATAGCCGGTTATACAAACTTCAAACTACCGGGACATTCAACGGTAGGTATCCGAAACGCGTAGCCAGTCTTATTGCGACTGATCAGTCGCATAGTGGCAGTGTCTCAAGTCTTCACGATGAGCTTGGTGCAGGATTCAACAGTCCTGACGTGGGCTTCAACTTCGTTCTTGATTGGCAGTCAAAAGACGAGGGAAGGATTGAGAAAGTCTCTGAACGCGAATATACGTTCGTTCTGAACGGCCTCAAGGAGTTTGAGGAACTGCCAAATGGTCTTCAGTACTTGCGTGAGTCGATGAATCCAGAGGAAGTAACTCCTTTCCTCATGCTCAGTCTCACGCGATTCATCGACGAGCAAGACCTCGAGTTAGATGCGAGTGAGGAACAGAATCTCGAAGCGCTTCAGGATCGACTTGTCCTCGAAGCGATCAATGAACTCTTCGACAAAGAACTGATTCACAACGCTCCTTTCGAGATCCGCCGAGCGGGTGTACAGACTGTGGAGAAAGTCTTCGAGGAGTCTATGAAATCAGTATACGAAGACTACGAAACTCTCCTGGTTAGTACCCAATACTCTCAGCTTATTGGTGACTATATCAACTTCCTCCACAGCCTCGACACTGTCTCTTTGCGCCGTGGAAGCACGCCACTAGAGACAACAAAGAAAGATCTTGCGAGTCGATTTAATCTCAAAGGGACGTCTGCGTTCAGGGGGAGAGTCAAAAAGCAGTACGCCAACCTCCTCGAACTCGAGGAATGGGATGGGCAAAATGCAACCGCTCGAGCAAAACTCCACCCATTTGAAGAATACATCATCAATTTGCTTGAAGACCAGCAGGAAACGCTCAGCTACGGTGAGTTCCTCGACCTTGCATACGAGCGTGGTTATCGTGAAGAAGAGGTCGAAGTTATAAGCCAACTCTTGGGGAGTCGTGGTCTCTTAGAAGTCAACGACGAGAACGAGCTTGCCCTCATTGAGACTGAAATTGAGATCTCTGATGTCTCTAGTCGAGTTGATCAGTGTGAATCCCTCGTAGACCGGATTTCCGAGTTGGACGAAGGTCGAATCCGAGATGAAGATCGAGAATGGATCCAGACCACTAAGGATGAACTCGAGAATCTCACTAATGATGACGGTGAACAACTCGAAATAATCGATGTTCATGCACGTCAGTTCATCGAACGGATGAATGACGTGGTCGCGGACCTTCACAACAAATACAAGAGCGAGTGTCAGGATACTCAACGCGAGATTGAACGTACACGGCGTGGGTTCACACCTAGTCACGTCGACGACGAAATCCAGGGTGCAGTCCGCTTCGTAGGGAACCTCAACGACGTCCGCACTCGCTTGAAAACTAAATTCGTCGGACTCAAGCGTGATCTCACAGATCTAGATGACACACTCTCTACTGAAATCAGCGAGAAATCGGACCCGATTATCGAAAATGCTGAAGAGCTGAAAACAGCTAACGCTTCCGTCAATAGCACTCTCTCTGATATCAAGGATGAACGCGATGATCTTGTTGATCAAGCCGAGGCACTCAAACAGTGGAAATCCTTGACAACTCGAACTGCGAACGTCAAACGGAATATCATCTCGTATTCCGAGGTATTCGACAATCAGATTGAGGAAGAAGATCAGATCGAGGAGTTCATCGCCAATGTTGCAGAGCAACTCACAAACAATCCAAGTGGCGCAATAACGAACGTTAAGACCTTCACACAGCGACTCGAGCAGATAGAGAACTCTTACACACAGCGAAAACGAGAGCGTCGAGAAGTCTTCGACGAAAAGAAGGAGATATTGAAGGATATCCTTCAGACAGCGACTGGCCAACGGTCCCGAGGACTTCGGCGTGCGAAGTTCAATATTGACGACCCTGATCAGTCGCGCAAGGATCTCATGTCTGACTTCAGAGAGGCTTACACAAGTCAAGTTCTGGAGAAAATCGTGAAGGACCTCGAGAATAGCGAACAGGATCTGGAATATGCGCGCATTGTGGGGGCTGGTTCGCATCTCGATGAGAATCCGTCGACGGTAAGTGATCAAATAGGCCAGCTACAGCGTCGAAAGGAGAAACTTGAGCAAGAACTCAGTCGATTCACGTATGAACAGATCGGTGACGAGACAACACTTGGTGAGGAAGGCAACGAAATCCTCACAGGAGCGAACGACCTCCGGAGTGAGTCTCGAGAGTTCCTTGCTGAAAAAGAGCCTACAGACACTGACCTCAAAGAATTACTCGAGGAAATCCAAGAGCGCGATAAAGTCCAATTCAAGAAGCTCCTAATGGACTTCCATGGCCGTGGTGAAGAAATAGATCCCGAGACTCTCCTCGAGAGAATCAATGAACTGTTCCAACTCAACCAAGTCGACATCCAAATCTCAAGTCGACGAAGATAGAGAGACATAGATGGCGACATACGAGGAGATTCGGTCGTTAGCTCACAAAGAGCCGGTTATTGTTGATCTCCCGCCAGTCTCCTCGGTTTACTTTACCGACTACGAAATTTACTCGAACGTCCAGTCCTTCGAGGAAAACCTCTTCGACCCAGATTATCTGTTTGAATCGGATGTGATTATCGACAGTACCGAACGTTCGCCTAAATACACCAACTTAGAGTGTGACTTTAACCCACTCACATCAGAGTTGGACTCGGTTATCGATTGGTCCTCCCCAGATGACCATGATCAATTGCGGGATTCGTTACAGATACAATCTCAGATAAAAAACCTCGTTGTAGAGAAGTCATCGGCAGAGGTTGTTGTACTTCTTGCAGTAGATGGCCTCTCTTTTGAGACCATACAGCAAGTTAGCGATTATTGGCCGTTGGAAACCGAGACACTGCCTGTTTTTGCGGATGGAGCGACTACGACATCAGAAGGGTTCCGTCGTCTCTTCTATGGAACGTCAATCGAATCAGTGCACTCTATGATGGCCACAAGAAAGGGCTATCTTTCACATCAAGGCTATCTGCAGTGGAGTCAGAATGAGAGTACCGAACCAACTTCTGCATTCACATCTATGAACGAACGGAATATTGTGCGAGGCGAATCTTTCGATACGATACTCAAGGAGATCGAGACAGAAGGGTCTGTTACCTCAAAGACGTACATCCAAATCGTTCGTGACGGTCTCTCTCGTGATACCTATCCAGATGTGCTTGACAGGAATGAAGCTGCGAAAGAACTCATAGACGATACTGTTCGACTTCAAAAACTCTTGGAGACCATAACAGAGACGGCCCAAATCTTCCTCACCGCGGGTCATGGTCTTCTCTGGCAGGAGCACATTGAAGATACCTGGCGAATAATAGATGATTCGGAAACACATCATCCGCGATATATCGAAACGCAGCATGATACCGAACATGGACTTACAAAGCGGACTGCACAGGGCAATACAGTGACGGGACTTGCGAAGCCATTCCTCACTCGCCCACTCCAGGATGACGAGGTTGCAGTCTCTGGCGGATTTTCATATCATGAGTCTATTATCCCATTTGTAGAGGTTTCGAAGTAAGGAGACCACAAAAATGCAATTATTCATCGGCGAAGATCAGGAATCAGGAGAAGACGCCTACATCAGCGCAGAACGTGCACGTACTGTGCTCGCCTGCGGGAAACGAGGCACTGGGAAAAGTTACTCGATGGGCGACCTCATTGAGGAAATCCACACTGAAACCCGGGAGATCGTTCCCCTCGTTATCGACCCAATGGGCATCTACTGGACGATGGCCAGTGGAAATGAAAGCCAAGAGCAACTACTCTGGGACTGGGGTCTATCACCAGAGGAATTCCCAATCAACCTTCTGGTCCCAGGCAATCCAGAGGATCGCTACGGACGAGAAGTATTGGAAGAACTTCAACGCCGCAACATCGATGTCAACTCTCTTGGTCTCAACCCCTCTGACCTTTCACCCGACAATTGGTGTGATTTGTTCGATTTAAACATCAACAAGCCAATGGGTATCACCCTCTACCGAGCGGTACGGCAACTGAATGAAGAAGAAGATGAGTTCTTCTTAGATGATATCATTCATAAAGTCGAATTAGATGGAAACGCAGGCGAACGGACGCGAGAGGCGCTCATCAACCGTCTGCATATGGCTGGTCAGTGGGACGTGTTCACCGATCGCTACGAGAATATTTGGGATACAATTGATGTTGATCGTATCAACGTGTTGGATTTAAGTGTTATCGAGCCAGGGAAATACGGTCTCCGAAACCTAGTTGTTGACGTTCTCGCGCGTAACATCTTCCGACAACGCGTCGAAGCTCGTAGACGTGAGGAGTTGAATCTCCCAACGAATATACCAAAAGTTTGGATGTTTATCGACGAGGCTCACAACTTCGTTCCGAGTAGCGGCTCCTCTCTCGCCAAAGATACTTTGATTCGATGGGTCAAAGAGGGACGCCAACCTGGTCTCTCGATGGTCGTCGCATCACAGCAACCTTCTGCAGTAGATAGTGAGCTCCTCTCACAGTGCGACATTATTCTTTGTCACAAGATTACAACGAAGGAAGACATGAGTTCACTGAACAAGCTTAGCCAAGATTACATGGGAAGTGAATTGAAGACTTTTGTACGAAATCTGGATGGTATTGGAGAAGCAGTCTACGTAAATGACGACGAAGAGACAGTAAGAATGGTCAAAATGCGTCCTCGTAAAAGCCAGCATGGGGGAGGCGAAGCGTAGCCTATTTTGTTGAGTCCTCCGTTGTCTCGTTCTACCGATGTCTGACGAATTTCCTGTCTTATCGGCTTCAGAACCGGAAACCATTGAGTTTCTTCTTAACTTCTTTAATTCCCCGACCATCAAGAAAGAACTTCATTGGTTCACTCATCGAGCGACGGTCGAGCGTGCATTTGAGCGAGACGATCGTGAGCTATTTTATACAGTTAATTCTGGTGACAACACAATCATAGGGGGACTCATGGTGTGGTGTGAATCGCGCGTGCTTGAGCCGCACGAGGCACAAATTCGTCTCGTAGCTGTAGACCTGGATTATAGAGACTGTGGGATTGGAAAACAGCTTTGCGACGCAGCAGAGGGCTTTGCGAAGGAGTGTGAAAAGAAAGCGATGATTGCCGACGTAGCGGAGAAATCCCCTGCAGTCTCATTCTGGCATGCTTGTGGCTACAAAACGCAGAAAAAATGGAGCACGAAAAATGGAAGACCAATGCTCCGCGTAGAAAAATCACTCTAAGAAAACATATCCCTGCCAACCTTACTCTCTAAGGTGTTTGTCTCCAAGTTCTACGGTCTCTTCGATACCTCCCCGTCTAGCTTGTTCGAGCCTCAGGTAGAGATGATTTGGTTCAATAGCATTTACCAGAGACTCGTACATTTCGGCACCCAATTCTTCAGCCGTAATTTCAACATCTCGGAATGCCTCGAGATACTTCTTGAGACTTTTACTCTCTATAGCAAGATTGTTTGGTGAGTAGATGAGTGTCATCTCATAATAGTCTGGTCCTCCAAAGTCGAATGGGCAAAGAGCAGATAGTTCAGAAGTCTCAAATTTGTAAATTTGATCTGCGTTCGCAGTTGGAGCGTCAAATGTTTCTAAAGTCGCGTTGTCGTTGGTCATAGTCTCTATGGACTGCTTCGACTAGTTACTCTTTTGCTTTGTGAAAAAGATCGACTGGTCAGCTTGAACAACTCAGCAATTGTGGGTTCTACAGGGTTACTCTCGGAATACAATCTGTATGTCATTCAGATACTCTTCACCTGGGCCTTGTTTAGACGCGGTACAGTTCATCCTCTATGACCTTTTGACAACCAACAAAATGGGGGTGAGAGTCACTCACGAATGGGTGCTGTCCACCCGACAGAGCAACCAACCGCCGCTATCTCGAGCGTCTAAACAAGGCTCTTCACCTGTATGGACCACAAACATACCGAACCTGTCATTTTGAACTGTTCGTGAATTTCATCATGAGGAGTACTCCTAGAAAGACGCCGATCATCGAGGACAAAAATAATCCAAGAAGGATATCAGGGGAAGGGTTCCCTGCTAAAGATCGCTTGATATCTGTCCATTTTTTGCAATCCTGTTCCAACACGTCTCTATCGCCTGGTTTGTGAAAAGAGTGATACAAACAACAGAACAATATGCGCTCAATTTCTACTTGTCGATGATGGCTGAAACCGAGAGCGGGGAAAGGGACATAGATCTCCTACTGACTGAACTGAATGATTTTGAAAGAAAAGTTTCCAATGACGATGATGAGACGATATGGTACAAACTCGTTTATCACCGGAAAAAGGGTGATGCAAATCATGAGGGCAAATTGATAGAGTTCGGCAAACTTGAGAATACTGGTCATGCTGACTTAGCGCCCCTCTCGTCAGAAGGCTACACTCATTATGGAATATTCCGCCTAACTGACCGATCAACGACAACGATCGTCGAATCAGAGGATGGAAATTTGAACAAGGTATTCTCGTTTAGCCGATCAGATGCAAACGTTTCACACGATGTGGAAATTTCTCCGCGCGATCACAAACTCCCATAGTGCCGAGGTGCGTGCGGCTCTCAAATTTTAGGACGGATCGACACCTACTCAACGCGACACAGGGGCATCACAGCGGGACTGTACTCTGATTCCACTTCCTCTGAGCCGCTGTCTTCTCTCTCGATTAGTGCTATATTCCGAGGGACCTCATTGGGTGGTTTCGTGTTCAGGGGGCAAGATCTGTTCTCGGTTGACGCTACGACGAGACGCAACGACTTTGTCTAATCACCTTTCGCACTTATTGTCAAATGGGAAAGTCGTCGCCGTCGTTGTTTTTGCAGCCGGTTGGAGACGAGTGGACAATGCGATTTCTCGTTGATGGCGACCAGAATTGCTGTCTGTTGTCAGAGGAGTCTTCCGAAAGTTCGCTACGAACAGCATGCTTGCGGGTGGGATTTGAATCGAATAGGTCGCGGTGGACGCACCATGAGAATAACGCAGAGACGATGCTGTAGTACGCATGTGCGCTACTGGCCGCGATAGCATCAGTCTGTACTCACTATTTGAGATACTGTGCGTAGTTTCCTAGTACATGTTTGTCAACGTGGTCTACTGTCTGAATTCCACGCTCATGTGACCAATTTAATCATCGAGCAAGAACTGAGCGTGCGGTATCACTGTAGGTGCCACCAACTCTGGCCTTGCTTTTAGAGACAAGAAAGGTCTCAATAGCATCCTCAGGGGATGTTCTAGGACCACTGAGTGAGTAGGGGAGGCTTAGAGTTGTTCATGATTTGGTTTATGTAGGTACCTGCTGATGGCGTAAGGCCACTGTATTTTACCAGCCTGCAGTCAGTCTATGTGGACTGTGGCACCGGTGACTACGGTACGAAGAATGGCAGAGATTTCTGTAATGGATCTCGGTTCAGAGTTCTATATTGAAGGCCGTGTGCTCATATCGATAGTGAGCTAGTACCCAGTCGTACTGTATTCCTCGATCTTTTTATCCATCAAGCATTCCATGCAGAGGTCGTCACCAACACACCCAGAATTCAGGTACGGGCACCGACGAACTGTTTTTGATGATGAAAGGCCCTTCATCTCTAGTTTCCATTCCGCTTCCCAGTGTTCGATATCGCCGTTTCGGTCGGAGTTATAAACAACGGTGCCATCGCGGCTGATAATTTTCTGGCAGACAGATTCTCCTTGCCTCGCCTTCTTTACGAGCGGGATCGCTTCGGCTATGGAGCCAACCTTCGTTCGTTTGCGAGTGGTTTCGTATAGCTCGAGTACTGTCACGCCCCCCTCTTCGTGCAGCGCAGGATCAATCATACACTCACTAATATAAACGATCTTCATGAAGCTGTCGCTGAAGATTAGAAAACGCATTTGAGTGGGGTCGGTCGAGAGATCTTCGAGGTACAGGCCGGATGCGGAGTGTGTTGGTAGTCCTGGAAGCAGTGAAAAGCGTTGGAACGTAGTTTGTGAAGGGTTCGTGGTTAGTTGACAGTGTAGGGGTGGGTCAGTCCACTTGTGTTTAGTGATTTAAGCGTAAGTGGATCTTACCAGCTGCTTATTGTTTGATATTACCCTCGAGAGCACTCCAGGTTCCAGAAATGTTCGTAGAGGGGGACTCAATAAATGTGTCTCATTACACTAAACGCTAAGAACCGGTAGATATTGGACTAAAAAGTCGATCTTGTAAATATTGCTTATGGATATTGTATTCTTGGCCATGAATAAGTGTTTTTGCCGCTGGAAACTACCTAACGCTGATTCTGTAGTTATTAGTTCAAAGAGTGTAACTCGAACACCCTCACTAATTTATTCAATGGATATTAGTCTGTGGCTGCTATGCCCTGTTGCTCAACTTCTATACCTCTCACTTCCTCTATAAGGTTTTCTTGAGTCATTGGCGCTATTTCAACCACGTCACCGGTAGCAGTGTAGTAGATTGATGCCGAAACCTCACGGTCTGGATAGACTTGCCCCATCACGTGATAGTACACGCTGAGCTGCTTTCGATACTCAGATTCCGCATGTCGACCACGATCGGTCTTGTAGTCGATTATCTCGACTCGATCCGGTAACACATGAACTAAATCAGTGATCCCAGAGATGGTGACCTGTTCTCCATCGAGATCCAGGGGAAGATAGGCATTTTCTTCAGCAATCAACTCTCCATCAAGCGAGTCGATTAACGAGACAACGTTTGCCTTGTCGGGCGTTTCCTCGTCATCAGGAATCGTCACATCCTCACCGTTCGCATAGGCTTCTGCGAACTCGTGTACTTCGTCACCGAATTCGGTCCCCATCCCCTCTGTAATGTCCTCGAAGACGTCGTCGCGCATGATCGAGTGTGGTGACTGTCGGTCTGGCCCAGCAGCCGCTGGAACCTCTATCTTCAACGAAACGTCTTCACGCTCGTCCACCACAGCCACAGACACCTCTGGCTCAACATACTCCACCCCCACGGGTAGTTCCTCAAGGAACATGTTTGGATTCTCTCCGGCCGAAAACAGGACGTGACTCTCTGCTCGCGTAATAGCCACATACAGCAACCTGCGTTCTTCGTCGTACTCACGAGGTAAACATTTCTTCAGGACGTCTGTCTGCCAGTCGTCGTAAATATGTGCCAGTCCATCGTGCTCAGCAAACTGCTTGCGTTGGCGTAGCCCGACTGGGTCCTGGTACGAAACCACCGAACTGCTACTCCCGCGAGGCGGGAAGCGCCCATCATTCATGTTCGCAACGATCACAATCGGATATTCGAGGCCTTTCGCGGCGTGAATCGTCTGTACCGTCACCGAATCCATATCGGCGTTCACGTTCACCTCGTGAATGGTTCCGTTCTCGATTCCACGTTCGATGAATCGAATGAGGTCGCCACGGGTGAGCATGGTCTCGTTGTGGACGGACTGAATCGTCTGTAGGACGGTGTCTGCAATCTCACCCGTATACCCATATTTCGAGAAGACACGTCGAGAAACAGCGCCAACCGTCCCAAGTGAGTCAAGCGACTGCTTGAACGATACCATCGCAGACGGATACTCCTCTGTCTCCAGGATGTGAGCAATTTCATCGAGTGAATACCCAGCCTGCTCTAAGACGACAGCCCAACCTCGCTCAGTATCCCCCTCCAGGATTCGCAGCCATGCGAGCAGTAGTTTCGCTTGATTAGTCTGGAAGAGTTCGATCCCACCCTCATACGCTATTGGGAGTCGATACTCATCGGCGACACGCTGGAGTTCCCGACCAAAGTCACGCGTTCGCGTGAGCACCGCGATATCCTCATAGCTCGGTGGACGAAGCGACCCCTCTTCCTCGACAGCATACTCGTCGTTGCCGACGATTTCTTGAATCTGCCCCAGTATCGCTTCGTGTTCGTCTTCGGCGTGGATCGCTTCGATCCGTGACTGTTCATACGTCGAGTTCGACGACAGCGAGACAATCCGATCACGCACCGAGGCCGTATTGACCTCATCACTACTTGCAGCCGGAACTAAGAGCCCGCTCTCGGAAAAGTCGAGAATCTCCTGGGTCGAACGATAGTTCTCTACCAGCTCAATCGTCTCAATTGGCGTAGGTTCGAACTCAACCCGGCCGTAGTCCTCATTGAGTTCGTCGATGAACACAGACAATCGCGTCTCGAACTCAGTAATGTTCTCAACGGCAGCGTACTGGAAGCTGTAGATGCTTTGTTTCCAGTCACCGACGACACAGAGGTTCTTCGTCCCAGAAAGCAGGAGGGCGAGTTTGAATTGAATCTCACTGGAGTCCTGGAACTCGTCGATCATCATGTACTCAAACGTAATCTCATCTCGGAGTCGATGATTCTCACATAGCAGTACAAACGCGAAGAGCTGTAGGAACCCGAAGTTCAGGTAGTTTCGCCGCAGTGCGAATTCGAGATACTCGTAGTAGAGGTCGTGGACGAACGACTTGAGCGAAGACCGATCGACGTCAAAGACACGTGCTGCAACGTCCTCTGGAATCTGCTTTGTCCGATCTCCCCTTATTTCACCCTTCTCTGGCGCGTCCGGGAGATAACATTTGTTCTTCCCGTATCGTCCAAGCTTCTTGCGCAGCTTCGACTGCTTTCGCCCGCCATTGCGAGGCTCGTTATATGAGTCAAAGATCGACTTGAATGCATCAAAATCACCGTTGAGTGCTCGCTCACCATTTCGATACCAGCCATCCGCGGTCGGGAAGACCCCTTTCGCAGTAAGCTGGCGAATCAACCCCAGTAACTCAGACGGATCCGACACCACCCGGAAGTAATCGCTGTACTCCGAGTGTTCGTCTACGAACTGGTCATAGAACTCAGTGAACAGTGCCTCTTCGACGAGTTCGTCACTAATGAGCCGAGTCGAGTCCGTGATTCGGTCATCGATTCCGAGGTAGGTTGGTGCGTCGACGCCGTGTTCTTCGAGGATGTCGTGACAGAGACTATGGAACGTCTGGATGGGAGCGTCTCGAAGCGTTCGCATTCCATACTCACAATGGCTGACGATCCGATCGCGCATCTCACCCGCTGCATTGTTCGTAAACGTAAGCAACAGCACATCGTCTGGCTCAACCCCATCCTGGTCGACGATGTTCGCGTAGCGTCGCGTGACAGTGAACGTCTTTCCAGTACCAGCGCCGGCGTCGACGAGATAGAGCCCGTCAGTCTGGTCGATGAGCGCTCGCTGTTGCTCGTTCGGACTCGTCATTGTTCAGCCTCCGTCAGATGGTCGTTCATTTCAAGCAGCAAATCACGGTGGTCGACGTAGCGATAGTTTGGCTCACTAGCATGCCCCTCAACTGGGAAGCGCTCGCCCTCTGTCCGACAGTCGTTGAGGTCAGCCAGGCACTCCTCGACGAAGATCTCGAAGGCATCCAAATCTTCCTTGAAAAAGTTCTTCTTTCGCACGCCATTCAACGCTCGAATTGCTTGGTCACAGCCCTTCTCGGCATCGACGTCACTCGTCGCATCCGAGACCAGCGACTCGAACTGTGTGGCGAACTCCGACTCCCGTAGCTCTGATTTCACACGCGTCTCTGGGAACGTGAGCTCACCCATAATCTCACAGTACGCATCCAGCCCAAGGTTGCCGAATGTTTGACTGCAGTCTTTGTAGCCGTCCAAGAGCACGTCGTAGGCGGCTTCGGTCCCGACATAGTCGTCGAAGGTCTGTGGATAGTACGTGACCGTCGTCAACGTATCTGCGAGGTTCCCGTTGCCCGCAACGACGTCATCTAGGTTCTCAAGGAAATGGAAGAACGTGAACTCAAGCTCTTCACCTGGTTGTTCCGATCGCAGGTGCATCAAGTACAGCAGCGCCTGAAAGTTTGCTTTGTCAGTCGGTGGATCGCTGGCCGAGTGCTTCACGATACTGTATGCCGACTTCTTCGACCCACTCTTGTAGTCCAATAGTTGCGTTGGCTCGTGATGCAGATCGATTTTACCCTTCACGCCGAGTTCATCGTTTTCGAACCATCGCTCAGTCAACGGTGAGGAGAGCTCCACACCGAACTGTTCTGCGACGGCGTTTGATTTCCAGCCGCCGTCTGCAGTCACGAGATGGTCGTGTGTTGGCTGATTTGCATCCAAGTACTCGATGATCGTCTCCAATCCAATCTTGTACTTCGTTCGGCGCACCGCGTCGTTGACGTCGTGATAGAACGCTTCTGTCTCCGAGAGCATCCATTCAACCACATCATCTAACCGACCATCCACGAACGATGGGTCGTTGACATAGCATTCAGCAAAGTCGTGGAACAGATTTCCTTCTTTGAAGTAGTCTTTGTCGGGGTTGTCGACGAGTCGGCTAAAGAAGTAGTCGCGCGGTGAGTTCGTATACGAGTTGAGACTCGACTGCGAAATCGACCCCACAGTCTCTACGTCCACATCCACAGGTTCTCGCGTAAACCCAACCTCATTTCTCTTAACACGCGAATGGTACTGTGATGATGGGAGGTCGCTGAACTGCTCGAATGACTCCTCGAGGAGTTCGTCGAAGTACAAACACGGCGTAACAGGGGTTGCACCTGCTGTGTCTTGGACGAGGTAGTGTTGGTCGACGCCGCTTTGGATGAGTTGCTGGAACTGCCGAATGTTGCGCTCAAATTCTTCGTCACGGTCGACCCATGGACGACGCGGCGACGAGTGCGTCCAGCCTTCGTCAAGCCCGAGATAGAATACGAGTGGTCGACCCACGAACGCCGCAGATTTTGCATCTGCAAGCAACACACCCTCATTCTCACGCTCAATCGGAACTTCATACGTCTGCAGATAGAAGTCGAGTTTGTCTAACGACTCAGAGGAGACTGGCATGTCGTCAATACCCAACGTCTCCAGTTCCTCGTGGAACGTCTCCAACTCGCACTCAGCAAGTCTCTCAAAGGCACTCAGAGCCTCACTGATCGTTGCGTCCTCGGTCTGCGTGCAGAAGGACTCGTATGGTTCAAGTTCGTCTAAAGCAAGCGTGGAGACCCGTTTGCCGTTGTGCTCAATATCAATCGAGATACCGAGTCGCTCCAATGCAGGTCGTACTTCGGATACTCGGGTATTCGATCCGGTGAAGGTCGCACGAAGCAGCTGTAAGAATGCCCGGTGGTCTGCTTCGTCGGTGAATCCGGCCCCACCATAGAACGGAATGTCTTCCGCCTCAAACGCAGATTCAACGAGCGGCGAATACTCGCTTTGTGCGTCGAGAACGATTGCAATCTCTTCGGCGTTTTCTTCATCAATCGTCTCGAGCAGCGTCTCAACGATGGCTGTTGGTGAGTCGAAGATACGGAAGGGTGGATGCTCAAACGGCTTACCATCGAGTACATCGTAGGTGTCGTACTCAGTTGGGAGGATTGAGCGTTCGAGTGTTGTCAGTTGTGCAGGCTCAACAACGGCGACGTCCACCTCTTCGTCAATCTTGTCTTCAGAAAGGCTTCGAGATGTCGTCTCAAGCGATTCGAAGGTTTCGACAATCGTGCGTGTAGCTTCGGTGTCGAACGCTTCGTACTCTAATATCGCATCCAAGCGTCCGGTGTGTTCCCAGCACTGGAGGATGTTCCCGACGATATAGGCGGTCTCTTTCCAATTGAGGTCGGTGGAGTTGACGACGTCAAGAAACGCGAGACGATCCTCAGCCTGTTCGCGTCGACCAAAAGCGAGTCGACGTGGTGTGGTTGCTAAGTCACCAAAATGGGGTCTGTCAAGTCGTCCGTTGAGTGCACTTGCAAGCGGTGCGTCAGGGACGATGACCAAGTCATGGTCTTTGACTGCAGCGTAGAGGTGGTCGATAGACTTTGCACGTGAGAGTGGCACTAACCGAATAGTCCAGAGAAATCACATAAAACTGTCGTGTATTCTGGTACGGATTCTGAGGGCGTCGTCGGCTGCTCTTGCTATTCGGATTCAAGGTCTATCGGTTAGTCTTGGTGCGCGGCGACTGTTCGCCCCGTTTCCTCAGCCTGCTCACTACGCGACATACTACATGCCGCGAGTGCTTCGTCAACTGCCCGATTAAGACTCATTGGCTAATCTAATCTTGACCCTTCTAGTCTGGAAGCGTTCGTGTCATCCCAGAAAAACTCGGCTAAGTCTGTTCGTTCGAATGCCTCGACATTAGTTACTGACCGTATAGAATTCCGAGAGAATTTCCTCGGGTACTGGATTCACATACTCGAACGATTCGTCAACACAGAGGTCTTCGAAGTCTCGGTCTGTCGTAACGAGTTGGTCAGCATCTGCTTCTCTTGCAAGGGCTAGATAGAAGCAGTCGTAGACATCGTGATTCTTCTCTGCGCTGATTTCGTATGCGGTGAGGATAGTATCGGGCATCACTGTCACAGATTCCATCGGATACTGCAGTAACGATGTCACCGCATTTCGCGCATCGATCGTCTCAAACCCGATATCCTCGAGCACCCACTGAACACGGAGTGGGAGATATCCGAACATCAAGAGTGTCTCTTCTCCCGTTAGCGCGGGGACGAGATGTTCTGCGATGTAGGGATGGCCAGGATGGTCGTCAATCAACTGAATTGCGAGTGCGTTGAGATCGGGGAGAATCCGCATTTCAGCTACCTACCTCCGAACGTCGACTCGCCTGCGTCACGAAAGGCTTTGTCGCCCCATTCGTCACGAGATTTCCCAGAGGTGAGGGTGTGTAGTTCAGGAAGTTGTCGAACCAACCGGATATCGCTCCCTTCGCGAACAACTTTGAAAGTGGTACCACCTTCAAGCTGAAGTTCGTCTCGGAGCGTTTTTGGGATCGTCAGTCGGCCCCGATGGTTCAGTTCAGCTGTTCCATACTCCTTCTCACCGTCTTCATTAGTCGTGCTCATGCAATCACCACTATTCTATCAGAAGAACTCAGTCACCATAGATTTTTCTGATCCAATTTATCAGATTTGGTCTCTATTCTTCAGGAATCCGAGTTCTTTCACGACACGGTGAACAAATCTTATCATCGATGTTTCTAATATCGTGAACAGTATTCCTCATCTGGCTTGCTCTGAAGGACTACTCGCGCTCATACTGTTCTGCCGCCAATCGACGTCGGTCCAGCACTTCTCCACAGCGCTCACAGGAACGAATGTACCACCCCCGATAAGGTGTGTATCTCGGTCAGGGGTCGGATGGTCGCACGATGCTGGAACTCATACTGAAGGCCGTCGACCAAGCGTGTATAGACGTCGAATCCAAGTACGAACGATACGGTTGTCGAACTTCGAAAGTTGACTCACTGAATTGCCCTCCACCCATTTGAGGCCGATAAATTCTCCGTCGCAAACTCGACCTTGCCCAACCGTTTGGAGGAGAATTCATTCGAGATCCAGTGTGTGAGGGTAATCTATTGCCAGCATATAGACTTACTCGTCGTCGCCAACGTAGTGTGTGTCTTGGGATGGATGGGTGGGTGGTTGTTTTCTGCGAAGACGACGGAGTTGGCTTGTGGTTCGTCTGAGGAGGTAGGAGGCACCAGATGTTGGTGGGGCAAGCCGGATTTGTGCTTCTTTGGCTTCGGTGAGCATCCAGCCGTCGACACCGTTGAGTTCCATGAATCGAAGAATGTCTTTGACGCCAGGGGTTGCGACGAGTAGTCGTTTGTCTCCGTGTTCTTCGATGAGATGTGCTGTCTGTACTGCATCCTCTTCTGCAACGACGGAAGCAGGTGCAAGCTTGTCAGTGGGCACGAATTCGCCATCAGCATTTTCAACGGGTAGTGGATCGGCATAGAAGACGCCGTCGAGATTGCACCAATATAGGTCGTGTTTGCGTGCGGTCATCCGGAGCTCAGAGAGTGATCCGGAGTAGCGGACCGAGATACTGTCAGACCATACAGCACACTCGATGACGCTTGATAGCTGCTGGAGGTCGCGTGCTGCGGCCTCAAACCGATTGTTCGGCATATCGATATCGGTGAAATGGACGTACTGGTATAATTCTCGCTCGATTTTGAGACCCCCAGACTTGGTCCTGAGATGAAATAGACTTTTCCAGAGACTTGAGAACAATAAAATACAACACATAGTCAAATAATCTGACTGTAGTGTATCTTTACACGCCTGATGAAATCGATCGAGAACGGGCGCACCACCAGGCCGTAATCCAAGGTGCTAACAGCTTAGACGTCAAACGAATTGGGAATCTCGGCGAACTCGCATTCGAGCAATTTTGCCGTGAATACCTCCCGGTAGAGATGTGGGAGTGGGAAAACGAGGAAGCGATGCGCCGCTGTAATCCCGAGAGTTTCTCTGGCCACGACTTCGAGGTGTTCGGCTACAAGGTTGACGTCAAAACCTCCCGTGACGTCTCTGCATTCCGACCTGCGAACATCCTCGAAAACGATCCCGATGACGACATTATCGTCATGGTGTGGCATCGAGATAACGAGGATGCGCTCATTCTTCTCGGTTGGGAGCGAACTGAGACGCTCAAATCGAAGGTCAAGACACAAGAGGTGTACTCCGGTGAGGAACCAGAGAAGCTCGCACACCTCGCTGCACGACCGATGAACGAACTGCACGATCTCGGGCCGAACACAGCGCATCTGAATCAGAAGCCACAGAATCCGTTCTCCCCTGGAGACCGTGTAGTGAAAGCTGGTGACGACGATGCATCGGTCGCGGTCGTCATCGAGGTCCTTCCCCCTGAGAAAAACGTCAACGTCTACGGGCAGACGATGGATGGGGAGGCAGTCAGCGTCGCGTTCCCAGACATGTTAGACGACGGTCCTGCGAATTGGCGTGAAATCCATCCTGCAAAGCTCGCTTCGTACTGTGATGACCAAGATATCAGACTCTATACGTACAAGCATACCAATCTGGAGTCGGCAGCGAACCCATTCACGCCCGGAGATTACGTTATCAAGCCGGATTACCACGACCCAGATTTAGCCGTTGTACTTGAGGTTTCAGAAGAGGATGGTGATGACGAAAATATCTGTATCGCATTCGTCGACCATCTCAAAGAACATCTCGGAAAGGACCCATACCTTTTGCCATCAGAACTCACAGACTATTGTGACGAAAAGGAGATCAAGTCATACACGTACGAACACGTGGACTTGAGTTTCGAGCACCAGTACTGAGTCGACAAATCGCTAATATCAAAAAAATTAAGAAACCAAGATTCCGGAAATCACGATTTCTATTTCCAGAGCCTGCCCTCTCATTCAGCTAGCTGCTCCCATCATCGCGTAGAATAATCTATGGTTGTTTTGAACTATTGTAGTCTAGGCTACGTAACCGCGAGCGTCACGTACAGGTTCGTAGAACTGGAGAATATGCCGACGTTCGTGAACCACCTCGAAGTCAAGTGGTTCGAAGCTCGGGGCGTCTCGCCATCACGAAAATCGGTGACCTCTCTATCAGAGTGTTTGAAGCGGCTGTAGATAGATTAGCTGCTTATCCTGAGGCGTGAGCCACAAATCGGACGCGCTACTCGGTAGGACGTGGCGCATTCTCGTACTTGATCATCTTCTCTGGCTTGTCAGAAATAGTCTCGTAGATTCGCTGGAGCGTGTCCTCTGCTGCGACCAGGTTGTGTTCATCGAGGAACTCCCGACCCTCCTCAGTAAGACCGTAAAACTTCCAGGGGTAGCCCTGCCGACGCTCACCGTCGTCCAGGGCAACTTCCTTGACGATGCCAGCGTCGATCAGCTTCTGGATATGCTTGTAGACAGTAGCGTCGCTGACGCTGGGATTCAGCTCCTCTAATTCGTACATCGAGGGAAGCTGTTCGGGGTGCTGGAGGATGTTATTGATGAGCGCAAATCGCGTCTGTTGGGTGACAAAATGGACGAGTCCTCGGGTTTCTGTTCCCGTAGCACTCTCAAGATCGGTGCTCATAGGTCACAGTAGACGGTCTGACGACGAGTAGTTTACCCTTGAGTAAATCACCCCAAGGTAAACTAAGTATGTTTGAGTCGGTGATTTACTTTGGGAATCAAATCTCTAGACGACGCGACTGAATGCGTATGACTGACGAGAAGTCGCCTATCCCCAAGGAGATCCTCACGAGCACAAAGGAGCAACTCGACGAGATCGAAATGTTCCGATTAAACTCGTACCGACGATATCATAGCCCCACTCCCTGTAGTTCTGCGTATCGCCCTCGAAGTGTTACAGGGGATGTCCCAGCTGTCTCTGCAATCTCTGCTTGCGTAATCGCCTCACCAAATTCGTCGACAGCCATGTAGATACACGCTGCTGCGATGCCTGAGGGCGCTCGCCCGTTCGCAAGTCCCTCACTCCAAGCAATATCTGCGAGTTCGAGTGCCCGTCGTTCGGCCAGTCGGGAGATATTACAAGAAGACGCAATCCGCGGTACGAGTTGCTTCGGTCGCTGTACCGCTGTCGCTAACCCCAACTCGGCGTTGAGCACTTTGTAGTCGTTTTTCACGCGCCCGCGTCGACACGCAGCTGCCCGTGCAACTTCGTCGAGCGTCCGAGTTACCTTCGTACATCGACACGCTGCGTACAGACTTGCTGCTGTCATCGACTCGATTGATCGTCCGACCAGAAGGTTCTCTTTTTGAGCCGTTCTGAATACTTGCGAGGCGAACTCGGTCACGCTTTTGTCAACTCCGAGCGCACTGGCCATTCGCTTGATCTCACCGAAACCATGTGCGAGGTTCCGTTTTTGTTTTGAGTCAAATCGAGCTCGACTCTGCTGCTTGCGAAGCCGTCCGAACTCTCGTCGCTTCTTCCCAGAGAGCGTCTTGCCGTATCCGTCCGTTTTGTAGCCGATTTCGGTCGACAGTCCACGGTCGTGACGGCTCACAGTGAGTGGCGCACCAGTCCGTTTTCGACTCCGTTCTTCCGATGAAAACACCCGCGGCTTCGATGCATTGGCGATCCAGTACTCATTGACGATCAACCCGCACTCGCTACACTGGTGTTCACCACCTTCAGTTCGGAGCCTGCCGTCGCACTCAGGGCAGTGTTCGGCTTGGATGGTCTGTCCGTTCGATTCGTCAAACGTTGTCGTGTAGACGTTTCTCGTCGTCATCTTTGATCTCGGGACGACCACTTTCTGACCGCCCCGCACCCCTCGGGGGCGGCAATAAAATTCTCTGAGCTACCGTCTCACAGTCATCCCAGGTCGGATGAACCGCGATTCGGCAAGACAGTCGATCTCGTAGACACTGCCAACTAGTGAAATCATCCACAGGAGGTTTTGAACAGTATCTTCAAATATTCATATGGCGTCTAAGACTTAGAGGGCGGTGGCTGGGCGAACGATTCAGTGCCGCAATCATCAACTCATGCCGACGTTTACAGACGAAAAGCGGGCACAAGTTCGTGAGTCACTCCGAGAGGCCGGCCGTGAATTGTTTGTTCGCTACGGGGTACGGAAGACGACGATTTCGGAACTCACTGAGTCAGCAGGGATTGGCACTGGGACGTTCTACCGATTCTACGACTCGAAGGAGGACCTCTACGTCGACATTCTTGAGCAGTATAATGAGGCGCTGATTCCTCGACTCCTGCGTGAGTCTGTCGAAACGTACGACGACCCAGAACAAGCTATCGCGGCGCTCCTCAATGTAACGCTTGACGAGTTCGAGTCGAACCCACTGCTCCAGCGGATTCTCGCTGAAAACGAAGTCGACCATCTCCGTAACAGCGTTTCAGATGAAAAACTCCAGGAGGAACGCACTCACTCGATGGGGTTCTTCCTTCCGTACATCACAGACTGGTACGACAAAGGGAAGGTTGTTGGACCGGATCCTGAGACCGTTGCGGAGACAATTCGCGCGGTCAGTCGCATCGCCCTCCAGAAGGAGCAAATTGGTGAGAAACGGTATCCAAAGGTTCGAGACACGCTCGTTGCCGCCGTCGCGTCGGGACTGACCCGAGGGGGCGATTCCTCGGAGGATTCTGATGAGTAACATTGGAGACGCAGACTCCCGCGGAGTCGGCGGTCCGTACGTCGTCTCGTTACGCGACCCGACAGCGACAAACCGCGCGCTCGTCGGTGGGAAAGGGGCGAACCTCGCTCGACTCGTTGAGGCAGGACTTCCAGTACCCGACGGATTTTGCGTGACAACTGTCGCGTATTGGGAACTCGTCGACGACGAGTTAGTCAACGAGCTGCGCGACGACCTCTTGGACCTTGATCCAGCGGACACCGAAAGAATCACCGACGTAGGGTCGTCGCTTCGCGCTCGCATCAACGCTCTCGACGTACCGACACCGATTCAGGAGGCTATCGAGGACGCACTTGCCGACATAGAATCCGAAAGCGAGACCGAGACAGCGTATGCTGTACGTTCCTCGGCGACAGCTGAAGACCTTCCAGACGCCTCCTTCGCCGGTCAGCAGGAGACGTTTCTCAACGTCCAAGGTATTGATGAAATCGTCGACAGCGTTCGGGCCTGCATGGCGAGTCTGTTCACTAATCGTGCCATTTCATACCGCACGAAGAACGGAATTTCGCACGAGAACGTTGCACTCTCAGTCGTCGTCCAGCAGATGGTCACCCCGAGTATATCTGGAATCTTGTTTACTGCCGACCCTACCAGCGGCAATCGTCGTATCGCCGCTATCGAGGCCGTCCTAGGGCTTGGGGAGGCACTCGTCTCGGGTGAGACTGCGGCTGACGCCGTTCGGGTCGATACCCCAACCGGAGACATTATCGATTACCAGATAGGTGACCAGCGAATGGCGGTTCGACCGCGTTCCGAAGGGGGCGTCGAGACAGTCGAGCTTTCGGCTGCCGAGCGCTCGAATCGCGTTCTCACAGACGAGCAAGTGCGGACGCTAGTCGAACTAGGGACGAAAATTCAAACGTTGTTCGGGTACCCTCAGGATATAGAGTGGTGTCTCGAAGACGGCAAAATCCAAGTCGTTCAGTCGCGGCCGATAACCTCGCTATTCCCGCTACCCACCCCAGAGCCGACGGACGACAGACTTCACGTCTATTACAGCCTGGGGCACGCGCAGGCGTTCGCTGAGGCATTACCCCCGCTGGTACGAGATGTCTGGATGTCCTACACCGAGACCACGTTCGAGGCGTTCGGGTTTGATGGTCGCGGCCCATGGGGGGTCGAGGCGGGCGGACGGGTGTATATGGATGCGACGAACCTCTTGCGGATTAGAGTCCTCCGGAATCTAGTCCCGAAGCAACTTGCGGCCACGAGCGAACCGATGGGGGCCGCCATGGAGGCTATCCTCGAGCGACGTAGCGAGGAGTTCCATCCCGACCGGTCACTTATAGAGACGCTGGCGGCGACACCCACGCTCGTCCGTAGAACTTGGCGGGGACTGACGGCCAGCCAACCACTCCTATCGGCGATGACGAACGGATTGCTCGGCGCGTTTGTCGAAACACCAGCCTCACCCGAACACGAGGAAGAGAAGTGGACAGTGTGGGGTCAAGAGATCGCATCGCAGGTCCGTGAACAAGAGACACCAGCCGAGCGGGTCCGCACAGTCTTTGATTTACTGGACGTCGCTATCGACTTTCCTCCTACTGGCCCGCTGCTTGGGGCATTCGTAGCCGGCGAGGTTTTGGAAGGAATGTTCCCGGACGCCCCCGAGGACGTCAATGCCGTCGGTCGGGGATTCCCAAAAGAAGTGGTGACTCGGATCAATCTCGGACTCGGGGACCTTGCGGACATAGCTCGCGACAATCCTTCGGTCGCGGCCGCACTCCGTGAGGGAGCCTCGATTGACGCAATCGAGTCGCTCGAAGGCGGTGAAGAATTTCGCGCCGAACTCGACAGATTCCTCGACGAGTTCGGACACCGCGCAACTGGCGAGATTGACGTGAGCCGTCCTCGGTGGCGTGAAGATCCCTCGGTGTTGCTCGCAACGATTCGTGCAAACCTCAACCACGCCGAGACAGGCGAACACCACAAGCACGTCAGACAGATGGAGCAGGAGGCACTCGCAGCAGCTGAACGGTTAGAGCAACGGGCTGGACGCGGCCTCCTCGGCCCGCTACGTCGACGAGTCACTCGGCGACTAATTCGGACCTACCGGGGCTACATTCAGACCCGTGAGTACCCTAAGCAGGGAGCCGCACACATGTTCGCAGCATGGCGTGAGGCGTTTCGCGATGCAGGTGATATGCTTGTCACAGAAGGACACCTCGACGACCCGACAGATGTCTGGTTCCTACGCATCAACGAACTGCTCACCGCACTGGAAGGTGAATCAATTAGCGTTGACATCGCCGCTCGGCGAGTCGAGTTCAAGCATCACAAGTCGATAGACGCCCCGCCTGTGTTGACGAGCGAAGGCGAAGCACCCAGGGGAGAAATTGACCGTGGAGACGTCCCTGAAGGTTCACTCGTCGGTACTGGCGTCTCCGGTGGTGTCGTTGAGGGCATCGCACGGGTCATCCGTGATCCTACAGAGGAGACCATCGAGAAAGGCGAAATTCTTGTCGCACCGTCGTCTGACCCCGGTTGGACGCCGCTGTTTCTGAACGCTGCGGGCATGGTCGTTGAGGTCGGCGGTCGAATGAGCCACGGCGCACTCGTCGCTCGCGAATACGGAATCCCGGCCGTTGTCTCGGTACCTGAGGCGACACACGAGATAAAAACTGGCCAACGAGTTCGGATTGATGGTACACGTGGCCTCGTCCAGATCATAGACGGCTGACACTCGGTTCAACGTCCGAATCTGGAGGAACTACGCTGAAATTAGCAGAACCCATCTCGCGTAGACTCTATTACTCAGACCCTTAGACAAAGTTAGTGGAGGTGTTTTTATACTATGTATACGGAGGTGGCATTCAGAAACCACTCCGTGAAAAACGGTGCCCAATAGTATACTTAGCACCTCCCCTGTAGCCACTCCGTAGTATACCTCTGAAAGGTGGTCACCTATCGACTGTCTACTTCACTATCTCACAGTCGTCCCTGGCCGGACGAACCGCCCATCCGGCCTAGGCGTCTTTCCGGCTCGAATCTCCATATCGACCCGACGAATGTGCTTACACCCATTCTTGGGTTCCCGTTTCTCGTAGTCAGGGCAGCTACAACTCCGTGTAGCGATGTCGACAACGTACGTATTGCCGCTCCCGCTTTCGACAACATACTGCGGTCCACACACTCCGAAGCGAACGTTGATGTCTTCGGTTATTGCCCGACGAGTTCGCGGGTCGTCAATCGAGTACCCGCCGTCGGTTACGGCGTCAGTTGATGACTCGACAGTGCATCGCTCAATGAAGTCCTCAACGTCGTTGCGCTCTTGTCCGCACTTCTCACAACGCCAGTAGCTCGTACGGTACTCTCGTACCTTCGGGTCTGGGAGTTCTACGTAGCTGTCTGTTGGTTCTCGGCCAGGAATCCATTCGACGACTCGAAGGAGTTGGTGTTGCTTCCAGTTTCGAGAACGGCTGAGTTGGTTACTGGTCGGTTCTACCCCTACGTGCTGTTTCTGACTCGACATGGCAAACACGGAGACGACTACGTGAATTTCGCGCCTCCGGCCCTCCGGGGGCGCGAAAAACTGGCTCAAGACGAGTCTCGAGGAACTGCTACAGCGGCACAAAAATGACCCAGTCGGAACGGCGGAGCAACGAGGAAAACGGAAAAAAGAACGAGGAGAGACGAAGAGAGCTACCCGAGGATGTAGTCGAGCTTCGGGTATTTCTCGATGAGTGCGACGCCGTCGATCTTGTACTGTTCGACGAGCGCGTCGAGTCCGAGGATGCGGCCAGCGCCGAACGCCGCGACCGCGAGGAACACCAACGCGTACATGAAGTCGCTGTTGATGAACCCGTGGGCGAGGTCCCAGTTCCCGAAGTAGAACAGAACCATCATCATCGCGCCGAAGAACGCCGCCAGGCGGGTTAGCAGGCCGACCATGATGCCGAGACCGATGGCGACTTCACCCCACGGAACGGCGACGTCGACGAAGCTGACGAACCACGGCGTCTGGCTCATCCACAGGAACATCCCTGCTAGAGGATTGCCGTTCGTCGCCGCGACGTTCGCGAGGTAGCCTTGGGAGGCGAATCCACCGAGGACTTTCGTTGCCCCCGAGTAGAAGAACGCGAAGCCGATGACGAGACGCAGCGCGAGGACGAACCACGCACTAAGGCTGTGGGCCTGTCCGCGAATGGTGTAGCCGCCGATAGAGCTCTCGAAGGAATTTACAGTAGTTGTTGGAATGGTGTTTGCAGACATTGGGAGAAAACCTCCTACCTATCTTGACGTTTGCCCAGATAATAAACACATATTGACTGACTGTATCACGCAGCCAAGAAATACGCACGATCGTATTCTACGACGGAAGTGGTCTCAGTAGCTCTGTCGAAATCCTCGGAATTTGATAGGAGCTACGTGCTGCATACAGAGCTTCTCTTCAGCAGGACCCGATGCTGATGCGCCTACTAAATGTCGGAGCCCCTGTTCGCAGGCAGTCGGCAGAACGAGAGGACAGTCGATGGCCTTTAGATTCACAAAATCAGTTCACTACTGACAGCAGACAGTCACCCGCGAATTCATTAGATGGTTTTAGTCGATGGAACGAGATGCATGAATATGGACACGCTACAATCGAACGGCAGTACGTTCCGGGGGTACCGATGGTAAACATCGCGCTCTCAGCTGCACAAATCGTCTTAGCGCTGTTTCTCGTGGTGCTCAATGGCTTTTTTGTCGCTGCAGAGTTCGCCTTCGTTCGGATTCGGGGGACATCAGTTGACCAGCTCGTTGAGGAAGAGCGGCCCGGCTCGGGGACGCTCCAAGATGTGATGACGAACCTCGACAACTACCTCGCCACAACGCAACTCGGCATCACCATCGCCTCGCTCGGACTGGGATGGGTCGGCGAACCCGCAGTAGCGGCGCTCATCGAACCCGTACTGGAATCGGTTCTCCCGGCGAATCTCATCCATCTCGTTGCGTTCGCAATCGGTTTTAGCATCATCACGTTTCTCCACGTCGTCTTCGGTGAACTCGCGCCGAAGACGCTCGCAATCGCCCAGACCGAGCGACTCTCGCTGTTCCTCGCCCCGCCAATGAAGTTCTTCTATTACGTACTTTATCCGGGAATTGTCGTCTTCAACGGCGCAGCCAACGCGTTCACGCGGTCGCTTGGTGTGCCGCCTGCGTCCGAAACGGATGAGACACTCGGCGAGCGGGAGCTCCTTCGGGTACTAACACGATCGGGCGAGGGCGGGGACATCGACATGGCAGAAGTGACGATGATCGAGCGCGTCTTCGATCTTGACGACACCGTGTTGCGAGAGGTCATGGTCCCACGACCGGACGTGGTGAGCGTTCCGGCGGATGCCACGCTCTCCGAACTACATTCGATCGTCTTCGAGTCCGGTCACACGCGCTATCCGGCTCTTGACGCCAACGACGGTGACCAAGTGGTCGGATTCGTGGACGTCAAGGACGTGCTGCAAGCGGAGGTGGACGATGGGGATGCCGAGGTAGTCGGTGACATCGCCCGCGAAATTCTCATCGTCCCGGAGACCATGTCAATTAGCGATCTCCTGATACAATTCAGGGAGGATCGCCAGCAGATGGCCGCAGTCATCGACGAGTGGGGGGCGTTCGAGGGGATTGCGACGGTCGAAGACATCGTTGAGGCCCTCGTCGGAGACCTTCGAGACGGGTTCGACCTCGATGAGCGCGAACATTCGATACGTCAGCGTGACGATGAGGGGTACGACATTGACGGCGGAGTCCCATTGTCGAAAGTTTCCGACGCCCTCAATGGCGACTTCGATAGCGAAGTGGTCGAAACGATCGGTGGGCTGGTGCTGGGACGACTCAATCGCGTGCCAGAACCTGGTGACCGCGTCGAGATCAACGGTCACGTCGTTGAGGTAACGGGCGTCGAGGGGACCCGAATTTCGACGGTATGGGTCCACGAAAGAGATATCGACGATCCAGCAGTGGACTGACAGGATTTGCGTGGATCCTCATACTTTCCAGTGTAGCAGATCACAAATCTGTTAAAATCGGCGTGCAGGACTTAGAGGATAAGTTCAGCACAACGACTCCGTTTGTTTCACGTCGAAACCGGTGACTACTCGCTCACTACACCTGCGTACTGTTCGATGTTCTCCAGTACTAACACTCAGATTACGCCGTCACCAACACTGCTTATGGAGCGAGGAGGTGTCTCTCCTTTATGACCGATTCGGGTAGCGACGAGTTCGACCCAACAGCACCAGATCAACGGGAGATCGGCCGCGAAATGGTTGACGACAGTACGGGACTCGGTTCGGTGATGGCCCACGCCTATCGCGGAGAGGTAGACCGAGTAGGAACGTGGCGGCAGCGCCTCGACGAGACGACGACGTGGGCGGTGACGCTGATGGCAGCAATTCTGACGTGGGCGTTTTCGAGTGCTGATAACCCACACTATATTTTGCTGATCGGGATCGTTGTCGTCACCATCTTTCTGGGCATCGAAGCACGGCGGTACCGGGACTACGACGTCTTTCGCTCTCGTGTTCGAGTCATCCAAGAGAACTTATTCGCAAACGCCCTCGATCCATCGCAAGGCACTGAAAGTCACGACTGGCGAGCTGAACTGAGCGGGGACTATCGCAGGCCGACGCTGAAAGTCTCGTTCTACGAAGCACTCGCAAACCGGCTCCGGCGTGTCTACCTCGCGCTGCTCAGTGTCCTCTTGGTCGCGTGGGTCTTTAGGATTACAGCGTTCGCGCCGCGCCAAGACTGGCTGACAACCGCTGGAATCGCCCGTCTCCCTGGGATTGTTGTGGTTGCCGTTGTGGGTGTGTTCTACGTCGTACTGCTGGGCGTCACTTTTTGGCCCCGCGAGCGCCATGCCAAGGGTGAATTCCGTGAGGGTGATCCGGACGACTGGAAAGAGACGGACCGATAAATCCGTTCTCCGTATATGTACCATCTCGGTAGTGGAACGGGATATAGAGGGCTGCAGTACCTACTAGGAGTGATGTCCGAATCAGAAGTGACCCGCTGGGAGTACGAGACGCTTCGCCCACCGCGCGATGAGACCCAAAAAGAAGCAGAGGATCCGAAAGCAGAGTTGAATCAACTCGGTGCAGAGGGCTGGGAGTTTGTGGGGACGATTGACTACGAAGGAGGCGGCACCAAGTACCTCGTTTTCAAGCGACCTACCCAATCGAGTGAGCCAGTATGACTGACGAGACCGACATCAGTACGGCCAACACGATGCGTGAGCGCTCGGGCGAGAGTCGGATTAAACTCTGGTTGCTGCTGCGCGCGAACCGCCTTCTCGTCTCCAGCGTCCTGACCAGTGCCGTGTTCGTCGCATTCGTCATCGCCGTCGCTGTCCTCGAGCCACCGTTTTCACGGCAAATAGAGTCCGGCGACATGATCGAAACGATGTTCTCGACGATGATCACGGTCATCGTGACTGGGACGACACTCGTCGTCACGATCGGGCAGCTCGTCCTCTCCCAAGAGAACGGCCCGCTCGGCGATCAACGCGAGCGTATGTCCAGTTCGATGGATTTCCGGGATTATACTGAAGAATTAATCGGATCTCCGAGTCCTGCCGATCCATCCGAATTCCTCCGGCAGATCATCGGAATCACGGCACAACGAACTACGGCTCTTCGAGAGTCGATTGACAAGAATGATAACGAAAACCTCCGAGAAGAGGTCGATGAGTTCGCTGAAAGCGTCACTGGGAACGCTGACACGGTCCGTGACCAACTTGAGGGTGCGCAGTTCGGCTCGTTCGATGTGCTATTCGCCGCATTGAATTTCAATTATAGCTGGAAAATTTTCCAAGTTGAACGTCTCGCGAACGAATACGAAGAGAGCCTCAATGAGGAAGAACACGGCTTGCTTGATGACCTCAAAACAGCGCTGTCTCTGTTTGGTCCGGCGCGCGAACACATCAAGACGCTGTACTTCCAGTGGGCACTCATCAACATGTCTCAGATGATTCTCTATGCTGCAGTCCCGGCATTGGCCGTTGCGGGTATCATGGTCGGAATCGTCGATGCGGGGACGTTCCCGGGAAGCACACTCGGTCTCGATCACATCATCCTCGTCGTGGGCGGTGCGTTTGCGGTGACGCTCGTTCCATTCATGCTGTTCGTCTCGTACGTCCTTCGCATCGTCACCATAGCAAAACGGACACTTGCCATCGAGCCGCTGATCCTCCGCGAATCACAACGCTAAGATCCGACGCAGTATCTTGCTCCTCTGTACTTAGCGATTTGACCTCGGCATCTTGAGCGACACGCGCTCTGTATGCAGCACAGCTTAGGAACAGATGTCAGTAAGTGATGAGTTCCAACAGCGCCTTCTCAGTATCTGACCTGAATATCATAATATCACTTAGACAGTCGTGAAACTTTTGCGTAATGCCCCCGAGTCAGGAGTATGACCGGTCAACGGGCACTCTTTGCTCTCGTCGTTGCACTACTCGTCGTTGTATCAGGATGTGCGGGGAGTGGGATGACGGATTCGTCAATAGAATCAGAAACCACGTCGTCAACAACCACTGCTTCGACCCACACAGCGACCGAATCGACATCTACTGCAAACGGTACTGTAGATGTCCACTACATTAACGTGGGGCAGTCCGCGAGCACACTCATCGTCACACCGCAGAATGAGACAATACTCATCGATACGGGTGACTGGCGTAATGACGGAGAGTACGTCCTCGAGTATCTGAAGCAACAGAACATCACTCGAATTGATCACCTCGTCACCTCTCATTCGGACGCCGACCATATTGGTGGGCACGCAGCTGTTATCGGGTACTACGAAACGCAAGCCGATGGCGTTGGTGCTGTTTACGATCCAGGACTTTCGTCGAGTTCGCAAACATACGAAGAGTACCTTGACGCAGTAGAGACGCACAATGTCCCGCTCTATCAGGTAGCCTCAGACGATACACTTCCTGTTGCAGGGGTCAACGTCGCCGTCCTTGCCCCACCAGAGGAACCGCTTGCGGGCGGGCAACGAAACGAGAACAGTATCGCGCTGATGGTGACACATGGTGAGCAGCGGTTCCTCTTTACGGGCGATGCAGAATCCGAAGGAGAACGCTATCTCGTCGACAAGTACGGTTCACAACTCAACGCGACTGTGTTCCAAGCCGGCCACCACGGAAGCCAATCAAGCAGCAGTGATGCCTTGCTTGAGGCGAGTTCGCCACATCTCACCGTTATCTCTAGTGCGTATGACTCTCAGTACGGACATCCGCACAGTGAGACGCTGACCCGATTCGCTGACCGTTCGATTCCGGCCTACTGGACGGCAGTCCACGGCAATGTAGTCATTTCGAGTGATGGTGAGAACCTCACCGTCTCAACGCAACGGAACGCTACGACAAATCCTACTGAACTGCGCTCTGCAGACCCAATCGAACCCGGAAGCGATGATCCGATTGTAGAACGTATCACGTTAGCTGGCGGGATCAGCAATCCAGAGCCAATTGTCACCGATGGCGGAACGGAGACGTCGACACCAACCGAGACTCCCAGCGAGTCAACCGATGCAGCACTCGCACTCATAGACGTTCACGCGGACGCCGAGGGGAATGATAACGAGAACCTCAACGACGAATATCTCGTCTTCGAGAATACAGGTGACGAACCACTCGATATGTCCGGTTGGACCATCGAAGACGAAGCGGGACACACGTACACCGTTCCCTCGGGCTTCACGCTCGAACCCGGTACGCAAGTAACCCTCTATACGGGAAGTGGGACGGATACGGACACAGAGCTATACTGGGAATCCAGCAGCGCAATCTGGAACAACGGCGGTGACACGGTGATCGTCACCGACGATGCTGGAACGGTGGTAGTAGAGGAGAGCTACGAATGACTGAGAAAACAAACACCCTCGTACTTGACCGATTCGAGGAGGACGACGCTGTCCTGTTGGTCGAAGAAGACGGCGACCTCATCGACGAAATCGTCCTCCCCAAAGCGATGCTTCCGGCAGACGGACAGCATCAGGATGCCATCTTCTCGGTTCAGCAAACGAACGAGGCAGTAACGGAACTGCAGTACGAGCCGGAGCAGACCCAGGAGCGAAAAGAGAGTGCGCAAGACCGGTTCAATCGACTCTCACAACGTCTTCCGAGTGAAGACGTGGACGACGCCTAAATTCATCCCCTCTGGTTTTACTCGGTGATTGCTGTCCATACTCGGCCGATGAGTTCTTCCGCTGTACTACTGATTCGCTGCAACCGGTCAGCGATTGCTTCAGGGTCGTCGCCTTCCCACGCGGCCAGGTACAACGCGGAGCCGCTCATATCGAGGTCGAAATACCGACCGACGATGTACGCCGTCCCCTCAGCTTCGACCTCCCGCTTCGCTCTCTCTGTTTCGTCAAGCGCCGTGTCGTGCAAAATTGCATGCGCGATTTCGTGAATCAGCGTTCCTGCAACTGCAGCGTCGTCCGGTTTCTGCTTGACCTTGATTTTCTGGTAGAGGTCTGATTCTTGGTACTTGCAGATTCCGTCTGCCTCACCATGTTCCCACTTGACTGGTGGAACGATGGAGACGTCGGCGTCATATTTCGGAGCGACTTCGAGGAGTGCAGGGAGAATATCTGATGCATCGCCACGTGCGTCTGTATCGAGTTCTGGAAGTGATTCGCCCTCCGTCTGTGAGACATCGAAGACAGGAACTGGTCTGAATCCGACGACGCCTCTGTTCCACTCTTCAGGTGGTGTCTCGTCGTACTCACAATCTGTGTTATTGTGATAGGAAGGACTGTTCCCGCACTCCGGGCATTTGTCGGTGATGATGGGGGCCCAGATCCAGATTGCCTGTTCGCCCTCTATGACGTGCCGGTCGAACTCCGTCTGCCACGTCCGGTAGCCTGCGACCCTCGTTGCATGCGGGCACTGCTGTCTGATGAGGAGTGTATTCCGGTAGGAGTAGTCGTGGAACCGACTCTGAACATCCAGCCATGTCTGGAACTCCGCTGTCGTTCTGGCTTCGTCGACGAGTGCTGTGAGATCCTCGATCCACTCGTCGATTGATGCCTGCATCTGGTCGTTGCGTGTTTCCGATTCGTCGAACGTGACTCGTTTTTCCGTTGTTGACATTCGTCGAGATACCTCTCAACGGAACGCTCACGCCTACTGGAGCGCCCCGCACCCCTCAAGGGTCGATAAAATTTGTCAGTGAGAGGGTCTCTAGGGAGTTCTCAGGTAATACAGATGCGTTCTTCAGATTCGCCCGTGGAAGAAGTCATCGCAGTTTTGGAGGTCACTATTCCGCTTGCCGGTCACTGCTCGCAATTACAGACGCCGCCTTCACGAATCTGGTTGGTGACGTGTCGGTGGATTTCGCGCGACAACCGATGCACCGTTTCAGCCTGGCGCTTCGTTGGATGGCGACCACCGTAGTAGCTGTCCGTCCGATTGTCACCGTACAGATCTTTGAGTTCACGCGTCAATTCTCGTGTGAAGAGGCCGAACTGCGCCGCCCGGTCGTAACAACGGTCGTGTGAATCTGTCTGGAAGTCTCGCAACGTATCGCCTCCCTCCACGATAACAAACGCTTCCAGCGACCGCTCGATGATGCCGAAGCACAACTCGACAGTCGCAGTGTAGTAACCAATGCCCTCGAGTTCCTCGACAGCGGCGAGGAGCCGACACCCCTTGGTAAGTTGGGTCTTCCAGTCCGCGTTCGTGTCGATATCTGGTTCTCGAATCGGAATGCCGTGCCCCTCCTCGTTGAAGGCATCAACAGCCGCATCAAGTGCCTCCCTGACGACAGTTGGGTCACTCACCGGAATCACCATGCAGAACCATGTTGCAGACAGTGTCGAACTCGTCTGTTTGGTGGACAACAATTCCGTTGCGTAGAATATCTTGCAGGTCGTCTACGTAGTTCGGAACGGCTTGCAGACCCTCGACATCAATCTCGAAGGCATACCGGTTGCCATCGAACGTGTCCTCTTCGAGTGATTTCCTGACGTGGTTCGCCCGTCGCTGATTTTTCATTCTGTCCTCTCGCACCAACACCCAGAGGTCAATGTCGCTGCGGCGATCAGCCTCGCCACGAGCGACGCTTCCGTAAAGAACAACAGCAAGGACGCCATCAAGTTCTCCCGTCAGTGCCTCTGTCGCTGCCTTTACTGGAGCGTGAAATTCCACCTGTGGGATTTCGAGAAAGGCGTTGTCTGGGATAGTTAACCGGGCGCGGTTGATTTGTACGAGTCGACGCGACCCGTTGCGTTCCTCAACAACGAGGTCGTTGTTAGAGAGGCGATCGACTGTTTTGGTAATCGTCGGTCGCGAGTAGTTAACTGCCTTAGCGATCTCGGTTATTGAGAACGACTCGTCGTGATGTCGAGTTAAAAAGAGAAGGATGTCGTCTGTGGCTTTACCCTTGAATAATTGGCTGTCTTGAAGGGGTATATCGAGCAATATCTGGGTACCATCATTCGAGTTACTGTTCGACTTCGTTATCATTGTTAAGGTAGTCTTTACACTACTTCTTAAAATTTATTACTAAATAGGGGGAGGGGAGCATCCTCATGTGGTATTGGTTGTTCACAACAATGAGCATAGAAACACGATACGAAAACCCTCACAAACATTGAACGTGGCAGTATGACTTCAGACATCATAGACAAGCTCCATGACAGCGAGGAGGCATTGTTGAGATCCTTTGAGGAGACACAAACGGCCTGCTGACTACAAAGAAATGAGCTCAGTAGCTTCGGGGTCACACTAAGCTTACTTGGTCTGTCCTTGTCGCTTCTCGTGGAGATAGAATTCTTCTGGGTAAAATACATTAGCGGAACTCAGGTTCACATGCAGTGCCTCATCAAATGGATCTGAGTCGGTGAGACTGAAGCTGAGAAGATACTCTCCGCCTCGATTACCCTGCAGTTCCATCTCCTTTCGCTTATCGCCAGAACGTGAAGACCGAATTGTTATCTGCACCACTTCAAGAGGCTGTTTTCGACGACTCTGCCCCTCAGTTTTGTAGGTAACTAGATCTCCCACTTCAACGTCGTTGATTGCCTTCCTTCCGGAGGATACCCAGTTCACCGTCATACTTGACTATTCAAATTACTATCAATTAAAAGTGGGTCGAATCATCCACTTACCTCTGTTATCCGACTAAGGTTTCAACCCATCATCTTCGACGACTAATACGCGCTCTGTATTCAGCACGGCTTCACCGAACTATCAGTAACTGAGAGTTTCAACAGAGCCAGCAAGGGTTATTCTCTCGTACAGTCGCTTCTGTCGTTCGGAGTCGAATTTGTGCTACTCGTCTTTCGCAATCCGGCACGCCTCAATTACGAGTTCAGGGTCGTCAACGAGACGGTTTACATTCCAGATACCTTTTCCGCGCCCGCGTCCGCGACGTTCCTGCTCGATGATGGACAGAAATTCGAGCTCAGAAAGGATATCTCGAAGCCGGCGCTCCTTGAGTGGATCGCTACCCTCCTGCTCGCAGATGTGGCGATACGTCCCGAAGACGTCGTTATTCGGAATCATCGCATCAGGGTCGGGATCCTGTTGTACGCGGAACGCTAATGCGAGGAGAATGTACCGCGCGTGAACAGGTGACTCGGCAATGAGTTCCGACAGACGGTTCTGTTCTTCGCGGCGTTGGGCTTGCTCAACGTGTCTTTCACGAACCGTTTCATCGCCTTCATCCTCAGCGATTTCGCCAGCAAAACGCAGAATATCAATGGCTTTCCGAGCATCCCCATGTTCTCTCGCGGCGAGGGCAGAGACGCGTGGGATTACCGAGTCGTCGAGCACGCCATCAGCGAATGCATCCGACCGCGAGACAAGAATTTCACGGAGTTGAGTCGCGTCGTACGGTGGAAACACGTAGTCGCGCTCACACAGGCTTGATTTGACCCGCTCGGTTAGTTCTTCCTTATACCGGATTTTGTTCGAGATGCCAATGGTGGCGAGTTTGGCATTCGAGAGCTTCCCTGACTCGTTGGCTCGCGAAAGTTGCATTAGGATGTTGTCGTCGCCCAACTTGTCTACCTCGTCGAGGATTATGATGGCAACGTCGTACTGGGCATCGATTGCCTTCCAGAGACGTTTATAGAACACCGAAGTAGCGAGACCCGTTTCGGGTATTGTCATCCCAGTCACCTTGGAGTTGTTCAGTTGTTCGGCGGCCGTCTGTACGGCTTGCGTCTCGGTCGGGTCCTGAAGACAGTCAACGTAAGCGAATCCAACGTTTACGTCGTTCTGGTCTGCGCGGTCGATAACCCGCTGCGTGATGAACTTCGAGCACAATGATTTGCCAGTGCCCGTTTTGCCATAGATGAACACATTATTCGGTGTGTTCCCGGTGAGCGCAGGACGAAGCGCAGATCCGAGATTCTGGAGTTGATCGTCGCGGCCTATAATACGCGCATCGTCGCGCGGGAGATGGGAGATTTGGAGGAGTTCCTTGTCGGCGAAAATCGGATTCTCAGCGCCAAAATAATCTACTTTGTCCTCCATCTCTGTGTCAGACATCTAGTTAGGAGTATAAAATCGATTTGGTTTTCCGGACACCAGAATGCCGCTGTAAATCCCTTTTGTGCCGCTGTATGACGCCAGATTCTGGATATAGACGCACTCTAGCCGCTGGTTCCACCACCATGATGCCGCTGTAACACACCGCAGTGCCACTGTAACGAGTTGGGCGGCAGTGCACACACCCCGGAGTGCCGCTGTAAGAATCACAGAGATATCTTCACTCAAAGGAACAAAACGAGGCGAATAATATGGGTATCTCGCCTTACGGCGTGAAACAACGGAAATAGAAGAGGTCGGTGGTTCAACAACACTAGGTGCGACCTACGGTGCACCTCTATTTTGCGACGCACTTAGTGAGCGGTGACACACAACAGGTTGTTATATCTATCTCTTCGGAATGTCCCGAGAACAGAGGTGGCTGTCTGACAATTTATGAGCCGAATGCCATGTGAAAGCCATCACCCCATAACTCATGGGCTATAGCTTCTCTTACCCCGTCTTACAGCGGCACTCCGGGGTGTGCCTGAAGGTGAGAATTTAAACGACTCCCGTAAGGTCGTGGCTGCGCGCGCAGCGACCACCGGGAGCGAGCACGGAGCGGAGGGTGGGGCGGTGGGGTCTGGGTCGGCCCGGTACATAGCAAAAAAAGAAGCCGCGTTAGCTGGCTACGCGTCCCACCACCGGTCGCGCTCAGGGAAACAGATGTCCGACCATCCGGTGACAGCCAGTGAGACACGTCCCTCGTACCAATTCCGAGCTGCTCCGTGAATGCGCACCTTCTCGCCTTCTTCGATCCACGGTGCATCCGATTTCTCCCAGATCGTCACACGAGTCCGGCCACTGTCGTCCGCGATGAGCCCAACTTGGCTAATAGCTGAATGCGAGGGAGTCCACAACGTCTCGACCCGACCCTCGATACTCACCTCTCGCCGATTTACGTCTTCGAGTCTCCCGATAGGAACCACTTGCCCAGGTGCCGTCTGCAACTCCTCGAACACGCTGACGACCGCACTCATCATGTCCTTTCCATCGAGTACCACTTCGGCCAATCGCCGACTGACCGCCGCCTGCGACCAGCCATTCAATTTCTGGCTCAACCGCATCGCTTGCGTATTCACCGCCGCCAACTGCTCTCGACTGAGTTCGACACGAGGGTCCGGACAATCCGGGTCGAACACTGGGTTCACGCTCGCCGCACGCCGCTGGAACTCCACCCGCCGCGCTGCGCTCTGTTGTGCAACGACATCTCGCGTCCGCATCTCACGACCTTCCTGCGTCCCGAACGTCGCTCGGGCACTAATGCGCTCCAATTCAGCTTCCCGCGCTCTGATGCGCTCTTCCTGTTCGAGGGTCACACCGTAGATCCGTTCCTCGCTGGTGTCGACCATCCCGTTTGGGTGGTTCGCATCGACTTTCGCCTGAATCTCCATCTGCACCGTTGGCTGGAACTCCGGCGTCTCGTCGACAACCTCGAAACCGTCCTCGTCGACCGCTCGTCCGTCCGACTGTTCGAATGCCTGTTCATCGACCGAAACTACATTACTGGTTACGTGCTTACTTGACATTGGGATCTGACCAGATTCCGAAGGCGCTCACTCGGCGTCTTCTTCCGACACCACGACTCTCCAGCCGTGGCTGTCCACACAAACCAACCAACCAACCAACCAACCATCGCGCGCTCTCGCTCGCGCCTTCACGAGCGCCCCCTGGGCGCGAGTGAGAGCGCGCCATAGGGAAAGCACAAAACCAGCACCGCGCGCTGACCCACCTGGAGCGAGCGGCCAGCGGAGTGAGGGTGAGCGTGTTCTGAGCACCGCCAGGAGCGCAAGAACCGCCGCCCTCACCCGCTGGCGTACCGGGAAGGTACGAGCGACGCGTACGTCTCGTGAGTAACACGAACGAGACGTCGGTGAGCTCTGCTCACCGGAAGGTGGCACGCAGCGAGCGGGGCGTGCCGAGAACGTCAGCCGAGGAAAACTATGAAAGAAGTAGCAACCGAGCGATTCACGCCCATTCAAGCGCTGCGTTGTACTCTGCCAAGTGCTCTGAACTGAGTCCTACTTCAGACAGAGGCAACTGCTCCCCCGCTTGGTCGAGAATCGTCCGCTTCAAAAGATCACTCTCAGTCTCGAAAGTCGGATTCACACAGATTCGAGGAGGAAGCCCACGACTTGAGTCGTGGGAGGAATCCGACAACAGACACCCAATCCACCGACGACAGTATGCCGACTCCCGAACGCACATAATAGACGGTTGCGTATGTGAAGTTACAATGGAGGTCAAACGAACCATTCCCGTCAAACTCGACGTACCCGACGAGCGACGGGATGACCTCCATCAGACCATCGACCAGTTCAACCACGCCTGCAACTATACCGTCGAACACGGTCGCAACAACGACGGCTATCTCATTCTGAACAAGTCGAAGATACACGACAAAGTGTACTACGACCTTCGGGACGAGACAGACCTACCCGCGAACTTGTGCGTTCGGGCGTACTCCAAAGCAGTGGAGTCGATGAAGTCCACCGTTGCCGAGTGGAAAAAAGGCAATAGCCGACCACTCCCCCGATTCGGAGAATCTTCTGCGGTGTACGACAAACGCACGCTGACCATCAAGGATAGGTCAGCCACGCTTTCGACCATTAACGGACGGGTCGCTGTCGAATACGTCCTCGGGGACTACCAACGGTCGTACCTCGATGACGACGACTACGAAAAGCGGATGGGCACACTCCACTACCGCGAAGACGACGACTCGTTCTACCTCCACATCGTCCTCCTAAAAGAGGTTGAGGAACGTGGTGGCGACCGCGTGATGGGTGTGGATTTGAACTTGAAGAACGTCGCTGTGACCAGCACGGGACGCTTCTTCGATGGTGGCGAGCTACTGTGGGGACAGAACCATTACTTTCGAGTCCGCCGTAGCCTCCAAGACAAAGGCACTCGTTCCGCGAAGCAAGCACTCGCGCGACTGTCGGGACGAGAAAACCGCTTCGTCTTGGACCGCTTGCACACTATTTCTCGGCGTCTCGTTGAAGAAGCCCGTACCCACGATTGTTCGTACATCGCCGTCGAAAATCTGACGCACATCCGCGAACGGATGTGGAACGGAAACGACCAGACTCGTCGCCAAATGCATCAGTGGGCCTTCCGTGAACTACAGGAAATCCTCGCGTACAAGGCCAGCGAATACGGGATTCGTGTCGAACAGATATCGCCCGCGTTTACCTCGCAGACGTGTTCTCGGTGTGGACACCAGTCTAGCACGAACCGCGATAGCGAGACAGGGTGGTTTGAGTGCAACGAGTGTGGGCAGGAATACGACGGCGACTATAACGCTTCAAAGAACATCGGTCTGAAGTTAGTAACTTTACCCGAGGGCAAACGTCCCTCGGGGTTGGGCGACGGTCATCTCGCCCTGAAGAACGGGACGCTGAATCCGAATGGCGATTACACCGCCTACGACCGTGCGTCGTCAGAGGGGGAGTCCCATGTTCAAGCCCACGACTTTAGTCGTGGGTAGATGACACGAACGGATGTACCAACCTCCGGTGAGGTGGGTCTCTCGGTCAGCGGTCGGATGCTGACACGATGCTGGAACAGGTACTGTAGGCCGTCGCCCAACCGACCTCAGATTTCGAATCCAGAGACGAGGGATACGACTGTCGAACTGCGAAAGTTGACGCACTGAATTGCCCTCCGCCCGTCAGGAGGCGGATAAACTCGCTGTCGAAAAGATCGAATCCGGGCTTATGTGTGAAGAGATTCGAACAACAATCGTCGGAATTGTGGTCGCAAGTCCTATTTGGGAGAAAAGATGGTGTCGATATCTTCGAGCGTGAACAGCGACCACGTTTCGGGAAGACCATCTTCGAGACCCTCAACGAAGCCACTCTTCGAAAACAGCGCGAATCGTTCTTCCCGATTGCTTGATCCCCAGCGGACGCTCTCTGCTTTCTCGCGTAAGCTCCCAACAAGCGCGTCTCCGACAGGTTCTGACGTCCATTTACATTCAGCAAGCAGTATCCGGTCCTCGTTCGGCGCGAGTCCCACAATATCGATTTCGTCTTCTTTGTACCACCACCGCCCAACCTTCGAATACGGTTCGAACTCACCACGTCGAGTCGCTTCCCAGACGGCTTCCTGACAGATACTCTCGAAGGTAGTTGCGACGTGAGTTGGAAGGTCTGGTGCAATCGTTCCGTTATAGACAACAGCAGGCGCTTCTTCGATACTCGAGCGATTCGGCTCAATGTATCGAAACCAGAATCGGAGGAACTCGTCTGCAACCCCGTATCGTGATCGCTTTGACTTCTTACCCGACGCAGTTACGGGGACTTCCCGCTTGATGAGTCGCAGTCGACGAAGCGTCTGCAAGTATTTCGAGAGCGGGCCTGAGTTTATGCCGGTCGTTCCTGAAACCTCGTTTGGCGTTGTATGTCCGAGTGCGATTGCTTCGAGGATACTCATATACCGGGCAGGACTGCGAAGCTCTGTTCGAAGCAGGAACTCTGGTTCGTTGTACAACACAGCTGTCGGCGATAATACCTGTGACCGGACGTTTTCTCGGAGTGACTGTCCGTAGTCAAAGAGTGTGAGGTACATCGGTGTCCCACCGGTAATCGCGTATGAACGAACTGCATCCACGGCATCGTAATCGATGACCTCCCGTGCCTGTTTGAATGAGAAGGGCTGTACATCAAATTGTGCGGTACGGCGGCCGTATAACGGACTTTCGTGGCCGAGAACTTCTGACTCCATCGTGCTCACGCTGGAGCCACAGAGGACTAGCATCGAGTCTGTCTCTTGGAGGTGCTCGTCGACAAATCCTTGGAGGTACGATGGAATCGAATCATTCTCTGCAACGAGATACGGGAATTCGTCGATGACGACCACCAGGTCTTCGGTGTGGAGTTTTTCTGCGAGGTACCCGAAGGCGTCATCCCAGCCGTCGATTCGTGGAACGCGTTCGTCGAAGTAGCTCGCGACTTGCTCGACGAACTTTTCACGTTGCCGATTTTCAGCTTCCTGTGCGGCAAGAAAGTAGATGTGTGGCCGGTCGATACAGAATTCCTTGAGTAACTCTGTCTTGCCGACGCGACGTCGTCCGTAGACAACGACAAAATCAGAGTTTGGAGACTCGAATGCTGACGTGAGTGCGTCGAGTTCCTTAACCCGGTTGAAGAAGGTCATACTCTAAATAATCATTATCACGGTAATGCTTAGAGCTTGCGGGAATGAATCCTCCGCAACAACTCACTAGCCATTCGGAGGAGAATTCATTCGAAATCCGGTGTGTGAGAGTGATATGTCGGCGTCGCAAGCAGCAGACCAGCGCTGAGCAGACACTCCGACAATCCTCCCGACAGGGTGGGAATGAACGGGGCCGGTGTCGTCGCGGTCCCCCGACGACGTAAGCACCGAACGAAGCGAGGCGCGCAGCGAGTCGCGGGGCTCGACGACACCGGGGGCGTTCGGAGACAGGAGCACTTATGACCGATTCCTGACTCACCAAAATTACGCACAAACAGACGATTTAACACCTCTAGCTATCGACAATGGCCACCGACGATAATTCTACTAAAAATGCTGACACAGAAACCGACGACCAATCGTCCAAATACATCGAAATCACACCGAGTGACGACACAGTCGACCCAGACAACGTCGCAAGACATTGGAAACGTCTCCACAATCTCGAATACAGCGTCGACGGTAGCTGGCTCACCACGCTCTTCAACGACACCCACAAACCCACGCTTGAATGGTTGCTCGTCAGTGATGGCGGAAGTGACCCGAGTGTCACCTACTACGTCGGCCTCACCACAGAAACGCAAGCAACCGAAACCACAGACTCGCTTCTTACGCAACTCGAACGGATTCTCCGTGGACTGTTCCCGGAGACATACGAGTTCGAGCGCACACAATTCGCCGAACATCCACTCGACAAAGCCACCGAACCAGAAGCCTGTGCGGCAGTCGAGTTCTGTGGCGACGTCGACCGTTACGACGACTGGCAGACACAACTGACGCCACTTGCAGACTTCTCCGACGACGACACCGCCCGCGTCCCGCTCGCTGCAGTCGTCGAAACGATGGCCAACCAACCGCTTCCTATCATTTACCAAGCGCTCGTCTATCCATATCGCGACTGGCGCGGTGACGCCAGCTATCGGAAACATCAACTCAAGAACGGCGAGGACACGGCCACACAACGCGCTGTTGCAACGCTGTTTGGGCCGACGACAACAGAGACCTCGCCAGAGAAGACTCAGATACCGGATAGCGCGAAGCCTCGCCTCGAAGAAATCGACGCCCGAGACGCTCGCCATACGTTCGTCGTGAACGCCCGTGCCGTCGCCATTGACCCCGCCACCGTCGCGGATGAAAACTCCTCGAAACCCAGTTCACCAACCCCCAAAACCGTTGCTCAGGGGCTCAGCACGACACTAAGTGACGTTGGCCACACGAACTATGAGATCACCGGCGTGGTTCGAACACTCGACTCCAAACGCAGCGTACGAGAGATACTCGACGACATCCGAACCCAAACACTCCATCAGCCTGATTACGACACTCTCAAAACGCGACTTCCCTGGACACCGACGCGCTCGAAAGCCATCATCGCTGACCCCCAGGAACTCGGCAACTTCACCGTCCTCGATGGCTCGGCGCTCACTACTGCAGCAAAACGCGCCATTGACCCAACACTCGGCGAACGGACGGCACAACCGCGACCTCCAGCAAGCGAACTCACGCACTACCACGGAGAGGGTCTCACGCTCGGCCAGCCACTCACCCAGGACGGCACACCTGACGACGACGCACTCGTCCTACCGCCGTCGCTCCAACCACTGCACGTTGCGTGGTTCGGGAAAACTGGCTCAGGCAAATCGACCTCACTCATCAACGCAATACTCTCGAACCACGAGGCCACAGACGGCGCAGACATCCTCATCGACCCGAAAGGTGACGGGATGCCCGTTGAGTACCTCAGAGCGCACTACGCCGAGTACGGCACCCTCGAAAACGTCTACTACTTCGATTGTGCGAAGGTCCTCCCCGCACTCCCGTTTTTCGATATTCGCGACCAACTTGACGCAGGTATCGACCGTACGACTGCCGTCGAAGACGTTGTCGACCACTACATCGAAATTCTGCAGGGTATCATGGGCAGAGACCGGTTCGAGCAGGCCGTCCGCTCACCAGACATAATTCGGTATCTCGTCAAGGCTCTGTTTGACCCGGTGCATGGCTCGGACGCCTTCAGCCATCGTGAGTTCCAGCACGTCACCGGTCGAATGCACCAGACACGCGATGCCCCACCAGTGAGCGACCCGGACCTCCAGGGAATGCTCGCCGGTGTTGCATCCAACAGCCAACGGTCGTTCGACGAGTTGATGCAGGGTGTCGCAAACCGGATCGAGAAGATTCCAATCGATGACCGTCTTGGTCGTTTGTTCAACCACGTCCCTGAGGCCAACACCGACCCCGAACTCGATTTTCGAGAGCTAATCGACGAGGACGCAGTCATTCTCATCGACACAGGCGGGCTCAGACCGGAGAGTCGCCGCGCGATCACGCTCGTCCTCCTCTCGAAACTCTGGAGCGCACTTCAGCGCCGCACCCGTGAATCAGACTCGAAAGAGCATCCACTCGTCAATCTCTACCTGGAAGAAGCATCCCAAGTCGCTGCTACAGGACTGATGACTGACCTACTCGCTCAATCGCGGTCGTTCGGTCTCTCAGTCACGCTCTCGATGCAGTTTCCCGCCCAACTCCGTGAGCGGTCACGCGAAGCCTACGCGGAACTGTTGAACAACGTCTCGACGATCGTCACAGGGAACGTCGCCGTCGACCGCGACCTCGCCCGGCGACTTGCGACCGCGGACATGGACGCAAAGGACGTGGGCAATCGCCTCCGAGCACTCCGTCGGGGCCAGTGGCTCGTCAGTCTCCCAGCGCCGTTCGACGAATCCGAACCACGGCCGTTCCTCGTCGGCTCTGCACCACTCCCACCAGGACACCCGGACGGAGACAACCCGCTCGGATACGCAGGGCAGACAGCGTTCAATGCGGCCTTCGATGTTGTGCGTGACCGAACGCGCCTCAACTATGGACTCGAACTCTCCGCACCCGAAGGACGCTCCAGTACGAGTCTCACTACTGGCGAGTATGATGGTTCGACGCCACCACTGGACACGGCGTTCCCACTCACGAATCGCCTTCCTGACGCGATTACGTACGATATCGGCTCGAATGCACTCGTCTGTGAGAACTGTGAGACGAGATACGACCCGACTCGACGAGGTATCCTTCGTGGGATTCGCTGCTGTCACTCACTCGCCGAGATCGACCGCGACGATATCCCGGTCTGCAGTGTGAACCTCAAACTCTCGACTGCAGAACGCCGACAGAGCGAGTACACAGATCGCCAACTCGCGTTCCTCCAAGTCGTCTACAATGCCCACCAACAGCGCTACGACACCGAGTGGGAGTACGACATCACTCGCGACAGCATGGTCAGACTCATCGAGTACGTCGGTATCGAACGCGACGCCGTCGACGAACTCATCGACAATGGCCTGCTCAACGAGGACTGCACCCACCCGTACAAGCTCTACACGGTCACACCCGAAGGCAGAGCAGAAATCCAGGTGGGTCACCGCGAAGGAATTGCTCACGGCGATGGCCGAGGCGACCTCAGCGAGTCAAGTCTCCACGTCGCGATGGTTGAGGTGGGACGACAGTATCTCGAACAGGAGTTCGTCGAGAATCCGGAGTCGGAGGCAGTCGAGGTCGTCACCTACTACAGCGACGATGATGATGACCACCGTCTCGATGCCGTCTGTCTCGATGAGGATGGAGTGGTCGTCGTCACGCTCGAAGCCGAGCGCATCAACCACGACCGACGCCGCGCTATCCCCGAAGATTTCGACAAGATGGCTGCGTTCGACCCCGAAGCAGCAATCTGGATCGTTCGGACGCGAGACGATGCTCACGACGTCGTCGAGATGCTCAATGACCCGCCTGAGGGCGAACCACGAGTCGAGAAAACATATAGTCGGAACTCACCACCACAGCGATTCAGTATTGACCAACCAGGACTGACCGAGATTGGGACGATGGGGTACGTTCGGGATACACTCCTTCAGTAGCTTCAAACCCAATCATCTCACCCTGAGTGTTAATATCTCTCACAGAATACTGTCTACTGGATGATGACATCAACGCTGCCCACTCACTTGGGAGAGACTCTGTTGTGAGTAGTCTTGACTCCAACTGGAGTGCCGTCGACGACTGGTGGGAAACGACGGAACTCGGGAGTTCTGAGTCGCTTGCTAAGCTACAGACGCTATTCGACGGTTTGAACGAGCAGTGGCGCAAGAGTCCGTCATGTTTCGACCAAGATCCATTATCGAGCGACTGGCCTGACGACGGACCGCTTCGAACCAGTCAAGAAGAAAATTGGTCAAAATGGCTCGCACACCTCTGCCATACTGCCCCTGCAAACTTCGTCAGTGATATATTTGATGTCGCGGTTACTGACTCGCCTGATCGGGTTTCCTGTGAAGTCCCGCTTAGCTCGGATACTATCCATGACCGTCGTGCCGACGTTCTCATTCAATACCCAGAAGCGGGAATGTCAGTCGAAGTAAAAATCGACGACAACCACTATTCGAAAACACCGGAAACTGCTCGGTTGATCGAGCAACACGACCAAAGACGGACGTGGAACCATTACTTGCTGCTTCCAGCCACCAACCACGAGACCCTTCGAGCGAACACAGAATCGCAACTTGATGAGGAAACGGGCGATCACGCAATTCTGCGAGGGACGCAACCTAACGAACCCGACGTCACCATACTCTACTGGCGCGATATCAGCCAGAGTCTCCGACGAACACTACTCACAGACCCGTCTGCAACGACACATTGGCAAGCCAGTGCGTACTCGTTTATCGCGGTCATCGAAACCGTTCTTTGCCAGTTCCTTCCTGCTCGCCTCATCACTCACACTTTGTCTGGAACCACCGGGTTCGCTGACCAAATACGGCTCCGAAACACACCGCTCACCGACCAGTACGCGTATCTCACCACCACCCACAATAATGACTGATAAGACTCTCACAAACGGCCTCGAATCGGACCGGTATCTGAAAGCACGACAGCTCGTCTACGACTTCGAGACGAGACTCATCAGTATGCTCGAAACGACTGGGCGCGAAATGCTCCGCGAGGCAGGGTATCAGACTGACGTCTCCTTTCACGACAAAGCACTCGGTCCTGGGTTTACTACCACGCTCGCTACGATCCGTACTGAAGCCCCGATCAGACACGATGACGCTGCAGACAGCACCACCAAACTCAACGTCGGCGTCGAATGGGTTACCCCGGATACTATCGACGACACATCGGCTGGCACGGACGCGTACTCGTACGTCCAGTACAAAATCCAACACGGCTCTCAAACCGTGTACGATACTGTTCGAGATGCCACGGTCCGCGACGATGAATGGCCTGATATCCGATTCTACGCCGATCAATGGTATAGCTCACAAAAACATGCGCCTGGTATAGTGGCAATCCCGCTTACTGAGCCTGAAGCGCTTGAAAACCACCTCACGACACTCACAAACCACTTCGCCCACGTATACGCTCCAGCATACAAAGAGTCACTTTAATCTCCCTAGCACAGATTCATGAAAATCTCGGGTGGACGGCTCTGTTGAAGTCCTCAATCGGTAATGGGTGTGAGAAGTCATGCTAAGTACAGAGCGCGTAGTAAGCAGAAAGGCTATTCTGTCGCTCATATACACCCCGTTATGAGAGAGTTTATCGAAGACAACCGCAAACATTGGGAGGAGCTCGCTGATCTCCATCCGGAGACTGACTACTACGAAGTCGAGGAGTTCCTCAACGGGGAATCTACGCTTGATCCGATCGAATTAGAAGAACTTGGGCCAGTCGAGGGCAAATCGCTGCTTCACTTGCAGTGTCACTTCGGCCTCGATACGTTATCCTGGGCGCGTCGCGGAGCGGACGTGACTGGAGTGGATATCTCGACCAGAGCCGTCGAAGCAGCACGTGAGTTAGCGGACAAGACTGGGCTGGGAAACCAGGCCCGCTTCGTTCAGTCAGACGTGTATGAGATTGCCGATGGCTCGCCGATTGAAACCGAAGAATTCGATATCGTGTACACGTCGTTTGGGGTGCTGTTCTGGCTTCCCGATCTCGCGGAGTGGGCTGATGTTGTGGCACAGTTCGTTCGCAAAGGGGGTACGTTCTATCTCGCTGAACACCATCCGTTCACCAATACGCTCAGCGAGGATTCGACAGGGGAGAACCTGCAAGCCCGCTATCCGTATTTCCGTGAGCGGATTAGTTACGACGCGACCGAGACAGGGAGCTACGCTGGCATTGAACCAGAAGAACTCGAACACGGACCGACTCACGGGTGGTCTCACTCACTTGGAGAAATCGTCTCGGCCTTGTGCGAGTCAGGGCTCCAGCTCGAATTTCTCCACGAGTACCCCTGGTCGACGTTCGAGGCTGTAGATGCGATGGAACGACGAGAAAACGGTCGTTATGTTCTCCCCGAACTCGAACACGACCTTCCGTTCGTATTTTCTCTTCGAGCCTCACGCTGAATCCACCCTCTGTATCTCGCACGGCGTTTCTGACTGAATCATGGTAGTTCGTAGAGGCGTTGCTGAATACAGTGCGCGTATCGGTCACCCGAGGTTCTGACGGTGCGCCAGTTCGACGGGCCAGATGAATTAAATTTATCCCAGTTGCTGGCTATTACCTCTATTATAAATGCCCTCCAACAGTCGCCGCCGCTTCCTCGCAGCCGCAGGCATCGTTGGCCTCGCCGGGGTTGCTGGGTATTACGCGCATGGAAGCAGTCGTCCGGACGTGAACCCCGCGACGGGCCTGGCTCAGGATACCAGCCAGGCGCTCAACGACGAGGTAGTGTACATCGCTGGCGACGCCAGCGACCTTCCGAATCCGCCGGCAACGACCGAGTCACTCGAAGATGCGGACGCCGTGCTGGCAACCGCGACCGCAGATCGGACGAAACTCGCACACGCGTTTCGCGCCGGGAAGCCGGTCGCAGTCGCGGGTAGCGGCGCAAATGGTGCCGTTCACAGCCTCCTCGACAGCGTCCGAGAGGATTACTCGTTTGGCGTGGAGATGGTACGGGCGCGCCCCGTCAAGGTCGTTGTCGCGGATCCACGCGGCGACACCGTGGAGACGTACACGTTTGTCGCCGAGGGTGGGTGGGACGATCCAATTCTCGACCCGTTCGGATGGGTGCTCGTTGGTCGCGTTCCCGAATGTGACACGTTCGTCCCGGAGTCGTCTATGGATGATATGTTCGAGTACGCTGGCGCGGCGCACATCGTCGGCCGCCTCCCGACTGGCGAGACGTATGCCTCGCGTTCGGAGGCGTCAGTCAGTCGGCAGGACGCTGATCTATTTGTTCGCTTCCAGACGAAACTGCACGCCGCAGCGACCGACGGATACGCCGTCGAGGAAGCCGTTCGGGAAGTGGACTTCGCCGACGACAAACGCCTCACGGAGGTCTATCCGAACACACACACGCGCAAAACGGCGTGCAGGTCGCAAATGTGTCGGATACGATACGGAGTATGTTCACAATTGAGGTCACACCTGCAAATTCGCGGGCCCGTAGTGGACTTACTGGCTGCGGGGGCCTTCAAATAGAGGGTGGACTTGCCTACGACCATCGCATGAGATTCCAGTGGAAGCGCGACAGACTCCTCGACACCGACCGGCACTACGGCAGCGCGACAGGCCGTGGCGAGTGGGCAATCAACGCCTAACCGCGGAATCAGTCCCCGACCCTCTCAAGAACCCGGTATGGCAGGCTGAGTCATCGACGACGAGACCCTGCTCTCAGACACTCCAGCCTCAACAGACTCACCGTGATGTCGAGCTCCAACTCTTTTTCCTTCTCGTACTGACGGTTATGCTGAATCTATCCTCTTTATTCAGCACGCATCTTCTATCATCGACTGAATGTTCCACAGAGTTGAGTGGACCTATGTCCACGACAGGGCCGAACGAAGACGAGTAAGAAAACCCTCTGAGGTACCAGTACTGCTCCCGGTCTCCTGTTCAAGCGCTCGTCGACGAGAACGCTCTGCTTCGAGTTCTGTCTCTAAGGTCTCGATCTCACCACGAAGCCGTTGAATCGTCTGCTCTAGCTCTGTAATCGTCTCTATCCGCGCTTGCTCGCGCTCTCGAACGTTTTCGAGATGCGTCGAGTTAGCAGAATTCTCCGATACAGACCCAGCGTTTCGATTACCGCTGGGAGATGACGATGACGGAGTAGCGGTCTCCGTCGATTGCAACGCCGTTTGTTCGGTACTGGTCTGCGGGCTATAGAACTCACTCGTCCCCGAAACCGCCCGTTCGACTGTTTTCTCACCGTACGTACTGCCGTCGGCGAAGTGCTGTTCGTCCCATTTCGGTCGCATCAATCCGGAGTCGCGGAACAAGTGGTCGATACGTCGCTCGTCACCACCAGTCCAGAAGGCAAGCAACGAACACAGCGCAAAATCAGCCTCCGACTGACTTTCGTAACCGCTTGTGTCCCCACGCCAGAGCCGGGAGAACTTCTCGCCGTTTCCAGCAATCTGTGCTTTCTGGAGGAGCGTCTCGTCGTCCAAATCGATGACTGGATTTGATGACGATGGTGGTGTTGTCGAACCGCCTGAATCATCATCGCTCTCAGAGCGCCGTACAGGCTCACTGTCGTCGTCTTGAGTCAGTGTGTCCGAACGGTCTCCTTCAACAGAAGATGCTGATGTCGAAGCAACGTATGCTTCGTGGACGGCTCTGAGTTCCTCATCTCGTTCACAGACTGTCGACGGCGTCCCGTCGACGTAGTCGCCGGTAACGGTAAAGAAGCGTGCATCCTCGTACAGTTCGACGTCTCCCGATCGGTTTCTGTCACCGGGCAGCTTGCCGTGGACGATCACGTGATAGCCTGTTCCCGAGGGGCTGATTTCGGTGTATGAGTCGAGGGTGTTGATTATCTCGGTGGCCCAATCGACTCCCTCCTCGGTGTCGGGATCTCTACAGTCGTCGAGGTCGATACCGACGAGTGGATCTTCAGCAGTGAATACGAATCCAAGTCCGTATCCAGATTTTTCGGTCGCTGTTTCGTAGGCCACGTTGAATGATGCCCACGTGTCGGGGTCGGTCGTCGATGCGTAGCGTTTTGTTTCGGGGTTGACCGGAATTTTTGTTGGCTTCCCGCTGCGGTTCTCCTCGCGCCAACACACCCATTGGTCACGAGCGAGGAGCGCTTCGGGGAGTGCCGCCCGGTCAGGCAACTCCACTGTCGTCATCTCTGTTCACTCGATGCAGATTGCGACTGACGCAATGAGCACTTCGGATTCTCCATTTGACGGCGAATTGAAATCGGGCAGTACACCCATATTTCCATGTCGAATTCATGGTTTTCAGGGCTATTCGAAGCTAGTCATTGATAGGTCCGGTGGCTGTACAGCGAGGCGTGTATCCGGAATAAACTGGTCTAGTGAGTGTGTACAGGATAGGTCGTCGACAAAGAGGAACACATGAACTGAGCGAAGTCACACCGACAGGGAGATCGTCGCCCAGAGCGTCTCAGAACAGCATTTCGTGCCCGGGTTAATAACCAAAGGGTACCGCAAATTTGGCGGTTGTCGGTTTTACCAAACCGGTGTACGTGATGGAGTTGTACACTGATGAGAGAGGGGAAGAACGGATGATGAAGCAACACTAGAACAAACGTATCGAGGCGCTTTATCTCCCATTTGTGGGTTAGAGAAGCGCTGAAAGCGGCGTTTCTGAGTTAATAATCGGTCTCTGTCGACGACGACATTCGAAAGCCGTTCTTCCATGAAATCATGGGCGAGAGCCCGAGTGTATGGAAAATTTGGATTCGCCGCATCAAGGACATAGTGGCTCGAAGAGATGGCGGTTTATCAGTGGGTCTCGTCAGGAGATTCGGCGTAGAGAGCCTCTGTTCGCCGTTTTATTTGGAGATATTCTTCGATAGTGATGACGGCACTAACTTAGACTGAATCTGAATCACCTACACTGTACACATCGGCTGCACAGCAATGTTTCCGGATGCAGGATGATTGTACACTGCCTTGTGGTAGTTCTCCAGCACTCAAATTGCGATGAAGTGGTTCAGTTGATGCCCTCTATTCAACACTACCTGGCAAATAACCACTAACTGGAGAGCACAATAGAGCGAATGTACCGTCTCATCAACAGAGTCTGATGTACGAAGGAGCCAAATATCGTCTACAGCACTCTGTACAACTAGGTTTTCTCACACTTCCCAGCAATGTGACTCGGCAACCCACCCTTCTTGACTTCTTCTCCGCAGAACGGACAGTCCTGTGTTTGACCGCCGAATCCAGTCGGCCCACGAGAGTCGACATTTTCATAGTAGTCGTCAAGCACGTCGCTCGCAAGCTTTGACCACGAGCGACCCATCTGACCGAGTAACTGTGTGAGCGCACGGCGGTTTTTTGCTTCTACCAACTGTGAGTTCTCATCGAGAAACGCTCGGAGGACGGTTTCACGGTCGTGATCTTCGAGATAGGCGATTTTGGTGACGACACCGTTGAACGCCTGTGTACCACCTTGGCCTCTCCTTACTGCAAAGAACCGGAGTCCAGCTTCTCGATGCCGACTCCGTGGGGTCGTCGGTAAGTCGCCTTCTGGTGACGGACCATGTTCCTGAAGATAGGCGATATTACGAGTCGGTTGAATCGGCACGATAGGGTTTCGAGGAGTAGGCTGTGTTATTTCTTCGATTTCGTGATGATTGTTGCTCTGTCTTCTATACCGACACTCCAGTGCAAGTTGTGTGCTCAACGAAGCCGAACAATTAGTAGTTCGAATTGCCACCTACGATGGCCCAATTTCTGAAAGAGTGGCTCTGTTGAAACCCTCAGCATCTGAGAGGAATTGCATGCTAGATTCAGAATATTATTGCAGTAGCATCGGCGAAAATTGGGAAAATTGCCGCTAATGGCGAACTGTATAATAAGGCATATTCAACAAGCAGGTGAATCGGTGAATAGTAGCATAATCAATTATTCCCTTGTTTAGAAAAGTCACTATCACCACCCTGCGTTAAGATATGGCCTTCACCGATAGCTTACTCTATTCCAACCTATACCGTCACACTTGGGGCATAACCCGACCCCATAGTGTCCACCACCTTCACAAGTTCCACATTTCAAAACTTCCTCATTGTGAGATACGCGAAACAAATGGACCCCGTCCCCGTTGCAGGCAGGACACATTCCAGTTCCAACTACCCCACCCCCACCACAAGCACCACAGGGTTTTCTTACAGCCATGTGATATCATCATTCTCGATGAATATAATCGTTTCTCCGCAGTTTTGACCCGCTACTGGAGATGCGTTGTGTATTCAGCACGGGTACTGAAACCTATCACCGATTGAGGGTTTCAACAAGGCCGAACGAGTCGCTTTGAGAGTTTATCTACGGGCACTAGCCGTGCCCCGTATGAAATCAAAATCCGAAGATGGAGCTACGTCTAAAGGGTACAGTCGAACCGGAAAGCAACTCACAGAGGGTGGTTTTAGCGGAGATACAGAAGTAATGACGGCACGCGGGCCCGTCGTGGTATCAAAACTCTCGTCGGGGTGGGGGTGAAGCCGACCAACAGTTTTCAACTGCCGACGATGGTATGGACGGGGTTCCAACGCACTCTTTAAGCCGTCCGACTGTGATAGTATGCGTAGATGGTAAAGAGTACCCGTCACGCGAAATACGAACTCTACTACCACATAGTGTTCGTGCCGAAATCTGGCGGAATCGAAGATTCCGCTGACCTCGCGGAACAGGGTTCCGCTCAGTATCGGCGTTCGCACCTGACGGAGAAGACGAAGGAACGTCTCAAAGCCATCTTCGCGGAAATCTGTGAAGACAAGGGCCTCGAACTGGCCGAGTCCGAGGTCATGCCCGACCACGTACACCTGTTTATCGGAAGTCCACCAAAGAACGCCCCGTCACTCATCGTCAACTGGGTCAAGGGCATCTCCGCCCGCAAGTACAATCAGCGGTACGACGACCGCGTGAAGTGGACTCGTTCGTACTACGTCGGAGCAGCGGGGAGCGCCTCAAAAGGCGCTGTCGAACGCTACATCGCTGAACAAGGGGATGAGGACGCATGAAGCGCGTCAACACCTTCGAGGTCGTCCCTCAGACCAAGAACGACAAAGAGTGCCTCCTACGGCTACTCGACGCCTCCGCCTCTCTGTGGAACGAACTCACCTACGAACGCCGTCAGAACTACTTCGGTGACGGCGACGTGTGGGACACTTCCGAGTACCGTGGACAGTACAACGGTGTCGTCGGAAGTGCGACCGTTCAACAGGTCACGCGCAAGAACAGCGAAGCGTGGCGGTCGTTCTTTGCCCTCAAGGAGAAAGGCGAGTACGCCAACCCACCGTCGTACTGGGGCAACGAGAAAGACGGACGCGAACTCCGCACCTACATCCGATGCAACCAGTACACGATTGAGTGGGGCAAGCGTAGTCGTCTCGAAATCCCTGTCGGGCAAGAACTGAAAGACGAATACGGACTCGGCTACCACGAACGACTCCGCCTCGAAGTCCGAGGCAACCCGAAGTGGGACGGCAAACAGGGTCGTCTGGAACTTGAGTACGACGAGGTGAGCGACACGTTCAGGGCTTTTCAACCAGTCACTGTCCCTGATTCTCGACTGGATTCACCACTGGCTTCCGAAGAAGCCGCCCTCGACGTTGGCGCGAACAACCTCGTCGCCTGTTCCACGACCACTGGGAACCAGTACCTCTACGACGGACGCGAGTTGTTCGGACGGTTCCGCGAGACGACCGACGAAATTGCCCGCCTACAATCGAAACTCCGCGAGGGACGCTACAGTTCCAGGCGTATTCGACGGCTGTACCGACAGCGGACGAAACGCCGTGACCACGCACAGAACGCACTGGTGCGCAACCTCGTTGAACGGCTGTACGACGAGGGTGTGGCCACGGTGTACGTGGGCGATTTGACCGACGTGCGGGAAACGCATTGGTCGATCAGGGTGAACGAGAAGACGCACAACTTCTGGGCGTTCAAGAAGTTCATCCACCGTCTCGCGTGCGTCTGTGAGGAATACGACATCAGCCTCGAAGCCGAGTCGGAAGCGTGGACGAGTCAGACGTGTCCCGAGTGTGGCGACCGCGAGGAGACGATTCGCCACGGAGATACGCTGACGTGTCCATGCGGATTCGAGGGACACGCCGACCTCACGGCGTCAGAGACGTTCCTTCGAGAAAACAGCGATTGCGAAATCAGGCCGATGGCACGGCCCGTGCGATTCGAGTGGGACGACCACGATTGGTCGGGGAAACCACACCCTCACGAAAGTCCCAAAGAAGTGCGCACAAACCCGCAAGTTGCCTCCGTGGGTCGGTAGCCGAACCCCCAACGGAGGAATCCTCGCGCTTTAGCGCGGGGAGGATGTCAAGGGCTACGTCGACGAGATCAAATCCTCACGGGTCGAACGCGGCGTCGTCTATCGAATCACGGCGAACGAGACGGTCGCACAGCGATGGGCCGAGAAGAACTGTCCGGCGGGACCGAACCGCGAGTTCGGCCCCTGCGAGTCGTTCGAGGGGGTCGTCGTCCAGGAGCGAGCCGGAGAGTCCGTCGTCGTCGCCGTGGGTCTCGACGTTCGGGTGACGACCGACCGAGGGGAGCGATGGATGACCGACGTCTGGCGCGTCTGAAGCGACGACCGGAAACTGCGGGACGGTGGCGCGACCGCAGCCCCACTGAGTGCGTGTAATGTCATATTTTTGCGTCAGAGTCCCGCGAGGCGGTTCGGTAATCCCCCGAACGATACAGCGATCACGAACATCTCGATACGTTATCGATATTCACAAAACTGTGGATGGTCCGCGTGCCTCGTCGGTGTGTCGCGGAACAGCAGTTGTCGTTCGGCCGACCTGGAGGCTAATATTGGTCGCTTGCGGACGACACGGAAGACAGAATGCCCCTCGTGAAAGTTTCAGAAGAAAATCATGTATTTCGTGATACCCCTCTGTGGCGCCCAGAGGCTATGAGCCGCATAACAAGATAGCTGTTCGATATCGAACACTTGAGGGATTCACGGATGGGTGGAAAACACATAGAGGATAGTCATTCAGAGACGATGGCACCGTCTCTACGTCGTATATATGCGCCCAGAGGGGCAGTTAGAGAGGACGGAGAGAGTTATCTTCACCGGATTCCGGCTCGCGCCGTACGGGACAGTTCGGACCCGACGACCGGCGTCGACCTCGACGCGAGTTTCGAGGCGCTCGGGGCGGGAAACGAGTTCGTCGTCGCGGCCGTCCACCGGTCGCTCCGGGAGGTCGAGACCGGATGAGCCGAAAAAACACGGGGGACGCGGAGGACGAGAGCGCTCGACGGTCGAACGCGAGACGCCTCCGAGACCGGTTCACCGCCGTCTCGAGGTCGCTCTCGGCGACGAACGTCGTTCTCGCTGCGGCGCTCGTGTTTTCGGTCGGAACGGTCGCCTACAGCGTCAGCACGGACGCACAGCGCGAGCAGTACACCGAACTGTACGTTCTCGGCGACGCCGGAGACGGTCAGCCGACGGCCTCGACGTATCCCGACGAACTCGTCGTCGACGAACCGACTCGGCTGCTGGCGGGAGTCGAAAACCACGAGGGCACGACGCAGCGGTACACGCTCGTCGTCCAGCTCCAGCGGGTCGACGCGGAGTCCGATTCGACCCCGGAACCCGCCGTGACCGAGACGCAGCGCGTCGGCCAGTTCGAGCGGAGCGTCGACTCGGGCGACCGGTGGCGGATTTCGCACCACGTCGTTCCCGAACGGCGAATCGGCGGCGAGAGAGCCAGACTCACGTACCTGCTCTACCGCGGTGACGTGCCGCAGCGGCCGACCGTCGAGAACGCGTATCGGACGGCCCACATCTGGGTGAGTGTGTCCGATGAGTGATAAAACGCGTCCAGAGACTTCTCGATGTGCAGTCGACGCCTCGACGTCTCGAGTCACAGTGATGGGTTCGACTGGAAACGCGGTTGAACGCGGTCAGAGACGGAATATTCGGCTGGTGATGGTGTCGATAGCGGGAGGAATCGACGAACAGACAGAGAACGAACAGCAGCGCGACAGTACGCTACGGACCCACGAATGAATCCGCACACTCACCCGACGAATATTCTCAGTTTCGACGTCGAGCACTGGTACTCCGCGACGCTCCTCGGTGGGAATGTTGGCGATTCGGTGGACAGGATACACGAATCGACGGATATCGTTCTCGATACCCTCCGGAGATACGACGCCGTGGCGACGTTCTTCATCGTCGGTGAGGTTGCCGAGACGTATCCGGAGATCATTAGAAAGATAGCGGACGACGGACACGAGATCGCTTCGCACGGACAGACACACACGCCGATTTTCGATCTCACTCCGGAGCAATTCGAATACGAACTTTCGGCATCCGCGGACGCATTAGAATGGGCCTCCGGCGACCGTCCGATCGGATTTCGTGCGCCGAACTTCTCGGTGACACGCGAGACCGAGTGGTCGATCGACGTGCTCGAGTCGAGCGACTACGTCTACGATTCGAGCGTCTTCCCGATGAAGACGCCGATGTACGGCGTCTCGAAAGGGTCACTGCGGCCATATCTCGTCAACTCGGAACGACCGTTCGAACCGACGACGGACACGACGACGGGGGAGAGTCGTCTCGTCGAGTACCCCATGGCGGTCACCGACACCCCATTTCGGTTGCCCGTCGCCGGGGGGTTCTACGCGCGACTGTTCCCGATAGAGCTTCTGGAGTGGGGAATTCGGCGGCTCAACAGACGCGGTATCCCGGCGACGCTCTACTTTCATCCCTGGGAGTTCAACCCTGCAGTGTCGACACCCGACCCTCCGTTCGCGAACCGCTTCATCAGTTTTCACGGCATCGACCGCACCGCCGCGAAACTGGAGCGACTGCTCCAGACGTTCGAGTTCGACACACACGCATCTGACCTGACCGGCCGCGGCTGGCGCGAACTGGCCACTGGACTATCGACAGGTAACGAATCAATATGAGTGACATCAAAAAGACAAATACGACGACGGCCGAACTGACAATCGAACGCTGCAGCAACTCGTACGAGTGGGACCGGTTCGTCGAGCGGGTCGACGGCCCACCGTACGCGCTGTGGGGGTGGGGGGACGCCGCCGAACTGTACGGGCACGACCGGTGGTATCTCGCCGCTTCCAGAGACGACGACATCGTCGCCGCACTCCCGCTCGTCCACATGAAGAGTCGTCTGTTCGGGTCGAAACTCGTCTCTCCACCGTACGGTGAGCGAGGGTCGGTGCTGCTCGACGAATCCGACCTCACAGCCGATCGGGCCGCCACTCGCCTGTTCGAACGGACACGAGCGTTGGCGAACGCACTTGGCGTCGATTTCGTGAGCCTCCGCGGAAGTCGCGTCATGCAAGCGCCGGCTTACGAACACAAGAACCGTTTCGTGACGTATCGGGTGCCGCTCGAATCGACCGAAACCGTCTGGGGGAACATCAAAGACAGTCGCCAGCGACAGATAACGCAGGCAGAAGACGCGACGCTCACCTACCGAACCGGCGAGACCCTCGACGACCTCAAAGCGTACTACGAGTTGTCCCTTCGGTCGATGCGTGGACACGGGACACCGCCGCACTCTTTCACGTTCCACAAGACGTTGTGGGATACCCTCGGTGAGGACAACGTCCACCTCGGAATGGTCGAGCGAGACGGCGAGTTGATAAACGCCATCTTGGACTTCTCGCTCGGGTCGACGGTTTACCAGTGGGGCGTCGTCAACGACTACGAGTATCGCGACCTGAACGGGGGGAGCCTCGCGCTCTGGAAGTCGCTCGAACGCGCCGCCGAGGCCGGCCACGAGACGTACGAGTTCGGTCGGACTCGCGAGGGGTCGGGCGTCTACCTGTTCAAGAAGAGCTTCGGCGGACGGAAGACGTGGTACGACGATCTCCACTACTTCCCCAGCGGGTCGGGTGAACTCCCGCATCCCGAGGACGACTCGTACGACCAGGTCAAGAAGGTGTGGCGACGGCTTCCGATTCCGGTCACACAGTACGTTGGTCCGCAGATTCGGGGGAAGATCAGCCTATGAGTCTGCACGTCGCCTACGTCGTCGGACAGAGCACCGGCGGGCTTCCACACTACACTGCCGAACTCGCAAACGCCGTGTCGAAACACGCCGAGGTAACCGTGTTGAAACCGGACAAGACGAGTGCCGACGACCTATTCGACGACGAAGTCGAGGTCATCGACGCTTTCAAACCCATCAGCGTCTCGATGCCGCAACTGTACAGTTTCGAGGTCAATCCGTTCGACTTCGTCCGCGGGATTCGCTCCTACGACAACCTCAAACTCCTCGACGAACTCGACCCGGACGTCGTCCACGACACGTCCGACATGTTCCCGCAGGTGAAGCTCTACGCCGCCAAACACAACGTCGGCGAGCGCTGGCCGTTCGTCGTCACTCGACACGAGGTGGCACTCGATCGGTTCTCACTCTCGCGGCCACCGGTGTTCGTCGAAGAGGCGATGCTCGCCGCGCTTCCGGACGTCCACGAATCGCAGTACATCGTCCACTCACACAAACAGAAAGCGGCTCTCTCCACCCACGGTATCGACGACGATATCATCGAAGTCATCCCCCACGGCGCGTACGAGGTGTTCGGCACGCACGAGGACGTCGACGTCGACGTCGACCCGAACAGCCTGCTGTTCTTCGGCCACATCGTCCCGCCAAAGGGCCTCGACACGCTCGCAGCAGCGATGCCGCTCATCATGCGCGAGATTCCCGACGTGAAACTGATGGTCGCCGGCGAAGGGAACCTCCCGCGAAAACTCAAACGGTTGCAGAAAAATCATCCCGAGAACGTCGAGGTGCACAATTACTACTTGCCGAACGACGAGGTCAAGAACCTCTTCGGACGCGCCGAAATCGTCGTCGCGCCGTACCGCAGCCAGGGCGGCACGAAAGGCCACAGCGGCGCGGTGTCGACGGCGTTCTCCTTCGGGAAACCCATCGTCGCGTCGACGGCTGGGGAGTTCCGCGAACAAGTCCAAGAGAGCGGTGCGGGGAGAGTTGCCCCGCCCGAGGACCCCGAGAAACTCGCAGCGGTGCTCATCGACGTTCTACAGAACGACGAGAAGCGAGCGACGATGCGGGAGAACAGCCTCAGGATGGCAGAGCGGCTCTCGTGGAGTAGCATTGCCGACCAACATCTCGACCTGTACGAACGACTCGCAGGGCGACAGCACGCAACCCACTCACCAACAGCAAGCAAATGAGAGAACAGAGTTCGGAGAATCTGGAGAAACCTCGGACGACTACTACCCGCCGACATCTGCTGAAGTCGAGCGCAGTAGCCACTGTTCCGTTCGCCGCCGGGTGCCTCACGACTGGACGCCGTGATCTGCTCGACGCCATCGCGGACAGCGTACACCAGGAGGAGCCGCCGACCGCCCCTGGAAACAAACCGGTCGACACTTCCGAGATGACACTCGTCTTCGAAGATTGGTTCGAGAGCGGCTCGCTCGACCGTTCGAAGTGGCGAACGAAGTTCCCGTGGGACGCTCGGACGCACAACTTCGACGCTTACGCCGCCGACGAGAACGTCTACGTTGACGACGGGAAACTCGTGCTCAGAGGCGAGAACAAGCCACAGGAAGGGAAGTCGTACACGACCGGGGTCGTCTCGGCGAAGTACATCTTCAGCCCCGGCTACTTCGAGGGCGTGATGAAGGTGCCGCCGCGGTTCCCCGGGTCGTGGCCGGCGTTCTGGCTCACCTCCGCGTCCTACTGGCCGCCAGAGGTGGACATCTTCGAGTTCTTCGGTGCCGACCCGGAAGTGTACATGACGTACCACTACGATGGAGACGGAGAGGGAAGCGAACAGGTGCGAGGGACGTACGAGGGGCCCGACTACAGCGCAGACTACCACGAGTTCAGCGTCGACTGGGACCCGCCGCACCGCGTCATCTGGTACATCGACGGGGAAGAACGGTTCCGTTACACCGGCGACAACATCAAGTTCGAGAATATGTATCTGATTCTGAACTTCGGACTCGGGGCCGAGTTCTTGGGCTATCCGAGCGCGGAGAATCTCCCGGCGACCTACGAGATAGAGCGCGTTAGAGTCTGGGAACGGTAACAAAAAATATCGCGGCGTGGTCCTCTGCTGTCGGTGCTCCGCTCGGGGATCAGGACTCAGTTCGTGAAGTCGGTCTCCGCGCCGTCGAGCGTAGTGACGACGTCGCCACCGAACGTCGATATATCGGTGATCTCGCCTTCGAGGAGCCAGTACGCGTCGGTTCCGCCGACGACCTTGCCGAAGATTTTGCCGCCGCTCACTTGGTCGTCCGGATTGACCGAGGAGCGGGGTACGTCGGCTTTCAGTAGTCTACCCGTAGACTCGACTATGTACTTGACGAGGCCGTTACTGTCGTCCGCACGCTGGACGCGGAGCAACTGAACCGGTCGCTCGTTGACGAGCACGTCGGCGTCGCCGTCGAGCGAGAGTCCTTCGAGTTCGCCCTCGAAACCGAAGACTGCCTGGCCGTCGCTCACCGAACCACTCGCCGAACCGTCCGAGACCGACGCCTCGCTGCTCGCACCGCTGTCAGCTTCGAGGCTTCCGCTGACGGATAGCTCGTAGTTGGCCGTTCCCGAAGACCCGCTGGCGTCGATGGTGAGCGTGTTCGGTAACGACGAACCCGACTCCTCGTCTTCGTCTCCTTCGGTGTCACCTCTTCCGTCACTCTCCGTCTCCGGGAGCGTATCGGGGTCGACGTACTGGTTGTCGATGAACACCTGCAGGGGACCGCTGTAGTCGAACTCGGTTATCTGGCCGTCGTACCAGAAGCCAGGCAGGTCGTTGCTGCGCTCCGTGACCGTCCCGCTCGCGGAGGTTCGGTCGTCTGAAACCGTGTAATCCGCGGGGAAGTTCGTCTGAAGGTCTATGTTGCCGCCGCTCGCGGAGAACTCGAACGACGCTTCACCGCCGTCGTACTCCGAACGGAGCCAGAGATAGTGTTCTCTGGCTTCGGAATCGTCGCCGCTGGAATCCTCCTCGGAGCCGTCGGTGTTGTCAGAGTCGTCGCCGTTCGATCCGTCGTCCGAGCCGCCGTCGGAGCTGCCGTCGTTTCCGTACTCCCAGACGCGAGCCCAGTCGACCACCATCTCCTCGTCCCAGTTGGCCGATTTGTCGGTCGTGCCGACGCGGTCGATGTGGATGGTGAACATCATGTAGAACGGTGCGCCGTTGTTACACGATTCGACGATGGTGTCGGCGGTACGTTCGGCGACGAGTTGGCCGTCGACGTAGTGTCGAATAGCGTCCTCCTGCCACTCGCAGCCGTAGATGTGGAAGTTCTCGGTGAGGTCGTCGCCCACGTCGTAGCTCGCGCCGTCGTCCTCGTGAGGGCCGTTTGGCTGCGTGTCCGAGGAGTAGTGGATGTGGTGGTGCGACTGCGTGTAGTCGCTCGAGGAGCCGTCCGTCTGGAACAGCTCGACGAAATCGATCTCCGGCGGCCACGCCTCGCTGTTCGGCTTCGCCCAGAACGCCGGCAGGAAACCGACACGCTTGGGGAACTTGATTTTCGCTTCCCAGTAACTACCGGGACCGAAGTACTGCTTGTCCTTCGTGTTGACCGCGCCCGCTTCGATTCCGTTGTCGGGTGATGCACCGATGCGCAACTGTCCGTCGGTGATGTTGACGTACTCTTCGGAGATGCTCTCCGGCGAGGCGTTCGTCTCCATACCCCAGCCGAATCCGACACCCCAGTTCGAGGTGTCGAGCGACCCGCTATCGAAGGTATCCTCGAACGCGAGCGTCCACTCGTCTTGGTTTTCGGGGCCTCCTTCGGTCACTGCTGCGACACTACTCGCTCCGGCACCGATTCCGCCGAGTGCGGCGGCACTCGCACCGGTGAGTTTCAAGTAGTCTCGTCGGTCCAAAAGTCCGCTGTCGTCCTCGTTTTCGCCACTGTGCGTCTCGCCTGACAGTTTGTCACGTGCCATGCGTACGACTTCGAGACAGTAGTTAGCACTAATAATTCTTTTCTTTATGAATGTGTTGAATATACGAGACTAGTTTCCTACACCTAGTATATCTAGATTGAAAAACAAACAAATGTTTGAGAATCTATTAGTAGAGGACAAATTGTTAAAAAATGAGAACAGTTCACACTAAGCTGTTAGAAGATATGTCTGTAAATAGGTATTGATATCCGGAAATTGGGTTACTAGCATAGGATGGCACTATTAAAGCGGTATATTCAACTGGCAGTATATTTACAGTACCAGATACCAGCGGAATACAATAGGTATTTGACAATAGGTGGTCGAGAACCAGGATAAGTGCCAAAATATAATTTGTATTTATTTTACACTCACCGGTAAAGTCCAAGCTGGTATCCTGTGCGAACGAGCGGGCGAGCGCATCCCAATACCGACCGGCTCGGGTGTGACTTACGTGGTAACAGAGTAACCACTAACCCCGTTCAGAAACTCTACCACGTATGTGGCCCTGGGGACACCTCGCGTTCGGGTACGTCTGGTACTCGGTATGGAGTCGGACAACAACGCGCGAACCACCGACCGAGGTTTCGACTCTCGCAGTCGTGCTCGGGACGCAGTTCCCCGACCTCGTCGACAAACCGCTAGCGTGGGTGTTTGGCCTGCTCCCGAGTGGGCGTTCGCTCGCTCACTCGGTACTCACCATGGCACTCGTCGTAGGTGTGCTCTATTTCCTCGCCCGAAAGTACCGACGAACCGACCTCGTCACCGCGTTCGGTATCGGCTACGCGTCGCATCTCGTCGGTGACTCTCTCTCCGCGCTTTTCGACGCCGAGTACGGAGAGTTGGCATTTTTACTGTACCCGCTTATGTACACCGACTACGGAGAGGAGTACGGTTTCCTGTACCGTTTGGCGCAGTTGGACATCGGTGACTTCCTCGGCCCGCAGTTTCTCGTCGCCCTCGCCGTCGTCGTCCTCTGGATAATCGACGGAGCACCGGGACCGGGGGCGCTCAGTTCCCTCCTGAAACGCGCGTACGACAGACTCGCCGGAACGAGCCAAAGCGAGTCAGAACACGGCGGTTGACGCTGTTTCGGCGTCCGAGGTTCGCAGATCTGCATCCTTACGGTAGCCGACGATGGTCGGGTCCTTTCCGGGTCGGTCGACGCGGAGTGTGACCGTCGAGAACCCGAGATTCTGCAGTCGCGTTCGCAACTGCTCGGCGTTGTCGTGGGCTTCGACGTAGACGAATCGACAACGGTCAGCCGAGAGGGATTCCGCCAGACCGTCGATGACAGCTGGACCCGTCCCCTGAACGTCGATTTTGACGACCGTCGGTGCAGGTATTTCGCCCCGTTCGACGAGTCGGTCGCCCGCTACCGTCTCGGTGGAAAACGAACCAATCGGGTCGCTGCTGGGGTAAATTGTGTCGAGCGAGCCGTGCTGTGCCCCCGCTTCGTCCGTGTCGTACAGGTAAAACGTCGCCGTCTCGATGCGGTCGGAGAGCGGCCGCTGCTGGATTGGAGTTTCGATGCCGTTCGCCGCGAGGTTGACGCGCAATCGCTCGACGTTCGGCGGATACGGTTCGAAGGCGACGACAGTGCCGTCCGTCAGCAGGCTGTCGACGAGACAACAGTAGATACCGATGTTCGCGCCAACGTCGTAGAACACGTCGTCTTCCTCGATGTGCGCGAGCAGATGTCTGAGCACCGCTTCTTCGTCCCAGATGCGGTTTTCGATGTTGTTCCACTCCATGAACGTCGCCGGGTAGAAAACGGCGCTCGCGTCGTCGACCGCAAGACGGTACGTCGGCGAGACTCGCAGATACGCGTTCACTGCGGACTGGTACGCCTTCACGCCGTATGTGTAGACGGGCGTCCCCCACAACAGGTCTGCGAGTGAACCCACGAGCGACATAGCAATCGGGTCAACATCGACTGACTAAACAGTTCGTCACGTCTCCGCCAGAAACCGATGGGGGTGACAGATTCTCTCCCGGTTGTACGTCAACAGTCGCAGAGTAGCGCCTGCTATCGGTTACGGTCCATCGAACACAATGTCGCGATACCGACTGTCCGGTCTGCGCGAACAGACCTTAATTACCTGTCACATTGTGGCTTCTTACAGCACATGGGGGATTCACCAAGATGACGACGACTACTGGACATTGGGATTCTGTTATCGTACCGGCGAACTTCTCGATAAACGCCGTTGCCTGTCTGCGGTCGCTTGCACCAAGAGACGTCCATACCATCGTCGTCTCTGAGCACGACGATGTCCCGGCCTTCGCCTCGAAGTACTGTAACGAGAAAGTACTGATGCCGTCGCCGTACGACAACTTTCCGGCCTACAAAGAATCGCTTCTCGCACTGGCGACTCGACCGGACGTACGGACGGTCGTTCCCACGCGAGAGATGGATGCGTACATCCTCTCGAAGTACCGCGAGGAGTTCGCAGAACACGTCACCGTCGGGTGGCCGACGTTCGACTCACTTCGCACCGCTCAAGACGGCAAGGAGTTGGCGGAGGTCGCAGAGCGACTCGACATCCCGGTTCCGAAGACAGAGACGCTCGACGAAGTCACCGACTGGGACCGAAAACTCATCGCCAAACAACGGTACTCGTTGCTCGCGGAGGATTACGTCGACTTCCTCGAACCGGGGACGTGTGAAGGGAGGATGGACCCGATATACCTCGAATCCGGGTCCGAACCCGACACGGATGCGATAATCGACGAGATGCTCGGCCACGTCCCCATCACCCAGGAGATCGTCAAGGGCGTGGAGTACTCGTTTCGTGCGCTCTACGACCACGGCGAACCGGTCGCGACGAGTCTTCGACGGCAACTACGCGGGAAGACGTACGCGGGCGGTATGAGCGTGTTCCGCGAGATGACCCACGACCCCGAGGTGGAGGAACTCGGGGAGCGACTGCTGACACATCTCGACTGGCACGGCTTGGCATCGGTGCAGTTCATCAAAGACCACGAGAGCGGCGAGTTTTACTTCCTCGAAATCAACCCCCGAATCTGGGCGTCGGTGCTGCTCGACGTGCGTGCCGGTGCCGACTATCCGTACAACTACTGGCTCATGACGCAGGGTCGGACGGACGAAATCGATCCGGGGTACGAAGAGGGTGTAGCCACACATCTCCTCGCTGGAGAACTTCAGTATCTCTGGAGCGTCGTGCGACACAATTACCCAAACGTCGACAAACCGTCGATTCGGACTGCTACCTGGGAAGTCGCGTCGTCGATCTACGAACATCCCCACTTCGACTTCGTGAGTTTAGACGACCCGCGGCCGTTCGCACAGGGCATCCTCAACACACTGTCGCGGGGTCGATAACTCGATGTCGGCGCACAGACGCGCCGTAACCGGAGTCGACGGACGATCGAGTAGCTTCGAGGTATCGAGACTGTATCGAATCCGAACACCCACAGCGTGGACGAGAACGGTAACACGGAGCTAACAGATGGATCTCGGTCGCTCATCGTTTAACATGGTCCTCTCGAAGGGCGGCGGCGCCCTCCTGATGTTCGCCGCCGTCACCTTCTTCGCGCGGAGTCTCGACTCCGCGCAGTTGGGGATCTTCTTCCTCTTTTTCGCCGTGCAAGGGCTCCTCTCGATTCCGGCCGACTTGGGCCTCCGCGGCGCACTGGAGAAACGTCTCAGCGAAGGACAGAACCCCGAGACGGTACTCGGGTCGGCGGTCGCGTTCAAACTAGTGTTGCTGGCGATAGTGTCGCTCGCGATATTCGCGTTCCGACCCTGGTTGAACGATTACCTCGGTGCGGACCTCGCGAACCTTCTCATCGCCACCGTCGTGCTTCGAGAGCTGTCGTTGCTGTACATTCACGCGGTTCGTGGCGAACTTCGAGTCGGTGAGACCGCCCCCATCGAGTTCGCTCGACGACTCACGTGGGTCGTCGTAGCGATACTGCTCATCACACAGGGTTTCGGCATCCGGGGTATCGTCTACGGCCTCATGCTCGGGTCCGTCGTCGCGTTCACGTGGGCGTACGCGAAGTGCACGACCAGTATCGGCAGACCCTCGATAGCGGAGACGAAGTCGCTTTTTGTCTTCTCGAAGTACGACACTATCAACTCCGTAGGTGCCGAAATCTATCAGTGGATGGACTCGGCGTTCATCGGGTTCTTCCTCGCTGCGCAGTTCGTCAGCGCGTACGAAATCGCCTGGCAGATAACTCTTCTCGTCATCATGGTGAGCAAATCTATCTCGCTGACGCTGTTCCCACAGATCAGTCAATGGAACGCCACAGCGTCCATCGACCGTATCGAAGAAACCGTGTCGACAGCCATTAGTTTCGCCGTCTTCGTCTCGATTCCGGCGATTATCGGATCGATGCTCTACTCGACCGAGATTCTGCGCTACATCTTCGGTCCCGAGTACACCATCGCCTCGATGGTGCTCGTCATCCTCATGATAGAGAAACTGTTCCAGTCGTTCAACGACATCGTCGGCGACTCCGTCCGCGCCATCGACCGTCCGGATCTCGCTGCGAGAGCGACGGTCGTCTCGGTCGGAATCAACTTGATTCTCAACCCGGTGCTCATCGTCTCTATCGGATTCGTCGGTGCCGCCATCGCGACGACCGTCTCGTGGATGGTGAACACGGTGCTCCACACGAAGTACCTCTCGCAGTACATCACTATCGACATCCCGTACAGACTCGTCGGCTGGTACGCCGTGATGTCGGTCGTTATGGGCGGGATTCTGCTCGGTGTGAAATCGGTGCTCCCCGTTACCGGCCTCGTACTCCTAATCGCACAGGTCGGACTCGGTACAACCATCTACCTCGTCGCATCGGTCGTCGTCCCGGACGTGCGAAGACAGATCGTTCTCCCAGGGTTGCGGGTCATCGGTTCGCAGGTCTATTGGCGCTGACGTTCCTGGCGCTCGTCTCATCTCTGAGATATGATAGTCAACTGAAAATGACGTACCGGCGGAAATGAGAGAAATTATATGTGAATCAATCTGGTAAATATCTTGAATTTGGGCTGTCACGTTGTTTCGCCTTTGGTAGCTCGTTTACCAGTCCGGAAACCGTCACAGCCGAACTCTACCCATGTCACGAAACATTACACAAACCTCACAGAGGGAGATGCCCGTTGAGTGGAGTCCAAAAGCGATAGTGACGCTCATCGCCGGACTGCTCGTCGTGTTCTGGGGGAGCACGCTCGTTTCCACGTCATCGGGGATACTGCTCGGTGTTCGGGTACTCGCCGCGAGCGCACTGTACCTCTTTCTCCCCGGCGCACTGTTGGTACGGCTTCTCAACCTCCGAATCGGGTCGTTCGGTCCGTTCACTATCCTCTCCGTTGGACTGAGTTTCACCCTCTTGGCCCTGGTTACCGTCCTCTCCAGCGTCGTGTTCCCGATTTTCGGTGTCGGCGCGCCTCTCGGGTTCGTCCCGCTCGCGCTCACACTCACGCTGGTCATCGTGGGCCTCGCAGTTCTCGTCTCCTCGACGGAGACGACGCTCCCTCACCTCCACTACGAGTTGGACGTCTCACCGTGGGTTCTGGCGCTCGTCGCGTTTCTCCCGGGTGTCGCCGCAGTTGCCGCCATCGTGATGAACCAGTTCGGGTCCAACGTCGGTATGTACGTGTTCGTCGTCGCGACGGCGACCATCGTGGGACTCGCTTTCCTTCAGCTCATCCCACAGCAGCTCTATCCGTTCACCATCTTCGCCGTCTCAGTGTCGATGCTCCTACACCGGAACTTGCTGAGCGAGCACGTCATCGGCGCCGACATACAGAGCATGTTCTACACTGCGACGGTCGTCGGCAACACGCAGATTTGGAGTCCGGCCATCGGTGGGTCGTCGCTCGCCGTTCCGATGGTGAGCGCCGTTCCTGCCGCAGTGACGGTTCTCACCGGTATCGAACTGACGACGACGTACAAAGTGGTCTACGTCCTCCTGTTCGCGCTCGCTCCAGTCGGACTGTTCTATCTCACGCGCGAGATTTTCGACACCGACATCGCACTATACGGCAGTCTCCTCTTCACATTCTACCACCTCTCGTTCTACTTCACGCCCGACAAGCAGTTGGTCGCCGAACTGTTCGTAGTCGCGCTATTGCTCGTGTACTTCGGGACGTACTTCGAGACGCCCGGAAGCAAACTCGCGGGCGTACTGTTCACTGTCGGCCTCGTCTACAGTCACTACGGGGTGGCCTACGTGTTCGGTTTCGCGCTTCTGGCCGCAGTCGTCGGTCTGTTCGTGGTACAACGTATCGTCGGAGACGTCGAGCATCGGCTCTCGCTTTCGTACCCCGTTCTACTGTTAGTCGGTGCGACAGCGTGGTACGCATACTCGTCGCCGGAACTCATCGCCACGCTCCAGTCGGTCCCCCTGAGTCTCGCCGACCAAGTGGTGACGCTCCTTCAGACGGGCCTCGTGGAGGGTTCGGGCGGGAGCTACGTCTCCGAGGGCTCCGGGACGCTCGACGACATGCATCTCGCACTCTACATTCTCCTCACGGTGTTCCTCGGCGTCGGATTAGCGTGGCAGGTACTCACTCAACTGTACGAAATCCGCACCGGACAGTCACCCGCGTACGTCGAGTACACCGCGCTGGCGATACCGCTGTTCGTCTTCCTCGGGTCGTCGTACTTCTTCACGCTCAATCTCTGGGCCGACAGAGCCTATCAGATGGTGCTAATCGTTCTCGCCCCGTTCATGCCCATCGGCTACCGAATGCTCGCAGAGAAGATGGGTGTGGTAATTCGTCGTATCACGCCACAGAGCGTCGTTCCAGAAGGAACGAGTTGGGCGGTGCTAGCTGTCCTCCTCGTCGTCCTCTTGGGGTTCAACTCCGGGTTCCTGTTCGCGGCTATCGGGACCTCCCACAGCGCGACGTTCAACGGCGACGCACACGACTACGTCTTCGAAAACGACGAGCGAGCGGGTGCGGAGTGGCTCATCGCCAATACGAACGTCTCCGAGACGGACGCGTACCAACCGAGGGATGGGAACAGCGCACGAGAGATACCGATCTTCACCGATACGGTGACTAGCCAGATGCTCAGGTCGGAACTTCCGGAGAGCTACTACAACACTGAGACGAGACAGTTCAAAAACGAGTGGAGTCCTCAGTTCGAAATCGAGAACATCGATAGAGGGTACGTGTACATCCGCGAACGGGGCGTCTCCGAGACGAACACCGACGTTCCGACGAGTAGGCTATCGAGCGACAACGAGACCGAGATCACGTCCACACACAACGTCGTTTACAACAACGGTGCGGCCACCGTCGTCAGCGTCAGACCTGCAGCCTTCGCCGACGGGACGGTAGCACAGAACGAAACCACCGCGAACGGAACGACTCAACAGCGTCTCGCACTAGCAAACGGCGACAGCGCAGAGGCACCGAAACAGACCGTACACGACGCGTCAGCGTGGGACCGATGAGGGGAACGAACGACACACCGGAAGTGGAGAGCAACGGGGCCGACACACCGCTCGTCTCCTACATCATCGCGACGTACAACCGCGTCGACGACCTCGTCGAGGCCGTCGAATCCGCGCTCGACCAGCAGTACCGGCCGATAGAAGTGATCGTCGTCAGCAACTCGACCGACCGGATCCGCGAGGACGAACTGTTCGGCGACGGTGGTCGGTTCGACCGAGACGAAGTGCAGTACTACCACTTCGCCGAACGGATGGGTGCGCCCGGTGCGAAGAACGCCGCCATCGAGCGAGCGTCTGGCGACATCGTCGTACAGATGGACGACGATGCGGTCTTGGCCGACGACACCGCGACGGACGAAGTCATCAGGCTGTTCGAGACGTACGACAACGCCGGAATCTTGGCGTTTCAATCGTTGGACTACTACACCGGCGAGATAAAGATCGACGAGACGCCCGACCCGCCCGAGTTCCACATCGAGCCAGACGAACAGTTCTGGACGACGAGTTTCATCGGGATGGGGACGGCGTTCCGACGAGAGGTGTTCGAACAGGCAGGGCTGTACCCCGACAACTTCGTCTACGGCTTCGAGGAGATGGACCTCTCGATACGCGCCCTCGACGCGGGGTACGACATCCTCTACACGCCCTCAGTCGCCGTGTACCACAAGAAGACACCCGAGGGGCGACTCTCCGACAAGGAGACCAAAGAGCGCCTGGTCGAGAACAGAATCAACATCGCCGTTCGGAACCTCCCGTGGCGATACGTGCTGTTTACTAGTGTGATCTACTCGGTCTACGTCGTCCTACTCACGAGAAGTTTCTCTTCGCTCACGAACGTCTTTCGCCGCCTGTACAAGAAACGTGACCGCCTGTATGCTGAGCGGGACGTCGTCGACTCCGAGACGATAAAGCGCATCAAATCGAGTCAGACGATGCTGTTCCTCTGGTGGTACGGCCCGCATCCGAAGCGCATCCTCGGACGGGACGGGAATCTCAGTCGTCTGAAGTGGGAAGTGTGAACCGGCGCGCTTCGGAGTCCTCCCCGAGGCCGTCGAGTCGAAACGGAGAGTCGTAATACGTCGCGAAGACGACCGGACGCCCGAAAAACGCCACCGACGAGCGGTAACGTCCTATTGCGCGACCGAGTAACCGCAACGAACCGAGGTGGCTTGGCTACAGAAACATGCACCGAATCCCATATACGACAGGAGAAGCCGTGAAATCGAGAGAGAGCAGTGTCGAGAACGTCGCCCAGCCAATCGCAGAGCGTCGGAAGTGTCGCTGGAATACCAGTTACCGAATGTGATGTAACAAAACCAAAAACAGACCGAAGGATACGAACGTTTCTGTAAAAATAGGGGATTTCCGTGCCAATCTCCAAAGTCCCCGGACTCCTATGTACTCCATAACAAGATACGCGCTTGTCATCATCTCCATAGAGGGTCATACCTAATGGATGGGAGTTATTTCGAAGACGGCTACTCGGGTCTGGGGTCGGTATCGGGAGGGGAAAAGTACGCGCTCGGAGTGGTGCTCGACGGGGAGGACGACCACCATCTGCTCCGTCTACTCGGTCGTACCGCACAGCTCGGACATCCGCTACTCGCGGTTCGGCGGGACGGGACCGTGCTGTACGCCGTCGGGGTCGGCGACGAACCCATGGAGGTACACCAGGAAGTCGACTACGTAGGGGGCGGCGGAGAGACGGCACGTGAGGTGCTCGTCGAACTCGCGCGGACGTACGGCCTCCGCGGACTCGTCGTTCACGAGGACCCGAGCGCACCGGTCGACCTCGAGGCCAGTTTCGAGGCGCTCGAAGCCGAAGATACGTTCGTAGTCGAATCACTGTCGCGGCTGACCGAAGCGGCGGAGTCGGACCACGCGCCGGTCGTCGTCGGACTGCCCGCCTACAACGAAGAGAAGGCCGTCGGTTCCGTCGTCGAGAAGGTGCGTAACTACGCCGACGTGGTCGTCGTCGTCGACGACGGGAGCACGGACCGAACCGCAGAGCGGGCGTCCGAGGCCGGTGCCGTGGTCGTCAGGCACTCGGAGAACCGCGGCTACGGCGCGGCGCTGCAGACGCTCTTCACCGAGGGAAAACAGCGCAACGCGTCGAGTCTCGTCGTCATCGACGCGGACGGACAACACGACGCGAGCGACGTGCAGCGGCTCCTACGGCGACAGCGGGAGTGTGAGGCGGACATCGTCATCGGGAGTCGGTACACCGGTAGCGTGACGAGCGAGATTCCGCTCTACCGGCGCTTCGGTCTCTGGGTCATCAACGTCCTCACGAACCTCGGACTCGGAACGCTCCGCAAGGAAAACCGCATCGGAGACACGCAGAGCGGTTTTCGCGCGTACGGACCGAGAGCCATCGAGTCGCTGGCCGAAGACGAGACGCTCGGGTCGAACATGCAGGCCAGCACCGACATCCTGTTTCACGCTCGAAAACGGGGGTACGAGATCGACGAGATCGGGATTCGAATCCGGTACGACCTCGAAGACACCTACACCCAGAACCCACTTTCGCACGGCTACTCCGTGGTGAAAGGTGTCCTCCGGCTCATCGAGCAGGACCGACCGCTGACGACGCTCGGCGTTCCCGGGTTCGTCAGCGCGTTCGTCGGACTCACCCTCGGTTACTGGTCGGTGTTCGAGTACGGACAGACCGGCGAGTTCCCGCTGGTGCTCGTCGGGGTGTCGGGTCTCCTGTTGCTCGTCGGGTTCTTTGCGAGCGTCGTCGCCATCGTCCACCAGTCACTTCGAGACGTTTAACCGAGCTAACACAGCGAAGTCCGGACCGGACGGCACGCGCCGACAGTCGTCGACGCCGGACGTTCCGGCTCTCCACGCGCTCGCGGGTCGTCATCCCACCGGCAGAATCGTCGAGAGTCGCTGTCGCAGTTCGTTGACCTCCGAGCGGTCGATAGCGCCGAACAACACCGCTGCGACCAGGAAGACGGCAAAGCCCACCGGCGGGACGACGATCAACTCGACGACGTCGCCCTCCAAGACGAGCGGGAGTCCGTAGACGGGGACGGCGGCGACGGCGCTGGTGGCGACGATTCGTCCGAACCGGAGGTCGGAGATGGGGTCGAAGCCGATGCGGCGCGCAGAGAGGATGTGGAACAGGAGCATCGACCCGTAGCCGATGCTCGTAGAGACCGCCGCGCCGACCGTCCCGTATCTCGGGATAAGCAGCAGGTTGAGCACGAGGTTGAGCGTCGCGGACGCACCCGTCGCCAGAATCAGCAGTCGGAGTTCGCCCTTCCCCTGTCCGACGGCGAAAATCGGACGGGCGACGGCGAATCCGAGCGTACCGGGGAGCAACAACACAAGCGGAGCGACGGCAGCGAGATACTCGGTTCCGAAGTACAGCGAGACGAACTGCTCGGCGAGCGCACCGATGCCGAGACACATGATGGTCGTGATGAGGACGACGTAGCGCGTCGCCCGGCTGGTGACGTCGGTCACGGTGTCGATCTTGTTCTCGGACCACCACTCCGACGTCGACTGGAGCAGCACCGTCTGCATCGCCGTCGGGACGAACCAGAGGAACTCGGCGACGATGAGCGCGGCGTTGTAGTAGCCGGTCTGTTGGGCCCCCGACAGCGTCCGGAGGAGTATCAGGTCGACGTGGTACAGCGAACTCGTCAGGAGGATGAGGACGACGCTGAACGAGTTGTACGACAGCAGTTCCCGTCGGGGGAAATCCGAGGGGACGCGGCGGGTTATCGACCCGAGCGAGACGTATCTCGAGACGAACCAGAACACCGCGATAGCGACGACCCCGCGGGCGACGATGCGACCGACGAGAACGCCGACGACGCCCCATCCGATGGCCGCCAGCGGTACGCCGACCAGCGCGAACACGACCCACCGAGCCATCTTGGTCGGCTCGGAGATATGCTCGTAGCCGAGACCCATCAGCGTCCCGCGGCCGATCGCCCAGAGCTGCCGGATGACGACCAGCGCCGCGAGCATGTAGAAGTAGATCTCGAACTCGGGGCTGAAGAAGCGCTGGACGAGACCGAGTTGGAGGACGACGAGAATGATGACGACGGCGGCGAACGCCAGGGCGAGCCCCACCTGCATGTAGTACGCGAAGACGTTCGAGTTCCAGTCGGCGTCGGGACGTTGCTCGGCGATGTACTTGCGTATCCCGTCGAAGATGCCGGCGTTGATGACGATCATCGTGACGCTGAGCACGGACATCACGAACGCGTAGTCGCCGTACTCGGCGCTCGTCAGCACCCGAACGAGGATCGGCGTAATCGAGATCGAGAGAACGAGTACGCCCACGTCGGAGCTAAATATCGATAGAAATCCACGGACGACGTTCCGTCCCATCTAAGGTACTGTCAGAAGCGCTGGGCATAAGTATAGCGTCGGATACACGTTCGCTAACCAGTGTGACCGACTCTCATCCCTGTACCGACACGCGGACGAGTAGCGAACGGCGGAGGAGACGCAGCTCGAACGGTTGACACGGGAGGCGAGACGGAGCGACCGGCCGGAAGTGAGGAGACGACGTACGGTTCAGGTGTCGGTTCCGGCGCGTCGTTTGGCCGCTTTGATGAACCGGTACGCGCGCCGTCCGCCCAGCGTCGGGAGCAGAAACTTCACGAAGCGCGGTTCGAACGGGTACTGTTTCACGGCGGAGACCAGAAGCGGACGCGCTCGGTCGAACTCGCCGTGCATGACGAGCAGGCGGCCGACTCGGTAGGCGGCCCACGCGCGGAACTTCCGACCGAACAGGCGGCCGTACTCGCGGGCGAGCGGGTCGAACTTCTCGACGAACAGCCGCCGGGAGACCAACGCGTCGTCGACATCGTCGGTGATCCGACCGGGCGAGTCCGTCTGATAGCGGATGAGCGGTTCGCGGATGCCGGCGACCGAGCAGTGTCTCGACAGGCGGACGTACCACTCTAAATCCTGCCAACTGGGGAACCGCTCGTCCGGCGTACCGACCTCCTCGACGAGCGCCCGTCGAACCATCACCTTCGAGAACGTCCCGATGACGTTCCGACACAGCAGCGTCTTCGTGAGGCTGCCGTGGGCGACGGGCGTCACCGACTCCAGTTTCTCGCCGTCGCTGTCTATCACCTGCGTCCCGGTGTAGACGAGTCCGACCTCGGGGTGAGCGTCGAGCACCGCGACCTGTTTTTCGAGTTTGGTCGGCAACCACTCGTCGTCGTCGTCGAGAAACGCGACGTACTCGCCCTCCGCGGCCCGTATCCCCGTCGCGCGGGCGGCGGACCCGCCGCGGTTTCGCTCGTGGCGGATGACGCGGACGCGGTGGCGGCCGTCCGGGTTCAGCTCGTCGAGAACCGGCGCGGCCGGCCTCGGAGAGCAGTCGTCGACGACGAGGAGTTCGACGGCGTCGTACGTCTGGTCGAACACCGACTGGACCGCGGACCGGAGATACGCCGGCCGGTCGTAGGTCGGAACGACGACGCTGACCAACGGACGGGATACCGCAGACATACCCACCACTGCGACTGCCAGTTAGTTGAACATTGCCTCCGTGAAACGTCGTATCACCGCAGGGGAACATCGTGTCAACTGACTTTAATTTTTTATGAGAAGACAGCGATATCTCTGTATATGGCAGTTGTAGAGAGCGCACTCGTCGCAGTGCTTCTCGTCAGTGTGTTCCTGGTGGTGTACGCCTACGCGCTGTATCCGCTCGGGCTGTGGGCGGTCGCTTCGGTCGTCCCGGCGACGACTCCGCGGTGGGGGCGAGACGAGCTTCCGGAGGTCGCGCTCATCGTCGCCGCGTACAACGAGGAGGCCGTCATCGCCGACAAACTGGAGAACTGTCTCGAACTCGAGTACCCGGAGTCGAAACTCGACGTCGTCGTCTTCTCCGACGCCTCCTCGGACCGAACCGACGACATCGTCAGGTCGTACGCCGACCGCGGGATTCGCCTCGAACGAATCGAGGGCCGCGTCGGGAAGACGGCCTGTCAGAACGAGGTCGCCGAACTGGTCGACGCCGAGGTGCTCGTCTTCT